>NZ_JPRF03000040.1 GCF_001188955.3 Kitasatospora aureofaciens | reverse complement strand
CCCGCGCCCGCCGCGCCGCCCTGCACACCGCCCCGCTGGACGCCGCCACCGTCGAGAGCCTGCGGCAGCTCGGTGCCCGCCACGGCGCCACCCTGTTCGCCGTAGTCCTCGCCGCCGCCTTCGCCACCCTGCGCACCGCCGCCGGCCAGGACGACCTCACCCTCGGCTGCGCCAGCGGCCAGCGAGCCCGGCCCGAGCTGCGCCGCACGGTGGGCCTGGGCGTCAACACCCTCGCAGTGCGGGCCGAACTCGGCGGCGGCGAGTCCTTCGCCGACGCGCTCGCCCTGGTGCGCGGCGCCCTGCTGGAGGCCCAGCAGCACCACCAGGTGCCCTTCGACCTGGTGGTCGAGCGCCTCGGCGCGGCGGCGCGCGGCGCCGACGGTACCCCGCTGCTGTCGGCCAGCTGCGACGTCCTCCAGCCCCCGGCGCCGCTGAACCTGCCCGGGCTCGACGCCGAGGACGTCGAACTCGACCTGGAGCTGGCCAAGTTCGACCTCACCCTGGTGCTGGAGGACGGCCCGCGGCCGCGCTGCCTGGTCCAGCACGACCGGGACGCACTGGACGAGGCCACCGCCGCCCGGCTGGCCGACGCCTTCGCCGCGGTGCTCCGGGCGGTGGCCGAGGACGCGGAGCTTCCGCTCACCGAACTGCCCGGCGAACTCCTGGTGTCCGCCGAGGACCGACACCCGGTGCTGGAGGCGCTGCTGGCCGCCCCCGGGGTGGCCGACGCGGCCGTCGTCGAGACCGTCGACGGCCCCCCGCTCGCCTACGCGGTGGTCCGCGGAGCGGTCGCCCCCACCGGCACCGACCTGCGCTCCCGGCTCCGTGGCTCGGTCGCGGTCGCCGAACTCCCGCTAGCCGTCACGCTGTTGGACCGGATCCCGCGCGGGGAGGACGGCGGCGTCGAGCGCGACCGGCTGCCCGGGGCCGTTCCCGCCGTCGCTCCCGTCGCTGCTCCCGTCGTCGAGCGGACCGGCCCCCTCGAGCTGGTCCGGACCGCGTTCGGTGAACTGCTCGGCAGCCTCCCGCCCGCCGACGGGGACTTCTTCGCGCTCGGCGGGCACTCGCTGGTCGCCGTCCAGCTCGCCGAACGCCTGCGCACCCGCGCCGGGCTGCCGCTCACCGGCCTCGACATCCTGGAACACCGAACCCCGCGCGCCCTCGCCGCCCTGCTCGCCGCCCGCGAGGAGGAGCGGCGCGCCGCCATCGCCCGGGCCGGCGACCGTACGAGCGCCGAGCCCCGCACCGGCACCGTCCTGCTCACCGGCGCCACCGGCGGGGTCGGCGCCGCGGTGCTGCAGGAGCTGATGGCCCAGGGGCGGCCGGTACGCGTCCTGGTCCGTCCGGAGTCGGCGCACCTGCCGGCCCTGCACGGCGCCGAGATCGCCGAGGGCGACCTCGCCGACCTCGACAGCCTCCAGCGCGCCGTCAAGGGCGTGGACGCCGTCATCCACGCCGCCTGCACCTTCACCGAGCACGAGACCGACGTCGCCGCCATGCGGACCCTGCTGGACGGCTGGTCCGGCGGCCCGTTCGTCTTCGTCAGCAGCATCGACGCGTACGGCCGGCCGACCGGTACCGACGTCGCCGAGGGCGCTCCCAGCGGCTCGCCGGTCACCGCGTACGGGCAGGCCAAGCTGGACTGCGAGCGGATGCTGTTCGAGACCGCCGAGGCCACCGGGCACGGCCCGGCGACCGTGGTGCGCGCCCCGATCGTCTGGGGCCCACACCAGCGCCTGCGGGACCAGCTCCGCTGGGGCTCGACCGGTGAGCTCTACCAGGCGGCCCTGGCGGGCCGGCCCATCGTCCTGCCCGCCTCGGGAGCCGACGGGGAGAGCGAGTGGAACGGCGCCGCCTGGGTGCACTCCGCCGCCCTGGCCCGCGCCCTCGCCGCCTGCATCCTCCCCGACGGCCCCGCCGCGGGCCGGATCGTCAACGCGGTCAACGGGCACGTGTCCTGGGCGGAGTTCAGCACCGAGCTGATCCGGCTGCTCGGGTCGGGCAGCGCGGTGGAGCTGAGCGCCGACGCCGACCCGGAGCTGCGACGGCCCTGGCACTACCGCTCGGAGACCCTGGCGGCCGCGCTGCAGCCGGAGCCGGGGGAGGACTGGCGCAGCGTGCTGGCGGTCATGGTCCGCTGAGCCGTGTGTCGCCCGGGGGAGGGGGGTTCTTTTGACCCCTCCCCCCGGCGCTTCTGTGGCGCTTCTGTGGTGCTTCTGTCGTGCGCGGCGGCCGTTCAGCCGATGGTGACCACACGCGCCCAGTCCGGCGGAGCGTCCGGCCGGTACTCGCCCCTGTTCTCGTTGTACCGGCTCGGTCGCCGGAACAGGCCGACCACCGTACGGCACGACGGCGCCACCGCCGGCCAGGGCGTCTGCCCGTCCGTCAGCACCACCACGACGTCCGGTCGCGGCCGGGTCCGCAGTGCCGCCGCGAAGCCCGTCCGGAGGTCCGTCCCCCCGCCGCCGACCAGCGGGATGCCCGCCGCCCGGCAGAGCGGTCCGACGGCCTGGGCGGCCGCGTCGCAGGACAGCACGGTGACCTGGTCGTGGCGGCCGCCGGCCGCCTGGCCGATCGCGGCCACCTCCAGCAGCGCACTGCCCAGCTCCCGGTCGGAGACCGACCCCGAGGTGTCGATCACCACCGAGACCCGTGGCGGGCGCCGCCGCAGGCTCGGCAGCACCACACCGGGCAACCCGACCGAGCGCCTGGCCGGGCGGCCGTAGCTGTAGTCCCCGCCCGCGCCCGGCCCGGAGACCGCCGAGCGCATCGCCGCACCCAGCAGCTGCCGCCACGGCTGCGGCGGGTGGAACACCTCCTCGGCCCAGCGCCGCCAGCCCGCCGGAGCGTTGCCGGGGCGGCCGCGGATGGCCTCGGCGACCCGGAAGCGGACGGCGTCGCGCTCCTGGGCGGTCAGCCCGTGGGCGCCGTCCGGGCCGAGCTCCCAGTCGCGGTCCACGCCGTCGGCGCCGCTGCCGCAGTCCAGCCAGGCCAGGCCGGGCTTGCGCAGGTCGAAGCTGAAGCCGCGGAAGTAGTCCTCCATCAGCTCTCCGTCGGGCAGGTCGAGGAACTCCGGCGTCAGCGCGCCCGCCGGTTTGACCAGCCCGTCGCCGAACGCGTCGTCGTTGATCTCGCAGTCGGCGGCGATGTTCATCCTCAGCCGGTCCGCCGGGCCCTTCAAGCCGAGGTCGCGCGCCAGGCGGTCGCTGCGCCCGTGGTGGTCGCGCAGCAGGTGCGACACCTCGTGCACCCAGATCGAGGCCAGGTCCTCCACCGGCGTGCGGTCGACGAAGGCCGGGGAGGCGTAGCAGCGCCAGTAGCGGTCCACGCTCATGGTCGGCGTCTGCCGGGACTCCACCAGGTGCAGGGCGAACAGTGCCGTCGCCAGGTAGGGGCGGGCCCGGACGGCCTGCAGCCGGGCGGCGTAGAGCTTGTCGCGGTCCAGCTTCCCGGGCTGGGGGGTGGCGGCGGCGTCCGGTTCCCCGGTCCCCGGGCGGCTGCGCCTGCCGACGTCCAGGGCCGTGCGGGCGGTGGGCCTGGCCCTGTGGGCGAGGTCCCGTGGTGTGGGGGCGGGTCCGGGCGCCGGCTCGGGTCCGGTCGTTGCGTCGGCGCCCGGCGGCGTCGAGCCCGCGCTCACCGGCCGGCCGTCACGTCGGTCCGCGCGGCGACCCGGACGGCGGCGCGGTCGGCCCGTCGGGACAGGGCGACCGTCGAGGCCAGGTGCTCGATCGCCGCCGGGACCTCCCAGCCCTCCCGGCGCAGCGAGGCCAGCGTGGTGGCCGGGACGACCAGGAGGTCCGGCGCTCCGGTCTCCAACGCCCGCACCAGCACCGCCCAGGCGGCGTCCCACCGCGCGCGCTCCGGCCTGCTGCGCACCGCGGCCACCACCCCGTCCAGCACCACCTGGCGCAGGTCCCCGCGCTCGGGCAGCACCGCGCACGCCGGATCGGCGAGCAGCTGCTCCGGATCCGGCAGGTCCATCCGGTCCAGGCTCGCCATCAGCTCCAGCCCCGGGCCGTCCCCGACCGTCCCCCGGACCAGCAGCGACAGCACCTCCCGGGAGGAGCCGGCCGCGGTGGCGAAGGCGATCAGCCGCAGCGTCATGTCCCAGCTGCGCGGGGACGGCCAGGCGCCGCCGCGCTTGGTCTCGTTGGTGGGCAGTCGGTGTACCAACTCCGGCCGCACGGTGAGCAGTTCGCACACCGCTCGACGGGCGAAGACGACCGCCGCGGACAGCTCCCCCGGATCGAGCCGCGGAAGCGGGGCGACCGGCCACACCCCACCGAGGCCCCGCACCACCACCTCGTGGTCGTGCACCCACTGCAGGTGGACGAACCGGTTGGCCAGCGGCGGGCTCAGCTCCCACCCGTCGGCCGCCGACGAACGAGGATTGGCGGCCGCCACGATCCTTACGCCCGGCGGCAGTTGGAGCGCACCGATGCGCCGCTCCAGGACCAGTCGGAGCAGCGCGGCCTGGACGGCGGGCGGCGCGGTGGACAGCTCGTCCAGGAACAGCAGCCCGCGTCCGGCCCGGACCAGGCGCACCGCCCAGTCCGGCGGGGCCAGCGGGACGCCCTGCTGCGCCGGGTCGTCGCCGACGACGGGCAGCCCGGAGAAGTCCGACGGCTCGTGGACGCTGGCGATGACGGTGGTCAGCGGCAGGTCCAGCGCCTCGGCGAGCTGGTTGAGGGCCGCGGTCTTGCCGATGCCCGGCTCACCCCAGAGCAGGACGGGCAGATCGGCGGCCACGGCGAGGGTGAGGGCCTCCAGCTGGTCGTCGGGGCGGGGCTCGGTGCGGGTGTCGGCGAGCAGGTCGAGCAGTTGGCGGGCGACGTCGAGCCGGGCGGGGGTGGGCGTGGATACGGGCGTGGGCATGGGCATGGGCATGGGTGATCACCTTGGGAGGTCGGAAGCAAGGCGCCCAGGCGCCAAGGCGCTCAGGGCTTCAGCGGGTGGCGGTGCGAGGGCGCCGGGGGAACGGGAAGCCGATGGTCCGATAGCAGTCCCGGACCGGCGTCCGGTAGTGGGCGTAGGAGGCCTCGCTCTGCACGGCCTTGACTCGCTGGTCGATGGTCAGGCCGGCCCGGTAGAGGCCGTAGGCGACCCGGCGTTCCGCCGCCGCCGCGAGTTGGTCCCGCAGTGGGCCGTCGCGCAGCGCCGCCTGCGGGCCGAGCAGGCCCTCCACCACGGCCAGCGCCCCGGCGGTGTCGCCGTGGTCCAACCGCTCGCGCACACCGGCCAGTTCGGCCGGATCGCGGTGCGCCTGGTCGATCGCGCGCAGGCACGGCAGCGGGGTGCCGGACAGCGAGGCCAGCAGCTCCTCGCGCCGCAGCTGGGCCGGGTCGTGGTCGAGCGCGGTCAGCACTCCGTCGACGACGGCGATCCGGTGCTGAGCACCGCGGCACTCCACCAGCCTTTGTCCGGCGGTCGGTTGACGGCGCCGGTCGGCTCGGTGGCCGGGCGCCAGCGCGGCCGCCACCAGTGGGTGCAGCCGGTCGGGCTCGATCGCGTCGCTGCGCAGCAGGTCGACGTCGGGCAGCACCCAGGTCGCCGCGTCGGGCAGCAGCGGCAGGGAGCGGAGGTCGTCGGCGGCCTCCTCGGGCGGCCCGTCCGGCTGGGTCGGGTCGTTCGGGTCGTCCAGCCGGTTCGGCCGGTTCGGCCGGTTCGGGGTGAGGAGCAGCCGTCGGCCGTGTTCCAGGCGGACCACGACCGGCCCGGGCTGGCGTCCCTCGGCGCGCAGCAGGACCTCCGCCTCGGCGGCCCAGCGGTCGACGGCGTGGCGCAGCCCGTAGCGGTCAGGTCCGTCCCGGGGCCGGTCCTGGGGCCCTTCGGCGGGCCGTCCGAGACCGGCACGCAGCGCCAACTCCCCGCTGCGGTCAGCGTCCCAGAGGTGCCGGTGCAGGTCGAGCCGGAACCGGCGGCTGGGGCGTGGGTGCGGATGCGGGGCGGGACCGTCCGAGGATCCGTCCCAGAGCGCCAGGCTGATCCGCTGCCCGTACTCCGCCCAGGCGGGCGGTGTCCGGACCACCAGGTGGACCGGGCGCTCGCCCGGGTAGCGGACCAGGGGCACGGTCAGCCCGGCGCGCAGCAGCCCGTCGGGTGCGGTTCTGGGCAGGTGCCAGCGCAGCAGGTCCGGTGCCAGGCAGCGCAGGTCACCCCGTAGCCGCTCGGCGAACTCCCGGCCGTGGGCGCGGGCGACGCGTGGCAGCTGGAAGTCGATCTCGACGTTGGCGGCGGCGCAGGCCCAGTCGCCGGACAGCCGACGTGCGGTGGCAGCCTCGATCATGGAGGGCGGCACGGCGTACTCGCGTACGCGCCGCCAGAAGGAAAGTCGGGAGTCGCCCCCGTTCGCGGTGTGAGTGAGCATCAGCACTCACCTTGCGCGAGCGGGGCCTCCGATCCGAGATCAGCGAAAGTGTTCATCGCGGGGAGCATAGCGCCGGCTGTTGACGCTCCGCCACACCTTTCCGCCTCCCGGGAGCCGTGGTCCGCTACGGCCCCGGTGTGTTCCGCTGGTCGCGGGAGGACGGGCGGCCCCGGGTTCCGGGGCCCCGTCGGCGTCGTAGACGCTCGCGTATGCGGCTGAGCGCGGGGGCCATGGTTCGCCGGGCCCGGCGTGGACTTGACTGGAGGACACCCGGGACGGACGACAGCGAGGGCCCAGGGAGGCCCGCTCCGTCCGCCGGTCGCTTCTCAGTCCGGGACTCCGGGCGAGGTGGTTCCCGCGAGGGGCGGGGACCGGCAGAACCGAAGGATGGCCGATACGCTCCAACCAGACCACGACTCCTGCTTCCTCCACCGCCCGAGCGGCCGTCGACGGCCTGATCCGAGGGAGTGTCCGGCCGGTGACGGCCACCACCCGCAGCAAGGCCGCCGGTCCGGTGGTGGTCGGTGCCACCATCGCGATGGGGCTGATGGCGGGGCTGTTCTTCGCCTTCGACGTGTCGGTGATGCCGGGCCTGGCGGCCGGGGACGACCGGACGTACGTGACGGCGATGCGGCACATCAACAAGTCGATCGAGAACGGCATGTTCGGTCTCGTCTTCGTCGGCGCCTTCCTCGCGACCGGCGTCGCGGCCTGGCTGCAGCACAAGGCGGGCCGTCGGCGGGCCGCGCTGTGGGCGGGCGCGGCGACCCTGCTGTACGTGGTGGCGCTGATGGTGACGATGGGGGTCAACATCCCGCTGAACAACGAGCTGGCGGCGGCCGGCGACCCTGCCCGGATCCACGACCTCGCCGCCATGCGGGCGAAGTTCGAGGGCGCGTGGGTCGCGACGAACATGCTCCGCACCGCGCTGTGCACGGCGGGCCTGCTCGCGCTCACCCGCTCCCTGGTCCTGCACGGCCGCGACTCGCGCTGAAACCGGTTTCGCGCGGGGGGAGTTGAGGCCACCGGCAGAGCCGGTCGGCCAGCCGGGGGCGCTCCGCTGTCCGCCTTCCGTCAATACGCCAGCCGGCTGGCCGATTTCACCCCCTTTCGTCCTCGGTGGGGTCGCGACCTCGGCGGTCGTCGGCGCAGACTGGCCGGTACGCGGCAGTTTCCGACGTCAGGGGGCAGGCATGGCGGTACGACCCGTTGGGCGCAGGGGAGTCGGAAGGGTCCGGACCACGATCGGCGCCCTGGCCGTGGCGCTGGTGGCGGGGGCGGTGGTCGCGGTACCCACCGGGACGGCGGAGGCCGCCGGGGCGGCCGGGGCCGGGATGACCGGGAGCGGGGGAGGGAGTGGCAAGGTCGTCTACCTCACCTTCGACGACGGCCCCAGCCCCACCTACACCCCGAGGATCCTCTCGATCCTCAGCCGCTACGGGGTGCACGCGACCTTCTTCGAGATCGGGGAGAACGTCGCCGCCCACCCCTCGCTCACGGCGCAGGTCGCCCGCCAGGGCCACAGCGTGCAGAACCACTCCTGGTCGCACCCGGACCTGCGCCGGCTTTCCGGGCCCTCCTTCAACTCCCAGGTGGGCAACACCGATCAGGCCATCCGGGCGCAGACCGGCCGAACCCCGAAGTGCCTGCGCCCGCCGTACGGCGCGGTCAACGGAACGGTGCGCTCCCGAGCTGCGGCGCTCGGCAAGCAGATCGTGCTCTGGTCCGTGGACCCGGCCGACTGGTCCCGGCCGGGGACGGGGGCGATCGAGTCGAGGGTGCTGCGGAACGTCCGCCCGGGCTCGGTCATCCTGATGCACGACGGCGGCGGGGACCGCAGCCAGACCGCCGCGGCCCTGCCCACCATCCTGTCCACCCTCAAGGCCCGCGGCTACAGCTTCGCGACCCTCTGCTGAGCAGCCGCCGGCGCCGGACGACACCCGCCACGTTGCAACGCCGGTCCGGGCAGCGCGCCGGACCGGCCGCCCAACGACCGGCCGCCCAACGACCGGCGGGCCCGCCGCGCATCCGGGAAGGGAGTGCGGGGCGGGCCCGTCGGGGTGCGGTCCGGGTACGGGCCCGGGCCGGTGCGTCAGTTCAGGACGGCGAGGGCGGCCTCGTAGTTGGGCTCCTCGGCGATCTCGGCGACGAGCTCGGTGTGCAGGACGGTGTCGTTCTCGTCCAGGACGACCACGGCGCGGGCGGTCAGGCCGGCCAGCGGGCCGTCGTTGATCGACACGCCGTAGGAGTCGTGGAAGTCGCGTCCGCGCAGGGTGGAGAGGGTCTTGACGTTCTCCAGGCCCTCCGCGCCGCAGAAGCGGGCCTGCGCGAACGGCAGGTCCGCGGAGATGCACAGCACCACGGTGTTCTCCAGCGCGCCCGCCTTGGCGTTGAAGGTGCGAACCGAGGTCGCGCAGGTCGGGGTGTCGATGCTCGGGAAGATGTTCAGGACCTTGCGCCGACCGGCGAAGTCCTTGAGCGAGGTGTCCACGAGACCCTCGCCGACCAGCGTGAACGCCGGGGCCTGGCTGCCCACGGCCGGCAGCGCGCCGCCGACCTCGACCGGGTTCCCCTTCAGCGTGACCTGAGCCATGAAAAGCCTCCTACCAGCGGTGTACGGATGACAACGCCGCCGATCCTACTGCCCGCCCACCGGCGCCCACCGCCGGTGACCGAGGAACGGACACCGCACCCGCCTCCCAGGCCCGGCCGGTGGCCGCGGCCGACGGTTGTCGGCCGACGGTTGTGCGGCGGGTGGGGGACGGGGGAGGTCTGTGCGATGCTGGCCGCACGGTGAGCGGCGAGCGCCCCCGAGGCGGTCGCTGGACGGGACGGGCGGGGGCGGGCGGATGGCCGGCGGGCGGGACGAGACGGTGGCGCAGGCGGGCGGGCAGGGGAGTTTCGACGTGGTGCGGCGCGGCTACGACACGGCAGCGGTCGACGCCTACCTCGCCCTGCCCCCGGAGCTGCGCCCGACCGCACCGCGGTTCGAGGTCGCCCGGCGCGGCTACGACCGGGCACAGGTCGACCGGGCGGTGGCCGCCGCCCGCACCGTCGTAGGGCTCGACCCCGCCTCCGCCCCCGTCGCGGCGCCCGTGCCCGGCGAGGCGTCCGCTGGCGGGGCTGGGCGGCGCGGGTTCGACCTGGTGCGCCACGGCTACGACACGGCAGCGGTCGACGCCTACCTCGCCCAGGCACCGGACCGGCGCCAGCCCCGGCCGCGATTCCGGGTCGTTGCACGCGGCTACGCGCCGGGGCAGGTCGACAGGGCGGTGACCGAGGCGTTCGATGCGCAGACAGCGGCGCTGCCGCTGCCCGTCTTCGCCACCGCTTGGCGCGGCTACGACACGGGCGCGGTGGACGCCTTCCTCGCCCTGGCGCCGCACCACCGCCCGGACACCCCGGTGTTCGCCGTGGTGCGCGGCGGCTACCGCCGCACGCAGGTCGACGCCTACCTGCACGCCACCACCCACCGCCCGATGCCCCGCGCCTGAGACCGGCCCGGGCCGCCGACGGCCGGAGTGCCTCGGCGCCGAGGGGAGGGAGACGAGCGGTACGGCCGGCGCGAGCTCGTGAGCCGGACGCCTTCGACGACGTCGTGTTGCGGGTGCCGTCCCTGCCGGTGTCCGCGGCCCGTGCCGCGTCGGCGCGGCGTGCCGCCCGCACCGTTCCACAAGGGCGCGGCCGCAGCTTCCGACGTCGGCCCGCGCGAGCGGCGGTCCCGGCCCCCGGGGCCCCGGCGCCTGCGACTGGGCGGGCGCCACCCGAATCCCCTGCCACGCACGTGCCTTGGCCGCCGGGCCTCGTTCCGGCCTCTCCGCACCCGGATCCCCAAACGGGCGTGACCGGTGCCGCTGTCAGCAGTGCTCTTCCAGGTAGAGCATGCGACGGTCGGCATGCGTGCGGAACTCGTGCGCCAGGTAGCGTCCTGCCGTTCGGCTTCCGCCAGACCCCTTGTAGTCGTCCTTGACCATGCCCCAGAGCATCGGGCGTTCACCATCGACGACGAGCCGGGGGCGAGTCCCGCCGCTCTCTCCGAGCACGACGACCGAGGCGGGGTCCTTCATCAGTCGACGCACAGCGCGAAGATCGACTCGCTTCTTCCGGAGCTGCCACGCGGCGCCGGCGTCGTCCAGCAGCAGCACGGGCCCTTCGAGCCGATCCGGGTTCATGGGGAAGGCCTGCACAGTTCGAGTATTCGACATCGCGACGCGTGAGACATCAGGTTCGACGGAACTCCGGAGGGAGCCGTTCTTGGTGTGGGCGTCTGCTGTCGGCGCGGCGCCGGGGCGTCTGCGGTGGGCGGTGTCTTGCCCCGTCGGCCCGGGCTTGTACGCGCTGCGGGTCGTGCCCCGCCTGTTGCGTGGTGGTCGGACCGGGGCGGCGTCCGACCTCCTCCGGGGCGCGCGGCCATTCGGCTTCCGGGCTGTGCCGGGCACAGAGCGCAGTTCGCAACTCGACCCGACTCGCCCTGCCCCGCCCTGCTTCGCCCTGCCCCGCCTCCCGAGCCCATGGATCCTTCTGTCCCACGATGGCTCGTGAAATCGAGTGACGTACCGTCAGCGCTTCGTGGTGTACTGCTTCCTGGATCGTTCGCGCACAAGTCTTCCTGAGGAGTGGACAGTTCGATGAGCGTCATATGCCCGGGTTGCGCCGGCGGGGAGCACGTCCTGCCCGTGCCCGAGGCCCTGGGGGACGTGGTGGCCGCTGCCGTGGACCCGTCGGCGGTCGCCCACCTGGCCCCGCCGCCGGCCCCGCAGCCCGGGCCCGTGCGGGACAGCGCGGCGGTGGCCGTGCTGGTGGTGCTGGCGGCGTTGTGGCTGCTGCTGGGGGTGCTCTCCCTGCTGCGCCCGCGTCCGGACCTGGATCGCTACGGGGACGCCTACCGGGCGGGCTACCTGCTGGGCGGACTCGTTGGCCCGGCGGTGCTGACGGGTGCGGCCATGGTGGTGCGCATGCTCTCCCGCCGCCGGGCCCGGCGGCGGGAGGAGGAACTGCTGTGGGGCCGGCAGGCGCGCTGGCAGCACCTGGTCGCGCGGTGGCGCAGCGGCTGGTGGTGCCGGCGCTGCCAGGCGGCGTTCTTCCCGGTCGGTGCCCTGCACCCGGGCGCCCCGCCCTCGCCGCTGCTGGCCGCGCGGCACTACCCGGCCTGGGTGCTGGGCACCCCCGCCCCTGCCACTGCCACTGCCACAGGCTCGGGCTCCGCCCCTTCCCCGGGGCCCGGGAGGCAGGGGGCGGGTGGCCAGGCGCTCTCGTAGTACGCCAGGTGCGCGGCGCGCCCGGCGGGGCGCATGCCGGCGGCGGCCATGACGCGCTGGGAGGCGGTGTTGTCCAGGTCGGTGTCGCCGACCACGCGTGCCGCTTCGTGTGCGCGGGCCAGCTCCAGCAGTGCGCGCAGCGCCTCCGCGGCGTAGCCGCGGCCCCGGGCCGCGGCCACCAGCCCGTAGCCGACGGTGACGGTGCCCTGCGGGTCGCTGTCGTCCGCGCAAACCCGCAGGTACGGCGGGCCCCGACGAGGTCGCCGTCGGCGGGGTGGCCCGGCGCCCACGGCCCCGTCGGGGCCAGGGTCACCGCCCAGGAGGCGCCGGGCCTGGCGCGTGGTCGGCGGGTGAAGGATGAGGAGTTCGGTGACCAGGTCGTCCGTACCCGGCTTCGTACCACCCGCCGTCCGCACCCCGCACCCGCAGTTCCCGCCCCGGGCCCGGGGCCCGCCCCGGCCGGTGCCGCACGGCCCTCCCGCGGGGCGGAGCGACCGAGGATTGGCGACATTTCAGGCGCCGTGTGGTGGGTCGTGTCCCAGCGGTAGGGGGCGCTGGCCTCCCGGACGAGTGCGCGGACGGTGACGAACGCGGCGGCGAGGTAGAGGTAGAAGTCGACGGCCAGGCCGTCGCGTTCCGAGCAGCGGCGGACCTACCGGCCCAGCAGCGGCGCGCTCCGGCCGCGCCGGCAAAGCCCGACGCGGTGGAGTTCGGCGGCGGGCCGGGGCTCACGCTTGGTCGGCGATCGCCGCGAGCCAGAGGTGGAGCTCGATATTGCCGCCGGGGTAGTTGACGAAGACTTGGAGCACCAACGTCGACTCTCCCGCTCGCCAGTAGGCCGCCTTGCCGGAATCCGAGTAACGCAGCTCATCTGCGTTCTCGACAGCCTCGCCGTAGTGCGCCGAGATGAGTGTGACGAGTTCCTCGAAATCCTCGGAGAAATCGTCTGCCCGGCGGAATCCCACCGCTATGTCGTCGCCGCCCCATTCCGTCTCGTCGACGAAATCGTCGGCCAGGACGAGCAGCGCCCCGCGGCGAACCTGCTCCCGCTCGTAGTCGTCGAGCCCGTCGAGATCGTAGGGGCTGGACCGGTCCTCGTCGGCGAGCAGCGGCCGGAACGAGCGGGGCTCGGCGGAAGTCAGCGCCCGCGTCAGCTCGAGGATGCCGGGCCTTCCCGCGAGGAGGTCGTCGAGTATGTGCTCCGGATCGGCGTTCGGTTCAGTCATGGGGCAGAGAATCAACCGCTGTCCTATCGTTCCCGGCGTCGCCCTTGCCGGCGGGCAGGTCGAGGGTGCCACCGGGGTCGAGCACCCGACTGACCACGCCGAGTTCGTCGCATGCGGTGGTGAACGCCCCTGACGGGTCGTCGATCTGCTCGTACACCCCGACCGTGTGGAGAGTGTCGTAGTGGATCGGCACCGCGATCCGGGCGCCCAGCAGGTGGGCTGCCGCAGCCGCCTGGGCGGGGTCGAGGTCGACGGGGAACGGGCTCGCGGGGTGCAGGTGCGGGAAGGTGCACACGGCTCCGTTGACCGGCAGGAAGGCCGCGTCGAACGGGCCCAGGCGCTGGGCGATCCGCCACCAGTGCCCGTGGAAGAGGGTGTCTCCGCAGTGGAGGATCCGGCGACCGCCCACCTCTACGACCCAGGACACCTGCGGTGCGCCGAGCCCGTCGACCGCGGGAACGGCGGTCGCGGTGAACGGCCCTGCGCTGACGCTCTGCCAGGGCTCCACCACCATCGCGGGCAGCTTGTGCTCGGCCAGGCCGGCTTCGGCGGCGGCGGTGTCCGGGGTCTCGCGCGCGGTGCCCTCGGCGGGCGCGGGGCGTAGCAGGATCCCGTCCGGGGCGAGTGCCGCGGCGAGGGCGGCCGCGTCGGTGTGGTCTTCGTGCAGGTGGGTCACGAGTGCCAGGTCGACCGGTCCTGCCGGCGGCAGGAGCTCGGTGCGGGGCGGGCCGATGATGTGGGCCAGTTGGGGCATCGCGGTGACTGCGTCGATGACGGCGCGTCCTCCGGCTGCCTCGATCTCGATTCCCGCCCAGCCGAGTCGTCGTATCCGCATCCTGTCGCCTCCTGCTCGTTCTGTGGTCGGCGTGCGACGCGGGCGGCGGTTGCCGCCGGCGTGTCACGTCGGCCTTTAACGTACGATCGTTCGTATGTCATTAGCGCACGGGCGTTTGCTAAAATCTGGGCATGCCTCGACGCTCAGCCGCAGAAGCCCGCGACACCCGGGCAAGGATCCTCGACCGCGCCGTGGTGATCGCCGCCCGCGACGGCCTCGAGGGGGTCACCATCGGGCGCCTCGCCGACGACCTGGAGATGAGCAAAGCCGGCGTGTACGGGCACTTCGGCTCCAAGGAGGCACTTCAACTGGCCACCTTCGATGCCGCCGTCGAGCAGTTCCGGCAACTGGTTCCCGCCAGGGTGCCCCGAACCGCGACGGGCATCGAACGGCTGCGCCACCTGTGCGACGCCTGGATCGACTACCTCGAGCACGGCGGAATCGCCGAGGGCGGCTGCTTTCTCACCGCGGCGGCCACGGAGTTCGACGGCCGTCCCGGCCCGGTCCGCGACGCGGTCGCACAGGCCGCCGGCCGCTGGCTGGCCTACCTCGAACACCTCGCCGCGGCGGCGGTCGAGACGGGGGACCTGCCGCCCGACACCGACCCGGCCCAGATCGCCTTCGAGCTCAACGGCATCGCCATGTCCGCCAACCAGGCCATCCAGCTCCAACGCGACGACGCCGCGCCCCAACGCGCCCGCCGCGCCATGCACCGCGCCGCTGGCGGGCGTTGAGGCCTTTCCAGCCCGGAGTCGGGGGTCGCGCCGCCGGCGTGAAGCATGCCGTCATCTCTGTTCGAGCCGCTGTGGGACCAGCTCTCGGCGTTGTTTCCCAAGCGCCCGGAGTTCGATCCGAATCACCCGCTGGGCTGCCACGAACTCCTGCTCCGCGGAGGACAGGTCGTCCTTGTGGTGCTCGAACCAGGGGACTTCTTCCACGGCCGCACCTTGGCGAGGTGACCGTGTTGGCTGGTGAGGAGGAGGAGGTTGTGGAGTCGGGTGTGCCGATCCGGGGACACAAGGCACGTCGGTGGGTCCGGATTCCTGCGCTTGGACCTGCTGTCTCAAGGCCGGTGGCCCGACCCCTGCGGGTGCATTCGGTGACGGGGATGCCGTCTGGGCGCCACTGCGCTCTTATCTCTGGGAAGTGTCTGCCGCTTCGCCGCTGCCGGGCGAGCTCGCCGGTGGGGTGGGGGAGCGTGAGAAGTCGGCGGGTCCGACTTCTCACGTCCAGGGCTCGCTGTCGCAAGGGCTTGCTGATGTGCGGCGTTCGCGGACGCGTCAGTGGGGGCAGATTGTCAGGAATGGCGGGGAGGCGTGCGAGGCCCTACGCGGTGACCTGGTGGTGGCGCCTGGTGGGGCAGGGGAAGTAGGCGGGCCCGCTTGCCCGAGAGGTGTGCCGGTGTGCTGTGGTCGCGGGCCGGGTGGTCAGGAGCGCTGGGGGCGCGCCGGGTTCGGGGTGGTGGGGTCGGCGACGCGGAAGCGTTGGGCGACAACGAGGGTGTCGTCGCCGATGGCCGGGGTGCGGCCGAGGAAGGCGCTGACGCCCTCGCTGCGGAAGAACTCCTCGTGGGCGGTACGCCATTGGGCGGCGTCGGCGTAGCCGCGTCCCTCGGCGCGCGCGAAGTCGTCGTCGATCTCCTTCATGGCTACGACCTGTACGTCGAGGAGTTCGATCGTGACGGCCGGGCGGCCCGCGGAGTCGAGCACCGAGAAGCGCTGTCCGGCCGTCGGCAGTGCCTCGCGGGCGTGCTCGTAGATCTCCAGCAGGCCGGTGAGAGCGGTCTTGTCGCCGCTCAGGATCGCCGCCACGCCCCGGTCGCGTTCCGGCCCGGGAAAGGCGAGTTCGAGGGTCGGAAGGTCGTCGTGCTCCATTGGGCGATGGTACGGAGCCGGGCCCGCGTCGATCAACACCCGGCACTCCCCGGCCCCGGGCCGTAGCGGGCCGTTCGGGCGCAGCCGGCCTGCTGGGATGCACCTGCACTTCGTTTTCCTGGCTGAACGTGCCCGGCTCGTTCCACGGGGCCAAGCCCGACGACTGCGGCACCAGGCGCGATTTCGCCCCCCGGACTAACTACGCGTAGCGCTCGAACACTGCCTGGAGGTAGTCCTCCAGGCGCCCCGCCAGCACCGGCGCGCTCAGGTCGGTGCGCCCCAGCTCGCGCCAGGGCACGGCGACCTTCTGCGCGTCCGGGGCGAACGCCAGGGCGTCCAGCAGCCGCCAGTACAGGTGGTCCCCGCCGGTGGTCAGGACGCCCCCGGCCCGCTCGTAGGCGTCGGCGAAGGCCATGCCCGCCGGCACGCCGTGCAGCAGGGCCAGCGCCGTGGAGCAGTGGGCGACGTCCAGGTCGGCGGGGCCCCAGGAGGTCTCCACCCAGTCGACGACGCCGCTGACCGCCAACTGCTCACCGCTGCCGGTGAACAGCACGTTGCCCGGGTGGAAGTCGCGGTGCAGGAAGCAGCCCCGGTGCGCGGGCGCCTCGCGGTCGATCGCCTCCACCGCCCGCTCCCACAGGCGCGGACGCGCGGTCGCGGCGGGGATCTGCACGCGCTCGGGCGAGGTCCACGCCTGCCAGGCACGCGGGCGTTCCTGTTCCGGCACCGCCACGGCGTGCACGGCCGCCAACTGCCCGGCCAGCAGCACGGTGCGGCGCGCCACGTCGCCGTCCTCGTGCACCCGCACACTGCCGGGCAGGTGGGTCATCACCAGCGACGGATCCTCGCAGTGCTCGCCCGTCGCGTCCACCGCCCGCAGCCGGGCCGCCGGGATGCTCCTGGTCTCCAGCAGGCGCAGCACATCGGCCTCCCGGGCCAGCAGGCCCGGGGCGTGGCGGCGGTAGAACGGCTTGACGAAGGAACGCAGCACCAGCGGGTAACCCTGCCCACCGACACCGACACCGACACCATCGCCGTCACCGCCACCGCCTCGACCGACACTCCCGCCGTTGTCGGCGGGTGCGACGTCCAGCCGGCGCATCCGCGAGGTCCACCCGCCCTTGAGCTCCCGCACCCCCACGATCCGCTCACCGGGTGCGAGCACGCCCTGAACCCACCGGCGCGTGCCGGCCCACCCCCGGTCGTCGTCCTCGATCATGGACGACCACCCTACCCCCCCGCCCCGTACGCCATTCATACCCCCCGGCACGCCCTCTCCCGGTCCTGCGAAAAGCAGGTGGCGGGACATCAACTACCGGACGGCCACTGCCTCCACCCCTTTGTTCGACATCCATAGAAATTTGACAGCGAGCCGTGCCACCGCTTGGGTGGAAAGCGGACCGCACACCGGCCCACAGTCGACAAGGGGAGAGTTCGCGATGCCCAGGAAAGTCGTCTTCACCGCCACCGGCGCACCCGAGGTCCTCACCGTCCGCGAGACGCCCCTGCCCCAGCCCGGGCCGGGCGAACTCCGGATCAGGGTCCAGGCGCTGGGACTCAACCGCGCCGAGGCCCTCTACCGCGCCGGCACCTACCTGGAGCAGCCGCAACTGCCCGCCACCCCCGGCTACGAAGCCGCCGGCACCGTGGACGCCGTCGGGGAGGGGGTCACCGGCTTCCGCATCGGCGACGCCGTCGACTCCGTCCCCGCCTTCGACCAGAACGACTACGGCGTCTACGCCACCCACGCCCTCGTCCCCGCCCGCGCCGCCGTTCACCGCCCCGCCCAACTCAGCGCCGTCCAGGGCGCCGCCACCTGGATGCCCTACCTGACCGCCTACGGCGCCCTCGCCGAGGACGGCCACCTACGCCCCGGCGACCACGTGCTGCTCACCGCCGCTGCCTCCAGCGTGGGCCTGGCCGCGATCCGCATCGCCCGGCGCATCGGTGCCGTGCCCATCGCCACCACCCGCACCCGCGCCAAGACTCAGCAACTCCTGGACGCCGGCGCCGCCCACGTGATCGTCACCGGTGAGGAGGACCTGCCCGCCCGCGTGCGGGACATCACCGGTGGCGAAGGCGTGCGCACCGTCTTCGACGCCGTTGCCGGACCGGGTGTCAACACCCTCGCCGGCACCATCGCCCCCGGCGGGCACCTGATCGTCTACGGGCGCCTGGACATGCGCGACACCCCCATGCCCGGCCAGGACACCTTCGCCCCCGTCAGCAGCCGCTTCTACACCATCCACGAGGTCAGCCGCGACGCCCAACGGCTGCGCCGCGGCCATGCGTTCATCACCGCCGGCCTGGCCGACGGCACCTTCACCCCCGCTGTCGACCGCGTCTTCGAGGGCCTGGACAGCATCGTCGAGGCCCACCGCTACCTGGAGGCCGGCACCCAGGTCGGCAAGATCGTCGTGACTGTCACCGACTGACCATCGGCGTACCGCTGACTGTCCATCGACTGGCACCGGCCACTGTCAGGGAGCGTCCCGGGCCTCGGCGTCGGCGGCGGCCACCACCGCCGACAGCAGGCCCGGGAAGCGCCGCTCCAACTCCTCGGCGCGCAGCGTGTTCATCTTCGTGGTGCCCACGTAGTACTGGCGCAGCACCCCGGCCGCGCGCAGTACCGAGAAGTGGTGACTGGAAGTCGAGCGCCCGACCGGCAGGTCGAAGGAGCCGCAGCTCAGGTCGGCGCCCGCGTGCGCCAGAGTGCGCACCACCGAGCGCCTCGCCGGATCGGCCAGGGCCTCCAACACCTGCTGGACGCTCACGTCCTCCACACCGGGGTGCACGATCACCCGCGCCGTCACGCGTGCTCGTCCCACACCCACCACCCCTTTCCCGAGCCCGGCCCCCGTCCCGCAGCACTCATCGCCAAAAACCGCGCACCACGCGCGACTTCACGCGCAGACGCTACTACGGGCAGCCCCCCGCCACGCGCGCCGCAACACCTCCGCAACACGAATCACGCACGGGCCGCCCATCAGCATCGGGTCCACCGTCCGCACCGCCACCGCCACCGGCGACGGCGACGGCACGAGAGCGCAGCAACGACAGGTACGGCTCCCGGTCCTCGGCGGCCGGGTCCATCCCCGACTCCTCCGCCGGCACCCGGCGCAGCTGCCGGTAGCAGCGCTCCTGGAGCGGCGCCCGGCGCACCTCCTCGTTAGCCCAGCGCAGCGCGCGGTGCTCCTCGCCCAGCGCCGACCGAGGGAGGCGGCCGCCGCGCCCCGGTCAGGTGCCCTGGTGGGAGGCGGTCCAGCCGTGTTCGAGGAGGGCGAAGACCTCGTCGGCGGCGCGGGCTGGGTCGGGGTGGCGCTGGATGAGGCTGCGGGCCTCCAGGGCGAAGCGGGCCAGGGCGGCGCAGCGGACGTCGTCCCGGGGCGCGCCGGCGGCTTCGGCGATGGCGGCGGCCAGGGCCGCTTCGTGGCGGGTCCACATGCGGTGGGCGTAGTCGCGCAGGGCGGGGGTGTCCTGCACCATGCGCAGGAAGGCGGCGAAGCGGGGGTCCGCGGAGTGGACGGCGAAGCGGGTCTGCCCGAGCAGGAGGTGCTCTCGCAGGGCTTCGGGGACGGACCGGCCCGGGGGGCGTTCGCGTACGGCGGCGACCAGGGCCGCCTCCAGGTCGTCGTCCTGGTCGAAGACCAGGGCCTCCTTGCCGGGGAAGTGCTTGAACAGCGTGGTGACCGAGACGTCGGCGGCGTCGGCGACGTCCTTGACGCCGACCTGGTCGTAGCCGCGTTCGAGGAAGAGTTCGAGTGCGGCGTCAGCCAGGGCCTGGCGGGTCTGGGCCTTCTTGCGCTCGCGGCGCCCGGTCGCTTCGGTCACTCGCCCACCCTACCGTGAGGTGAACCCACTGCGAAAGTGTAGTCATTGCACTTATTCAGTGAGTGTGCTTTCTTGGTGGTGCCGGACCTCCCGGCGACCCGCACCCACCTCCCGAGAGGCACTCGCGCCTGTCATGAACCATGCCCGCGACCTCCGCATCGCCATCGTCGGCGCCGGCCTCGGCGGCCTCACCTGCGCCCGAGTCCTGCAGCGGCACGGCCGCCGCGTCACCGTCTTCGAACGCGAGGCGGGCCCCGACGCCCGCCCCCAGGGCGGCACCCTCGACCTGCACGCCGACACCGGCCAGGCCGCCCTGTGCGCGGCGGGGCTCCTGGAGCGCTTCCAGGCCCTCGCCCGCCCCGAAGGCGACCAGTGGCGCGTTCTCGACCCCGCGACCGCCGAACCCCTGGCCCAGCAGGGCCCGCCGGCCGGCCCCGACCGCGGCCTCGAGCCCGACCCCAACCCCGGCCCCGGCCCCGACGCCGACTCCGATTCCGGCGCCCGGCCGGAGATTGACCGAGGCCAACTGCGCGGCCTGCTCCTGGATTCGCTCACCGCAGGCACCGTGCACTGGGGGCGCGCCGTCAGCGCGGCCACCCCGCTCACGGACGGCACCTGCCGGCTCCACTTCGCCGACGGCACCACCGAGGACTTCGACCTGGTCGTCGGCGCCGACGGCGCCTGGTCCCGCGTGCGACCCGCCCTGTCCCCGGCCGTACCCGGCTACACCGGCGTCACCTTCCTCGAAACCGGCTTCGACCACTGCGACACCCGCCACCCCGACCTCGCCCGCCTCGTCGGCCACGGCTCGATGCTCGCCAAGGGCGCCGGCCGCACCCTGGTCGCCCAGCGCAACAGCAACCACCACATCCGCGCCTACATCGCGTTGCGCACCCCCCAGGACTGGCACACGGCCGCCGGCGTCGACCCCGGCGACCAGCAGGCCGTACGCGCGCACCTGCTGGACCTGTTCGAGGGCTGGCACGTGAGCCTGCGCCGCCTCCTGCACGGCGGCGACCACCCCTTCACCAGCAGGCCCCTGTTCGTCCTGCCCGCCCCGCACACCTGGCGGCACGTCCCCGGCCTCACCCTGCTCGGCGACGCCGCCCACCTGATGCCCCCGGTCGGACTCGGCGCCAACCTCGCCATGCTCGACGGCGCCGACCTCGCCCACGCCCTGGCCAGCGCGGCCGACGTCGACACCGCCGTCCGCGCGTACGAAGACCTCATGCTCCCGCGCTCGACCCGCGCCGCGACGGACAGCGCCCATGCCCTCGACCACCTCGTCCCCGCCACGGCCCCCTGAGCCCCGGCGGGCCGCGGTCGGATCCGCCGGCGCCGACCTCGCCACGCCCTGACCAGCGGCCCCGGCCCCGGCCCCGACGCCGACGAGCGCCTCCCGTTCCGGGAGAAAAGTTGCTCCCGGAGGGGTGGCGGAGCGGGAAGTCGGCGGGGCCGACTTCCCTTGCGCGGGCGTGGCGCGGGCGCGGGCGCGGACGCTGCTGGCTCTAACGGGGGGCGTCGTCTCGGTCCAGGGTGCCGCCGAGGACGCCGATGAGGTGGTCCGGGTGCAGGACGAAGTCGGCCACGAGGGCTACTGGTAGCAGGAGGTGAACGTACAGGGCCCCCGTCGCCGCGCACCGTACCAGGCGAACTCCCTGACTCACTGCGGGAGTTGTGTCGCGCCGGTGGTGGGCGTCCACCCTGGCGCCCACCAGGCCGATGCCGAGGCCCGCCAGCGCTCCGGCCGAGTCCAGGCCCACCAGCGCGGCCACGGCCGTTGGGTCGTACTCGGTGCGGGACAGCAGCCACAGGTCGAGAGCCAGCACCAGGGCGCCGAACAGGGACGCCTGGAACGCGTCGCCGTCCGCGACCCGCACTGCGCGCCGGATCCACCGCATGCCCCCAGGATGTCTCCGCGCCCGCGCGCGACGGAAGAGCCCGGCGCTACCCAAATTGCGACCCGGGCCCCCGATCCCCGCCCCCGATCCCCGCCCCACCTCTCGACAGTTACCTCTCACTGAGAGCTAAAATCGGAGCATGACGACACGGGCCCCCGCAACGCCCGACGGCACGGTCGCGGACGAGTTCTCCGCCCTGCTCGTCGGCATCCACCGGATGCTGCGCCGCCGCCTGCGCCGCCGTGTCGAACAGCCCAGACTGCGCGGTGCGCAGGTGGAACTGCTGCGCCTGGTGATGGACAGCCCCGGTCTGAGGGTGTCCGAGGCGGCCGAGGAGCTGTGCCTGGCCGGGAACTCGGTCTCCACGCTGGTCAACCAGCTCGCGGCGCAGGACCTGCTGCGCCGGGAGGTGGACCCAAACGACCGGCGGGCGGCGCTGCTCTACGCGACGGTCGCGGCCGAGGAGCGGATCGAGGCCTGGCGCCGGCGCCGCAGGGCGCTGATGGCCGAGCTGGTGGCGGACCTGCCCGAGCCCGAGCGGGCCGCCCTGGCCGCCGCACTGCCCGCGCTGCACCGCCTTGCCGAGGGACTGCGCAACCTGCCGGACGCGGAGGAGGAGTGATGGACCACGAGGAAGCGGTGGTGTGCCGGGGCCTGGAGTACAGCTTCACCCACGGCCGCGGGAAGGTGACCCGGGCCGTGGACGGCATCGACCTGACCGTGCGCACGGGCGAGGTGTTCGGCCTGCTGGGCCCCAACGGTGCGGGCAAGACCACCACGATCCGCGCCATCACCACTCTGCTGCCGGTCGGAGCCGGTATGGTGCGCGTCTTCGGTCACGACGCCACCCGCCGTCCCATGGAGGTAAGGCGGCTGCTCGGTTACGTCCCCCAGCAGCTGTCCGCCGACGCCGGACTCACCGGCCGCGAGAACGTCGCCCTGTTCGCCCGGGTCTTCGACGTCCCCCGCGCCGAACGCGCCCGGCGTGTCACCCAGGCCCTGGCCGCCGTCGACCTCACCGACGCCGCCGACCGGATGGCGGCCACGTACTCCGGCGGCATGGTGCGCCGCCTCGAACTCGCCCAGGCCCTGGTCAGTGCCCCGCGCCTGCTGGTCCTGGACGAACCCACCATCGGCCTGGACCCGATCGCGCGCACCGGCGTGTGGGAACGCGTGGACGCCGTCCGCCGGGCCACCGGTATGACCGTCCTGGTCACCACCCACTACATGGACGAGGCCGACCGTCACTGCGACCGCATCGCCCTGATGGACCGCGGCCGTATCCGCGCTCTGGGAACTCCCGCCGAACTCAAGGACCAGGTCCGTCAGGACGGCCAACAAGGCCAGGCAGGCCATGAAGGCCGGGACGGCCGGGACGGCCGGGACGAGCCGACCCTGGACGACGTGTTCCGCCACTTCGCCGGCCGCGACCTGGCCGACGCCACGGAAGGAGACTTCGGCGATGTCCGCCGTACCCGCCGCACGGCCAACCGCGTCGGCTGAACCCCCCGACCGGGGCCCGGAGTTGGACCTGCTGCTGGTGCCCCCGCGGGCCCGCACCGGCTGGCGCCTCGTACCCGCGCGCATCGCCGCGATGTGCGCGGTGGAACTGCAGAAGCTGCGCCACGACCGCACCGAGCTCTACACCCGGGCCGTCCAGCCCGCCCTGTGGCTGCTGATCTTCGGCGAGACCTTCACCCGTCTCAAGGCCATCCCCACCGGCGGCATCCCCTACCTGGACTACCTCGCACCGGGCATCATCGCCCAGTCCGCGATGTTCATCGCGATCTTCTACGGCATCATGATCATCTGGGAGCGGGACTCCGGGGTGCTCACCAAACTGCTGGTCACACCCACTCCCCGCGCCGCCCTGGTCACCGGCAAGGCCTTCGCCGCCGGCGTCAAGGCCGTCCTGCAGGCCGTCGTCGTGGTGCTGATCGCCGCCGTCCTCGGCGTCGCGATGACCTGGAACCCGCTGCGCCTGCTCGGGGTGGTGGCGGTGGTGCTGCTCGGCTCGGCGTTCTTCTCCTGCCTGTCGATGGCCATCGCCGGGATCGTGCTGACCCGCGACCGGTTGATGGGCATCGGCCAGGCGATCACCATGCCGCTGTTCTTCGGCTCCAACGCCCTCTACCCCCTGGACCTGATGCCGGGCTGGCTGCAGGCCGTCAGCAAGGTCAACCCGCTCAGCTACCAGGTCGACGCGCTGCGCGGCCTGCTGATCGGCACCCCGTCCCACCTGCCGCTGGACTTCGCCGTCCTGGCCGCCGCCACCCTCGCCGGCATCGCCGCGGCCTCCGCCCTGCTGGGACGCCTGGCCCGCTGAGACCGCCGGCAGCCCATCCGGAGGAAAGGAGGAAACACGACAGAAGATGTCGGGTTGAGGGCCGAGGCTGGCACCGCCGGCCGGCGCCGTCGTGGCGCCGGCCGGACCGACCAGGCAAGGACCTTATCCGCCATGCGCGAAACACCCGACGAGCTCCACCGCCTCCAGGCCCTCCTGGACGCCTCGCTCGCCCGCTCCACCGCCCACCTGCGCTCGATCATCAACAGCGAGCGCACCCTCACCGCAGAGCAGCTCACCCGCGTGCTCACCGGCATGTGCACCCTCGCCCTGTCCACCGTCACCGCCAACGGCGAGCCGCGCATCAGCGGCGTGGACGGCCACTTCCTGCACGGCACGTGGCATTTCGGCACCGCCCGCTCCTCCGCCAAGGCCCGCCACCTCGCCGCCCGGCCCGCCGTCAGCGCCGCCCACCTGCGCGGGGAGGATCTGGGCGTGTTCACCCACGGCACGGTGGAGACCCTCAACCCGCCCGGCGGCCCGGCGGCCGCCGACTGGCCCGAACTGCTGGCCCACTTCCGCGACTTCTACGGCCACGACGCCTTCGACTGGGACAACGACGTCGTCTACTACCGGCTCCACCCGCACTGGATGACCGCCTTCGCCCCCGACCCCGCCCAACTCGGCCCAACACCGGACCAGTAGTGACGGACGGCACCACCGACCACATCTCGGCGCCCGTACCGACAACCTGCGCCGGGCTGTCGACCGCGACCCGGGGGACCCGGGAGAGGTGGAACACCGACGGGCGGCGGACCCGCGCGAGCGGTGACAATGGTGCGAAGCGGGGGCCGAGCAGGACAGCGAGCAGGGAGGGCACGGTGCGGGCGAGCCGGACCATCGCGCTGCTGCTGCTCCTGCAGTCCCGGCACACCATGACCGCCGCGGAGCTCGCGGCCGAGCTGGAGGTCTCCGAGCGCACCGTGCAGCGCGACATCGCCGCCCTGCTCGAAGCCGGAGTGCCGGTGTACGCCGAACGCGGGCGCGGCGGCGGCTACCGGCTCGTCGACGGCTACCGCACCCGCCTGACCGGCCTCGAACGCGCCGAAGCCGAAGTCCTGCACCTGGCCGGACTCCCCGGCCCGCTGCGCGACATGGGCCTGGCCGCACACGCCCTCGCCGCCCGGCTGAAGGTCGCCGCCGCCCTCGGCGACGCCCCCGCGGCCGCCGCCCGGCGCTTCCACCTCGACGCACCGGCCTGGTTCCGCGACCCAGAGACCCCGCCGCTGCTCGCCGAGGTCTCCCGCGCCGTGTGGGAGGACCGCGTCCTCGACGCCCGCTACGCGGCACGCGGCGGCACCCGCCGGCGACGGCTGGAACCGTACGGCCTGGTCCTGAAGGCCGGCCAGTGGTACGTCGCGGCCCGCGGCCCCTCCGGCCGGATCGCCTCCTACCGTGTCGACCGCTTCGAGACCGCCGAGGCCGGCGACGAACGCTTCGACCGCGACCCGGACTTCGACCTCGCCGACTACTGGACCACCGCGGCCCGCGAGTTCACCCGCGCCATGCTGCGCGAACGCGCCGTCGTACGCCTCAGCCCGCTCGCCCTACGGAACCTCCCCGTCCTGCTGGAGCCGACCGCCGCCACCGACGCCCTCGCCACCGCAGGCCCCGCGGACCCCGACGGCTGGGTCACCGTCACCCTGCCGCTCGAAACCTGGGACATCGGCTACTTCGAACTCCTCCGCCTCGGCCCGGAAGCCGAGGTCCTCCACCCACCCGAACTCCGCGCCCGCCTCGCCGACGCGGCCCGCCGCACCGCCGCCCTCTACGCCTGACAGGCCCCAGTCTCCCGGCGCGGAGGCCGTCCCCCAGTGCCGGGACGGCCCCCGCCGCCGGGTGCGGGTCAGGCGCTGTGGATGCCCTGGCCGGGGGTGAGGATCCCCGCCGGGTCGAAGCGCCGCTTGGCCTCCTCCACCCGCTCCCACAGTGCCCCGTAGTGCCGCTGCCAGTCCGCGGCCGTCATCCCCGGCACCGCCCCGATCAGGTACCGCTTGCCGCCCAGCTGCACCGCCCGCTCGTACAGGCGCCGGTTGCGCTCCAGCATCCCGGCGACGTCCGCGCCCGGCGCGGGGAAGGCCAGCAGGTCGAAGTGCCAGCCCACCTCACCCTGCGGCAGCACCGCCAGCGGGGTGCGCACCCTGTCGCGCGCGTACGGGTAGAACAGCAGCAGCCCCGCCCCCAGGTCCGCGGCCGTCAGCGACGAGGCGGCCTCCCGCATGAACACCCCCACCGAGGAGGCCGGCAGGAACAGGCTCAGCCACGGCTTGGGCAGCCCCCAGAACCCCGCCGCCCGCAGGTAGCCCGCGAACGCGTCCACCCGGAACGCGTACTCGCGCCAGCTCTGCTCCACCACCGACGTCCCGTCCGCCACCGGGCTCAGCCCCGCCAGCAACGCCTGCCGGTCCACTGGGCGCCCGGCGTCCCCGTAGGCCACCAGCTCCGCCGTGTACCGCCAGCGCTGCCCGTCCGCGCTGCGCACCACGTTGCCGACCTGCAGGTCGAACCGGCCGTCGGCCAGCACCTTCTGCTGGTCGGCGAGGTAGGCGTCCAGGTCGTCGTAGGCCAGGGTGAACACGGTGGAGCGCTCGCGCGCCGGCACCAGCGCCAGCGTCGCCCGGACGATGATCCCCACCTGCCCGCCGCCGGCCAGCACCGCCTCGAACAGCTCCCGGTTGCGCTCGCGCGAGGCCGTGACCAGCTCGCCGGTGCCGGTCACCACCTCCAGTTCGCGCACCGTGTCCGTCTGCAGGCCGTGGTGCTGCACCGCCCCGCCGATCCCGCCCACGCTCAGCGTCCCGCCCACCGACAGGTGCAGATAGTCCGTCAGCACCGGCGGCATCCAGCCCTGCGCCAGCGCGGCGTCGGTCAGCTGCGCCCAGGTCGCGCCGGCCTCCACCACGGCCTCGCCGGGCCGGATCGACACCACCCGGTCCAGGCCGCGGGCGTCGACGGCGATGCCGCCGCGCGGATTGGCCTGGCCGTAGCTGGAGTGCGACTCCAGCCCTGCCTGCCCCACCACCGCCGCGTCCCCGCTCTGCCCGTTGACGGCCACCGGGATGCGGTGGCGCCGCGCGAACTCCACGACCCGCTGCACGTCCCGCACCGAGGCGGGCCGCAGCACCGCTCTCGGCGCGGCGCTGACCAGGTGCCCGAAGTCGGAGGTGAACCGCTCCAGGCCCTCGCCCCGCAGTGTCATCGACCCGTCCAGGGACGGCAGTTCGGCGACGTCGGCCTGCGGTGCGGTCGCCCAGGCGCGGGTGGCGGTGTTCCACCCGACGACGGCGGCGCCGGCCCCGGCGATCAGGGCGCGGCGGGACAGTCCTGACCTGCTCATATCAGCGTTTCTCCGATCAATCGTCAAATAGGGATTGTTGTACCGCAACCATCCCGCCGCCGCCTACCGGGCGGCGCCTCCGGTGCCCGTCCGTCCCTTGTTGTTGCTGCTGGTGTGGTGCGGGCGTGCTATTGGCCTGCCTGTCCCTGGCGGCGTTCGATCTCTCGTAGCTGCGCGACCGTGTGGTTCCACATCTGGTGCTGGTAGGTGGGGGCGTCGGCCGGAATGTGGCAGCCGGCGGCTCCGGCCTCCTCCAACAGTGCCTGTCGCGCTTCGGGCAGGTGGGCGAGGCGGGGGCTGGTCTCGCTCAGTTCCCTCAGGACGTAGGCTAGTTTGTAGGCGTGGGCGTGGGGGTTGACCGTGAACAGGGTCCGGTAGACCCATAGTCCTTCCTCGCCGTTCAGGATTCGTTCGTTGTGGCTCAGCAGTCGTATCCGTGCTTTCAGCACCAGGTCCGTGTGCGCGTTCATCTGCCTTTTCCCCCTTGGTCGTTGCTCCGGTGTGCCCCACCCCCGGCCATGGCGCCGGGGCGCGGCGGCCCGCACGCCGGCCGTCCGGGGAGCGGGCGGCGGCGCGTGGGGCCAGGTCGGGGGAGTGGGGTGTTGCACGAGTGTGCGGGGTGCGCACGGGGTGCGGCAAGGCGGAAACAGGGTGGGTTACGTCCTACCGGAACTGCGGCCTGACCTGGCAGGATTGGGGTCGACACCCTCCAGGGGAGGGGCACCCGCGCGGCCCGCCGCACTTCGCCGCCGTATTCCGTCGCCGTATTCCGTCGCGCCTCGCCGTACCGCGTCCCGGTCCGAAGGTGGCCCAGTGGGGCCGCGGGGAATTGGCCCGTGTGTCCGGTCAATTCGGCACTAGCGTAGGCACCATGACTACGGGATCCACCGCGACCGACCGACCCGCCCCCACCGCCGCCCAGACCCCCGCTCCCGGCCCCGTCCCCTCGGCCGAGGCCCTCGCCGAGGCGCCGGTGCGCCAGGCCCGCAACTCCGCCGCCTTCTGGGCCGCGATCGGCCGAAGCCGCGGACACCGGGTGGTCCGGCGCCGCAGCTTCGTCGCGGTGGACGGCGACGAGCGCGCCGGCCTGCGGATCCTGATCCAGGAACCCGGGCTCGACCCGGACGAACTGGCAGAGCTGAGCGAGTTCGCCCGCCGGGCCGTCGGCCCCGTCAACGCCGAGGACCCGTTCAGCACCACCGACCTGAGCCACCTCGGTATGCGCAACTGGCAGATGCCCGTCATGCTGCGCCCGCCCGCGCCCGTCGGCGAACCGGCCCTGGACGTGGTGCGGGTACGGCGGCCCGAGGACCTCAAGGAGGCGGAGCGGGTCGTCATCGCGGGCTTCGGACTGACCGGCTTCGAGCCCTACCGCCCCGGCGAGCTGTTCCCCATGGCGCTGATCGACCAGCCCGGGGTGGACGTGTTCGTCGCCCGGTACGAAGGTGTGGCTGCGGGGGCCTGCGTGAGGCTCGTTCACGACGGTGTCGCCAGTCACTACTGGGTCGGCACCTCGCCGCAGCTGCGTTCCCGTGGTGCCGGCCGGGCTGTCATGCTCGCCTCCCTGGCCGGCCTGGCCTCCCTGCCCGCCACACTTACGGCCTCGAAGCTGGGTCGGCCGCTGTACGAGTCACTGGGCTACACCGCCGCGGCTCCGGCGACCTGGTGGGCCTCCCCCCAGCCCGTCGCGCTAGTTTGACGCCATGTTCATCCTGGAGCTGACCTACACCGCCGCGCTGGAGCGGATCGACGAAGCGTTGCCGCAGCACGTGCAGTGGCTCAACGGCCACTACGCGGCGGGCACGTTCCTGGCCTCGGGGCGCAAGGTGCCGCGTGACGGCGGTGTGATCCTGGCGGTGGGGCAGGACCGGGCCCGGATCGAGGAACTGGTGGCCACCGACCCGTTCGTCCGACTGGGCCTGACCGAGTACCGGGTGACGGAGTTCCTGGCCACCGTCACCGCCCCCGCCCTGGAGGCCCACCGCCAGCAACTGCCCGCCTGAGCCAACAGCGGCCGTCCGCCCCGGGGCGGACGGCCCCGTTCGTCGGGGCCGGGGACCGTCTGAGGTGCCCTTGCCGAACGGCGGCGGCTCGCCCGCCTGTACAGCGGCTGCCCGCCTGGGCTCAACGTCGCCGCTCCCGGCCGGGCCGGACTGCGGCCGTCCGCCCGGCCCGAAACGGTCCCGTGTGCCTCCGGGCCGGTGGGTGCGGTTCGGGGTGTGGTTGTGTTCTGGTTACGATCGGTGAGCGCGGCATGCGGTTGCGTCGCGTGGTTCGGGATTTTCGGTGTTCGGCGTTTCGGCGGGAGTGGATGAATGGCGCACGTACGGGCCGGGCAGCCGGCGCAGCCGGGGGATCTGGTGGATGTGGCGCGGTTGGTGACGGCGTACTACGCGTTGCGGCCGGATCCGCAGGAGGTCTCGCAGCAGGTGGCGTTCGGGACGTCGGGGCATCGGGGGTCGTCGTTGGACGCGGCGTTCAACGAGGACCACATCGCGGCGACGACGCAGGCGATCTGTGAGTACCGTGCGGCGCAGGGGGTGGGGGGCCCGTTGTTCCTGGGGGCGGATACGCATGCGTTGTCGGAGCCGGCGAAGGTGACGGCGCTGGAGGTGTTGGCGGCCAACGGTGTGCAGGTGTTGATCGATGCCGCGGACGGCTACACCCCCACTCCCGCGGTCTCGCACGCGATTCTGGGGTTCAACCGGCGCGGTGGGCAGGCGTTGGCGGACGGGATCGTGGTGACGCCGTCGCACAATCCGCCGCGTGACGGGGGGTTCAAGTACAACCCGCCCAGTGGCGGGCCGGCCGGTTCGGAGGCCACCGGGTGGATCCAGGACCGTGCGAACGAGCTGATCCGTGAGGGCCTGCGGGGGGTGAGGAGGGTCCCGTACGCGCGGGCGCTGGCCGCGGCGACGACGGAACGTTACGACTTCCTGGGCGCGTACGTGGACGACCTGCCGTCGGTGGTGGACCTGGAGGCGGTGCGGGGGGCGGGACTGCGTATCGGTGCGGATCCGCTGGGCGGGGCGTCGGTGGCCTACTGGGGGCGTATCGCGGAGGTCCACGGGCTGGATCTGACGGTGGTCAATCCGGTGACCGATCCGACGTGGCGGTTCATGACGTTGGACTGGGACGGCAAGATCCGTATGGACTGCTCCTCCCCGGCCGCGATGGCTTCCCTGATCGGGCGCAAGGACGAGTACGCCATCGCGACGGGCAACGACGCGGACGCCGACCGGCACGGGATCGTCACTCCCGACGGCGGGCTGATGAATCCCAACCACTACCTGGCGGTAGCCGTGGACTACCTCTTCCGTCACCGCGGCGACTGGCCCGGGGACGCGGCGGTGGGCAAGACGCTGGTGTCCTCCTCGATGCTGGACCGGGTCGCGGCGGACCTGGGCCGCACGCTGGTGGAGGTCCCGGTCGGTTTCAAGTGGTTCGTCGAGGGCCTGCTGGAGGGCTCGATCGCCTTCGGCGGGGAGGAGAGCGCCGGCGCTTCGTTCCTGCGCCGTGACGGGGGGGTGTGGAGCACCGACAAGGACGGCATCCTGCTGGCGCTGCTGGCCTGCGAGATCACCGCGGTCACCGGTGCCACACCCAGCGCCTACTACCGTGAGCTGACCGGACGTCACGGCGCTCCGGCCTATGCCCGGGTGGACGCGCCCGCCGACCGGGAGCAGAAGGCCCGCCTGGCCCGGCTGTCCCCCGAGCAGGTCACGGCCGGGGAACTGGCGGGGGAGGAGATCACCGCGGTGCTCTCCCACGCGCCGGGCAACGGGGCGGCCATCGGCGGTCTCAAGGTGTGCACCGACAACGCCTGGTTCGCCGCGCGGCCCTCGGGCACCGAGGACGTGTACAAGATCTACGCCGAGTCGTTCCTGGGCGAGGAGCACCTGGCGCGGGTGCAGCAGGAGGCCCGGGCCCTGGTCGGCGAGGTCCTCGGGGCCTGACGCGCCCCTGCCGGCGCCCCCGGCCGCCGTCTGGGCGGTGCGGGGGCGCCGACGGTTTCGGGGGCGCCGAGGCCCGTACGGGCCCCGGGCGGGACGGGCCTCGGGCCGGTCGCGGATGGTGGCTGCGGCGACAGCCGCGCCGACCTGGACGCCCGCTTCCCCGGCTTGCTGGACGCCCTCCTCGCATCAGCGCCCGCGCCCGCCTGAGACGCGAAGCCCGAGAACCCGAGGCCCCGGGCCGGCGCGGCGCCCGCGTCAGCGCGCCAGCCGCGCCGCCGCCTCCGCCGTCACGGGCGCGAAGAAGTTGACGAGGTTGCCGTCGGGGTCGCGCACCAGCAGCGACCGGTTGCCCCAGGGCATCGTGGCGGGCCCCGCCACGACATCGGCGACGACGCCGGCATCGGCACCGGTCAGGTCCTGGTGAACCCGGTCGACGTCGTCGACCAGGAACTCGGTGATGACGCTGCGGTTGTCCGCCGCCACGGCGCAGCCCGGGGCGAACAGGGCCACGGTGCGGGTGGAGGCGATCGCCAGGGTCGCGCGGGCGGTCCTGAGCTCGGCGAAGTCCTCGGTGGCCCACACCGCCCGGGCTCCCGTCGCCCGCTCGTAGAAGTCGACGAGGCGGGCGACGTCGCCGGTGATGATGCGGATCGAGACGAAGTCCATGGGATCTCCCTGGCCGTTGGTGCTGAAACGTTGCGTTCCGCAGGCTAGGAGCAATACCGGACAGGATCGGTCCCCTATCTGCGGTAGATTTTCCGGGTGCCCCGACCCACCGCCCGTGTGCTGACCCTGCTGGAGCTGCTGCAGTCGGGGGGCACCCGAACGGTGGCCGAACTGGCCGAGCGCCTGGGCGTCCAGGGGCGCACCGTGCGCCGCTACGTGGACCACCTGATCGAGCTGGACGTGCCCGTGGAATCGGTGCGCGGCCGCTACGGCGGCTACCGCCTGGCCCCCGGCTACCGCCTGCCCCCGCTCATGCTCGGCGACGACGAGGCCCTGGCCGTGCTGCTGGGCCTGCTCGCCGCACGCCGTACCGCCCTCACGGCAGCCCAGCGCACCGCCAACGAGACGGCCGCCGCCAAGATCCGCCGGGTCCTGCCCCGGCACACCGCCCGCCGCCTCGACGCCCTCCAGGACACCGTCGCGCACACCGAAGCGCCCGACCCGTCCGAAGGCCCCGTCCCGCCCGGGCCGCCCGGCCTGCCCGGTGCGGGTGACTGCGGCACTCCCGACGCCGAGGTCCTGCTCACCGTCGCCGACGCGGTACGCCACCGCCGCCCCCTGGCCCTCGGCTACACCGACCGCGAGGGCCGCTCCAGCGAGCGCACCCTGCACGCCCACGGGATCGTCAACCACGCGGGCCGCTGGTACCTCACCGGCACCGACACCCGCCTCGACGAGGAACGCACCTTCCGGCTGGACCGCGTCACCGGCGCCAGGACCCTGCCCGGCACCTTCCGGGAACCCGCCGACCCCGTCGGCCCCGGCCCAGCCCAGCGCCTGCTCACCGGCTTCGCCACCGCCGACTACCGCCACCGGGTGACCCTGCGCATCCAGGCCACGCCCGAGCACATCCGCGCCCACCTGCCGGCCAGCGTCGCCGAGCTGACCGGACACGGGCCGAGCACGGTCGCGGACGGCGGGGCACCCGGGCAGCAGGACTGGCTGCGTGTCGAACTGCGGGCACAGCGCCTGGACTGGCTACCCCCGGTGCTGGCCGCACTCGACCGGCCCTTCGTCATCGAGCGCCCCGACGAACTGCGCGACCTCGTCAACGCCCTCGCCGACCGCCTCGCCCGCGGCGCCCGGGCGAGCGGCGCGTAGGGTCCCTACCGGAGCCCGCCGCACCTCAGCACACCGCGGGCGCACCGCCGCCAAAAAGCAGGAACGGGAACGGGAGAGGGAAGGACGGTTCATGCCGATCAGGGGCGTGCTCTTCGACGTCGACGACACCTTGTTCGATTACACCGGCTCGGAGCAGGCGGGCATCCTCGCCCACCTGCGCGACGTCGGCCTGCTGGAGCGCTTCCCCACCCCGCGGGCCGCCCTCACCCTGTGGCGCGACGTCATGGAGTACCAGTACGCCCGCTATCTCGCCCGCGAACTCACCCTGCGCGGCCAGCAGATCGAACGCACCCGCCAGTTCCTCGCCCACCTCGGCCACGGCGCCGAACACCTCAGCGACGAACAGGCCGCCGCCTGGTTCGCCGGCTACGCGGCCCACCGTGACGCCGCCTGGGCCGCCTTCCCCGACGCCGAGCCCGCCCTGCGCCAGCTCGCACCCCACTACCGGCTCGGCATCGTCTCCAACTCCGACACCGACCACCAGCGCCGCAAACTGGGCGCCATCGGCCTGCTCGACCACCTCGGTGACGTCCTCGTCTGCTCCGACCAGCACGGCGAAGCCAAGCCCGCCCCAGGGATCTTCCACGCCGGTTGCGCCGCCCTGGGCCTGCCCCCGCACGAGGTCGCCTACGTCGGCGACAAGTACACCGTCGACGCCGAAGGCGCCCGCAACGCCGGCCTCCACGCCTTCTGGCTCGACCGCGCCGCCACCGGCGCCCCCGCCGCCGACGGCATCCACGTACTCCACCTCCTCACCACTCTCCCCCACGCCCTCGCCACCCTCACGCCCGTCCCCTGACGCAGGCCCAGGACCCCGAAGACCCGCGCTCTTTCCCCCGCCCGCAAGCCGCCCGGCCCGCCTTCCCGCACCGGCCCCTCGGAGACCCCCGCCCTGCCGCCGCACCGCCGCCTACGCGCGGGAAGCCACCCGCCGCCCGCACCGCGGTTCCCCCGGCCAACCCGCCAACCGGCCAACCGGCCGCGCCGGGGCCTCGGTGGGGGCTAGGGTAAGGGCATGGTTGCCCCCTCCGCAGAAGAAGTAGCCATGCCCGCCCGGGAGTTCGTCAGCGCACCCGCCCTGCTCCTGCGCTCCCTGCTGCGCGAGCCGCACCGGCGCGCCATCACCACCGCCGACGGCGTCGAGATCACCGCCGGCGACCTCGCCGCCGCCACCTGCCGCCTCGCCCACGAGCTGCTGGCCCGGGGCGTGGGCCGCGGCGCGACGGTCACCCTGCTCACCGGCAACACCGCCGAGGCGCTCAGCGCCCGCTACGCGGCGGGGCTCGCGGGTGCGCGGGTGGTCAACCTGTACGACGGGATGAGCGCCCCGGTGCTGGCCGAGATCACCGCCAGCGTGGAGACCACCGTCCTTCTCGTGGACGCCGAACGCCACGCCGGCGCCGCCGAGTTGCTCCCGCTGATCGATGTCCCGACCGTCCTCACCCTCGGCCCCGGCCCGAGCGGGGGCGCCATCGGCGAGGACGTGATCGCCGCCTCCGCCCACCGGCCCGCCGAGGAGCCCGCCGTACGCATCGGCCCCGGCGACGACCTCGGCATCCGCCACACCGGTGGCACCACCGCGCTGCACCTGGTGGACGCGATCCCGCTGACGGCCGTCGGCAAGCCCGACAGGAAGCGCCTGCGCGAGGCGGTAGCGGCCCGCTGAACACGAAGGCACTCCAGTCCGCGCGACCCGGCCGGGGCAGGGGACAGCCAGGTCGCGGGGCAGGGACACGGCTCGGCCGGGCAGGGGCGGCTCGGTCAGGGCACCAGCACCAGCCGCCCCCGCAACCCGCTGCGCGCCAGCCGCTCGTGTGCCCGGCCGGAGCCGGGCCGGTGGTCCGCCGGCAGGCGTAGGCGCGGTTGCTGTTCGGGTCCCGGGCTTTCAGCGGCGGACGAAGGCGGCGATGTCCGCCAGCGGCGGGTCGTAGCCGTCGGTGGTGTCCACGCACAGGCGCGGTGCGCCCGGCGGGGACGGCGGGGTGAAGTCGTCCAGCAGGTTGCCCGCGCCGGGCGGGGCGGCGAGCAGCTCGCGGTCGGCGTGGGCGGCGCGGTGGCCCCCGGCGGCCAGGCGTTCGGCGATGCGGCGCCGGGCCAGGGTCGGATCCACCCGGCAGCACACCACCCGCACTTCGGTGCGGGCGGCCAGCGGCTCCAGGCGGGGGCGCCAGACGCGGTCCTGGTAGGCGGCCTCGGCGACCACGCTCACCCCGGCGCGCACCAGCACGCCCAGCACGTCGAAGAAGGCGTCGCGCACCGCCTCGTCGGGGGCGTCCACCCGGGTGCCGGCGTGCAGCAGGCCCTCCTTGACCTCGTCGCGGCACACCGCGGGGCAGCCGACGGCGCGGGCGAGCGCGTGCGCCAGTGTCGTCTTCCCACTGCCCGGGCCGCCGCTCACCACGATCAACACCGCTCGTCTCCCGTCAGACCCGGCTCTGTCCACCGCCCGTCGGGGTCTTTGTACCCGAAACCTGCCCCGCCCCGGACTCGTTGTTCCTGCGGACGGACGGATCGGCCCGCAGGCGGCGAGTCGCCGTACGGGCCCGGACACAGGGATGCTCATGACCGACACCGACACCGACGCGGGCACCGCGGCCCGCAGCGGCAGTCCGGACTCCGCAGTGGACCGGGTCGCCGACTTCTACGGCGCCTACGTCGACGCCGTCGCCGACGGCACCGACGACCTGTCGGACGAACTGCGCGGCCACTACCTCACCGAGGACCTGCGCCAGCGCCTGGCGGCCTGGGAGGAGGTCAACCACGCCGACGGTGTGCTGCGCGCTCAGGACGTGCCCACCGCCTGGGAGGTGGCCTACCAGGACGCGGGCGCCGGGCACCTGTTCACCACGGTCACCCTGACCTGGGGCACCGGCCCGGACGCCGGGACGACCCGGCTGGCGGTGCAGAGCGATCTCAGCACCAAGCTGATCTCGGACATCGAGGACGTCCCCGCGTAGCCGTCCTGCGCCGCCGCCCGGTGTGCCGCCGCCCTGCGCTGCGGCCCGGGCAGCGGTTCAGGCGTAGGAACAGGCGGCGGTCAGGCGCTGAGGCAGGGTGTCGTAGGGTCGGCAGTCGACCACCGGCAGGCGGTCGGCGCGGGCCTGGGCGGCGAGCCAGTGGGAGTAGCGGGCGCTGACGGCGGCGCGCTCGTTCTGCGCGCCGCTATCGGGTTCACGCCGGGCGTAGTTGGCGCTGATGCGGGCCGCCTCGCCCTCGTGGAGGAACACCGCGCGGAGGCGTCGGCCGTGTGCGGCGGCCTCGGCGGCGGCGCGGACGGCGGCCCGGGGACTGAGGTAGTCGCCCTCGACGATGGCGGGCACGTCGACGCTCAGGCGGTTGCGAACGACGCCGAGCAGGGCCTCGTCCAGGGCGTGGGCGGTGGCGATCTGCAGTTCCAGCACCCTTTCGGTGCCCAGGCGTTGGGCCGGGGTGGTGGTGAAGTGGTGCAGGCCGGGGTGGGTGGTGGGGGTGGTGGCGGCCTGCAGGGCGGCGACGACGTCGTCGAACTCCACCGTGAACGCGCCGCTCGCGGCGGCGAGGTGCTCGGCGGCGCGGCTCTTCCCGACGCCGGAGGCGCCGCCGATCAGCAGGACGTCCCAGGGGCGGCGGTCGGTGTGCATACGGTCACATTAACCGGGGGCGGTCATCCGTTCCGGGTCCGGGCGGGGTCCCAAGAGTGTGGGGGGCGCCCGTACGCGCGGCGGCCTCCCGGCCCGGCCCCCGGCGCCCCGCAGCCGGCCCAAGGCCCGGTCCCCGGCACCGCCGCCCGCCCAAGTCCGTGTATACGGGAGGGCGGCGGTGCATGGGAAAGACGGCCCGCCACCTGTCCGCTGCACGAGCGAGCGCGAGGCGGCGGGTGCCCCGGGCCCGCAGCTCGGCGGCGCCGGTCGGCCCGCACCGCCCGGCCCCTCCAACCCGAGGGGCTCGTCGCGACGGCCGGGGCGGCGCCGGGGCCGGAACCGGGCGGGTGTGCGTGCGTCAGGTTCTGCTCGGCCCGGCTCCTTCCAGGCGCCGGTGCCAGGCGGTGAGCAGCGTCTCGAGAGCGGCGGCCTCGCCGGGGTCCAGATGGGAGAGCAGGCGGTGCTCGTTGCGCATGTGGGCGGTGAACGCCTCGTCGAACAGGCGCAGCCCCGCGTCGGTGAGGGCGACCACGCGTGCGCGCCGGTCGTCCTCGGCGGTGCGGCGGGTGACCAGGCCGGCGTGCTCCAGGCGGTCGATCCGCTTGGTCATCGCGCCGGTGGTGACCATGGTGTGCGCGGCGAGCTCCCCGGGGGCCCGCTCGTAGGGGGTGCCGGCGCGGCGCAGCGCGGCGAGCACGTCGAACTCGCCTTCGCTCAGGCCGTAGCGCCGGTAGACGAGAGTGAGTTCGGCGGTGAGGCGGGCGGCGAGGCGGTGAAGGCGCCCGATCACGGCCTGGGGGGAGACGTCGAGGTCGGGTCGCTCGCGGTGCCACGCGGCCTGGATCAGCGCGACGTGGTCGCCGCCGTCGTCCGGGTGCTGCTGGTGCTGGGGCTCCATGGGCCCATCCTATCCCTGGTAGCTTCCAGGGAAGCTATATTGTCTTCCATGGAAGCAAATGTGCGGTGGGTGCTGCTGACCGCCCTCGCCCCGATCGCCTGGGGCGCGAACTACTGGGTCACCCACGCCTACCTGCCCGCCGACCGCCCACTGTGGGGCGCCGCCCTGCGCGCCCTGCCCGCCGGACTGCTGCTGCTCGCCCTCGCCCGCCGCCGCCCCCGCGGCGCCTGGTGGTGGCGCAGCGCCCTGCTCGGACTCCTCAACACCGCCGTGTTCTTCGTCCTGCTCTACCTCGCGTCCCAGCTGCTGCCCACCAGCACCGCCGCCACCGTCATGGCCGCCTCGCCGCTGGCCATGCTGCTCACCGCCTGGGCACTGGCCGGGCAGCACCCGCACCGCTCCCACCTGGCGGGGGCGGTGGTGGGCCTGGCCGGAGTGGCGCTCACCGTCCTGGGGACGGGCAGTGCGCTCGACCGGGCCGGGCTGGCGGCCTCGGCGGGCGCGATGCTGGTCTCCTCCGTCGGCTACGTGCTCGCCGCCCGCTGGCGCGAGGGCGCCGACCCACTGGCCGCCACCGCCTGGCAGCTGACCGCGGGCGGCTTGCTGCTGCTGCCACTGGCCGCCGGCGCCGAGGGAGCGCCGCCGCCGTTGCACGGCCCCACCCTGCTCGCCTTCGGCTACGTCACCCTGGCCGCCACCGCCCTCGCCTTCGCCTGCTGGTTCACCGGACTGCGGCACCTGCCGGCCGCCACCGTCGGCCTGCTCGGACTGCTCAACCCGCTGACCGGGGTGCTGCTGGGCACCGTGCTGGACGGCGACGAACTGGGGCCGCGCCAGGGGCTGGGACTGGCGCTGGTGGTGGTCGGGATCCTCCTCGGACGGCCCCGCCCCCGCACCGACACCCGCACCGACACCCGCACCGGAACACCCGCCACAGCCACGGGCGCGGGCTTGCCCGGAAAGCGCGTGCCGTGATCGGATGGGCACCGGCATCGCGTGCCGGTGGCGGACTGCGCCAGGCATGGAGGTGCACGACCGAAGGGACACGCCCGCACGTGGCCTCCCCCCGCACCGGCCGTACGGCCGCCCTCAGCCTCCAGCTCTCCCAGGCGCACAACGAACTGCGCCGCCGCCTGACAGGTGTCCGCTCCGCCCTGGGCCGCCACCAGGGCGCAGGCGGCGACTCCCTGACCGCCCACTGCCTCGCCTTCTGCACAGCTCTGACGACCCATCATCAAGGCGAGGACGACGGCTTGTTCGCGGACCTGCTGCGCGAGCGCCCCGACCTCGCACCCACCGTCGCCAAACTCGTCGAGGACCACGGCCTCATCGCCGCCCTCCTCACCCGCGTCCGTGACCTCGCCGAACAGGCCGTAGGGGAGGACGGGGCGGCCCTGGAGGCGATCGGACGCGAACTCGACGGACTGGCCGCCATCATGGAATCCCACTTCGGCTACGAGGAACGCGCCATCGGCGCCGCCCTGGACACCGCCCTGGACGTCTCGGGGCGCGACGAGGACGGCTGGATCCAGCCGGTGCTTCGCCTGCGCACGCCGCAAGGCCCGCAGGAGCCGTAAATCCCGTGGCCCCGCCGGGCCCGACCCCCCTACACTCGCCACGCGGCCGCACCCCGAGGTGCGGACGCCCAACGACCGTACCGGCACGCGAGAGCACACAGAGAGGGGGCGCAGCGGCCATGCCGAAGCACAGCGCCGCCGCCCCCTCTCCCGCGTCGCGGTACGAGGTGATCCTGGTGTCCCCGCCCCTCCGGTGCCCGCTGCGCGGCCGGCACCGGAGCAGCGCCGCCACCGCCTGACCGTCCGCCTCCCCGCGTTCCTTCGCGTTCCCTCGTGCGGCACGGTCCCTTCTCGACCGGATATCTGACGATCAGTCAGTCCAAGATGTGCCCGGCGGCACTGTGTCAATCGCGCGCCCACCCCGCAAGTACCGCCCTTCGAAAGGCAACCGGGCCATGCGCACCGACACCACCACCATCCGCACCACCACCGCCGCCGGCACCACTGCCGGTATCGCCGCCGTCCGCAACCTCGGCATCCTCGCCCACGTCGACGCCGGCAAGACCACCGTCACCGAACGGATCCTCTACCTCACCGGTGCCACGCACAAGCGCGGCGAAGTCCACACCGGTACCACCGTCACCGACTTCGACCCCCAGGAACGCGACCGCGGCATCACCATCTTCGCCGCCGCCGTCAGCTGCGCCTGGGCCGGGCACCGGATCAACCTCATCGACACCCCCGGCCACGTCGACTTCGCCGACGAGGTCGAACGCTGCCTGCGCGTCCTGGACGGCGCCGTCGCCGTGTTCGACGCCGTCGCCGGCGTCGAGCCGCAGAGCGAGTCGGTGTGGCGCCAGGCCGAACGCCACGGTGTGCCCCGCATCGCCTTCGTCAACAAGCTCGACCGCCCCGGAGCCGACCTGGATGCCGCCGTCGCCTCCATTCGCGAACGCCTGCACCCCCGCCCGCTCGCCGTCCACCTGCCCATCGGCGCCGAGGACGCCTTCACCGGCGTCGTCGACCTCGTCCACCATCGCGCCCTGATCTGGGACGACGAGGGCACCCTCGCCGAGGGCCCCGTCCCCGCAGACCTCGCCGACCACACCGCCGCCCGCCGCCAGGCCCTGGAAGAGGCGGTGGCCGAACTCGACCCCCGGGCCCTGGAGGAGTACTGCACCCACGGATCCCTCAGCCCTGCCACCCTCGCCGCCGCCCTGCGCGACCTCACCCGCAGCGGCGAGGCCGTGGTCGTTCTCGGCGGCTCCGCCTACCGCAACCGCGGCATCGAACCCCTCCTGGACGCCGCCGTCGCCTACCTGCCCTCACCCCTGGACACCCCGCCCGCACCGTCCGCGTCGCCCGCACCGTCCGCGCCGCCCGCACCGTCCGCGCCGCCCGCAGGCCGGGACGGGCAGTGCGGCGCCGACCCTCAACAGCCCCTGACCGCCCTGGCGTTCAAGGTGAGCGCCGCACCCACCGGGCGTCTCACCTACCTGCGTCTGTACTCCGGCACCCTGCGCAAGGGCGACACCGTCCTGGACGCGGCCACCGGCCGTCCGGAGCGCATCGCCCGCATCCTGCGCGTGATGGCCGGGCGCCACACCGAGATCGACCACGCCCTGGCCGGCGACATCGTCGCCGTCATCGGCCCCAAGACCGTCCGCGTCGGCGCCACCCTGTGCGACCCCGACCACCCCGTCCTCCTGGAGGCACCCGTGAGCGCCGAACCCGTCGTCACCGTCGCCGTCGAAGCCCGCCGCGCCGCCGACACCGACAAGCTCACCGCCGCCCTCGCCCGCCTCACCGAGGAGGACCCCTCCCTGCGCCTGGCCACCGACCCCGACACCGGCCAGCGCACCCTGTCCGGACTGGGCGAACTGCACCTGGAGGTCGCCGTGGAGAAGATACGCCGTGAAGCCGGCGTCGAAGCCGTCGTGGGAGCACCCCAGGTCGCCCTGCGCGAAGCCCTCGTCGAAGGCGTGAGCAACTTCACCTACCGGCACGCCAAACAGGACGGTGGCGCAGGCCAGTTCGCCCACCTCGTCCTCGACCTGGTGCCCGCCGTCGACGGCTTCACCTTCACCTCCGCCGTCACCGGCGCACAGGTGCCGCGCGAATACGTGCAGGCCGTCGAGGCCGGCTGCCGCGACGCCCTCACCGAGGGCCCGCTCGGCGGCCACCCCGTCACCGGCCTCACCGTCACCCTGACCGACGGCGCCACCCACCCCAAGGACTCCTCCGAACTCGCCTTCCGCACCGCCGCCCGCCTGGGCCTGCGGGAAGCACTGCGGGTATCCCGGCTGCACCTGCTGGAACCGCTCGCGCAGGTGACCGTCACCGTGCCCGAGGACGCCTTCGGAGCCGTCCTCGGGGACCTCGCCGCCCGCCGCGCCACCGTCCAGACCACCACCACCGGCCACACCGGCCACGGCGGAAACGGTGGCCACGGCGGCACGGCCCAGGTCGAAGCACTGGTGCCGCTGGCCGAACTCTTCGGCTACGCGAGTCGCCTGCGCAGCCGCACCCAGGGCCGCGGCACCTTCACCACCCGCCCAGCCGGCTACGCTCCGGCGCCGACACCGGTCGGCTGACCCGCGGGCCCGGCCCTGCCCCTTTCACCGGGGCAGAGCCGGGGGCCCGGCCGCTCGGCACATTCGCTGGCCAGGCCCCTCGCTGCACCGCGGGAGCCGGGGCCAGGGCCACGCACAGGCCCCACGACCAGCGAGTATGCCGTCAGGCTCCGCACCTAGCCGGAACCCGGACCGGGCGTGCGCCTCGGCGGATCCGGTGTAAGGAACAGACCACCGCGAGAAACGTCACGCCCGGGCACGTGGCGAACCACTGTGACGGGCCCGAAGCCACCCGCCTGGGTGCCGGCATCGGCGTCCTCCCCGCCTTCCTGACCGGGCGGGCCGGGCTGCGCCGCCTGCTGGCTGACGAGGTCGACATCCGCCTGCCGATCACCCTGGCCGTCCGGCGCGAGGCCGTCACCCACCCCGCCGTGCGCGCCGTCCGTGACACCCTGCACCGCGAAGTCGCCGAGCGCCGCGCCGAACTCCTCCCGGGGGCGGCGGGCCGCACTCCGGCGGGCCGAACGGGCACCGTGGAGCCGGCACCGCTGATCATGCACCGTACCCGACCCGTTCGAACTCCTCGAAGGATCAGGACATGAACAGATCTTCCCTCGACCGCCGTTCAATCCTGCGCTACGGCACCGGGGTCGTGGCCGCGGCCGGGCTCGCCGCGGTCGCCGAGGTCGGCCTGGCCGGGCCCGCGGCGGCCTACGGGTGGTCCGGCCCGCTCGGCCAGGGCTCCTCCGGTGCCGCCGTCGCCGAGCTGCAGATCCGCGTCGCGGGCTGGGCCGCCGACTCCGCCTCGCAGACCTACGTGGCGGTGGACGGCTCCTTCGGGCCCGGCACCGCCGCCGCCGTGCGCCGGTTCCAGGCCGCGTACGGGCTGAGCGCCGACGGCGTCGCCGGACCGCAGACCTTCGGCGTGCTCAACTCGCTGGAGAAGTCGGACGGTTCCACGGCCCACTTCGACTGGTCGGAGTTCACCAGCCACGACGGCTCGGGCTTCGGCGGCGGCAACGTCGGCTCCGGCGAGGTGCAGGAGAACGTGCGCCGCACCATGTACAAGCTGGAGGCGCTGCGGAAGAAGGCCGGCGGCCACGCGATCACCGTCAACTCCGGCTTCCGCAGCACCTCGTACAACGCCCAGGTCGGCGGGGCGTCGAACTCCATGCACACCGACGGGGTCGCCGCCGACATCGCCGTCTCCGGCCTGTCGACGCTCTCCGTCTACCGGATCGCCGAGACCTGCGGCTTCTCCGGCCTGGAGACCTACACCGTCTCGTGGCAGCACGTGGACAGCCGGGTCGAGCACGGCAACTACGGCTCGGGCTTCTGGTGGTGGCAGGACGGCGTCGCGTAACGGCGCCCGGCCCGGCCGGGGAGGTGGCGGGGCGCCGGGGGTGGCGCCGGGGCCTGCCCCGCCCGCCGGACCTCGGGTCCGGCGGGCGGCGGGGCCCTACACCGGGACCGTCACGAAGGTCTGCCCGGACTCGTTGACGACCGACACGGAGACCACGTCGTCCGGCGAGACGATCGCCGAACCGTCCAGCGTGGTCCCGGACTTGGCGCCGACAGCGGAGACCAGCCAGCTGCCCGCGTCCGCCGTCGCCCCGCCCCTGGCGTTGACCACCAGGTGGCAGCGCTGGCCGGCCGGGATTCCGGTGACCGCAGCGTTCACCCGCACCCAGCCCATGGCCGGGGTCATCGTCAGCGTCATGCGGGCACCGGTGGCCGGATCCGTCACGGAGCCGGTCCTGGTCCCGGCCGGCGGCGGGGTGACGGTCGCGGTCGGCGCTGCGGTCGGGGCTGGGCCGGCGGCCACCGGCGGTGCGGTGACCGTACCGCGGCCCACCGCGATCCCGAGGACCAGCGCCGCCGCCGCCGCGACGGCCGCGACCATGCCGATCCGGGTCCGGCGCCGGACCAGCGACGCTCCGCGTTCCGCCCGTGCCTGCCGCAGGGTGCGCTGCAGCAGCAGGTCACCGCCCGTGGGCGGGCCGTCCACCAGCAGCTCGGGCGGCACCTCGCCCAGGACGGTCTCCAGCTCCCGCAACTCGGCCACCTCCTGTCGGCAAGCGGGGCAGTCGGCCAGGTGCCCTTCGACCGCCGCCGACTCGTCCGGATCCAGCACACCCAGCACGTGGGCGCCGACGAGTTCGGCGATCCGCTCGGGCGGCACCGGGCCCGTACCCTCGGCGCCCGTGCCGTCCGCGCCCGTACCGTTCGTGTTCACGTCTTCCGTGCCCATGCCGCCCGTACCCGCGTCGTCCCTGGTCACACCGACACCTCCTGCCACGTCCCCGTCCTGTCGGTGTACGAGCGCCGGAGCGCCCGGAGCGCGTAGTGCGCGCGGGACTTGACCGTCCCGGCGGGTATGCCGAGTTGCTCCGCGGCCTCGGTGACCGACAGCCGCTGGAAGTAGATCGAGCGCAGCACGTCACGGTGTTCGGGCGAGAGGCGGTCCAGCGCCTGCGACATCACCAGCGTCTCCACCACGCCCTCGGCGTGGTCGCGTTCGACCGGCACGGTGGCCGTCGCCTCGGAGACCTCCGCCACCTCGGCCGGTCGTGCGGCCCGGGCCCGGAACCGGTCGGTGATCAGGTTGCGCTCCACGGTCAGCAGCCAGCCGCGCACCGATCCCCGGGCCTCGGTCAGCGCCTCGGGATTGCGCCAGGCCCGGATCAGCGTCTCCTGCACGGCGTCCTCGGCCGCCGCGCGGTCACCGGTGAGCCGGACGGCGTAGGCGAGCAGTGCCCCGCCGTGCTGCTCGTAGAGCGTTCGGATCAGTGCCTCGTCGGCGGCGTCCTGCGGCCCGCCCGGTCGTGTCCTCGCCATCCGCCATTCCTCCGTCGTCGGGTACCACGTCCAGCACGTGCGCGGCGGCCGTCCGGTTCAACCGGATTCCCGACAGGTGCGGTTCTCGTTCAGGCAGGCCACCACGGAGGCCATCTGCCGGTCGGTCATCAGGCCGATGTACACGGCGTGGTCGGTGAGCGGGCTGTGCCGCTGCTCGGGGAAGGCGTCCAGGGCGAAGGCCCGGGGCGGGGGAGGGCGGTAGCCGACGGTCACCCGCAGGTGCGGGATCGCGAAGGTGCTGTGCGGGCAGAGGCCGCCGGCGGACGGGAACCGCACGTGGGAGCGGTGGCCCGGGCTGTCCGTGCCGCGCCCGTCCCAGCAGCTGGGGAAGTCCAGGGTGCGGGTGAGCAGGCTGCCGGCGGGGCAGAGCGGGTAGCGGTCGGTGGTCGTGCGGTCGGCGAATCCCGTACAGCCCCAGCGGGCGCCGGCCTCGACGCCGCCGTCGGTGGCGGCGGTCGGGTCGCCTTCCAGGAGCCGGAGGAAGCGCGGCATCGGCACGACCTTCGACCACGGATTGCCGAGATACTCGATGGAGACCCGCTCGGGAGCGAGGATCTCGCCGGGGGCGTCGTGCGGGTCGTCGGAGGCCGCCACGGCGGTGCTCGGCGCCGGGGCAACGCGGTCGGTACGGCGCAGCACCGGCCAGTAGAACGTCGAGCGGTCGCCGTCGGTGCAGGTGGTCGGGGCCGCGGCGAGGCTGTCGTCGGTGGAGTCCGCGTCCGTGGAGAGGTTGCCGACGTAGTCGTGCACGTGGTGGGCGCCGCCCACCGTCCCGGGGGAGACCACCACGTTGTCCGCGTTGCGGTGGCCCTCCTGGTTGCGTCCGCAGTTCTGCGCGTACGAGCCGCCGGAGGCGTCCGGGCCGACGGCCGACGGCGCGGGCGCGGTGGCCGCCACCGCGGTGATGTCGACGAACGCGGACGCCTGTTCCGGCCCGCCTGGCCGGAACCGGAGCGCCAACAGCGACAGCCCCAGGACGAGGCAGAGCAGGACGCCGACCGGGAGGGCGACGCCCCCCGACCAGTGGTGATCGCGGTTCCGGTGCACCGCGACAGTCTGGGCGACGGGTCCCCGCACGGGCAAGGCGGCGCCGGCCGCCTCGCCGCCGTGCACAGCAGGTCAGTAACCTCCGGAGTAGCCGCCGCTCTGCGCGACGGTCGGCGACGCGGCCTGCCCGGCGGTGCCCGGCGCCTTCTTCCCCTCGGGCGTGCTCGCGAACCACGTGCCGCCGACACCCTGCCCGTTGGTCTGCCCCGCCGCGGTGTCCCCGGCGAAGCGGTAGAGCGGCCAGCCGTTGAGGGTCACCTGCTTCGTGCCGTCCGGCCGGGCCACACTGCCGACCAGGGCGGAGTCCACTCCGGTGACCTGGACCGCGTCCTGGGCGGTGAGCGGCGGCCACTTCGCGGCGCAGGCGTCGACGCAGGTGCTCGCGGACGGCTTGGCGGTGTCCTTGTCGAAGCGGTACAGGGTCCGGCCGGCGGCGTCGGTGACGACCGGCCCGAGCGTGGCCGACTTCACGGCCACGAGCCGGACCCCGCCGGTGCCGCCGGTGGCCGGGGCTGACGACGTGGCGGCCGCGGCCGGAGGGACGGCGGCGGACGTGGCCGCGCTCCCGCCGGAACCGTCGGCCGTGTCCGGCCCGCAGGCGCCGGCGGCGAGCGCGAGCACGGCGACGCCGGTGGCGGCGAGCATCCGGCGCGCGGTGAACCGGGGCGCGGCGAACATGGGCGTGGCGAACTTCGGCATGGCGAACTCCCCCTGGATCGTGGGTGTTTGGCGATCCGGGCGGTGTTCGCCCGGGCACCTTCCACACGAGTCCCGCCGGGGAACGGTTCAACGTCGGCGCGAAGTTTTTTCCCGCATCCGTCCGGGCCGGATCGCGGCCTGTCGTTTCCTGGGGGACCGGACCCGCACCACGCCCGACTTCACCGTCGACACCAACGCGAAGGTGCTGTGCGGCACTTCCGCCGAATTTATGACCGTTGACGTACGACCACACCACTTCACGGGACACGACCCGTGGGCACGCATCTCCTCGGCATTGACCACCAGCGCCTGCAGCAGTTCATCACCATCTCGACCTGGGCCCTGGAGGAGGTCCGCGCCCGCATCGGGGACCTGGTTGTGCAGGCGCTCACGTCGCAAGCCTGGGTGATCGACGACACCGCGTTCCCGAGGATGGCGGCGCCCCGCACGGCCACCCGGCGGCACGGTTCACGCGACCGTCTGACCGGCGAAGATCCGGTGGCGGATCGAGCACGACTACCGCGAGCTGAAGACCGCCCTGGGCCTGAACCACTTCGAAGGCCGCTCCTGGACGGGCCGGCATGGCCACGTCGCCCTCGTCACCGCCGCCCGTCTCTTCAATGGCCCTGGCCCGGAGCCGCCCCGAAGTGTCTGCTCGGGCATGACCCTCTATCAGGCTGTCGGAGCCCGCCAACACCTCCTGGTCGCCTGGCATGCCCAACGTGCCACCAGCCAACACCCAGGCCAAGAGCAGCCCCGACCCAACAAAGCACTACTCGGCGGCGCGGAGGATGAGATGGCCGCGGCGAAAGCGTTCGCCGTCGCCGGGGCAGCGCAGCATGCGGGCGGTCTCGGTGAAGCCGGCCTCGGCGGCGAGCGCGGCGAGGGTGTCGAGGGGCCAGCGGTAGGCGGTGGTCACCTTGTGGTCGAAGGGGGTGACCGGGGCGCCCTCGGACTCGAAGAAGCCCAGCAGGGCGTAGCCACCCGGGGCCAGGACGCGGCGGAACTCGGCGAGGTAGGAGGGAAGTTGCTCGGGCGGGGTGTGGATGAGCGAGTACCAGGACACCACGCCGCCCAGCGCGCCGTCGGCCGTCTCCAGGGCGGCCATCGAGCCGACCTCGAAGCGAACGCCCGGGTACGTCCGGCGGGCGATGGCGATTAGGGCGGGCGACAGGTCGATGCCGAAGGCGTCCAGGCCCTCCTTCCGCAGGGCGGCGGTCAGGTAGCCGGGGCCGCAGCCCAGGTCGGCCACCAGGGCGGGACCTGCGGCGCGCACGAGGTCGGCGAAGGCGGTGACGAAGGAGCGGTCCAGCGGCAGGTGGGCCAGGCCGTCCTTGACGTGGTCGGCGTAGCGAACGGCCACGGCGTCGTAGGCCTCCGCGGTGGCGCTCAGATGCGCGGACGCGGACGACGCGGCCGACGAGGCAGGGGACGACGAGGACGGGGACGACGGGTGTGACGGGGTATCGGACACGGTGGACGACCCTAGACCACGGCCACCGGCCGGGGAGCGGCGGTCCCTGGCTACCGCGCCCCGGGTGGAGCCATGCCGGGAAACATGATTGACCGTTAGGTCATCGCCGACTTCCTCAGCCGCTCCCGCTCCCGCGCCCGCCTGACGCCCGCCGACGCCGCCTCTACTTCCTCGGCGCCGTGATCACCGTCGCCCGTGCCGGCGCGTACGCCCACATCCCCTTCCCCCTGATCTACCTGGCCCCGGCCGCCGCCTCCCTCGCCCTGGGACTCCCCGGAACCGGCGCCGCACCCCCGGGCTGCGCCGGGAGGAGGTGGCGCAGCTGGCCGGGCCGTCGGTGGACTACCACGCGCGGCTGGAGCAGCGGCGCGGCCCGCAGCCCTCGCCGCAGCTGCTGGCTGCGCCGGCCCGGGCTCTGCGGCTGAGCGAGAACGAGCTGGACCACCTGTACCACCTGGCCGGGCACGAGCCGCCGCGTCGGCACGGCCCGCTCACCCGCGCTGCGCCCCGGGGCTGCTGCTGATCCTGTACCGCCCGCCTGCACGATGCGCCCGCCCAGGTGGTCTCCGACCTGTGGGATGTGATGGCGCAGAACGCGATGGCCGCCGCCGTGTTCGGGGACCTCGCCGCGCAGCCGCCCGGGGGCGCAACCTGCTGCTGCGCTGGTTCACCGATCTGGCGAGCCGTGCGCTGTTCCCACCCGAGGACCACGAGGTGTTGGCCCGCGCCCATGTGGCGAGCCTGCGCGCCGCCCACGCGGCTCGCCCCGGGGGCCGGCGCGCCGCCGAGCTGCTGGCCGAACTCCGCGTCACGGAAGAGGAGTTCGCCGCCTGCTGGCAGCGCCACGAGGTGGCGGTGCGCGCAGCGGCTGCAAGCGGGTGCTGCGACCGGTGGTGGGGGAGCTGCAGTTGGAGTGCGAGGTGCTGGCCGCGGGCGCGTAGGGCGCATCCGGCAGGCCCGCGGGGCTGCCCGCTGTGACGCTGCGGCTGCGGCGTGTCAGGGCCCACTGCCCGTAGGCTGGGAGGGCCGCAGGCGGCACGAAACGCCACCAAAGCGACGAAGCGACACACAGGCAAAATCGACATTTCGACACTTCGACACATTCGACAGACCGACAGACCGACAGACCGACAGACCAGCACTCCGACGGAACAACAGGAAACGGGCAGGCAGGGGCATGCAGTTCGACGACCAGGGAGACCTGGACACCTCGCAGGTGGACGACCGGCGTGGCATCCCGGGCGGGAAGGTCGCCATCGGGGGCGGGGCGGTGGGCCTGCTCGCGGTGCTGCTGGCGGTCGTCCTGGGAGTCGACCCCCAGTTGATGGGCCTGTCCTCCGGCGGCGCGGGCACGTCCTCCGGGGCGCGTACCGACGGCCAGGTGCAACAGTCCTGCAAGAAGGGCGCGGATGCCAACGTGCGCCAGGACTGCCGGATCACGGCCGTCACCAACAGCCTCCAGGAGTTCTGGGGCACCGAGCTGCCGCGCCGCACCAAGACGGCCTACAAGCCCGCCCAGACGGTGCTGTTCACCGACCGGGTCTCCACCGCCTGCGGCCCGGCGACCTCGGCGGTGGGCCCGTTCTACTGCCCCGGCGACCAGAAGGCCTACTTCGACCTCGGCTTCTTCGACGAGTTGTCCACCCGCTTCGGCGCCAAGGGCGGCCCGTTCGCCGAGTCCTACGTCGTCGCCCACGAGTACGGCCACCACCTGCAGACCCTGCTGGGCACGATGCAGAAGGTCGGTAGCGACCGGCAGGGCGCCAACAGCGCCTCGGTGCGCCTGGAGCTGCAGGCCGACTGCTACGCAGGGGTGTGGGCCCACCACGCCACCACCACCGCGCAGGCCTCCACCGGTCGTCCCCTGATCGCCGCCCTGACCGACCAGGACATCGCCCAGGGCCTGGACGCGGCCGCGGCCGTCGGCGACGACCGGATCCAGAAGCAGGCCACCGGCAGGATCAACCCCGAGGCCTGGACCCACGGCTCCTCCGACCAGCGCAAGGCCTGGTTCACCACCGGCTACCGCAGCGGCGACCTCGCCCAGTGCGACACCTTCTCCGGGAAGATCTGAACCCCGGTCCGCCGGACCGAACCCTTGCGCGCCCGGGCCGCTGTGAACGTGGTGCCGGGAGTGGGACGTCGGACCGGCCGACGTCCCACTCCCGGCGCCGAAGGCTCAGGACAGGCGCTGGAGGATCCACTCGACGAGGACGCCGGAGACGTGGCTGTGCTCGGTGTTGTCGGTGTCGAAGGCGACCTCGTGCAGGTGGAAGCGGTCGGGGGACTGGGAGCGGAGGTTCAGGTGGGGGTCGACGTCCCAGGCGATGGGGTCGTACGTGACGGCGGAGGCGCTGACCGCGGGGACGAAGGCGCCGCTGCGGTACTCCTCGCTGATCTTCGCCTTGATCGCGTCCGCGACCTTGCCGAAGGAGTCCAGGGTGCCGCCGGGCACCCCGTCCAGGGCGGGGACCTCGCTGGTGGTGGAGCGGCGCAGCTCCAGGCCGGCGTGCATGCCGCCGATGCGCTGCTCGGTGCCCCGGTCGGGCTGGAAGCGGGCGGTGGCGCTGGCGACCAGGGCCTGCCAGTCGAAGGCGACCTCGCCGGGCGGTAGCGGGCGGCCGGTGCCGTCGCCGCGGCCGTTGGCGACGCCCAGCAGGCGCGGGCGACGCGGGAAGTTGCCGAGGTCGGCGAGCTCGCGCACGAACTCGGTGCGCAGCCGGCTGGCGGTGGCGACCTCGCCGGAGTACTTGGCGTCCGGCACCCATGCCCACAGCAGCTGCTGGGCGGCGGGGCTGCGGATCAGGTCGGCCTGGCCGGGCCGGCCGGGCTCGGCGGGGGTGAGCTTTTCGAAGAAGTACGCCATCTGCTGGAGGATCAGCGGGATCCAGGCGCCGTTGTGGGGGGAGTCCCAGGACAGGTAGGTGCCGGTCTCGTGGTCGACGCCCTCGTTCTCCAGTTTGGCGAGCGCGTAGCGGGTGACGATGCCGCCCATGCTCACTCCGCCGACGGTCAGCGGCTCGGTGCCGGTGCGTTCGGCACAGGCCTGCTGGATCGCGGCGGTCGCGGCCCGGGCGTTGTGCTGGATGCGGGCGTGGCGCTCGTCGAAGCCGATCAGGACGATGTCGTGGCCGCGGGCGAGGAGCTGGTCGAAGAAGCCCGGCCGGTCTTCCTCGTAGGGGGTGTTGAAGTGGGCGAAGAGGGCGGGCAGGTCGCTCTTGCCGTAGTTGAAGCCGTCGGCGAACAGGAACGGCCTCTCCAGGCGGGTGCGGCCGTTGCCGTAGTAGACGGCCGCCTCGCCGCCGGGCAGCGGCCAGGTCGTGTCGGGCACCCGGCCGCCGGGGGCGCCGATCTCGGTGGTGAACAGGACGTTCCGGGAGAGGCCCGCCGCCAGCTCGGCGACTTCCTCGGGGGTGAGGTCCGCGCCCTTGGCGCTGAGGGTGGTGGAGACGTCGATACGGGGTGCCGCAGTCATGGCTTACCGCCTCGGTCGGTGGGTCGGTTCGTGATGGACCGTAGTCGAACGATCGCTCGCCGTGCGGGGCCGACACACGTACTGGCCGAAAGTGGTCGTCGGGGCGGGTGCGGGAAGTCGGCGGGTGGACTCTGCCGGCGAGGGATGTGGTCCAGGTCGGGCTCAGGTCGCTGTCACTGTCGCTGTCGCGATGCCGTGGTGGGTGCGGAGTGCGTGGATGCGGGTGGGGCGGCGATCTGTCGTGGTGGTGGTGTCGTGGGCGCCGGTCGGCGGATGTTGACGGCCGTGCCGATGTGCCCGGGGACAACCCTGACGGGCGGTCGCGCCCCGTGAGGACACCGGTCTGCCGCATCCGCCTGGTCGACGCCCGGGCCGGTGCCACCTGCCGCCTGGACGAGGGACGGGTCCGTGGAAGCCCGGTGGCGGTGGTGACTTCGACGTGTCCTCCCGACAGCGCGGCGGCCTGTTCGGCGCCCGTTTCGTTGCCGTCGGCGAACTCGCGCGCCCCATGGCGCCGGTCCCGGGGGCACCCGCGTCACCGGGACCCTCACCGGCCGCGCCCTGCCGGTCCTTCTCCACGGCCGGCAACCCCGGCTGGGCGGACCCTGCCGACACCTGCGTGCCCTGGGTGTCCTCGGCCGCCTTGCGGCCCTGTCACCCGTGGCCGGTGCCGAGCCCGTGGTATTTCCTCACCAGGGCGCGGTCGGGAGCCGGGCACCGGTGCACGGAAGGCTGGGCCATGCGGAAACTGATCTACGGCATGAACCTGACCCTGGACGGCTACATCGCCGCGCCCGGCGACGACATCGGCTGGAGCGGTCCGCCGAGTCGCGAGCTGTTCCAGTGGTGGCTGGAGCAGGAGAAGGCGAGCGGCCTGTCGCTGTACGGGCGCAAGCTGTGGGAGACGATGAGCTCCTACTGGCCGACCGGCGACCGGCAGCCCGGCGCCACCGCGGCGGAGATCGAGTTCGCGCGGAACTGGCGGGACACGCCGAAGGTGGTGTTCTCCTCGACGATCGACGAGGTCGGCTGGAACGCCCGCCTGGTCACCGGTGACGCGATCGCAGAGATCACCCGGCTCAAGGCCGGGGACGGCGCCCCGATGAACATCGGCGGCGCCACGCTCGCCGGGGCGGCCATGCGCGCCGGGCTGATCGACGAGTACGTGATCGCCGTCCATCCGGTCCTGGTGGGCGCCGGCACGCCGTTCTTCACCGCGCTGGACAGCCGGGTGGACCTGGACCTGCTGCAGACGCGGACGTTCCCCGGCGGCGTGGTCCTGAGCAGGTACGGGACGAGGCGCTGAGCGGCCCGCCCCGGGCGCTGGGGTGGCGTGGCGCCGGAGGTCAGATTCCGAGCAGGGCGGTCGAGACCGTCCACAGGCGCTCGGCGATCGCGGGGTCGAGTGCCCATTCCTTGACGCCGTGTGGGTGCTGCGCGAGGTCGGCGTCGTTCGGCACGGTGTAGGCCTCCTGCGAGTCGTCGAGGTAGTGGCCTCCGGAGTGGGCGAACTGCGGGGCCACGGCCGCGACCATCGTGGTGGCGGCGCCCTGCTGGACGCTCTTGTACGTGAACACTCCGGCGGCCTCGGCCTCGTCGAGTGACTGCCTCTGCCGGGCGGTGAAGTTGCGCTGCAGGCCCGTCGCGACGCCGCCGGGGTTCACCGCGTTGGCGACGATGCCCTCGCCCGCCCACCGGCGGGTCGCCTCGACGGCGAACAGGCAGTTCGCCGTCTTCGACCGGGCGTAGGCGATCTGCGGGTCGTAGCCGCGCCGCTCGAAGTGGAGGTCGTCGAAGTCGACGCCGGAACGCATGTGCGCCGTCGAGCTGACCGAGACGATCCGTGCCCCGTCGCGCTCGCGCGCTCCCAGGGCCAGGGCCCGGTGCAGGCCGACGGCCAGTGCGAGGTGGCCCAGGTGGTTCGTCGCGAACTGCAACTCCCAGCCCTCACGGGTGCGTTCGAGGCCGCCGGTGACCACACCCGCGTTGTTGACCAGCAGGTGGAGCGGGCCGCTCCACGCGTCGACGAACGCGGCGACGGCGGCCCGGTCGGCGAGGTCCAGCCGCATGACACGGGGGCGGCCCCCCGCGGTCGAGTTCTCGATGGACGCGGCGACGGCGTCGCCCGCGGCCGTGTTGCGCACGGCGAGCGTCACCTGCGCCCCGGCCGCGGCCAACGCGCGAGCCGTCTCCACGCCGATCCCGGAAGAGGCCCCCGTCACGACCGCGCGCACGTCTGTGAGGTCGACACCCCGCACCACCTCCTGCGCCGTGCTGGAGGCGGTGAAGGACGTGGACAGGGGTGCGCGAGCCGTCATGCCGGCAAAGCTATACACACTCGACAGAACTTGTACAGTGGGACTTGTTTGGCTGGATCCCCGCTCCTATGCTCGCCCCATGAGCAGCCCCGAAGCCGGCCCCCCGGCGTCGCCGACCACCGAGACCGACCGCCGCACCGCGGTCCTGGACTCCGCTCTGGCCACCTTCGCCCGATTCGGCTACCGCAGGACCTCGATGGAGGAAGTGGCGCGGGCTGCGCACATCTCCCGCCCGGGGCTCTACTTCCTCTTCTCCTCGAAGCAGGCCCTGTTCCGCGCTGCGGCGGCCCAGGCGCTGGAGCGCGACATCGCAGCGGTCGAACACGTCCTGGCCGATGCCGGCCGTCCGCTTGCCGAGCGCCTCGTCGAAGCCTTCGACCAATGGGCGGGCCGCTACGTCGGCCCGCTGGCGCGCGATGTCGCCGTGCTCATCGAGGACAACCCCGACCTCCTCGGCGAGCTCGCCCTGACCGCCCCACGACGTTTCGAGGAACTGATCACCGATGCGATCGCGGTGGAGTCGGGACAGGCGACGGCCACGTCCCGGGCGCAGACGATGATCAGCGCATCGATCGGCCTCAAGCACCAGGCCGCGACGCGCGAGTTCTACCTCGAACGCCTGAAGGCCGCCGTCCACCTCCTGATGCCCTGAAGAAGGGACCTCCCAGGACCGGGCACGGCGGCCGAACACCGTCGCTCGCCCGGGCGGCCGCGAGCGCAGGACTGGTCGGCTCACCGTGATCACGAACGGCGCGCTGGAGCCCGTCGCGTCGTGCGGGCCGCACACCGCGCCCCGGCCGCCGCTCAGCCGGGTGCCGGGCGCGATCCCGTTCTCGCCCGCCGCCGGGACCAGCGCCGCGGCGCCCCCGCCGGGCTCCAGACCCGCGGGGACGGTGCAGGTGACGCTGTGCCCGGCCATGCCGGGCCCGCGGTTCGCGGGGGACAACGGCTGGGCGGTGTAGTTCCCACGGGGCATCCCGATCGTCATCGTGATCGGATCGGCCGTGGCGTCGGGGCCCTCGTTGACGACGACGCCGCGCACGGCGCTCCTCGCGCCGGCCGCCGCGGGAGCCGGGTCGAGCGCCACGACCCGCAGGCGGGAGCCGACGGCGCCGCGGCCGGGAAGGCGGTGGCGGTCGTGAACGGGCCGAGCCCGAGGTGCCGGCCCCGCCGGCCCCGCCGACCCCGTCGGCTCAGCGGGTGAAGCGGCCGCCCAGGTAGCGGTACTCCGGGTCGTCGGCGGGCAGTTCGCCCAGCTCGGCGAGCAGCTCCTGCGCGTAGACCTCGGCGTCGTCCTGCGGCTGGTAGCCCAGTGCCCGGGCCGACGAAAGGTCCCACCAGGCGCGGGAGTTGGCGGAGATGCCGTACACCACGGCATGGCCCGCCACCGGGCCGGCGAGCGCCGCGTGCACGAGGCGGGCGCAGTCGCCCGGGCTCAGCCAGGTGCCCAGCGCCCGGATGCCACGCGGCCGCTCGGCGAAGGAGCCGATCCGCAGCGACACCGTGTCGATGCCGTGCCGGTCGGCGTACAGCGAGGCCAGGTTCTCACCGAAGCACTTGGACAGCCCGTAGAAGGTGTCGGGCCGCTGCGGGGTGTCCACCGGCACGACGGCACCGCCGGCGGGACGCTCGGTGAAGCCCACCGCGTGGTTGCTGCTGGCGTAGACGATCCGGCGCACCCCCGCCGCCCGGGCCGCGTCGAAGAGCCGGTAGGTGCCGTCGATGTTGGCGGCCAGGATGTCGGCGAACGGCGCCTCACCCGCAATCCCCGCCAGGTGCACCACGGCGTCGACGCCCTCCATCGCCGCCGCCAGCGCGCCGGCATCCTGAAGGCCGGCGGTCACCGCCTGCGGCTCGCCGGGCACCGGCAGCCGGTCGAAGCAGCGCAGCCGGTACCCGTACGCGGGCAGCAACTCCCGCAGGCAGGTGCCGATCCGCCCGGCCGCGCCGGTGAGCAGGACGAGTTCGGGCTGGTTCACCATCTGCTGTGACCCCCTGGTCTTCCCCGCAGGCCCGAAACGAACCGGCGACCGGATCCGATGACCCGCGACTGTACCCGACGGCCCGCCGACCGGGGCCGACTCGCACAGGGGCACCGGCAGCCCAGCGGCGTGGTGACGGCGCGGGGCACGGTGTCCACCGCCACCGTCTCGTTCTCACGGGGAACGCGAAAAGTAGTAGGGGGGTGCGCCCGCTGCACGACGGGCTCGTTGACGTACAACGGGCGGCTTCCACGACTGGGTGCTCCGGTACTGCCCGTTGGCCGTGTACGTGTACGCGAAGGGACTTCGCCGCATCCTCGGCCCGGAAGCGGACCAGCCAGGCCCGCACGATCTGTGGGAGCGGGAGGTGGGCGGAGGGCGCGGCGCCGGCGGACGGGGCGATCGGCAGCAGGCACAAGGCCCCCGCCTCGCGGCGGCGCCCGCCCGCGGTAGCGGCGCGCGGTCCCACCCGAACGGCCCGATCCTCCGGGCGGCCACCCCGCCCGGGGGCGGTGGCACGGTGACGCACGGACGGCAGGCGCTTGCGGGCGGCGCCGTCACCACCTGGTAGCAGGGTGACGGCCCGCACGCGCGGCTGGTCCGGCAGGGGAACCGGCACAGATCAGTACAGGGCCTCGCCCATGGGCGAGCCGTCGCCCGTGACGAACGCGCGGATCGAGGCCAGGTACTCGACGCGGCCGACGCGCCCGTCGCCGTCGCCGTCCAGGGCGTCGAACGCCGCGTCGGCGTTGCCGGCCCGGTTGCCCAGGGCCTGGCGCAGCGCCGTGAACTGCGAACGGTCCAGCGCGCCGTCCTGATCGGCGTCGGCGAGGTCGAACAGGGCCCCCAGGGCGTAGCGGCACACGTTGTCGAACTTGTCGGCGTCCACCCAGGCCGCGTACTCCTCGTAGGTCATCACGCCGTCGCCGTTGGCGTCCATCGCCGCCCAGGCCCGCTCTCCCGCGGTGAGGGCGGCGACCACCAGGGGGTCGTCGTGGCTGCGCCCGGTGGCCTGGCGTGCCCGCTCGATGCGCACGAAGTAGTCGTGGCGGGAGGCGACGCCGTCGCCGTCGGTGTCGAGCATCGCGTAGATACGGGCCTTCGGGGCGGTGGCGGTGGTGGCGGTGTCGGCCGGGGCCGGCTGCGGTGCGGTGCGCGGCTGTGGCATCTCGGGTCTTCCTTAACGGGGGAGGGGTTCGTGCCGGTCAGTGGGTCAGGCGCAGCACGAGGGTGGAGTCCAGCGTCGTCTCGCCGGCCGGGGTGCCGCAGCCGGCGCCGGAGCTGGTGCCCACCGCGCTGAGGGCGTCGCCCGCGAAGCGCGCGCTGTCGGCGGTGACGGCGCCGGAGACGACCAGCGAGGCGGTGCCGTTGACCTTCACCACGTCCGTCCTCGTGAACCGGAGGGTGGAGGTGCTCAGGTCGGCCCAGTGGACGGTGGTCGTGGAGGTGTCGCCGTGTTCGTCGCCGGTGCACTCGGCGGCCGGCATGGTGACCGTGCGCTCGAACGTGCCGGTGGCCAGGGGCGCGCCGAAGGCGTCCACGCACGAGAGGGTGCCGGTCATGGCCAGGGTGTCGGGCAGGGGCAGGTCGATACCGCCGGCGCCGACGGCGTTGGCGAACACGCCGTGGGCGTTCAGCACGCACGTGGCGTCGGTGACCGGCGCGGCGGAGCTGACGGGCGCGGTGGAGCTGACGGGCGCGGCCAGGCCCGCTCGGGCCGGAGCCCAGGCGCCGGTCAGCAGCGGGACGACGGCCAGCAGCGAGGTCGCGGCGGCCAGCGAGCCACCACGGACGGAGATCTTCATATCGTGTGCTCCAAGGAAGGGCCGGTTGTGCGCGGGCCCCGCGGCCGCGCCGGTGCGCCCATGATCGAGCGCGGCGCCCCCGGCGGTCTGACGACCCGCCAGAAGCGGCGGAAAAGAGCCGTCGGCGTCGAGGCCGCTCCCGCAACGCCCCGGCATCAGCAGAAGGCGTAGCCCGCGGACGTGCCCAGGCCCCGGGGCTTCCCGACGGCCGCGGCCCCGCAAGGGCCGAAGCGGCCGGTCACTTCGTGCCACAGGTAGGAGCCCGCGAGCGCCTCCTGCAGCGACCGGGTGAACCCGGCCGCCCCGGGCGGCACGGCGGCCGGGGCGTGGGCGAGGGTGTCGACCCGGGCGGTGAGCAGGCCGTCGATCAGGGCGGTGGCCTCGCGCCGGCTCACGCCGAGGGCCCGGCGGGCGACCTCCACGCCGTTGTTGCCGATGGTGCCCTCCTCGACCTCCCGGTCGTAGGACACGATGTCGTTGTGCAGGCTGACGGCGTCCACGAACGCGTCGACGGCGGTGCGGAACTCCCTGCTGCGCAGCACGTCCGGGTGCAGCTCGCCCACGGCGTGCTCCATGAGGACGGTGGTGAACTGCAGGGCTCGCGGTGGCCGGCGCGAGGGGCAGGAGCAGGGACGCGGGGGCGGCTGTGGCCGTCGCCGCGCGCCGGGAAGGAACGGGCAAGGGGGTGGCTTTCCGTGGAGGCTCCGCGCATTCGTTTGTGCAACGCTCAACGATCGACGGGGAGCCGGGAAACGAGCCGCCGTCTGCCCTGGCGCGCGAGAGCGCGGGAAGTCGGCCCGGCCGACTTCCCGCGCCGCCGCGGGCCCGCCCGGGAGGACTACTCCATGGGGGTCCTGCGGCCGAGCGGCTTGTAGAGCGCGGCGAGCCGCGGATGCGTGAAGCACTGGTGGGCCGTGCCATCGAACGTATCCGTGCCAGCGGCCGGGCGGCCACCGGGTTCCCCGTCCTGGCGGCGGCGCTCAACTCATCTTCTGCCGTCGCCAGTTCGAGGGATTGCGGTATCCGCCCCGGCGCCGACACGATCCTGCGCACAGGCACGGCCGCGTCCGTGGCGGTGCCGCGCCGAAGAGGGAGGGAAGCCATGCGCCGTCAGATCATCGGTGCCTTCATGCTGGCCGCCGCCGGGACGTTCGCGCTCGCCGCACCCGCCGGGGCGGCGAGCGGACTGCTGGTGGTCAACGGCGTCCCCCGCCACAACCCCCCGCGCGGCTGCTACCCGGCCTCCTCGCCGGTCACCATCCACAACCACACGAACACCATGGTCCTGGTGCACGCCGCCGCGAACTGCCAGGGCCCGGTGACCGCGGAGGTGGAACCCGGCCAGTCCGCCAGGACCTTCGGGGCCAGCTACTTCGTCTTCTGATCCGGCGGGTGTTCCCGAACCCGCGCCGCTCTGCCGACGGCGAAGACCGCCCCCCGCCGCTCCCGCCCGCCACTACGGTCCGAAGCCATGGAAACCGTCACCACCCGTACGGTCGAGTACCCCGCCGACGGCCTCACCATGGTCGGGCACCTCGCCCTGCCCGCCGGCACCGGCCGCCGGCCCGCCGTCCTGATCGGGCCCGAGGGCACCGGCCTGAACGACTTCCAGCGCCGCCGGGCCGACGCCCTCGCCGAACTCGGCTACGTCGCACTGGCCTTCGACCTCCACGGCGGGCGCTGGTTCACCGACCCCCAGGAGATGCTGGAGCGCTGCCTGCCGCTGATCGCCGATCCCGAGCGGCTGCGCGGCATCGGCCACGCCGCACTCGAGGTCCTGCGCGCCCAGCCGCGCACCGATCCCGGGCGTATCGCCGCCATCGGCTACGGCACCGGCGGCGCCGTCGTCCTCGAACTCGGCCGCGCCGCGGCGGACCTGAAGGCGATCGGCACGGTCAACGCCCTGACCACCGGCCGTCCCGGCGAGGCGGCGAACATTCGCTGCCCGGTGTGGGCGGGCGTCGGGTCCGAGGACCCGATCATGTCCGCCGCCCAGCGGGACGCCTTCACCGCCGAACTGCAGGACGCCGGCGTCGACTGGCGCCTGACCGTCTACGGGGGCGCCCGGCACGCCTTCCACCACCCGCCCGTCGACCAGAGCGTCGTGCCCGGTGTCGCCCACCACCCGCGGCACGCCCGGCGCGCCTGGCACGACGTCCTCGCCCTGCTCGCCGAATGCCTGCCCGTGGCCGCAGGGTGACGGCCGGTTGCGGTTGCCGGCCCCGGAGCGGGCGAGGGCCGCCATGGCGACAGCGGGCTTGACCTCAAGGCCACTTGAGCTCGTAGCGTCGGGTGCGTGATCTTCACCGACAAAGAACGCCGGTACCTCGCCGCGCAGCTGCTGGCCCGGCTGGCCACCACCGGTCCCGACGGCGCTCCGCAGGTCCGCCCGGTGGGTTTCCGGCTCAACGACGACGGCACCATCGACATCGGCGGGCCCGCGATGGCCCGCAGCCAGAAGTACCGCAACGCCCAGGCCCGTCCCGGCGTCTGCGTGCTGGTGGACGACATGGCCCCCGCCGACGACCCGATCGCGCCCGGGTGGGGGCGCGGCGTGGAGATCAGGGGGCGGGCCGAGGTGCTGAGCGTCGATGTGCCGCCGGTGGCGCCCGGGCGCTTCAGCAACGACATCATCCGCGTCCACCCCCGGCGGGTCATCACCTGGAACCTGGAGGCCCTGGGCAGCGCCTCCCGTACCGTCGGGTGACGCGGGGGCGGCGCCGGGGGGGGGGGGGGGGCTCAGGCGCGGGTGCAGGTGTGGGTGGTCCTGCTGCTGCCGGCGGTGTGGACGACGGTCAGCGTGGTGCCGTCGTAGGTGACCGCGAGGTTCTCGCTCCTGCTGTCGGAGGAGCCGGGCGGCTGCCAGGGCAGGGTGAGTTGGAGGCCGGCGCCCACCGTCGCGGGGACGTCGAGGGCCTCGGGGGCGCGCTCGTGGGTCAGCTTCTCGGGGCCGTCGGCCAGGGTCAGCGACAGGTGGCCGCCGCGCAGCAGGAAGGAACCGCGCCAGGTGGCCGCCTTGCCGCTCGCACCGTCCCAGGTGATCGTCCAGCCGCCGTTGCCGCCGCCGTCGGTCTGGACGTCGACCTTGCCGGCCATGGGCTCGCCGCGCGAGTTGGTGGAGCGCAGGTTCCAGCTGCCGCGCACGAAGGCGTCGAAGGCGCGGTCGGCGACGGTGGGCTTCGCCGCCCCGGTGGGGGCGCCCGTGGCGGCCGTGGTGGCCGTGGTGGCCGTGGTGGTGGCCGTGGTGGTGGCGGTGGCGGTCGGGGGAGCGGCCTGGCCGCCGTCGGCGCCGCCCGCGCTGCCCGCGCTCTTCGTGGCGGTGCTGCTGGAGCAGGCGGCGACCAGGGCGGACCCGGCGCCGATCGCCAGGTAGCGCAGGGCGTTGCGGCGCCCTATGACGCTTGCGGCGGCGTGGAGATGACGGACGCTCATGCTGGACTCCCCGTTCGGCGTGCGGTTGATCAAGACGGGGAGTCTAGGGGAGTACGCCCTGTGCCTGCTCTGGGGGTTGCGGGCCGCGGGGCTGGTCCGGGGCTGGGAAGCCGGTGATGTGTGTGGTGCGGGTCGGGTTCGGCGGTGCCGTCTGGCGGGGGGTTGGCGGGGTTGTCGGGAGGTTGGCGAGGGGCGGGGCGAGGGTGTCGGCGGTGGTGGCGAGGAGGGCGCGGGGGGCGGGGCGGACGTATGAGGGGGTTCTTGTGACGGCGGGGGACGCGTCACCGGCGGTAAGGGTGGGTGGGCCGGGCGCCGCGTCTTCGTGGCTCGTGGTGGTGCCGTCCCCGGTTCGAGCGGGGGCGGCATCACCTGGCCTGGTGTCGGTGACGGCCTGTCCCTGTCCGGGGCCGTCCCCGGGCCGCGGGGCCGGCCGGTTCACCGGTTCGGGATGCGTGCGCCTATCGCTGCCGCCGCTTTCGGGGTGTGCGTAGGCCGAGGTCGGAGACCTCGCCCAGGTGGGCGAGTTTGTCCGGGTTGGCTACGGCGTGGATCTCGCGCACGGTGCCGTCCTGGGTGATGTCGAGCGCGAGTACGTTGAGTACCCGGCCCTGGGCGTCGTAGGCGACCATGCCCGGGTGGCCGTTGACGCGGGCGGGCACCAGGCGGGCGCCGAGTTCGGTGGTGCGGCGTACGGCGCTGACGATGAGCTTGGCGACCGGCAGGGGGGTGGTGACGCGGCGGCCGATCGCGCGGGCCTTGCCGCCGCCGTCGCCGTGCAGGACGACGTCGGGGGCGAGCATGCCGAGCAGTTCCTGCGGGTCGCCGCCGGCGGCCACTTCGAAGAAGCGGCGGGCCAGTTCGTCGCCCTGCGCGCGTCGGGCCGGGGGTGGTGGCGGGGTGTCGCCGGTGGTCGCCGCGAGGTGTTTCCTGGCGCGGGTGAGGATCTGACGGCAGTTCGCCTCGGACTTGCCGGTCAGCTGCGCGAGCTGGGGGTAGCCGTAGCCGAAGGCCTCGCGTAGCAGGAACACCGCGCGTTCCACGGGGGAGAGGGCCTCCAGCATCACCAGGAACGCCATGGACAGCGAGTCGGCGAGCTCGGCGTGTTCGGCGGGGGTGTCGCCGGGGCGCTCGGCGAAGGCGACGACCGGTTCGGGTAGCCACTCGCCGACGTAGGTCTCGCGTCGCACCCGCGCCGAGCCGAGGTGGTTGATGCCCAGGCGGGTGACCGAAGTGGTCAGGTAGGCCTTCAGGTTGGTGACGGTGGTGCCCGCCTGCTCGGCGCGGGCCAGGTTGAGGAAGGTGTCCTGGACGAGGTCCTCGGCGTCGCCGACCGAACCCGTCATGCCGTAGGCGATGGAGAACAGCAGCGGCCGGTACCCGGCCGCCTGCGCCGCCTGCGCCACGTCCGCCGATCCCGCCGATCCCGCCATGGAGCCCCGTCCCTTCCGGCGCCGCCCCAGCGGGTGGCGCGCGTCACACCGGCCCGCCTGTCACAGGCGGGCGGGCTGCCCTGTCTCAGAGGGCAGCAGCAGACAAGGTACCGAGGAGGACGCGGGGCGGGCGTGCCCGGCCCTCGTCCTTCGGACCCCGCCCGCGCAACCCCCCTTGCCCGTAAGGAGAAACGCCGTGGACCTCGCACTGTGGATCGTCACCGCCCTACTGGCCGCCGCCTACCTGCTCGGCGGCGCCTTCAAGGTGCTCGTGCCCAAGGAGCGGATCGCCGCCGCCGGCCGCAGCGGGCGCTGGGTCGAGGACTTCGGTGCCGGCGGGGTGAAGGCGATCGGCGCCCTCGAGGTGCTGGCCGCCGCCGGTCTCGTCCTGCCCGCCGTACTCGGCATCGCGCGGGTCCTCGTGCCGCTGGCCGCGCTCGGCCTGGTGCTGCTGATGGGCGGCGCCGCGGCGGTGCGCGTGCGGCGCCGGGAGTACGCACTGGTGGCGGTCGACGCGCTCTACGTGCTGCTGGCCGCCTTCGTGCTGTGGGGGCGCCTGGGCCCGCAGTCCTACCTGCACTGACACCGGCCACCCGGCCCCCGACGCCTCTTCGGTACAAGGCTGTTGCACTCCCGGCCCGCCCCGGTGGGCATCATGCGGGGGGACGTGGAGGCGGGGAGGCGTGATGGGGCGGACGGCACGGCGCGCGGGCGGCACGGCGGCGGCGGTGGTGGTGGTGCTGGTGCTGGGGGCGGCGGCCTGCACGGGGCAGGGCGGCGGTGCGGACGCGACGGTCACCGGGAGCCGGCCGCGGCCGGTGTCGACGGTGAACGGGGCGGTGCTGTCCGAGCCCGCCCCGCCCTCGGCGCAGTGGATCGTGGACGAGCTGTCCGAACCCGGTGCGTACGAGAGCAGTTGTCCGGTCCCCACCCGCACCGACATGATCGTGCTCGACAGCGACGACCGCCACCGCACCCGCGCGGCCGTGGTCTGGCTGGGGGACGGCCTGCAGGTGTGCCTGGCCGGGATCAGCCACGGCGCGGACGGCGGCGGGTCGACCGTCTCCTCCGGACCGCTCGGCGACCTCACCCGCGGGCACTGGTCGGCCTGGATGGGGCGGTCCTTCTTCGCCGTCTTCCCCGGCGACGCGGGGACGGTGGTGATGGAGGACGACGACGACCACCTCTACGGGCCGGTGCACCAGCGGGTGGCGGACTTCGGCGCCGGCCGCAGGGCCACCTTCGTCCAGTACGCCTTTCCCGGCCCGCTCGCGCCGTCCGGCTCGCCGTCCGGTTCGCCCCGGGCCCGGCTGTGCCCCTCCGCGGGCGGCGGCTGCCGCCCGGCCCAAGGGGGCCGCTAGGGCCTGTCTTCAACTCGCGTCTGCGGGGCGGCGTTGGGGCACGCACCTCGCCGCGTTGTCGTCGCTCGCCCGATGGCCCCCAGCCTTCGGGCGGGAGGTGCCCCCACCGCAGTGGCTCCCTCCTCCGCCTTGCGATGCGCGCACCCCAACGCCGCCCCGCCCGCCCTGCGGGCGGACGACGGGAGTTTGAAGACAGGCCCTGGCGCTGTGGGTGGTGGTGGTGGGGGTGGGTGGTGGGGGTTGTCTGGGCGTGTCTTCGCGCGGTGGGGTGTTGTGGTGGCTGGGGGTGGGTGTGTTCGTGTGTGGTGGCCGGGATCGGGGTGGGGGCCGGTGTCGGGTGGGTGGTGGGTGTGTGGGGTGGGGCGGGGGAGTGGGTGGTGGGT
>NZ_JPRF03000039.1 GCF_001188955.3 Kitasatospora aureofaciens | reverse complement strand
TAGGGCGGTCAGCTGGGTTCGGACGGCGCGCAGCAGCGGGGTGTCGTGCGGCGGGAGCGCGGGGGCCAGGTCGGTGAGCTGGCGGCCGCGTTCGCGCAGTTGGTCGGCGGCGGCGCGCCGGCGCGGGCGGCGCGGGCGGCACGGACGGCGACGGCGGTCGGGGACCGGACCAGCAGCAGGCCGTCACGGCCGGAACGGAGCACTGAGATGAGCACCGGAACGGCCACCGAGCACGCCGTCGGCGGGGCGGTGCCGACCCCCCGCCGGGGCCTGTCCGCGACCCTTCACGACTCCTGGGTCGTCGCCAAGCGCAATCTCCGCCGGATGTCCAGGATCCCCGAGATCGTGGTGTTCGGGCTCATGCAGCCGGTCATGTTCGTGCTGCTGTTCTCGTACGTCATGGGCGGGGCGATCAAGATCCCCGGGGCGAACTCCAGTTCCGACACGTACATCCAGTTCCTGATGGCCGGCATCTTCGCCCAGACCGTCACCTTCGCCACCGCCGGCGCCTCGGCCGGCATCGCGGAGGACATGACCAAGGGGCTGGTGGACCGCTTCCGCTCGCTGCCGATGGCCCGCTCGGCGGTGCTGGTCGGGCGCACCCTCGCGGACCTGTGCCAGACCGCGTTCACCGTGGTCGTGCTGGCGCTGGTCGCGCTGGCGGTCGGCTGGCGGGTGCACGACGGGGTGCTCAGTGCGCTCGGCGCCTTCGGCCTGCTGCTCCTGCTCGGTTACGCCTTCTCCTGGATCGGTGCGCTGATCGGGCTGTCGGTGCGCAGCCCCGAGGCGGCCACCTCGGCCGGGCTGATCTGGCTCTTCCCGCTGACCTTCGTGTCCAACGCCTTCGTACCGGTCAGCTCGATGCCGGGCTGGCTGCAGGGCGTCGCGTACTGGAACCCGTTCAGCGCGACGGTGCAGGCCTGCCGGGACCTCTTCGGCAACCAGGTCGGGCCGGTGGACAACACCTGGCCGATGCAGCACGCGGCGCTGGTGTCGGTGCTGTGGTCGCTGGTGATCACGGCGGTGTTCTCCTGGCTGTCGGTGCGCAAGTACCGCTCGGCCGTGGGGTGAAACGTCACTGTCGGGGAACGCCCGAGGGCGGTCGCGGAGTCCTCTGCGGGACTGCGCGACCGCCCTCGGCGGTGTTCGCGGGCCGGGTCAGCCGGCGTGCGGCACGACCTTGACGATCTTCACCATGGCCGGCTTGCCGTTCGGCAGCTCGTAGGTGGCCTCGTCGCCGATCTTCTTGCCGTCGATCGCGCGGCCCAGCGGCGACTGCGGCGAGTAGACGTCCAGGTCGTCGGCGCCCGCCACCTCGCGCGAGGCGAGCAGGAACTCCATGAGGTCGTCCTCGTCGCCGTCGAAGGCGACCGTCACGACCATGCCCGGGGCCACCACGCCGGAGTCGGCCGGGGCTTCGCCGACCTTGGCGCGCTCCAGCAGCTGGGTCAGCTGGCGGATGCGCAGCTCGTACTTGCCCTGCTCTTCCTTCGCCGCGTGGTAGCCGGCGTTCTCCTTGAGGTCACCCTCCTCGCGCGCCGCCTCGATCTTCTGGGCGATCTCGATGCGCCAGGGCCCGGTCAGGTGATCCAGCTCGGCCTTGAGCTGGTCGTAGCCGGCCTGAGTGAGCCAGGTCACGTTCTCACTGGTCTGGGTCACAGGTGCTCCTCGTAGGTGCTGGGGGCTGTGCTGAGGGAGTCAGTCGTCAGCAGGGTCGTCGGTGATATCGGTCGTAACTACAAAGCAACGCCCGCTCCCGTACCATCCGGTGCGGAAGGGGCGAAACCACGAGCCTAACAAGTCCTGCCGACAAGCGGGAGAGGCGTTGTCGTGGCATTGACGGTGGCGTTGCGCCACGGTGTACAGCAACCGGGTGCGGGACTTCCTACGGATGCCCGTTCCGTCGGGGGAGTATGCGTCCCCTGGCCGTTCGGGGCCCACTTTCCGCCCGCGTCCGGCGCATGTCCCGCGCGTGTCCCCGCCCGCGTGCCGGGCGCGTCCGTCCGCGTGCCCGGGCGCGTTCCGTCCGCTCGCCGGCTACTTCGCCGGGGTGCAGCCCAACAGCTCGGCCGTGGTGCCGCGGGCGGTGGTGCGCAGGGTGACGGTGGCGTCGTAGCTCGACCCGGCCGCCGGGACCGGGAAGTCGGCCACCCCGACCACCGCGTGGTCGTCGCTCTGCGAGCGGACCGTGCAGGTGCCGGCCGTACCGTCGCTCTTGCTCACCGACAGGTGCAGCTGCACCTCGGAGTCGGAGAGCACCTGGAAGGTCGGCACCGAGCCGTTGATCTTGGACTCGCGCAGCAGGTAGGAGCCGCCCAGCCAGGCGATCAGCCCCAGCCCGAGCACGCCGCAGACCGCGCCGACCACCTTCAGGCGGCGGTCCGACTCGCCGTCGCCGCGCCGGCCGTAGCGCCCTTCGGGCAACTGCGTGGCGGTGCTCTGTGCCGTCATCGGACTCCGTCCTCTCCTAGGGAGGGGCCGCGCGGGCGGTGCAGGGGAATGCGACGGTCCTCCAGTCCGTCACTATAGGAGGGGCTCGCCCGCGGCCGGTCCGGCGGGGGCGGAGATCGGCCGCGCCGGAGACCGGCCGCAGGCCGGCCTTGCGGCGACGCGGTCCCGAAGTGAGCGGTTCGTACGGTGGGCAGACCCGACTTCGCGGAACGCCCGATGATGTGGAAGGAACGCAAGGCGTTGACTGAGCAGTTGCGACTGATGGCGGTGCACGCCCACCCGGACGACGAGTCCAGCAAGGGCGCGGCCACCATGGCCATGTACGTCGAGCAGGGTGTGGACGTGCTCGTGGCCACCTGCACGGGGGGCGAGCGCGGGTCGGTTCTCAACCCCAAGCTCCAGGGGGACCCGTACATCGAGGAGAACATCCACGAGGTGCGCCGCAAGGAGATGGACGAGGCGCGGGCGATCCTCGGCGTCAAGCAGGCCTGGCTGGGCTTCGTCGACTCCGGCCTGCCGGAGGGCGACCCGCTGCCCCCGCTGCCCGAGGGCTGCTTCGCCCTGGAGGACGTCAAGCAGGCGGCCGAGCCGCTGGTCCGGCTGATCCGCGAGTTCAAGCCGCAGGTCATCACGACCTACGACGAGAACGGCGGCTACCCGCACCCGGACCACATCATGACCCACAAGATCACCATGCTGGCCTTCGACGCCGCTGGCGACCCGGACGCCTACCCCGAGGCCGGCGAGCCCTGGCAGCCGCTCAAGCTCTACTACAACCACGGCTTCCCGATGGGCCGCATCCGCGCGCTGCACCAGTACCTCACCGAGCACGGCCACGACTCCCCGTACGGCGAGTGGATCGCCGGCTGGGAGAAGAGCGGCCGCGAGGAGCGCGCGATCACCACCCGGGTCCGCTGCGGCGACTGGTTCGAGACCCGCGACCGGGCGCTGATCGCCCACGCCACCCAGATCGACCCGGACGGCCCGTGGTTCCGCGTCCCGCTGGAGGTCCAGCGCGAGGTCTGGCCCACCGAGGACTACGAGCTCGCCCGTACCCTGATTGACGTGGACCTCCCGGAGGACGACCTGTTCGCCGGACTGCGCACCCCCACCCTGGCGGCAGAGGCCGCCGCGCGCGACTGACCCACCCCCGACGGTCCGGCTCGGCGTGAGCCGGGCCACCATAGAGATATGAGTGCCCCCGTGAACCTCATCCACCTCGCCGCTGACCTCGCCGTCGACGACGCCAAGGTCACCCCCGGTCTCCTCGGCTTCGTCGTCTTCGCCGCCCTCGGCGTGGCGACGTGGTTCCTGGCCAAGTCGATGAACCGGCAGTTCAAGAAGGTCGACTTCACGGAGGAGCCGGAAACCCCGAAGGAGTGACCCGCCCCGGCCGGCTCCCGCCTCCGTTCGTGGGGGCCGGCCCAGGCGGACTCGGCGAGGTGCGGGGCCGGGCCTGACGCGTCCGTGGGGACGGATGCGCGAGGATGGGGGGCATGCCGAACCGTCTCGCGGACGCGACCTCGCCGTACCTGCTGCAGCATGCCGAGAATCCGGTCGACTGGTGGCCGTGGGGGCCGGAGGCCTTCGAGGAGGCCGAGCGGCGGGGGGTGCCGGTGCTGCTGAGCGTCGGGTACGCCGCTTGTCACTGGTGTCACGTGATGGCGCACGAGAGCTTCGAGGACGCGGGGCTCGCCGGGTACCTGAACGAGCGGTTCGTCGCGGTCAAGGTGGACCGGGAGGAGCGGCCGGACGTCGACGCGGTGTACATGGAGGCCGTGCAGGCCGCGACCGGACAGGGCGGTTGGCCGATGACGGTCTTCCTCACGCCCGACAAGGAGCCGTTCTACTTCGGCACCTACTTCCCGCCGCAGCCCCGGCACGGGATGCCGTCCTTCCGGCAGGTGCTGGAGGGCGTGGACGCGGCCTGGCGGGACCGCCGGCAGGAGGTCGGGGAGGTCGCCGGGCGGATCCGGGCCGACCTGGCCGAGCGGGCCGCCGTCTACTCCGCCGGCGCCCACCACCCGCCGGGCGACGCCGACCTGCACCAGGCGCTGGTCGCGCTCAGCCGGGAGTTCGACCAGACCCGCGGCGGCTTCGGCGGGGCACCCAAGTTCCCGCCGGCCATGGTCATCGAGTTCCTGCTGCGCCACCACGCCCGGACCGGTTCGGAGGCTGCGCTGGAGATGGCCGTCCGCACCGGCGAGGCGATGGCCCGCGGCGGCATCCACGACCAGCTCGGCGGCGGCTTCGCCCGGTACGCGGTGGACGCCGACTGGGTGGTGCCGCACTTCGAGAAGATGCTGTACGACAACGCCCTGCTGCTGCGGGTCTACCTGCACCTGTGGCGGGCCACCGGCTCCGAACTCGCCCGTCGGGTCGCGCTGTCCACGGCCGACTTCCTGCTGAGCGAACTCCGCACGCCCGAGGGGGCGTTCGCCTCCGCCCTGGACGCCGACAGCCTGGACGAGGAGACCGGCGCCTCCGCCGAGGGCGCCTACTACGTCTGGGAGCCGGGGCAGTTGGTCGACCTGCTCGGCCCCGCCGACGCGGCCACCGCCGCCCGGCTGTTCACCGTCACCGCCGACGGCACCTTCGAGCACGGCACCTCCGTACTCCAACTCCTGGCCGACCCGGAGGACTTCGCCGAGTACGAGGAGATCCGGCGGCGGATGTTCGAGGCGCGGGCGTCCCGGCCAGCCCCCGCCCGGGACGACAAGGTGGTCGCCGCCTGGAACGGCCTCGCCATCGCCGCGCTCGCCGAGACCGGCGCCCTGCTCGACCGCCCCGACCTCGTCGAGGCCGCCGAACGCGCCGCCGACCTGCTGCTCGCCGTCCACCTCACCCCCGACGGTCGGCTGCTGCGCACCTCCCGGGACGGCCGGCCCGGCACCAACGCCGGCGTCCTGGAGGACTACGCGGACACCGCCGAGGGCTTCCTCGCGCTGTACGCCGTCACCGGCGAGGCGGAGTGGCTCCAGCTGGCGGGCGGCCTGCTCGACACCGTGCTCAAGCACTTCACCGACGAGGCCTCCGGCGCGCTCTACGACACCGCCGACGACGCCGAGGAGCTCATCCGCCGCCCCCAGGACCCGACCGACAACGCCACCCCCTCCGGCTGGACCGCCGCCGCCGGAGCCCTGCTCGGCTACGCCGCGTACACCGGCTCCGACCGGCACCGCACGGCCGCCGAACGCGCCCTCGGCATCGTCGGCGCACTGGCCGGGCGGGCCCCGCGGTTCATCGGCTGGGGCCTCGCCGTCGCCGAGGCGCTGCAGGACGGGCCGCGCGAGATCGCGGTCGTCGGCCCCGCCGACGCCCGGCCACCGCGGCGCTGCGCCGGGCCGCGCTGCTGGCACGCGTCCGGGGCGGTGCTCGCGGTCGGCGCACCGGGGGAGGCCGCCGCCGAGGTGCCGCTGCTGGCGGACCGGCCGCTGGTCGGCGGTGCGCCCGCCGCGTACGTCTGCCGGCACTTCGCCTGCGAGGCGCCGACCACCGATCCCGCCGCGCTCGGCGCGCGGCTGGGGGTCGTACTCGAATAACCGTTGGCGGGCGTGCATCGAGCGGGGCGAGGATGGGTCATGACGTGGACCCTCAGCACTTCGCTCGACGACTTCCGCAGTCGGGCGGACGCCTTCCTGGCCGCCCGCCCCGCCGAGAACACCGTCCTGATCACCATCGCCCACCGGCTCGCCGAGGCCGGGCTCGACGTGTTCGGGGAGCGCCCGCCGGTCTTCGGCTGGTGGCAGGCCGAGCCGGACGGCCCGGTCGGGGGCGCCTTCCTCCAGACGCCGCCGTTCGCCCCCAGGCTCTCCGCCATGCCGCAGGCGGCGGCCGTCGAACTGGCGGTCCGGCTGGCAGCGGCCGGGGCCGGGTTCACCGAGGTCACCGGGGTCGGCGGGGGAACGGAACAGGTCCGGGCCTTCGCCGAGGCCTGGACGGCCGCCACCGGTGCCGGACAGTCCGTTCGGGTCGAGGAACGGCTCTACCGGCTCGGCGAGTTGGCCGGCCCGCCGCGCCCGCCGGCCGGCCGCCACCGGCTCGCCGGCCCTGCTGACCGGGCACTGGCGATCCGGTGGTGGCAGGAGTTCCTGCTCGAAGTCAAGGTCCAAGCCCACGACGTGGCACGGGCGGTGGACGACAGGATCGCGTCCGGCGGCCTCCACCTCTGGGAGGACGCCGGCACCCCCGTCGCCCTGGCCGGCAGCAGCCCGGTGCTCGCCGGGATGTCCCGCATCGGCCCCGTCTACACCCCCGCCGACCTCCGCGGCCGCGGGTACGCCAGCGCAGTGACCGCCGCCGCCTCCGCCCACGTCCTCGGTCTGGGCGCGGAGGAGGTGCTGCTCTACACCGACCTCGACAACCCGACCAGCAACTCCATCTACCAGCAGATCGGCTACCGGCCGGTGGAGGACTGCCTGGTGCTGGACTTCCAAGCGCCGTCAGAGAGTTAGGCATCCCTGGTCAGGTGGCCGCCGGTCACCCCGACCACCTTCGTCTCGAAGGGGTCGGAGACCGGCGCCGCGCCGGGCGGCGGCAGGTGGTCGGCGTTCTGGTAGCCCTGCGCACAGGTGATCAGGTTGGCCCCGGCCGTCTTCATGTCGGTGGAGAGCCCGTCCAGCAGGGTCTTCCACGCGCTGCTGCACCCCGTCAGCGCCGCCCCGCTCTGCCACCCGGCCAGGCTCCCGGCGGCCGTGGCGCTGGGCTCCGCCAGCTTCGCGGTCTCGTCGGGGACCTTCCCGGCGACCGTCAGCGCGTTGTTCCCGGCAGCGGTCAACTCGCCTGGTTTGACCGTGAATCCGGGATCCTGTCCCATGGCTTCCCCCTGGCTTCCGTGTCGGCTGCGGACGCTATGGTAGCTGTGAGTGTCGTGGGGGACACAAGGCGCACGGGGGGCCGGGGATGGACATCGCAAGCCTGCGGAACGCCAAGTTGGCGGACCTCTACACGGCGGCGGGAGCGTACGACACGCTGGCCAAGGCGATGTCGCAGCATGCCACGGACTGGAAGAGCGGGACCACGGACCGGGTCCACGGCTCCCAGTGGACCGGACCCACGGCCGATGCCGCGCTCCCGGTGCTGGACGGCCTGACCAGCAAGATGAGCGCGGCGACGACGGAGCTCGGCCTCATCGGCAAGGAGATGCGCGACTGCGCCGACGCCATGACGCTGGCCCAGGACAGGCTCACCAACGCGCTGTCCGAGGCGCAGAGCAAGGGCTTCAGGGTCAGCGACACCGGCGCCGTGAGCTGGCCCGCGTCGACCAACCCGTACCAGGCTCCCGACTGGGAGACCAAGCAGAAGGCGGCCGCCGACGAGATCAGCAAGCAGATCGCCAAGGCACTGTCCGACGCGGCCGAGGCCGACGGCGCCCTGACCGACACGCTCAACAAGTTCGCGGGGCATGCCAAGGACAAGTCGGGCCTGGACGAGAAGACGGCCGGTGCCGACGCGTACATGGACCAGTTCGGCAATGCGTCCAACCCGGCGTGGCGGTGGAGCATGCCCCTCAAGGACGCGCCCCCCACCGAAGTCAACTCCTGGTGGAAGGGGCTCGGCCCGCAGGGCCAGCAGTGGTACATCAGTCACCACCCGGAGGCGATCGGCAACCTCGACGGCATCCCGGCGGAGGTCCGGGACCAGGTGAACCGCAAGCACCTGGAGGACGTGATGGGGCCCATCAGGGCCAAGCAGAAGCTGGGCCAGCCGCTGGACTCCAGCGACAAGGCGAACCTCGTCCTCTACGGGCCGATCGACGCCCGCCTCGCCGACAGCAAGGGCGACCCGCCGGTCTACCTGTTGGGCCTCGGCGACGAGGGCCAGGGCCGGGCGGTCCTCTCGTTCGGGAACCCGGACACCGCGACCGACATCTCCGCCTACGTGCCGGGGATCACCACCACCATGGACAGCCTCGGGCCGGGGGCGAACGACGGTACCAACGAGGCGGAGAACGCGCTGAACCTCTACCGTGCCGCGAGCGGCAAGGCCCCGGCCGGCCACTCCGTCGCCTCGGTCGTGTGGCTCGGGTACGACTCGCCGGGGGCGGACCTCGGGGCCGCGTCGACGAAGGCGGGCAAGGACGGCGCCCCGGCGTACGCCCAGTTCCTGAGCGGGGTACGGGCGAGCCACGAGGGCACTCAGCCGCCGCACGTCACCTCGGTCGGGCACAGCTACGGTTCGTACCTGGTCGGCCAGGCCACCAAGCTCGCCACCCAGCCGGGCTCGCACTACGTGGCCCCGGACGACGTGGTCTTCATCGGCAGCCCGGGCGTCGGCGTGGACAAGGCCTCCGACCTCAGGATGCCCCCCGGTCACGTCTGGGTCGGTGCCGCCGACAACGATGTCGTGACGCACGCCCCGTCGAAGCTCAGCCTCGATCCGGACGAACGCTGGTACGGACGGGATCCGTCGAGCAAGCACTTCGGAGCGAACCGCTTCACCGTCGACGACTGGAGCCGCGGCAACCCCATCGACGCGCACACCAAGTACCTGAACGGGCGGGGCGGCCCCTCGCTGGACAACATCGCGGCCGTCGTCACGGGCAGCGGGGACGTCAAGCTGCAGGGGCGACGCGGGTGAAGCGGCCACGACGTGCGCTGGGCTGTTCCGTGGCGGCGGCGGCCGTGCTGGCCGCCGGGTGCGGGCTGTTCTACAACGGGTACGGCCCGATGGCACTGATGGACCGGGGCTCCATCCGGAGTGCGGGTGAGGCGAAGGGACAGCTCGACGACACCCTTCAGACCGCCATGGGCGCGGTCAGCCCCTCGCTGAGCTACTTCGGGGGTGTTTACGTCGTCGAACGCGCTCCGGAGCACGCCGACGGCGAGCCGAGCCTGCGGTCCAGCGTTACGGCCTCGGTCTCCGTCCGGACGAAGGTGGCTCCGGCGAAGGTGCCGGTGCTGCTGGACCGGATGAAGCAGGTCTGGGGCGGAGAGTGCCGACCCGAAGTCACCACGGAGGCCGGGGCGAAGCGCTACACGGACCTGAACTGTTCCGGACGCGGAGACACCCTGTTCACGTTGTCGGTGGTCAGTTCCCCGACCGTCCCGACCGAGCAGGTGCTCATGAGTGCAGAGGCGTTCGTGGTGCGCTACCAGCCCGCAGGGGACTACGGGGCCTCCCCCGTCGGCCCACAGCTGACCGGGCACGAGCCCGGCCCTGACCTCGACGACCCCTACTGGTCGCACTGACAGCCCCCTCACTCCCAGTCCCAGCGGATCCCCAGGATGCAGGGCCGTACCGCCGTTGCCACCAGGTGGACGCAGCGGTGGCCGTCGAGGGTCAGCTCCTCTGTCTCGTAGGGGGCTCCGCCGGGGGAGTGGAGGGCGAAGCGGTGGCAGCGGACGGGGAGGGCGGTGGGGTGGAAGGTGATCTGGAGGACGTACTGGCCGGCGCCGGAGTTGAAGCCGCGGACGTATTCGCAGCTCGGGTCGGGGGAGGGGGCGTCGTCGAAGCCGTAGCCGAGGAGGTGGGTGTCGCCGGCGCGGAGGCGGCGGTCGAGGAGGAGTTCGGCGGCGAGCAGGTGGTGGGCGTGGTCGCGGCGGATGCGACCGGGGCGGCAGTTCTCCTCGGCGCGGACGCCGACCAGGGAGATGTCGCTGCCCGGGTCGCCCTGGTAGAGGGCGAGGTATCGGTCGATGCCGTCGCGGTGGGCGCGCAGGGCGTGTTGGGAGTCGCGGCGGGTGACTTGGCGGTCGGGGCCGATCCGGACGCGTTCGATGTGGGTGATGGTGTGCAGGCCGGTGTCGCGGGGGCTGGCCAGGGTGGCGAGCAGGTGGTCGACGGCGGTGGCCGGGGAGATCAGGTCGCGGTACGGGCGTACGGGCGGCCCGACGGTGGTGGTGGCGCGGCGGGGGCCGAGGAGCCGGGTGAGGGAGTGTTCGGGCAGGTCGAGGACGTCTTCGAGGGCGGCGACGGCGCGCAGTGACTCGGGGCGTTCCGGGCGGCGTCGACCCTGCTGCCAGTAACTGAGGCTGGTGAGACCGATGTTGACGCCGCGCAGCGCGAGGTGGCGGCGGATGCGGTGCAGGGCGAGGCCGCGGGCGGTGATGGCGGTGCGCAGGGCGAGGTGGAAGGGGCCGGTGCGCAGGGCGGCGGCGAGGTCGGGGGGTTCGCTTCGGTGGATGGCGGCCTCCTGGCTGGTTCCGAGCGTGCGCGGACCTGCGCGGACCTGCGCGGGCCGGCGCAGACCGGGTTTTGACCGTGAATATTCACATCCGCGCGGCGGTTTGTCACCGGTCCGGGCGTCTCGCGCTGCGGTTTCCCGGGCGCCGTTCACATCCGGGCCGCTCCGTTCACACCGTGATCGGGCCCCGCCCAGGGCCGTTGACCAGCCACCGACAACGGCGCGATGCTCAGGGCGCGATCCGGACCGCGCCCCCACGCAGCACCTCGCTCCATTCGCGCAAGGAGGCATCCCCACATGCCAGTTCCACGGATACGGCTGCGCCGCGCGGTCGCCCTGCTCGCCCTGGGCGTGCTGGGTCCGGCGCTCACCGCCGCGGCGACCACCCCCGCGGTCGCAGCCACCGCCGCCCCCACCACCGCTCACGACCGGGCCGGCCAGCACCAGGTCCGTCCGGCGGCAGCGCCCGGCAGTACGGCCGATCTGGCCGGCACGTACAAGAAGCTCAACATCACCATGCAGCAGCAACAGCAGACCAACTGGTGCTGGGCGGCGAGCGGCAACACCATCGCCACCTGGTTCGGCTACAGCTACAGCCAGAACCAGTTCTGCAACGCCGCGTTCGGCCGCTCGATCGACTCCAGCTGCCCCAACAGCCAGGCCTCGCTGGCGGACGTGCAGAACGGGCTGGACTGGATCGGCATCAACCCGGGCTCGTACGTCACCGGGTACCTGCGCTACAGCACCGTGCAGTCCGAGGTGGACGCAAACCGGCCGGTCGAGACGCGCATCCAGTGGAGCTCGGGCGGCGGGCACATGCACGTCCTGTACGGCTACGACACCGGCAACAACTGGGTCTACTGGGGCGACCCGTGGCCGTCCAACTACCGCTACAACTGGGCGGACTACTGGTACTACGTGAACAACGACACGTTCTCGTGGACCCACTCCCTGTACCGGATCGGCGCGTGAGGACGACCATGACCGAGCTCAGCAAGGCCCGTCGGGCCGCCGTCACCGCCCTGCTCGCCGCCGGCCTCGCGCTGGTGACCGCCCAGGCCGCGCACGCCGACCTCGCCGCCCACGCCGACACCTCCGGCCATGCCGACACCTCCGCCCAGGGCGCCGCCCCCGCCCAGGGTGACCCCGAACCGGTGCCCGCCGCCGACCTGGCCCGCGCCCACAGCGCGGTCCAGGACCCGACGGTGCTCGACAAGGTGGGCCACTTCTTCGCCCGCAAGGGCGTGCCACCGACCCGGCAGCTGACGATCGGCGCCGCCGAGGAGGCGAAGGCCGCGCAGGACGAGGCTCCCCGCCTGGCCGGGGACACCGTGCCGGTCTACACCCTGGACGCCGGGTTCGTGGCCGGCACCCCGGGTGCCCCGGTGGCGAAGGTCGAGTTCACGGCGAGCAAGGTGGTCGCGGCGGACGGACAGACCGCCTCGGTCTGGACGGTCCGCCAGGGCGATGCCTGGCGGGTCGTCAACATCGCCTCCGGCGGCGACGAGAGCGACTACGCGGCGAAGGCGGCGGACGGCGGCGGTACGGCCTTCCGGGAACCGCAGGTCAACGCCTGGTACGTGCTGCGCGACGGCCGGGTGCTGCCACTGGACGACGAGGCCCGGCGCTCGGTGGGCGCGGGCGGGGTGTCGCTGGCCGCGTACCAGAAGCTGGTGCACCAGCGGTACGGGGACAAGCTGCCCGGCTCGACGTACGACCGGGAGGGCAGGGGCGGCGGCTACCGGCTGGACGCCGCGGCGGAAGCCGGACCCGGAGCCGCCGCGCAGGCCGCCCCGCAGGCCGCCGCGGACCACGACTCGGCGATCCCGGCCGTGACGGCGGCCGCGGCGCTGGGCGCCACCGCGCTGGCGGCCGCCGGCGTGGGTGCGGGCGCGGTGCTGCGGCGGAAGCGGGCGATCCGCTGATCCGGCGGACACCCACCGGGGCCCGGCTCGCTGAGCCGGGCCCCGGACCGCGATCGCTCCGCGCAGAGCGAGCAGTCCGACCAGAACCCGCTCACACCCCGGCGAACCCGCTCTCCAGCAGCGCGAAGGTGCGGTCGACCAGGTCGGCGATGTCCTCCCGGCCGTCGCCCGCGGCCCACTGGAGCACGGCCTCGGTGGTGGCGGCGCCGATGGCGGCGGCGGTGACCCGCATGTCGTACGTGGGTTCGTCGAGGCCGGCCCGTCGGGTGAGGACGTCGAGATAGAGCTCGTGCGGGCTGTTGCCGATGCGGAACAGTCCGGCGCGCAGCGCGGGGACCTGGGTGACCAGCCGCATCCGGGTCAGCAGTTCCTGGCGTTCGTGCTGGAGCAGGGTGCGGATCAGGCCGATGAGGGTCTCCCGGCAGGACCGCAGAAAGGGTTCGCCGGCCGGGCGGGCCATCAGGGAGGCGATCATCGCCGGGTCGTACTCGTCGGTGAGGACGAGGTCCTCCTTGGTGGCGAAGTACCGGAAGAACGTGGAGGGGGAGACCTCCGCGGCGGCCGCGATCTGCTCCACCGTGGTGTTCTCGTAGCCCTGTTCCACGAACAGCCGGTACGCCTCGCGGCGCACGGTCTGCCGGGTCTTGAGCTTCTTGCGCTCGCGCAGTGACAGCGGCGCCTCCAGCAGCGCCTGGACCGGGTTGGTCGGGGCATCCGGGAGGATCGCGTTCGGCTGCTCGGGCGTCATGTCCCCGATTATCGGGGATCTCCGGCGTCGGCTGCCCGGGCGGCGGGTCCGGCCTCGGCCGCGCCCGCGGGCTCGGCGGCGGGCATCCGGGCCGCGACCAGTACCGCCGAGCCGACCGCGACCAGCCCGGCGACCAGCAGCACGACCGTCATGCCGTGCACGTACGCCGTGTGCGCTGCCGCGCCGAGCGCCGGCCGTCCGGTCTCCCGGGCGATGGCGTCGGCGGCGACCACCGACTTCCCGGCCCGGTGGGCGGCCCCGGCCGACAGTCCGCCGGTGTCGAGCGCGCCCCGGTAGGCCCCGGCGAGCAGGCTGCCGAAGGCGGCGATCCCGACGGCGCCGCCGACCTGCCGCAGGGTCTGGAGCAGTCCGGAGCCGACCCCGGCCCGGGCGGGCGGCAGGGTGATCAGGGCGGAGGACTGGGCGGTGATCAGCGACAGGCCCATGCCGACGCCGAGGACGGTGAGCCAGACCGCGGCCCGCCCGTACCCGTCGGAGCCGTCGGTGCGGCTGCCGAACAGCAGCGCGGCGCCGAGCAGGGCCAGACCGAGCGTGATCACCGCGCGGGCGCCGATCCGGGTGACCAGCGGTTCGGTGAACCTGGCGGCGGCCAGCAGTCCGAGCATCATCGGCATCAGCCGCAGCCCGGAGCCGAGGGCGTCGGTGCCCAGGACGCTCTGGAAGTAGAGCGGTAGGACGAAGAAGGCGCCGAACAGGACGAGTGAGATCAGCGTGGCGGCGACCGAGGACCAGCGGAAGGTCGGGTCGGCGAGCAGGGTGAGGTCGAGCATCGGGTCGCTCTGGCGGCGGCTGCGCAGCACCAGTGCGGTGAGCAGGAGCACCGAGCCGATCAGGGTGGCGAGCACCAGCGGGTCGTTCCAGCCGCGGTCGGCGCCCTCGATGATGCCGTAGGTGAGCGCGCCGAGCCCGGTGGCGGCGAGGACGGTGCCGGGCAGGTCCATCCGGGGCGCGGCGGGGTTGCGGCTCTCGGGCAGCAGCAGGACGCAGGCGACGATGCCGATCGCGGTCAGCGGGACGTTGACCGCGAAGACCGAGCCCCACCAGAAGTGCTGGAGCAACAGGCCTCCGATCAGCGGTCCGAGCGGGGCGCCGCCGGCGATGGCGGCGGTGAGGATCGCGGTGGCCCGGCGCTGTTCGGCGGCCGGGAAGATCGCGGGTATCACCGCGAGCGACATGGGCATCACGAGCGCCCCGGCCAGACCCATCGCGGCGCGGGCGGCGATCAGGGTGCCGGGGGAGTCGGTGAGCATCCCGACGGCGGAGGCGAGTCCGAACAGGGCGAGGCCGGCGGTGAGGGTGCGGCGGCGGCCGTAGCGGTCGCCGAGCAGGCCGGCCGGGAGCATCGCGGCGGCGAAGACCAGCGTGTAGGCGTCGACGATCCACTGCTGCTGCCCGGTGCCGGCCTGCAGCTGTGCGGCCAGGGTGGGCAGGGCGACGTTGAGGATCGTCATGTCGAAGCTGATCACCAGGACGCTCAGGGCGACGGCGACCAGGGCGAGCCACCGGCGCGGGTCGGCGGCCGTGCCGGGGGCGGCGGGAGCGGTGGTGGTGGGTGTGGGCGGAGCGGTGGACATGCGGCCTCCAACGGGCTTGTGTGATAGTTGCTGTCAAATGACAGTAACTATCAAAAGGAGGTGGCCGTCAACGCGGATCATCGTGACCATCTGATGACTCTTCGTGACGTGTCCTGGAAGTGCTGCTTCCGCACGAGGAATTGACGCAACGTTGATCTGTCGTTCGCCGCCTCGGGGCGGCGCCGGGTGACTGTCGGTAGATACCATGTGGCAATCGGTCAGTGCTGACCGGACGCGTGCCGAGAGCGGAGAAGGGGTGGGGCGGCAGGAGCCGACCACGAGCCCGGCGCCGGGAAAGGGGAGCCGAAGTGGCCGACAGTGACGACAGGCAGGCGAGTACCCAGGTGTGGGGTGCGGCCGTGGTGGTGGGTTCCGCGCTGGCCGTGGTCGCGGCCTATCTGATCAACGGCGCCCCGCTGGTGCTGGTGGTCGCCGGGATCGAGACGGTGTTGGTCATGGTTTACGTCGGCCGCCGTTGGCGCGCGCTGCACCGGGAGGCGGTCCCGGCCGGGCACCGGCTGCGGCGCGGCATCCCCGACGCCGCCCACTGCGATCGCTGCCGCCGGGCCCGGGAGGCGCTGGACGCCCGCCAGGAGCACGGGGCTGCGGGGAGTGCCGGGTCGGCCGTCCGCGCGGTGCGCGCCGTGCGCCCGGAGGCCGCCCCGGAACTGACGGAGCTGCCGTCCGCGCCGGAGTCCGGCACCGCCGACCACCCGTCCTCCCCGCGCCGCCCGCAGGGCCGGGCCCCGTACGAGCGGCCCTGGACGGCCGAACGGGCGGCCACCCGGTCCGTGGACCGGTCGACCGCCCGTCGAAGTGCGCCGGGTTCAGCCGGCCGCGCTGTACGCCACCAGTGAGACGCCGACGTACTGGACGATGAAGGCGCCGAGGGTGAAGGCATGGAACACCTCGTGGAAGCCGAACCAGCGCGGTGACGGGTTGGGCCGCTTGAGCCCGTACACCACGCCGCCGATGCTGTAGAGCACGCCGCCGACGATCATCAGCACCAGGACGGCGACCCCGCCGGTGCGCAGGAAGTCCGGCAGGAAGAACGCGGCGGCCCAGCCCAGCGCGATGTACACGGGTGTGTACAGCCAGCGCGGCGCGCCGACCCAGAACACCCGGAACGCTATTCCGGCGAGCGCCCCGCCCCAGGCGACCCAGAGCAGCAGCTGCTGGGCGGCGCCCTTGAGCAGCAGGATCGTGAACGGCGTGTAGGTGCCCGCGATGATCAGGAAGATGTTCGCGTGGTCCAGCCGCCGCAGCACGGCGTCCCCGCGCGGGCCCCAGTCGAAGCGGTGGTACACCGCGCTGACCCCGAACAGCAGCCAGGCGCTGACCGAGTAGATCGCGCAGGCGATCTTGGCCGGAGTGGAGTCGGCCAGGCAGATCAGCACGATCCCGGCGGCGACGGTGGCGGGGAACATCCCGGCGTGCAGCCAGCCGCGCCACTTCGGCTTGCTCTCCCGGTGCTCGACCGGGTCCTCCCCAATGCTCTCCGCGAGCACAGCAGCAGTCATGGGCAGCATGCTACCGGCGACCTACGGAACCGTAGGTTACTGGCGCGTATGGAAGTGGCGATCATCACTCTTGGACGTTTTGGAGTATTTGAAGTGTGGCCCCGCGCACTCCGGCCCGGACGTGAGCGAGCTTCTACTGGCCGGTAATCGTACTTTCCGTAGTAAAAGATGCGTCAATTTCGCCTCGACGCCGCATTCCGGCCTCGGGTCCGGAGCTACGCTGCAAGCACCCTCAGACCCCCGCAACGCCGTCTCCTCGACGAGACGGCGTGAAACGGAGCGATCGTGTCGTACGAGATCTCTGCTCTCAGCGCATCCGCGCCCACCCGCCACAAGCAGCTGCTCGCTTGGGTGAGCGAGATCGCCGAGCTCACCCAGCCGGACCGCATCGAGTGGTGCGACGGTTCCGACGAGGAGTACCAGCGCCTCGCGGACCTGCTGGTGGCTCAGGGCACCTTCAAGAAGCTGAACGAGGAGAAGCGCCCCAACTCCTACTACGCCGCCTCGGACCCTTCGGACGTGGCGCGCGTCGAGGACCGCACGTTCATCTGTTCCGAGCAGGAGAAGGACGCCGGCCCGACCAACAACTGGAAGGCGCCCGCCGAGATGCGGGAGCTCTTCCAGGGCGAGCAGGGCCTGTTCCGCGGCGCGATGAAGGGCCGCACGATGTACGTCGTGCCCTTCTCGATGGGCCCCGTGGGCTCCCCGCTGGCCGCGTACGGCGTCGAGATCACCGACTCCGCCTACGTCGCCGTGTCGATGCGCGTGATGACCCGCATGGGCCAGGCCGTGCTCGACCAGCTCGGCGAGGACGGGGAGTTCGTCAAGGCCGTGCACACCGTCGGCGCCCCGCTGGCCGAGGGCCAGGCGGACGTGCCGTGGCCGTGCAACAGCACCAAGTACATCTCGCACTTCCCGGAGACCAAGGAGATCTGGTCCTTCGGCTCCGGCTACGGCGGCAACGCCCTGCTCGGCAAGAAGTGCTACGCGCTGCGCATCGCCTCGACCATGGCCCGCGACGAGGGCTGGCTGGCCGAGCACATGCTGATCCTGAAGCTCACCCCGCCGTCCGGCGAGGTCAAGTACGTCGCGGCCGCCTTCCCGTCGGCCTGCGGCAAGACCAACCTGGCCATGCTCCAGCCGACCATCCCGGGCTGGAAGGTCGAGACCATCGGCGACGACATCGCCTGGATGCGCTTCGGCGAGGACGGCCGCCTGTACGCCATCAACCCCGAGGCCGGCTTCTTCGGCGTCGCTCCCGGTACCGGCGTGGACACCAACGCCAACGCCATCGACACCCTCTGGGGCAACACCGTCTTCACCAACGTCGCCCTCACCGACGACGGCGACGTGTGGTGGGAGGGTCTCACCGAGGAGCCCCCGGCGCACCTCACCGACTGGCGCGGCAACGACTGGACCCCGGAGTCCGGCACCCCGGCCGCCCACCCGAACGCCCGCTTCGCCGTCCCGGCCGCGCAGTGCCCGACCATCGCCCCGGAGTGGGAGGACCCGGCGGGCGTGCCGATCTCGGCGATCCTGTTCGGCGGCCGCCGCGCCACCGCCGTCCCGCTGGTGACCGAGTCCTTCGACTGGCAGCACGGCGTCTTCCTGGGCGCCAACATCGCCTCGGAGAAGACCGCCGCCGCCGAGGGCACCGTCGGCGAGCTGCGCCGCGACCCGTTCGCGATGCTGCCGTTCTGCGGCTACAACATGGGCGACTACTTCGCCCACTGGCTGAAGGTCGGCGCCCAGGCGGACGCCGCCAAGCTGCCGAAGATCTACTACGTCAACTGGTTCCGCAAGAACGCCGAGGGCAAGTTCGTCTGGCCCGGCTACGGCGAGAACAGCCGCGTGCTCAAGTGGATCGTCGAGCGCCTGGAGGGCACCGCCGAGGGCGTCGAGACCCCGATCGGAGTGCTGCCGAAGGTCGACGGCTTCGACCTGGGTGACCTGAAGCTGTCCGAGGAGGACCTCGCCCTGCTCTTCACCGTGGACGCCGACATCTGGCGCCAGGAGGCCGCGCTCGTGCCGGCCCACCTGGAGCTGTTCGGCGACCACACCCCGAAGGAGCTGTGGGACGAGTACCGGAGCCTGGTCGCGCGACTCGGCTGAGCCTGAGCCTCAGTCGAGCGAGAGGTCGGCGCGCGGCACGAACCGCGCGCCGACCGAGTGACGGGACGGCCGGAGTTCCGCCGGGTGGTCTTTCCCCGACCAAGGAGACCACCCGGGCCGGGACTCCGGCCGTAGTGTTCTCCCCGCCGTGGAGCGGGATCAGGGCTGGGTGTAGCCGCTGAGGAAGTCGCCGATCCGGGTCACCGCTTCGGTGATCTCCTCCGGCCGGGGCAGCGTGACCAGCCGGAAGTGGTCCGGTTCGGGCCAGTTGAAGCCGGTGCCCTGGACCAGCAGGATGCGCTGGGAGCGCAGCAGGTCCAGCACCATCTGGGCGTCGTCCCTGATCTTGTAGACCTTCGGGTCCAGCCGGGGGAAGGCGTACAGCGCGCCCTTCGGCTTGACGCAGCTCACCCCCGGGATCTGGTTCAGCAGCTCGTGCGCGGCGTCGCGCGAGGCGAGCAGCCGGCCGCCGGGCAGCACCAGGTCCTTGATCGACTGCCGTCCGCCGAGCGCGGCGGCCACCGCGTGCTGGGCGGGCATGTTGGCGCACAGCCGCATCGAGGCGAGCACGGTCAGGCCCTCGATGTAGCTGCGGGCGGGCTGGCGGTCGCCCGAGAGCACCATCCAGCCGGAGCGGAAGCCCGCGACCCGGTACGACTTGGACAATCCGTTGAAGGTGACGCAGAAGAGGTCCGGGGCCAGGGTGGCCAGCGGGACGTGCTCGGCGTCGTCGTAGAGGATCTTGTCGTAGATCTCGTCCGCGTAGACCACCAGCTTGTGCCGGCGGGCGATCTCGACGATGCCCTCCAGCACCTCACGCGGGTATACCGCGCCGGTCGGGTTGTTCGGGTTGATCACCACGATGGCCCTGGTCCGGTCGGTGATCCTGGCCTCGATGTCGGCGAGGTCCGGGTACCACTCGGCCTGCTCGTCGCAGCGGTAGTGCACCGCCGTGCCGCCGGCCAGCGAGACCGAGGCCGTCCACAGCGGGTAGTCCGGCGCCGGGACGAGCACCTCGTCGCCGTCGTCCAGCAGTGCGGTCATGGCCAGCTGGATCAGCTCGGAGACGCCGTTGCCGAGGAAGACGTCGTCGACGGAGAGCCCGTGCAGCCCGCGGTCCTCGTAGTGCATGACGACCGCGCGGCGGGCCGAGAGCAGCCCCTTGGAGTCGCCGTACCCGTGCGCGTTCGCCAGGTTGCGCAGGATGTCCTGGAGGATCTCCGGGGGCGCCTCGAAGCCGAAGGTGGCCGGGTTGCCGGTGTTGAGCTTGAGGATGCGGTGGCCCTGTTCCTCCAGCCGCATCGCCTCGTCGAGAACCGGACCGCGGATGTCGTAGCAGACATTGGCGAGCTTGCTGGACTGGATGACCTGCATGCCTGCCTACTTTAGGGGCAGGCCGGGGCCCGCGTCGGCCATCCGGGGACCCGGCTCGCGGGCCCCGGGAGCGGCCCTTGGATCCGCAGGCGCCGACTTCGAACGGCCTTCCGAACCAGTGGCCCGATGTTCGGAATGCTCGCGTACGCGAGGAACGCGGCCGGTTTCCCGGACGGAAGGAGACGGACAGCACACCGCCCGGCCGCCGCGGACGGGAAGATGGGCCCCGGTGCGTCGACGACGAGGGGGTGGACCGGTGGTGGCGGTCGTGTCCGGGGCGGTACTGGTCGGTCTCCTGCTGGCTCCGCTGCTGCGCGGACTGATCGCCCGCTTCGCCGTGCCCGAGGGCGAACCCTGGTGCGAGGCCTGCCCGTTGTGCGGCCGCACGATCGGGCGGCTGCTGCCGCCGACCGGGCGCTGCCCGGGCTGCCGGGGGCGCCTCGGAGCCGGGGCCGGGACGGTGGAGGCGGTGGCGGCGGCGGTCGCGGTCGCGGTGGCGTACGCGGCGGAGGGGCCGCAGACGGCGGCGCTCGTCTGGGCGGGCGCGCTCGGCGTGGCGCTCGGCTTCACGGACGGGCGGGTGCGCCGGCTGCCCTACCGGCTGACCGTGCCGCTGCTGGCCGGGGTGGCCGCGCTGCTGGCGGTGGCGGCGCTGGCCGAGGGGCGCCCGGGGGTGCTGCTGCGCTGTCTGCTGGTCGCGCTGGCCGTCGGGGCGCTGCTCGAAGTCGCCGTCCAGATCGGCGCGTTGGGCCCCGGCGACTCCCCCCTCGGGCTCGCCCTGGGCGGGCTGCTCGGCTGGTACGGCTGGTGGGTCGCGATCGGCGGGCTGTTCGCCGCGGTGGTGCTCGCCGGTCTCTGGGGCACCCTGCGGGCCGCGGCCCTGCTGGTCCGCCGGCGTTCCTGGCGCGGACTCGAGGTCCCGGTGGGCCCGTTCCTGCTGCTCGGCGCGCTCACCGCGCTGCTCACCCGGTGAGCCGGTGACGGAACGGGGCCCGCCGTACCGGAACCGGTACGGCGGGCCCCGCCGTCGGCGCGCGGGCCCCACCCTCGAGGAGCGGCGCGCCGAAGGGAGGCCGTTTACGGCATCTTGTGGACGAACGGGCCGACCGCGTTCGAGAACGCGTTGCCGTTGTTGGCGTCCCAGTTGGTGGACCAGGTCATCGCGCCCCGGATGGTGGGCCACTTGGCCGGCGGCACGAAGCTGCCGCAGTTGTTGCCGGTGGCCAGGCAGTTGAGCGCGTTGGTCACCACCGACGGGTCGACGTAGCCGCCGCCGGCCGCCCGGCTGGAGGCGGGGACGCCGATGCCGACCTGGTCGGGCCGCAGGCCGCCCTGGATGTGGGTGCAGACCTGCGAGGTGATGAAGTCGATCGTGCCCTGGTTGTAGACCTTGCCGTCGCAGCCGTTCATGCCGCCCGAGTTGTAGAACTGGGTGTTGACGACGGTCAGGATGTCCTTGGTGTTCAGCGCCAGCTGGAAGTAGGCGCCGGAGGTGTTGTACATCCCGATGGTCTCGGGCGCCATGGTCAGCACGAAGCCGGGGCCGGCCTTGGCCTGCAGGGCGTGCAGCGCGTTGCCGAGCGGCCCGGGCTGGACGCCGTTCTCCAGGTCGACGTCGATGCCGTCGAAGCCGTAGTCCTTGATGATCGCGTAGGCGCTGTTGGCGAAGTTCGCCCCGGCGGTGGCGTCGCCGACGCTGATCGCGCCGTTCTGGCCGCCGATGGAGAGGACGACCTTCTTGCCGGCCGCCTGCTTGGCCTTGATGTCGGCGCGGAACTGGGCGTCGGTGTAGCCGCCGAGCGCCTTGGACAGGCCCGGGTCCAGGGTGAAGCTGATCGCGCCGGTCTGGGTCGCCACGGCGTCGGCGAAGGAGACCGCGATGATGTCGTACGCGTTCTGCACGTCGCTCAGGCGCTGCGGGGTCGAGCCGTTGTCGAAGTTCTGCCAGTAGCCGGTGACCACGTGGGCGGGCAGGCCGGTGGCCGGCGGGGTGGTCGGGGTCGTGGTCGGTGTGGCGGTGGCCGTCGGCGTCTGGGTGGGCGTCGCGGTGGCGGTGGCGGTGGCGGTGGCTGTCGGCGTCGGGGTGGGGGTCGGCGTCTGGGTGGGCGTGGCCGTCGGCGACGGGGTGGAGGTGCCGCCCGGGCCGATCAGCGCGACGTCGTCGGCGAGGTAGGCGCCCTGCCCGTACCAGCCGTGCAGGTAGACGGTGACGCTGGTGGCGTTCGCCCCGGTGGTGAAGCCGGTGGACAGCTGGTTCCAGCCGGTCTGGTTCGACCAGGTGGACGGGTCGGTGCCGCCGGTGCCGCGTGCGCCGAGGTAGACGTACGGGCCCTGCACCCAGGCGTTGAGCGTGTAGCTGGTGTTGGGCAGCACGCTGATCGTCTGGGAGCACTCGGCGGTGTCGCCCGCACCCGGGGTGGCCTGCAGCGCGCCGTTGCCGGAGTGGACCGGTGAGGACACCGCGGTCGCGCCGCCGGTGCAGGACCAGCCGCCCAGTCCGCTCTCGAAGCCGCCGTTGGCGACCAGGTTGCCGACCGCCGCGCCGGCGCCGCCGGCGAAGAGGGCGAGGCCGCCGCCGGCCAGGGCGAGGGCGGTGGCGCCGGCCGCGAGGGCCGGGAGGGGGCTGCGCCGGCGCTTGTGCGCGGGCTCGTTCAGCGTACGGGCCATGGGTGACGCTCCTGGGGAAGGAGCGGCCGCCGCGGTGGGGGGCGCGGCGGCCGCGTGTGGGGGAGGGGTCCGCAGGTGACTCGAAGGGGACGGACCGGTTTCGTGCCGCCCCGGGTCAAAAGCTGGACTAGACCATTACCGGCCGTCAAGCGTCGGGCGACCGGCTTACGGCTCCCTTAAGGATTCGGAGACCGTTCCGTGTCCACGCCGGGCCCGCCGCCCGGCAGGCCGCGACACGCCCGTCGCGACAGACTTCGTACAGGACCGTGACCAGACCGCTACCTGGGGCTTTACCGTGCGCCTGCGCGCCGGAGTAGGCTGCGCCGGGGCGGTGACGCACCAGCCTGAACGAGCACGGAGGGGCCGGGAAAACCATGGGTCTGCGCGATGTCGCCGAACGGACGCCCGGGCTGCGCACCCTGTTGGGCGGGATGTACGGACTCTACGGCCGCCGGGTCGAGGTCCACCTCGCGCGCACCCCGCACCACATCGGCGTGATCCTGGACGGCAACCGCCGCTGGGCCAAGGCCACCGGCGGCTCCACCGCGTACGGCCACCAGCGCGGCGCCGACAAGATCAGCGAGTTCCTCGGCTGGTGCGACGAGACCCACGTCAAGGTCGTCACCCTGTGGATGCTCTCCACCGACAACCTGGACCGCCCGGCCGACGAGCTGGTCCCGCTGCTCGGCATCATCGAGGACGCCGTCACCGGCCTGGCCGCCGCCCGTCGCTGGAAGGTCAACCCGGTCGGCGCGCTGGACCTGCTCCCGCAGCACACCGCCGACGTGCTCAAGCGCGCCGCCGAGGAGACCGCCGGGATCGACGGGATCACCGTCAACGTCGCGGTCGGCTACGGCGGCCGGCACGAGATCGCCGACGCCGTCCGCTCGCTGCTCCAGGAGCACGCCGGGCGCGGCACCCCGATCGAGGAACTCGCCGAGATCCTGACCGTCGAGCACATCTCCGAGCACCTCTACACCGCCAACCAGCCCGACCCGGACCTGATCATCCGCACCTCGGGCGAGCAGCGGCTGTCCGGATTCCTGCTCTGGCAGAGCGCCCACAGCGAGTTCTACTTCTGCGAGGCGTACTGGCCGGCCTTCCGCAAGGTCGACTTCCTGCGCGCGCTGCGCGCCTTCGAGCAGCGGCACCGGCGGATGGGCCTCTGACCCCTTGTCGGGCGCTCCTCCCGGGCGGCCCGGTGCGGCTCCGGTGCGGCTCCGGGGGTGCATCCGGTGGAATGACCGCCGTAGGCCTGGCCTACCCGGGCCGCGCGCGAGGCCAAACGTTCACCGGCAATGATCCGTCAGTTCGCCGGGGGTGCGAATGCACCGCTCCCCGCCTGGGAATACTCCAGTCAGTCCGGCCCCGAGGCCACCGGGGCAGCGGGGGCCGGCTTGCCGCGGATGACGCAGGGTCATCCGCTCTGGAGGCCTAGTGGTCAGTTCCAAGAGCCGCCGGACACCAGACCGGCGCACGTACGTTCTCGACACCAGCGTGCTCCTGGCGGACCCGCTCGCCATGACCCGCTTCGAGGAGCACGAGGTCGTCCTTCCGGTGGTGGTCGTCACCGAGTTGGAGGCCAAGCGGCACCACCCGGAGCTGGGCTACTTCGCCCGCCAGGCGCTGCGCCTGCTCGACGACTACCGCATCCGCCACGGCCGGCTCGACGAGCCGATCCCGGTCGGCGAGCTGGGCGGGACGATCCGGGTCGAGCTCAACCACTCGGACGTCTCGATACTGCCGGTCGGTTACCGGGCCGGTGGGGGCGAGGCGGACACCCGGATCCTGGCGGTCGCCCGCAACCTCCAGGCCGAGGGATACGACGTCACCGTCGTCTCCAAGGACCTCCCGCTGCGGATCAAGGCCAGCTCGGTGGGCCTGCTCGCCGAGGAGTACCGGGCCGAGCTGGCGATCACCTCCGGCTGGACGGGCATGTCCGAGCTGCACGTCGCGGCCGACCAGGTGGACGCGCTGTTCGCGGCCGGCCACGACGCCGCGGTGGACGTCGACGGGACGGACGAGCTGCCGGTGCACACCGGACTGGTGCTCACCTCGGAGCGGGGCAGGGCGCTCGGCCGGGTGACCGGTGACGGGCGGGTCCGGCTGGTGCGCGGCGAGCGCGAGGCGTTCGGGCTGCGCGGGCGCAGCGCCGAACAGCGGGTGGCGCTGGACCTGCTGCTCGACCCGGACATCGGCATCGTGTCGATGGGCGGCCGGGCGGGCACCGGGAAGTCGGCGCTGGCGCTGTGTGCGGGGCTGGAGGCGGTGCTGGAGCGGAGGCAGCACCGCAAGGTGATGGTCTTCCGGCCGCTGTACGCGGTCGGCGGCCAGGAACTCGGCTACCTGCCGGGCTCCGAGGCGGAGAAGATGGGCCCCTGGGCGCAGGCGGTCTTCGACACCCTCTCGGCGGTCACCACCCCGGACGTGATCGAGGAGGTCATCTCCCGCGGGATGCTGGAGGTGCTGCCGCTGACCCACATCCGGGGGCGCTCGCTGCACGACGCCTTCGTGATCGTGGACGAGGCCCAGTCCCTGGAGCGCAACGTCCTGCTGACGGTGCTGTCCCGGATCGGCCAGGGCTCGCGGGTGGTGCTCACCCACGACGTGGCGCAGCGGGACAACCTCCGGGTCGGCCGGTACGACGGCGTGGTGGCGGTGGTGGAGAAGCTGAAGGGGCATCCACTCTTCGCCCACATCACGCTCACCCGGTCGGAGCGGTCGCCGATCGCGGCGCTGGTCACGGAGATGCTGGAGGACATCCACCCGTGAACAGCCCCTGATCGGGTCATAGTAGGACAATAGGGTCAACTTGTGGCGCGGGGCCCGTTCCTGGCGGAGCGGGCCCCGTCCCTTTCATCACATCGAGTGCTTTCTGTCCGGAGAACTCCCGCGCGGTGAATGTGACATGCGCCACGCGGGCGGGAATTGCGTCGACAGTGCCCGGTGCGGCATGGTGAGGGTTCTGTCAGGCCCCGCGTACGGCGCGGCAGGGCTTCCGGACCCCGGAAGTCAGGCCCCGGAAGGTCCGCCAACTCCCGTCGGTGGACGCACAATTGAAGACCGATGAGCCGTACGCCGCCCGATTCCAACGCCCGGTCGCCTCACCTCGGCCGGACGCCGGGCCAGCACCTCCCGTGACCAGAGCACCGTGCGGAGGTCCGTGCCAAGGGGCATGTTGCGTCCGCACGGTCACGCGTGGGCGATGCTGGAAGGAATGCATGTGACTCGGATCTCGGTCCGGGGAGTTGCTGTGGCCTCCGCCACCGCCGTCACCGCTGTCGGTGCCGTCGTGGGTATGGCCTCGGGCAGCGAGGGCAAGACGACGCAGACGGTCGACGTCGCCGGCGCGACCCTGCTTGCCGAAGTCCCCTCTGGCGCCCAGGCGCAGACCGTCAGTGACAACATCGGCCAGCAGGCGTCCGCCCAGCAGGCCTCCGCCGACGCCGCCGCCAAGGCCGCCGCCGAGCAGAAGGCCGCCGAGGAGGCCGCGCGCCAGAAGGCCGCCGCGGACGCCCAGGCGAAGGCCGACGCCCAGGCCAAGGCCGACGCGGACAAGGCCGCCAAGGCCGCCGCCGACCAGCGCGCCGCCGATGCCGCCGCCGCCAACCGCTCCAAGTCGCGTTCGGCGATGGCCGCGGTGGACGACAGCGCTCCGGCCGTCTCGGTCAGCCCGGGTTCCGTCCAGGACATGGCCCGGCAGATCGTCGGCAACGACACCCAGTTCCAGTGCTTCAGCCAGATCGTGAAGCGTGAGAGCGGCTGGGACTACACCGCGACCAACAGCGGCTCCGGCGCCTACGGCCTGGTCCAGGCGCTGCCCGGCTCCAAGATGGCCTCGGCCGGTGCCGACTGGCGCACCAACCCGGCCACCCAGATCAAGTGGGGCCTCAGCTACATGAACAGCCGCTACGGAAGCCCCTGCGGTGCCTGGTCGTTCTGGCAGGCCCACAGCTGGTACTAAGGAACGTCCGAGGGTGCGGCGCCCCCGTGGGGCGCCGCACTCCGTACGGCCCCCGGCCACTCGTCCCGTTCGGCGAGCGGCCGGGGGCCGCGGCGTTTCCGGCCCGTCGCTCGGCCTGCCGGCAAAGGGCGGGCCGCGCCGCCCGGGCTGCGCTGACCAATGCGCCCACGGGCGGTGCGGTCCTGGGTGCGGACGCGGGGCGCGGGAAGGGGTCCTGGTTGCTTCCCGCACCGGCCGGTCCGCCGGCGGTTGGCTTGTTCGTCGCCGGATCGGCGTGAGTGGGACGACCGGGACGGCTGGGACGACCCGGTGGTCACGTTCGGACTCCTCCCCAGCAGTGCTTGGACGAAACCACCTGAAACCTGCCGTTTTGTCCCGGTTGGCGGAGGAAGTGATCGCGTCGAACCTCCCCGGCGGGCGGCCCGGCCCGACTGACGCCGGGTAGCGTCATCCCTGACGGCCGTGGCGGGACCCACGGCGTTACCGCCGGACCCGGCGGGTCCGGCGGGGAAGCGGTGGTAGCGAGGATGGCGCGGGGCGGAAAGGCCTTCAAGGCCGTGGCCAAGGGCATGGCCGTGGTGGCGAGCGCGGCCGCCGTGATCGAACGGCGCCGGCGTGCCGCGATGGCGGCCGACCCGCACGAGCTCCCCACCGAGGCACCCGGGCCGGTCCCGGTCCCGCGCACCGATCCCGCGCCCGCCCCCGCGCCGGTTGTCGCGTCGGTCGCCGCGTCGGCGGGCGAGGCGATGGCCGCCGGGGCGGTGGCCGAGCCCTCGGCACCCGTGCCCGCGGCGACGGCCCCGACGGCCCCGGCCGCCGCGCCGCCCGCCCCCGCCGCACACACCGCACACGCCGGACTCGGCCGGGAGTACCACCCCGGCCGGCCCGCCACCCCGGCCGAGGCGGTGCCGTGGGGCCTGCGGGTGGCCGCCGAGTCGACCTGGCGGCTGCTGCTGCTCGGTGCCGCCCTCTACGTCATCTTCTACGTCGTCGACATGCTGCGGCTGGTCGCCTTCTCGGTGCTGGCCTCACTGCTGATCAGCGCGCTGCTGGAGCCCTCGGTCTCCTGGCTGCGCCGGCGCGGGGTGCCGCGCTCGCTCGCGGCGGGCGGGGTGTTCCTCAGCGGTCTGGCCGGGATCGGGCTGGTCGGCTGGTTCGTGGTCTGGCAGGTGTCCACCAATCTGCCGGACGTCACCGCCCAGGTGAAGGACGGTGTCAACCAGCTGCGGGACTGGCTGATCACCGGGCCGCTGCACCTGACCCAGCAGCAGATCAAGGACTTCGCCGACCAGATCACCAAGGCGATCACCACCAACACCGATCAGCTCACCTCGGCCTCGATCACCGGCGCGCAGATCGCCGTCGAGATCCTGACGTCGCTGCTGATGACCTTCTTCACCACCTTCTTCCTCCTCTACGACGGGGAGCGGATCTGGAACTGGGCGCTGCGCGGCCTGCCCCGGCACTCCCGCTTCGCGATGGCCGGCGCCGGCCCGAAGGCCTGGGCGACGCTCACCGCGTACGTGCGCGGCACCGTCTGCGTGGCCTTCATCGACGCGGTCTGCATCGGCATCGGCATCGACCTGCTGGGCGTGCCGCTGGCCATGCCGCTGGCCGTGATCATCTTCCTCGGCGCCTTCGTCCCGCTGGTCGGTGCGCTGGTCACCGGAACGGTCGCGGTCCTGATCGCCCTGGTCACCCAGGGGCCGTGGACGGCCCTGATGGTGCTGGTCGTGCTGATCGCGGTGATGCAGGTGGAGAGCCACATCCTCCAGCCGCTCATCCTCGGCCGGGCCGTCCGGGTCCACCCGCTCGGCGTGGTCCTCGGCGTCGCGGCCGGCGGCATCATCGGCGGCATCGGCGGCGCGGTGGTCGCCGTCCCGCTGATCGCCGTCACCAACACCGTGGTCGGCCACCTGCGCCGCCGCAACGAGGCCGGCCAGGCTGTCTTCACCGCCCTCGAAGCCGCCCGCGAAACCGCCGAACGCACGGCGGCCGCCCAGCCGGCGGCAGCGGACTAGCGAAGCGCGGACGGCTCCCGCCGCCCGACGACCGCCCCGGCGTACGGCGGGGTGCCGGGGCGGATGTCAGTCGTGACGTCCGGCCGCTGTGGTGATCCGGCCGCCGTGGCCGCTGACGATCCGTCCGATGTTGTCGACCGAGGTGCGGTGTTCACCGGGGCCGTCGTCCCAGTAGGACGAGTGCGCCGTGAAGTCCGGGGACCCGCCGTCCACGGCGAAGCGATGGGCGCCGAAGCCGGAGCCGGCCGGATCGCGGGCGTACCAGCCGAGGTGCGAGATGTGGTCCCAGGAGGCGGCGCCGACGTAGGTGTGATCGGCCCCCACCGAGAGCTCGGAGGCGTGGAACGCACCGGTGCCGGGGCTGCCGACGAGGATGACGTCGTCGGCCGCGATGCCGGTCGGCCTCTTCGCGGCGAGGCCGACCAGGAGCGAACCGAAGCTGTGGCCCTCGGCCGTGACATGGGCCGGTGCGCCCTGGTGCGTGACGCGTTGTCCTTCGAGGAACCTGCGGTAGGCGTCGACGCCGCCCCGGGCGCGGCTCGCGTCGCAGGCTTCCGGGAAGCTGAGCGGCGCGTCGTACCCCAGCCAGGCGATGGATGCGGTGCTGCGGGTCGGGTCGGCGCGCCGGGCCGCGTCGTACACGGCCCTCGCCCGGTCCGCGTCACCGCCGCCGATGCGTTGAAGTGTGGTGCCCAGGCCGCCGACCAGGGACGTGACGTCCTGGGCGGTGTCGGGGTTCCCGAAGGAGATGATGCCGCGCCCCTGCCCTTCCCCACCGATGCCGAGCAGGAGGACCGGGGGCTCGGTTCCGTCGGTCCGGCGCAGCCGCTCGGCGATCCTGCGGTACCCGTTCAGCTTCAGGCTGTGGTGCGGGTCGGACGACGGCCAGCCCTTCTCGCACGCGGCGATGAGTTCCGGCAGGAGGATCCGGTTGGCCTGGTTCCGGACGACGGCGGGGACGCCGTCGCGGTTGCCGAGCAGGTCCGGATGCTCGTGGACGAGCCACTGCTGCCGGTCGGCGGGCAGTGCGTTCCACCAGGCGTTGACCTCGGCGGGCGGTGCGTCGGCCTTCGGGACGCTGCCGAGCAGCAGGTCGTCCGGGGTGAGGGCGGGGTCGAGCCGGTCCCTGACGGCGGAGGCGGAGTCGAGGCCCGTGCCGTCCTGGGCACGCCTGACGTAGTGCCGGAGCCGGGCGGCGAGGGCCTGGTCGACGGTTCCGGCCTCGGTCAGTGCGGTCGAGATGCGGATGGCGAGCGCTCCGGCGGTGCGCTCGCAGCTCTTCCGGTACTCGGGGTCGTGCTGGTCGGCGTAGCTGCCGGGCGGCCAGGAGACGGCGCCGTGAGCGTCGACCGACATACCGGCGGTCTGCGCGTCGGTCAGTGCCGTGCGCAGTGCGGACTGGGCGAGGGCCAGCGCGTCGGCTCCGGAGCGGATGCTCCTGCCGATCTGCCCGATCTCGCTGTGGGCGGCCCTCAGCTCGCCGGTGCTGCGGCGCAGTGCCGGGCGGGCCGCGTCGGCGCACGGCCCGGACCAGTCGGCTGCCGCGATGCGGCCGTCGACGCCGTCGCGCCACTCGTCCATGTGCTGTCCGAAGGAGCCGTGCAGCCTGTCGTAGGCGTCGGCAGCGGCGTACAGATGGCTGAGGTCGGTGTCGCGCAGTGTGGCGAGGTCCACGCGGTCGCTCCCTAGCCGAAGTGCAGGACGAAGTTCTGCTTCTGCTGTGCGGTCGGGCCCGCCGGAACGGTCCGGGTGTCCGGGCCGAACGCCGTGCTGATCCGCTGGTCGGTGCTCCCGTAGCCGAGGCCCGCGTCGATCAGGCCCTGGCCCTGCCGGCCCAGCGTGGTGTGCAGGTCCGTCAGCAGGGTGTTCCAGACGTCGGTGCAGGTGCCGAGTGCGGTGCCGCACTGGAGTCCGGCCAGTCCGGCGGCGGACTGGTGGGAGACCTCGAGCAGTGCCTTGAGTTCGCCGGGGATCCGGCCGGCCGTCTCGACGGCGGTGCCGCCGGTCTGCCGGAGTTCGTCCGGGTCGGCACGGAAGCCCGCGCCGTTCTGCGGGTGGTCGGACACCGCGGGCCCCCTCGGACCGAATGTCGTGCACGGATCGCCACGCACTGTAGCGGAGTCGGCCACGCCCGGGTGCGGAAACGCCGACGGGCCCCTCCGCCCAGCGGAGGGGCCCGTCAGGGCGTGCGGGTGCGTCAGGCGTTGCCGGCGGCGAGGGCGGCCTCGGAGTCGAGGACGCCGGCCACGGCCTGCAGCACGGCGGCGATCTTCAGCGAGGCCTGGATGACCTCGCGCTCGACGCCGGCCTTGCGCAGGACGGCCTCGTGCGAGTCGAGGCACTGGCCGCAGCCGTTGATGGCCGAGACCGCGAAGCACCAGAGCTCGAAGTCGACCTTCTCGACGCCCGGGGTGCCGATGATGTTCATCCGCAGACCGGCCCGCATCGTGCTGTACTCCTTGTCGGAGAGCAGGTGCAGCGTCCGGTAGTAGACGTTGTTCATCCCCATGATCGCGGCCGCGCCCTTGGCGGCGGTGTACGCCTCCGGGGAGAGGTTGGCCTTGGCCTCGGGCTCCAGCTCGCGCAGCAGGCCGGGGCTGCGGGTGGCCATCGCGCAGGACAGCACGGTGCCCCAGAGCTGCTGGGCGGGGAGGTCGGAGTTGCCGATGACCGAGCCCAGGTTGAGCTTGAGGTCCTTGGCGTAGTCCGGGAGGGCGGCCTTCAGGTCGTCGAGAGCCATGGGTCAGCCCGCCAGCAGGGCCTGGGCGTCGAGGGTGTCCTCGCCCTTGTTCCAGTTGCACGGGCACAGCTCGTCGGTCTGCAGGGCGTCCAGCACCCGCAGGACCTCCTTGGGGTTACGGCCGACGGAGCCGGCGGTCACCATGACGAACTGGATCTCGTTGTTCGGGTCGACGATGAACACGGCGCGCTGGGCGGTGCCGTCCTCGCCCTCGACGCCGCAGGCGCGCATCAGGTCGTGCTTGATGTCGGCCAGCATCGGGAAGGGCAGGTCGCGCAGGTCCTTGTGGTCCTTGCGCCAGGCGTGGTGCACGAACTCGGAGTCGCCGGAGACGCCGAGGATCTGGGCGTCACGGTCGGCGAACTCGTCGTTCAGCTTGCCGAACGCGGCGATCTCGGTGGGGCAGACGAAGGTGAAGTCCATCGGCCAGAAGAAGACGATCTTCCACTTGCCCTCGTAGGTCTTGTGGTCGATGTCGGCGAAGGCGCCCGCGGCGTCCAGGTCGACACAGGCCTTGAGGTCGAACTCGGGGAACTTGTCACCGATCGTGAGCACGTTCGCTACTCCAGAACATGAGACTGCGGGCAGTTTTGTCCGGATTCCGGACACGCCCAACAGTTCCACATCGTGGACTGATCAGGGAAATAGCTACACTTGATGTGTCTGATCGGAGATTGCTATCAGTATCGAACCGCCCACGTCCCGGCCCGGTCCCCGCAGGGGTGGCGCCGCCAAACCCGATCCCGCTGTGGGGAGCGCCACATCCCGCAGCCCGCGCACCCCGACCGTCGCCCAGCTCAGGGCCTTCGTCGCGGTGGCCGAGCACCGGCACTTCCGGGAGGCCGCCGCCGCGACCGGGACCAGCCAGCCCGCGCTGTCCGGGGCGGTCGCGGCTCTGGAGGAGTCGCTGGGCGCGCAGTTGGTCGAGCGTACGACGCGCAAGGTGATTGTCACTCCCCTGGGGGAGCGCGTGCACGAGCACGCGCGCCGGGTGCTCGCCTCGCTGCAGGCCCTCACCGAGGAGGTGGAGGCCGCCCGCCGCCCGTTCACCGGGCCGCTGCACCTCGGAGTGATCCCGACCGTCGCGCCGTACCTGCTGCCCACCGTGCTGCGGCTGGTCCGCGACCGCTTCCCCGCGCTGGAGCTGCACGTCCACGAGGAGCGCACCCCCTCGCTGCTCGAGGGCCTGGCCGCCGGCCGCCTGGACGTCCTGCTGCTGGCGCTCCCGGCCGGCGGGGCCTCGCCGACCCGCGACATCCCGCTGTTCGACGAGGACTTCGTCCTGGTCACCCCGCCCGGGCACCCGCTCGCCGGGCGGATCGACGTCCCGCGCGACGTGCTGCTCGACCTGGACGTGCTGCTGCTGGAGGAGGGTCACTGCCTGCGCGACCAGGCCCTCGACATCTGCCGCGAGGTCGGCGCCGACCCGGCCGGCTCCACCACCCGGGCGGCCGGCCTGTCCACCCTGGTCCAGCTCGTCGCCGGGGGCCTCGGGGTGACCCTGCTGCCCGCCACCGCGCTCGACGTGGAGGCCGGGCGCACCGACCGGCTGGCGGCCGTCCGCTTCGCCGCACCCGCGCCCGGCCGGCGGATCGGGCTGGCCACCCGCCCGGGGTCGGCCCGCAGCGCCGAGTACGAGCGCTTCGCGGCGGCGCTGCGCGAGGTGCTGGCAGAGCTGCCGGTCCGGATCGTCGACGGGGAGGGCGAGGGCCAGTAGGGCCGGGGGCCGCGGGGGCGGGGTGGCCGGGGCCGGGCCTACTGGCCTGCGGCCTCGCCGAGGCAGAGCCCGACCGTGGTCGCCACCAGGACGTCCAGTGCCGCCAGGGTCTCCGGGTCGGGTTGCTCGCCCGGATGGCGCCTGATGAGGTGGCGGGCCGTCAGGCCGTCGAAGCCGCTGAGGAAGTGAACGGCGATCCGGCCCGCGGGGGCGGCCAGGGTCAGCCCGTGGGCGGCCGCGAGGGCGCCGATCATCTCGCCGGCGGTGCCCTCGATCGCGCGCTGGAGCCCGAGCATGATCTCCCGCACGTCCGGATCGCGCATCGCCAGCGTCTCGAACTCGCTCAGCAGTACGCAGCGTCCGTCCTCGCCGGTGGCGGCCTCCCAGAGCGCGTGCACCAGGGTGCGGACCTGTTCGCCGAACGGGCCGTCGCCGGGGGAGGCGGCGCGCACCTGGCCGATGAACTGGGCGGCGACCTCCTCGACCACGGCGCGGTAGAGGTCCTTCTTGGTGCCGAAGGTGTAGTGCACCGTCGCCTGTGCCACGCCCAGCTCGGCCGCGATCGCGCGGGTGCTGGCGGCGGCGACCCCTTCCCGGGTCATCAGGTCGATCGCGGCCCGGACCAGCTGCGGTCGGCGTTCGGAGGCGGGGACATGAGCCATCCAGCCAGGGTAGCGCCATGGTCGGGCAACTGCGTCGACTGATTTTGTCGCCCAACTTTGTCACTTGACAAAGTTGGGTCTACCGTGGGAGGGGTTCGCTCAGGCACCCGCCTGTCCGCCGACCGCACGCGAGGGGTCAGACCTTGGCCACGTACCTGTACCGACTGGGCCGCCACTGCTTCCGGAGAAGGCGCGCCGTGCTGGCCGTCTGGATCGCCCTGCTGATCGCGATCGGCGGGGCCGCCGGCGCCTTCGCGGGCAGGACCAGCGACGAGTTCAAGGTCCCGGGCACCGAGGCGCAGGCCACCCTGGACCGGATCAAGGACACCTTCCCCGAGCAGGGCCACGGCTCCGCGCAGGTGGTCTTCGCCGCCCCGGCCCCCGGCGGCATCGCCTCGCCGGGGGCGACCCGGGCGATCGGGGAGGCCGTCGGCCGGATCGCCCACGTCCCCGGCGTGGCCGCGGTGCCCGACCCGTACGCCACCGGCGCAGTGTCCCCGGACGGCAAGGTCGCCATCGCGCTGGTCTCCTTCGACCACAAGCTCGCCGACGTCACCGACCAGCAGCGCGACGCCGTCAGGGCCGCCGCCGAACCGGCCCGCGCGGCCGGACTGGACGTGGCCTTCGGTGGCGACGCGTACAACCGGTTCGCGCAGATCGAGGGCGGCTCCGAGGCGATCGGCCTGATGGTGGCCGGGGTGGTGCTGGTGATCACCCTCGGCACCCTGGTGGCCGCCGGACTGCCGCTGCTGACCGCGCTGGTCGGCGTCGCGGCGGCGATGGCCGGACTGCTGGTGCTGACCGGCTCGTTCGAGATCATCACCACCGCGCCGGTGCTGGCGCTGATGGTCGGCCTCGCGGTCGGCATCGACTACGCGCTGTTCATCCTGTTCCGCTACCGCCGCCACCTGGACGAGGGCCTGGAGCCGGAGGAGTCCGCCACCCGCGCCACCGCGACCGCCGGCAGCGCCGTCGTCTTCGCCGGCCTGACCGTGGTGGTGGCGCTCGCCGGGCTCGCCGTCGCCGGCGTCCCGTTCCTCACCGTGATGGGCCTGGCCGCCTCCGGCGCCGTCGTGGTGGCCGTCCTGGTCGCGATCACCCTGCTGCCCGCGGTGCTCGGCTTCACCGGCCGGGCGATCGACCGGCTGCCGATCTGGAAGCGGGCGCTGGCCACCCACGGCAAGGTCACCGCGGGCGAGCGCTGGGCCCGCTTCGTGGTCCGCCGCCCGCTGCCCGTCCTGCTGGTCGGCCTGGCCGGGCTCGGCGCCATGGCGGTGCCCGCCGCGAGCCTGGACCTCGGCCTGCCGGGCGGCGGCTCACAGGCCGTCGGCACCGACGGCCGCAAGGCGTACGACCTGGTCAGCGACAGTTTCGGCCCGGGCTTCAACGCGCCGCTGGTGGTCGTCGTGGACGCCCACGGCGCCCCGCGGCCGGAGCAGGCGGTGCAGGGCGTGGCGGGCAAGCTCCAGGGACTGGACGGCGTCCGGACCCTGCTCCCGCCGAAGGTCGACCGGGCCGGCGGCACCGCCCTGGTGCCGGTCATCCCGAAGACCGGCCCGGACGACGAGGCCACCAGGGCGCTGGTCGACGAGATCCGCGACCAGCGCGCCGGGATCGAGTCCGCGACCGGCGCGAGCATCGCCGTCACCGGCACCACCGCCGCCAACATCGACGTCTCCACCAAGCTCGGCCAGGCCCTGCCGCCGTTCGTCGCGGTGATCGTCGGCATCGCGCTGGTGCTGCTCGCGCTGGCCTTCCGCTCGGTGCTGGTGCCGCTCAAGGCAGTGCTGGGCTTCCTGCTCAGCATCCTGGCCTCGCTCGGCGCGGTGGTCGCGGTCTACCAGTGGGGCTGGCTGGACGGCCTGATCGACGTGCCCAAGGTCGGCCCGGTGGTCAGCTTCGTGCCGATCCTGCTGATCGGCGTGCTGTTCGGGCTGGCGATGGACTATGAGCTGTTCCTGGTCTCCGGGATGAAGGAGCAGTACGTCCACGGGGAGGCGCCGCGCGAGGCGGTCGTCGGCGGGGTGAAGGGCGGCGCCCGGGTGGTCACGGCGGCCGCGCTGATCATGATCTCGGTGTTCGGCGCCTTCGTGCTCGGCCACGACCCGATCGTCCAGCCGATCGGCTTCGCCCTCGCGGTGGGCGTGCTGGTGGACGCCTTCGTGGTGCGGATGGCCCTGGTGCCGGCCGCGATGGCGCTGTTCGGCAGGGCGGCCTGGTGGTTCCCCGGGCCGCTGGAGAAGGTCGTGCCGAAGGTCGACATGGAGGGCGAGCAGCTGATCGCCCGGCTGGAGGAGGAGCGGCGGGAGGCGAGGCAGCCCGCCGGGGTCTGAGGACCGGTCACCCACGCGCCCGGCGGGAGCACCTCCTGCCGGGCGCACGGCTGTCTCCCGGCCGGGGTGCCGGGTGTGCGGCTGCTTCCCGGCCGGAGGCCTACGTCACGGGCCGGACGGCGGCCGGGGGCAGTCGCTGCTCGAACCAGACCACCTTGCCGGTGCCCAGCCGGGTCGCGCCCCAGCGGTCCGCGCACCGGGCCACTATCTGCAGTCCGCGTCCGCGCTCGTCCTCCGGACCGGTACGGCGCGGGCGCGGCAGCAGCGGGCTGTCGTCACCGACCTCGCAGCGCAGCCGGGTGGTGCGCACCAGGCTGAGGGTGACCGGCCGGGTCGCGTGCTGGACGGCGTTGGTCACCAGCTCGCTGACCATCAGCTCGGTCGCCTCGCTCAGCTCGTCCAGGCCCCAGCGCCGCAGGGTGTGCGCGGCCAGCCGGCGCGCCCGGCCGGGCGTCTCGTTGCGCGGCTGCAGGTACCAGTGGGCGACGTCCCCGGCCGGGATGCCGTCGAAGCAGGCGCCCAGCAGGGCGATGTCGTCGCCGCGGTCCCCGGGCGGCAGGATCCGCAGCGCCTCCTGGCACAGCTGCTCGGGGGACTGCCGGCGGGCCGCCTCGATCCGCGCGCGGAGCACCTCCAGTCCGTCGCTGAGCGGGCGGGTGCGGGTCTCCACCAGGCCGTCGGTGAACAGCAGCAGGGCGGATCCGGGTGGCGCGGGCAGCTCGACGGAGGTGAAGTCCACGCCGCCGACCCCGATCGGCGCCCCGGAGTCCAGTTCCACCAACTCGGCCGTGCCGTCCGGGCGGACCAGCACCGGCGGGACGTGCCCGGCGTTGGCCAGCACCACCCGGTTGGCGATCGGGTCGTACACCGCGTACACGCAGGTGGCCAGGTGCTGTTCGCGGCCGAGCCGCTGGGCCTGCTCGTCCAGGTGGTACAGCACCTCGTGCGGCGGCAGGTCGAGCGCGGCCAGGGTCTGGGCGCTGGTGCGCAGTTGGCCCATGATGGCGGCCGAGGTGAGCGAGTGGCCCATCACGTCGCCGACGATCAGGGCGACCCGGTTGCCGGGCAGCGGCACCGCGTCGTACCAGTCGCCGCCGACCTGCGCGCCGCGCTCGCCGGGCAGGTAGCGCTGGGCGAGCCGGACGCCGTGCGACTGCGGCAAGCGCAACGGCAGCATGCTGCGCTGGAGTTCGTTGGCTATCTCCCACTCGCGGGCGTAGCGCAGCGCGGTGTCCACGGCCAGCCCGGCCTGGGTCGCCAGGTGCGCGGCGGTCGCGGTGTCGGCCGCGTCGAAGGCCGGGCGGCCGGTGCGTTCAGGGGGCCGGCGGATCAGCACCAGCAGACCGAGGACGGCCTTGCGGCCGCGCAGCGGCAGGGCCACGACCGAGGTGCCGGGGGCCAGCCGGGCCAGCCCGCGGGTGCCGTACAGCTCGCGCAGCAGCGCCTCGGTGCGCTCGGCGGCGGGCGTGCCGAGGACGGCCGACTCGGCGGGGCGGCGGCTGAGCAGGATGTGCGCCAGCGCGCCGCCGCGGGTGACCGGGACGGCCGGGCCGGTGTCGGCGGTCGAGCGGGAGCCGTACCGGGAACGGTGCCGGTCGTCCGCGCCGCTCTTGCGGCCGCTGCGGCCGATCCGGGTGCCGGTGCTGTGATGGATCCGCAGCTCCTCCGGGAAGCCGGGTTCGCGCTCGACGTTGGGCAGCGGGTCGCGCAGGTGGACGACGGCGGCGTCGGCGAGGGTCGGGACCAGCACCCGGCCGATGTTGCGCAGGGTCGCGGACAGGTCGAGGGCGCTGTTGATTCGCCGGGTCGCCGCGTCGAGGTAGGCGAGCCGGTCCGCCACCCCGTCCGACGCCCTGTCCGACGTCCCGTCCGCTGCTCCCGCGCGGTCCGGCCGTGCCGTCGGCGGCTTCGCCGGGGCCGCGGCCCGGGCCGGGAGCTGGCGGCGCTGGCCCGGGACGGCGGACGGCGGCTCCGCCTCGGTCTTGAGCTGGTCGCGCACGGCTGCCTGTCCTGGATTCGGTGTGGGCGGGAGGTGGGCTCGGGGTGAGCTCGGGGGGTGGGCTCGCTGAACTGGTCTGGTCCTCCGGTCGATCAGCCGACGCGTCGACAGCACAGGAACAGCTGTTCCTCCGGCGGCAGCGTGGTACTGGCCGGCGCGTACGGATGCCCCGAGCACTCCTCGACGGCGAAACCCGCGGCGACCAGAACCCGCTCCAGATCCTCCCTCAGATACCCACTGATCCGCAGCTCTGTGCCAAGGAACGGAAGCGGAACGTGATCCAGATCGGCCTCGACCATACCGAGGGCCAGCAGTCCGCCGGGGCGCAGGAGTTCGCGCAGCCGCCCGAGCACGGTCGGGATCTCGTCCTGCGGCAGCAGGATCAGGGAGAAGAACGCCGTGACGGCGGCGAAGGAGCCGTGGCCCGCAGGGCCCAGCGAGGGCGCGCCCCAGACCCGGTCCGCGCGCTCGGTGGCCAGATCGTACAGGTCGATCCGGTGGAACTCGGCCGGAATCGGGCCGGTGCTCCGGGACTGACGGGCCAGTGTGAGCATCACGTCCGAGAGGTCCACCGCGGTCACCCGCAGCCCGCCGGCGATCAGCTGGGGGAGGGTCGGCTCGCCGGTGCCGCAGCCCACGTCCAGCACCCGGGCACCCGGTTCGAGTGCGGCGAGCAGCCGCCGCCCGCACTCCAGCTGCCCGTCCTTGGCGGGAAACGCCTCACCGTAACCGGCCCCGATGGTGTCGAAGGCGACCGCCTGCAGGGCCCGTGCCGCCCGGCGTCGTCGCACGTCGGGCCCGTCGTCGCCGGCGTCCTCGCCGACCGGGAACGGGTCGGATATCTGTCCGGTCGTCACGTTGAGAGGCACCCTTCCACCCGTGGCCTCCGGTGGGCTCCTCCGCAGCCTCCTGGGCCGCTGCCGGTGGCGGTACGTCACGCTCCCCGCATCGCACGGACGGCCTGCACCCCGACACGTTGCCGGCGGGGCACTCGCGTGCGTACTGGCATCTGAGAATATGCGTGATCACTGCGCCATGGGGTCCCTTTCCAGCCAACTCGTCATACTTGGGCCGAAGTGGGCCGGGTAGGCGGAAGCACTCCGGTGCGGGCGGGGTGGTGCGCGCGGCGCCGCACGCCGCCCGGCGCGCCCAGGACAGTGGCGCTGACCTGCGGCTATACCGGTCCGCAAGCTGACAATCGGACGTTTATCGAACGTCAATCGGCTGGGTGCACAGTGGGGACCAGCGCCGGGGAAGCGTTGAGGGCGCTCCCGCAGCCGGGGGGCTGCGGGGGCGCCGACGCGCGGATCGGGGGAGGTGCTCCGCAGGGGAGCGGAGGCCTCACGGCGCGGGGGGAGAGGAGAAGGGCTCGGTGTGCTGTCGGGAGATGAGGTCCGCCACGGGGGAGGCCTCCGGCACACCGAGCCGCGTGAAGATCGCGTGCGCCTCCTGCAGACAGGCCAGCCCACGGGCCGGCTGGGCCAGGGCGAGGAGCGCCTCGCCCAGGGCGGCGTTGGCCAGGCCCTGGCAGTAGGCGGAGTCCAACTCCTGGGCGATCGCCAGCGACTCACCGGCCGCCTCGGCCGCCTCGGTGGGCTGCCCGGCGACGAGCAGGGCGGAGGCGAGACGGGCCAGCGTGTAGCCCTCCCAGAGTGAGTTGCGCTGGGACTGGTAGAGCTGGTGAGCCTCCCGTAGGTGCGGGACGGCCTCGGCACCGGGGAGTACGACGCCCAGTTGGTAGAGGGTCTGAGCCAGCAGCGGGTCGTTCTTGGACTCCCGTGCGGCGGCAACACCCTCATCGGCGGACCGGATCGCCGTCTCGGTCATGCCGAGGCGGTGCTGCACCCGGGCCATGTTGCTGACGATCCGCGCTTCGAGGACAGGTGCGTCGACGGCCTGGCTGGTGGCCCGGGCCTGTTCGAGGAACAGAAGGGCCTCGGCCGGACGGTTGCCCACGTTCAGCATCACGCCCAGCATGTTGGCCGTGGCCAGGAGCAGGACAGTCGGGTTGTCCGGTGCCTGGTGGCCCAGACTCCGGCGGAACGACTGCTCGGCCCCCTGGAAGTCGCTGGTGACGGACTGCAGGGTGCCGCGGGCGAAGTACACCCCGGCGAGCGCGGCCGCATCGTCACGGTTCTGCGCGTCCTGGCCGATGGCCTCCAGGATCCGCAGCGCTCGGGGGCCGCGGGTCGGGTCCGGGTCGATGCTGATCAGGTAGTTCAGCAGGTCGACGGCAGCACGCTGAAGGGCGCCGGGACCGCTGGCGGCGGCCTCCACGGCGCTGAGCAGGAGGCCGCCCTCGGTGCGCAACCAGTCCTGGGCGATGTGGCTCGTGGGCAGGTCGAGCCCGGGGGAGGAGAGGGTGGTCAGCCGCTCGGGCAGTGGGTCGTCCGGCTCGATGATCTGGGCCGCGTTGCGGACGGTCGGGATCAGCAGGTCGAGCAGCCGCATCACCGCCCTTTCCTGCTCCCCGGTGTCGCCGATCCGCTCGTTCTGACGCTGGGCGTAGAGCCGGAGCAGGTCGTGGTAGCGGTAGCGCCCCGGGGTGAAGCACTCCAGCATGTTCGCCTCGACCAGCGCCTCGGCGAGGTCCTCGGCCGTGTGCTCGTCCACGCCGAGCAGGGCCGCGGCGGCGGCGAGTGGAATGTCGGGGGAGTCGATCAGGGCGAGCAGCCGAAAGGCGCGGGCCTCGTCCACGGACAGCTGTCCGTAGCCGAGCCCGATGGTGGTCTCCACGGCGAGGTTGCCGAGTTGGAGTTCGTCCAGGCGCCGCCGCTGGTCGGCTAACCGACTGGCCAGGTCGGAGACGCTCCAGCGGGGGCGGCTGGCCAGTCGGGCGGCGGCGATGCGGACGGCCAGCGGCAGGAAGCCACAGGCGGTGACGACCTTCATGGCCGCCTCCGGCTCGTTCGCGACGCGGTGATCGCCGACGATGGCCGAGAACAGCGCCAGTGCCTCGTCCGGGGTCAGTTCCTCGACGTCGAACAACTGGGCACCGGGGATGCCCGCCAGCCGGGAGCGGCTGGTGGCGAGCACCGCGCAGCCGGAGACCCCGGGGATCAGGGGCCGGATCTGGTCGGCGTCCCGTGCGTTGTCGAGCAGGATCAGCATCCGGCGGCTGGCCAGCAGGGACCGGTAGAGGGCGGCACGCTGTTCGAGCGAGTCGGGGTTCTCGGTGACGCCGAGCGCGTGCAGGAAGTCGCCCAGGACGACTGCCGGGTCGGCCGGGGAGGCGCCGGCTCCGCGCAGGTCGACGTACAACTGTCCGTCCGGGAATTCCGCGCGGACGCGATGGGCGACGTGCACCGCGAGCGTGGTCTTCCCGACCCCGCCGATGCCGGCCAGCGAGGTCACCACCACGGCCTGGCCGGTGGCGTTCATCAGGACGGCCGAGAGGTCGCCCACCAGCTCCGAGCGTCCGCTGAAGTCTGATACGTCAGCCGGGAGTTGGGCCGGAGCCGGGGATGTGGCCAGGCCGTCGTCGCGGATGACGTGAACCGGCGCCGCCGGGACGGCGAGCGTCGGGTCGGCCGCCAGGATGCGGTTGTGCATCGAGGACAGGCCGACGCCCGGCTCGACTCCGAGTTCCTCGATGAGCAGCTTGCGGGTGTCGGTGTAGACGCCGAGCGCCTCGGCCTGACGACCGCAGCGGTACAGCGCCAGCATCAGCAGCTCGCGCAGGCGTTCTCTCAGCGGGTGCTCGGCGGTCAGGGTGTTGAGCTCGCCGACGATCTCGGCGTGCAGCCCGACGTCGAGGGCGGCCGCGCACAGCTCCTCGGAGGCGGCGACCTGGCGCTCGGCCAGCCGCAGCCGCTGGGCCTCGGCGTACGGGCCGGGGATGCCGGTGAGCGGACGGCCGCTGAACAGGTCCAGCGCCTGTGCCAGCAGCCGGTGCGCCTCGTTCTTGTCGCCCGAGGCGCGGGCCGCCGCGGCTTCGGCGGAAAGCCGCTCGAAGACCGACAGGTCGAGGGCCTCGCCCGGGATGCGCAGGGCGTAGCCGTCGGCGACCGAGACCAGGAGCTCGGCAGGACGTCGGACCTCGCGCCGAGGCTCGATGACGGAGCGCAGCCGGGAGACGTAGGTGCGGAGTGCGGCCACCGCCTGGGCGGGGGGTCGATCGCCCCAGAGCGCGTCGACGAGGTCCTGCGTGGTGACCGGGCGCCCGGAATGCAGCAGAAGGGTGGTCAGAACGGCCTGCTGCTGGGGGGAACCGAGGGAGAGCGGCTCGCCGTCGAGCCAGGCCTGGACCGGACCGAGGACTTGGAAGCGCAGCGCAGGGGCCTGCGGCGTCTCCCGAAACTCCATGAAGTCCCCCGATGGCCTGTGGTGTCGATTCCGTGAAAGGGCGCTCGGCGGTCCGCCGCGGTGCTTCAGCTTAGGCGGACGCCCGACTCTGCCGGACGGCACCGCAAGCCGCACGGTGTTTATCGGACATTTAATCAACCCTACGATACTGTCCGCGCGCCCGCGCCACGGAGGTCGGGCTGAACACATTTGATGACCGAAAGGCGGCCGCCCAATGGCCAATGACCAGAGCGAGACCCCGGTTCCGTCGACGCCCGGGAACGCGGCGCAGACCGGTGCCCCGGCCGCCGCTGTGGAGGCGGGCAAGGCTGTCGAGGGCGCGGTCACCGCGTCCTCGAACCCGGCCGGATACACCGCGCCGACCGACGCCGACAAGACCGCGTTCGAGAACGGCTCGTTCGGTGACGAGGGTGAGTACATAAACGAGCCGGCCGGTGAGCCGGGCGGTCCGCTCAAGCCGGAGAGCGTCGTCGGCGGCCACCCGTAAGCAGCCCTTCGCCCAGTGCCCCCTGCCCCCGTCCGGGCACGGGGGCACTGTCGTGATGTGCGCGCCAATTCGTGTGCGGGTCCCTCGGTGGCCGATTCCCGCCCTCGCTGCACGCATGGTGACCGGGGCGGTCCGTAACGTGCGCGGCGGCGCCTCCGAAGCGTTCCGGAATTCCGGATTCACCGGGGGGATTACGGGCGCCCGAATGCCATGGTTTGCGTGGGTTTCGCCGCAATTACCGGGGCTGAAGGCATTCAGTCGAATCGCGGGGCTCGGGGGCCGGTGAGACGTGATGGGGTTCGGCGGTCCACTCGCGGCCGCCGTGCTCGGGGCGCAGGTAGTGCTCGCCGCCGATGGTGTCCATGTAGATGCCGGTGCGTCCGGTCCTGCGGTCGAGGACGAGTTCACCCGCGTGGGGCCGGTAGGCCGGGGCGTTGCGCTGTCGGATGGTCACCGCACTGCTCCTTCGCTCCGTCAGCGACTGGCAGACATCTCTAGAGAAGCTAATATCTCTAGAGATGTCAACGGTCGTATCTCCTTACCGGCGACCGCGGGCGCGCCTACGATTGTCCGAGGGAGAGGGAGCGGCGATGACCGGCAGCAGTGGCGACAAGCAGCCCAAGTACCAGCGGATCGCCGACTCCCTGAAGGCGGCCATCGACACCGGCCGCTACCGCGCGGGCGACCGGCTCCCCGGCGAGAACGACCTCATGGACGAGTACGGCGTGGCCCGGATGACGGCCCGCCAGGCGCTGGGCGTGCTGCAGAGCGAGGGCATCGCGGAGGCGCGCAGGGGCGCCGGGGTGTTCGTCCGGGACTTCCGTCCGCTGCGCCGGCGCGGCATCCAGCGGCTGGCGCAGGGGCAGTGGGGCTCCGGCCGGTCGATATGGTCGGCGGACATCGACAACCGCAGCCTGGTGGTCGACCAGGTGTCCGTCACTGAACAAGGCGCGCCCGATCACGTGGCCGGGGTGCTCGGCGTGGAACCGGGCGTCCCGATGTGCGTGCGGCACCGCCGCTTCGTCCTGGACGGCAAGCCGGTGCTGCTCTCCACCTCCTACCTGCCGGCCGTCCTGGTCGCCGGCACCGCGATCACCCGCGAGGACACCGGCCCCGGCGGCACCTACGCCCGGCTGGCCGAGATCGGCGCCAAGCCCGTCCACTTCCGCGAGGAGGTCCGCTCCCGGATGCCCGCCGCCGAGGAGGCCGCCCGCCTCGAACTCTCCGCCGGCACCCCGGTCATCCTGATCTGCCGCACCGCCTTCGCCGACGAGGGCCAGGTCGTCGAACTCAACGAGATGATCCTCGACGCCGCCTCCTACGTCCTGGAGTACGGCTTCGACGCCTGAGCGTCGCGGTGCTCGTCAGGCAGCGGTCGGTCGACGAACGTCCTGCTCGCGCAGCTCATTGACGACCCGGCGACGGTGGCGAAGTCGTCTAGATGCAGGACCGCCATGTCGTGGTGGACGGCGGCGCCGGCCAGCGGTAGGCCTGCCGGACCGGCCGCCTCGGCCATCAACGGTCCCCACTTCTGAGCTGCAGCGAGCAGACGGAACCGCCCCGGCCGCAGGGCGGCCGGGGCGGTTCGGGGGCGCACAGGGGCGTTCCTCCCGACTACTCCTTGGAGCGGATCCGCAGGTTGGTGATCAGCGGGCCCTCGGTCGTCTCGCGGAAGAAGTCGTTGCCCTTGTCGTCGACGACGATGAAGGCCGGGAAGTCCTCGACCTCGATGCGCCAGACGGCCTCCATGCCGAGCTCGGCGTACTCCAGCACCTCGACCTTCTTGATGCAGTCCTGGGCGAGGCGGGCCGCGGGGCCGCCGATGGAGCCGAGGTAGAAGCCGCCGTGCGCGGCGCAGGCGTCGGTGACCTGCTTGCTGCGGTTGCCCTTGGCGAGCATGACCATGGAGCCGCCGGCGGCCTGGAACTGGTCGACGTAGGAGTCCATCCGGCCGGCCGTGGTGGGGCCGAAGGAGCCGGAGGCGTAGCCCTCGGGGGTCTTGGCCGGGCCGGCGTAGTAGACCGGGTGGTCCTGGAGGTACTTGGGCATGCCCTCGCCGGCGTCCAGACGCTCCTTGATCTTGGCGTGGGCGATGTCGCGGGCGACGACGAGGGTGCCGGTGAGCGAGAGCCGGGTCTTGACCGGGTACTTGGACAGCTCGGCGCGGATCGCGGACATCGGCTGGTTGAGGTCGACGCGCACCACGTCGTCGTCGAGGTGCTCATCGGTTGTGTCCGGCAGGTACTTCGCCGGGTCGGTCTCCAGCTGCTCCAGGAACACGCCCTCGGCGGTGATCTTGCCGAGCGCCTGGCGGTCGGCGGAGCAGGAGACGGCCATCGCGACCGGCAGCGAGGCGCCGTGGCGGGGCAGTCGGACCACGCGCACGTCGTGGCAGAAGTACTTGCCGCCGAACTGGGCGCCGATGCCGATCTTCTGGGTCAGCTCGGTGACCTTGGCCTCCAGCTCCAGGTCCCGGAAGCCGTGGCCGGTCTTGGCGTTGCCGGAGGTCGGCAGGTTGTCCAGGTAGTGCGCCGAGGCGTACTTGGCGGTCTTGAGCGCGAACTCGGCGCTGGTGCCGCCGATCACGATGGCCAGGTGGTACGGCGGGCAGGCGGCGGTGCCGAGCGAGCGGATCTTCTGCTCCAGGAACGAGAGCATGCTCGCCTCGTTCAGGATGGCCTTGGTCTCCTGGTACAGGTACGACTTGTTGGCGGAGCCGCCGCCCTTGGCCATGAACAGGAACTTGTACGCGTCGCCGTCGGTGGCGTACAGCTCGATCTGGGCGGGCAGGTTGTTGCCGGTGTTCTTCTCGTCCCACATGGTGACCGGGGCCATCTGCGAGTAGCGCAGGTTGAGCTTGGTGTACGCGTCGTACACGCCGCGCGCGATGGCGGACTCGTCCGCGCCGGAGGTCAGCACGTTCTGGCCGCGCTTGCCCATGACGATCGCGGTGCCGGTGTCCTGGCACATCGGCAGGATGCCGCCGGCCGAGATGTTGACGTTCTTCAGCAGGTCGAGCGCGACGAAGCGGTCGTTCGGGCTGGCCTCCGGGTCGTCCAGGATGCGGCGCAGCTGGGCGAGGTGCGCGGGGCGCAGGTAGTGCGAGATGTCGTGCATCGCCTCGGCCGTGAGCAGGCGCAGCGCCTCGGGCTCGACCTGGAGGAAGGTGCGGCCGCCGGCCTCGAAGGTGGAGACACCCTCGGACGTGAGCTTGCGGTACGGGGTCGGGTCAGCGCCCAGGGGGAGCAGGTCGCTGTACTCGAAGTCTGGCGTGGGAGCCATCGGGGCGGTCCTTAGGTGTCCAGTGGTCCGGCTGCGTCGGCGAAGCACCATCCAGGGTAAGACCCGGTCGTGGCGGGCATGCGGACAGGTCAGCCTTGCTTGAGTGCTCCCCCAGTCGAAGGCGGGGGTCCGCCTTCGACTGGGGGATTCGTGGCTCGTGCTGCGTGGTCGCCCTGCGGGTGACCACGTCCTACGCACTCAACGCCAGCCGGGTTCAGACCTGCCCGGTGGAGCATTACGTGGGCGGAGCTCTTGTCCCTCGGGGAGGAGACTCCGCCCGCGGTGCAGTTGTAGGTGCGCATCCCCAGCGGCAGTGCGTGCCTGGCTCTCGCTCCGCAGTGCGCGCAGTCCATCGTGGTGTGCGCGGGGTGGACCAGGTGCACGGCCCTGCCGTGCTTGCGGCCCATTTCGATCAGGGCCGTCTTCGTTGCGCCGATGGCAGCGGCAGCGGCCTTCCTGGCCATGGAGGTCTTGGCGAGGAACTTCGGTCGGAAGTCCTCTACTGCTATGTGGTCGTGGTCCCGGACGACGGTCTTGGCCCACTTACGGGCGGTGTCCTGGCGCTGTCGGGCGACCTTCTTGTGCAGTTTCGCGGCCCGCCGTCGCGCCTTGCGGTAGCCCTTGGACTGGGCCCTTCCCTTCGGCCGTTCGCGGCGTTTCATCTGCCGCTGGTACTTCGCGAGCCGTTGCGCGGCCTTCTTGCCGTGCTCGGAATGCGGGAGGTCATGTGCGTCGGACGTGGTGGTTGCGATCTCCCTGACGCCCCAGTCGATGCCGATCACCACTCCAGTAGCGGGCAGCGGTTCGACGGTCGACGGGACGACGAACGAGGCGCACCAATGGCCCAGGGCGTCCTGGTATACACGTACCGAGGACGGCTCGGCGGGCAGTTCCCGCGACCACACCACCGTCAGGACGATCCCGCCCGCGAGGTGCAGGCGGCCGTCCTTGAGGCGGAAGCCGCGCCGGGTGTAGTTCAAGCTCGGCAGGGCCTCACGCTTCTTCTTCGGCTTCGGCACGCCCGCCCGGCGGTGCACCGGCAGCCGGTCCCTGGTGTCCTTCTGCGCCTTCGCACGTACTTTGCGAAGTCCCGGATGATCTGCTGCTGCGGTACCGAAGCGCCCTCGCGCATCCACCCCCATGGCGGCGCGGGCCTCGGTCAGCATCTTGTCCAGCTCCGCCGGCCCACAAGTCACCTTCGGCGCGCCATCGGGCCGGGTGCGGTTGGCGATGTGCTGCTGCCGGGACTTGGCCACACACTCGTTCCACACCCACCGACACCTGCCCCACTCTGCTTCGAGCGCGGCGCGGGCGGTGGCGGACACGCGCAGGCGGTGGGTGTACCGGGCATGCCCGGTATCCTCCATGGTCTCCTGCCGCGTTTCCATCATGTCCTCACAGCCGCGTGATCCGCTTTGCTCTCGGGCTTCCCTAAGGCTTGCACACGGGACTGACACATCTTCCGGTTGTCAGGTGACGGGGCTCACTCGGGCTGGAATGCGAACGACTAGGCTTGGCCCGTGGAGAACTCGCCGTCGCAGGACGACCCGGGGCAGCCGCCGGTGCCGGTGCCCGTGCCCCTGAGCAAGCCCGAACTCGAGCCCCGCTCCGGGCCCGTGGCCGCACCGCGGCCGTCGACCGCCCCGGTGGCGGACGCGGAGATGCGGGTCTCCGACGCCGACCGCGAGCGGATCGCGGAACTGCTGCGGGACGCCTACGCGGAGGGGCGTCTGGACGCGGAGGAGCACGCGGAGCGGATCGAGGCCGCGTACGCCGCCAAGACCTTCGGCGACCTGGTCCCGTTGACCAGGGATCTGCCCGCCCACCGCTCGGTGTCCTTCGACAAGCCGCCGCTGGGCGCCCAGGAGCCCGCCCCGGCGCCGGCCAGGCCGCTGCCGCCCGCGCGGCAGGAGGCACCGTCCGTGGTGGCGATCTTCGGCGGCGCGGCCCGCAAGGGCCGTTGGCGGGTCGGCTCGCACCTGTCCGCCTTCACGGCGTTCGGCGGGGTGGACATCGACCTCACGGACGCCGTGTTCGAGTCCCCCGAGGTGGAGATCACGGTGACCGCGATCTTCGGCGGGGTGGAGATCCGGGTGCCGGAGAACGTGAGCCTGATCGGCTCGGGGGTCGGCATCTTCGGCGGCTTCGACGTCCGCGAGCAGACCGTGGCGGACCCGTACGCTCCGGTCGTGCGGGTCAAGGGCGTTGCCCTGTTCGGAGGTTGCAACGCCAAGCCGCGCCGGGGCAAGAAGCTCAGGGAGTGGGTGCGCAAGCAACTCGGTACGGAATAGTCCGAATTGACCTGTCGAGTGCCCGGCCGTGGATCAACTCCCGGTCGGGCACTCGGCGTTGTGTCCGGTGCACTCCGTAGTCGATTGCGTGCAGTGTGCATGAATCGCGGCCGGGCGGGGTAGTTCCTTCCGCACATCGCTTCTCGTACGGCTGTGCACCGGAGGCGGCCAGCGGCCGCCCCGGGCGTTGGACAGCGGGGGCTCGCAGCCGGGCGGGGGAGCGGGGTCCCCCGTGTCCGAGAGCCTCGTCAGGAGTACGGCCGTGCTGCATCCGATCGAGTCCCGCACCAACTCGCCAGTCGCCGCCGCCCAGTTGCTGGAGCGCCGTCCGGCCGTCCGCCCCCAGCCGCAGCCCCCGGGCGGCACGGCGGGTGGGGCCGCGGGTGAGGACAATCCGTGGCACACCGGTGCGGCCTGTCGGAGGGACGAGGCGGGACTGTTCTTCGCGCCCTCGAAGGAGCCGACGGCGGCCCGGCTGTCGCGCGAGGAGCAGGCCAAGCAGGTGTGCGCCCGCTGCCCGGTGCTGCTGGAGTGTCGTGAGCACGCGCTGGCCCAGCCGGAGCCGTACGGGGTCTGGGGCGGGCTGACGGCCGCCGAGCGGCGGGTGGTCCTGGCGCGGCGGCGCCGCCGGGACGCGGAGCTGCGCGAGGCGGCCGGGGTGGCCACGGCGGGGCGCCGGATAGCCGGCTGACCGCGGGCCGGAGGACCGGCCGGGAGGAACGGCCCCGCGAGCCGGAGAAGCGAACCCGGAGAAGCGGGCCGGAGAGCAGGCCGACGCGGCCCCGGCGGAGGGGGATTCCGCCGGGGCCGCGTCGTGAGCCGTTCGCGCCCGGGTCAGTTGGCGCGGTCGAAGTCGATCGCGCTGTAGGCCCGCAGCTTCGACAGCTTGTGGACGGAGTTGATCTCGCGGATCGTGCCGCTCTTGGAGCGCATCACCAGCGAGCTGGTGGTGGCGGTCTCCGAGCGGTAGTGCACACCGCGCAGCAGCTCGCCGTCGGTGATGCCGGTGGCGACGAAGAACACGTTCTCGCCGCTGACCAGGTCGTTGGTGGTGAGCACCCGGTCCAGGTCGTGCCCGGCGTCGAGGGCCTTCTGCCGCTCGGCGTCGTCCTTGGGCCACAGCCGGCCCTGGATCACGCCGCCCATGCACTTCATCGCGCAGGCCGCGATGATGCCCTCGGGGGTGCCGCCGATGCCCATCAGCAGGTCGACGCCGGTGCCCTCGCGGGCGGCCATGATGGCGCCGGCCACGTCACCGTCGGAGATGAACTTGATCCGGGCGCCCGCCTCGCGGATCTCCCGGACCAGGCCGTCGTGGCGGGGACGGTCGAGCACGACCACGGTGACGTCCTCGACCGCGCTGCCCTTGGCCTTGGCGACCCGGCGGATGTTGACGGCCGCCGGGGCGGTGATGTCGACGAACTCGGCGGCCTCCGGGCCGGCCACCAGCTTGTCCATGTAGAACACGGCGCTGGGGTCGAACATGGTGCCGCGGTCGGCCACGGCCAGCACGGCCACCGCGTTGTTCATGCCCTTGGCGGTCAGCGTGGTGCCGTCCACCGGGTCGACCGCGACGTCGCACTCGGCGCCGGTGCCGTCGCCGACCCGCTCGCCGTTGTAGAGCATCGGGGCCTCGTCCTTCTCGCCCTCGCCGATGACGACCACGCCGTTCATCGAGACGGTCGAGACGAGGGTGCGCATCGCCTTGACGGCGGCACCGTCGGCGCCGTTCTTGTCGCCCCGGCCGACCCACCGGCCGGCTGCCATCGCGGCCGCCTCGGTGACCCGGACGAGTTCGAGCGCGAGGTTCCGGTCCGGAGCCTCGGGCGCGACCTCCAGGGCACTGGGAAGGTGGTGCGGGTACTGCGTGGTCATCGTCGTTACCTCTCTGTACGCGACGGCCAGTGAGCGCCCGACTACTGCCTGGTCGAACGCCGTGGTGAGGGTGATGCGATCGTATCTGCCCACGAGATGACTGTCTGTGGCGCGGGTCGCCACCCCGGGGCGAAAAGTGGCCTTTCGCCCGCCTTCACCCGTACGTGCACACCCCGGGTGGCCCTGCCGGGATGTGGATGAGTCACCATGTGGGGGTGGCTGCAGAGAGCAAGGGCATGAGGGGTCGGCAGACCGTACGGGACATGGTCCTGTCGATGCTGGCGGTCGGTTTCGTCGTCTGGATCGGTTACCTGTTCCTCCCGCACGACGCGAACAGCGACCCGGTGCACGTGGTCGAGTACAAGGTGGCGGCGGCCTCCGCGAAGCGCGCCGCGCCCTACCCGCTGCTGGCCCCGGACGGGCTGTCCGACAAGTGGCGGGCGACCTCGGTCAGCTACACGCCGGCCGACCTCAGCGGCGGCAAGGGCAACGCCTGGCACCTGGGCTTCGTGACGCCCTCCGGCCAGTACGCCGCGGTCGAGCAGGCCGACGTCCCGCGCGACAAGCTGCTCGCCGACAAGGTCGCGGGCGCCCAGCCGGACGGCACCTCGGACGCCGCCGGGCGCACCTGGGACCGGGAGCAGGGCGACAAGGCCCGTGCGCTGGCCGCCCGGAACGGCTCGGCGACCACCCTGGTCACCGGCACCGCCTCCTACGAGGAACTGGCCGAGCTGGCCCAGGCGCTCAAGTAGCCCCCTCCGCGCACGGAAGGGCCCGCACCGGACGAACCGGTGCGGGCCCTTTCCCGTCGCGGGGTGCGATCAGACCGTGGTGACGACCTGGTCGTACTCCAGGCGCGGGGAGCGCGGGAACCAGGCGTCCTCGCCCGGCTTGCCGATGTTGACCACGGCCAGCACCGAGTGCTCGCCGTCGCCGAAGAACTCCTTGTTGATGCCCTCGGCGTCGTAGCCGGTCATCGGGCCGGCGGCCAGGCCGGCGGCGCGCACGCCGATGATGAAGTAGGCGGCCTGGAGGGCGCCGTTCAGCTTGGCGGACTGCTCACGGACGGCGCGCTCCGCGAAGAACACGTCCTTGGCCTGCGGGAAGTGCGGGAACTGGGTCGGCAGCTCCTCGTGGAACTCGTTGTCCGCGGCCAGGATGGCGACGAGCGGGGCGGCGGCGGTCTTGGCCTTGTTGCCGTCCGCCAGGTGCTGGACGAGGCGCTCGCGGCCCTCGGCGGAGCGGACCAGGACGACGCGCAGCGGCTGCTGGTTGAAGGCGGTCGGGCCGTACTTGACCAGGTCGTAGATGGCCTGGACCTGCTCCTCGGTGACCGGCTCGTCGGTGAAGGTGTTCGCGGTGCGGGCCTCGCGGAACAGCAGGTCCTGGGCGGCGGCGTCGAGTACCAGGGCGTCGGTGGTCATGCTTCTGCACCTCATGCGGGAGGAGGGGGTTCGTCGGTGTGACCGGCGCGGCCGATCAGTCCCTCCAACATAGGTGAAGATTCAACGATTCCCCAAGGGGGTGTGACCCGCCTCACTCCCCGGCCGGGCCCGCGCCCTCCTCGGCGGCGAGTGCGGCATCCAGCCGGGCCCGGGCGCCGTCCAGCCACCGCTGGCAGACCTTCGCCAGCTGCTCGCCGCGCTCCCACAGCGCCAGCGACTCCTCGAGGGAGATTCCGCCGTTCTCCAACTGCCGGACCACCTCCAGCAGCGCGTCCCGGGCGTGCTCGTAGCCCAGCGCGTCGTCCGGGGTGGGTGCCGTCGCGGCCTGCGGTTCCTGCTGTCCCTGCTGCTCTGCCATGCGAGCCAGCGTAGGGGCTGGCGCCGACAGGAAGGGTCCGGTACGGCCCGAAATCCGGGTGCACCCGGCCGGCGGCGCTAGCCTCCGCCGCATGACCGAGGTCCGACCCGCCGTCCCCGCCGACGCGCCCGAACTCGTCCGGCTGCGCAACGTGATGCTCGAGGAGATGCCCAGCATGGCCGCCCTGGTCGGCCCCGGGCCCTGGCAGGCCACCGCCGAGCGGATCCTGCGCGAGCGCCTGGCCGTCCCGTCGGAGGAGCTGACCATGCCCTCCTTCGTGGTCGACGACCCGGAGCGGCCCGGCCGACTCGCCGCCTGCGCCGTCGGCACCCTGGAGGAACGGCTGCCCTCACCGGGCAACCCGGACGGCCTGTTCGGCTTCTCTTCGGTATCTGCACCGACCCCGACCACCGGCTGCGCGGTTACGCGACGGCCACGTCGAAGCCGCCGCCCGCCACCCGGGCGTGCAGCCCCTCCCCGGCCGTGACCTGCGCCGGGTCCGTCACCACCGTGCCGTCGGCCCGCTGCAGCACCGCGTAGCCGCGCTCCAGGGTCGCCGCCGGGGAGAGGGCGACCACCCGGGCCAGGGTGTGTCCGAGGTCGCTCTGGGCGTGGTCCAGCCGGTGCCGCAGGGTGCGCCGGGCCCGCTCCAGCAGCCCCTCCACCTCCTGGCCGCGCCCGTCCAGCATCCGGTGCGGGGCGGCCAGGGCCGGGCGGCTGCGCAGCCCGTCCAGCCCGTGCTGCTCGCGCTCGACCCGGGACTGCACGTGTCGGCGTGCGCGGTCGCGCAGCTGGCGGACCTTGGCGAGCTCCTCGCCGACGTCCGGAACCACCCGTTTGGCGGCATCGGTCGGGGTGGAGGCACGCAGGTCGGCGACGAAGTCCAGCAACGGCTGGTCCGGCTCGTGCCCGATCGCGCTGACCACCGGCGTACGGGCGGCCGCGACCAGCCGCACCAGGCCCTCGTCCGAGAACGGCAGCAGGTCCTCCACGCTGCCGCCGCCGCGGGCCACGATGATCACGTCCACCTCGGGGTGCTCGTCCAGCTCCCGGACGGCCGCGCCCACCCGCTCCACCGCGCTGATCCCCTGCACCGGGACGTTGCGCACCTCGAAGCGCACGGCCGGCCAGCGCCGCCGGGCGTTCTCCAGCACGTCCCGCTCGGCCGCCGAGCCGCGACCGGTGACCAGCCCGACGCACTGCGGCAGGAACGGCAGCCGCCGCTTGCGCTCGGCCGCGAACAGGCCCTCGCCGGCGAGCCGGCGCTTCAGCTGCTCCAGCCGGGCCAGCAGCTCGCCCAGGCCCACCGGCCGGATCTCCGAGGCCCGCATCGACAGCTGCCCGCGGGCCGCGTACCACTCCGGCTTGGCGTGCACGACGACCCGCGAGCCCTCCTGCACCACGTCCGCGACCTGGTCGAACACCGACCGGAAGCAGGTCACCGTGAGCGACACGTCGGCCTGCGGGTCGCGCAGGGTCAGGAACACCACGCCCGCGCCGGGGCGGCGGCTCAGCTGGGTGATCTGTCCCTCGACCCACACCGCGCCGAGCCGGTCGATCCAGCCGCCGATCAGCGCGGAGACCTTGCCGACCGGGAGCGGGGCTTCGGGGGAGCTGGTGTTGGCCATGCGTACGAGGCTAGCGGCGCCCGCCGACACCGTCCGCCGTACCGCCCTCAGCGGCGCCCGCCGACGCGTCCAGCACCCCGAAGACGCCGACCGGCGCCATCGGGGCGATGAACAGCAGCCCGTAGACCATCAGATCGCGGACACCCAGGGTGCGGCGCAGACCGCTCGGTGTCGGCTGATCGATCGCAGCGCTCATAGGCAGCACATTTGGGCATTGGTGATCCATGACGACCGGAAAGTCGCCCACCGTCGGCGCGGCTCCCCGCCGCGGCAGGCGGGCCTCCCGGGCGCCCGTACGATGGAGCCATGTCCAACACCGCGCAGCGCCGTGTCCTGCTCGCCGCCCCCCGGGGCTACTGCGCGGGTGTCGACCGCGCCGTGATCGCCGTGGAGAAGGCCCTGGAGCAGTACGGGGCGCCCATCTACGTCCGCAAGCAGATCGTCCACAACAAGTACGTGGTGCAGACCCTGGAGAAGAAGGGCGCGATCTTCGTCGACGAGACGGAGGAGGTGCCCGAGGGCTCGATCGTCGTGTTCTCCGCGCACGGTGTCGCCCCGTCGGTCCACGACGAGGCCCGGGCCGGCAAGCTCGCCACCGTCGACGCCACCTGCCCGCTGGTCACCAAGGTGCACAAGGAGGCCGTGCGCTTCGCCGACGAGGGCTACGACATCCTGCTGGTGGGCCACGAGGGCCACGAGGAGGTCATCGGCACCATGGGCGAGGCCCCGGACCGGATCCACCTGGTGGACGGGGCCGAGGACGTCGCCAACGTGCAGGTACGGGACGAGTCCAAGATCGTCTGGCTGTCCCAGACCACGCTCTCGGTGGACGAGACCATGGCCACCGTCGGCGAGCTGAAGAAGCGCTTCCCGGCGCTGGTCAGCCCGCCCAGCGACGACATCTGCTACGCGACCCAGAACCGCCAGGTCGCCGTCAAGCAGCTGGCCCCGGAGACCGACCTGCTGATCGTGGTCGGCTCCAAGAACTCCTCCAACTCGGTCCGCCTGGTCGAGGTCGGCCTGGAGTACGGCGCCAAGGCGGCCCACCTGGTCGACTTCGCCGAGGAGATCCAGGAGTCCTGGCTGGAGGGCGTCACCACGGTCGGCCTGACCAGCGGCGCCTCGGTGCCGGAGATCCTGGTCGACGGCGTGCTGGAGTTCCTGGCCAGCCGCGGTTACGACACGGTCGAGACGGTCAAGACCGCCGAGGAGCACCTGACCTTCTCGCTGCCCAAGGAGCTGCGCCGCGACCTGCGCGCCGAGGCGGCCGGCAAGCTCTAGACCCGTCGTGGAGGACCCGGTGCCCGGTGCGGGCGCCGGGTCCTCTGCTGTGCGCCCCCGCCCGGGTTCTCGTAGTTTTGTGCCCGGGCTGCTTTCATGCACAGGCTGTGGACGATCCGGTCCACGGCCGGACGGCGGAGGGTGGAGGGTCGAGCGATGACGGCGGTATTCGGCGTGGACATCGGCGGTTCGGGCATCAAGGGCGCCCCGGTGGACCTCGCCCGGGGCGCGCTCACCCAGGAGCGGTACAAGGTGCTCACCCCGCAGCCGTCCGAGCCCGAGGCCGTGGTCGCCGCCGTACGCGAGGTGGTCCGGCACTTCGACCACCGGGGCCCGGTCGGGCTGACCTTCCCCGGAGTGGTGGTCGGCGGGCACACCAGGACCGCGGCCAACGTGGACAGGGGCTGGATCGGCCTGGACGCCGCGCGCCTGTTCCGCGAGGCGCTGGACCTGCCGGCGACCGTCCTCAACGACGCGGACGCGGCCGGCCTCGCCGAGACCGTGCACGGCGCCGGGCGGGGCGAGCCCGGCGTGGTCCTGGTGCTCACCTTCGGCACCGGCATCGGCAGCGCGCTGTTCGTGGACGGCACCCTCGTGCCCAACACCGAGCTGGGCCACCTGGAACTGCGCGGCAAGGACGCCGAGCGCCGGGCCTCCTCGGCCGCCAAGGAGCGGCACGACCTCAGCTGGGAGCAGTGGGCCGAGCGGGTCGACGAGTACCTGGACCTGGTGGAGATGCTGTTCTCGCCGCAGCTGGTGGTGATCGGCGGCGGGGTGAGCCGCAAGCACGAGAAGTTCCTGCCGCTGCTCAGGGACCGCGAGGCGAGGGTGGTGCCGGCGGCGCTGCGCAACGATGCGGGGATCGTCGGGGCCGCCATGGCGGCGGCCCGGGCGGCGCGCTGACGGCCCCGGGCCGGTGACGTCGCGCCCGTGCTCCGCGCCGGTGACCCTGCGCCCGTGGTCCCGCGCCCGGGCCGCTCAGCGGGAGCGGTGGATCCGGCGCTGGGCGACGAAGCGGGCGAGCACGATCACCGCAGCCAGCCCGGTGCCGGAGAACAGCCACCCGGCCCGCAGCGCCAGCCCCGTCGCCAGCGCCACCAGCTGGGCGGTGATGCCCGGGGAGCTGACCGGCGCGAGCAGCACCAGGGCCAGCGCGAAGCCGATCGGCCCGCTGATCGGGGCGGCCAGCAGGTCGGCGTAGCGGACCCGGACGGCCAGCTGGAAGCAGACCACCAGGTAGCCGACGCCGAACAGCCAGCCGAGGTCACCGAAGAGCCCCCGGTCCAGGCCGGCCACCGCGAGCGTGGCCAGCACCGCGGCCACGCCGGTGCCGATCGCGGTCAGCCGGGTCGGCCGGCCGGTCCGGCGCCGCCCGTAGACCCGCAGCCGGCGCTGGGTGGACGGGCGCGCCGCGGCGGCCCGGTCGGCCACCGAGCGCAGCCGGGCGGGGGGAGTGGCGGGGTCCCGGGGGCCGTCGGGAGCCCGGCCGGGCCCGGGGACGGCGGCGGGGGCCGCGCCGTTCGGCGGACGGCGTCTGGGCCCTGGCGGCTGGGTACGGATGCTCTGCTCCATCCGTCCAACGTACGGTCCGATCATCGCCACACTGTGTAATGGACCGTTCAGGTCTTGTCCCGTGTCTTCGAATGGCGTACTCCTGTGATCGTCACTCAAAGCCCTGGCCTGCGGGACTGAGTCGAGGCAACGATCATCAGATGACCGCACGGGGGACTGGCGTGAGTGCCGACTTCACCTTCGAACGCATCGACCACTTCCAGCTCGACATCCCGGCGGGCGCCGAGGACGAGTGCCGGGCCTTCTGGTCCGGCGTGCTCGGCATGACCGAACTCCGGAAGCCGCCGGTGCTGGCGGCGCGCGGCGGCTGCTGGTTCCGCGGCGGCGGTGTCGAGGTGCACCTCGGGGTGACCCCGGACTTCCGCCCGGCCCGCAAGGGGCACCCGGGCATCCTGGTGCGCTCGCTGGACGCCCTGGCCGAGCGGCTCACCGCACACGGCCACGAGGTGACCTGGGACGACAACCACCCCGGCCACCGCCGCTTCTACTCCGCCGACAGGTTGGGCAACCGGCTGGAGTTCCTGGAGCCCCTGCCGGCCCCGACCGAGGCGTGAGGCGTATGGAGCGCTGCCCGTAGACTTGGGGGTCGGCCCGTACGGTGCCGACCCAACTCCTCCAAGCCCACGGGACTGCGCTTCATGTCGCTCACGATCGGAATCGTCGGCCTGCCGAACGTCGGCAAGTCGACCCTGTTCAACGCCCTGACCAAGAACGACGTGCTGGCGGCCAACTACCCGTTCGCCACCATCGAGCCGAACGTCGGCGTCGTCGGCGTCCCGGACGAGCGGCTGGCCAAGCTCGCCGAGATCTTCGGCTCGCAGCGCATCCTCCCGGCCACCGTCGACTTCGTGGACATCGCCGGCATCGTGCGCGGCGCCAGCGAGGGCGAGGGCCTGGGCAACAAGTTCCTCGCCAACATCCGCGAGTCGGACGCGATCTGCCAGGTCGTGCGCGCCTTCACCGACCCGGACGTGGTGCACGTGGACGGCAAGGTGTCGCCCAAGGACGACATCGAGACCATCCACACCGAGCTGATCCTGGCCGACCTCCAGACCATCGAGAAGGTCCTGCCGCGGCTCCAGAAGGAGGCGCGCCTGAAGAAGGAGACCGCCTCCGTGCTGGCCGCCGCCGAGGCCGCGCAGGCGATCCTGGAGACCGGCAAGACCCTCTTCGAGGCGGGCTTCGACACCACCCCGATCCGCGAGCTGCACCTGCTGACCGCCAAGCCCTTCCTCTACGTCTTCAACGTGGACGAGGACGAGCTGGCCGACGAGGAGTTCAAGGACGCCCAGCGCGCGCTGGTCGCCCCGGCCGAGGCGATCTTCCTCAACGCCAAGATCGAGTCCGAGCTGATCGAGCTCGACGACGACGAGGCCCTCGAACTCCTCCAGTCCATGGGCCAGGAGGAGCCCGGCCTCGCCACCCTCGCCCGCGTCGGCTTCGACACCCTGGGCCTGCAGACCTACCTCACGGCAGGCCCCAAGGAGACCCGCGCCTGGACCATCAAGAAGGGCGCCACCGCCCCCGAGGCCGCCGGAGTCATCCACACCGACTTCCAGAAGGGCTTCATCAAGGCCGAGGTGATCGCCTTCGCCGACCTGGTCGAGGCCGGCTCCACCGCCGAGGCCCGCGCCAAGGGCAAGGCCCGCATCGAGGGCAAGGAGTACGTCATGCAGGACGGCGACGTGGTGGAGTTCCGCTTCAACGTCTGACCGGACCGCCCAACTCCCTCCGCAGGGGCCGGACTTCCTTTCGGAGTCCGGCCCCTGCGGCGCTGCCGGGTCAGGCCCGGACGGTGAGGGTGAGGGTGCCGTCGGGGGCGGTGGTGACGGTGACGGCTTCGAGGGTGGGGGCGAGGGCGTCGGGGTGGTGGGCGGCGGCCCGGGGGCCGATGCCGATGACGCGCATGCCGGCCGCGCGGGCGGCGGCGATGCCGGCGCCGGAGTCCTCGAAGGCGAGGCAGTCGGCGGGGGCGAAGCCGAGGGCGGCGGCGCCCTTGAGGAAGCCCTCGGGATCGGGCTTGCTGGCGCCGACGGACTCGGCGGTGACCAGGACGGGCGGCATCGGGAGGCCGGCGGCGTCCATCCGGATCCGGGCGAGCGGCAGGTCGGCGGAGGTGACCAGGGCGTGCGGCAGGCCGGTCAGCGAGGCGAGGAAGGCGTCGGCGCCGGGGACCTCGACCACGCCCTCGGTGTCGGCGCGCTCCTCGGCGAGCATCTGCTGGTTCTCGGCGAGGTTGACCTCGACCGGGCGGTTCGGCAGCAGTTCGGCCATGGTCGCGTGGCCCTGGCGGCCGTGGACGACGGCGAGCGCCGCGACGGGGTCGAGGCCGTGGCGCTCGGCCCAGCGGCTCCAGCAGCGCTCGACCACGGCGTCGGAGTTGACCAGGGTGCCGTCCATGTCGAGGAGGAGGGCGCTGGCGGTGAACCGGACGGGGGTGGCGGGCACGGGGCGGCTCCGGGGGGCGAGAATGGCGGCGGACGTCGGTGAAGACGAGCCCTTTGTTTCTAAATGATACAAAAGATCATCCGAACAGATGGGCGTTGACCTCCCGGGCCTCCTCAGCGAGCTCCGCCAGCTCCACCACCTCGATCCCGGCCGCCTCCAGCAGTGCCGTGCCCTGGCAGTCCGTGACGAACAGGTCCGGCTCGCGCCAGGCGACCACCACCCGCGGCACGCCCGCCGCGATGAGCAGCCGGGCGCACGGCACCGGCCGCGAGGCGCGCCGGCCGCACGGCTCCAGGCTGCTGTAGACGGTCGCCCCGCGCAGGCGGGGGTCGCCCGCCGGGAGCTTGGCCAGGGCCGCCTCCTCGGCATGGTCGTGCGCGTCCGTCTCCCGGCTGAAGCCCTCGGCCAGCACCCGGCCGTCGGCGCCGACGATGACCGCGCCGACCGAGAAGGCCGTACCGGAGGGCGGGCAGCGACGGGACAGCTCGACGGCCCGGCGCAGGTGGTCGAGGTCGGTGGTCGTGGGGCGGTTCACGGCGCGGGCTCCTTCGGGGCGTACCTGAGCAGGACGACGTCGCCCACCGTACGTGCCTCCAGCAGCCGCATCCGCCGGCCCGGCCCGCCCGGGAAAGCGGCCGGGCGGACGAACCGCGGCGCCTCGGCCTGGCCGACCAGCAGCGGGGCGACCGCCAGCTGTAGTTCGTCCGCCAGGCCGCGGGCGAGGAACTGGGTGTGCACCCCGCCGCCGCCCTCGACCATCAGCCGGCGCACCCCGCGCGCGCCCAGGTCGTCCAGCACCGCGCCGAGGTCCACCGAGCCGCTGAGCGCGACCACCTCGGACAGCCCGTCGAGCCGGGGCCGCAGCACGGCCGCCCCGGCCTCCGTGGTGTAGGCGAGCTTCGCGCCGCCGGTGTGCCAGAACCGCAGCCCGGCGTCGAGCGCGCCGCTCGCGCTGAGGGTCACCTTCAGCGGGTACTCGGGCCGCCCGGCCGCCAGCCGGGCGGCCCGGCGTGCGGGGTCGTTGACCAGCAGCCGCGGGTTGTCCGCGCGCAGGGTGTTGCCGCCGACCAGGACCGCGTCGGCCGCCGCCCGCTCCTCGTCGACCCGGTCGAAGTCGGCGGCGTTGGAGAGCAGCAGGCGGTCGGGGGAGGCGTCGTCGAGGTGGCCGTCGAGCGACACGGCGGCGCTCAGCAGGACGAAAGGGCGCTGGCCGGGGCCGGGCATGGGCGGGACCGTTCTGTCGGGGCCGTTCGGTCGGGCGCCTCCACGGTACGGCGGGCGGGCCCGAACGGGCCGACCGGTGGCCGCCATGTGAGATGGTTCTTCTCGCCATACGGGACGGGGCGTAGCGTCGAGGGCGTCGCGGAAACGGAAGACCGACCACGCCTCTTGGGGGAGACCCATGTCCGGATCGCAGCCCGCCGCCTACACCCACGGCCACCAGGAGGCGGTGCTGCGCTCGCACCGCTCCCGTACCGCGGCCGACTCCGCCGCCTATCTGCTGGGTCAACTGCGGCCCGGGCAGGCGCTGTTGGACGTCGGCTGCGGCCCCGGCACGATCACCGCCGACCTGGCCGAGCTGGTCGGCCCCGGCGGCCGGGTGGTGGCCGTCGACGCCTCCGCCGAGGTGCTGGAACAGGCCGCCGGGTACGTCGCCGGGCGCGGCCTGTCCAACGTGGTGTTCGAACTCGCGGACGTGCACCGACTGCCTTACCGGGACGGCGAGTTCGACGTGGTGCACGCCCACCAGGTGCTGCAGCACCTGGCCGATCCGGTGGCCGCGCTGCGCGAGATGCGCCGGGTGACGACGCCCGGCGGGGTGGTCGCGGCCCGGGACGTCGACTACGCCTCGATGACCTGGTACCCGGAGGCGCCCGCGCTGGACCGCTGGCTGGAGCTGTACCGGCGGACCGCCCGCGCCAACGGCGGCGAGCCGGACGCCGGGCGTCGGCTGCTGTCCTGGGCCCGCGCGGCCGGTCTCACCGAGGTGACCGTGACCACCGGCACCTGGACCTTCGCGACGCCCGAGCGGCGCGAGTGGTGGGGCGGGATGTGGGCGGACCGGGTGACCGGTACGGCCTTCGGCCGGACGGCCGTGGAACGGGGCTTCGCGGACCGGGCCGAGCTGGAGCGGATCGCGGACGGCTGGCGGGAGTGGAGCGCCGCCGAGGACGGGTGGTTCTCGATGATCCACGGCGAGGTCCTGGCCCGGGTCTGAGCGGGCGGTCGGGGAGGCCGACGCGCGGGCGGGCGTTCGGAAAGATCGGGTAAAGTCGCGCGACCGTTCGCATCGGGCCCGTCCGGCCCGAGCGGCGGCGCCGAAGCCGAAACGCCGAGTCGAGGCCCGCCCCGGCGGGCAGGGGGAGTCCACGTGTCCAAGCCTGAGTCCGAGCTGCCCGCCGCTCCGGGGCCGGACCCGCGGGTGGACTTCCGCAAGGACCCGGACACCGCGGAGCCGAAGGCCGGGGAGCCGAAGGCCGGGATCCCGGACACCGCGGAGCCGGAGGCCGCGACCCCGGACGCCGAGGAGCCGCAGGACCCCGCCGACCCCTGGGCTCCACCGGCCGACCGGCCCGCCCAGGCCGCCCCGGCCCCCTCGCAGGCCCCGCCCCAGCCGCCGCCCCCGCCGCTGCCCGCCGGCGGCTGGGCCTCGGTGCCGCCCTCCGCCGAGTCCGGCTTCCGGCCCGGTGACCCCTACCCGAACCCCGACCCGCGCTCGAACCAGCACCCGTACCCGCCGTACGCCCACCACCCCTACAACCCCCAGCCGGAGCCGCGCACCAACGGCTTCGCCGTCGGCTCCCTGGCGACCGGCCTGAGCCTGCTCTCGCCGGTGGCCCTGGTCTTCGGGATCGTCGCGCTGGTCCAGATCAACCGCCGCGGGCAGCGCGGCCGCGGCATGGCGGTGACCGGACTGGTGCTCGGCGTGGCGGGCACGCTGCTGCTGTCGCTCGCCCTGGGCGCGGGGGACTTCGGCCCCGCGCGGGGCGGGCCCGGCGGCGGATACGCCCAGAAACCGCCGGCCGGGTCCGTCCGCTGGTCCGCCCTGAAGGCCGGGGACTGCTACAACTCGCCCGATGTGACCGGGAAGACGGACGAGAACGGCGACGAGACGGTCTACTGGGTGCGCCGGGTGGTCTGCTCCGACCCGCACCACGGCGAGGTGGCCGGCACCGCCAGGATCCCGGACAGCAGCGGCCCGTACCCGGGAGCGACCGTCGTCCGCGAGCGCGCCACCACGCTGTGCCGCACAGTGCTCGACGACTACGCGCTGGACCAGTGGGCCGTCCCGGACGGCATGGACGACGTCTACCTCTACCCGAGCGCGGGCAACTGGGCGGCCGGCGAACGGTACGTCACCTGCGCCTTCGAGGACCGCGACGACCAGCACCTGGGGACGGTCCGCACCGACCGCCGCACCCTGACCTCCGTTCAGCTGGCCTACCTGGACGCCGTCCGGGGCTTCGGCGCGGTGTACGCGGACGAGCCGAAGAAGGACGTGGCCGTCGCCGAGGCCGAGTACCGCTCCTGGGCCCGGCGGATGGCCGCCGCCTCCCGGGCCGAGGCCGCCGCCCTGCGCAAGCCGACCGCGGAGTGGCCGACCGACATCCAGCCGAAGGTCGACAAGCTGGCCGCGACCCAGACCCAGGCGGCCACCGCCTGGGACGCCGCGGCCTCCGGCGACGACGTGCCGGGCGATCTGCGCCGGGCCCGGGCGCTGACTGCCAAGACGGTGCCGGTCAGCGTGGAGATCCGGCGCGCGCTCGGTCTGTCCACCGGCGAGCAGGTGCCCGACCTCCGGGCCTGAGCCGCTCCGCCGGTTACCCAGCGTTAACACCGCCCATACCTGCCGGTAGCGCGCGCCCCGTAGGGTGACCGGCGTGTCCCCGGCCCGACCCCCACGCCGGCCGGGGACACCGCGGGGACTCCGGCCGAGGTCGCCCGGCGGGCCGGTACGCTCCCCCGCATGGGCACCTTTCGGGTGATGCGGCAGGACGACAACGGCAACCGCTTCCTGGTCGCCAGGGGCCTGGCCGAGGCCGAGGCGCGACGCCTGGCGGCCGAGTTCGAGGCGCGCGGCCACAAGCAGCTGTACTGGGTCGAGTCCGAGCCGACGGACCCCGCCCCGTAGGGTCGCGGCATGGAACAGACCGGCCGGACCCCCGACGCCACCCCGCTGCGGATCGTCGTCGGCGGCGCGCTGATCCGCGACGGCCGGGTGCTCGCCGCCCGGCGCAGCGCGCCCGCCCCGGTCGCCGGGCGCTGGGAGTTCCCCGGCGGCAAGGCCGAGCCGGGGGAGACCGAGGCGCAGACGCTGGAGCGCGAACTGCTGGAGGAGCTGGGCGTACGGGCGCGGGCGCTGCGGCGGCTGCCCGGCGCGTGGACCGTGCGCCCGGGGCTGGAGCTGCGGTTCTGGGCCGCCGAGCTGCTGGCCGGTGAGCCGAGCCCGCTGGCGGACCACGACGAGCTGCGCTGGCTGGGCGCGGCCGAGCTGGACTCCGTGGACTGGATCGAGCACGACCGCGAGGTGCTGCCGCACGTCGCCGAACTGCTCGCGCCGGCGGATGACGCGCAAGCCGCCGGATAGGTCAATCGAACAAGACGACCCGGCGGCCGGGATAGCCTGGGTCCTGCTGGGTATGTCACTTTTCGGCACTATTCGTCACCATCGGTGAGCCGCCCCAGCCGGCCCTCCAAGTGAGCGCGCTGCTCGGGGAGAGGGGCGCCGGGCGGCGGCCTCGGCGGCCCCGACCTCCAGGACCTGCCGGTAGGTCAGCGCGTCCTCCAGGGCGCCGCCGAGGTCGCGGGCGGCGCGGCGCAGGTCGGCCACGTCCGGTTCGGGCATC
>NZ_JPRF03000038.1 GCF_001188955.3 Kitasatospora aureofaciens | reverse complement strand
GTTCGACTTGCATGTGTTAAGCACGCCGCCAGCGTTCGTCCTGAGCCAGGATCAAACTCTCCGTGAATGTTTACCCGTAATCGGGTCCACACCCGCGTTGAGCGGCACGGCAACCACCGGAATAGGGCGGTCCCGCGCACTGCGTCCTCGCTAGTGTTTGTTTCAAAAGGAATCTCCAACCCCAATCGCAATGACCGAGGCCGGGGATGTCAACATATCTGGCGTTGACTTTTGGCACGCTGTTGAGTTCTCAAGGAACGGACGCTTCCTTCGGACCGCCTTCCAGCGGGCCCTCCGGGCGCTTCGTTCTTTCGTGTTTCCAGCTTATCAGATGTTTTCCGCTCCGTTTTCCGGAGTTTCATTCATCGGATTCGCTTTCCGCTTTGTCACCCCGGTCTCCCGCGGCGACTCCGGAACTGTACGGGTAGCGGCCCGCCATATGCAAATCGCCTCCGCCCGGGGCTCCGGGCGGAGGCGATGGAGGCGATGGAGACGCCAGGTGATCGGGCCGGGGTCAGCGGACCTCGGTGATCTCCGGGCCGCGGGCGAACGGGTCGAGCGAGCCGTAGCGGCCCTCGCCCTCGCCGGCGGTGGCAGCAGCCCCGCCACCGTCGGCGACCATCTGGGCGTCCTCGGGAAGCTTCAGCACGATCGGGTCGCGGGGAGCCATCGGGCTCTCGCCGCGGACGACGACGGTCTGCCGGAAGACCTGCTCCAGGACGCCGGCCATCTCGGGCTGCACGGCGGCCTGGCCCGAGATCACGCCGCGCAGGAACCAGCGCGGGCCGTCGCACCCGACGAAGCGCACCAGCTGTACGCCCTGGGTGCCGTCCGGGAGCTGCACCGGGACCTGGGCGCGGAGGTGCCAGCCGAGCGGGCCTTCCTCCTCGTCGACCAGGCCGCCCTGCGAGGTGATGCCGTTGGCGATCTCCTCACGGACCTCTCCCCAGATGCCCTCCGACTTCGGGGCCGCGAAGGCCTGCAGCTGGATGGCGCTGTTGCCGAGCACGAGGGTCGCCGCGACGATCGCGTCACCCGCGACCTCGACGCGCAGCTCCATGCCCTCGACACCGGGAACCAGCAGACCCCCGAGGTCGACTCGCCCCTCCTCCGGGGTCTCCAGCTCACTGTGATCCCATGGGCCGTCCGGCCGCGGGGCCGGCGGCAGGCCGACCTTGTCGGCCGGGTCCAGCTCGGTCACGTTCTCGCTCTCGGCGGAACCTTCGACGTCATCGGCCGTCTCGTCGGCGCTGATGGCGTCGTCGGCGAGCTGCTCGACAGCGTCCTCGCTCTTCTGGCGACGACGGAACACGGTCACTGTCCTTCCCGGTCCAAGACCGATGCGAATACCTGCTCGGCTTCCTGCGAGGCCGCGGGAATGCTAGACCGCGGCGTGGCCACCGGTCGACCCGAACCCGCCCTCGGCACGTGCCGACCCGGGCAGCTCGGCCACCTCGTGGAAGCGGGCCTTCTCGACCTGCTGGATGACCAGCTGGGCGATCCGGTCCCCTCGGCGGAAGCTGACCCCCTCGCGCGGGTCCAGATTGACGACGATCACCTTGATCTCTCCACGGTACCCGGCATCGACCGTCCCCGGGGCGTTCACGAGGGCAACTCCGCAACGAGCTGCCAGCCCGGAGCGCGGGTGGACGAAGGCCGCGTAGCCGTCCGGGAGCGCGACGGCGATGCCGGTGGGGAGCACCGCCCGCTCTCCGGGGGCCAGCTCGGCGTCGACGGTGGTCCTCAGGTCGGCACCGGCGTCCCCGGGCTGCGCGTACTCGGGCAGCGGCAGCTCGGGGTCGATGCGCCGGATCAGGACGTCCAGCCGCGGGCGGGGGGTCTCGCTCAAGGGTTCACCTCAAAGGCTCGTGCGCGCTTCATCAGATCAGGGTCGTCGAGGACCTTCTCGATGTCCTCGGGACGACCGTGCGTGGTGAAGTGTTCCAGCTTCACCTGGACGAAGAGCGCCTGAGCCCGCACCGCGACCGGTCCGTCCGGGCCGCCGATCCGCGCCTCGGCGGCACTGTAGATCTTGCGGCCGTGCACGCCGGTGATCCAGGCGCGCAGGTGCAGCACGGAATCGACGGGCACCGGGCTGAGGAAGTCGGTCTCCAGCCGGCCAGTCACGGCGGGCGCGTGCAGCAGCCAGTTGAGCGTGCCGAGGGTCTCGTCCATCGCCGTGGTGAGGAGCCCGCCGTGGGCCAGCCCGGGGCCGCCCTGGTGGACGTCCCGGACGGTGAGCTCGGCCGTGACGTCCAGGCCTTCCCCCGCGACCGCGTCGATCCGCAGGCCGCCGGGGTGCTGCGGGCCGCAGCCGAAGCAGTGCTCGTAGTGGGAGCCGAGGCGGGTGCCGGGGGCGGGGGCCTGGGGGTGGCGCTCCGGAATCACGGCGTCCGGCGGCGGGGTGGTCGGGGTCGGCGGCAACGCGGGCGCCGATCGGTCGGTGGGGGTGGTGGGGGTGGTCGTACCGGTCACGGCTCGCAGCCTACCCAGGGGTAGCAAGGCCTCCGGTGGGGGTGGCGTCCCGTGCCGGGCGTCAGGGCGACCACAATGGAGGGCATGTACGACGAACGCCTCACGGTGCCGCGCTCCTGGTGGCTGCTCCCCGTCGCAGTCGGTCTGACCCTGGCGCTGATCCTGATCCGGGTCGGCGGTCTGGCCGCCCTGGTCGGCCTGGTGGTCGGCATCGCCGCCGGGGCGGTGGCGATCAGCAGCTACGGCTCGGCCCGGATCCGGGTGGTGCAGGGCTCGCTGGTGGCCGGGCCGGCCCGCATCCCGGTGGACGCGCTGGGCGCCGCGCAGGCGCTGAGCCCCGCCGAGGCCGCGGCCTGGCGCGGTCCGAAGGCCGACCCCCGTGCCTTCATGCTGCTGCGCAGCTACGTCCCCACCGCGCTGAGGGTCGAGGTGAGCGACCCGGCCGACCCGACGCCCTACCTCTATCTGTCGACCCGCTCGCCGATGAAGCTGGCCGAGGCGCTGGAGGAGGCCCGGCGCGGCGCCCGCACGTAGCCGGCGCACCACGAGGGCCCCGAAAGACCGAGAGGGACGGTTCCGCTGATGCGGGACCGTCCCTACGACTTTGTCCTCGCCGGCGCGCGGCCGACCGACTCCGTCCTCCCGGGTCCGCCCTTCCGGACGGACCGCGGACCTGCCGTCCGGCCCCGCTGCCCGGGGCCGGAAGGAGCGTTGTGCCGGTCCCGCGGGAGCCACGGGTGCCTGGCGCTGTCCGCTGCGGTGCTCAGGCGCCGCAGTCCCGGCAGATCGGGTTGCCGTTCTTCTCGCTGTAGAGCTGGCTGCGGTGGTGGACCAGGAAGCAGCTCATGCAGGTGAACTCGTCGGCCTGCTTGGGCAGGACCCGAACCGCGAGCTCCTCGTTCGAGAGGTCGGCACCGGGAAGCTCCATGCCCTCGGCGGCGTCGAACTCGTCGACGTCCACCGAGCTGCCGCCCTTGTCGTTCCGACGAGCCTTGAGCTCCTCGATGCTGTCCTCGTTGAGCTCGTCGTCGGTCTTGCGTGGGGTGTCGTAGTCGGTTGCCATTTTTCGCTCTCCCCCTCCGGGTTGTGCGGTGTGTGCGGTATCTCCAGCGCACGTAACGCATGGGGGGTCGGTCTTGTGCCCGACCCGAGGCGGAGATTTTGCCTTACTTCAAGCCCTGTTACTCAATCGACACTCAGCCAGGGCTCCGTTGGGGTGATCCTTCAGGGCGTGGAAGGCCTCACGCTGGGCCATCGCCAACCCGCCGAACGACCGTACTTCCGGCGACTCACAGTGACCGGAAGCCGCACCGGTGTCCTCGAAATCCCTTGCCCACCAGGGGCGCCAGCCAACCCCGCGTTCCGGCGGCAGGACAGATTCCGGTCACGGACGGCGATCGACACCCCCGGCCAGGTGATCACTCTCCGGGGTTGCCCGACGTCACGGAGCGACACGGTGTGAGCTTGGTCACGTTCAGAATCTTCCGGGACAAAACCCGGAAAATCCACCCACTCCACCCCCTCGATCCGGGGGCGCGCCCCTTCGTGGGAGCGCCCCCGCAGGCGTGTCAGCCGGCGTTGCGGCGGGCCTCCCGGCGGGCCAGCAGCGCGGCCTGGCGCTCCTCGAACTTGCGCGCCTGGGAGTCCAGGCCGTCCAGGAAGACACCCAGCTCGTTCTGCGCCACCAGGCCCTCGGGGCCCAGGCCGCCGAACTCCATCACCCGCAGGTGGCGCAGCACCGGCTGCAGCACGTCGTCGTGGTGGATGCGCAGGTTGTACACCCCACCGATGGCGATCTGCGCGGCGGCGCGCTCGAAACCGGGGATGCCGTGGCCGGGCATCCGGAAGTTGGTGACGACGTCGGCGATGGCGCGCATGGCCTGGTCCGGGGCGATCTCCAGGGCGGCCTTCAGCAGGTTCCGGTAGAAGACCATGTGCAGGTTCTCGTCGTTGGCGATCTTCGCCAGCAGCTGGTCGCACAGCGGGTCGCCGGCGTACTTGCCGGTGTTGCGGTGCGAGATGCGGGTGGCGAGCTCCTGGAAGGCCACGTACGCGACCGAGTGCAGCATGCTGTGGGAGTTGTCGGACTCGAAGCCCTCGGACATGTGCGACATCCGGGCCCGCTCCAGCTCGACCGGGTCGACGGCCCGGGTGGCGAGCAGGAAGTCGCGAATGGCTATCCCGTGCCGGCCCTCCTCGGCGGTCCAGCGGTGCACCCAGGTGCCCCAGGCGCCCTCGCGGCCGAACATGGTCGCGATCTCGTGGTGGTAGCTGGGGAGGTTGTCCTCGGTCAGCAGGTTGACGACCAGGGACACCCGGCCGAGCGGGGTCACCTGCGACTGCTCGACGTTCCACGCCTCGCCGCCCAGCACGCCGTCGAAGTCACGGCCCTGGCTCCACGGGACGAACTCGTGGGGCATCCACTCCTTGGCGACCCCCAGGTGGCGGTTGAGCTCCTTCTCCACGACCTCCTCGAGGGCCAGGATCAGTCGCGTGTCGGTCCAGCCGCTCGATCCGAGCGAGGGGCTGCTCTGCACAGGGGCGATGGTCACGGTCGTGCTCCTGGGGGACGGATACGCGCGGGACGGGCGCGTGGGGCGGGCAAGCGCCGTGCGGAGCCGTCGGCGGGCGGACCGGCAGGCGCACTTACGGTTGCGTAGGTTACGACACCGTAAGTTGCTCGGGCCGGAAATGACAAGCCGCCCCCGCCAGGCCTTATGTCGTCTTGACAGGCCTGCCGGGGGCGGCTGAAAACGGTCGCCCACGGAACGCGCCGGAGTCCGGGGCCGTTACCTCGCGGAACGGCGCAGGGGGCCCCTACGGCGAGGGGATCCGGACCCGCATGGTGAGCCCTCCCCCGGCGCGCGGGGTGGCCTCGATGGTGCCGCCGTGAGCGCGCACCACCGAACGGACGATGGACAGGCCCAGCCCGACCCCCTTGTCGCTGCGGGTGCGGTCGGCGCCCTTGATCCGGCGGAACGGCTCGAAGATGTGCTCCAGCTCGTAGCCGGGGACCACCGGTCCGGTGTTGGAGACCACCAGCTCGCCGCCGCCCGGCACCGTGGCGGTGGCCAGCTCCACCCAGCCGCCCGGGGTGTTGTACCGGACGGCGTTCTGCAGCAGGTTCAGCGCGAGCCGCTCCAGCAGCACGCCGTTGCCCGCGACGACGGCCGGATCGAGCTTCGAACGCAGCTCGACCTCGCGCTTGTCGGCCTCGCTGCGGGTCTGCTCCAAAGCCCGGGTGGCCACCTCGGACAGCTCCACCGAACGGCGGTCGGTCAGCTCGTTCTCGCTGCGGGCGAGCAGCAGCAGGCCCTCGACCAGCTGCTCGCTGCGCTCGTTGGTGGCCAGCAGGGTCCTGCCGAGCTGCTGGAGGTCGGGCGAGGCGGCCGGGTCGGAGAGCTGGACCTCCAGCAGGGTCCGGTTGATCGCCAACGGGGTGCGCAGTTCGTGCGAGGCGTTGGCGACGAAGCGGCGCTGGGAGTCGAAGGAGCGGTCCAGCCGGTCCAGCATGTCGTCGAAGGTGTCGGCGAGCTCCTTGAGCTCGTCGTCGGGCCCGTCCAGCTCGATCCGGCGGTGCAGGTCGGAGGAGGCGACCTCACGGGCGGTCCGGGTGATCCGGCCGAGCGGGCGCAGCACCCGGCCGGCCATCGCGTAGCCGGCCGCGAAAGCGATCACGGAGAGGCAGACGAGCACCGTGAGCAGCTTGCGCAGCAGGGTGTTGAGCGCCTGGCCGGCCTGGTAGGACCGGTAGTCGTTCAGCCACTGGTCGAGCGCGGACTGGTTGGAGATGATCTGGCCGTCCGGCGTCCGCACGGGGATGCCGTTGAGCAGCAGGTGCGGCTGGCCGACCTGCTGGAGCGCCTGCTGGACGAAGAAGTACATCACCAGCAGCAGCACCACGCCGGCCATCAGGAACATCCCGCCGTACAGCAGGGTGAGCCGCATCCGGATGGTGGGGCGGAACGGCAGCCAGGCGAGCAGGCCGTCGCCGGGGACGTAGGTCTCGGGCTGGCGCGGCCGGCCCTGGTGCGGCGCGTGTGCGGGCTTCGGCGGGACGGCGCGCGGGCCGCCGGCGGGCACGCCGGAGGGCCCGCCGGCCGGGCGCGGCGGGGTGCTCATGATGGTCCTCTCGGGCGTCCGCCGGGGCGGGCGCCGGTACGGCGGGGGAATCCTCGGGGGCGGACCCGGCGGCTCGGGCCGCTGGATTCCGGCTGCGGGGGCGGGTTCCGGTCAGATCCGGTAGCCGGAGCCCGGCACGGTGACGATCACCGGCGGGTCGCCGAGCTTGCGGCGCAGGGTCATCACGGTGACGCGCACGACGTTGGTGAACGGGTCGGTGTGCTCGTCCCAGGCCTTCTCGAGGAGCTGCTCGGCGGAGACGACGGCGCCGCCGGCCCGCATCAGCACCTCCAGGACGGCGAACTCCTTGGGGGCGAGCTGGACGGTGCGCCCCTCGCGGATCACCTCGCGCCGTCCGGGGTCGAGCGAGATGCCGGCCCGCTCCAGCACCGGGGGCAGCGGGATGGTCGCGCGGCGGCCCAGCGCCCTCACCCGGGCGACGAGTTCACTGAAGGCGAACGGCTTCGGAAGGTAGTCGTCGGCGCCGATCTCCAGGCCCTCGACCCGGTCGCTGATGTCGCCGGAGGCGGTCAGCATGATCACCCGGGTCGCCAGGCCCTGCTCGACCACCTTGCGGCACACGTCGTCGCCGTGCACCAGCGGGAGGTCGCGGTCCAGGACCACCACGTCGTAGTCGTTGACCGCGATGCGCTGGAGCGCGGCCTCCCCGTCGTACACCACGTCGACGGCCATCGCCTCGCGGCGCAGGCCGGTCGCGACGGCCTCGGCAAGCAGCTGCTCGTCCTCGACGACGAGAACCCGCACGGTCGTTGTCCCTTCTCCAGGCCGGCCCCGGAAGCGGACGCACGGCTCCGACGGTGCCTCCATCCTGCCTGGTCCTGCGGTAAAGCAGCGATAAGCTGCCCCGCTGGCACGGGGCCGGGCACCGCGGTGCTGACCGTTCGTGTCGGGAACGCTCCGCTTGGACTGTGACACGGGCAACTTTCTTCCGCCCGGAGGTTTCCCGGCCCCCGGGGTGGGGAGGACAGCTGCACACCCGCGATCTGGCTGTTGGCCGATCGCACCCACCCGCCGTGCGTTCATCCGCGCCGGCCCTGGGGCTGGGGCGTCACCGGAAGCGGCCGAAGGGCCGTCCCCGCGCCCGACCGGAGATCCACCACCTGTCGGTCCGGGCGCACTCACCGGCTGGACCCTCCCCCGGGGCGGAGAGCGCACGACCGTGCACGTCCGACACAGTAAGGGGGCCCGTATGGACGCCTTCAAGGCCGGAATCCTGCAGCGCATAGCCAACGCCGAGCAGGACCTGCACCGCGCGATCGAGGCCGGGGACGAGTTCCTCGCCGAGGTGGAGCAGTCCGAGCTGGACGACCTCCGTCGTCTCGCCGCCGAGCACGGTGTGGACACCGTGCTGGACCGCCACCGCACCGCCGCCTGACCCGACGCCGGATTCCGGCACCAGCGGCCCTGCGGGGGCCGTGCGAAACCCCAGGCCCTGGCATCCCCCGTATGCCAGGGTCTTCGCTTGCCCGGGGGCGTGTTCCCCGGGGCCCCGGTCCGCTCGTCCGAGGCCCCGGGTGGACTCAGTCCGTCCAGGCGCGCAGCGCGGCCAGCCGCTCCTGCAGCGGCTCGTACACGCCCGGGGCGGCGGCCACGGTCAGCTCGCCGTCCGGGCCGTGGCCGGGACGGCCGCCGACCAGGGCGCCGGCCTCGCCGGCGATCAGGCAGCCGGCCGCCCGGTCCCAGGGAGCGAGGCCGCGCTCGTAGTAGCCGTCCAGCCGCCCGGCGGCGACGTCGCACAGGTCCACCGCGGCCGCCCCGCCCCGGCGGACGTCCCGCACCTCGGGCATCAGTGCCAGCAGCACCTCGGCCTGGCGCACCCGCACCGGCTGGACGTAGTTGAAGCCGGTGGCGATCAGCGCCTGGCCCCAGGGCGGGGCCGGGCGGGCCGAGACCGGGCGGCCGTCGAGACGGGCGCCGCGGCCCAGCACGGCGTGGAACAGCTCGCCGCGCGCTGGGGCGTACACCACCCCGACGACGGCCCGGCCGTCCACCTCGGCGGCCACGCTGACCGCCCAGGAGGGCAGCCCGTACAGGTAGTTGACCGTGCCGTCGAGCGGGTCGACGACCCAGCGCACCCCGCTGCTGCCCGGGCGCTCGGCTCCCTCCTCGCCGAGGTAGCCGTCCTCGGGGCGGCGGTCGGCGATCAGCTCCACGATGAGCTTCTCGGAAGCGAGGTCCATCTCGGTGACCACGTCGACCGGGCTGCTCTTGGTGCCGGCCACGCCGAGGTCGGCGGGGCGGCCGTCGCGCAGCAGCACGCCGGCCTGCCGGGCCGCGTCCAGGGCGACGTCCAGCAGGTCGTCAAGGAGCCCGTCGGCGGGCGGGGCGGGGGTGGGCACGGGGGTTCTCCTCCTGGGTCAGCGCTCGGCGGCGGCCGGGCGGGCGGCGCGCGGGTTGGGGCAGCAGGCCACCGCGCACACGTCGTGGCTGGGGCCGAGGGCGCCGAGCGCGCAGCGGCTCACGCCCTCGCCGCGCTCGGTGGCGGCCCGCTCCAGGACGAGTTCGCGGACCGCGGCGGTGAACCGCGGGTCGGCGCCGACGGTGGCCGCCCGGGCGACCGGCAGGCCCAGTTCGGCGGCCTTGGCGACGGCCTCGGTGTCGAGGTCGTACTTGACCTCCATGTGGTCGGAGACGAAGCCGATCGGGACCATCACCACGGCCGGCGCGCCGTCGGCGTGCTGCGCCTCCAGGTGGTCGCAGATGTCCGGCTCCAGCCACGGGATGTGCGGGGCGCCGCTGCGGCTCTGGAACACCAGCTCCCACGGCCGGTCGGCCACGCCGGTGCGCTCGGCGACGGCCGCGGCGATCAGCCGGGCCACCTCCAGGTGCTGGGCGACGTACGCGCCGCCGGGGGTGCCGCGGGCCGGGTCGTCCGGGGCGCCGGAGGTCTCCGCCATCGCGTCCGGGATGGAGTGGGTGGTGAAGGCCAGCCGGGCGCCGGGGCGGACGGCCTCGGGCAGCTCGTTCAGGGCGGCCACGGTGGCGTCGATCATCGGCTCGACGAAGCCGGGGTGGTTGTAGAAGTGCCGCAGCTTGTCGACGGTCAGCGCCGGGCAGCCCTCCTCGGCGAGGACGGCCAGCGCGTCGGCCAGGTTCTCCCGGTACTGGCGGCAGCCCGAGTATCCGGCGTAGGCGCTGGTGGCGAGCACCGCGATCCGGCGATGGCCGTCGGCGGCCATCTCCCGCAGGGTGTCCACCAGGTACGGCGCCCAGTTCCGGTTGCCCCAGTAGACCGGCAGGTCCAGCCCGTGCCCGGCGAAGTCCTTGCGCAGGGCGGCCAGCAGCTCGCGGTTCTGCTCGTTGATCGGGCTCACCCCGCCGAACAGGAAGTAGTGCCGGCCCACCTCCTTCAGCCGTTCCCTGGGGATGCCGCGGCCCCGGGTGACGTTCTCCAGGAACGGGACGACGTCCTCCGGGGCCTCGGGCCCGCCGAAGGAGAGGAGCAGCAGGGCGTCGTACGGGGCGGCGCCGGATGAGGAGGGTTTGCGCGCGTCGGACATGGGACCGATCCTGCCACTGAGGGGCCGGGGCCCGGCGCCGGGGCCGCGTTGGTGTCCGGAAAATACCGTTTGCCAACGTACGTAAGCTGTGTTGACCAGCCTTGTTCCTTACCCCCCTGTCCGGAGCTCCCGTGCTGTCCAGCTACCGCCGAATATTCGCCGCGCCAGGCACCCTGGCCTTCTCCTCCGCCGGGTTCGTAGCCCGCCTGCCGATCTCCATGGCCGGCATCGGCATCGTGACCATGCTCTCCCAGCTGACGGGGTCGTACGGGCTGGCGGGCGCGGTCTCCGCAACGATGGCGGTCGCCGCCGCGGCGCTCGGCCCGGCGGTCTCCTGGCTGGTCGACCGCCGCGGGCAGCGCCACGTCGCCGTCCCGGCCACCGCGCTCACCGTCGCCGCCGCGACCGGGCTCCTGCTCTGCGCCCACTTCCACGCACCGTCCTGGACGCTGTTCCTGTTCGCCGTCGGCCTCGGCGTCATGCCCAGCGCCGGCGCCATGGTCCGCGCCCGCTGGGCCCACCTCTACCGCGACGCCCCCGCCAAGCTGCACACCGCGTACTCCTTCGAGGCCGTGGTCGACGAGGTCTGCTTCATCGTCGGCCCGATCCTCGCCATCGGCCTGGCCACCAACGTGTTCCCCGAGTCCGGCGTCCTCGTGGCCGTCGTCGCGCTCGCCGTCGGCATCGCCCTGTTCACCGCCCAGCGCCGCACCGAGCCGCCGGTCCACCCGGCTTCGGCCCACGGCGGCGGCAGCGCCATCCTCAACGGTGGCCTGATCGTCCTGGTGCTGACCTTCGTCGCCACCGGCGCGATCTTCGGCTCGGTCGAGATCGTCACCGTCGCCTTCGCCGACGCCCAGGGGCACAAGGGGCTCTCCAGCATCGTCCTGGCCGTCTGGGCCGTCGGCTCCGGCCTGGCCGGCGTCGTCTACGGAGCGCTCAAGCCCAGGAGCCCGCTGTCCACCCGCTTCTTCGTCGGCGTGGTGATGATGGCGCTCAGCATGGTCCCCATCCTGCTCGTCGCCTCCACCGTGCACGGCGTGGGCGGGCTGGTCGCGGCCGGCGCCGCCCTGCTGATCGCCGGCGTCGCCATCTCCCCCACCCTCATCTCCGCGATGGCCCTGGTCGAACGGCTCGTCCCGGCCGCCAAGCTCACCGAGGGCATGGCCTGGACCACCACCGGACTCGCCCTCGGCGTGGCCTTCGGCTCCTCGGTCGGCGGCTGGGTGGTCGACGCCTCCGGCGCCCCGTCCGGCTACTGGGTCCCGCTGACCGCCGGTGCCCTCGGGGTGCTCGTCGCGCTCACCGGACTCGGCCGGCTGCGCGCCGGAGTCACCGCGAACGAGCAAGTGGAAGCGGTCGAACGACCCGTAGACGCCGAACGGTGAACTGACTAATCTCTCGCCCTACCCAGGGCCCTACCCGTGGGTAGGGCGGCCCCCGCCGCCCCGGACGCGCCGACCTCGTTCGGCCACGGAGCAGGAGGCAGCGCAATGCCCCAGGCCAGCACCGCGACCCGCACCCGATGGACCAACTGGGCCGGCAACCAGAGCGCCCACCCGGCCCGGACCGCCACCCCCGGCACCGCGGAGGAACTGGCCAAGGAGATCCTGCGCGCCGCCGAACAGGGCCGCAGCGTCAAGGCCGCCGGCTCCGGCCACTCCTTCACCGCGATCGCCTCCCCCGGCGACGGCCTGCTGGTCCGCCCCCACGCGCTCACCGCCGTCCGCGAGATCGACCGCGAGGCCGGCACCGTCACCGTCGAGTCCGGCCTCCCGCTGAGCCGCCTCAACCGGATCCTCGCCGCCGAGGGCCTCGCCCTCACCAACATGGGCGACATCGAGGTCCAGACCGTGGCCGGCGCCACCAGCACCGGCACCCACGGCACCGGCCGCGACTCCGGCTCCCTCGCCGCCCAGGTCCGCGCCCTGGAGATCGTCCTCGCCGACGGCACCGTCCGGCGCTGCTCCCCCACCGAGAACCCCCGGCTCTTCCAGGGCGCCCGGCTCGGCCTCGGCGCCCTCGGCGTGATCACCGCCCTCACCTTCGCCGTCGAACCCGCCTTCCTGCTCACCGCCCACGAGCAGCCGATGGGCTTCGACGAGGTACTGGAGCGCCTCGACGACCTCACCGCCGTCAACGAGCACTTCGAGTTCTACTGGTTCCCCCACACCGACCGCTGCTCCACCAAGCGCAACAACCGCAGCCAGGGCCCGGCCGCCCCGCTGCCCCGGTTCAAGGGCTGGCTGGAGGACGACTTCCTCTCCAACACCGTCTGGGAGGGCGCCTGCCGGGTCGGCCGCCGCTTCCCCGGCGCCATCCCCACCATCGCCTCGCTCGCCAGCCGCGCCTGGTCCGACCGCAGCTACACCGACACCTCCCACAAGGTGTTCACCAGCCCGCGCAGGGTCCGCTTCGTGGAGATGGAGTACGCCGTCCCGCGCGCGGCCGTCGCCGAGGTGCTGCGCGAACTGAAGGCCCTGGTCGAACGCTCCGACTGGAAGGTCAGCTTCCCGGTCGAGGTGCGCTTCGCCCCCGCCGACGACCTCTGGCTGTCCACCGCCTCCGGCCGGGACAGCGCCTACATCGCCGTCCACCTCTACCGGGGCACCCGTGACCCGGGCTACTTCACCGGAGTGGAACAGCTGATGTCCGCCCACCAGGGCCGCCCCCACTGGGGCAAGCTGCACACCCGGGACGCCGAGTACCTGGCCGGCGTCTACCCGCACTTCGGCGACTTCACGGCGCTGCGCGACGAGGTCGACCCGCAGCGCCTCTTCGGCAACGACTACCTGCGGCGCGTACTGGGGGCCTAGGACACCTAGGGCGTTTCCGCAGCCGGCGGTGGGACCACCGTCGGCTGCGCCGGGGCGTCGGTGGGCGTCGGCGGCTGGGGCGTGGACCCGTCCGTCGGCCCGCTGCCGCCGCCCGCCGACGGGGACGCGCCGCTCGAGGGGGTCGTGCTCGGAACGGCCGAGGGGGAGGCTGCGCCGCCGTGCTCGCCGTTGCCGCCGCTCGGGGTCCGGCCCGGCTCGCGGCTCGGCGGGGTGGACGCCGGGGCCGATGCGCCGCCGGAGGGCGCGCCGCCCGGTCCGCGCCCGCCGCCCCCGGTGGCCGGCCGCTCCGCGGGGGCGTCCTGCGGCGTGGACGACTTCGGGGTCACCGCGCCACCGAAGGACGTCCCGTTGCCGGACTCGCCCTTGACCGTCGCCGACACCGGCTGTCCGGTGGCCAGCTCGAACGCCAGGATCGGCGTCATCGCCAGCAGGAACACCAGCCCGGACACCGCCGCGTAGCTCTTCCAGCCCCACCGCCGACGCGCCCGCACCACCTGCGGCTCGTTCCACTCCGAGGTGATCACCGGCGGCCCGAGCGGCTCCGGCGCGGCCCGCTCGGGCTCCACCGGAACCTGGCGCAGGGAGTTCACGGTCTGGTTCGGCCCGCGGTCCACCGCCGCGCGCAGCTGCTGGCCGGTCCTCCTGAACGCGTGCTGGAACACCGCGCCGCCGGTGGTGGCCCCGATGCTGACCACCGCCGCGCCCATGATCGTGCCGTACACGCCGAGTTCCGAGGCGAGCAGCGCGCCCACCACCGCGGCCAGCGCGCTCGCCGCGACCTGAGCCACGCTCAGATCGATCCGCTTGCGCTCCTGCTTGCCGCCCTCCTCGGCGGGGCTCCGCTCCGGCATCAACATCCCTCGGTCCGTACGACTCTTACTCGAACAAGCCACTCCATCTTGCCCAAAGAAGGACACAAGGGGCGAAAATGCGGTTCTGCGCGCCAGGATTGTGTGAAGATGATCACCGTCCATCCGGCGGTGGTGCGCCGTTGGGGGCGCGCGCTCTTGAGATTCCCGTGAATCGCGGGAGACTTGAGCGGCGAGCCGCCCCTTCGGATGCCACGAATGGAGTACTGTTCGTAAAGCCCGAGCCTTGGGTCGACTTGTCGACTGTGCCTACACCGACAGCTTGACGAAGAGCCACTGAACGGGCACGCACGGCGACGCCGGTCCCGGATCGTCGCGAACACTCCGCGTGCGAGGACGGCCGGGACACCCAGGCGCGACGTCAACGGACGACGTGGCAAAGAGGCAACCGTGCCACATTGGTGTGACCGGGCGTAAGCCCGACACGCCGGGGAACTCAGCAAGGTTGTGGCCAGTCGCGAGTGGGCAGGCCACACTCAGTACGGGAGCAGCGACGCAGGTGACGTCGGCAGGCACCACCCGGGAGGTAACCGTGCCCGAACTGCGGGTTGTGGCCGTCAGCAACGACGGCACACGGCTGGTGCTCAAGGCTGCCGACAGCACGGAGTACACCCTCCCCATCGACGAGCGGCTGCGCGCCGCCATCCGCGGCGACCGGCCGCGCCTCGGCCAGATCGAGATCGAGGTCGAGAGCCACCTCCGCCCCCGGGACATCCAGGCGCGGATACGAGCCGGTGCCTCCGCCGAGGAGGTCGCCCAGGCCGCCGGCATCTCCGTCGACCGCGTCCGCCGCTTCGAGGGGCCGGTCCTCGCCGAGCGCGCCTTCATGGCCGAGCGCGCCCGCAAGACCGCCATCCGCCGCAACGGCGAGTCCCCCGGACCGCAGCTCGGCGAGGCCGTGGCCGAGCGGCTCGCGCTGCGCGGCGCCGAGAAGGACACCGAGCGCTGGGACTCCTGGCGGCGCGACGACGGCACCTGGGAGGTCATCCTCTCCTACCGTGCCGACGGCGAGGGCCGCAGTGCGTCCTGGACGTACGACCCGCCCCGGCGCCTGGTCCAGCCCAACGACGACGAGGCCCGCGCGCTGATCGGCGAGACGGTCGAGCGCGAGGAGGACTCGGTCTTCCCGTTCATCCCGCGGATCGCCCGGCTCCCCCAGGACCGGCCGCCCCGCCCGATGATCGACCGGCCCTCCGCCGACCGCATCATGTCGGCCCGCGAAGTCCGCGAGTCGCGGGAGGCCACCGCCGAGTCCCGGGACTCGCTGACCAGCCTGCTCGACGTGGTCCCCGCCTTCCGCGGCGACCTCGCCGTCGGCGGCCCCGCCCCGATCGAACCGGTGCCCGCCGAGGTCGCCGAGGAGAGCGAGGAACCGGCCGCGGCCGCCGCCCCGGCGGTCGGCGCGGGCTCGGCCTACGCCGACATCCTGATGCCGCGCGCCGTCGCCCCGCACCGCGAGCGCCTGGTCGGCACCACCGACCGGCAGGCCGAGGCGGACGGCGTCCGGCCCGGCCGCCGGGCCACCGTGCCCAGCTGGGACGAGATCGTCTTCGGCAGCCGGCGCAAGAAGCAGGAGTAGTCACCGACAAACGTCGGAGGGGCGGGAGGCCTGGCCTCCCGCCCCTCCGACGTGTCCGGGCTCAGCCCGGCTGGCCGGTCGCCGCCACCGGGCGGCTCGCGTCGCTCGACCACTCGCTCCACGAGCCCGGGTACAGCGTGGCGTCCAGGCCCGCCACCTCCATCGCCAGGATCTGGTGCGCCGCCGTCACGCCCGAACCGCAGTACACCGCGGTCCTGCGCTGCCCCGCACCGAACACCCGGAAGCGCGCGAGCAGTTCGGCGACCGGGCGGAACCGCCCGTCGGGGCGCACGTTCTCGGACGTCGGCGCCGAGACCGCACCCGGGATGTGCCCGGCCCGCGGGTCCACCGGCTCGGTCTCGCCGCGGTAGCGCTCCCCCGACCGGGCGTCCAGCAGCAGGCCGCTGCGCGCCCAGTCCGCGGCGCCGTCCGCGTCGACCGTCGGCAACTGCCCCGGCACCGGCTCGAAGTCGCCCGCGGCCGGCTCCGGCAGCTCGTCCGTCACCGGCAGCCCGGCCGCCTGCCAGGCCGCGAAGCCGCCGTCCAGCACCCGAACGTCCCGGTGGCCGGCCCAGCGCAGCAGCCACCAGGCCCGGGCCGCCGCCATCGAGGCGGCTCCGTCGTACACCACGACCGGCCGCCCGGCGCTCACCCCGAAGCCGCGCATCGCCGCGCCGAACTCCTCCGGGTCCGGCAGCGGGTGGCGCCCGCCGTGACCGGGGGCGCCGGGCGGGGCCGCGAGGTCCCGGTCCAGTTCGACGAAGTGGGCACCGGGCAGGTGCCCGGCCCGGTACTCCTCGGCCGCGGTCGGGCCGCCGGGTGCGGCGCCGACCAGCTGGTAGCGCACGTCCAGCAGCACCGGCGGACGCTCGGAGGCGAGCGCCTCCCCCAGTTCGGCCGCGGAGATCAGCGGGGAACCGTCGTTGAAGGTCGTCATGACGGCCATTGTCGCGCAGCGCGCCCCCGGGGCGTGTCCTGCGGATCCTCGCCCGGTCCGAGGCGCCGCGGGTCCACGCACCCCAACACCGCGGCGGGACCCGGCAAACCCGCAGGACACGCCCGAACCACGCCTCTTTGTGCGCTCTTTGCCGGACTTTCCGCGCGGGTCGAGGGTTGGGCGCGCGCCAGGGTGGAAGCATCACCCTCGCGCCCACGGATTTCCGTGCGCCAACCACCCCTGAGGAGGCCCGCATTGCCCGCGGTGGAACTCCGGCTGGCCCAGGGAACGCCCTGCTGGGTCAGCCTGCTGACCCACGACCTGCCCGGCGCCCGCGCCTTCTACGGCGAACTGCTCGGCTGGACGTACTCCCCCGGCCCCGGCCAACTCGGCGACTACGTACGGGCGGAGCTCGACGGGGCGCCTGTCGCCGGACTCGGTGTCTCCACCGCCACCGGCTTTCCGGTGCAGTGGACCACCTACTTCGCCGTGGACGACGCCGACCGCACCACCCAACTGGTGCGCGAGTGCGGCGGCACCGTCGCGGTCGGGCCTCTCCAGGCCGAGCGGGCGGGGCGGATGGCCATCGCCTCCGACGTCTCCGGCGCCGTCTTCGGCCTCTGGCAGGGCGAGGAGCACCTCGGCCGGGAGGCCGGGGCCGAACCGGGAGGCCCCGCCTGGGCCGAACTGCTCACCCCGGACGCCGACGGCGCCGCCACCTTCTACGGCTCCGTGCTCGACCGCCCGGTGCGGCCCGCCGTCGGCGGCTCCGCGCTGCTGGTGCACGGACGCCCGGTCGCGGGCATCCGCCACCACGCCGACCTGCGCGGCCACCCGCCGCGCTGGCGCACCCACTTCGCGGTCCGGGAAGCCGCGCTGACCACCCGTCACGCCGTCGAACTCGGCGGCCGCGTCCTGATCGAACCGCACGACACCGCCCGCGGCCGCGCCGCCCGGCTGGCCGACCCGCAGGGCGGGCACTTCTCGGTGCTCGAAGTCTAGGCCCTGGCAGCCGCTACGGAGAGGGTCCGTCCGCACGGCGACGGACCCTAGGCCTGCTGGTCCTCGAAGGGCAGCACGTCCGGGGAGAGCACCGAGGCGCGCGCGGTCGCGGCGGTCATCCGACGGCGGTGGTGGCGGCGGCACAGCACCTCGTAGCCGATCTCGTCGTCGCTCACCGAGATGTCGCCGATCACCACCTGGGCGCCCTCGACCACCATCACCCCGCCGACCGTACGGGCGTTGTGGGTCGCCCGCGCGCCGCACCAGCACAGCGCCTCGACCTGCAGCACCTCCACCCGGTCGGCCAGCTCGATCAGCCGCCGCGAACCCGGGAACAGCCGGGTGCGGAAGTCGGTGGTGATGCCAAAGGTGTAGACGTCGATGTCCAGCTCGTCCACCACCCGGGCCAACTGGTCGACCTGTTCGGCGGCGAAGAACTGGGCCTCGTCGCAGATCAGGTAGTCCACCCGGCCGCCGGCCGAGAGCCGCTGCACCACGTGCGCGTGGAAGTCGAAGTCGTCCGTCACCTCGACCGCGTCGGCGCGCAGGCCCAGCCGGCTGGAGATGGTGGCCGCGCCGGCCCGGTCGTTGCGGGTCAGGATGACGCCCTGCCGGCCGCGCGCGGTGTGGTTGTGGTCCATCTGCAGCGCCAGCGTCGACTTGCCGCAGTCCATCGTGCCCGAGAAGAACACCAGTTCAGCCATGGGTGGAGCAAAGGCCTTTCAGATCGAGTGAGTTCGGGCACGGAGAATGCAACGGTCCGGCTCAGCCCCGGACTTCGAGCAGCGGCACGAACTGCTCGACCGGGGTCATCGAGCCGTGGAGCCCGATCATCGCGGACTCGCCGGGCTCGTTGCGGGAGGCGGTGATCGCGATGTCGTCGCGCGCCGCGGCGACCACGTCACCGATCCGGTGGTAGACCCGCTCGTCGACGGTCGGTCCGAACCAGCCCGCGGCGATCGCCTCGTCCCGGGTGGCCACCCACATCCGGTCGCCCAGCACCTCGCTCCAGACCGTGTGCACGTCGGCCGCGGCCCCCGGCACGGCGTACACGTGCCGGGCCCGGCCCTCACCGCCGAGCAGGGCGACGCCGGCGCCGAGCTCCCAGTCCTCGTCGAAGTCGATCCGGTCCTCGGGCGCGATGTCGATCATGCCGTGGTCCGCGGTCACGTACATCGCCGAGCGCGGCGGCAGCTGCTCGGCCAGCCGACGGGCCAGCCGGTCCACCGCGTCCAGCGTCATCCGCCACTCGTCGGAGTCCACCCCGAAGCGGTGGCCCGCACCGTCCAGCTCACTGACGTAGGTGTACACCAGCGCCCGGTCGTGCTCGGCCAGCCAGGAGGCGGCCAGGTCCATCCGCTCCTCGCCGGTGGTGCGGCCCAGGAAGCTGCCGCCGGACAGCGCCACCCTGGTCAGCGGGGTCTGGGCGAACAGCGGGGAGGACACCTGGGCGGTCGCCACCCCGGCCCGCTGGGTCTGCTCGAAGACCGTCGGGTACGGCTGCCAGGCCTGCGGGTCGGTGTGCGGCTGCCAGCGCAGCTGGTTCATCAGGTAGTCGGCGCCCGGCACCGCCACCGTGTACCCGGCCAGGCCGTGCAGGCCCGGCGGCGTGCCGGTGCCGACCGAGGCCAGCGAGGTCGCGGTGGTGGACGGGAAGCCCGCGGTCAGCGGACGGCCGGTGCCGCCCATCGAGCTCCCGGCCAGCGAGGACAGGAACGGCGCGTACTCGGGGTGGCGCAGCAGCAGCTCCCAGCCCAGGCCGTCCACCAGGAACACCACCACCCGGTCGGCCGGGGCGATCGGCAGCGTCGCGGTGAACCCCGGGACGCCCAGGCCCGCCGCCACCGAGGGCAGCAGGTCGCAGAGCGAGCCGCTGCCGTACGGGGGCGCGGGGGCGGCGGCCGGGTCGAGGATCTCGAAGGCGTCGTAGCCGTCGGAGGGTGCGAAGGACATGGAACCGGATTCGTAGCGGTCGGAAACGCGGGCGGGAGCGCGAACGGGCACGCGGGCGGGAACTCGGACGGAAGCGGCCGGGTCCGGCGGGGTTCGGGTGGGGCTCAGGCCCGCGGGCCGTTGTCGATCGTCGCGTCGGACAGCGCCCGGGCGAACACCAGCGCCTGGGCCACCGTCTCCGGGCCGTCCCCGGCCTCGCTGACCCGCAGCGAGAGGTCGTCGGCCGTCGCCGAACCGGTGTAGCCGTGGTCCGCGTCGCAGTTCGGGTCCGAGCAGCCGGCCGGCTCCAGGTCCAGACGCTGCACGGCGCCCCAGCCGATCGTCAGCACCACCTCGCGCGGCAGCGTGCCGGGCGTGTAGGTCTCCGGGTTCGCCACCATCCGGCTCAGCACGACCGAGCCGATCCGGTCCAGCCGGACGCTCTCCGTCGAGGTCGTCGCGAACGGCACCGCGGGGCTGCCCGCGTCACCGGACTGCTCGTCGGTGTGGCTCACCACGAACCGGGTCGGGGTCAGCACCAGCACCGTCACGTGCCGGCGCACCTCGTTGGAGTCGAAGGTCGTCTCCTGGTGCACCAGGTAGGAGCTGATCGGCTCCGGGCCCACCGCGGACTCCACCGCCTCGGACACCAGGGCCGGGTAGTAGCCGCTGCGCTCGATCGCCGAACGCAGGTCCTGAGTGGTGGTGGTACCGGTCTTCGCCATAACTCCATCCTGGCATGGTCCGCCGACGAAGCGGGCGGCACGGCGCCGAGCTTCGGACATCAGCGCCAACGGGCAGGCGCAACCAAGGAAGGTTACAGCGTGCTCATCGCGCGCGGGCCCAGATCGCTGCGGACGGGCAGCGGTGCGACCCGAACCCGTGCCCCCAGGATCGCCAGCCCGTGCGGGGCGACGACCACCGGTTCGAGGTCCACCGAGGCGATCTCCGGGACGTCGTCCACCAGCTGCGAGACCCGCAGCAGCAGTTCCTCCAGCGCGTCGGTGTCCACCGCCTCGGCACCGCGCCAGCCGAACAGCAGCGGCGCCGCCCGCACCTCGCGGATCAGCCCGGCGACGTCCTGGTCGGTCGCCGGGACGAGCCGGTGGGCCACGTCGCCGAGCAGTTCGGCAGGGGCTCCGGCCAGGCCGAAGGACAGGATCGCGCCGACGGCCGGGTCGACCGTGGCGCCGATCACGGTGTCCACGCCGCGCGGGGCCAGTTGCTGCACCACCAGTTCGGCCCCGGCCGCGCCGCCGAGCAGGGCGTCCAGCTCGCGGTGGGCACGGCGCAGGCCCGGCTCGCCGGTGAGGTCCAACCGGACGCTGCCCAGGTCGGGGCGGTGGCGCAGGTGCGGGGCGGTCGCCTTCAGGGCCACCGGGTAGCCGAGCTGATCGGCGGCCCGGACCGCGGCCTCCTCGTCCGGGGCGGGCAGCGTGGGCGAGACGTCGATGCCGTAGCGGGCCAGCAGCGCCCGGGCCTCGGCGTCCGGCAGGGTGATCCGGGCGCCGCCCGGCTGGGTGCGCGCGGCTGTCGCGGCCCTGGTGCTCAGCGCCGCCTCCACCAGGGCGCGGGCGCCGGGCTCGTCGATCCGGTCCAGCTCCGGGACGCGCGCCGTCTCCTCCGCCTCGGCGGTACGGCGGCGCCACTGCGCGTAGTGCACGGCGTGCGCGAGGGCGCGCACGGCGCGCTCGGGCGCCGCGTAGGCCGGGATACCGCCGGGGCGCAGCCTGGTCGGCAGGTCGGTCAGGGCCAGGTGGGCCAGCACCAGGGGCTTGCCCAACTCCCGTGCACGCTCTCCCGCTTCGAGCAGGGCGGTGGCGATCTCCGGGTCGTCCGAGCCCATCTCCGGGTCGTCCGGGCCGGCCAGTCGGCCGCCCATGAAGGCGTGGGCGGAGGTGCCGATCGGGGGGATGGCGACGGCGATCACCGCGTCCACGGCGGGGTCGCTGAGCGCGACGTCCAGTGCGATCCGGAAGTTCTCGCCAGTGGCGGCGGTGGTGAGGTCGACGGGCGTGCACGGGCGCAGCCCGGCACTCAGGCAGGCGTCGTAGGTGAGCAGGCCGAGCGAGTCGGAGTTGCCGACCACCGCGACCCGGTCGCCGGGCGGCAGCGGCTGCTGGGCGAGCAGCTCCCCGGTGTCGAACAGCTCGGTGATGGTCGCCACTCTGGTCACCCCGGCCTGTTCGAACAGCGCGTCCACGGTGGCGTCGCGCAGACCGGTGGCGGTGGCCGGAACGGCGTGGCCGGGCGGCAGACTGCCGGTGTGCCGGGCTCCCTTGACCACCACCACCGGCTTGGCGGCGGCCAGGCGGCGGGCGATCCGGGTGAACTTGCGGGGGTTGCCGAAGGATTCCAGGTAGAGCAGCACCACCTCGGTGGCGTCGTCCTCGGCCCAGTACTGCAGGAAGTCGTTTCCGGAGACGTCCGAGCGGTTGCCGACCGAGGCGAAGGAGGAGACGCCGAGGCCGCGCCGGTGGGCGGCCTCCAGCAGGGCCACGCCGATCGCGCCGGACTGGCAGAAGATCCCGAAGCCGCCGCGGTCGGGCAGGTGGGGGGCGAGCGAGGCGTTCAGCGGGCGGTCGGGGTCGGTGTTGATCAGGCCGAAGGCGTTCGGGCCGATCACCCGCATCCCCGCCGCGCGGGCCTGGCGGACCAGGGCGCGCTGGCGGCCGCGGCCCTCCGGTCCGGTCTCCGCGTAGCCGGCGGTGACCACCACCAGACCCTGCACGCCGTGCGCGCCGCACTCGGCGACGGCCGCCGGGACGGCGCTCTCGGGAACGGCGATCACCGCGAGATCGACCGGCCCGGGAATGTCCAGAATCGAACGGTGGACCGGCACGCCGTCCAGCTCGGTGCCGGGCGGGGCGCCGCGGTTCACCGCGTAGACGGCGCGCGGGGCGTGCTCGGGCTCGTACCGGCTCGCGAACTCGGTGTCGAAGCTGCCGAGCAGGTCGCGCAGGAGGGCCCGGCCCACGGTCTGCGGGTTGCGGGAGACACCGATCACGGCCACCGAGCGCGGGGTCAGCAGCCGCTGCACCGAGCGGGCCTCGGCGCGGTGCTCGCGGGCGCGCATCACGGCGAGCGAGCGGTCGGTCTGCTCGAGGTCGAACTCCAGGTGCACCACGCCGTCGGTGAAGCTGCGGCGCTGGGTGTAACCGGCGTCGGTGAAGACCTTCACCATCTTGCGGTTCTCCGGCAGCACCTCGGCCTGGAAGCGGCGGATGCCGCGTTCCTGGGCCACCGCGGCGATGTGCTCCAGCAGGGCGGAGGCGACCCCCCGCCCCTGGTGGGCGTCCTGGACCAGGAATGCGACCTCGGCGTCCGTGCCGTGCTCGGAGGGACGGCCCTCGGCGTCGATCCGGTCATAGCGGACGGTGGCGATGAAGTGGTCCCGGACCACCACGGCGAGACCGACCCGGTTCACGAAGTCGTGGTGGGTGAAGCGGCGGACGTCCTTGTCGGACAGCCGCGGATAGGGGGCGAAGAAGCGGAAGTACTTGGACTGGTCCGAGACCTGCTCGTAGAACTCGACCAGTCGCCCGGCGTCGTCGGGAGTGATGGGCCGGATCCGGGCCGTGCCGCCGTCACGCAGCAGGACGTCGGCTTCCCAGTGCTGCGGATAGTCGGGTTGCGCGGGGTTCGCCACCGCGGGGTCTTCCACATTCGTCAGGTTATCCGGCGGCGGGCCGAATGGCGCCGGGCGCGTGCTCACGGCAGGGTGGACAGGACCACTGGCCGGGCCTTATGCCCCGAAAAGAAACAATCACAACTCCCGAACGCCACGCCTCGGAGGGGTTGCCTGCGTGCAACACTGGTCTAGACAACACGGTCGTTTCCCCCGCTCCCCCGAGCACGGCCGTGACCAGCTTCACCGGAAAGGCACGTCTCATGGCTGAGCGCCGCGTCACCATCGGTTGGGCCGAGGGCCTGCACGCCCGTCCCGCCTCCATCTTCGTCCGGGCCGTCACGGCCACCGGCGTGCCGATCACCATCGCCAAGCCGGGCGGCAACCCGGTCAACGCCGCCTCCATGCTCGGCCTCCTCGGCCTGGGCGCCCAGGGCGGCGAGGAGGTCATCCTGGCCTCCGACGCCCCGGGCGCCGACGAAGCCCTCGACCGCCTCGCCAAGCTGGTCTCCGAAGGCCTCGACGAGCTCCCCGCCGCCTGAGCCTCACAGCTGCCCGATCAGGGTGCCGCCACATCGTGGCGGCAGCCCGATCTGCTCTTCGGGCCCCGGACTCAGCCCTTGACGCAGACCACCTGCTTGAGGTGCGCGACCACCTCGACGAGGTCCTTCTGCTGGTCGATGACCTTCTCGATGTTCTTGTAGGCGCCCGGGATCTCGTCCACGACACCGCTGTCCTTGCGGCACTCCACGCCCGCGGTCTGCTCGGCCAGGTCACGTGTGGTGAACCGCTTCTTGGCGGCGTTGCGGCTCATCTTGCGGCCCGCGCCGTGCGAGGCGGAGTTGAACGAAGCCGCGTTGCCCAGGCCGCGGACGATGTAGGAACCCGTCCCCATCGAGCCCGGGATGATCCCGAGGTCGCCGGAGCCGGCCCGGATCGCGCCCTTGCGGGTCACCAGCAGGTCGACGCCGTCGTACCGCTCCTCCGCCACGTAGTTGTGGTGGCAGCTGATCACCTCGTCGAAGGTGACGTCCGCCTTGGCGAACTCACGCCGGACGACGTCCTGGAAGAGCGCCATCATGACCGCGCGGTTGTGCTTCGCGTACTCCTGCGCCCAGAAGAGGTCCTGGCGGTAGGCGGCCATCTCCGGGGTCTTCGCGAGGAACACCGCCAGGTCCTGGTCGACCAGGCCCTGGTTGTGCGAAAGCGATCGGGCGACGCCCATGTGGTGCTCCGCCAGCTCCTTGCCGATGTTCCGGGAGCCGGAGTGCAGCATCAGCCACACCGAACCGGACGTATCGATGCAGACCTCGCAGAAGTGGTTGCCGGCCCCGAGCGTTCCCATCTGCTGCATCGCCCGCTCGCGGCGCCACTTGACCTCCTCCGCGACCCCGTCGAAGCGCTGCCAGAAGTCGTCCCAGCCCGCCGCGCGGAAGCCGTGCAGCTTGGCCGGGTCGACCGGGTCGGTGTGGAGGCCCCGGCCGACCGGGATGGCCTGCTCGATCTTGGAGCGCAGGCCGGAGAGGCCGTCCGGGAGGTCCTCGGCGGTGAGGGAGGTCTTCACCGCGCTCATCCCGCAGCCGATGTCGACGCCGACCGCCGCCGGGCAGACCGCGCCCTTCATGGCGATGACGGAACCGACGGTCGCGCCCTTGCCCAGGTGGACGTCCGGCATCACGGCGAGGCCGTGCAGCCAGGGCAGGGAGCTGATGTTGCGCAGCTGCTGCAGGGCCGCTCCCTCGACCGTCGCCGGGTCGGTCCACATCCGGATCGGCACCCGGATTCCGGGCACCTCGGTGTACGTCATGGTTGAACGACCTCCAGCGGTCGGTGAGTTCAGAGGAAAGGGAATGCCGCGCGAATGCCGATCCCGGCGTGGCTCGGGGAAGTTCGGGGAAGGGCTGCGCTCAGGCAGCCGGAGCGGAACAGGGGAGGTACGGCCTTGGGGAGCGTCGTATGGTTCGCTCGACCCGCATGGTGACCGCCTCCCTTCGTTCCTCGCAGTTCGCACGTGCTGTGCGTCGTGGAACATCTATCCACGGAACCGGACACGGCCGCAAGGGATTTAAAAACGCGTCCGGCCCGGCGGAGCGAAAGCGCTCCACCGGGCCGAACGAGAAGCAACCGCAGGCGTCAGCTGATGACGGTGACCTCGCCGATCCCGAGCGCCCGCACGTCCGCCTCGATCTCGGCGGCGTCGCCGACCAGGACGGTGACCAGGCGGTCCGGCGGGAAGGCCGCGACCACGGCCTCGGTGGCCGCGGCGGTGGGCAGTTCGGCCAGCTGCCGGTAGACCTCGGCCTGGTAGTCGTCCGGGAGGTTCTGCTCGACCTGGTCGGCCAGGGTGCCGGCGACCGAGCCCGCGGTCTCGTACTTCAGCGGTGCGACGCCGACCAGGAACTGCACGGCCTCGTCGCGCTCGGCGTCGGTGAGGCCCTCGGCGGCGAGGTCGCGCAGGATGGTCCAGGTGTCGGCGAGCGCGGGGGCGGTGGAGGCGGTGTCCACCGAGCCGCTGATGGCGAGCAGCGAGCGCCCGCTGCCGTCCGCGGCGGAGCGCAGCGGCTGGGCGAAGGCGCGGACGCCGTAGGTGTAGCCCTTCTCCTCGCGCAGGACGCGGTCGAGGCGGGAGGTGAGGGTGCCGCCGAGGCAGTAGGTGCCGAGGATCTGGGCGGCCCAGACCGGGTCGTGGCGGTCGGGGCCGATCCGGCCGATCAGCAGCTGGGTCTGGACGGAGCCGGGCCGGTCGACGATGACGACGCGGCCGCGGTCGTCGCCGGTGACCGGGGCGTGGACGGAGGGTTCGGCGGCGGAGCCGGTCCAGGCGCCGAGGGTGCTCTCCAGCAGGGCGGGCAGGTCGACGCCGGTGAGGTCGCCGACCACCACGACGGTGGTGGTGGCGGGGCGCACGTGGGCGTCGTAGAAGGCCTTGACGGCGGCGCGGTCGATCGACTTGACGGTGTCGGCGGTGCCGCTGCGGGGCCGGGAGAGGCGGTCCGCGGCGTCGAAGAGCTCGGCGTAGAGGGCCTTGGCGGCGCGCCGGGCGGGGTTGGCCTGCTCGTGGACGATCTCGTCGAGGCGGTTGGCGACGAGGCGCTCGATCTCCTCGGCGGGGAGGGCGGGGGCGCGCAGGGCGTCGGCGAGCAGGGTGAGGCCGCGCTGGAGCCGGGAGGCGGGGACCTCCAGGGCGACCCGGATGCACGGGTGGTCGGCGTGGGCGTCGAGGGTGGCACCGGCGCGTTCGAGCTCGCCGGCGAACTCCTCGGCGCTGAGGGTGTCGGTGCCCTCGCTGAGGGCCCGGGCGAGGATGGCGGCGATGCCGTCGAGGCCCTCGGGCTCGGCGGCGAGCGGGGCGTCGAGGAGGACCTCGACGGCGACCAGCTGCTGGCCGGGCCGGTGGCAGTGCAGGACGGTGATGCCGTTGCCGAGGGCGGCGCGCTCGGGGGCGGGGAACGCCCACGGGCTGGGGGTGCCGGGCGTGGGCTGGGGGTGGAAGGTCATCGCGGGGACGTAGTCGGTGCTCATACGGCGGCACCCTCCTCTTCGGAAGCGGCGTCGGAAGCGTCGGCGGCGGTCGCGGTCGGCTCGTAGACGAGGACGGCCCGGTTTTCGGGGTGGAGTCGGGCCTCGGCGACGGCCTTGACCTCTTCGGCGGTGACGTCGAGCACCTTGGGGAGGGCCTCGTTCAGCAGCTTGGGGTCGCCGAACAGGACGGCGTAGCGGCAGAGTTCGTCGGCGCGGCCGGCGACGGTGGTGAGCCGGTCGAGCCACTCGCGCTCGATCTGGGCCTGGGCGCGCTCGAGTTCCTCGGCGGTGGGGCCCTCGGCGGCGAAGCGGGCGAGTTCCTCGTCGACGGCGGCGTCGATCTGCGCGATGGTGGCGTCGCCGGAGGTCTTGACGTCGAGCCAGCCGAGGCTGGGGGCGCCGGCGAGGCGCAGCAGGCCGAAGCCGGCGGCGACCGCGGTGCGGTCGCGGCGGACGAGCCGGTTGTAGAGGCGGCTGGACTCGCCGCTGCCGAGGATGGTGAGGGCGAGGTCGGCGGCGTCGGCCTCGCGGGTGCCGTCCTGGGGCAGGCGGTAGGCGGCCATCAGGGCGCGGGAGGGGACGTCCTCGGTGAGGTTCTGCCGGAGTTCGCGGCCGATGGTGTCGGGGAGTTCGCCGGAGCGCGGGGGCTGTTTGCCGTCGTGGGCGGGGATGGAGCCGAAGTACTTCTCGACCCAGGCGATGGTCTGCTCGGGGTCGATGTCGCCGACGATGGACAGCACCGCGTTGTTGGGCGCGTAGTAGGTGCGGAAGAACGCGCGGGCGTCGTCGAGGGTGGCGGCGTCGAGGTCGGCCATGGAGCCGATGGGGGTGTGGTGGTACGGGTGGCCGTCGGGGAAGGAGAGCGCGGTGAGCTTCTCGAAGGCGGTGCCGTACGGGACGTTGTCGTAGCGCTGGCGGCGTTCGTTCTTGACGACGGCGCGCTGGTTCTCCATGGACGTCTCGTCGAGGGCGGCGAGCAGGGAGCCCATCCGGTCGGCCTCCAGCCAGAGGGCGAGCTCCAGCTGGTGGGCGGGCATGGTCTCGTAGTAGTTGGTGCGCTCGAAGCTGGTGGTGCCGTTGAGCGAGCCGCCGGCGCCCTGGACGAGTTCGAAGTGCCCGTTGTTGGAGACGTTCGCGGAGCCCTGGAACATCAGGTGCTCGAAGAGGTGGGCCAGGCCGGTGCGGCCCTTGACCTCGTGGCGGGAGCCCACGTCGTACCAGAGGCAGACGGCGGCGACCGGGGTGAGGCGGTCCTCGGAGAGGACGACGCGCAGGCCGTTGGCCAGGCGGTGCTCGGTGATGGCGATGCCTCGGCTGGAGGCGGGGGCCGGGTTGGCCATGCGCTCGGGTCCTTCCCGTCGTCGATGTCGGGGTTCGTGTGGCGTCCCCCATTGTGGTGCAACGCGCGTGGGGCGTGTTCGTGCCCGCGCGGAAGTGGCGTTCGCCAGGGGCGGAAGAGGGCCGCTGACCGGGAGTGTCGGCGCGAGGGTCCACAATGGGGGCGCCGCGCCCTGTTGACCGCGCCCGGTTGACGGGTCCCGGAGGCAGGACGGCGAAGCGGACGGCTACGTCCGTCCGAGGATTTGACCGGCGGCCGACGACCGGCCGACGACCCAGCCAGTGACACGTAAGGGAGCCCCGCCGCGATGGCCCGCCGCAGTTCGCAGACCCCGCCGCCCGGAGACTTCGAGGAGCGGATCCTTGACGTCGACGTCGTGGACGAGATGCAGGGCTCCTTCCTGGAGTACGCCTACTCGGTGATCTACTCGCGTGCGCTGCCTGACGCGCGGGACGGTCTGAAGCCGGTGCACCGCCGGATCCTGTACCAGGCCAACGAGATGGGCCTGCGCCCGGACCGCGCGCACGTGAAGTGCGCCCGGGTGGTGGGCGAGGTGATGGGTCGGCTGCACCCGCACGGTGACGCGTCGATCTACGACTCCGTGGTGCGCATGGCGCAGCCGTTCTCGATGCGGCTGCCGCTGATCGACGGGCACGGCAACTTCGGTTCGCTGGGCAACGACGATCCGCCGGCGGCGATGCGCTACACCGAGTCGCGGCTGACCGCGGCCTCGATGGCGATGGTGGAGTCGATCCACGAGGACACCGTCGACTTCGGGCCGAACTACGACGGCAGCGAGCAGGAGCCGCTGGCGCTGCCGGCCGCGTTCCCGAACCTGCTGGTGAACGGCGCGACGGGCATCGCGGTGGGCATGGCGACGAACATGCCGCCGCACAACCTGTCCGAGGTGGTGGCGGCGGCCCGGCACCTGATCAAGCACCCGAGCGCGGACCTGGACACGCTGATGCGCTTCGTGCCCGGTCCCGACCTGCCGACGGGCGGGCGGATCGTGGGCCTGTCGGGGATCCGGGACGCGTACGAGTCGGGCCGCGGCACGTTCAAGATCCGGGCCACCGCGACGGTGGAGTCGGTGACGGCGCGCCGCAAGGGCATCGTGGTGACCGAGCTGCCGTACAACGTCGGCCCGGAGAAGGTCATCTCGAAGATCAAGGACCTGGTCAACGCGAAGAAGCTGCAGGGGATCGCGGACGTCAAGGACCTGACCGACCGCGAGCACGGGCTGCGGCTCGTGATCGAGGTGAAGAACGGCTTCGTGCCGGAGGCGCTGCTGGAGCAGCTCTACAAGCTGACGCCGATGGAGGAGACCTTCGGCATCAACAACGTGGCGCTGGTGGACGGGCAGCCGCTGACGCTGGGCCTGAAGGAGCTGCTGGAGGTCTACGTCGACCACCGGTTCACGGTGGTGCGCCGGCGCAGCGACTTCCGGCGCCGCAAGCGCGAGGAGCGGCTGCACCTGGTCGAGGGTCTGCTGGTGGCCCTGGTCGACATCGACGAGGTCATCGCGATCATCCGGTCGAGTGACAACGCCCAGCAGGCGAAGGAGCGCCTGATGGAGCGCTTCTCGCTGTCGGAGACGCAGACCGGGTACATCCTGGACACCCCGCTGCGCCGGCTGACCAGGTTCGACCGGGTGGAGCTGGAGCAGGAGAAGGCGAAGCTGACCTCGGAGATCGCCGAGCTGACCGAGATCCTGGAGTCGGACAGCAAGCTGCGCAGCGTGGTGTCGTCCGAACTGGGTGCGGTGTCCAAGCAGTTCGGCACGGAGCGGCGGACGGTGCTGCTGGAGGCGGGGGCGGCTCCGTCGGCGGCGCTGTCGGTGCCACTGGAGGTCGCGGACGACCCGTGCCGGGTGCTGCTGTCGTCGACGGGGCTGCTGGCGCGGACGGCGGACGGCGAGCCGTTCGAGCTGTCGGAGAAGCGGGCGAAGCACGACGTGATCGTCTCGGCGGTGCCAGCGACGGCCCGGGCGGACGTGGGTGTGGTGACGTCGGCGGGCCGGGTGCTGCGGCTGCCGGTGATCGACCTGCCGGCGCTGCCGCCGACGCCTTCGCCGACGCTGGCGGGCGGCGCCGCGGTGGGCGAGTTCCTGCGGCTGGAGGCCGGGGAGCGGGTGCTGGCGCTGACCACGCTGGACGAGTCCTCGCCGGGGCTGGCACTGGGCACCGTGCAGGGTGTGGTGAAGCGGGTGGTGCCGGAGTGGCCGGCGAACAAGGACGAGTTCGAGGTGATCGCCCTCAAGGACGGTGACGAGCTGGTGGGTGCGGTCGAACTGCGCACCGGCGAGGAGGACTTGGTCTTCGTCACCTCGGACGCCCAGTTGCTGCGCTTCCCGGCGGGCCAGGTCCGTCCGCAGGGCCGCCCGGCGGGTGGCATGGCGGGCATCAAGCTGGCGGACGGCGCCAGGGTGCTGTCGTTCACGGCGGTGGATCCGGCCGCGGACGCGGTGGTGGTCTCGGTGGCGGCGGCTTCGGGCACGCTGTCCGGTGACGAGCAGACGTCCTGGAAGGTCACCCCGTTCGAGCAGTACCCGCGCAAGGGCCGGGCGACCGGCGGCGTGCGCTGCCAGCGCTTCCTGCGCGGGGAGGACGGCCTGGCGTTCGCCTGGGTCGGTGCCGCCCCGGCCAGGGCCGCCACCGCCAAGGGTGCGCCGGTCGACCTTCCGGAGCGCGATCCGCGCCGGGACGGTTCGGGCACCCCGGTGACGACTCCGATCGCGGTGGTCGCCGGCCCGGCGTAGCCGGGGTTCAGGAGGGCGGGGTGCTCGTGGGCGCCCCGCCCTCCGGCGTGGTCGGAGGCCCCGCTCCGGTGCGTCCGGGGGTTCCCTCCGGGGTGCCCGCTCCGGGTGCGTCCGGGGTGCCCGCTCCGGTGCGTCCGGGCCCCTCGCAGGCGGCCGGGCCGGGCTGAACCGCTGAGGGTAGCCTTGCCTAGATGAGCACCTGTACGACCGTTTCGTGTGAACTTGCGGAGCCGCTGGCCGCGACCGCCGCGGTGGCGACCACCTGGCTGCTGGTGGAGCAGAACGGCCCGTGGGGCGCGAAGGCACTGGGCGAGAGCCACCTCGACCGGGCGACCGGGCGGGCCCTGGAGGCCGCCGCCGCCGGTACGGGCGTGCGGGTGGCGCTGATCCGGCGGCCGGGCCGGCACGCGGACTGCCCGCCGACGACGCGGCACGGGGTGGTCGTCGCACACACGGTGCCGGGCCGCGGCTGGGTGCGCCGGGCACAGGTGGTGGACCCGGCGGAGCTGCTGGAGCTGGACTTCGCGGCGCTGGGCGCCGGCGACCACACGGGTTTCGGCGCGGAGCACGTCGGCGGCCCGATGGCGCTGGTGTGCACCAACGGCCGCCGGGACCGCTGCTGCGCGCTGCTGGGCCGGCCGCTCGCGGCGGAGCTGGCGGCGGCCGGGCACAGCGAGGTGTGGGAGGTGACCCACCTTGGCGGGCACCGCTTCGCCCCCACGATGCTGGTGCTGCCGTACGGCTACGCGTACGGGCGGCTGACGCCGGAGAGCGCCAAGGACGTGCTGGCGGCGACCGCGGCCGGGCACATGGTGCCGGAGTGGTCGCGGGGCTGCTCGGGCTGGGAGCGCCCGGGGCAGGCGGCCGAGCACGCGGTGCGGCTGGCGACCGGCGAGACCGGGGCGGACGCGCTGACCGTGGCGCAGCGGCCGGACGGCGAGGGGCGCTGGCTGGTGCGCGTGGTGCACCGGGACGGCCGGGCCTGGGAGGTGGACGTGATCGAGACGGTGAGCGAGCCGCCGCGTCCGGAGAGCTGCGGCAAGGCGGCGGGGACGCCGTCGCGGATGGACGTGCTGTCGGTCCGGGGCGTGTAGCGGCCCCGCGCCCGTGGGGGTGAGCGCGGGACCGCGACGCCGGACGGGCCCGATCAGGCCCGATCAGGTCCGCTCAGGCCGGATCAGCCGGTGGCCTTGCCGACGAACTCCGTGGTGTACGTCCGGGACAGGTCGATCGTCCCCTCCTTGCCCTGGACGTCCGGGTGGAAGGCGGCGAGCACCGCGAGCACGGTCCTGGGCCCGTCGGCGGGCATCACCCCGTCGGTGGTGAACATCGGCAGGGTGGACTTGATCGCCGCCGCGTACTGCGCGGGGCCGCCCTGGGCGTAGTCGGCGGGCATCTGCGCGGCGATCTCCTCCGGGCTGTGGGTGGACATCCACTTGAGGGTCTTCACGAAGGCGTTGGCGAGCTTCTGGGTGGTGTCCTTGTTCTTCTCCACCCACTCGGTGCTCATGTACAGCGAGGACGACGGGTACAGCCCGCCGAGCGCCTGGCGCGAGCCCTCGGGGGTGCGCATGTCGTAGAGGACCTTGCCGAGGCCCTTGTCGAGGACGTTGGCGACGGTCGGGTCGGTGGTCATCCCGGCGTCGATGCTGCCCTGCTGGAGGGCGGCGACGAAGGTCTGGCCCGCGCCGACGGCGATCGGGCTGAAGTCGCTGACGGAGGCGCCGTTCTTGACCGCGAGGTACTTGGTGAGGAAGTCGGTGGAGGAGCCGATGCTGGTGACGCCGAGCTTCCTGCCCTTGAACTCGGCGCCGGACTTGATGGCGTCGGCCTGCTTGGTGGAGACCAGTTCGACCTCGCCGGGGGCCTGGGCGAACTGCACCACGGACTCGACGTGCTTGCCCTTGGCCTGCAGGTCGATGGTGTGGTCGTAGAAGCCGACGGCGCCCTGGACGTCCCCCGCCAGCAGCGCGGTGGTGGCGTTGACGCCGGCCGGCTCGGTCAGCAGCTCGACGTTGACCCCGGCGTCGGCGAAGTAGCCGAGCCGCTGGGTGAGCATCGCGGGCAGGTAGATGACCTTGTCCAGGCCGCCGACCATGATCTTGACCTTGGGGCCGTCGACCTGCCTGCCGGCCGGGGCGGCGGCGCCGTGGGCGGAGGTGGCGGCGTCGTTGGCGCAGGCGGAGAGCGGGAGGAGCAGGACGGCGGCGAGGGCGGCGACGGCTGATCTGCGCATCACGGGGGGAGCCTCTCTTCTTACGGGCAGGGGGAGTTCAGTGGCCTTGCGGGCGGGTCGGGGGCAGCGGCCGTACGGGCCGGAGGGCGTTCAGCGGCCGTCGCCCGCGTCGGCGGGCTTCCAGCGGAACAGCTTCTTCTCGGCGAGGGTCAGCAGCCCCTCGGTGACCAGGGCGACGACCGCGAGGATGGTCATGGCGGCGTACACCCCGGCCGCGTTGAAGGTGCCCTGGGCGGCGGCGACCAGCAGGCCCAGGCCCTTGGTGGCGCCGATGTACTCGCCGACGATCGCGCCGATCAGCGCGAAGCCGAAGCTGACGTGCAGGCTGGTGAAGATCCAGGTGGTGGCGGCGGGGATGACCACCTGGAGGGTGACCCTGCGGTTGTCGGCGCCCAGGATGCGGGCGTTGGCGACCAGGTTGCGGTCGACCTCGCGGGCGCCCTGGAAGGCGTTGAAGAACACCGGGAAGAACACCAGCACCACCGCGGAGGCGACCTTGGAGGCCGGGCCGAGGCCGAACCAGATCAGGAAGATCGGGGCGAGCACGATGCGCGGGATGGCGTTGAGCACCTTGATGTACGGCCCGAACACCTCGGCCAGGAAGCGGATCCGGCCGAGCGCGATGCCCAGCAGCACACCGCAGACCACGCCGATCACCCAGCCGCTGAGGGCCTCGTACAGGGTGTAGCCGATCTGCTCGCCGAGCGAGCCCTGGGCGGTGCCGTGGGTGACCCACTGCCAGATCTGGTCCCAGATCCTGGACGGCTGCGAGAAGTTGAACGGGTCGACGACCTCGGTCCGGGCGCCCACCTCCCACAGTCCGAGGAAGGCGACCAGCACCCCGACCCGAGCCGCGTAGACGGTCAACTTCCGGTTGCGGGCGGCCCGTTCACGGGCCTCGGTCCGCGTGCCGGCGGCCGGGGGCTTCCCGGCCGCGGTCGCGGCGGTCTCGGACGCGGCGGTCTCGGACGCGGTCTCAAGCGGCACGACCCGCTCCTCTCTCCCGGGTGATGCGCACCTCTTCGCCGAGCGAGGCCCAGATCTCGCGGTACAGCTCGACGAACCTCGGTTCCAGCCGGACGGCCTCCACGGTGCGCGGTCGCGGCAGGTCGACGGTGAAGATCTCCTTGACGGTGGCCGGCCCGGCCGTCATCACGACGACCCGGTCGGCGAGCGCGATGGCCTCGTCCAGGTCGTGGGTGACGAAGACGACCGAGGCTGCGTTCTCGGAAGAACTCGTGCCGGCCCACAGCTCCAGCAACTGGTCGGACATCAGGGCGCGGGTCTGCACGTCCAGCGCCGAGAACGGCTCGTCCATCAGCAGGATGGCCGGGTCGTTGACGAAGGTCTGGGCGAGCGCGACGCGCTTGCGCATGCCGCCGGACAGCTGGTGCGGGTAGCGGTCCTCGAAGGCGGCCAGGCCGACCCGGCCCAGCCAGTCCCTGGCCCGTTCCTTCGCCTCGGCGGCCGGCACGCCGCGGAAGCGCGGCCCTGCCATGACGTTGGACAGCACGGTGCGCCAGGGGAAGACGGCGTCCTGCTGGAAGACGAACCCGACCTGGGGGTCGATCCCGCGCACGGGCTCTCCGTACACCCGGACCTCGCCCTCGGTGGGCTCCTCCAGACCGCTGACCAGGGTCAGCGTGGTGGACTTGCCGCAGCCGGTGGGGCCGACGACGGCGACGAACTCGCCCTGGGCGACGGTCAGATCGAGATCGCGGACGGCGGTGTGCAGTGCCCCGGAGGGGGTGCGGAAGCGTTTCGTCGCGCCGGTCAGCTCGATCGCCGGGGTGCTCATTCCCCACCTCGCTTCGCTCGGCGGGTGCTTCGCACCAGTGGCATCTCTCGGTGGTTCACTCGCTGCGCTCGCTCGCGCATTCGTTCCTCCCGGGTCAGTGCTTGCCCCGGAAAGGTAGGAGCGGGCCGGGCCCGGGCGGGAGCCTTCTCCGCGTAGTGCGACTTCTCCGCGTTGAGGGGTGTTCTGCTCGTTTTGCTTCCGCTACAACTGCGGGGACGCGGGCTGACAGAAACACGCCGGAAACATAGGGTGTCCCGACCCCTGGTACCCCCGCCCGCACCACCCCGAGAGGAGGCCCGGATGAAGCTCCCCCACTGGCCCCGCCGGGTCTTCGCCCAGCTCCTGCTGAGCCAGACCGTCGTCACCTTCGGTGTCGCCGCCGTGACCGCCGGGCTGTTCCTGGCCCCGGTCAGCAGCGAACTCGACCACGACGCGATGCAGCGGGCGCTGTCCATCGCCCAGGCCACCGCCACCGACGAGACGATCGCCCGGGCCGCCGACACCCGCGACGTCGTCACCGCGCAGCGCAACGCCGAACAGATCCGGCTGGCCACCGGCGCCAGCTTCGTCGTGGTCACCGACCTGGACGGCATCCGCCTCTCGCACACCGACCCGGGCCGGATCGGCCACCGGGTCAGCACCGACCCCGAGCCGGCGCTGGGCGGCCGCAGCGTCACCGCGATCCAGCAGGGCACCCTGGGCCGCACCGCCCGCGGCAAGGTGCCGCTGCGGACGGCGGACGGCCGGATCGTCGGCGAGGTGTCGGTCGGCATCAGCGACGACTCGATCCGCCGCCGACTGCTGAAGATGCTCACCGGCATCCTGCTGTGCGCCGGCGCGGGCCTGGCCGCCGGGACGGCCGCCACCCTCCTCCTGGCCCGCCGGCTCAAGCGCCGCACCCACAACATCGCGCTGGCCGACATCTCCGCGCTGCTGGCCGAGCGCGAGGCGATGCTGCACGGCATCCGCGAGGGCATGGTGGCGCTGGACGAGCGCGGCCGGATCCGGCTGGCCAACGACGAGGCCGTCCGGCTGCTCGGCCTGCCCGGGGACTGCACCGGCCGGCCGATCGCCGAGGTGCTGCCGCCGGGCCGGCTGACCGACGTGCTGACCGGGCGGATCACCGGCGCCGACCTGCCCGCCGTACGGGACGACCGGGTGCTGGTGGTCAACCGGATGGCCACCACGGAGGGCGCGGTGGTGACACTGCGCGACCGCACCGAACTGGAGTCGCTGGTCCGCGAGCTGGACACCACCCGCAGCCTGACCGAGGCGCTGCGCGCCCAGGACCACGAGCACGCCAACCGAATGCACACCCTGCTCGGCCTGCTCGAACTCGGCCGCCACGAACAGGCGGTGGCCTTCATCTCGGCGCAGTCCGGCTCGCACGCCGTGGTCGCCGCCCGGATCGCCGAGCAGGTGCAGGACCCGCACGTGGCGGCTCTGCTGGCGGGCAAGACGGCGGTGGCCGGCGAGCGCGGGGTGCGGCTGGTGCTGGCCCCGGCGGCGCACCTGCCGGACGCGGTGGTGGACGCCCGGGCGCTGGTGACGGTGCTCGGCAACCTGATCGACAACGCGGTGGACGCGCTGGCACCGGGCGGAGGCGGGCGGCTGGAGGTGACGCTGGCGGCGGCCGGCGCAACCCTGCTGCTGCAGGTCGCGGACAGCGGCCCGGGGGTACCGGAGGAGTTGCGCGAGCAGGTCTTCGAGGAGGGGTGGACCAGCAAGGACGCGCCCGCGCACCGTCCGCGCGGGCTGGGCCTGGCGATGGTGCGGCGGCTGGTCGAACGGACCGGCGGCCGGATCGTGCTCGACACCGGCCCGCTCGGCGGCGCCCGGTTCACCGTCGAGCTGCCCGAGGCCCTGCTCACCGCTCAGCTCGTGGAGGCGTGATGATCGACGTACTCGTGGTGGACGACGACTTCCGGGTCGCGGACGTGCACGCCGCGTACGTGGCCAGGGTGCCGGGCTTCCGGGTCACCGGCACCGCCCACTCGGCCGGGGAGGCGCTGGCCGCGCTGGAGCGCTGTCCCGTCGACCTGCTGCTGCTCGACCACCACCTGCCGGACGAGACCGGTCTGGCCCTTGTGCGCCGGCTGCGGGAACATCAGGTGGCCTGCGACGTCATGATGGTGACCGCCGCCCGGGACGTCTCCACGGTGCACGCCGCGATGCAGCACGGCGCGCTGCAGTACCTGGTGAAGCCGTTCACCTTCGCCGGGCTGCGGGACAAGCTGGTCTCGTACGCCCAGCTGCGGCACGCGCTGGCGACGCCCGCCCGGGAGGCCGGCCAGGACGAGGTGGACCGGCTGTTCGCGACCCTGCGCAGCGCCTGCGCGCCCGCCGGGTCGCTGCCGAAGGGCCACTCGGCGCCCACCACCGACCTGGTGCTGGGCGTGCTGCAGCGGGCCGGGCGGCCGCTGTCCGCCCAGGAGGTCGCCGACGCCACCGGCCTGAGCCGCTCGACGGCCCAGCGCTACCTCAAGCAGCTCGAACGGGACAGCCGGCTGCGGCTGACCCTGCGCTACGGCGACACCGGCCGCCCCGAGCACCGCTACGGGCTGGCCGCCAGGAGCGCGTAGCGCGTTTGCGACCCGCCCCGGACGCAGGGGAACCCCGGCGGCCCCAAGCCCGCCGGGGTTCCCGGGACACGGCCGCTAGGCCGCGCCCGCACCGGTGAGGGCGCGCACCTCCAGCTCGGCGAAGCGGTCCGCGTCGGCGGGCTCGGGCGAGGTGAGCGTCCCGATCCAGCCGGCCAGGAAGCCGAGCGGGATGGAGACGATGCCGGGGTTCTCCAGCGGGAACCAGTGGAAGTCGACGCCGGGGAACAGCGCCATCTTGGAGCCGGAGACCACCGGCGAGAACAACACCAGCACGATCGCCGGGACCAGTCCGCCGTACACCGACCAGACCGCTCCGCGGACGGTGAACCGCGACCAGAACAGGCTGTAGAGCAGCACCGGCAGGTTCGCGGAGGCGGCCACCGCGAAGGCCAGGCCGACCAGGAAGGCGACGTTCAGCTGCTGGGCGTAGAGGCTGATCACGATCGCCGCCGCGCCGATCCCGGCGGCGGCGAAGCGCGCGACCACCACCTCCTGCTGCTCGCTGGGCTTCTCGCCGACCTCTCCCCCCCGGCGTCGGCGCGGGCCGCCGCGCCAGGCGCCGGCCCAGATGTCGTGGGCGAAGGCCGCGGAGGACGCCAGGGTCAGCCCGGCGACCACGGCGAGGATGGTGGCGAAGGCGATCGCCGAGATCAGTGCGAACAGCACCACCCCGCCGGTGCTGCCGTTGCCGCCGCCGAGCACCAGGGCGAGCAGCGGGACGGCGGTGTTCCCGGCCGCGTTGGCGTGCCGCACCTCGGCCGAGCCGATCAGCGCGGTGGCACCCAGGCCGAGCGCGATGGCCATCAGGTAGAAGCCGCCGACCAGGCCGATCGCCCACATCGTGGAGCGGCGGGCGGCCCGGGCGGTGGGCACGGTGTAGAAGCGGGACAGGATGTGCGGCAGGCCGGCCGTGCCGAGCACCAGGGCCAGGCCGAGGCTGAAGAAGTCCAGCCGGCTGGTGAAGGACGCGCCGTACTTGAGCCCGGGTTCGAGGTAGCGGTGCCCGGAACCGCTGTGCTGGGCGGCCCGGCGCATCAGCTCGAAGAGGTCGCCGTGGAAGCGCACCACCAGCAGCACGGTGAGCAGCAACGAGCCCGCGATCAGCAGGAAGGCCTTGACGATCTGGATCCAGGTGGTGGCCCGCATGCCGCCGATCGTGACGTAGACGATCATCAGGGCGCCGACCGCGATGATGGTCCAGGTCCGTGCCTGGGCGCTGTCGGTGCCGAGCAGCAGGGCGACCAGCGAGCCCGCGCCGACCATCTGGGCGACCAGGTAGAGCAGGGTGACCACGACGCTGGCGCCGCCGGCCGCCGCCCGCACCCGGCGGCGGCGCAGCCGCAGCGCGAGCACGTCGGCGAGGGTGTACCGGCCGGCGTTGCGGACGAGTTCGGCGACCAGCATCAGCACGACCAGCCAGGCGACCAGGAAGCCGATGCTGTAGAGCACGCCGTCGTAGCCGTACAGGGCGATCAGCCCGGCGACGCCGAGGAAGGAGGCGGCGGAGAGATAGTCGCCAGAGAGGGCGAAGCCGTTCTGCAGCGGGGTGAAGCCGCGCCCGCCCGCGTAGAAGTCCTCGGCGGCGTTGCCCTGGCGGCCGACCCAGAGGGTGATGCCGAGGGTGACCAGGACGACGACGGCGAACAGCACGACCGCCAGGCCGTGGTGCTGGCCGGTGGGGGCGACGGGGGGCGGAGTGGCGGTGGTCATCACGCCGGTGGTCGCCGTCATCGCAGCTGGTCCTGGGTGTCCCAGCGCAGGCCCAGGGCGGCGCGGTCGCGCTTGGTCCGGGCGTTGCGGGCGTAGAGCCAGGTGAGCAGGAAGGTGGAGGCGAACTGCAGCAGGCCCAGTAGCCAGGCCACGTTGAGCGGGCCGGCCACCGGGCTGCGCATCGCGCCCGGTGCGACGGCCTCGGCGGCGACGTACAGCAGGTACCAGCCGAGGAAGGCGCCGCAGGCCGGGAAGACGAACGTCCGGTAGCTGCGCCGGATGTCCTGGAAGGCCGGGCTGGCCTGGACGCTCCGGTAGACCTGGGTGCTGTCGGGGGTGTCGGCCTGCGCGGTCGGCTCCTGCGCCACGGCGGCCGGGGCGACGGCGGCCGGGGCGACAGTGGGCACCGGCGGTACCGCCGGTGCGACGGACGGGGCGAACGGCGGTGCCGGCGGGACGGGCGGTGCCGGCGGGGCGGCCACCGGCTCGGCGGCGGCCGACTGGGCGTCGGCCGTGCGGGCGGGCCCCGGCTGGGCCGGTACCGCCGTTCGGCGGGGTGCGGCAGCCGACTCGGAAGCGGTGGCGGCGGCCTGAGCGGCCCACCAGTCGAATCGCTGCCCCTGGCCGGGACTGCTGGTCTGCTGCTGTGGCACTGCTGCTCCTGGGCCGGGCCGGCGTTCTGACCCGAACCATCATGGAGGCCGCCGGACACCGCCCCTGACCATCGCAGATACCTTCACTCAATGAGGTGATCGATCATCTGACGGACGCTCATCCGACTACTGCTGCATACCGGTGATTCCGTGCCGGAAGGCGTACGCGACCGCCTGCGCGCGGTCCCGCACCGCGGTCTTGGCGAACAGGTTGTTGATGTGCGTCTTCACGGTGGCCTGGCTCACGAACAGCCGCTGGGCGATCTCGGCGTTGGAGAGCCCCTCGGCGATCAGCGCGAGCACCTCCGCCTCCCGCACGGTCAGCCCGTCCGGCAGCTCCCCGGCCCGGGCGGCGCCCGGCGCGGCCGGTGCGCCCGAACCGCCCGGCGCACTCGGACCGCCCGCCGCACTCGGACCGCCCGGACCGCTCGGCACGCTCGGCGCGGACTTCGGCGAAGCCTCCGAAAGCCTCTCCAGCAGCCGGAGTTGAACCTGCGGGGAGAGCCCGGCCGCACCCGAGCGGACGTCCGCGATGGCCTTGGCGATCTCCTCGCCGCCGGCGTCCTTGGTGAGGTAACCGCGCGCCCCGGCCTGCAGCGCCGGGAACAGCGACTCGTCGTCGGCGTAGGTGGTGAGCACCACGACCTCGGTTCCCGGGTGCGCGGACCGGATCCGCCGGGTCGCCTCGACGCCGTCGACGCGCGGCATCCGCAGGTCCATCAGCACCACGTCCGGGTGTTGGCGCTCCACCAGGGCGACGGCCTCCTCCCCGTCCGCCGCCGCGCCGACCACCTCGATGCCGGGCAGCAGCCCCAACAGCATCACGATGCCCTCGCGCACCACCGTCTGGTCGTCCGCCACCAGCACCCTGGTGACCGCATCCGTCATGCCGGCACCCGCAGCAACACGCGCCACCCTCCGTCCTCCGGGCCCGCCAGCAGGGTGCCGCCGAGCAGTTCCGCGCGTTCGCGCATCCCCAGCAGACCGTACCCGCTGCCGCTGTCGGCCAGTTCACGGGAGGACGACCCGTCGGAGGACGGTCCACCGGGCTCGCCCGCGGACTGGCCGCGCGGTGCCCGGGCGTTGCGCACCTCCAGCTCCACCGCGTCGTCCAGGTAGCGCAGTTCGACCGAGCAGCGGGCGCCCGGCGCGTGCTTGCGCACGTTGGTCACCGCCTCCTGCGCCGTGCGCCGCACCGCCAGACCGGCCTCGGCGGCCAGCGGCCGGGGCGTGCCGGTGACGGTGAACGGGGCCCGCTCCCGCTCGGTCAGCTCCACCAGGAACTCCCCGACCGGTGTGAACTCCCCGCGCAGCGCGGACAGCGCCTGCCGGGTCTCGGCCAGCCCGTCCTGCGCCATCCGCCGTGCGGCGACGACTCGTTCGCGGACCTGTTCGCGGTCCGTCCCGGCGTCCAGCATCAGCCGGGCCGCCTCCAGGTGGACCAGCTGCGCGGAGAGGCTGTGGGCGAGCACGTCGTGGATCTCCCGGGCGATCCTGGCCCGTTCGGCGAGTGCCGCGCTCTCCGCCTCGGCGGCCCGGGCGGCGCGCTCCTGGACCAGCAGCCGGCGGGCGGTACCGCGCGCCTCGATGTCCAGCCGCAGCAGGAAGCCGAGCAGGGCGACGCCGCCGATGGTGGCGACGATGCTGAGCCAACTCGCCCAGCTGGCCGCGGTGTACGAGCCCAGCGCGGCCGTGCCGACGGCCAGTGCGGGCGCTGGCGGCAGCCGGACCAGCGCGACCACGGCCAGTCCCACCCAGATCAGGTCGGCGAGCGCGTAGGCCCGCCCCCAGTTCGCCAGCCAGGCCGCCCCGACCAGGGCGGCGGCCAGCAGGTAGGAGGCGGCCGGGCGCTGTTCCCGGCTGGCCTGGAGGAACGCCGCGCAGAGGGCGGCGGCCGCCGCCAGCCCGGCCGCCGCGGCCGCCGCCGCCCAGCCGGTGTACTTGCCGTCGGCGAAGGTCCCCCAGCCGACGACGGCCAGCACGACGATCCGGCCCAGCACGGTGAGGACCCGCCGCGGTCCGCTCTCGGCGTCGCGCTCCATCCCCTCCCGGGACGGCCAGCGGGTCCAGTACCACCCGGCCACGGGTGCCTCCTCGGTGCTCACTGCGGTGGATCAGTGCAGTACGGCGGTCGCCTGCGCGGGCTCCAGCGTCCGGGCCCTCCAGTTGACCACGAGCGAGCGGACCAGCAGCAGGACCGCCATGCCGAGCATCAGCGAGCTGCCCGCCTGGTGGACGCCCAGGGCCGAGCCGATCGCGTACAGGCCGATCCGGATGGCCAGCATCCCGCCCCAGGCGGCCAGGGTGGCCTTGGTTCCCTTGACCAGGACCTTGCCGTCGGCGGCCCGCCAGATCCGCACGGTCCAGCCCCAGACCGTTCCCATCGCGAGCACGGTGAGCAGCCCCGCGACGAGCAGGGTGGCCGACAGTGCGGCGTGGTGGTGGTCGATGATCTGCGGATCGCGCAGCGCGAGCACACCCAGGATCAGCGGCAGCAGCCAGAAGCGGCGCTCGGTGTCCAGGCGCTGGACGCGCATCTGGCGCTGGACCACCAGGACCACCACCGCGGCGGTCACGAGGAGGTTGACTACGGCAGTCATGGGGGGTTCTCCGTCCCAGGGAGAGGCTTTCGCTGACCTCTCCGACGCTACGGATCCGCCGCTCCCCGCTGATCGGCGCCGGGGTGGAGCCCGGGTGGAACCGGCAGCGCGAGGGCCCTCCACCCACGGGTGGAGGGCCCCGGCCGGGCGCGTCAGGCGTCGATACGGGAGCGGTCCAGGGTGGCCGCCGAGTCCACGATGAACTCCTTGCGCGGGGCGACGTCGTTGCCCATCAGCAGGTCGAAGATCTTCTCGGCCTGCTCCAGGTCACCCAGGTTGATCCTGCGCAGGGTGCGGTGGCGCGGGTCCATGGTGGTCTCGGCCAGCTGGTCGGCGTCCATCTCGCCCAGGCCCTTGTACCGCTGCACCGGCTCCTTCCAGCGCTGCCCCTTGCGCTGGAACTCCAGCAGGGTGGAGCGCAGTTCGGCGTCGGAGTAGGTGTAGTGGTACTTCTCCTGGCCGCGCTTGGGGTTGGTGAGCTCGATCCGGTGCAGCGGCGGGACGGCGGCGAAGACCCGGCCCTGCTCGACCATCGGCCGCATGTAGCGGTGGAAGAGGGTCAGCAGCAGGGTACGGATGTGCGAACCGTCCACGTCGGCGTCGGCCATGAAGATCACCCGGCCGTAGCGGGCCTGGTCGATGTCGAAGGTGCGGCCCGAACCTGCCCCTATCACCTGGATGATCGCGGCGCACTCGGCGTTCTTGAGCATGTCGCTCACCGAGGCCTTCTGGACGTTGAGGATCTTGCCGCGGATCGGCAGCAGCGCCTGGAACTCGGAGTTGCGGGCGAGCTTGGCGGTGCCGAGGGCGGAGTCCCCCTCGACGATGAACAGTTCGCTGCGCTCGACGTCGTCGCTGCGGCAGTCGGCCAGCTTGGCGGGCAGCGAGCTGGTCTCCAGCGCGGTCTTGCGGCGCTGCGCCTCCTTGTGCTGCCGGGCGGCGACCCGGGTGCGGGCGGCGGCGACGACCTTCTCCAGCACGGCGCGGGCCTGCTGCTTCTGGTCCTTCTTGGCCGAGGTGAGGAAGGCCTTGAGTTCCTTGGCGACGACGGCCGCGACGATCCGGTTGGCCGCCGAGGTGCCCAGCACCTCCTTGGTCTGGCCCTCGAACTGCGGCTCGGCGAGCCGGACGGTGACCACGGCGGTGAGGCCCTCGGTGGCGTCGTCCTTGGTGATGTCGTCCTCGGCGACGCGCAGCAGCTTGCTGGAGCGCAGCACCTCGTTGACGGTCTTGGCCAGCGAGCGCTCGAAGCCGGTGACGTGGGTACCGCCCTTGGGGGTGGCGATGATGTTGACGAAGGAGCGCAGCGTGGTGTCGTAGCCGGTGCCCCAGCGCAGCGCGATGTCCACTCCGAGGTGGCGGGTGACCTCCGTCGGGGTCATGTGGCCGAGGTCGTCCAGGACCGGCACGGTCTCCTTGAAGGTGCCCTCGCCGCGCAGCCGCAGCACGTCGCTGACCGGCTTGTCGGGGGCCAGGAACTCGCAGAACTCGGCGATGCCGCCGTCGTAGTGGAAGACCGACTCCTCGACCTGCTCGCTCTCGGTGAGCCGCTCGTCACGCACGACGATGGTAAGTCCGGGGACGAGGAAGGCGGTCTGCCGGGCGCGGTTGTGCAGGTTCTCCAGGGACAGCTTGGCGTCCTTGAGGAAGATCTGCCGGTCGGCCCAGTAGCGGATCCGGGTGCCGGTGCGGGTCTTGGGCACCTTGCGGGTCCGGGTGAGGCCGTTGGCGGGCTCGAAGGGCGCGTCCGGGGTGGCCTCGGTGAAGATGCCAGGGGTCCCGCGGCGGAAGCTGATCGCGTGGGTGTGGCCGTTGCGGTCGACCTCGACGTCCAGCCGCGCGGAGAGCGCGTTGACGACCGAGGCGCCGACGCCGTGCAGACCGCCGGAGGCCGCGTACGAGCCGCCGCCGAACTTGCCGCCCGCGTGCAGCTTGGTCATCACGACCTCGACGCCCGACAGTCCGGTCTTGGGCTCGACGTCGACCGGGATGCCGCGGCCGTTGTCGCGGACCTCGACCGAGGAGTCCGGGTGCAGCAAGACCTCGATGCGGTCGCAGTAGCCGCCCAGCGCCTCGTCGACCGAGTTGTCGATGATCTCCCAGAGGCAGTGCATCAGACCACGGCTGTCGGTGGAACCGATGTACATGCCGGGGCGCTTGCGGACGGCCTCCAGGCCCTCCAGGACGAGCAGGTGCCGCGCGGTGTAGTTGGAACCGTCGTCGCCGGCCAGCAGCGCGGACGGCACGGTCGTTTCGGCACTCACGCGGCACTCTCCTCGGTGAAGTTCTGTCTCATCGGTCACATCCGGACGCATCCGGACCATCCGCCAGTGCAGCACGCCGCACCGACAGTCGTCGCTCCCTGTGCTCGCACCCCTGCGACGGGTGCACAGCACGGCGGGCCGGCCCGGCGCAGCTTGTACGCGCTGCGCGAACAAGGACCGCCCTCGGGTGTGGGCCCCGGGGGCGCCATCTCCTCCCGCTACCACCGGTCCTGGCGGAACGTGGGGTCGGGAAGGGGCTCCGGAACTGCCGTTATGCAGGCTACCGGGGCCCGGGACGGGGCTTATGCTCCAACCCGGCAGAGGATTATGCTACGCGGACCTCGACACCGGTCCCGATCGGACGTTCGAGCGATGGGCGGATCCCGGGATTCGGCACGCATGAACCACCGGCCCCCGGGGCACGTCCTCATCAACACAGCAGAATCCTCAGAGAAGAAAAGCCACGAGCGGGAACGTTTTCGGCCTGGTTGGATGTTGACCCTGGTACGACAGCTCGTCGAGCTAGAGAAGAGGCGACGTGACTACTGTTCTGACACCTGCGAGCCCGCTGACCGCGGCTGACCGCTGCGACCGCTGCGGCGCCCAGGCCTACCTGCGCGTCGTACTCGCCAGCGGCGGAGAGCTGCTCTTCTGCGCCCACCACGGCCGGAAGTTCGAGCCCGAGCTCAAGAAGATCGCCGTGGAGATACAGGACGAGAGCGGCCGTCTCACCACCAGCACCACCGCGACGGCCGTCGACGACGAGCGCTGATCAAAGGCGCCCCATCCAGCCGGCATGAGCTGTGTCCGGTCGCGCACGGTGCGCGACCGGGGAGCCGGGTGGTCAACCCCTTCGGGGGCCGACCACCCGGCTTCGCTGTTCCCGAACGCTTCTCCGGACGGTTCTCGCCGCGTTCTCCCGCATGGGCCCGCGTTCGCCCGCCCGGGACCGCGCCGGCGCCCCATCGGACCCGAAAACGGCGTCAGAACGTCACCGCACCATCACCCGCAGCGATGCTCAGAGCGCCGAGTGCACCGCGTCCGTGACAGATGACACCCTGGTGTAGACCCCCGGGTGGGCCGCCTCGGCGCAGCCCGTCCCCCAGGACACCAGTCCGGCCAGCCGGCCGGCCACGATCAGCGGACCGCCGCTGTCCCCCTGGCAGGCGTCCTTGCCGCCCTTCTCCTCGCCCGCGCAGACCATGCCCCGGGCGTCGAACTTGCTCTCCGGCCCGCCCGGGTAGGCGTGCGCGCAGGTCTGGTCCGGGACGATGTGCACGTCCACCCCGCGCAGCACCGGCGAGTAGTCGCCCCGGCCACTGGTGTCGCCCCAGCCGTAGACCTGCGCGCCGGTCCCGGCCGCGTACGGCCCGCTCTCGCCCTGGCCGACCAGGCCGACCACCGGCCGGGCGCCCTGGGACTCGGCGAGGGTGAGCACCGCCACGTCGTTCATGTTCGCCGCGAAGTCGTAGTCGGGGTGGATCCAGACCTGCTGGACGGCCACCTCGTGGCCGGTCGAGCCGCGCATGTCGTCCCGGCCGACGATCACCTTGAGGCCGGGCCGGTCCACCCGCCCCTTGGACTCGTCGTAGAAGCAGTGCGCGGCCGTCACCACCTTGGTCGGGGTGACCAGCGCGCCGCCGCAGAACTGGCCGGAACGTCCGCTGCCGAACTGCTGGCGGCTGGACAGCGCCACGATCCACGGGTGGTCCGCGGTGCTCACCGTCTCACCCCCGACCACCCGCCGCTGCGCCTCGGCCGGGGCGGCCGCACCGAGGGCGACCAGCGGCACCGGGACGGCGGCGAGCAGCGCCAGCAGGGCGCCCCGCCGACGGCGGCCGGTCCGGTCGGCCCTCGGGGCCGCAGGCGCAACGGTGGCACGGACGGCCGTCGGGGCGGCCCGGCACGGGGCGGGGGTCGGCAGGTCGGCTCGATCCGGGTCGGTCAGCACCGTGACTCCACAAGGCTCGGCAGCAGGCAACCGGCACAGCGTAGGTGCTCAACTACACTGCGCGACCCGATCCCGGTACGCCGCCACCCGGACGAGCGACAAGCGCCGCCCGGACGCTGACGCACCGCCCCCGAACGGCCCGAAGGCCCGGAACCGCACGGTTCCGGGCCTTCGTCGCGTACTGCCGTCGATCAGTCGAGGTAGTCGCGCAGCACCTGGGAACGCGACGGGTGGCGCAGCTTCGACATGGTCTTCGACTCGATCTGGCGGATGCGCTCACGGGTGACCCCGTACACCTTGCCGATCTCGTCGAGCGTCTTCGGCTGACCGTCCGTCAGTCCGAAGCGCATCGAGACCACGCCGGCCTCGCGCTCGGACAGGGTGTCCAGCACCGAGTGCAGCTGCTCCTGGAGCAGGGTGAAGGAGACCGCGTCGGCCGGGACGACCGCCTCGGAGTCCTCGATCAGGTCACCGAACTCGCTGTCGCCGTCCTCGCCCAGCGGGGTGTGCAGCGAGATCGGCTCGCGGCCGTACTTCTGGACCTCGATGACCTTCTCGGGGGTCATGTCGAGTTCCTTGGCCAGCTCCTCCGGGGTGGGCTCGCGGCCCAGGTCCTGGAGCATCTGGCGCTGGACGCGGGCCAGCTTGTTGATGACCTCGACCATGTGCACCGGGATGCGGATGGTGCGGGCCTGGTCGGCCATGGCGCGGGTGATCGCCTGACGGATCCACCAGGTCGCGTAGGTCGAGAACTTGTAGCCCTTGGTGTAGTCGAACTTCTCGACCGCACGGATCAGACCGAGGTTGCCCTCCTGGATCAGGTCCAGGAACAGCATGCCGCGACCGGTGTAGCGCTTGGCCAGCGAGACCACCAGGCGGAGGTTGGCCTCCAGCAGGTGGTTCTTGGCCCGGCGGCCGTCCTCGGCGATGATCTCCAGCTCGCGCTTGAGCTTCGGGGCGAGCTTGTCGGCGGCCGAGAGCTTGTCCTCGGCGAACAGGCCGGCCTCGATGCGCTTGGCGAGCTCGACCTCCTGCTCGGCGTTGAGCAGCGGGACCTTGCCGATCTGCTTCAGGTAGTCCTTGACCGGGTCTGCGGTGGCACCGGCGACGGCGACCTGCTGGGCCGGCGCGTCGTCCTCGTCGTCGTCGGAGAGGACGAAGCCCTCCGACTCCTCCTCCGGACCGGCCTCGGCCTCGGCCTTGTCACCGGGCAGCGCGACGTCTTCCAGCAGCTCCTCGTCGCCGAGCAGCTCCTCGTCGCCACCCTTGCCGGCCTTGGCGGCGGTGGTCTTCTTGGCGGCGGTCTTCTTGGCGGGCGCGGCGGTCTTCTTGGCCGCGGCCTTCTTGGCCGGGGCGGCCTTCTTCGCCGCGACCGACTTCGCCTCGGCGACGACGCTGGTCGTCCCCTCGACGGTGATCTCGGCGGAGACGGTGGGGGCGGGCGCCGCGGCGGCGGCCGCGACGGCCGGAGCCGCGACGGGCGCGCCGGGGGCGATCCGCACGGGCGGCTTGGTCGGGGCCGACGGAGCGGCCGGAGTCCGGGTGGTGACAGCCTTGGTGGCGGTGCGCTTGGTGGGGCTCTTGGCAGCAACGCTCTTGCGCTTGGCGCCGGCCGGCTCGGCCGCGCTGACCATGAGGTCCACCCCCTCCTCAATCAGCACCTGGTTGAGGCTGCGCATGACGTTCTTCCACTTGGTGACCGGGATCTGGTCCGCCTCGAACGCCTGGCGCACGTCGTCACCGGCGATCTGCCCCTGGGCCTTGCCCCGCTCGATGAGCGCCAGCAGAGCCGCGGACTCGGCGATCTCGGGGGGAAGCGAACGGGATGTGCTGGCCGACACGAACAACCTCTCGGACGATGAGTGGACTCGAACCCGTACCGGCCGCCCGAGCGGGCGGGGAAGGAGATCGCGCGCCGGGCGCGCGGTGTCGATTCCGACCGACTCGGGCTTGAGGACTGGGTTTGCAGGACGGCAGCAGCGCCGCGGACCAACACAGCATTCTGACATGTTGGAGTATTCCGGAGCTGCTTCCGCTCAGGACACATCGCTGCTACTCGTCAAGTGTTACGCATGGCCTTGGTGTCGCGGGTCACACCGCTCGGCGCCCGCGGCCCCGGGGCCGGGATCCATCATCGCGCACTCTCGGCCGAGTTGATTGTCATGGAATTGTCATCCCATCGAGGGGGCGGGGGCGTGCTCGGCTTCCGCGGCTCGGCCTCGCGGCCGCCGTCGGCCGGGGTCGGCGCTCTCCGCCGCGCAGAGGCCCTCCGGCTGCGCCGCGCGGTGCGGCCGGAGGGCCCTGGAGGAGCGGACCGCCTCCGGTGCGTCCGCTCGCCGAGAACAGCCCGCTCAGTGCTCCCGGGGCGCTGGGACGGAGGGCTCGATCTCGGGGTGGACGGTGAGCAGCGCACGCATCGCGACCTCGCCCGCGGTGCCGTCGCCCGTGCCCAGCGCGTCCACCAGCCGGGCGTGCAGGCTGACCGAGGACTCGGACGGCCGCTCGCAGGAGATCGCCGGACCGCCCGAGACCTGCAGCGCGCAGGAGACGATCCCCGACAGGTGCTCCAGCATCCGGTTGCCGGCCATCTGCAGGACCAGGGCGTGCAGCTCGGCATCGGCGCGGGTGTACGTGGACAGGTCGGCCTGGGCGGCGGTGTGGCCCATGATCTCGACCAGCTCGACCAGCCGCTGCTGGACGTCCTCCCGACCGTGACCGGCGGCGAGGCGGGCGGCCAGGGGTTCGATCGCCCAGCGGAGCTCGAACAGCTCCCGACGCTGCTCGTCCCGCTGCGGGCCGAAGGCGCGCCACTCGATGATGTCCGGGTCCAGCAGGTTCCAGTCGCCCACCGGGCGGACCCGGGTGCCGACGTTCGGACGGGCGCTGACCAGGCCCTTGGCCTCCAGCACGCGCAGCGACTCGCGGACGACGGTCCGGGAGACCTCGAACCGCTGGCCGATCTCCTCCGGCACGAGCGGACGGTCGGCACCGAGGTCGCCGGAGACGATCATCTGGCCGAGCTGCTGGACCAGCTGGCCGTGCAGGCCGCGCCCGCGGCTGCTGGTGGTCTTGCGGCCGACCCGGCCGATGTCGGACTCGGCGCCCTCCCAGCGGGGCGCCGGCGGGGTCGGCCGGTCGGCGTACGAGAAGCGGTCCAGATCGCCGGGACCGTGGATGGGCCCTTCGGCGGAACGGGCGGGGGTCATGGTGGGGTGCGCAAGGGTACTCACGCCTCCTTTGTCGGCGATCAGCAGGCGCAGCTTGAGAATTCTCGTGAAAAGCACACGAAAGGGTGATCGACCGTGACTGGATAATTGACTTCTTATCAGGAAGAACCGCTCATTACGGTCACCGATGGTCGATCTTGCTGCTTCGGGGCTCCGCGCGGTGCCGGGGCGGGACGGTCGGGGCCCGCCGTGAGACGCGACGGGCCCCGGTGCGAGGTGCGGCGACTCCAGGCGGGTCCGGGGGACTCCAGGCGGGTCCGGGCGGGTGCGGGCGGATCCGGGCGGGCCCGGACGGGCCGGGGAGGTCCGGACGGGTCTACAGCGAGCGGCGGCGGACCTGGACGAGCAGGGCGGCCAGCATCAGGGCCACCGCAGGGACCGCGACCGCGGCCAGCAGCGCCGGGTCCGTCAACGCCGCGCTCCCCGCCGCGGCCTCGCGCGCCCCGCCGTACACCCAGCCGTAGGCCCACTCGATCCCGGACTGGAAGGGCAGCAGCTCCGCCGCCCTGGTCGGCCAGGGACGGCCGGTCCGGCGCAGCAGAAGGGCGACGCCGGACTCCAGCAGCGGCGGCAGCGCGCACAGCAGCAGCACGCCGGCTGCGGCGCTGCGGGTCAGCGAGGCGGTCAGGACGCCGGTCCAGGCGGCCACCACGGTCAGCAGGACGAAGGCCAGCAGTGCGGCCGGAACCCCGTGGCCCACCACCAGCGCCACCGGGGCGAACACGCCCGGCAGGTCGGCCGGCCCGCCCAGCCCGACGGCGCCCAGCGCCTCGGACACCCGGTCTGACAACGCCTCGGGGTCCGTCCAGGCCGGCACCGTCACCCCGGCCGGCAGCGCGAGGTGCACGGCCACCGTGTCGAGCAGCACGGTCACCAGCGCCAGCAGCGCCGCCACCGGGCCGACCACCAGCAGCTTGGCCAGCAGCAGCCGCACCCGCCGGAAGTACGTCACCTGCGAGGCCGCCAACCCGGGGTGGCGCACCTCGTGCCCGTACGAGAGCGCGCCCAGCAGCCCGGCTCCGAGCGCCGCGAAGGGCAGCGGGATCAACGGGACGGCGGCGGTCAGCAGCCGGACACCGGCCGGGGCGGCCAGCGGGCCGGCCGGGGCCTGGCCCGCCAGGACGGCGGCCACGACGACGTCACAGAGCAGGACGGCGGCCAGCAGCAGCCAGGTGGAACGCAGGCCGCGCAGGCGGCGCAGCTCGTAGGCCAGGTCACGCACGGTTCACTCGCTCCGGTGGTCGTCGGGGGTGGCGGGAGTCTTGCCGGCGGTGACCCGGCCGAGGCGGACGGTGTCGTCACTGAGCAGGTCGGCAGCGCTCTCGCGGTACTGCGAGGGCTGGGTGGGGGCGGCATCGGAGCGGACGGGCTCGGTGCGGGCGGGCTCGGTGCGCGCGGGCTCGGGGGCCGGGGTGGGGCGGGCGGCGGGGGTCAGCTGGTTGCGGAGGAGCCGGTCGACGGCGGGTGCGTGGTCCGCCTGCGGGGCCGCGGTGAGGGCGGGCAGGACGGCCGTCACTGCAGCGACAGGCAACGCTCGGGTGGGCCGGACCGCCGCGTCGTCCCGGGCTCGGCCCTCCGTGGCTGGCTCCGGGACGGTCGGGACGGCGGAGGCGGGGCGGTCGGGGAGCGTGGGCAGAGGTGCCGGGGTGGCACTCGGCTCCGGGGTCGGCGGCGTGGCCTCGGTGACGGAGGTGTGGGCCGACGCGTGCGCCATCTCCTGTGCGGTCTCGTGTGCTGCCTCGGAATCCCGCTGGAGGCCGAGGTGCCCGGAGTTTCCCGAGGTCACCGGCGGGGCGGCGCGGGGCACCGGCTGCTCGACCACCCGGTCGGCCAGTTCGTGCAGCAGGATCCCGTTGCGATAGGCGAGTTCACCGATCTCGGTGCGGTCGATGCCCGCCACCGCGAGGCCCGCGCCGCCGTCCGGGCGCACCCGGGCGCCCTGGTTGACCAGCATGTCGGCCAGCCGGGCCATCTGCGGCCCCCGGACGGCCACCTCGGGGCTGAGCCTGGTCCGGCAGAACTCCGCGACCGGCTGGTCGGCCACCAGACGGCCGCGGTCCAGAGTGACCACCCGGTCCGCGAGCTGCGCGGCCTCCCGCGGGGTCCGGGTGGTCACCAGCACCGTTCCGCCCGCGACGGCGAAGGAGCGTAGGAAGGAGTGGAACCACTCGACGTTGCGCGGGGACAGGCCTTCGGTGGGCGCGTCCAGCAGGAGTGTGCCGGGGTCGCCGAGCAGTGCGGCGGCAAGCGAGAGTCGGCGGTGCATGCCCGGTGAGAAGGTGCGCAGCCGCTGCTCGGCGACGGCGGACAACCGGGTCTGCTCCAGCAGCTCGTCGGCCCGCCGGACGGGGACGCCGACGGCCGCGGCCAGCATCCGCAGGTGGCCGCGCGCCTTGCGCCCAGGGTTTCCGGCCACCGCGGTGGCGCCGTCCCCCGGCCCGGACAGCAGCACACCGATCTGACGCTCGGGACGCCGGATCCGGCGGTAGGGGCGGCCGTCGAAGAGCGTGACGCCCTGGCCGCGTTCGAGTTCGAGCATCAGCCGTAGCGCGGTGGACTTGCCGGCGCCCTCGTCGCCGAGCAGCACGGTCACCATGCCGGGCCGGGCGTCGAAGGTCACATCGAGCACGATGGGCGGTGCGCCCTTGTGACGGACCTTGGTCAGTCCGGTGATCTGGATCATCGCTGGCTGCTCCCATGCCCTCGGCCTACCTGCTCGACGCCAGCACATTAGGGGTCGACAACGCCGATTCCGGGCATTACCGAAACGCCACGGGCCCGCCGCCCGCCTGCCTCACCCGATCAGGGGACAATCCGATCCTGCGATTCACGCGGCGGGGGTGACCGGGGGCCGTCCGTGTTCCGCCGGTCCGGGGTCGGCGGATCGGTCAGCAGAACTCCGCGGCACCGGGCGGGAGGGTTTGACCGACGCACTCTCCCTGGAACTCCTCGACGGCGGCCTTGCCCGCGGCGGCCATCTCGGCGAGCTGCTCCTCCTCGGCGCTCAGGGTCTCCTGCACGGAGGCGATCGTGGCCGGGTCGGCGTGCGGCTCGGCCTTCAGGGCGGCCAGCTGCCTCGCGGTCCTGGTGGCGGTCGCGCTGAGGTTCTTGAAGTCCGCCACCTGGCTCTCGATGAGGCTCCGCTGCCCGGCGCGGTTGTCGTTGGTGGTCATCACGGGGCTCCCGCCGTGCGAAGGCCTTCGGTCCGGTGACCGAAGCGTCCAACGCCACTGTGCGTCGGGTCCGTCGTCGTGGCCCACGGGCCGGGGCCGTTCGGCCGGTCCCGGCGGCGCCGGGTGCGGAGCGGGGACTGTAGGGGGCCTCGGGTGCGCAGGGGGCGGGGTGCGCAGGAGCCGGAATGCTCAGGAGCCGGGATGCGCGGAGGGCCGGGGTGTTCAGGAGTCGGGGCGGAGCATGGGCGGGTTGAGGACGGTCGCGCCACCGGCGGTGAAGAGCTGGGCCGGGCGTCCGCCCTGACGGGTGGTCGTGCCGCCGGAAGGGAGGAGGAACCCGGGGGTGCCGGTGACCTTGCGGTGGAAGTTGCGCGGGTCGAGGGCGACGCCCCAGACGGCCTCGTAGACGCGACGCAGCTCGCCCACCGTGAACTCGGGCGGGCAGAAGGCCGTCGCCAGGGAGGAGTACTCGATCTTGGAGCGGGCGCGCTCCACGCCGTCGGCGAGGATCAGCCCGTGGTCGAAGGCGAGCGGGACTCCGTCGGCCGGGCTCTCGCCGAGGAGTTCGCTGACCGGGGCCCAGCGGGCGCTGCTGGCGTCGCCGCCGGCCCTGGGGGTCGGGAGGTCGGGGGCGAGCACCAGGTAGGCGACGCTGACCACGCGCATCCGGGGGTCGCGCTGCGGGTGGCCGTAGGTGGCGAGCTGCTCCAGATGGGCGCCGGCCGCGCCGGGGCCTACCGCCTCGTGGCCAGGGGCGGAGTGGGCGCGCAGGCCGGTCTCCTCGGCCAGCTCACGGGAGGCCGCCTCGGCCAGGCCCTCGTCCGGGCGCACGAAGCCGCCAGGCAGCGCCCAGTACCCCTGGTAGGGCGGCTCGCCCCGTCTGACCAGCAGGGCGCAGAGCGAGTGGTCGCGCACCGTCAGAACCACCAGGTCAACCGTGACAGCGAACGGGGGGAAGGCCGACGGATCGTAGCGCGACATGGCGACGATCATAGTCGTCTCTCTGACGATAAGCACAGGCCCGTGCGCGGAGCGCGCAGTGCCGGTGACCGTGGCGGCCCGGCACGGTTCGCGCACGGGCGGCCGCGGACCGCGCGGCGCGCACCATGGGCGCCTTCAGCCGGCCCGGGGCGTGTCCGACGGTTCACGCCGGGCGCGCGGCACCGGGGCGCGCCCTGGTGTCAGCGGGCGACCAGCTGCAGTTCGGCGGACGCCTCCTCCACCATCGCGACCCCGATCCGGCTCACCCGGACCGAGAAGGGCTCGCCCGCCACCCGCAGGCCGGTCAGCTCGAGTTCGCCGAGCGGGGCGGTGCTGGCCGGGCGGACCAGCACACGGCCGCCCGGGACGTCGGGCCGGACGCCGGCGAGCGCGAACACCGCGTGAACGGCTCCGGCCGCGGAGACAGCTGCCGGGCGGCAGGCGGCCGGGTGCGGCACCGGTGGGCAGCCGGGGGCGCGCTGCTCCCCCGCGTACATCTCCGGCAGCCGTCCCTCGAAGTGGGCGGAGGCGGCGAGCAGGCCCTCCAGCAGGGCGCCAGCCTCGTTCTCGTGACCGGCCTCGGCGAGTCCGGCGATCGCCAGCGCCGTCTCGTGGATCCGCACCGCGCCACCGCGGTGGCCCAGCGGGTTGAAGCGGGGGGACTTCGCGGTGAGCGTGCGCAGGCCCCAGCCGCTGTCCAGTTCGGGCGCGACCAGGCGCTGGGCGAACAGCCGGGTCTGTTCGCGGTCCAGCAGGCTCTCGTGCCGGTCGCCGTCGACGGCGAGCCCGGTGTCGAGCAGGTGCACCAGGGAGCCGGCGAGGGCCGGCAACGGGTGGCCGCCCGGGGCCAGTCCGGCGGCGGGGCGGCCGCCGGAGAGGTCGTCGATCCAGAACCGCTCGCGGAAGCGCCCGCGCAGCCCGGCGGCCCAGCTCCGCCACTCCTCGGCTCCCGGCCTGCCGAAGGCCTCCAGGAGTTCGGCGCCGTGCAGCGCGGCGCGATGGGCCTGCGCCTGGACCTCGGCGCGGGCGGCCACCGGGTGGGCGGCCCGCTCCTGCGCCGGACGGCTCAGGTCGGTGACGAAGCCGTCGACCAGGCCCTCGCGCAGCGCGGCCAGCACCCGCTCGGCGGCCGGGAGCAGTTCGGCGACCTCCATCCGGGGCATCCCCCAACGCCAGGCCTCGGCCAGCACGGTGACGAACAGCAGGGTGGCCTCGGTGGCCGTGCAGGTGGGCGGCAGTTCGGGGCCGCCGTGCCGCAGGGCGCCGGGCAGCAGACCCTCGGTGCGGCCCGGGGCGGGGGTGAGCTGCTGGCGGCGGGCCAGCGCGCGCAGGGTGCCGGCCGCGAGCCGGGTGCCGAGCGGAAGGGTCAGCCGGGCGGCCCAGAGCGCGTCGGCCGGAGCGAGGCCGAAGCGCCAGGGCGCGCCGGCCGCCGGATAGAGGTCGGTCAGGCGGTCCGGGTCGGCGAACAGCAGTCCACTGAGGGCGTCCAGGGAACGGTCGACCAGCAGGGCAGCACGCGGATCGTCGCTGCGCACCTCCGGTTCGGCCCAGGGCAGCGGGACGCCGGTGCCGCGCCCGGCGGGCGGCCGCGGGCCGCCGGGGGCACTCTCGAGCTCGGCGCGCAGCTCGACCGACCAGCGGGCGCCGGGCTGGACCTCCAGGTCCCAGCGGAGCACCCCGGCCCCGGCCAGGACGGCGTGCGGGGAGGGCTTGGCGCTGACCACGGCACTGTGCACCGGGCCGGACCAGCGCAGCCCGGCGGACTGCACCTGCCCGGGCAGGTCGGGCGGCCGGTGTCCGGCGGCGATCTCGCCGACCGGGCCGAGGTCGGTGCCGAGGGCGATCTCCAGCGGCAGCCGGGCGGGCCGGGCACCGGTGTTGCGCACGGTCACGGTCTCCACGCCGTCCGCGTGGCGCAGCCGCTCGACGGTGAGCGCCGGATCCGGGTCGAGGTCGCCGGGGACGCGGACGGCGCCGAGGAAGCGGGCCTGGGCGGCGCTGGTCAGGGTGCCCTGGAGCGGCAGCGGTTCCATGCCGCCCAGCCGCAGTTCCATCCGGGCCAGCACCCGGACGCCGTTGCGGTAGAAGCCGTGCAGGCCGTGGCCGCGCAGCTGGCCGTCCGGGCCGGAGGCGGCCATCGCGGGGGCGTTGACGCAGAGCAGCGCGTGGTGGACGGCCGGGGGCTGGGGGCGCGGCGGGGCCATGGGCCGTCCGGGGCCGACGGCTGCGCCTGCGGGCCCGGCCGCCGGTCCCTGGTCGGGACGGCCGGCCGGTCTGGGCGCGCCGACCACGCTCTCGGTCGGCATGGCCTGCAGTGGCCTCATGGCGGTCACCGGACTCTCCTCCCCTCGGCGGTCCGGTGGCTGGTCAGGCCGGTGGGCCGCGAGCATGCTCGGTCGCGTGCTGACATTGCCCGGCCGACGGGGCTCGCCCCGTCGGCGGGTGTGCCGTGTCTGGCCGTACCCGGCGGTGGGCCGTGCCATGCGGTGTGCGGTACCGGTCCGGTACCGCGCGCCGCGCCTTCGCGTCGGGCACGTCGTCGCGCCCGGTGCCCCGTCAGGTCCGACGCCGCAGCCCGCCGGTGACGCCCTGTACGTGGCGACCTGCCCGTGGCGACCTGCGCTCGCGGCCCGCGCCCGCCGCGGGTCCGCACCGCCGGGCGGCCACTCCGACCCGGGCTGTGGTCGGACACCGTCCGGGCGTAGGGTCCCCCGGGTGAACGCCGCGCACCGCCGCCAGGTCACGCCCGGCACGGCCACCGCTGGTCGTGCCCGCCCCACCGGGAGGTCGTGCCACCTCCGTCGGACCGTCGCGGAAGGGTCCCGTCACCACCGGCCGGCCGGTTCGGCGGACGAGGACGGTCGAACCGGTGCTCGACCGCGCCAGGATACGGTGCGGGGGTCGCGGCGCCCCTACCCGGTGATCCCGTGGACCGCGACGCAACCGCTGTGACCAGCAGAGACCGAGGAGTTGCATGTCCACCGTCAGCCGACTGCCCGGGATTGTCACGACCGACCACGTCTTCCAGGTCCCGCTCGACCACGCCTCCCCCGAGGGGGAGCAGATCGAGGTGTACGCCCGCGAGGTGGTGGCCTCCGGCCGCGAGCGGGACGACCTGCCCTGGCTGCTCTTCCTCCAGGGCGGCCCCGGCGGCAAGGCCGCCCGCCCGCTCGGCCGGGACACCTGGCTGGATCGCGCCCTGGACGACTACCGGGTCCTGCTGCTCGACCAGCGCGGCACCGGGCGGTCCACGCCGGCGACCCGGCAGACCCTCGCCCGTCGCGGCGGCCCGCAGGAACAGGCGGACTACCTGGCCCACTTCCGCGCGGACTCGATCGTCCGGGACGCCGAGCTGATCCGCCACCGGCTGCTCGGCGCCGGGAAGCGCTGGAGCGTGCTCGGCCAGAGCTTCGGCGGCTTCTGCACCCTCACCTACCTCTCGTTCGCCCCCGAGGGCCTGACCGAGGCCTTCATCACCGGCGGCCTGGCCGGCCTCCGCAGCTCGGCCGACGACGTCTACCGCGCCGCCTACCCGCGCGTTGTCCGCAAGAACGAGGAGCACTACCGCCGCTTCCCGCAGGACGTCGAGGCCGTGCGGCGGATCGTCGCCCACCTCGCCGACTCCCCCGCCACCCTGCCGGACGGCGGGCTGCTCACCGTCGAGGCCTTCCAGGTGCTCGGAATGATGTTCGTCGGCGGCAGTGGCTCCGGCGCCCTGCACTACCTGTTGGAGGAGGCCTGGGTGGAGGGCCCGGCCGGGCCCGAACTCTCCGACACCTTCCTGGCCGGTGTCCAGGCCCGGCTCTCCTTCGCCGAGGGACCGCTGTACGCCGTGCTGCACGAGTCGATCTACGGCCAGCGCTCGGTGGACCCGGGCAGCACGGCCTGGTCGGCCGAGCGGGTCCGCAAGGAGTTCCCGGAGTTCGACGCCCGCACGGCGCTGGAGACCGGCGCTCCGGTGCTGTTCACCGGGGAGATGATCTACCCCTGGATGTTCGACGCCGACCCGGCGCTGCGCCCGCTGAAGGAGACCGCGGAGCTGCTCGCCGCCCGCACCGACTGGCCCGACCTCTACGACCCGGCGCGCCTGGCCGCCAACACCGTGCCCGTCGTGGCGACGGTGTACCACGACGACATGTGCGTGGACACCGCCGACTCGCTGGAGACCGCCCGCGCGGTGCGCGGCCTGCGGACCTGGATCACCAACGAATGGGAGCACGACGGCCTGCGGGTGAGCGGCGGCAAGGTGCTGGACCGGCTGATCAAGATGGCGCACGGCGAGGCCTAGCGGCCTTCCGACCGGTGGGGCGGCGAGCGGTTCACCGGGCACGGTGGGCTCCTCTTGCCGCCTGCCGTCCGGTCCGGCATCGGTGGAGCCCGGTGCCGGACCGGAGGGCGGCCACGGCACAGGCCCCCGCCCGGCCCAGCCGCACGCCCCGGGCCGGCCGCGCCCCGGTCACCGGACCGCACCCGGGGGCCGGGAGCAGGGCGACCGGCCCGGAACCGCTCCCCTCCGGCCGTGACTCGCCGGAGCCGGAGGGAGCGCCGGGGCTGCCGGAGCTCCGTTCGGCCGGGCCCACGGCCGTGGGCCCGGCCTTCCGCCGACCGCCCCGCCGCCGTCGGCGACCGCCGCCCGGGGGATGGCCGGGCCCCTGCGGCCCCGGCCCGCGGCCCGTGGCAGGCCCGGGATCCGGTTCCGGCCCGGACTGCGCCGTGGCCGCGCGCTCCTCGCGCCGTCGCCGCTGGGCCTCGACGGCGGCCAGCAGCGCCCCGGGCGTCATGCCGTCGTTCATCGACTCGTAGAGCAGCTCGGCCAGCAGGTAGTCCGGGGCGAGCCGCAGGACGTGGGCGAGCACCACCCGGGCGGTGGCCGTGTCCCCGGCGACCCAGGACGCCCAGGCCAGCAGGGTGAGCGGGGCCACCGCACAGCCCTCGTACGGCGGCACGGCGCGCCGGGCGAGGAAGCGCCAGAGGCGCTCGGCGGGGGCGAGCTCGACGGGCCGGACGTACTCGACGCCGCGGTCCCGGATGAGGCGGTCCCGCAGGGCGAACAGCAGCCGGGCCGTCCGCTGCTCGTCGAGTTCCCTGGCCCCGGCCGCGAACTCCGCGAAGGCCTGCTCCAGCAGTTCGAGGCCCCGCTCCCGGGAGACACCCGCCGCCAGGGACTCGGCCCGCACGAGCGCCTCGCGCTGCGGGGCGTCCTCCGGCGGGCCGAGCGGGGCCAGCGCGCCGACGATCGCTTTCCGGCTGCCGCGCGGCACCAGTCCGGCCACCGTCGCGGCAGCGGCCGCCGGGCCCGGATCGGGCCCGCGCCGCACCGGATAGCCCGCCGGATCGCAGCACCCCTCGCGGCGGCAGAGGAAGGACCACCAGCGATCGTCCGAGACGCACAGCGACTCCTTGACCGCCACTCCCCTGCGCCCGAAGGCCCCGCGCAGGTCGTCGGCCAACGGCCGCAGGCGCTCCACCGGCGGCGGTGCGTGCGCCGTGACCGGATCCTGGCAGAGGTAGAGGAGCACCTGGAGCGGCCGGCCGCCGTGCCGCTCGGAGAGTGCGACCAGCAGAGCGGCCGTCTCCTCCGCCGCGGCGGGCCACTCCGCGGGCGAGACCGGGAGGTCCGCCCGGATGACCCCGCCCTGGTGCAGGTCGGGGCCCTGGAGGCCGACCGCGACGATGCTGTCGTCGGGGTAGAACCCCAGGAAGTAGGGCAACAGTTCGGCCATGTCGGCCGGACCGCGCATGACGACCGGCCGCTGCCCGGAAGCGGGGCCGAGGGACAGGATGACGTGTTCGTTGTTCATCGCGTTCATGGCCGCAAGAGTGCGCGCCATCCGACGACGACCCCGGAATTTTCTCCTTTCCTGTGGATAACTCGGCCCCTGAATTTTCCTTCGCCCATTCGGAGCACACGACACTCGCCCCGAAGAGTGGATTTTGGCAGCCGTTCAGCTGATCTCCGGATGAAATGCACTCCGTCTTCCCCCGCAGCGTCCCGCCCGCATTCGCTCCTTGTCGGCGGCATGGGGTTACATCGACGCCATGAAGCAGCCCGACACCCACACCACCGCCACCGCCGACCGCGCCGAGGTCCGGGCGCGGGCCGAGGCCGTCCTGCGCGAGCTGGCCGGCCCCGCCGCCGGCCTGCGCGAGGACCAGTGGACGGCCATCGAGGCCCTCGTGGTCGACCACCGCCGCGCCCTGGTCGTCCAGCGCACCGGCTGGGGGAAGTCCGCGGTCTACTTCATCGCCACGGCCCTGCTCCGCGCCCGCGGCGCCGGGCCGACGGTGATCGTCTCCCCGCTGCTCGCCCTGATGCGCAACCAGGTCGAGTCGGCGGCCCGGGCCGGCATCCACGCCCGCACCATCAACTCGGCCAACACCGAGGAGTGGGAGGAGATCCAGTCCGAGGTCGCCGCCGGCAAGGTCGACATCCTGCTGGTCAGCCCAGAGCGGCTGAACAACCCGGACTTCCGCGACCAGGTGCTGCCGAAGCTCGCCGCCTCCACCGGCCTGCTGGTGGTCGACGAGGCCCACTGCATCTCCGACTGGGGCCACGACTTCCGCCCCGACTACCGCCGGCTGCGCACCATGCTCGCCGACCTGCCGCCCGGTGTCCCGGTGCTCGCCACCACCGCCACCGCCAACGCCCGGGTCACCGCGGACGTCGCCGAGCAGCTCGGCACCGGCACCACCGACGAGCACGCTCTGGTGCTGCGCGGTCCGCTCGACCGGGAGAGCCTCACCCTGGGTGTGTTCGCCCTGCCCGACCCGGCGCACCGGCTCGCCTGGCTGGCCGACCACCTCGACCGGCTCCCCGGCTCGGGCATCGTCTACACCCTGACGGTGGCCGCCGCCGAGGAGGTGACGGCATTCCTGCGCGAGCGCGGCTTCCCGGTGGCCTCCTACTCCGGCCGCACCGAGGACGCCGAGCGCCGCACCGCCGAGGCCGACCTGCTGGCCAACCGGGTCAAGGCGCTGGTCGCCACCTCCGCGCTCGGCATGGGCTTCGACAAGCCCGACCTCGGCTTCGTCGTCCACCTGGGCTCGCCCAGTTCGCCGATCGCCTACTACCAGCAGGTCGGCCGGGCCGGGCGCGGTGTGGACCGGGCCGAGGTGCTGCTGCTGCCCGGGCGCGAGGACGAGGCGATCTGGCGCTACTTCGCCTCGCTCGCCTTCCCGCCGGAGGAACAGGTGCGCCGCACCATCGACGCGCTCGCCGAGGCGGGCCGCCCGCTCTCCACCGCCGCCCTGGAGCCCAGGGTGGACCTGCGCCGCGCCCGGCTGGAGACCATGCTCAAGGTGCTGGACGTGGACGGCGCCGTCCGCCGGGTCAAGGGCGGTTGGACGGCCACCGGGCAGAGCTGGGAGTACGACACCGCCCGCTACGCCAAGGTCGCCGCCTCCCGGGAGGCGGAGCAGCGGGCGATGCGCGACTACGCCGCGACCACCGGCTGCCGGATGGAGTTCCTGCGCCGCCAGCTGGACGACGAACAGGCCGCGCCGTGCGGGCGGTGCGACAACTGCGCGGGGCCGCTGCACACCCCGGAGGTGTCCGACGGAACGCTGGCCGCGGCCCGGGCCGCGCTCGGCCGCCCGGGCGTGAGCTTCGAGCCGCGCCGCCTCTGGCCCACCGGGATGGACGCGCTCGGGGTGCCGCTGAAGGGCCGGATCCCGGCGGCCGAGCAGGCGGAGACCGGCCGGGCGCTCGGCCGGCTGTCCGACATCGGCTGGGGCAACCGGCTGCGCACCCTGCTCGCCGAGCAGGCGCCGGACGCGCCGGTGCCCGGTGAGGCGGTGGACGCGCTGGTGGCGGTGCTCGCCGACTGGGCGCGCGGCCCGGGAGGCTGGGCAGGGCCCGCGACGGCGGAGGGCACCCGGCTGGACCGGCCGGTCGGCGTGGTGACCATGGCCTCCTCGACCCGCCCCCAGCTTGTCGGCAGCCTCGGCGCGCGGATCGCCGAGATCGGGCGGCTGCCGCTGCTCGGCCGGATCGAGTACGCCGGCGGGCGGCCCCCGCAGGGGGCCCGCAGCAACAGCGCCCAGCGGCTCCACTCGCTGGCCGGGGCGCTGGTCCTGCCGCCGGAGCTGGAGCAGGCGGTGGCGGCCGCCGCCGGGCCGGTGCTGCTGGTCGACGACCTCGTGGACTCGGGGTGGACGGTCACCGTGGCCGCCCGGCTGCTGCGCCGGGCGGGGGCCGGAGCGGTGCTGCCGCTGGTCCTGGCCGTACAGGGGTGATGACGGGGCGGCGGCCCGGCCGTCGCCGCAGGACCGCCGCCCACACTCGAATGGCCTAACGGAAAGGAGCCGGCAGGGCGATTTCGATCACATCGGAGACCCGGCCCGAGAAAGGAGTGCCCACCATGCCGACGGCGGTTCGCCATGCCCTTCACGCAGTGTGGATCAAGGCTGGTCGGCACCTGAAGCGCGCTCGGGTCGCCGCGGAACATATCCGGCAGAACATGGGCTATCGGATGGCGTTCGTCATTTCATCATTGCCGCCCCGGCCCCGTTACCCCGAGAATTGGGAGGTACCCGAAACCCGGCCCCCTGGACCCGCCGTTCGGCGTACCCAGGCGCCCGCCTGCCCACGGGCCAGGAAGGAGGATCGTGATCAACGGTATCGGCCGAGGTCAGCATCCCCTCTCCGGGAGTTCCGCGCCCAGACGGCTGCTGGACCTGGAGACCTGGACCGCCTCGGGGATACCGTTGCTGCGCGATCCGCGCGAGTTCGTCCTGGAACTGCACCAGCGTCACCTGCCCCAGCCGGGCACGGTCGTGGTCGCCGTTCTGGACGCGCTCCACCACCTCGCCGCCTCGGCCTCGTTCACGCCCTGGCCACACGACACCGACGGCTGGCAGCACCGGAACGCCCTGCTGACGCACCTGCGCCGGGTCACCCCGCACGACCTGCGACTGCCCTCGCCGACCCGGACGGCCGTGCTGCTGCGCTGCCGCGACGGCGCGCCCGGCTGGACGGAGCAGGACGGCGCCTGGATGTGGGCGCTCCGGGACGCGGCCGGGCTGCACGGGCTGCGCTGCGGCTCCTACATCGGGCTCACACCGGCGGGCTGGCAGATTCTCGGCGACGGACGGAGCGGGCGCAATCCGCATGCGGGTTCGTGGGCGGACGGTCCGGTGCATACCGTGACGGAACTGCCACCACGGTCGGCGCTCGACGACGCCGCGCGCAGCCAGCGCGCCCGGCAGCAGGCGGCCGAACAGACCAAGCGGGTCGACGCGACTTCGCGTTCCCAGCAGTCCGAGCCCCCGTGGATCCCCGCGCGGGTCACCGCCGTGGAACCGGAACGCCGTACCGGCACGCGCTGAGCGGGCCGCGATCAGCGGAACGGAACGCGCCCCCCGGAGGAGCGGTACGGTCACCGGACGCCCGACGCCGGCCGCGGATTCCGGAACGGGCACCGTGCCACTGCCACTGCGGCACTGCGGACGGACTCCGGGCCCGGCACCGTACGGCGCCGGGCCCGGAGCGAGGACGACTGCCGAACGGCGTCCGGTCAGGCCTTGACCGGACGCCCCGGTGCGGCACCGGCCGCCGCCGCGACAGCCGGACCGGCCTCGCCGCAGACCACCAGCAGCGCGGTCGCCCGGCCGAGCGCCGCGCCGTACGCCTCGGCGGCCCGGGCGGCCGAACCGCCGTTGACCACCAGGACGACCACCTCGCGGCGGACCGGCCGGGTCAGCGCGGCGTCGGCGTAGAACACATCGCCGCCCTCGGTGAGCTGCGCCCAGTAGCGCTCCTCACCGAAGGAGAGCTCGTGCTGCTGCCAGGGGTGCGCCTCACCGACGGTCAGCACCAGGACGTCGCCCGGGTTGCGGCCCGAGTCCAGCAGGCGGTCGACCGCGTCATCGGCGCGCTCCAACGCCTGGGCCGGGGTGGCGGCGATGCGCTGGACCTCGACCTGCGGTGTGGCGGGGGCCGGGCGGCGCGGTGCCGGACCGGGCTTGGGGATCAGGCGCGGCGGGCCCTGGCGGTCGGCACGCGGCGGTGCAGCACGCGGGGGCGCCGGACGCGGGCCGGGCACCGGGAGCGGTGCGGCGGCGGTGGTGGATGCGGTGGCGGGTGCGCCGCCGGTGGCAGGCGCGTGGAGGGCTTGTGCGTCCGACTCGCGGGGGAAGGGAACGCCGGGGCCCGGGAGGCTCTCGTGAATCTCCGGCTCCTCGGGGAAGACAGGCATACCCGGATATCTATCAAATGCCGGTCGAACGCGCACGGGCGCCCCACCCATTGGGCACCGGGCATCCCGACCCCCGCCCGGGGCAATTCAGACGGACTGTCAGAAACCGAGCGTCAACTGTTCGTCGGCGGATCCCTCGGCGGCGCCCACGACGTCCCGACCGCGCTTCAGGTGGCGCCACTTCGGCAGTGCGTCCAAGTACGCCCAGGAGAGCCGGTGGTGGTCGGTGGGGCCGAACTCCTCCAGCGCGGCGCGGTGCACCGGGGAGGGATATCCGGCGTTGTCCGCGAAGCCGTACTCCGGGCAGGTCCCGCCCAGTTCGGCCATCAGCCCGTCGCGGTGGACCTTGGCGAGCACCGAGGCGGCGGAGACGCAGATGCAGGACTGGTCGCCCTTGATCACCGTGCGCACCCGCCAGGGGCCGCCGAGGTAGTCGTGCTTGCCGTCCAGGATGATCGCGTCGGGCTCGACCGGCAGCGCCTCCAGCGCGCGGACGGCGGCCAGCCGCAGGGCTGCCGTCATGCCGAGTTCGTCGCACTCCTGCGGCGAGGCGTGACCGAACGCGTACGCGGTGACCCAATCGGCGAGCACCGGCGCGAGGGCCCGGCGGCGCAACTCGGTGAGCAGCTTGGAGTCGGTGAGCCCCTCCGGTGCCCTGCGCAGGCCGGTGACGGCCGCGCCGACGGTGACCGGTCCGGCCCAGGCGCCGCGCCCGACTTCGTCGAGCCCGACCACGACCTTGGCACCCGCCCGGCGCAGCGAGCGTTCGACGGAGTGCGTCGGCGGGACGATGGGCATCACGGACTCCGTTCGGCAAAGCAGCCCCGTCGGGCAGGACAGCCCGGTTCGGGCGAGGCAGCCCGCTCCAGTGGGGCAGTCTCCAGCCTAAGCCCGCTCACGGACGCTCCCGACCGCTCGGGGGCCGGCGTCGGCTTCTGCTGCGGCTACGGCTACGGCTACGGCTACGGCTGCCGGACCATCGGAACCAGCACGTCGTCCACCAGCCGGACCGCGAAGTCGGGTGCCAGTCCCCCGTCGAAGAGCTTGACCTGGAACATCAGCATCGCCGGGACGACGTCGGCGACCAGCGGCGAGACCGCATCGGGCCGGACCTCTCCGCGAGCGACGCCGCGACGGAGGATGTCCAGGATGGTGTCCTTGGTCGGCCCGATCACCCGCCGCACGATGAAGTCCTTGAACACCTCGGCCTGTTGCTGGGAGAGCTCGGCCATCAGCGCATGCAGGGCGGCGCCCGAGCGGGAGCAGATCGCGTCCGTGAACAGCTCGATGAGCTGCAGCAACTCGGCACGGGCGGACCCGAGATCGGGGACTCCGTGTGGGCGTGGCAGAGTGGAGTCCAGGGCGTCGATGACGAGTTCGACCTTGGACGCCCAGCGCCGGTAGAGCGCGGCCTTCCCGGTCCGCGCCGCAGCGGCGACGCCTTCCATCGTCAGTCGCGCGTAACCGCCGGAGGTGAGCTGGTCGAGCGCGGCTTCGAAGATCGCGTTCTCCAGTTCCTTCCCCCGCCGCCGCACCGGCCGCGCCAACGCCTCCCGGGCGGCCCGCACCGAGCAGCGGGGTTCGACTTCCGGTGGCACGGCGGGGTCCGCGGGCGCCGCACGCACCACAGGCCCCCCGGGCACCCCGGGGGACACCCCCGGCACGTCGGACACCCCCGACTCCACAGGTTCCACCGGCGCCGGGAACGGCGGACACGCGTCCTCCGCAGGTCGGGCGGCCGCCCGACCGGACGCCCGGTCCGCCGACAGACGCCGTATCAACCGATCCATTGCCACCTCCGTAAGGAACGCTTGCGTTCACTATCGAGTCCAGGTTATCGTCAAGATTAGTGAACGGCACCGTTCCTTCCTAGGCTGCGCCATCGCGCAGCAGCACGTTCGGGCCAGCGGATCCGCGGCAGACCAACCACCTGAAGCATCCAGAGCACCTGAAGCGCCCAAAGCACCCGAGCGCCAAGCACCCAAGCACGTAGCCAGCAGCCAGCAGGGGGCACATTCGTGGCTATCTCCGACACGCTCAGCAAGAAGTCACCACCGAAGGCCGGCCAGAGCCGGGGGAAGGGCATCACCCTGGCCGTCATCGCGGCGACCCAGCTCATGGTGGTGCTCGACGCGACCATCGTGAACATCGCGCTGCCGCACATCAAGGACGCGCTGAACTTCTCCACCACCGACCTGTCGTGGGTCATCAACGCCTACACGCTGACCTTCGGCGGACTGCTGCTGCTCGGTGGTCGGGCGGGCGACATCCTCGGCCGCCGCCGGGTGTTCATCTTCGGCACCCTGCTGTTCGGCCTGGCCTCACTGCTGGGCGGCTTCGCGCAGGACAGCACGCTGCTGCTGGCCGCCCGCGCGCTCCAGGGCATCGGTGGCGCAATCTGTTCGCCGACCGCCTTCGCCCTGATCGCCACCAACTTCGAGGAGGGCCCGGAACGCAACAAGGCGTTCGGCGTCTTCTCGGCGGTGGCCGGTTCGGGAGCCGCGATCGGCCTGCTGGCCGGCGGACTGCTCACCGAGTACCTCGACTGGCGCTGGGTGTTCTTCGTCAACGTGCCGATCTCCGTGCTGATCGCGATCGCCGCGCCGCGCTACATCGCCGAGTCCGAGCGCCACCCGGGCCGCTTCGACCTCCCCGGCGCCTTCACCTCGACGCTCGGCCTGGTCGGCCTGGTCTACGGCTTCATCCGGGCCGCCAACCCGGACTACGGCTGGTCGGACGGCCTGACGATCGGCTCCTTCGTCGGCGGCGCGATCCTGCTGGCCGCATTCTTCGTGATCGAGCGGCGCACCGCCCAGCCGATCACCCCGCTGCACCTGTTCTCCAACCGCAACCGCACCGGCGGCCTGGTGATGATGCTCTGCCTGGCCGCGGCCATGTTCGGCATCTTCTTCTACGTCGTCCTGTTCGTGCAGGGACCACTCGGGTACAGCCCGCTCAAGGCGGGCGTCTCGTTCCTGCCGATCAGCGTGTCGATCATCATCGCCGCGCAGATCGCGTCGAGCCTGCAGGCCAAGTACGGCCCCAAGCCGTTCATGGCGGGCGGCGCGCTGCTGGTCACCATCGGCCTCACCTGGCTGACCCAGATCCACAAGGACAGCGGCTACCTGGACGGCGTGCTCGCCCCCACGGTGATCTTCGGCTTCGGCATGGGCCTGATCTTCGTCCCGGTGATGCTGCTCTCGGTCGCGGGCGTGCCGGGCGAGGAGACCGGCGCCGCCTCCGGCCTGCTCAACTCGATGCAGCAGATCGGGGGTTCGCTCGGCCTCTCGATCCTGACCACGGTCTTCGCGCACTACGCCGTGCCGGAGTTCAAGGCGCAGGCGCCCAAGTTCCTGCAGACGGCCCCGCCGGAGCAGCTGGCCTACTTCCAGCAGAGGGGCGACTTCCCGCCGGGTTCCGACGCCGCGAACTCGGTGCTCGCCCAGGGCATTTCGCACGGCTTCATCGTCGGCGCGGCGCTCGCCGGGATCGCACTGCTGGTCGCGGTGTTCGCCATCAAGGCGAAGCCCGGCGACCTGCCGAGCGGTGACAGCGCGGGCATCGCGATGCACTGATCCCCCCCGGACCGCCAGCGGCCGAACCGCAGGCAGCCGAACCGCAGGCAGCCGGACCACTACGGGCCGGCCGGGAGCAGCACCCTCCCGGCCGGCCTGCCTGTTTTCCCCCCGACCCCGAACCAGCGCTACCGCTACCGCTACCAGCGCCCCTCGGACAGCAACCCCGCCTGCTCGCAGGGGCCGCGCCCCCGCGCCGGCCCCTGCACCAGTGGCCGCTCGGCCAGGATCCCCCGGGCCCGAGGGGCGGACGCGCCGGCCGCGTACCAGGGCCGGACGTCCTGGTCCAGGTCGACCCGGATCAGTTGCAGCGCGCAGGTCCGCTGCGGTTCGGGCAGCCGGTCGAGGGCGGGCACCGCGTCCGCCGACAGTTCACGGACGTTGCGCAGGTCGATCTGCTGCGAGCGCTCGTACCGGGCAACGTTCTGCTCCGCGACGATCGCGTCCGGCCCCATCAGGCCGTAGACCGCGACGGTGAGCATGCCGCTGAGGACGACGGCGCGCGGGAGCCAGCCGGTGCCGCGGGTGAGCCCGGCGGTGATCAGCAGTAGGAAGACGACGCCCAGCCAGATCTCGACCACCAGCACCCACAGCCGCAGCCGGGTGAGCCCGGAGGCGTCCACGTAGAACCACATCCGGCCGAGCGCCGAGGCGACCACCACCAGTGCGAGCAGGCAGAGCAGTCCGAGCAGGATCCGCGCCAGCCGGCGGTCGCCGGGAGTGGTGCGCGGAGCCCAGCGCTTGGCGACGGCCACCACGACCAAGGTCAGCACGGTGATCACGCTCAGCTGCCAGAAGCCCTGCCGGGCGTACTCGGAGCGGCTCATGCCGGTGTTGCTCAGCAGGGCGTCGGCGCCGCCGAGCACCACCACGGCCTGGATCACCGCGAAGGCGCCGAACATCAGGTTGAGCGCGACGAGGGGCAGTGCCCACTCCAGCCGTCGGCGCTCCCGCCCCGGGCGGACCGCCAGCCGGTCCCAGCGGCGCGGGCCGGCCGCGATGTGCGCGAAGCCCAGGGCGGTGAGCGTCCCGAGGGCGAACAGCAACCCACGCAGGGGGAGTTGGTGGACGTCGATGCTGGGCCTCAGGCCGGCCAGCAGGTCCGCCATACCGGCGTCGGCACTCGCGAACAGCAGGCCGAAGACGGTCAGCAGGACGGCGGCGACCGCGAGCGCCTTGAGCACAGGGACGATCCGGCCGCGGCCGGGCAGCGGCCGGCCCTCCATGGCGTCCCAGATCCAGCCCACGCCCGGAACCAGCTGCCAGAGCAGGGCGGGCAGCGCGAGCAGCACACCCGACCAGCGGCGGCCGCCGTGGAGGGCGAGCGAGGCCAGGCCCAGCGCGCAGCCGGAGGCCAGCAGCGCGGGCCAGCCCGCGTCCCAGCAGGCGGGAACGGCGAGCAGGGCGAGGGCCAGCAGGCTCCAGACGACCGTCCAGGGCCGGATCCGACGGCCGGCCGCGCGGGCGACGACCCCGGCGACGGCGGCCGCGGCCGCGCCGCAGATCAACAGGTTGGCGCCCACCCCGTCGTACAGCAGCCAGGCCGTCAGCAGGCCGGTGAGCAGGGCGAACAGGAGGACCCGGGGTGTGGCCGCCGCCCGCCGCTCGGGGTCGGTGACGTGCAGCCGGTCCCCGAAGGTCGGCCCGGACGCTTCGGGCGAGCCGTACCGCCCCCGCGGCGCGTACGGCCCGCGCGCGGCGTAGGGCCCGTGCGGAGCGTCCGCCGAGTACGGCCCGTGGGAAGCAGCCGACGCGTAGGGCGCATAAGGGTCCCCGGACGCGTACGGCGCGTACGGGTCCCCCGACGCCTGCGAGTCGGACGTGGACCGCGGATCGGTCGGGGCAGGCGTGGACGGGCCTGTCATGAGTCCCCCTCGGTGGTCTACGGGCAGGCGGAAGCCGCCCTCCGGGCGGTCCGCGGGCCGGCGCGCCAACGCCCCGGCCGCTGCTGACTGTAGACCATTCTGAACAAGTTCAAAAGTTGCTTCTGAACATGTTCAGAACGACCTGACCGCGCACGCTCCCCCTCCACAGCCGTCCACGCGTCCACGCCGGCCCACGCCCGCCCGAGCCCCGCCCGCGCTACCCCTTCACCGATCCGGCCAGCAGCCCCCTGACGAAGTACCGCTGCAGGCTGAAGAAAACGATCAGGGGCACGATGATCGACAGGAACGCCCCGGCCGTGAGCAGTTCCCAGCGGCCGCCCAGCGAACCCGCCTGCTGCGCCAGCCGGACCGTCATCGGCGCCACCTCTGGCGTGCCGCCGGCGAAGGTGAGGGCGACCAGCAGGTCGTTCCATACCCACAGGAACTGGAAGATCGCGAAGGAGGCCAGGGCCGGCGCGCACAGCGGCAGCACGATCGAGCGGAAGATCTTGAAGTGCGAGGCGCCGTCCACCACCGCCGCCTCCATCAGGTCGCGCGGTAGCTGGGCGATGAAGTTGTGCAGCAGGAACACCGCCAGCGGCATCGCGAACATGGTGTGCGCCAGCCAGACCGGCGCGTAGCTCCCCTTCAGGTCCACCGCCGGGATCAGCGTCAGCGAGCCCAGGTGGGCGCCGCTGGAGAACAGCCGCAGCAGCGGGATCAGCGCCATCTGGAGCGGGACCACCTGGAGCGCGAACACCGTGAAGAACACCGCGTCGCTCCCCCGGAACCGCACCCAGGCCAGCGCGTACGCCGCCATCGCCGCGAGCACCAGCGGGAAGAGGGTGGCCGGGATGCTGATCGCCAGCGAGTTGACCAGGAAGGGCATCAGCCCGGTGGAGCCGCCGGAACCGCCCTCGAACAGCACCGCGTGGTAGTTGCCGAGGCCGAAGTCCGGGTGGATCAGGGCGTTCCACCAGCCGTCGGTGGTCACGTCCTGCTTGGGGCGTAGCGAGGTCACCAGCAGCCCGAGGGTCGGGGCCGTCCAGAGCACCGTCATCGCGATCACGAACGCCGAGGCCAGCGGGCTGCTGAAGGACTTCCGGACCGGATTCCGGTGACGACCGGTCATCGCGTCACTCACCGCGCTCCGACCACCCGCTTCTCCTCGATCACTCACCGCACCTCACGCTCCCTCCGCAGCTGGACGATGTTGTAGGCCACCAACGGCAGCACCGCGAGGAACAGCAGCACCGCGAGGGCGCCGCCCCGCCCGTCGTCGAACTGCACGAAGGACTGCGAGTACATCTCGTTGGCCAGCACCTGGGTGCCGAAGTTGCCGCCGGTCATGGTGCGGACGATGTCGAAGGCCTTCAGGGTGATGATCATGACGGTGGTCAGCACGACCATCACCGTGGTGCGGATCATCGGCACGGTGACGTGCCAGAACAGCCGCACCCCGGTCGCGCCGTCCAGCCGGGCGGCCTCCACCACCTCGTCCGGGATCGCCTTGATCGCCGCCGACAGCACCACCATCGCGAACCCGGTCTGCACCCAGACCATCACGGCCATCAGCAGGAAGGTGTTCAGCGGCTGGGTGAGCAGCCAGTTCGGCGGATCCGACCAGCCCACCGCATGGGCGAGTTGGCTGAGCAGGCCGATCTGCGGCTGGTCCTTCCCTCGCGCCTCGTAGACGAACTTGAAGATGATCGAGGCGCCGACCAGCGAGATCGCCATCGGCATGAAGATCAGCGACTTGTACACCGCCTGGCCGCGCATCCGGTCCACCAGCAGCGCCAGCACCAGCCCGAGGCCGGTCGCCGCCAGCGGTGCGACCACCAGCCACAACAGGGTGTTGATCAGCACCTTCTGCACCGAGTCGGTGGTGAAGGCCCAGCCGAAGTTCTCGCCGCCGACGAACTTGCTGCCGTCCGCGTTGTGCACGCTCAGGTAGACGGTGCGGATCAGCGGCGCCACCAGGCCGACCACCAGCAGCAGTACGGCCGGGCCGAGGAACACCAGCACGGCCAGGGGTCGGGCCAGTCGGCCCCGGGCCCGGCCGGCCACCAGGAACACCACCAGCAGGATGCCGAGGAAACCCGCCATCGCGCCGACACTGTTGCCGAACTTGATCAGCGCGTCACCCCAGGCGCCGGCGGCCAGCGGGCCGGCGGTCAGCGGGGATCCGGATACGGACATGGCTGTACGTCCCTTCGGGTCCGGTGGGAAGGGAATGGGGAGGGGGCGGGCGGTGCGGGTGGGTGGCCCCGCACCGCCCTCGACAGGTGGTCCCGAGTCGGGCACCCTGACCTCGCGGGCGCCCTGACCTCGACGACGGGCCCCGGGCGGGCCCGGTTACTTCGGCCAGGCGGCGTCGATGTCGCCCGCGACCTTCTGGACCGACTGCCCCTCCGCGAACCAGGCGGTGAGCGACTTCCACTCCTGCCCGGAGCCGATCGCCGCCGGCATCATGTCGGAGGCGTCGAAGCGGAAGGTCGCGCTCGGGTCGGTCAGCGCCTCCGCCGAGAGCTTGTCGATCGGGTCGGTGTACAGGCTCTTGTCCACGCCCTGGTTGGCCGAGACCCAGCCGCTCGCGGTCCTCACCCGGCTGCTCGCCCAGTCCGAGCTGGACAGGTAGTTCTGCACCGCCTGCACCTCGGGCCTGCCGGAGAACGCGGCCAGGAACTCGCCGCCGCCCTCGACCGGGTTGGCGATCGCCGGGTTGACCGCGGGCAGGTGGAAGGCGAAGACGTCGCCGTCCGGGGCGACCTTGGTGCCCTTGGGCCACTGCGCCTCGTAGAAGGAGGCCTGCTGGAGCATCGCGCACTTGCCGGTGAGGATCGGCGCGCCCGCGTCCTGGAAGGTGGTGGTGGCGATCGACTTGACGTCGCCGTAACCGCCGTTCACCCAGGCGGGGTTGAGCATCCAGTCGGCAACGGTCTGCATCGCCGTGGTGATCTTCTGGTCGGAGAACTTCACCTGGTGGCCGACCCACTGGTCGTAGACGTCGCCGCCGTACGTGCCCAGCACCACCTCCTCCAGCCAGTCGGTGGCCGGCCAGCCGGTGGCGGTGCCGGAGGCGATGCCGCCGCACCAGGGCTTGGGCCCGCCCGCCTTGGCGATCCGGTCGCTGAGCGCCATCAGGTCCGCCCAGGTCTTGGGCACCTCGTAGCCGGCCGCCGCGAAGGTCTTCGGCGAGTACCAGACCAGCGACTTCATGTTGGCGCTCATCGGGGCCGCGTAGAAGGTGCCGTCGACCGAGCCGTAGGTCTTCCAGACCGGGCTCCACTTGTCCTGGTTGGTGACGGTCTGGGCGGGCGGCTTGACCACCTTGCCGCTCTTGACCATCTGGGCCAGCAGGCCGGGCTGCGGGATGATCGCGAAGTCCGGGGCGTTGCCGCCGGCCACCCGGACCGGCAGCTGGGACTCGAAGTCGTTGGAGCCCTCGTAGCTGATCTTGATCCCGGTGCACTTGCTGAACTCGGCCCAGGACTTCTCCAGGTTGTCCGACTCCGGGCTCAGGATGGAGGCGAACATCGTCACCGTGGTGCCCGAATGGCCGGCGTACGGCTGGTACTTGGCGCAGTCACCGGTCAGTGTCTGGGCGGTTCCACCGCCGCCACCCGAACCGCCGGAGCTGTTCGAGCAGGCCGCGGTCAGGGCCAGCGCCGCCAGCAGGGCGGGTACGGCGACCGGTCGGCGGCGGGAACTCGGGGACGGCGCGGTCGGGTTGAGGGTCAATGCGGTCCTCCTCGCCAGGGCGTGCTGCCTGGGGTTGGCTGAACGACATTGCGCTGTACCGGAGATGGGCGGGCAGGGGTCGTCGGGAGATCGGTCGGCCGAACCGATTGGACGACGTTAACGCAGCTGTCGGCCGCCGCCAAGGTCCATGGTCGACCTTCTCCGCCCGGAATCCGACAACACCTCTTGACGCGACGTCACCAGAGCCGGACGGGCAGCTCCAGCAGGCTGTTCACCACCAGCGACGGGCTCGGCCGCAGCTCGCCGTCCGGCACTGCCAGCGACAGCCCCGGGAAGCGCTCGAACAGCGCCGGCAGCGCGACCCCCGCCTCCAGCCGGGCCAGCGGCGAACCCGGGCAGACGTGCGGACCGTGCCCGAAGGACAGGTGCCGGGTCGCCCGGGTGATGTCGAACAGCTCCGCCGTCACCCCGTGCTGCAGCGGGTCCCGGCCGATCGCGTTGTACGAGACCAGCACCGGCTCGCCCGCCGGGATGACCAGCTCGCCGACCTCGATGTCCTCGGCCGTGAAGCGGAACAGGAAGTTGCTGGTCGGCGGCGTCCAGCGGAGCGACTCCTCGACCACCGCGTCCCAGGACACCTGGCTCGAACGCACCAGCTCCAGCTGGTCCGGGTGCGCCAGCAGCGCCCGCACCGCGTTGCCGATCAGGTTCACCGTGGTCTCGTGGCCGGCCGCGATGATCACCCGCAGGGTTGCCGCCGCCTCCGCGTCGGTGAGCGCCCCGCCCTCGGTGTCCGCCGCCAGCAGCACGCTCGCCAGGTCCTCGCCCGGCTCCGAACGACGCTGCGCCACCAGCCCGTTGACGAAGGCGTTCAGGCCGGCGACGGTCGCCTGGATGCCCTCCGGGTCGGGCTTGATCCCGAAGAACCGCTCGTACAGGTCGCGCAGCAGGCCGTGATCCGACTCCGGGACGCCCAGCAGCGAGCAGATCACCGTCATCGGCAGCGGGAAGGCGAAGGCGGTCTTGAGGTCGACCACCGGCTCCCCGGCCGCCAGGGTGTCCAGCAGCGCGTGGGTGGTCTCCTCCACGCGTGGACGCATCAGCTCGACCCGGCGCGGGGTGAACGCCTGGGCGACCAGCGCCCGCAGCCGGCGGTGCTCGGCGCCGTCCGTGGTCACCATGCTCGGGCCGGGCACCGCCAGGCCGATCAGCGGCCAGGTCTTCGGCACCTCGCCGCGCTGGTAGGCCGCCCAGTGCCGGGCGTCCTTCACCAGCCGGGCGTCGGTGAGCAGGTCGCGTGCGGCCGTGTGCCGGGTCACCGCCCAGGCGGCGACCCCGCCGGGCAGCACCACCGGCACCGCCGGGCCGGCGGCCCGCAGCAGGGCGCCCTCGGCGGCGTTGTCGCGGGCCAGCGGGTCGAGGGCGATCGGGGCCGGGGCAGCGGTCATCGGCGGCAACTCTCCTTCGGTGACGGGAAACATGAGGTCGACTCGGGCTGTCGTGCGGGGGCGCCTGGCGTCAATGACCCGGGGTGAACGAGACCGGCAGCGCGACCAGCCCGCGCACCCAGGCCGAGGGCCGCCACACCAGGGCGTGCTCGGCCACCGCCAGCCGCAGGTCCGGCAGCCGGTCCAGCAGTACCTCGATCGCGGTGGTGGCGATCACCTCGGCCGCCTCCTGGGCCGGGAAGGGGCAGCCGTGCTCGCCGTACGAGTAGCTCATGTGCGCACGGTTCCCCTCGGCCGGGCGGCCGTCGGGCTGGCGCACCGACGGGTCCGCGTTGGCCCCGGCGAAGCCGAGCAGCAGCATGTCCCCCTCGCCGATCCGCTGACCGCCGAGCTGGGTGTCCCGCACCGCCCAGCGACCGGCGAAGATCTGGACCGGCGTGTCCTCCCAGAGCGCCTCGTTGAGCGCCTGGCTGATGCTGCGCCGCCCGCCCGCCAGCGACGCGGAGAACCGCTCGTCGGTGAGCATCAGCCGCAAGGCGTTGGAGATCCAGTACGAGCTCGGCTGGTGACCGGAGATCAACAACACCCTCAGGTCGCGCATGATCTCGTCGTGGTCCAGGCCCGCGGGGTGGGCCAGCATCCGCGAGGCCACGTCCCCGCCCGGGTGCTCGGCCTTCGCCCGGACCACTTCGAGCATCAGCTCCAGCAGCCGCTGGGCGGAGGCCGGCGCGCCCGGACCGCCGTCCAGCATGGTGAGCACCGCGTCGACCAGCTCCGGCGCCCGCTCCTCGTCCAGGCCGAACACCCGGCAGAGCACGAGCAACGGCATCAGGTGGGCGTACTCGGCGACCAGATCGGCCTCGCCGCGCCCGGCGAACCCGTCGATCAGCCGGTCGGCGATCTCCTCGGAGTGCTTGCGCAGTTCGTACGGGTCGATCCCGGCCAGCGCGTCGGTGACCGCGCGGGAGCGGCGGACGTGTTCCTCGCCTTCCGTGTACAGCATCGACGGCACCGGGGCCATCATCGGCTTCAGCGGCCAGTCGGCGGGCAGGGTGTCCCAGGCGTGCCAGCGGCTGGAGTCCCGGCCGAACAGCTGCGGCTGGCCGGTGACCTGCTGCAGTTCCCGGTAGCCGATGACCAGCCAGGCGGGCACGCCGCCGGCCAGCTCGACCGGGGCGACCGGGCCGTGGGCGGCCCGGAGCTCGCGATAGAGCTGGGCCGGGTCGGTCTGGAAGCGCGGCCCGTACAGCGGCGTGGCGCCGGCGTGCGCCGGGCAGCCCGGGGGCGGGGTGGCGGCGGGCTCGGTCACTGGGTGCTCTCCTCGTACGTCAGCGGGGCCCCGGCCAGGGCGGCCAGGTGGTGGACCAGTTCGATCAGCACCCGCTTGCCGGACTCGCGGTCGCGGGCGTCGCAGTCCACCAGCGGGACCTCGGGCGGCAGGTCCAGGGCCTCGCGGACCTGCTCCAGGGTGTGGCCGGGCTCGCCGAAGTTGTTGCGGGCGACGATGAACGGGGTGCCGTGGTGCTCCAGCCGGTCGATCGCGTACCAGGAGTCCTCCAGCCGCCGGGTGTCGACCAGGACGACCGCCCCCAGGGCGCCGCTGAACAGCCGGTCCCAGAGGAACCAGAAACGTTCCTGCCCGGGCGCGCCGAACAGGTACAGCACCTGCCGCTCCGACAGGGTGATCCGGCCGAAGTCGAAGGCGACCGTGGTGGAGCGCTTGCCCCAGCTGCCGGCCGGGTCGATGCCCTCCCCGGCCCGGGTCATCACCTCCTCGGTGTTCAGCGGACGGATCTCGCTGACCGAGCCGACCAGGGTGGTCTTGCCCACCCCGAAGCCGCCGACCACGACGATCTTCAGCGCGTTGTCGGCGGTCGCCCGCAGCGGGGTGCGCCCCGTCGGCGGGGCGTCAGAGCCGTTGGAGGCCATGCAGCACCTGCTTCAGCGTGTCGAGATCGGGCAGCCGGGCCTTGTTCGGCGCGAACCTGGGGTGGCGGGCGGTGACCGCCCCGGACTCCAGCAGGTCGCCGAGCAGGATCTTCGCCACCGAGACGGGCAGCGACAGCTCCGCCGCCACCTCCACCACGGCGGTCGGGGCCTCGCACATCCGCAGGATCCGGGCGTGCTCCGACTGCATCCCCGGCGTCGGCTGCCGCTCGGCGACGATCAGTGTGACCAGGTCGAAGGCGTTCTCCGGGGCGCGGCTGCGGCCCCCGGTGATGGTGTAGAGGCGGTCCGGGTCGTCGTCCCGTCCCGGCAGCGCCGGCCCGCCGGTCACATCCCGGCGCTCTCTTGCGCGGCGGCCTCGCCGGAATCCGAGCCCCGGGCCGGTGCGCTGAGGTGGATGCCGATCTGCTCGATCAGGCCGTGCATGTTGTGGCCGACCACGCCCACGTCCGCGTCGTCGTCCGTGACCACCGCGAGGTGGGCGCCCTCACCGGCCGCCACGATGCACAGGATGCCGCCGTGGAACTCGGTCATCGACTGCCGCACGCCGCCGCTGCCGTCGCCGAACTCGATCGAGGCGCCGTGCGCCAGGCTCTGCAGACCGGAGGCGATCGCGGACAGCTGGTCGGCCTGGTCAGCACTCAGCCCGGCGGTGTGGCAGAGCTTGAGGCCGTCGGCGGAGAGCACCAGGGCGTGCCGGGTGCCGGGGGTTGCCGCCAGCAGGTTTTCCAACAGCCAGTCGAGGTCGCGGTCGGGGGCGCTGCTCATCAGGTGTCCTTCTCGGTGACGGGGGAAGCGTCGGGCGTGGTGTCGGTGTCCGCGGTCGGTGCCGCCCCGGAGGCGGTCGGTGCCGCCCCGGAGGCGGTGGGCGCCGCCCCGGAGGCGGGCAGCGCCGGCTGGG
>NZ_JPRF03000037.1 GCF_001188955.3 Kitasatospora aureofaciens | reverse complement strand
GGACGTCCAGCGGCAGCCAGGCCGCGCCCGCGCCGAGCACGCCGAGGACGGCGGTCACGAAGCCGGTGCCGGGGGCGGCGGCGACGGCCACCAGCCGGTCCGGCCCGGCGCCCGCGGCGACCAGTCGGCGGGACAGGGCGCTGGCCCGGGCGACCAGCTCGGCGTAGTCGAGCCGGCCGGCGTCGTCCTGGACGGCGGTCGCACCGGGCCGGGCCAGGGCGAGTTCGCGGATCCGGGGCAGGACGTCGGTGAACACCTCGGGCTGCTGCCCGTAGCCGTTCCCCCCGGCGAGGACGTGCTCGCGCTCGGCCGGCGGCAGGGCGGCGATCCGGCCGACCGGCAGCTCGGTGGGGACGGTGGCGAACTCGGCGAGGTAGCCGAGCAGGGCGTCGCGGAAGAGGTCCAGGCGCTCCTGCGGGTAGCGGTCGGCGTCGCCGTCGATCCGCAGCTCGCAGCCTTCCTCGCCGCTGTCCAGGAACAGGATCTGCAGGTCCGGGACGGGGCCGGTGGACAGGTTGCGGACCCGGGCGCGGCAGTCGCCGAGGGCGAACTCGCCGCCGGTCTGCAGCACGTTGACGGTCGGGCCGAAGCTGCGGCCGGCGTCGCCGGTCAGACCGAGGTCGCGGCGGATCGCGTCGTGCCGGTGGCGCTGGTGGCGCAGCGTGCCGCGCAGGGTGGCCGCGACCTGGGTGAGCAGGCCGTCGCGACCGAGCGCGGGGTGGGCGGCGACCGGCAGCGGCAGGAAGTTGGCGCGCATGCCGGGGACGGACTGCGCCAGCGGGGTGGTCCGGGCGGCGACGGGCAGGGTCAGCACGACCCGGTCGGTGCCGGCCAGCTGGGCCAGGCAGCCGGCGGTGGCGCCGATCAGCAGGGTCTGCCAGGTGACCCGCTCGGCCCAGGCGGCGTCCTGGAGCCTGGTGACGGTGTCGGGCGGGATCAGGCCGGTGCTGCGCAGGGTGCTGCGGGCGGGCGCGCCGAGGTGGCCGGAGAGCACGGTGGGCTCGATGCCGTCGGCCAACTGCTCGGCCCAGTAGGCGCGGTCGCGCTGGTGGGCGGGGGAGGCGAGGTAGTCGTCCTCCTCGGCGAGCAGCTCGGCGAGGGTCGGGTCGGCGGCCGGCTCGGCGTCGGGCAGGTCGTACTCGGCGGCGAGCCGCGCGTAGACCAGGGAGCGGCTGAAGCCGTCCACCAGGATGTGGTTGGCCTTCACGTGCAGCCAGGCCAGTTCGGGGCCGATCAGCAGCAGGGTGGCGGCGAAGGCGTCGGGACCGAGCGTGGACGGGAGCTGCCGGTCGGCGTCCAGGAACGCCTCGGCGGCGGCGAGCGGGTCCGGCTCGCCGGTCAGGTCGAGCACCGGCAGCGGGCGCTCGTGGGGCGGCTCGACGAGTTGCACCGGCTGACCGTCCCGCTCGACGAAGCGCACCCGCAGCGCCTCGGTGCGGTTCTGCACGCGCTGCCAGGCGGCCCGCAGCCGCTCGTGGTCCAGCGGGCCGGTCAGTTCCAGGCAGTCCGCCATGGTGAACACCGGGTTGCCCGGGTCGAGCTGCTGGGCGAACCACATCTCGCGCTGGGCGGCGGACAGCGGCAGTTCTTCGGGACGCACTGTTTCGATCGGACGCGCGTCATGACGCATCGTCATCTTACCCCCGTGACAATGGCGTTGGGCGGCGTCAGGCGCTCGACCGCATCCAGTGCGTCGGCTCCGTAGATGTCGCGCACCCAGGCGCTCTGGTAGATGGTGTCGAGGTAGCGGTCGCCCAGGTCGGGCGAGACGGCGACGGCCACGACGTCCTTGCCTTCGCGGTGCTTCTCGAGCCAGGCCGCGGCGCCGCTGACCACCGTGCCGGTGGAGCCGCCGAACAGGAAGCCGCCGCGGGCGAGCCGGTGGCAGGTGCGGACGGTGTCGACCTCGGGCACGTGGACCACGTCGTCGACGAAGTCCTCGTCCAGCAGCGCCGGCCGGACGCCGGCGCCCAGGCCGGGGATCATCCGCGGGCCGGGCTCGCCGCCGAAGGTGACGGAGCCGACGCTGTCCACCGCGACGACCCGGGTGGCAGGCCGGTGCTCCTTGAAGTAGCGGGCGCAGCCCATCAGCGTCCCGGTGGTCCCGGCGCCGACGAACAGCACGTCCAGCTCGGGGAACTGGCGGAGGATCGACGGCCCGGTGGTGCGGTAGTGGGCCCGCCAGTTGTCCGGGTTGGCGTGCTGGTTGAGCCACACGTACCGCGGCGAGGAGGCGCACAGCTCGCGGACGTAGTCCAGCCGGGCGCCCAGGAACCCGGTTTCCGGCGAGGGCTCGGTGATCATGTGGACATGGCCGCCGAGGGTTTCGATGAGCTGGCGGGTGGACAAGTTCGTACGTGGGTCGACGACGCAGATGAACTGGTAGCCCCGGACGGAGGCGATCATGCTCAACGCCATCCCGAGGTTGCCCGAGGAGGACTCCACCAGGACGGAGTCGCGGTTCAGCCGGCCGTCGCGCTCGGCGGCGTCGACCATGCTGAGGGCGGCTTTGAGCTTGACGGATCCGGCGAAGTTGAAGCCCTCGCACTTGAGGTACAGCGGGTAGTCGAACATCGCGCGCAGGTCGACGAAGAGATCGTCCTCGTTGAACTCCTGCGGTGTTCTGATGATGGGCATCGGCCCGTCCCCCTTCGCGTCGAGTGACGGGACGTCAGTCCCAGATGATGTCGTCGCCGTGCACGGTGGCGGTGTGGGCGCCGGTCGGGGCGGCGGTGGTGGTGGCGCCGGCAGCCGGCGCGGTGAGGGTGATGCCGGCGGCCAGCAGGCCGAGGAGGGCGGCGGCGCGGCCGGCGAAAACGGTGATGCTGCTCATGGTGAACCCCCGGTGGCAAAGACGTCGCGGGCCGCGTAATAAGCGGCGGCGAAACAACGGAAACGGATGAGCGCTCCGCCGGGTTCGAATCCTGCGCTGAATGGCTAGGCGAGCCCGGCTCTCTAATCCTGCGGGAAGGGGGCTCCGGCCCCCTTCGGCGTGACCAAGTCTGTCTCGCACACACGTTCCGTGCCATGGTTCGCCGCTGTCAGGGTCCTGCTATGGCAGCACCCTGCACAGCCTCCGTCTCCGGCGTCACTCCTCCAGCAACGGCAGCCGGTCGTCGCTGAATTGGGCTGCCAGCCGCCATCCGCGCAGTTCAGGCGCGTCCCGTAGGCACCGGCTGGTGATTCGGCGTGCGGCGGAATCCAGGTCTCCGGATTTGGGTGGCCCCAGAAAGAAGACGAGATCGGCGCCGAGCGGGTCGATCTCGACATACACGTGCTCAAGTCCCTCGCCCGGACGGGCGGCCTTTCGGAGCAGTTCGACGAGTTTGTCGGGCGTGACCTGTTCCGGTCCGACCATACCCCGAACCAGACGTCCGACAGTGATATACATGTCAAATCCTCTCGTGGGTGGACCCGCTCGAAGCCCGCAGGAAAGGGCCTGTCCTGAAACCTCGGGTGGCTCCGGGTCAGGTGTCGTAGCATGCCCCCGAGATCCGGCAATGACGTGGCGTTTTCATCAGGTTCGAAATATCGGGGGGGCAGGCGGTGCTGTCAGTGTTAGGACTGGATCCCGACGCCGAGGCCGTGTACCGGACGGTGCTGGCCCGTCCGGAGCTCGGAATCGCGGGGGTCGCGCAGGATCTCAACTGGCCGGAACAACGCGTCCGGGACGCCCTGGACGGACTGGCCCGGCTCACCCTGATCAGGCACTCCGAGCTGGAGCCCGGGCATCTCCTCCTGGTCAACCCGGAGGTCAGCCTGGCGATGCTGATCGGCCGACAGGAGGCCGAACTCGCCGAGCGGCAGCGCCAGATCGCGCAGAGCCGGCTGGAGGCCGCCAAGCTCGTCGCCCAGTACGCCGAGAACCGCAAGGGCGAACGGGGCCTGGGCGTCGAACAGTTGGAGGGTGTCGACCAGATCCGGCTGCGGCTGGAGGAGCTCGCGCACTCCTGCACCAGCGAGATCATGGGCTTCGCGACCGGCGGCGGGCAGTCCCAGGCCGCCCGGAAGGCGAGCCAGGCCGCCGACCAGGCGGTCTTCGACCGCGGCGTGCAGATGCGCAGCATCTACCTGGAGAGCGCGGCCAACGACGGCGGCACCATCGCCCACCTGGACTGGCTCACGGAGAGGGGCGCCCGGGTGCGGGTCGCGCCCTCGCTCCCGATGCGCCTGGTGATCTTCGACCGCGAGGTGGCGGTCGTCCCGACCGATCCGGACGACACCAGCGTGGGGGCTCTGGTGCTGTCCGGTCCCGGACTGGTCTCCGCGCTCTGCGCGCTGTTCGAGTACGTCTGGGAGAACGCCGCCCCGTACGGGAAGACCCCGGCCAGGGGGGCCGAGGGCCTCAACCCGCAGACGATGGCGGTGCTCAGCCTGCTCGCCCAGGGCCACACCGACGAGGTGGTGGCCCGCAGGCTCGGCGTCTCGGTGCGCACCTCGCGCCGGATCACCGCGGAGCTGATGGCCTGGCTCGGCGGCCGGAGCCGCTTCCAGGCCGGGGTGATAGCCGGCGAGCGCGGTCTGCTGCAGGGCGGCGCGTCGGCGCGCGAGGGCCAGGGCCGGTCCGGCTCCTGAGCCCACGCGCCCACGCGAACGGCCGGTCCGGGCGGGACACCTACCGCCTCGCCCGAACCGGCCTGCCCCGTGCTCCTTCAACGCGTCACCGCGGTGCGGTAGACCCGTAGGTTCACCGGGACCAGCACCGCGAGCAGGGCCGCCACCACGATCACCGCGAGCAGCACCGGGTGCCGGTCCGGCAGGCTGGAGCCGGCCACCGTCGGCGCGTTGCCCCACAGCTCGCGGCAGGCCGCGGCCACCAGGCTCACCGGGTTCCACTCGGCCACCGCGCGCAGCCAGGCGGGCAGCCCGGACAGCGGCATGAACGAGTTGGACAGGAACGACAGCACGACCAGGAACAGCGCCGAAATGCCGTTTATCGCCTCGGCGTTGCGCATCAGCATGCCGACCAGCGCGCCCAGCCAGAGCATCACGTAGGCGAAGGCCAGGACCAGCACGAAGCCCAGCACCGCCGAGCCGGCGTCCTTGTGGATCCGCCAGCCGACGCCGAGACCGGCCAGGGTGACGGCGAAGGTGGCGGCCGCGGCGGTGAGCAGGTCGGCCGCGGTGTGGCTGACCAGGACGGCGGAGCGGCCCATCGGCAGCGAGCGGAAGCGGTCGATCAGACCGGTGCGCAGGTCGGTGGCCACACCCAGCGCGGCCACGCCGACGCAGGTCAGACCGACCTGGGCGAACACCCCGGCCATCACGTAGTCGTGGTACTCCCCGGAGCCGGCCACGGTCACCACGCTGGCGAACAGGTAGCCCAGGACGACCACCATGGTCACCGGCGTCAGGGTGATCGCGATGATCTTCTCGGGAGTGCGGCGCAGGTGCCGCAGGTGGCGGCCGATCAGCGCGGCGGTGTCGCCGAGGGCCGTGCCGAGGCCGGCCGATGCGCCGATGTCACTCACTGCTCGTCTCCCGTCCGTGCGGTGGCGGCGGCCACCGGCTCCCGCTCGGCCTTCTCACCGTTCTCGGTCCGCCCGGCCTTCTCACCCGGCGCGGCCTTCTCGGCCTTCTCGTCCCGCTCGGCCTCCCCCTCCGGGCCCTGTGCGAGCGGCTGGGCGCCCTCCTCGGGGGCCCGGCCCACCTGGGTGCCGCGCCCGGTCAGGTGGAAGAACACGTCGTCCAGCGACGGGCGGCGCAGCGCGAAGTCGGTCACCGGCACGCCGGCCGACTCCAGGGCGACCGCCGCGGCGGCTATCGTGCCGATGCCGTCGGCCAGTTGGACGGTGATCCGGCGCCCGGTGCGGTCCACCTCGGGCTGGGCGGCGGCCACCGGGGCGAGCACGGCCAGGGCCTGCGGCAGGGCGGCGTCGGTCGAAACGCCCACTTCCAGCCACTCCTCACCGACCTTGCGCTTGAGCTCGTCCGGGGTGCCCTCGGCGATCACCTGGCCGGTGTCGATCACCAGGATCCGGTCGGCCAGGAAGTCGGCCTCCTCCAGGTACTGGGTGGTGAGCAGCACGGTCACCCCCTGGGCGACCTGCTCACGGACCATCTCCCAGAGCACCAGCCGGCTCGCCGGGTCCAGCCCGGTGGTCGGCTCGTCCAGGAACAGCACCTCGGGTCGCCCGATCAGCGCGGCGGCCAGGTCCAGCCTGCGGCGCATGCCGCCGGAGTAGGTCTGGGCCGGCTTCTCGGCGGCGCCCTCCAGCTCGAAGCGGGTGAGCAGTTCGGCCGCCCGCGCGCGGGCGCCCTTGCGGCCCAGGTGCAGGAGCCGGCCGAGGAGTTCGAGGTTCTCGCGGCCGGTGAGCAGCCCGTCCACGGCGGCGTACTGGCCCGCCAGGCCGATCCGGCGGCGCACCTGGCGCTGCTGGCGGACCACGTCGAAGCCGGCCACCTCGGCCCGCCCCTGGTCCGGCTCCAGCAGGGTCGCCAGCAGCCGGACGGTGGTGGTCTTGCCGGCCCCGTTGGGCCCGAGCAGGCCGAGCACGGTGCCGGCCGCCACCTCCAGGTCCACGCCTCTCAGCGCGTGGTGCTCCCCGTATCTCTTGCCGAGACCGGTCGCCCGAATGGCTGTGTCCATCATTCATTCCCCCTTTCACGGAGGTAGGTGAATCGTGCGGAAAGCCGACGCCGGAGCGCATTCCGGCGTGGGACCAAGGAATTGGGTGGAATCGTTCGGCGGCCGCTGGGTGTTGCCGCGGCTTCGGCCCGGCTTCACTCGGATGTGGCCCGCTCGAATGGTTGTCCCTCAACGGGAACCGACCGTAGCACCGGGGAAACGGACGCGGTAAGGGGCTTCGGCGGGGCTCGGCTGGCAGCAGCTTGCCACCGCAGGATGCTGCAACTCCCGCAGGCCCCGGGGCCGTTCGCGAGGGCCTACGGTCATGAGTATTCCTCCGGTCCCCCTCATGCCGGTGAGGACACATCCGAACCCGACTGTCGCCACTGCGGCTTGATCATGCCGCCTATCGCAGGAGAGGTAATGGCACGTCAAAGCAACTTCGCGGCCAGGCTGGGCGAGTGGAGTGCCCACCACCGCAGGACCGCCGTCATCGGCTGGGTCGTCCTGGTCGTCCTGGTCACCGTGCTCGGTGGCATGGTCGGCCAGAAGAGCCTCACCCAGGCCGACTACGGGACCGGGGACTCCGGCCGCGCCGCCCAGATCCTCAAGGACGCCGGGATCAACGACCCGGTCAACGAACTGATCCTGGTCCACAGCGACGGTCTGACCGCGGACTCCCCGGAGTTCCGCAGCGCCGTCCAGGCCACCTCCGACGCGGTCAACAAGACCGGTCTCGCGGAGAACCTCCGTGACCCGTACACCACCCAGGCCTTCTCGGCCGACAAGCACTCGGCACTGATCACGTTCGCCGTCACCGGCGACCCGGACACCGCGGCCGACCGGATCGAGCCGGTGATCACCGCCGTCCAGGACACCGCCAAGGCCCACTCGCAGGTGACCATCGGCGAGTTCGGCGGCGCGACCGCCCTCAAGGGCATCAACGACAGCCTCGGCGACGACTTCACGCGCGCCGAACTGACCGCCCTGCCGGTCGCGTTGGGCATTCTGCTGGTGGTCTTCGGCGCCTTCGTGGCGGCCGTCCTGCCGGTCGCCCTGGCGGTCACCGCCTGCATCGGCGCGCTCGGCCTGCTCTCGCTGAGCAGCCAGGCGGTGCCGGTGGACGGCATGACCAACTCGGTGATGTTCCTGATGGGTCTGGCCGTCGGCGTCGACTACTGCCTGTTCTACCTGCGCCGTGAGCGCGAGGAGCGGGCGGCCGGCCGGGACAAGGCGACCGCGCTGCGGATCGCCGCCCACACCTCGGGCCACTCGGTGATGGTCTCCGGCTTCACCGTCATGGTCGCGATGGCCGGCATGTTCCTCTCCGGACTGACCGTCTTCGAGGGCTTCGCGATGGCCACCATCGAGGTCGTCGCGGTCGCGGTGGTCGGCTCGATGACCGTGCTGCCGGCCCTGATGTCGATGCTCGGCGACAAGGTCGCGTCCGGCCGGATCCCGTGGATCAGCAAGCGCCGCCAGGCCGCCGCGGCCAACCCCAAGCCCGCCAACGCGCTGCTGCGCGGCGTGCTCGCCCGCCCCGGCATCTTCGCCGTGCTGTCCGCCGCGGTGCTCGTGGTGCTGGCCGTGCCGGCGCTCGGCATGAAGACCGAGAAGCTCGGCATGGACAAGCTGCTGCCCTCGGACAACCCCCTGGTCTCTGTCTCGCAGCGGATCGACCGGGAGTTCCCCGGCTCGCCCTCGCCCGCCACCGTGGTGGTCAAGGCCGATGACATCGGCTCGCCGCAGGTCGCCAAGAGCATCGACGACTTCAAGGCGGCCGCCCTGGCGTCCGGCAGGACCGGCAACCAGATCGACGTGCGGTACTGGAAGGACAAGAACATCGCCGAGATCAGCGTTCCGCTGGCCGGCAACGGTACCGACGCCACCTCCAAGGCGGCTCTGGCGGCGCTGCGCGGGCAGCTGGTGCCGCAGACGCTGAAGACCGTCCCGGGCACCACCGCACTGGTCAACGGTGACCTCGCCTTCTCGGTCGACTACAACGACCAGCTGCACCGCAGCATCGTCCCGGTGTTCGCCTTCGTCATGGGCGTCACCTTCCTGCTGATGCTGTTCTCCTTCCGCTCGCTGACCATCTCGATCACCTCGATCCTGCTCAACCTGCTCTCGGTCGCGGCCGCGTACGGCGTGATGACCGCGGTGTTCGTGCACGGCTGGGGAGCCTCGATCGTCGGCACCAAGGCACCCGGCGCGATCGAGTCCTGGATGCCGCTGTTCGTCTTCGTGGTGCTCTTCGGCCTCTCGATGGACTACCACGTGTTCGTGGTCTCCCGGATCCGCGAGGCCTACCTGTCGGGCAAGCCCAGCCGGGAGGCGGTCGGCCTCGGCATCCGCAACACCGCCGGGGTGGTCACCAGCGCCGGTCTGATCATGGTCGCGGTGTTCGCGGTCTTCGGCACCCTGGGCATGCAGGACTTCAAGCAGCTCGGCATCGGCCTGGCGGTCGCGGTCCTGCTGGACGCCACGCTGGTCCGCGCGGTGCTGCTGCCCGCGGTGATGGCCCTGCTCGGCGACCGCAACTGGTACCTGCCGCGCTGGCTGGGCGGCGGTCGCAGCACCCGCGCCCACGCCGGTGGTGCGCACGCGGCCGGCGGCCGCCACGAGCCCGCCGGCACCGCCTACGTCAGCTGACCCCACTCCGCCCGCACATCCGAATCCCCGCCCGCACCGGGCGGTCTCGACTGGAGCCACCACCGTGTTCGAGTTCAGAGTCATCGACGGCACCACCGCCCGCGAGGTCATCGCGGGAGCCCGCCCGCGGATCGTCCAGGAGGTCCGGGAGACCTACCTGACCCACGGCGCCGGCGAGTCGGTCAACCCCGACAGCTACTTCCTGCGGTTCCCCGCCAAGCCGGACGCCCGGATCATCGCCCTGCCGGCCTACCTCGGCGGCAGCGTCGGCCTGGCCGGCATCAAGTGGATCAGCAGCTTCCCGGCCAACATCGAGCGGGGCTTCCCCCGCGCCTCGGCCGCCCTGCTGCTGAACGACTACGAGACCGGCTACCCGTTCGCCGTCCTGGAGGCCTCGCAGATCAGCGCGGCCCGTACCGCGGCCTCCGCGGTGCTCGCCGCCGAGGTGCTCAGCGGCGGCCGGACGGCGGGCCGGCTCGCGGTGGTCGGCGCCGGCATCATCGCCCGCAACATCCTGGAGTTCTTCGGCGCCCAGGAGTGGGCGATCGACGAGCTGGTGGTGCACGACCGCGAGGCGACGTACGCCCAGGCGCTGGTCGACCACGCGGACGCCCAGCTCGGCTACCCGGCGCGGGTGGTCGAGGACCTCGGCGAGGCGCTCAAGGGCGCCGACGTGGTGGTGCTGGCCACCACCGCCGGCGAGCCGTACATCCTCGACCCGGAGACCTTCACCCCCGGCCAGCTGGTGCTCAACATCTCGCTGCGCGACCTCGCCCCGGAGATCATCGGCGGCGCGTACAACGTGCTCGACGACGTGGAGCACTGCATGAAGGCGAACACCTCGCCGCACCTGGCCGAACAGCTCTACGGCAACCGGGAGTTCGTCACCGGCACGCTCGCCCAGGTGATCGAGGGCGAGGTCGCCGTCGGCACCGACCGCCCGGTGGTCTTCTCGCCCTTCGGCCTCGGCGTGCTCGACCTGGCGGTCGGCGCGCTGGTGCACGCGGAGGCGGTGGCCGCGGGCAAGGCGACCGAGATCCCCGGCTTCTTCGCGGAGACCACCCGCTGGTAGCCCCCACCACCGGCCCGCCCCACCGGGCCGGTCCCACGGGCCCGCCCCACAGGTCCGTCCACCGGGCCCGTACCACCGACGAGGCCCCCGACCGTTTCGCGACGGTCGGGGGCCTCGTGACCTGCGTACCCTACGCCTCCGTGCCGCCGAAGCGGGCCGTCCAGGCCGCCAGGTCCTCGTCCGTGATCTTCGCGAACAGCACCGGCGGCACGGTGAACGGCGTCCCGGCCGGGACCAGGTCCAGCGCCCGGGCCTCCTCCCCGGTGATCCAGGTGCGCCCGTCCGAGGGCAGCGCGAAGGCGCCGCGCATCGCCGCCGCGGCGGTCGGGATGAACGGCTCGGACACCACCGCGTACAGCCGGATCAGGTTCATCGCCGTCCGCAGGGTCAGTGCCGCCGCCTCCGGGTCGGTCTTCACCTGCTGCCAGGGCGCCTTCTCGTCCAGGTACGCGTTGCCCGCGCTCCACAGCGCGCGCAGCGCCTGCGCCGCCTTGCGGAAGTTCAGCGCGTCCAGCTGGGCCTCGTACTCGGCCAGCAGGCCGGCGATCTGCTCGCCGAGCCGCGCCTCGGCCTCGCCGGCCGCGGCCCCGGCCGGGACGTCGTCGCCGAAGCGCTTGCGGCTGAAGGAGAGCACCCGGTTGACGAAGTTGCCGAGGGTGTCGGCGAGGTCCTTGTTGACCACCGAGGCGAAGAGGTCCCAGGTGAAGCTGGAGTCGTCCGACTCGGGGGCGTGCGCCATCAGGAAGTAGCGCCAGTAGTCGGCCGGCAGCAGCTCCAGCGCGACGTCCGTGAAGATCCCGCGCTTCTGGCTGGTGGAGAACTTCCCGCCGTAGTACGTCAGCCAGTTGAAGGCCTTGACGTAGTCGACCTTCTTCCACGGGCGGCGCGAGCCGAGGATCGTCGCCGGGAACATCACGGTGTGGAACGGGACGTTGTCCTTGGCCATGAACTGGGTGTAGCGGACGCTCTCGTCGGCCTCGTACCACCAGGACTTCCAGTCCCGCCGCTCCGCCGGGGCCGCGTCCGCCCATTCCTTGGTGGCGCCGATGTACTCGATCGGGGCGTCGAACCAGACGTAGAACACCTTGCCCTCGGCGGCCAGTTCGGGCCACACGTCGGCCGGCACCGGGACGCCCCACTCCAGGTCACGGGTGATCGAACGGTCCTGCAGGCCCTCGGTCAGCCACTTGCGGGCGATCGAGGAGGCCAGCACCGGCCAGTCGTCTCCGTGGTCGGCGATCCAGCGCTCGACCTCCCCGGTCAGCTTCGACTGGAGCAGGAACAGGTGCCGGGTCTGCCGGACCTCCAGGTCGGCGCTGCCGCTGATCGCCGAGCGCGGCTCCAGCAGGTCGGTCGGGTCCAGCACCCGGGTGCAGTTCTCGCACTGGTCGCCGCGCGCCTTGTCGTAGCCGCAGTGCGGGCAGGTGCCGACGATGTAGCGGTCCGGCAGGAAGCGGCCGTCGGTGTTGGAGTACACCTGGCGGATCGAGCGCTCCTCGATGAAGCCGTTGCGCTGGAGTTCGCGGGCGATCTCCTGGGTGATCTCCCGGTTCTGCGGCGAGGAGCTGCGGCCGAAGTGGTCGAAGGACAGCCCGAAGCCGTCGTACACCGCCTTCTGGGCCTCGTGCGCCTGGGCGCAGAACTCCGCGACCGGCAGCCCGGCCTCCTGGGCGGCCAGCTCGGCGGGCGTGCCGTGCTCGTCGGTGGCGCAGATGAACAGCACCTCGTGGCCGGTCTGGCGCAGGTAGCGGGAGTAGACGTCCGCCGGGAGCATCGACCCGACCATGTTGCCCAGGTGCTTGATCCCGTTGATGTACGGAAGGGCGCTGGTGATCAGGTGCCGAGCCATCCTCGGATGCTCCGATTTCTCCCGCACGCGCACCCCGACGCGGAGTGCTGTGCCAGGCGCAGGGGTCCACTGTGGGCTGCCAAGCCTACCGCCGTCACGGCGGGGTCATGGCCGGGTTCACAGCCGGGTTGACGGCCCGGTTCACGGCCGGGCCCGGGTGAAGTCGGCGTACCGGTCGAACTCCCCGGCCTTCACCCCGCGGACGAACGCCGCCCACTTGCGCGGCGTCGTGCGCACCACCACCTCGGGCAGGTCCGACTCCCGGATCTCCACCAGGCCGCCCGCCGATCTGACCTCCACGCAGTCGGTGCTCTCGCCGCTGGCTGACGCCTTGCGCCACGTACTCATACGAAGTCTTTCAGTAAGGCCCGGATGAAGTCCCGGGACTCCGCCGTCCCGAGCGCGATCGCCGCGGTCTTCTCCTTGATCCGGCGGTAGGAGGCCAATTCCGCCTCGGAGTGCACGAACTTCGGCCCGTGAGAGAGATCGATCTGCACGGTGTCGAGCTCCGGGACCGGCCCGCGGGCGAGATACAGGCTCTCCCCGGACCCCGTGTAGGTGGGCACGCTGAACGGGATCACCCGGATCTCCACGCCCGGCCGCTCGGAATTCTCCAGCAGGCTCCGCAACTGCTCGCGCAGCACTTCCGGACCGCCGAACTGCATCCGCAGTGCGGATTCGTGCAGGATTGCGCTGTACGGCTTCGGGTGGTCGACGAAGATCTGCTGGCGCCGAATCCGGAATGCCTTCCGGACCTCCGCCTCCTGCCGGTAGTGCGCGGGAAGCCGCTCGAACACCGCGGCGGCGTAGTCCGAGGTCTGCAGCAGCCCGGGGATGAAAGTGCTGTTCAGGATCGACAGCGACGCCGCGTGGTGCTCCATCTCCGCGATGTCGACGATCCCGCTGGGCATCCGCCCCCGGTAACCGTCCCACCAGTACTTACGGCGGTCCTGCGTCATCGCGAGCAGCGCGTCGAGGTACGGGCCCTCGGGGCAGCCGCAGGTGTGCGCCCAGGTCCGGAGCCGCTCGGCGCTGATGCCCGACTTCCCGTTCTCCATCTGCGAGATCTTGGGCAGGTCGGTGCCGATCGTGGCGGCCAGGCTCTTGGGCGTCACCCCCACGCGCTCGCGCATCTTGCGTAGTTCGATTCCCAGGCGCTGCTGGCGCACGGTCGGCGACAAGCGGGGTGGCATGACTCTCTTCTCCGAATCGCGGCTACGGTCGATGCTTCCGGTGAAGTGTGCCGTGGACACCGGGCACTAGCTAGCGAAATGGGGGATACCCCACGATGGAGTGAACGTCCAGTCCCTCGGTAGCAACTCTGGCACCCTGACTCTATGGTCATCCTTGTCACTCGCTGACTTGTTGTCCCGTAAACAGTCGCCAAGTCGCCAATGAGCCGTAAATACACACCAGATGCATGGTCAGGGCGTTCGACATCACCGACCGGAGACAGCCGTGCCCCTTCCGCCGCCCCTCCGTCTTCCTCCCCGCAATTCCCCGTCCTGGTGAACGCCCTTCTCGTCGCCGGATTGTCCACCCTCCTCCTCGCCGTCCTTTTCGTCGGCTGGCTGGTCTGGCTGGTCAACGGCCAGCCGCGCGAACTTCGCCCCTTGAAACGCGAGTTCACCCCCCGCCGCCCCACCCCCGTCGACCGCGACTGACCTGCCCTGCCTCCCGACCCCACCCCCACCATGTCCTCAACTCACCGGACAAGTGAGCTGCGGCCAGGTCTTGTTGGGGCAGACAAGCACGTAGTGGCCCGACCAGCGGCTGCCGGACACCCAACATGACCACACCACGTCCTACGCCTCGGTCAGTTGCGCAACGGCGCACCGGCGCCGTGCCTCGATCGGCATCCACGGATCGCCGCCGAGCGAGTGCTCCCCGTACCGTCCCGCGAGCCACTCGACCGCGTCGGCCGCTGCTTCCCAGGTGCCCCGTACCTGAGCGGGCGGCCGTAACAGCCACCAGCCCGCGCATCAGTCTCTGGCGCTGACGGGCCCGGCATCGCTCGCCCTTCCCCTGGCTTCTCCGTTGAATCTTCCGCCCAGGTCCTGGGCGGGCGGGGCCGTGGGTGATCTTCGTCCGGTCCAGGCAGAGAGTTGAGGCCACGTCAGCGGAGGTCTTCCTGGCGGAGTCGCGCATCTTTCGCAGCTCCAGGCCAACGCGCAACTGGCGGGCGGTTGGTGTGGTCCTCGGCGGCATGCGGAGAGTCTCCCGCGTCCGGTGGCGGCAGTCCACTTCGTGTGGGCTGCGGCCCTCGCCGATTGGGGCATATTTTGCCCGAATTGACGGGGCATCAATGCCACGGAATGGGTGGCGCAACTGCCAGAAGATGGCCTGCCGGGTGTAGCGAGTCGCTTACGCGAAGCCGCGCAAGCGGTCCCGAAGTGCACCCCGGGTGTGGGAGTGCAGGCTGCCGTCGCCTGCCCTCCTCCATCGTCGGCGGGGCAGGCCACGGGTTTCGCTTCTCTCCCAGGTGCTTTCCACTCATCTCAGGGCTGGAGAAAGCCATGTGCCTTCCACGGTTCGGTCCCTCCCGGGGCCCGCTCGCCTCCGAGTTCCGGCTCGACCTGTCCCCGCCGGCCCTTCCCGGGATGGTCGGGCCGATCCGCCGATTCCTCCGGGACCTGCTCCATGCCATGGGCCTGGACCCGGACTCGGCGTGCCTCATCCTCTCCGAGGTGGTGACCAACGCCCTGCTCCACGGGGAGGGCCGACCGGGCATCACGCTCGAACTCCTCTGCGGCGAGCTGCACATCACCGTCTCCGACGCCTCGGGGAGCCCGCTTCTGCGGCAGGCCTGGGACGACGCGCGGGCGAGTGGCCGGGGCCTGGACATCGTCGAGGCCCTCTCGGAGGAGTGGGCCGTCGAACTGATCGGCAGCCACGGCAAAGCCGTATGGGCCGTGGCCAAGTTGGGCCCACCGGTGATGAGGGTGAGCCCTCAGCCGCGCGAAAGTCGCTCCTCCAGGCGGGACTTGGCGGCAGGCCACTCGTCGGCGAGCATCGAGAAGTAGACGCTGTCGCGCCAGACGCCGGTGGGGCGGAGGCGGTGGCGGCGAAAGGTGCCCTCGTACTGGGCGCCGAGGCGCAGGATCGCGTTGCGGGAGCGCTCGTTGAGGGCGTCGGTCTTCCAGAAGACGCGGCCCATGCCGAGGTCCTCGAAGGCGTGGGTGAGCAGCAGCAGCTTGGCCTCGGTGTTGACCGCGGTGCGCCAGACCGAGCGGGCGTACATGGTGCCGCCGATCTCCAGGTACTCGTCCTTGGCGTTGAGGTCGTAGTAGCCGGTGACGCCGACGGCGGTGCCGCTGGCGAGGTCGACGGCGGCGAACTCCACGGATTCGCCGCTGGCTCCCTCGGCGATGCGGGCGTCGAGGATCGCGCCGAGCTCCTCCTCGGTGGCGGGCGGGAGGTTCATGGTCCAGCGCCAGACGTCGGGCTCGGAGCCGATGGTGGCCCAGAGGTCGGCGAGATGGTGGCGGGCCAGCGGCTCGAGGCGGATGTGGTGGCCGGTGAGGGTGACGGGTGAGGGCAGCTTCGCGGTCATGATCCGAACGTAGCTCGGTTCTGCACTAGAGGCAATGAATCTCTGAACTAGTGCAAAACAGCGAGGCTAAGCGAAGGGCCCCGCGGGACGAACCGTCCCGCGGGGCCCTCGAAGGCCGTCAGGCTCAGATGAACGAGTTGATCTGGATCGTCTCGTCGCGGCCCGGGCCGACGCCGATGGCGGAGATCGGCGCGCCGGACATCTCCTCCAGGGCCTTCACGTACGCCTGGGCGTTCTTCGGCAGCTCGGCGAAGGTCTTCGCCTTGCTGATGTCCTCGGTCCAGCCCGGCAGCGTCTCGTAGATCGGCTTGGCGTGGTGGAAGTCCGACTGGTTGTAGGGGAGTTCCTCGACCCGGCGGCCGTCGATCTCGTAGGCGACGCAGACCGGGATCTGCTCCCAGCCGGTGAGCACGTCGAGCTTGGTGAGGAAGAAGTCGGTGAGGCCGTTGACCCGGGTCGCGTAGCGCGCGATGACGGCGTCGAACCAGCCGCAGCGGCGGTCGCGGCCGGTGGTGACACCGCGCTCGCCGCCGATCCGGCGCAGCGCCTCGCCGTCCTCGTCGAGCAGTTCGGTCGGGAAGGGGCCGGAGCCGACGCGGGTGGTGTAGGCCTTGAGGATGCCGATGACCCGGTCGATCTTGGTGGGGCCGATGCCGGCGCCGGTGCAGGCGCCGCCCGCGGTCGGGTTCGACGAGGTCACGAAGGGGTACGTGCCGTGGTCGACGTCGAGCAGGGTGCCCTGGCCGCCCTCCAGCAGGACGACCTTGTTCGCCTTCAGCGCCTCGTCCAGGACGAGGGTGGTGTCGGCCAGGAAGGGCTTGATCTTCTCCGCGTAGCCCAGGTACTCCTCGACCACCAGGTCGGCCGGGATGGCGCGGCGGTTGTAGAGCTTGACCAGGATCTGGTTCTTGTCGTGCAGCGCCGCCTCGATCTTCTGGCGGAGGATCGACTCGTCGAACAGGTCCTGGACCCGGATGCCCACGCGGTTGATCTTGTCCGCGTAGGTCGGGCCGATGCCGCGGCCGGTGGTACCGATCCGGCGCTTGCCGAGGAAGCGCTCGGTGACCTTGTCGATGGTGCGGTGGTACGGGGTGATCAGGTGGGCGTTGCCCGAGATCAGCAGCTTGGAGGTGTCGATGCCGCGCTCGTTCAGGCCGTTGAGCTCGGAGAGCAGCACGCCCGGGTCGATGACGACGCCGTTGCCGATCACCGGCGTCACGTTCGGGCTGAGGATGCCGGAGGGGAGCAGGTGCAGGGCGTACTTCTGGTCGCCGATGACCACCGTGTGACCGGCGTTGTTGCCGCCCTGGTAGCGGACGACGTAGTCGACGGAGCCGCCGAGGAGGTCGGTGGCCTTCCCCTTGCCCTCGTCCCCCCACTGAGCGCCAACGAGCACGAGTGCCGGCACAGGCGTACACCCCTTCCGGTTGGGGCATCCTGCGTAGGCCGCAGTCTGCCCCGAGATAGACGAAGCCCCTGGCGCAATGGCGCAAGGGGCTCTTGCACCGAGAGATTACCTGAGGAAGGACCGGTCGTGTCGTCCCTGTCCACGCCTGGAACCGGCGGTCCCGAGCCCCTTCTACTACTGCTCGACCCGGCGGCCCGGCAGACCGACGGGGAGTCGGTGCGGATCGCGAAGGACGTGCTGTGCGGGGGTGCGGACGTCAAGGTGGCCTATCCGGAGAGCCCGTCGGAACTCGACCGGATGCTTTCGCACCGGGGCCGTCGGCGACCGGTGGTGATCGGTTCCGATCTCGCCCTGCAGCGGGTGCTCCAGGCACTGCACCGGCAGCGTGAGCTGGGCGCCGATCCGGTGGGCATGGTTCCGGTCGGCCGGGCGGAGGAGTTGGCGACGGCCCGCGCGCTCGGTGTGCCGGGCGAGCCGGTACGGGCGGCGCGGGCCGTGCTGTCGGGTGCGCCGCGCACCTTCGACCTGCTGGTGGACGACGGCGGCGGGGTGGCGCTGGGCGGGGTGCGGATCACCGGTGGCGCCCGGCGGCAGGTGGGCCGTACGGGTGGGTGGCGTTCGCTATGGGCGAAACTGGCTGCGGCCGAGCAGGCGAACGCACTCACCCCGGAGACGGCGGACCACAGCCCCCGGGTCCGGGTCGAGGCGGACGGCCGGCTGCTCGCCGACGTGCACCGCCCGGTCCGGCTGGTGCAGCTGACCCTCCAGGGCGCCGGGCGGACCGACCCGGCCGGCGCGGGGGTGCTCGAAGTGGTGGTCAGCGCGCCGGGCGCGCTGGTACGGGCGCGGGCGGCGAGCGTCTCGGTGGTCGGGCGCGGCTTCGGCTACGAGGCTGACGGCCACGCGGTCGGCCCGGTCCGCGCCCGGACCTGGACGGTCCACCCGGGCGCCTGGGGCCTGCTGCTGCCCGCGGCGTGACCACCACCCGCGAACCCCGCCCGCGAACCCCCGCCCGCGAGCCCGCCCGTGAACGCGCGCCGCACGACCTCCGCCCGTGAACGCCCGCTGAACCCCGGGTGAGCAGGCTCACGTTCGCGCCGCCCCGGCAACCACCGCTCCGCACACGGAAAGCCCCAACAGGCGCGAACCGCAAGGCCAACCGACGTCCGACGGAATTCCCCCACCCGAATTCCCGGCCCCGTAAGGGGTTTTGTCTACGCGCGTTACTCCGCGATCGCCGACCGAACCGGACGTCCCGGGTTCCGGAAGCCCTGGTCAACTGCCCTAGACTCGAAGGCGTGCCACGTGGTGACGGAAGACTCAACCACGATCTTCTTCCCGGCGAGAAAGGCCCCCAGGACGCGTGTGGCGTCTTCGGTGTCTGGGCTCCCGGCGAGGAGGTCGCCAAGCTCACGTTCTTCGGCCTTTACGCCCTGCAGCACCGCGGTCAGGAATCCGCGGGCATCGCAGTGAGCAACGGCTCCCAGATTCTCGTCTTCAAGGACATGGGGCTCGTCTCCCAGGTCTTCGACGAGGCCTCGCTGGGGTCGTTGCACGGGCATATCGCCGTCGGACACGCCCGCTACTCGACCACCGGTTCCTCGGTCTGGGAGAACGCCCAGCCGACCTTCCGGGCGACCGTGCACGGTTCGCTGGCCCTCGGGCACAACGGAAACCTGGTGAACACCGCCGAACTGGCGGCCATGGTCGCCGAACTGCCCGGCGAGGAGCACGTCTCGCGCTCCGGCCGGACCGCCGCGACCAACGACACCGACCTGGTGACCGCCCTGCTGGCCGGCCACCCGGACCTCTCCATCGAGGAGACGGCCAAGGTCGTGCTGCCCAAGGTCAAGGGCGCCTTCTCGCTCGTCTTCATGGACGAGCACACCCTCTACGCCGCCCGCGACCCGCAGGGCATCCGCCCGCTGGTGCTCGGCCGGCTGGAGCGCGGCTGGGTGGTCGCCTCCGAGACGGCGGCGCTGGACATCTGCGGCGCCTCCTTCATCCGCGAGGTCGAGCCCGGCGAGCTCATCGCCATCGACGAGAACGGCATGCGCACCTCCCGCTTCGCCGAGGCGAAGCCCAAGGGCTGCGTGTTCGAGTACGTCTACCTGGCCCGCCCCGACACCTCCATCGCCGGCCGCAACGTGCACCTCTCCCGGGTGGAGATGGGCCGCCGACTGGCGAAGGAGGCGCCCGTCGAGGCCGACCTGGTGATAGCCACGCCCGAGTCCGGCACCCCCGCCGCGATCGGCTACGCCGAGGCCAGCGGCATCCCGTACGGCTCCGGCCTGGTGAAGAACGCCTACGTGGGCCGCACCTTCATCCAGCCCAGCCAGACCATCCGCCAGCTCGGCATCCGGCTCAAGCTCAACCCGCTGCGCGAGGTCATCCAGGGCAAGCGCCTGGTGGTCGTGGACGACTCGATCGTGCGCGGCAACACCCAGCGCGCGCTGGTGAAGATGCTGCGCGAGGCGGGCGCCGCCGAGGTGCACATCCGGATCTCCTCACCGCCGGTGAAGTGGCCCTGCTTCTTCGGCATCGACTTCGCCACCCGCGCGGAGCTGATCGCCAACGGCATGACCATCGAGGAGATCGGCCGCACGCTCGGCGCCGACTCGCTCGCGTACATCTCGATCGACGGCATGATCGAGGCCACCAAGCAGCCCAAGGACAAGCTCTGCCGGGCCTGCTTCGACGGCGAGTACCCGATGGAGCTGCCGGACCCGGCGCTGCTCGGCAAGCTCCTGCTGGAGGCCGAGATCAAGGGCGGCCAGCAGCAGCCGGCCGTCCGCGGCAAGCCGACCAGCGGCAGCGACCTGGACGGCGTCCAGTCGCTGCTCGGCGGGGCGGGCGCGGCCGACGCGCTGCGCCGCCCGTAACGAACGCACGGTGGGGTCCCGCGAACCGGGGCCCCACCGCTGTTTCCGAACCACCCCCACCTGACCCGAAAGGGCCGCACGCAGTGACCAGCAACCAGAACGGCGCCACCTACGCCGCCGCCGGTGTCGACATCGAGGCGGGCGACCGCGCCGTCGAGCTCATGAAGCAGTGGGTGAGGAAGGCCAACCGCCCCGAGGTGGTCGGCGGTCTCGGCGGCTTCGCCGGCCTCTTCGACGTGTCCGCCTTCAAGGACTACGAGCGGCCGCTGCTGGCCTCGGCCACCGACGGCGTGGGGACCAAGGTGGCCATCGCGGCCGCCATGGACAAGCACGACACCATCGGCCACGACCTGGTCGGCATGGTCGTGGACGACATCGTGGTGTGCGGCGCCGAGCCGCTGTTCATGACCGACTACATCTGCGTCGGCAAGGTCGTCCCGGAGCGGGTCGCCTCGATCGTCAAGGGCATCGCAGAGGGCTGCGCGCTGGCCGGCTGCGCCCTGGTCGGCGGCGAGACCGCCGAGCACCCGGGCCTGCTCGGCCCGGACGAGTACGACGTCGCGGGCGCCGGCACCGGTGTGGTCGAGGCCGACGCGCTGCTGGGCTCCGAGCGGGTCCGGGCGGGCGACGTGGTGATCGCGATGGCCGCCTCCGGCCTGCACTCCAACGGCTACTCGCTGGTCCGCCACGTGCTGCTGAACCAGGCCGGCTGGAAGCTGGACCGCAAGGTCGAGGAGTTCGGCCGCACCCTCGGCGAGGAGCTGCTGGAGCCGACCCGGATCTACTCGCTGGACTGCCTGGCGCTCACCCGCGCGACCGAGGTGCACGCCTTCTCGCACGTGACCGGCGGCGGCCTGGCGGCCAACCTGGCCCGGGTCATCCCGGACGGCCTGCACGCCCGCCTGGACCGCGGCACCTGGACCCCGCTGCCGGTCTTCCGGACCGTCGCCGAGGTCGGCAAGGTGGCCACCCTGGAGCTGGAGAAGACGCTCAACATGGGTGTCGGCATGGTCGCCGTCGTCCCGCCGCACTCGGTGGACGTGGTGCTGTCGATCCTGGAGGACCGCGGCGTCGAGGCCTGGCTGCTCGGTGACATCGTCGAGCGCACCGACGAGCACACGGAGGGCGCGGCCCTCTACAACGCCTACGAGGGCTTCACGGCGGGCTGACGGCCCGTCCGGCCCCGTTGACGGCAGAGGCCCCTCCGGTGCACCGGAGGGGCCTCTGCCGCACGTCTGCGGCGGTCACCCTGGCCTGGCAACCGACGGCTGTCGTCCGCGACGGCGCCGGATCCGCCCGGAGGAACGCCGAAGACCGGTCCGGCACCCAGGGGCGCCCGGACCGGTCCGGCGAAGCTGTGGGTTACGAGCGGCGGGATGCCCGCGACGGCCCGTTGCCCGGCTCGTTGTCGTCCTCGTCGTCGAGGTCGGCGTAGCGGGCGGCGTACTCCGCGTACGGGTCGTCGTCCTCCTCCTCCTCGATCGGCTCCGGGTCGATCGAAGCGGTGGACGGCGATACGCCCAGCTCGTTGGACAGACGGTTAGCGTCGAACCCGCCGCTGTTGTACTTCAGCTCGCGGGCGACCTTCGTCTGCTTGGCCTTGGCCCGGCCGCGCCCCATGGGTCGACCCCCTCAACGATGGGGCTCACGGCCCCGAGTCTGACACGTGTTCATGATCAGGACCGGCCTGCCCGAATGGGAGGACCGTCCCTTGGAGCATTAACGGTACCTGTTTCCGCCGCTGGACGGTACGTCGTCGGTGTGACGTGGCGCGCACCGACTGCACCAACGACCGGGTCTTCCCAGGTCAGAGGAGGTTTTGCGGCGTTTTGCACGCTGTCCGGAGGTGTTCGGGGTCCGTCGTTCCAGGACCGATTATCCCCCCTGGGGGGGCCTGGGATCACCCGTTCGGGCGGAGAAGTGAGAATCCGGTTCCACATCGTGATGCGCGGGGGGCCGACGGTGACGGCCCCCCGCGCACCGGCTCACCGGAGCGGGCCCGGTCAGCCGCGGCGGGCGCCCGGCAGCAGGACCGTGCGCAGCGCGCTGATCTCGCGCATCCGCTTCTCGGCCAGGCGGTCGGCGGCGACCGCCGGCGGGACGCCGTCGGCGGCTGCCCGGGTGAAGATCTCCAGGGTGGTGTCGAAGATCTTGGTGGCCTTGTTCTTGGCCCGCTCGAAGTTGAAGCCGTCGATCTCGTCGGCGACCTGGATCACGCCGCCGGAGTTCACCAGGTAGTCGGGGGCGTAGAGGATGCCGCGGTCGGACAGGTCCTTCTCGACGCCCGGGTGGGCCAGCTGGTTGTTGGCCGCGCCGCAGACGATGGAGGTGCCGAACTCGCTGAGCGCCGCGACCACGGGGTCGGTCAGCGCGCCGCCGAGGGCGCAGGGGGCGTAGACGTCCAGCTTGGCCTGGAGCAGGGCGGTGGTGTCGGCGACCACCTCCACCTCCGGGTGGGCCGCGCGCACGCGGTTGACGGCGGCCTCGAAGGGGTCGGTGACGACCACGGTGGCGCCGTCCGCGACCAGGTGGCCGACCAGGTAGTGGCCGACCTTGCCGACGCCCGCGACGCCGACCCGCTTGCCGCGCAGGGTGGGCTGGCCCCAACGGGCCTGGGCGGAGGCGCGCATGCCCTGGAAGACGCCGAAGGCGGTCAGGATCGACGAGTCGCCGGCGCCGCCGTGCTCGGGCGAGCGGCCGGTCACGAACTCGGTCTCGCGCGCGATGACGTCCATGTCCTGGACGTAGGTGCCCACGTCGCAGGCGGTGATGTAGCGGCCGCGCAGGGACTCGACGAAGCGGCCGTAGGCCCGGAGCATCGCCTCGTTCTTGTCCTTGTTCGGGTCACCGATGATGACGGCCTTGCCGCCGCCGAGGTCGAGGCCGGCGAGCGCGTTCTTGTAGGACATCCCGCGGGAGAGGTTCAGCGCGTCCTCCAGGGCCGCCTCCTCGGAGGCGTACGGGAAGAAGCGGGTGCCGCCGAGGGCGGGGCCGAGGGCGGTGGAGTGGATGGCGATGATCGCCTTGAGCCCGGAGCTGCGGTCGTGGCAGAGGACGACCTGCTCGTGGCCGTCGCCGGGGGCGCCGTCCTGCTCGGTGCGGAAGATCCTGCTGAGCACGCCGGGTGCGGGGTGCGTGGCCGGGGTCTGTACGTCGGTCACTGTGGTGACTCCAGTATCGAAAGGCCCGCTGCTGTGGTGCGGGCGCCTAAGCCGAAGAGTAGTCGGGCGGGGGCCGCTGATCCGCCGTCTTGTCCGAGCTTGTGCCGGTTGTCCGAAGGGTGAGACGGAGGAGCTCGCGCGGTGCGGGGACGAACGGTTCGCAGGCGCGCCCTCCCGGCGCCGCGCGGCGCGTGCGACCATGCAGGACGTGACCGTCGTACGCACTTCCGTACTGCCGCCCTACGCCGCCCACCTGCGCGTCTACGAGCCGCTGGCGGCCTACCCGGAACCCGAGCGGGCGGACTGGCAGGCCTACGCGGCGGAGCACGGGCCGGACGCGTCGGCGGCCGAGCAGTCGGTGGCCGCGGCGGTGCTGGAGGAGCAGCGGGAGGCGCTCGCGGAGCTGGCCGCCCGCACGCCGAGGGCGCTGCCGGAGAAGGAGAGCGGGCGGGCGTACCTGCGGATCGTCGACGGCGTACTGTACGTGTGCCCGTGGGCGACCAGGCTGCGCAGCTGGCAGGCGCTGGAGGAGCTGCGGGCGGGGGCTCCGGTGGCGCTGCTGGACACCGCGGTGCCGCCGGTGACCAGGGCGGCCGCCGAGGCGGACCGGGAGCGCTGGCTGGCCGGGCACCCGGACGCCCGGCCGTGGATCCTCACCAGCCGGTGGGAGGTGCCGGTGCGCTGGTTCCTCCCGTTCGGGGACGAGGACCGTTGCTTCGTGCCGGGGGGTACGGACGGGGAGGGAGTGGAGGGGGAGCGGGGGAGGCCGGCGGCGCTGTTCTACCTGGTGCCGATGGCCCAGGCGCGGCGCCGGGTGGCGCGGGCCTACCGGGCTCTGCGCGAGGCGGTGCCGGAGGGGGAGTTGGTGCGCGGGGCGGAGCAGGTCGGGCGGTGGCTGGAGGAGTTCCACCCGCGCTCGCTGGTGGAGCTGGACTACGGGGGGCTGGTGCATCTGCTGGGGCCGGAGAGGCTGTTGGCGGACCGTTCGGCGGGGGAGCTGGAGGACGGGCTGCGGGCGCTGCGGGCGGGGGACACCGCCGAGGCGCTGCGCGCGTACGGGGAACTGACGGTGCGCTGGCGGCGGGTGCTTGCGCTGCGGCAGGCGAACTGACGTCCGACCGCCCGTGTATGACTGGGAGGGGTCTTTGGTCCGCAACGGCTCCGACCGAGGTCCCGGTTCGGGTCAATAGCTGCCGAACGTGACACTACTCACCGTTGACGCGAACTTACCCCTATGTGCAAAAATGGGACAACCAGCCCAACTTCACGTGAGCGTGCCCACTTTTGGGTGGTTCTGGAGTCGATGCGTGCTTTGCGGGGAAACGGAGGGTCTGGTCCCCTCGTAACCGGACGTCACTGTCGAGTGACTGTCCGTTATGGGGTGGTCCATCGCCATCCGTCGGCCTTGAACCCGTGAGGGGTCAATTTTGGCGGTTTGGTCGATAGGGCTGGACGGATGGTGTAGTTGTAGACACCAGGACAAGCCGTTCGTCCTATAACCGACTCGGTCCGTCTATGCCATTTAGGGCATCGCGGGCCAAGGTGCAGAATTTGAAGGATAGAACCGCCCTGGTTCGGTTCTCCCGAGGAGGCCGCTCATGACCGCTCGTACCCCTGATGCTGAGCCGCTGCTGACGCCGGCGGAGGTTGCCACCATGTTCCGCGTTGACCCGAAGACGGTCACCCGCTGGGCCAAGGCGGGCAAGCTGACGTCGATCCGCACGCTCGGCGGTCACCGTCGTTACCGTGAGGCGGAGGTGCGTGCCCTGCTGGCCGGGATTCCCGCTCAGCGCACTGAGGCCTGATTAGGCCGAAGGCTCTTTCAAAGGGGCCGCTGACCGGACTCCGCCGGGTCCGGTCAGCGGCCCCTTTGTCGTGCCCGGAGCGCGCTTCGCGAGGGTCGGAATGCTGAACTCCGGATAACGATTTGGTGCACGTGGTGCGGGGGGGATTTACAGTGAATAGAAGTGCAATTTTACATATTAAATTAGTGGACTCAAGAACCGACTGTTTCCGGGGTCGTTCCCGGAGGCATCGAGTGGCGACGATCACAGCACCTGCCGCTTGTGGCCCGGACCTGGTGCCTGGTAGAAGCCGAAAACCAAAAGCGAGAGGCCCGGAACCTGACGGTTCCGGGCCTCTCGCGCTACGGCGATCCCGACGGGACTTGAACCCGCGACCTCCACCTTGACAGGGTGGCGAGCTAACCAACTGCTCCACGGGACCAGAGTTTTCTGATCTCGTTCACTCGCTTGCCGCGCTGCGAACAAGACAGATCGTAGCCCATGGTGGGCCTCCAGGTCGAACTGGCTCCTGAAGGCCCACCGCGCACCCGCAGCTCAGGGCGCCGCCCGGGTCACAGGGTCGCCCGGGCCGCCTCCATCGCCTTCATGATCCGCTTCTCCGAGACCGGGCTCGGCGTGCCCAGCGACTGGGCGAAGAAGCTGACCCGCAGCTCCTCGATCATCCAGCGGATCGCCCGCACCTCTTCGGAGGGCTGCCGCCCGGGCGGTACGGCCGCCAGCAGCTCCCCGTACGCCTGCTGCACCTGCTGGACCTTCAGCAGCTGCTGGGCGTCCCGCTGCGGGTGGTTGGGCAGCGCCTCCAGCCGGCGGTCCACCGCCAGCAGGTAGCGCTTGAGGTCGGGCAGCCGCTGCCAGCCGGTGGCCGTCACGAAGCCCGGGTGCACCAGCGAGGCCAGGTGCAGCCGGACGTCGTTCACCGCGTTCAGCAGCACTGGGCTGCTCACCGACTTCAGCCGGGTCGAGGCCTTGTGGAAGGCGATCAGCGCGGTGGCCGTCTTCAGCGTGGTGTCCGCGGACAGGTCGTACAGGTCCGCCCGCACCTTGTCGTGCAGCTTGCCGAAGGCCGCCTCGTCCCAGGCCGGGCCGCCGGCCAGGGCCATCAGCCGGTCCGTCGCGGCCGAGACGACGTCCTCGAACAGGGCGTTGATCGAGCCGTGCGGGCTGTGCGAGAGCGCCAGCTTCGCCTGGTTGCCCAGCCGGCCCTGGATCGACTTGGCCGGGGAGGTGGTGGTCAGCATCAGCAGTCGGCGCGTCCCCTCCCACATCGCGTGGGCCTGGGCCTCCGGGGTGTCGAACAGCTTCACGCCCACCGAGGAGCCCTCGTCCACCAGCGCCGGGTAGGCGCGCAGCGAATGGCCGCGCGAGCGCTGCTCGAAGGTGCGCTGGAGCACCGGCAGCCCGGCCGGCCAGGCGGTCAGGCCGCTCTGCTCGATGCCCTTGCCGGAGGCTGCAGAGGAGAGCGTCTCCTTGAGCTTGGGCTTGAGCTTCAGCCGCAGCTCCTCCAGGTCCTTGGACTCGGCGAGCCTGCGCTTGCCGTCCACCACCCGGAAGGTCACCTTGAGGTGTTCCGGCACCCGCTCGTCGTCCCAGGCCTCCGGCGGCACCGTGACGGCCGTCAGGCGCTTCAGGGCGTGCTCCAGGGACGGCAGCAAGGGCTCCTGGCGGTCCTTCACCTGGCGCAGGGCCGCCTTGGCGAAGTCCGGGGCCGGCACGAAGTTGCGCCGGATCGCCTTGGGCAGCGACTTGATGTACGCGGTGACCAGCTCCTCCCGCAGGCCGGGGATCTGCCAGTCGAAGCCCTCCGCGGTGACCTGGTTGAGCACCGGCAGCGGGATGTGGACGGTCACGCCGTCCGCGTCGCTGCCCGGCTCGAACTGGTAGGTCAGCTTGAAGCGCAGCTTGCCCTGCTGCCAGTAGTCCGGGTAGTCGGCCTCGGTGACGCCGTCCGCGGCGTCGTTGATCAGCATCGACTTCTCGAAGTTCAGCAGGTCCGGCTGCTCGTGCCGGGCCTTCTTCCACCAGGAGTCGAAGTGCCGGGTGGAGACGACCTCGTCGGGCAGCCGGGCGTCGTAGAAGTCGAACAGGGTCTGGTCGTCCACCAGGATGTCCCGGCGGCGGGCCCGGTTCTCCAGCTCCTCGACCTCGCCGAGCAGCTTGCGGTTCTCGGCGAAGAACCGGTGGTGGGTCTCCCAGTCGCCCTCGACCAGCGCGTTGCGGATGAACAGCTCGCGGCAGAGCTCCGGGTCGATCCGGCCGTAGTTGACCTTGCGCTGGGCGACGATCGGCATCCCGTAGAGGGTCACCTTCTCGTACGCCAGCACGGCGCCGGCCTTCTTCTCCCAGTGCGGCTCGCTGTAGCTGCGCTTGATCAGGTGCCCGGCCAGCGGCTCGACCCACTCGGGCTCGATCCTCGCGTTGATCCGGGCCCACAGCCGGGAGGTCTCCACCAGCTCGGCCGACATCACCCAGCGCGGGGGCTTCTTGAACAGGCCGGAGCCCGGGAAGACCGCGAAGCGGGCGCCGCGGGCGCCGCCGTACTCGCGCTTCTCCACGTCGAACAGGCCGATGTGGGAGAGCAGCCCGGCCAGCAGCGACTGGTGGATCCGGTCGGCGTCCGGCTCGGCATCGGGGTGAGGCTCCTCGATCGTCACCCCCAACTGCTTGGCGACGGTGCGCAGCTGGGTGTAGACGTCCTGCCACTCCCGTATCCGCAGGTAGTTGAGGAACTCCGACTTGCACATCCGGCGGAACGCCGAGGAGGAGAGCTCCTTCTGCTGCTCCCGGACGTAGCGCCACATCGCCAGGTAGGAGAGGAAGTCCGAGGTCTCCGAGGAGAACCGGCGGTGCCGCTCGTCGGCGGCCTGGCGCTTCTCGGCGGGGCGCTCGCGCGGGTCCTGGATGGACAGCGCGGCGGCGATCACCATGACGTCGCGCACGCAGCCGTTGCGGTCCGCCTCCAGCACCATGCGGGCCATCCGCGGGTCCACCGGGAGCTGGGCGAGCTTGCGGCCGAGCGCGGTCAGGCGCTTGCGCGGGTCCTTCTCGTCCGGGTCCAGCGCGCCCAGCTCGTGCAGCAGGTGGACGCCGTCCTTGATGTTGCGCGAGTCCGGCGGGTCCAGGAACGGGAAGGCGGAGATGTCGCCCAGGCCGGCCGCGGTCATCTGGAGGATCACCGAGGCGAGGTTGGTGCGCAGGATCTCGGCGTCGGTGAACTCGGGGCGGGAGAGGAAGTCCTCCTCCGAGTACAGCCGGATGCAGATGCCGTCCGAGGTGCGGCCGCAGCGGCCCTTGCGCTGGTTGGCGCTGGCCTGGCTGATCGCCTCGATCGGCAGCCGCTGCACCTTGGTGCGGTGGCTGTAGCGGGAGATCCGGGCGGTGCCCGGGTCGATCACGTACTTGATGCCGGGGACGGTCAGCGAGGTCTCGGCCACGTTGGTGGCCAGCACGATCCGGCGCAGGTTGGAGCGCTGGAACACCCGGTGCTGCTCGGCCGAGCTGAGGCGGGCGTAGAGCGGGAGGACCTCGGTGTTCCTCAGCTTCAGCTTGGTGAGGGCGTCGGCGGTGTCGCGGATCTCGCGCTCGCCGGAGAGGAAGACCAGGATGTCGCCCGGGCCCTCGTCCTGCAGTTCCTGGGCGGCGTCGCAGATCGCCTGGATCTGGTCGCGGTCGCGGTCCGCCTCGTCGGCCTCGTCCTCGCCGTCGTCGATCACCGGGCGGTAGCGGACCTCGACGGGGTACGTCCGGCCGGAGACCTCGATGATCGGAGCGTCGCCGAAGTGCCGGGAGAAGCGCTCGGGGTCGATCGTCGCGGAGGTGATCACGACCTTGAGGTCGGGGCGGCGGGGGAGCAGCTGCTTGAGGTAGCCGAGCAGGAAGTCGATGTTGAGGCTGCGCTCGTGCGCCTCGTCGATGATCAGGGTGTCGTACTGGCGCAGATCGCGGTCGGTTTGGATCTCCGCCAGCAGGATGCCGTCCGTCATCAGCTTGACCAGGGTGTCCTGGCCGACCTGGTCGGTGAACCGGACCTTCCAGCCGACCGCCTCGCCGAGCGGGGTGTCCAGCTCCTCCGCGACGCGCTCGGCCACCGTACGGGCGGCGATCCGGCGCGGCTGGGTGTGACCGACCAGACCGCGCACGCCACGGCCCAGCTCCAGGCAGATCTTCGGGATCTGGGTGGTCTTGCCGGACCCGGTCTCACCTGCGACGATCACCACCTGGTGGTCCCGGATGGCCTCCAGGATGTCGTCCTTCTTCTGGCTGACCGGAAGCTCGGCCGGGTACGTGATCTTCGGCACGGCGCCCCGGCGCTGCTCGACCAGCAGCTCGGCGCGGTCGATGTCGGCGGCGATCTCGGCGGCGATCTTCTGCCTGGCCTCGGGTTTGCGGACCCTGCGGGCCCCCTCCAGCCGGCGCCCGATCCGCACCTCGTCGCGCAGGGTCAGCTCGGGCAGGCGGGCGGCCAGCTCACCGATTCCGGGACCCTCGGCGGGTACGGGGGCGGACTGGACTGCGGGAGAACTCACTGCGGGCATCCCTCTAGGTTCGCAAGGAGGCACGGCGGAGCGCACCTCGGTTTTCGAGCCCCTCCAGTGTCACAGCCGCCGGTGGCGAATCGCGAACGACTGGTCACGAATCGCGAACGACTGGTCGCGGACGCCGGGCAACGATCGGCGGCGATTCCGGGCTCTGGGGGTTCGAGGAGGTGCTCATGGGAGCCCAGAAGACCGCCCGGGACGACGAGTTCCGGGCGTTCGCCGGCAGCGCGTGGTCACGACTGCTGCGGACGGCGTACCTGCTGGCGGGGGACCGCCACGGCGCCGAGGACCTGGTCCAGCAGGCCCTGGAACGGGCCTACGTCCACTGGACCAAGGTGCGCGCCGCGGACGACCCGAACGCCTACGTGCGCCGGATCCTGGTCAACGAGCACGCCCGGCGGTTCCGGCGCAGACCGGCCGAGTACCTGGTCGAGGCCTTCCCCGACCGGCCCGCCCCGACCGGGCCCGACCCGGACGCCCGGGCCGTGCTGCTCGCCGCGCTCGCCGCCCTGCCGCCCCGCCAGCGGGAGGCCGTCGTGCTGCGGTACTGGGAGGACCTCAGCGAGTCCCAGACCGCGGCGGCCATGGGCTGCTCGGTCGGCACGGTCAAGAGCCAGGCGGCCAGGGGGCTGGCCAAGCTCCGGGAGACCTCCTCACTCAGCGAGCTGACGACCGTCGGAGGCGGAAGATGAGCAACGAGGACATGGCCGGGGCCGAGGCCGCGGCGTCGTACGGGTTGAGCGAGGTGGCCGAGAGCATCGAGATCGGCGCCGTCCCGTACGACCGGCTGCTGGCCGGGGGCCGGCGCAGGCTGCGGCGCCGGCGGCTGCTGACCGGTGGCGCGGGCGCGGTGCTGGTGGTGGCGGTGGCCGGGGCGGGGACGGCGATCGGCGGGTACGGGCGGGAGGCCGGCGGCGCCTCGGTGGCGGCCGTGTCCTCCGCGGCCGCGCTCGTTCCGGGCAGGTCATCGGTGTCGGGCACGCCGTCGGCCTCGGCCTTCCCCTCGCCGGTGGCCTCGCCGTCCCCGGTGGTCGCACCAGCGGCTACGGCCACCCCGGCGGCCATCCCGACGGTCACGCCGACCGCTTCGGCCGCTTCGTCGCGGACCCCGCGGGACCCGTTCACCCCGGTCCGGGCCAAGATCGGCGAGGGCGCCGTCAACGGACACACCATGGAGGTCTGGGTCGCCCTGTGGCCGGCGGCCCGGACCGCGGAGGACGGCCTCAAACAGGGTGAGCTGATCTGGACGGAGCGGCGTGCCGCCGACCCGACGCTGCCGGCCGACCCCGCGGAGAGCGGCAACCCGGTCTGGGACCTGCAGGCCGACCGGGTCGACGTCTACCTGGTCGCGGACGGCAAGCGGCAGCCCGGGGACTTCGTGGACGCGACCACCGCTCCGGGCGGGACGGCGAAGGACGACACGGGCCCCACCAAGGGCGTGATGCTCAACCGGGTGACCGGGGAGGCGAGCCGGCCGGACATGGTGGCCGTCTCGGTCGGACCGGAGGTCGCCAGGGTCGTGGTCAGCTGGAAGACCGGCGGCTCCGTGGCCGCGGTCCCGGTCGCGGTCGGGGACTCCCCTGTGCACTGGTACGCCGTCGTCCGCAGGCTGGGCTCCACCGGCAACACCGGCAACACCGCCACCTCCTTCGCCGCGGACGGGTCGGTGCTGGGGGTCCGGAACACCTGGTGGTGACCGGCGGCGGGACACGGGTCGAGCCACCGCCGCACCCGGTTGTCCGTGCCGTGCGGCACAGTGGGCCCCGGATGTGACCGGGTGTCAACTGTGCGGGAGGCGGCCGTCGATGAGCGTGGCGACGGGCCTGTCGGTCGGCCGGGTGGGGCTTCGGGGTCTCCGTGACCACCGCCGGCACCGGGTCCGCCTCGCCAGGCCGCTACGGCCGGAGGGCGGCTTCGTCGGCGTCCGGGAGCCAGTCGCGGGACGGGTCGTACTCCAGCCACCGGCTTCGGGCGGCCTCGGCGGTGAACGCCCTCAACAGGCGGTCCAGTTGGCCGTCGCTCTCGGGTGCCCGGTCGGTCCGCCAGAGCAGTGACCAGGCGTACAGCGGGGTCGGATCGGCCAGCGGGACGGTGCGGACACCCGGGCGGTCCGGCAGCGGGCCGTCGGCGGGCACCAGGGAGAAGCAGCCCGGATCGGCGGCGACCTGATCGAGGAAGTGCTCCAGGCCCAGATTGGTCGAGCCGACCCGGGCGGTGACGTCGAACCGGGCGGCGAAGCGGGTCAGGAAGTCCAGCCGGTCCACCGCCGCCGGATAGCGCAGCACACTGCTGCGCAGCTCCGCCGGGCTCAGGGTGTCGCGGTCGGCCAGCGGATGGTCCGCGCTCAGCAGCGCGTCCACCGGTTCCAGGCGGACCAGCCGGTGCGTCAGCCCGGCGTCGGCGCCGTCCGGCAGGGCGTGCACCCGGCCGAACCCGGCGTCCGCCTCCCCGCGCAGCAGCGCCGCCGCCACCGACGGCAGGTCCCGCCCCGGCACCGGCTCCACCTCCAGGCCGGGTGCCGCGTCCACCGCCTGTGCGAGGGTGCGCATCGGGGCGTACAGGTGTCCCCACACGTCGATCCGCAACGGCCGTCCGGTTTCCTGTGCGGCGGCCACTGCCAGGTCCCCCTGCGTGAGCACTCGCCGTGCGGGGCCCAGGAAGCGGGTGCCGGCTGCGGTCAGGGCGACGCCTCGGGCGTCGCGCTCCAGCAGGCGCAGGCCGAGGGCGGCCTCGAGGCGGGCGATGCGCTTGGAGAGGCCTTGTTGGCTGATGGCCAGGCGGGTGGCGGCTCGGCCGAAGTGGAGTTCTTCGGCGGTGGTCACGAAGGCTCGTACCTGTCCCAGATCCAGATCCACCTGGGGAACCCTAGCGGGGGGTTGTCGTTGGGGGTGGGGGCTCCCGGGAGGGTGGGTGACGCCGGGGCGCACCCCTCTCGCCCTGGTTGGGTGGGGCGCGGGTGGGGGCTTGCGGTGGGCACGCGGGCTTTGCCCTGAGCGCCCACGAGGGAGGGGTGGGGTGCGGCTGTGACAGCTGATGGTTGTCGTCGCTGTCCGGTGGTTGTTGGACCGGGGGGCGGTGGGGGCGGTGGAGTGGGGGCTCCGACGAGGTGAGGAGCGGGGATGAAGGCGCTGGTGGCGACGGGGGACGCGGTGGAGCCGGTGCGGTTCGCGGAGGTGGAGCAGCCGCAGCCGGGGCCGGGGGAGGTGTTGGTGAAGGTGGAGGCCTTCTCGGTGAACCGGGGGGAGACGTTCCAGCTGGAGGCGCCCAGGGACGGGTGGCGGCCGGGGAAGGACGTGGCCGGGCTGGTGGTGCAGGCTGCGGCTGACGGGTCGGGGCCTGCGGTGTGTCGGCGGGTGGTGGGGCATCCGCCGGCGGCGGGGTGGGCCGAGTACGTGTGTGTGCCGGTGTCCTCGCTGGCCGAGCTGCCGGACAGCGTGGATGCCGTACGGGCGGCCGCGCTGCCGTTGGCGGGGCTGACCGCGTTGCGGCTGCTGCGCACGGTGGGGGCGGTGGCCGGGCGGCGGGTGCTGTTGACCGGGGCGTCCGGTGGGGTGGGGCACTACTTCACCGAGCTGGCCGCGGCGGCGGGGGCCGAGCTGACCGTCGTGACCGCTTCGCCGGAGCGCGGCCGGCGGCTGGCCGAGCTGGGGGCGGCCGAGGTGGTGCACGGGCTGGGTGAGGCCCGGGGCCCGTACGACCTGGTGCTGGAGTCCACGGGTGGGGACAACCTGCCGTTGGCGCTGGCCCGGCTGGACCGGCGCGGGACGCTGGTCTGGTTCGGCCAGGCCTCGCGCACGCCGGCCACGCTGAACTTCTTCGACTTCTTCGCCGGTCCCGAGTCGGCCGCCCTGCGGCACTTCCACTACGCCGACTCGGACGTCCCGGACGGCGAGGACCTGGCCACCCTGGTGCGCCTGGTGGGGGCGGGCCGGCTGACCCCGGAGATCGGCCTGGTCGCGCCCTGGGAGCGGACCGCGACCACCCTCACCGACCTGCGTGACCGGCGGATCCGCGGCAAGGCCGTGCTGACCGTCGCCTGATTGCCGGAAAAGGAGCTTTCATCGTGTCCTTCGTCGACACCCCCGGTCTGCTGCCCGCGTTCATCGCGGAGACCCGACCGCGTGCCCACGGCGCCGGTCTCGACCTGTACGAGTACGACCGGGTGACCGGGGCGCTGGGTTCGCTGCGCGACTGGCCGGCCGCGTTCGGCGCGGTCGGGCGCCGGTACGCCGCTGAGGCCGGGATCGCCGCTGCCCAGGGTCGTACGGTCACCGCGGGTGGTGCCTACCGCAGTGCCGCCCGCTGGTTCCACGCGGCCGGGCTGATGCCGCACCCCGACCGGGCGGGCGCCGCCCGGCTGGCCGCCGAGGCCGACGAGGCGATGCGGCAGTCGCTGGCGCTGCTGGAGCCGGAGGCGGCGCGGGTCGAGGGCGAGGGCTTCGCGGGCTGGCTGCGGCGCCCGGCGGAGTCCGGCGGTCCGGTGGTGCTGATCGTGCCGGGCATGGACTCCTCGAAGGAGGAGTTCCACGCGCTCGCCGACGCGCTGCTGGCCCGGGGGATCGCCGTGTTGGCGATCGACGGGCCCGGGCAGGGCGTGCTGGCGGCCACCAGTGCGCCGGAGCCGGACTACCACCGGGTGGTGGGCCGGGCGCTGGACGCGCTCGCGGCGCACGACGGCCTGGACCTCGGCCGCACCGCCGTGGTCGGGCTCAGCCTGGGCGGTTACTACGCGGCGATGGCCGCCGCCCACGAGCCGCGGCTGCGCGCCGCCGTGGCGGTCAGCGGTCCGTACCGGCTGGACTGGGCGGACCTGGTGCCGTTCGTCACCGAGACCCTCGGCCAGCGCTGCGGCGGCCCCGAGGCGGCCCGGGCCTTCGCCGACCGGCTCGACCTGACCGGGCTCGCGCCGACCATCACCCTGCCGCTGCTGGTGGTCGAGGGCGGCGAGGACCGCATCCCCGGCGTCACCAACGCCACCGTCCTCGCCGAGCACGCGCCGAACGCCGAGCTCCTCCTCGTCCCGCACGGCAACCACCTGCTCGGCACCGCCCTGCCCGACTGGCTCCCCGCCACCGCGGACTGGCTCGCCGCCCGGCTCGCCCGGTGAGGGGCGGTCGGGCGGCGGCTGAGGAGGGGAACGCCCCCGGCCTGATCACCTCTGCCGTCCGGGGAAGGCCGCTGTCGAGCGCCGTCGTCCGGATCGGTTGGCGTCAGCGTTGGCGTCAACCGGCGGCGGGGAGCACGAGCCGGCGCGGATCAGTACGGCAGCAGGTCGCTCGTGACCAGGTCGAAGTCGAACGGCTCGGGGATGCGCAGCGTCTCGCCGAAGTCGACGTCCTCACGGCGGTGGTACTTCGTACCGTCGGGTCGGCTGAACAGGGTCACGGTCTTCTGCCTGGCGTCGACCAGCAAGTACAGCGGGATGCCCATCAGGGGGTAGTCGCGAACCTTCCCCACCCAGTCGTTCTCCGGGTTCGAGGGGGAGACCAGCTCGACGGCGACCGCGGCGAGCTCGGACGGGACCTGGTTGTCGGACGTTTCCAACGCCTCACTCGGAAGGTATGTCAGGTCCGGATTGCGGCTCTTGCCGACGTTGGGCGAGACGAGGTCGGTGTTCTCACTCGGCAGCAGGTCGACCGGGGCGTGCCTGTCGAACTGGCGGCGGACCAGTAGCAGGTTTCGCTGGTGGATGCCCGAGGGGCTGACCATCATGACGATGGTGTCGCCCGAGATCTCCACCTTGAATCCGTCGGGCAGGCTCCGGCGGGCTTCTTCGAGAAGTGCGAAGTGCTCCGGGTTCATGCGCGGTGTCTCCTGGGGTGTGCCGGGCAACACCCTCAGAGTAGTCCGGCGCTGGGGCTGTGACGGCCTTCGTGCGCGGTGTTCCGAGACTCCCGCGGACGTTTTCGCCCCACGCCCGGGACGAGAGCGACGTGCTGCGGCTGAACGCTTCGGCTACCCGCGGCGGAGGTCCACGAAGGAGGAACCCCAGCCGGCGCACGGCTGGGGTTCCTCGATGCGGCGAGTGCCGGTCAGCGGGTGGAGCCGCCCGCGGCGTGAACCGCTCGGTTACGCGCCGGCGGGCCGCACCCGATCGCGATCACCGTGGATCAGGCGGGGTCAGCGCTGGAGGGTGAGGACGCCGGGCCGCCACGGCAGTCGGTCGTAGGAGCCGGTCGCGGTGGGGGACTTGCCCTGGTAGAGGAGCTGGAGGTTGCAGGGGTCGATGGTCATGGTCTGGTCGGGGTTGTTGCGGACGAGGTCGCCGTGGCTGATGTCGTTGGTCCAGGTGGCACCGCTGTTGGCCTTGCCCGCGAAGGGGTGGTCCTCGGTGGCGGCCTGCGGGGTCCAGGAGCCGTTCAGGCTGGAGGCGGTGAAGGAGCGGAAGTAGCGCTGCTCGTTCGCGCCGCGGGCCTCGACGAGCATGAGGTACTGGTTTCGGTCCTTGACCTTGTAGACCTGCGGGGCCTCGAAGAGGTTCTTCTCCGAGTCGCTCATGACCGTGGTGTAGGAGGAGCCGAAGTTGCCCGGGAAGTTTCCGATGGGCATGCTCGCCCGGTAGATGCTGCCGTTGTCACCGGCGAAGAACAGGTACATGTTCTGGTCGTCACCGATCAGCGTCTGGTCGATCGGACCGGTGCCGGAGTTGGGGATGCCGCCGGTGAACAGCGGCTGCGGCGCGGACCAGCCGTTGGGGTTGGTCGGGTCGCTGGACGTGCGGTAGACGAACGGCCACTGACCCCACTGGTACGCCAGGACCCAGATCTTCTTCGGTGCGAAGTAGAACAGGGTGGGCGCCACCGCCTTCTCGTTCATCCCGGTCTGCCCGGCCGAGGCCATGTCCGACCAGTTCGTGAAGGGGCTGAACATCATCGAGCCGTACGAGGAGCCGTTCACGTTCGACGCGTAGACCAGGTGCTTGCCGTTGTAGACCACGTCGGTGAAGTCCTTCACCGCGGCCCAGCCGTTCGCCGGCTGCGCCAGCGCTCCCGTCGAGGACCAGTGGTACGTCGACGGGAGGGTGCAGGTGCCGCCGGCCGCCGGTGCGGACGAGCCGAGGTTCCAGTGTTGGTTGGCGGCGCCCCAGGAGTCCCAGATCTGGACGGAGGTGCCGTTGGCGCTCTGGCCGCCGGGGAGTTCGAGTGCCCGGCCGCTGGCGACGTTGATCAGGGTGTAGGAGCCGTCGGCGTTGCGGTCGGCACGCCAGTGCTGGTTGGCACCGCCGTTGGCGTCCCAGACCAGCGGCTTCGTGCCGTTGGCCGTCCGGCCGCCGGGCTCGTCCAGGACCCGGCCGCTGGCGAGGTTGGTGAACGTGTAGGAGCCGTCGGCGTTGCGGTCGGCGCGCCAGTGCTGGTTGGGCGCGTCGCCGTTGGCGTCCCACACCTGAAGCGGGGTGCCGTTGCCGTTCTGCCCGGCGGGCTCGTCCAGGACGCGCCCGCCGACCGCCGCGGAGAGCGAGTAGACGGTGCCGGAGCTGATGCCTCCGCCCTGGGTGCCGCCGCCACCGCTGCTGCCGCCGCCGAGGGCGGTGAGCGCCGCGGCGTAGGCGGGCTTCTTTTTGCCACTGGCGTCGAACAGCAGCGGGTTCTCGCCGCCGCGCCACGAGTCGCTGTCGCGGATGCCCCACACCGAGATGCCCGTGCAGCGGGCGACGTTGAGGCAGTCACGGACGGTGTCGGTGTACGCGCTCGCGGGGGCCTGGGCGATGTCGAGCTCGGTGATCTGGACGTCCACGCCGAGCGCGGCGAAGCTCGACAGCGTGGTCTGGAAGTTCGCCGGCGGCCCGCCCGCGCCGAAGTGGCTCTGGAACCCGACGCAGTCGATCGGCACGCCACGGGACTTGAAGTCCTTGACCATGCCGTAGACGCCCTGGGTCTTGGCATCGGACCAGTTCTCGATGTTGTAGTCGTTGTAGCAGAGCTTCGCCCCGGGGTCGACGCCCCGGGCGGTGCGGAACGCCTCTTCGATGAAGCCGTTGCCCAGCACGTTCTGGAACACCGAGCTGCGGTGCTGGCCGCTGGGGCCGTCGGCGAAGGCCTCGTTCACCACGTCCCAGGCGTAGATCCTGCCCTTGTAGTGGGTCATTTCCTGCGTGATGTGGTTGTCCATGACGCTGCGCAGGGTGTTGGCGTCGTTGATCGAGCCGACCCAGCCGGGCAGCTGGGAGTGCCAGACCAGGGTGTGGCCGCGCATCTTCTGGCCGTGCGCGGCGGCGTGGTCGACGATCGCGTCGGCGGGGCCGAAGTTGAACGAGCCCCGGGAGGGTTCGGTGCTGTCCCACTTCATCTCGTTCTCGGGGGTTATCGCGGTGAACTCCCGGTCGAGGATGGTGGAGTACGTCGAGTCCCCGAGCCTGCCCGCGGCCACCGCCGTGCCGAAGTAGCGGCCGCTGCCGGCCGCCCCCGCGCCCAGCGTGGTCGGCGTGCTGGAGTTCGAGGTGAACGCGGCTTGAGCGACCAGCGGTACGGCGGCACCCACGGCAGCGAGGACAACGGCGGCGGCGAGGACGCGGCGGGTTGCCGGACGGCGGCGATGAGAGCGGTTCTGATCTGACAAAGGCTTGTCCTTCTGGCGCTGGGGGCCTCCGTCTAGTGCCCCGGTTACCCGTCAGTTGCCTTGCCGGATCGAAAGGTTGCCGTTCGGGAAGAAGAATCTTCCGTCGAGCGGACCGGCGCGGCCCTCATCCCGTCGGGGGCACCTATCCTCCCCGCGGTGAGACGTGCACCCGGCGGCGGCGCGCCCGGCAGGAGGAACACACTTCGGCACGGCAACCTTTCATCCACCGACGGCAACTGATGGAGAATCGGCCCGCGCCCGCGGGCCGCCGCTCCAGAAGGACGGACCGTTGCCAGATCTCGACCGACGCACACACCGCCGACGCCCGGCGACCCGTCGCGTGCTCGCCACCGCCGGAGTCCTCGCCGTCATGGGCGCCGCCGTCCCCCTGGTCGCCCAGGCCACGCTGACCCCGAAGGCCCACATGCGATCGACCGTGCCGGCCGGAACAGCGACCGGTGACACCCGCCATGTCACCGAGCCCGCACTGCCCACCACCGTCTGTGCCACCGTTCCCGCCGCCCGGACCATGCCCACCCGCGCTACCGACCAGGGCAGCGAAACCACCCCACCGGACACGATCCGCATCCAGCATGCCCTCGACACCTGTGCCCAGACCGGACAGCAGACGGTGGCCGTCCGGCTGCAGGCGACGGACTCCGGCCACAACGCCTTCCTCACCGGACCGCTGGCCGTCCACCGAGGCGAGGTCCTGCTGCTGGACAGTGGTGTCACCCTCTACGGCTCACGTAACCCCGCCGATTACCAGATCAGCGGCAAGCCGCGCTGCGGCACCCTCGCCTCCTCCGGCGGCGGCTGCAAACCACTGATCAGCGTCGCCGGAGCCAACGCCGGCATCGAGGCCGTCCGCGCCGCCGACGGCAGCCAGGGCCGCATCGACGGCCGCGGCGACCAGACCGTCCTCGGCACCACCACCAGCTGGTGGCAGCTCGCCACCGACGCCCAGAAAGCCGGATCCAACCAGAACAACCCCCGCCTGATCCAGGCCGACGACTCCGACAACTTCACCCTCTACCACGTCGACCTGCTGAGCTCCCCCAACTTCCACGTCGTCTACAACGGTGGCAACGGCTTCACCGCCTGGGGCGTACGCATCAAGACCCCCGCCGGCGCCCGCAACACCGACGGCATCGACCCGGCCGGCGCCACCAACGTCACCATCACCGACTCCTTCATCATGGACGGCGACGACGGCATCGCCATCAAGGGCGGCAACAGGTCCAGCAGCAACATCACCGTGACGAACAACCACTTCTACGGCACTCACGGCATCTCCATCGGCAGCGAGACCACCAGCGGCGTGACCAACGTCCTCTTCCGCGACAACACCCTCACCGGAACTGATGCCCTCGGCACCACCAGCGGCTCCAGCACCGGCATCCGCATCAAGAGCTCGCCCGCCAACGGCGGCAGGGTCACCGGCGTCACCTACCTGAACACCTGCCTCGACGCCGTCCGCGCCCCGCTCGTCTTCGACACCCACTACTCCGGCGGCAGCGGCCCCAACGCACCCTGGTTCACCGGCATCACCGTCGACGGCGTCACCGCGACCCACTCCCCCAGCGGCGCGAAATCCACTCTCGTCGGACTGGACAGGACCCGCCCGCTCGAACTGACCCTGCAACACGTCAACCTCGACGTCACCACGGCGACCGCCGCCAACGCCCGCATCACCGCCACCGACACCAACCTCCATCCGTCCGGCCCCGACGTCACCCTGACCACCACCAACGGCCCGGGCGCGGCCCCCACCTGCACCTTCCCCGCTTTCCCCGCCCTCTGACACCACCACCGGCCGGGCCGCACCAGCTCCTGCGGGCTCATGGGGAAGACTCGGGGCATGCCCCTCGAGGCCCCGGCCGCGCACCAGAAGAACGACTGTGGCCCCGCCGAAGGACGGGGCCACGGCCGTTCCTCCGCCTACTTGAGCGCTGCACCGCCGGAGTTGTGGTACGCGATCGTCTTGTTGATCAGGTTTCCGCCGTCGGTCTCGGCCGTGGTCTGTTCCTGCTGCCCCGCGCCGAAGAGCAGACCGGCGATGTGCGCGTTCGCCACCTGGTCCATGTGCGCGAAGAACCAGTCCACCTTGTCGTCCTTGTAGTGGTTGAGCGTGTTGTTCTGCGCCATGTTGCCCACGGGGATCTGCCACAGGACCACCGGCTTGCCCACCGACTCGGCCATCGTCTTGTAGAACGACAGTTGCGCGGCGGCCTTCTGGTCGGTCCAGAACTTGTCGAGGCCGCCGTGGGCGGGCTGCGCGTACCAGCCCGCGTCGCGGTCCGACACGTCGGTGGCCAGGAAGTCGGCGTTCTGTGCGCCGAGTTGGGCGTAGTCCTTCACACACTGCGGGGTGTTCTGCTGCCAGTCGAAGCAGGACAGGTGCATGCCGACGGCGGTGTTCGGAGCGTACTTGTGCGCCATCGAGATCAGGCACTGAGCGAGTCCGGCGGCGCTGTTCTCCTGCGATCCGCAGTCCGTCGGGTCCGCGGCCGTGACCTGCGCGGCGACGTGGTGCGGGTCGCCGAGCGACCGGACGTAGCCCCAGAAGTCGGGCTCGAGGTCGATCATGTCGTGCGAGGTGCCGATCTTCTGGAGGAAGAAGCGGTAGTCGTTCAGGTACCGGGTGAGCAGGTCGGCCCTGTTGATGGCCTGGACCTCGCCCGGACCGTCGCCCTGGCCCGCCGCGTCGCCGAGGTCACGCAGCGAGTACCAGGTCCAGAGGAACTTCTGCGGACGCGGCTTGCCCTGGTAGGTCTCCTGAGCCGCCTTGGCGTCCCGCCAGGTCACGTACGTGCCGGGTGCCGTGGTGCTGCCGTTCCAGCAACCCCACCAGCCCGTCCACCCGTCCTGGCAGCGGGCCGCCGTGTAGTAGTCCGAGGAGGGCGCGGGCTGGCTGTGCACGTAGGCGTACTGCACGTCGAACGGTGCGGCGTTCGCCGATGCGTCGGACATCGAGCCGCCGATCAGCACCGTGTTGCTGCCCATGAAACTCTTCGCCGAGTTGTTGCCGCCGCCGGCCGGAGCCGCCGGCGGCGCCGACGTCGGGTGGTTACCACCCGGGGCCTGGCTCGTCGGAGCGCTGCCGCCCGGCGTGGCGGGCTTGGGGGGCGTGGCGCTGCTGCCGGAGCCCCCGGTGTTCCCGGTGCCTCCCGCGCCGCCGGCCGGGACGAGCTGCCACTGCTGGTTGGCGCCGTTCCAGTCGTGGTACTGGGCGATCTGGCCCCCGTCGGTCTTGGAGCCGAGCGGGACCTCGACGGCCTTGCCGTTGAAGGTGTTGATCAGACGCACGTATCCGTCCGACGACTTCTCCAGGTGGAACTGCTGGTTGGCGCCGTTGAGGTCACGCCACTGCCTCACCTGGGAGCCTTCGGCCTTCGACCAGCCGTAGTCGTCCAGCACCTTTCCGGAGTACCGGTTCTGCAGCCGGTAGTTCCCGTCACCCGCGTCGAGGAACTTCCACTGCTGATTCGCCGCGCCGGTGCGGCTCCACTGCACCACCGGGGCGCCGTCGTACGCGCCGTAGCCGTAGTCGTCCAGCACCTGGCCGGTGCTGCGGTTGACCAGCAGGTACCAGGGGCTCGTGTCCACGGACACGGTGCCCGCCGAGGCCGTGTTGACCACGGCCACGGAGGCGCCCACGACCGCCAGGCCGACAGCCGCCCAGAAACCCCGGCGCTGGTACAGCCGACGGGCGCGATGCGACGGACGGGCTCCGCGCCCGTGGCCGCCCACCCGCGCGACGCCACTGACGGCGTGGGGTGGGCGAGGGACATCTCTGCGCTCTCGTTCAAGGGACACGTCTGTGCTCTCTTTCAGCCGTCGCATCTGACCGAACCACTTGGCCGGACAGCACTGAGTGGCCGCGGAGGTCGAAAAGGTTGCCGCGAAGAGCCGGAGATTCTCCGTCGTGACCGCGCGGGGCTCGCCGATGGCTTCGACCGGACCGCGTTCACCAGCCGGGAGTGCGTACACCCGGTGCCATTGCCGGGTGCGGGCCGAGCTGTGCCAGGGTCCCCTGTTTCACATCTCTGGTCCCGTTCCCGCCGGCGACTCACTACGCTTGGTGCGGTGAAAGCAGCACGAAGCCTCGCTGTTTGGCTGGCCGACCGTACTCCCTCGCAGCTGACCGAACTGCTGGAGCAGCGCGAACTTCCCCACGCGGCCAGGGTGGCGAGCCTGGCCGACCTGGCCGGCCACCTGCTGACGGACGAATCGACGGCCCTGGGGCTGAACGAGATCAGTCTCGGGGACATTCAACTGCTCTTCGCTGTGGCGACCTTGGCCGAACGGTTGCACGGTCCGCTACCGGCCGTCCCGTCCGCCCATCACCTGTTCATGGGCTACGGCGGCCGTTCGCCGCGCCTCGACGCGCCTGCGGTCGACCCCGCTGACCGGTCCGTGACCCGGGACCAGCTCTTCCGATTCCTGCGACTCGACGACGCGGGTCGGTCTGCGGCCGAGGCCGCGCTGTCCCGGCTGACCGAGCGGGCCCTGGTGCTGCCCTCGTCCGGAATCAGGGTCACCGTTCCGATCCTGTTCCACCGTCAGGCGGGCGGCGGCGGTTACGGCCGGCCCGCCGAACAACTGCTCACCGAGGCCTTCAACGCTCCGGAGATTCACCGGATCGCGCAGGGGCTGGGGCTCGCGAAGGCGCGGACTCGAGACGAGGCGCAGCGGCAGATCGTGGACGTGCTCAGGGATGCGAAGCGTGTGCGCGCCATGGCCGCCGAGGCGCCGCCCGCGGCCTTGGACCTGTTGGACAAACTGGTTCCGGGCCCGCCACTGCTGCGCACGCACTGCTTCGTCTCGCGGTACGGCGGCGGCTTCTACCCGGGCTCCGGAGGCAAGTTCACCTTCCGGGAAGGCGGCTCGGGAGATCCCGGCACGGACTGGCTGGCCGCTCGCGGCCTGGTCGTTCCGGTGGATGAGGACCTGGTGGAACTGCCGCGCGAGGCGGCTGACGCGTTGCGCGACCACGACCGCGCGCCGAGCTACCTGTCCGTCCCGCCTCCGGTCGGGGGCACGGTGGAGATCCCGGACGGTGCAGTCGAGAGCCAGGCACAGGCGGCGTTGGCCGAGGCGGCCTCCCGGGTCGAGCTGATGCTCCGCCAGGTGGCCGTGCAACCGCCGGCTGTCCGCAAGGCGGGCGGAATCGCGGTCCGGGACACCCGCCGGCTGGCGAAGGCGGTCGGCATGCCGGAGGAACAAGCCCGACTGTGGCTCGACCTGGCGAACAACGCGGACCTGATCGCCCCTTGCGCCGAGGAGCCGGAGGCCCCGGCGAGAGGACGGGGCCGCGCGCGTCGGCCGGAATCCCAGCCACCTGCCCGGATGCTGCCCACCGAGCGGTACGACGAGTGGCTGGCGGCTCCACCCGCTCGGCGGCTGCTGCCGTTCGTCGCCACCTGGGCGGTGGTGCCCGAGGTGTTCAGCCATTGGCCGGACGAGAATGACACCCCAGTCGCGCTGACCGCGCCGGAGGACGGCGAGGCCGTCGATCTGCGCCATGCCGTGCTGGAGGCCCTCGCCACCCTTCCGGCCGGACACGGAGTCGCCACCGGCAAGTCCGCTCGCGGGCGGGCGACCGCTCTCGCCGCCCTCATCGCTACGGCGGCCTGGTTCCGCCCCACCGCCCTCACCCAGGGTGCGGGGGAGACTGAGCGGGTCGAGGCGACCCTGGCGGAGGCGGAGCTGCTCGGGGTCGTCGCCCACGGAGCGCTGACTTCGCTCGGGCACGCCGTGCTCGGGTTCCTGAGGGCGGGTGCACACCGCCACTTCCCCGCCGTCCCGGGCGCCGGGCCGGCACTGCGCGACCGTCCTGCTCTGGACGACGCGGTTCGGCGGTTGTCCGCGGCCCTGGACGCCCTGCTGCCCGCGCCGCAGACCACCGCCCGGTTCCAGGCGGACCTTACGGCCGTGGTCGCCGGAGCCGCCGCATCAGAGCTGACCGACCTGCTGGCCGCCTGTGCGGACCGGGAGTCGGAGGGCCGTGCCGTGGTGTGGCGGATCACCCCTGCGGCGGTCCGCCGGGCGCTGGACTCCGGATTGGACGCCGCCGACCTGCTGGCTCGGCTGGCCGACGTCTCCGAGGGCGGACGGCCGCTTCCGCAGCCCCTGGAGTACCTGGTCAAGGACACCGCGCGTACCCACGGCCGGATGCGAGTGGTGCGCTCCGCCTGCTGCATCCGCTCCGACGACGAGTCACTGGTGTCGGAGCTCGCCGCGGCTCGTGCGCTGTCCAAGCTCGGGTTGCGGAGGATCGCGCCGACCGTGCTGATCAGTACCGCCGATCCCGAGGCAACCCTTGCCGCGCTTCGGGCTGCCGGCTACGCCCCCGTGCTGGAGGCGGAGACCGGGACGACGGTCATCGAGAAGGCCCGCCAGGAACGCGCTCCCAAGCGCATGCCGTCGCTGTCCGGAGCGCGACCGCGCCGCGGCCAGGGACCGGGCACCGCCCAGTCGCTGGCGGGCGCGTTGCTGGCCGGCCGGTGACCGGGGACCGCCCCAAGGGCTCGAGCAGGGCGGCGTGCGCCGCCCTCGGTGGTGAGGTCACCTCGTAGCTCCCGGACCCGGGGTGGGAGCTTGGCACGCCGGGCGCGTCGCATCGGCGGCGAGGGCAGCGTGTCAGTGGCCCCCGGTCCAGAACTGTCGGTACTCGCTGTCGGGCGGAAGGAGGGTGACCGTCCGCCGTCCCGTTGGCGTCAAACGACACGAAAATGCCCCCGAAGCGAGCTGCTTCGAGGGCATCATGCCTTTTCAGGCGATGTGGCCAGGGCCGGGGTCGAACCGGCGACCTTCCGCTTTTCAGGCGGACGCTCGTACCAACTGAGCTACCTGGCCGTACTGCGCCGTCTCTTGCGAGACGGAGCGATCCCGACGGGACTTGAACCCGCGACCTCCACCTTGACAGGGTGGCGAGCTAACCAACTGCTCCACGGGACCTGGTAGTGGCGAACCACTAAGGTCTTGCGGCACTGCACTTTACTACGGTACTGCGTGCCCCCAACGGGATTCGAACCCGTGCTACCGCCTTGAAAGGGCGGCGTCCTGGGCCACTAGACGATGAGGGCTTGCGGCCCGTCCGGCTGTTTCCAGCGTTCCGGGGACGTCGAGAAGCATATGGGATGCGGGGCGGATCGCCAAAACGGGTTTGGGCCGGGTGGGGCGGGGGTCAGGACCAGCCGAGTTCGTCGAGCTCGTGGTCGTCGAAGCCGAAGTGGTGGGCGACCTCGTGGATGACGGTGGTGCGGACCTCCTCGACGACCTGCTCGCGGGTCTCGCAGTGCCGCAGGGTGGGGCCGCGGTAGATCAGGATCCGGTCGGGCAGGACGCCCGCGTACCACTCGCCGCGCTCGGTGAGCGGGGTGCCCTCGTAGAGGCCGAGGAGCTCCGGGTCGCTCGGGTCGGGTTCGTCCTCGACGAAGACCGCGACGTTGTCCATCATGGCCGCGAGGTGCGGGGGAATCCGGTCCAGGGCGTCGCCGACCAGCGTTTCGAACTCTTCCCGGGTCATTTCCACCGGATCATTGTCGGGTCTCGGGTGACGGTGTGCCAGGCAGCGAACAGCGGTGTTTGATGGGTTCGTGACGACCTCGGAGGACACGGTGGAGAGCACGCCGGCGCCGGTGGGCGGATGGCCGTCGGTGCTGCGCGGGCAAGGGCCGGCGGTGGCGGTGGTCGCGGTGGGCGGGGCGATCGGCGCGGTGGCGCGGTACGCGGCCGGGCTGGGCTGGCAGACCGGGCCGTCGGCCTTCCCGTGGACGACGCTGTTGATCAACGTGTTCGGCTGCGCGGTGATCGGGGTGTTCCTGGTGGCGGTCACCGAGGGGCGTCCGGCGCACCCGCTGCTGCGGCCGTTCTTCGGCACCGGGGTGCTGGGCGGGTTCACCACCTTCTCGACGTACTCGGTGGACATCCGCCGGCTGTTGGAGGCCGGGCGGCCCGGGCCCGGGCTGGCGTACCTGGGGCTGACCCTGGTGGGCGCGCTCGGCGCGGTGTGGGCGGCGGCGGCGCTGACGCGGCGCGTGATCCACCGCGGCGGTGCCCGGTGAGCCGGCTGGGCGGGCCGGCGCTGCGGCTGACCGTGCTGGTGGGTGAGAGCGACACCTGGCACCACCGCCCGCTGTACAGCGAGATCGTGCACCGCGCGCGGGCGGCCGGACTGGCCGGAGCGAGCGTGTTCCGCGGGATCGAGGGGTTCGGCGCCTCCTCGCTGGTGCACACCGCGCGGCTGCTGTCGCTGAGCGAGGACCTGCCGGTGGCGGTGGTGATCGTGGACGAGGAGGACCGGGTGCGGGCGTTCCTGCCGCAGCTGGAGGAACTGGTCGCGGAGGGCCTGGTGCTGCTGGACCGCTGCGAGGTCGTGCACTACCGGGGCCGGGGTGCGGGCGGGGGCGGGGGGTGAACTGGCTGCTGGTGGTGGCGGGTGCGGTGGCCGGCGCGCCGCTGCGGTACCTGACCGACCGGGCGGTGCAGTCCCGGCACGACTCGGTGTTCCCGTGGGGCACCTTCACGGTGAACGTGTTCGGCTGCCTGGTGCTCGGTCTGCTGGCCGGGGCGGTGACGGCCGGCGCGGCCTCCTCGCACGTCCAACTGCTGGTCGGCACGGGCTTCTGCGGGGCGCTGACCACGTACTCGACCTTCTCGTACGAGACGCTGCGGCTGGCCGAGTCCGGTGCCGGGCGGTACGCGCTGGCGAACGTGGCCGGGAGCCTGGCGGCCGGGCTGACCGCGGTGTACGCGGGGGCGGAGCTGGCCTCGGCCATCTGGGGCTGAGGTTTTGGGGCCGGGGTTCCGGAGCCGGGGTCCGGGGGTTTCGGCGTGCCGTGGCGGCGGAGAACTGCCGTACCGAACCGTGTCCCGCGGGCCCGGCGCGCGTTGGGCACCGAAAGCGGCCGCGCGCCAGTGGGCGGCCCGGGTGGGGCGGCAGGAGAGTGAGCGCGGTGGCTTCGGTGCGGGCGGTGGGATCGGAAGCGGCGGTGCGGGAGGCGGTCGCGCTGCGGTCGCGCGCGGTGCGGGCGGCGGCGGTGCTGGCGGTGGCCGGGCTGGGGCTGACGGGGTGCATGTCGGTCGGTCCGGCGGCGGAGGAGAAGCACGGCGGGGTGGCTCCGGTCGGGCAGGCCGGTCCGGCGGGTCGGCCCGGGGCGTCGGGCGGTCCCTCGGCCTCGCCGGGCGCCGGGCACCCGGGGGGTGCGTCGGGGCGCGCGGAGCACCAGGGGGGCCTGCAGGCCGAGAATGCGCCGGCCGGGGCCGCGACCGCCGCGCCGGGCGAGCTCACGCCCGGCGTGAACGGCCCGGTGGCCGGCGTGGTCCCGGTGCCGGGGGCGCCCGCTCCCGAGAGCGCGCCGGGCGGCAACGCCTCGGCGGGCGGCGCGAATTCCAGCCCCGTGCCGCACCCCGGTGGCAGCTCGGGCGGCGGTTCGACGGGCACCGGCGGCACCGGCGGCACCGGCGAGGGCCGCTCCGGCGGCGGTTCCGGCACTCCGTCGGCCACTCCGAGCGGCCACCCGTCCGGCACCCCCGAGCCCGAGCGCACCACGCCCGCCGCCACCGTCCCGCCTGTCCCGGACCCCTCCTCCGGCAGCTCCGGTTCCTCGGCCCCGAGCCCTCATGCGGGTGCGCACTAGCGGACTGGCCTGGGCATTTGCCTCTGTTCCCGAGGGTCGTCTATGGTGGTAGATCGTTCGTTTGATCCATTTGACTGGCGCCCTATTCCCAACTGGCGCCCTTGGCGCGTTCCGGCGATCCGTGGCTGACCGCATAGAGGCGGTTGTGAAACAGAACCCCGGACTTTGGCGCGTGCCACTTCCGGAAGGTTTTGCATGTCTCTCGTTGACGACGCCCGCTTCGCCATGCCCGCGAACGAGGCCGCCGCCGATGTCACCGACTCCACCGATCTGATCACCGAGGCCGCCGAGTCGGCCGAGGAGATCACCGCCGAGACCCTCGAGGAGACGGCCGAGGCGACCGAGCCCACCATCACCTTCGGTGACCTGGGCCTGCACGACGACGTCGTCCGTGCCCTCGCCAAGCGTGGCGTCACCACCCCGTTCCCGATCCAGGCCGCGACCATCCCGGACGCCCTGGCCGGCAAGGACGTGCTGGGCCGTGGCCGCACCGGCTCCGGCAAGACCCTGAGCTTCGGCCTGCCGCTGCTGACCCGCCTCGCCGACGGCGAGCGCACCCGCGCCAAGCACCCCCGCGGTCTGATCCTGGTCCCGACCCGCGAGCTGGCCATGCAGGTCGCCGACGCCCTGGAGCCGTTCGGCTCGGTGCTCGGCCTGCGCCTCAAGGTCGTCTGCGGCGGCACCTCGATGTCGAACCAGATCTACGCGCTGGAGCGCGGCGTCGACATCCTGGTCGCCACCCCCGGCCGTCTGCGCGACCTGCTGAACCGCGGCTCGGCCAAGCTGGACGACGTCAAGACCGTCGTCCTCGACGAGGCCGACCAGATGGCCGACATGGGCTTCCTGCCCGAGGTCACCGAGATCCTCGACCAGGTGCCGGCCGGCGGCCAGCGCCTGCTGTTCTCCGCCACCCTGGAGAACGAGATCGACACCCTGGTGAAGCGCTACCTGAAGAACCCGGTCACCCACGAGGTCGACCCGTCGGCCGGCGCCGTCACGACCATGACCCACCACATCCTCGTGGTGAAGCCCAAGGACAAGGCGCCGATCACCAACGCGATCGCCGCCCGCAAGGGCCGCACGATCATCTTCGTCCGCACCCAGATGGGCGCCGACCGCGTCGCCGAGCAGCTGATCGAGGCCGGTGTGAAGGCCGACGCGCTGCACGGCGGCATGACCCAGGGCGCCCGCACCCGCGTCCTCGGCGACTTCAAGGACGGCTACGTCAACGTCGTCGTCGCCACCGACGTCGCCGCCCGCGGCATCCACGTCGACGGCATCGACCTGGTCCTCAACGTGGACCCGGCCGGTGACCACAAGGACTACCTGCACCGCTCCGGCCGCACCGCGCGCGCCGGCCGCTCCGGTGCCGTCGTCACCCTGGTGCTGCCGCACCAGCGCCGCGGCGTCTTCCGCCTGATGGAGGACGCGGGCGTCGACGCCAGCCGCCACATCCTGGACCACGCCTTCGACGCCGAGGTCGCCAAGATCACCGGCGCCCGCTCGCTCACCGAGGTGCAGGCCGAGAGCGCCGCGAACATCGCCGGTGCCGCCGAGCGCGAGCTCGCCGACATGACCCGCCAGCTGGAGCGCGCGCAGCGCCGCGCCACCGAGCTGCGCGAGGAGGCCGACCGCCTGGCCGCCCGTGCGGCGCGCGAGCGGGTCGAGCTGGGCATCGAGGACGAGGCCCCGGCCGCGTCCGCCGAGGCCGGCGAGGAGACCGCCCCGGCCGACGCCCCGGCCGCTGCGGAGGCTCCGGCCGCCGCCGCGCCGCAGGCCGAGGAGCGCACCCCGTCGTACCGCGAGGCGCGCACCGAGCGTCCGGCCTTCAGCCGCGACCGCGACCGCGACCGCGACGACCGCCGTTCCGGTGGCTTCGGCGGCCGCGACCGTGACGACCGCCGTTCCGGTGGCTTCGGTGCCGGCCGTGACCGTGACGACCGCCGCTCGGGCGGTTTCAACCGTGAGGACCGCGGCGAGCGCGGTGGCTTCAACCGCGACCGTGGTGGCTTCGGTGCCGGCCGTGACCGTGACGACCGTCGCTCGGGCGGTTTCAACCGTGAGGACCGCGGCGAGCGCGGTGGCTTCAACCGCGACCGTGGTGGCTTCGGTGCCGGCCGTGACCGTGACGACCGTCGCTCGGGCGGTTTCAACCGTGACGACCGCGGCGACCGCGGTGGCTTCAACCGCGACCGCGACGACCGCGGCGGCCGCTCCTTCGGCGACCGTCCGGCCCGCTCCTTCGGCGACCGCCCGTCCTTCGGCCGGGACCGTGACGAGCGCGGCGGCAGCAGCAGCCGTCCGTTCTCGCGCCGTGACGACCACCGCTCCGGCGGCCGTCCGCAGTCCGACCGCGGTGGCTTCAACCGTGACCGCGGCGGTTTCGACCGTGACCGCGGCGGCTTCAACGGCGGCGGCTTCAACCGCGACGACCGCAAGCCGCGCTGGAAGAACTGACGCCTGAAGCACACACGAAGGGCCCGCTCCGTCCCCCGGAGCGGGCCCTTCGTGTTCCCCCGTTCCCCCGAACACCTCGCTGCTGCTCGCCCCCCGAGGTGTTGTTCTTGGGGTGAGAATAACCTGTGGCGCGCGATGGCGGTAGTCCCGTAGCGTCACGGACATGAGCAGCAGACTGCACGAAGTGGCACGGGTGAACGAGGAGATCGCCGAGCGGGGGAGCTACCGGACGGCCGGGGGCGAACTCGTGCAGGTGGGGGAGCAGTTGGCGGCGGCCAGGGCCGGCACGGTGTCGTACGCGCCGGCGGACCTGGACGCGCTGCTGGCGGCGGGGGAACGCGGGCCGGGGCCCGCGGGCGGGCGGATCGAGGTGACGGCCGAGGGCAGCATGGAGGCAGCCCGGCGGCTGGTCACGGCCGGGGTCGGACCGGTCGGGGTGCTGAACTTCGCCTCCGCGCGCAACCCCGGCGGCGGCTACCTGCGCGGCGCCCGCGCCCAGGAGGAGGACCTGTGCCGCAGCGCGCTGCTGTACAGCTGCCTGGTGGAGGCCCCGGACTACTACGAGGCGCACCGGGCGTCGACGGACCTGCGGTACAGCCACCGGGTGATCGTCTCGCCCGCCGTGCCGGTGATCCGCGGCAGCCGGGGGGAGCTCCAGGCGCGGCCGTACCCGGTCACTTTCCTGACCTCGCCCGCGCCCAACGCCGGTCAGTTGGAACGGCGTTCCGCCGGTACGGACGTCCGGCGGGTGCTCGCCGAGCGGGCCGTCCGGGTGCTCGCGGCGGCGGCCCGGCACGAGGTCCGCGCCCTGGTGCTCGGCGCCTGGGGCTGCGGGGTGTTCCGCAACGACCCGGCCCAGGTCGCCGAGGCCTTCGAGGGCGCGCTGGCCCGGTACGGGGGCGCGTTCGAGCAGGTGGTGTTCGCGGTCTGGGACCGCTCACCGGTCTCGGCGAACCGGGCCGCCTTCGAGGCGCGGTTCGGCGCGGCGGTCCGGTGAACGCCCGCTGATCAGCGCTTGCGGGCGGACAGCACGGTCGCGGCCGCGGAGGCCGCCGCGACCACCCCGGTGACGGCGAACACCGAGGGCCAGGCGCCGATCCGCTTCGCCAGCGGGTGCGAGCCGCCGAAGGCCGCCACGTACAGGCCGGTCAGCGCCGCCGCGGCGGCCGTGCCCGAGCTGCGGCGCCACTGCCGGCCCGGCCGGGCCGAACAGCCCGCCGACCAGGCCGAGGGCCGGCCCGAAGCGCTCGTCGTCGCCGGCCGCGACCACCGCCTCCAGTTCGGCCACCGCCTCCAGGAGGGTGGGCTGCTGACGGCGTGACGGGACGGCGGCGGACGTCTGCTCTGGGCTCTGCTCGGTGGACATTCGCCGCAGCATAGGCGGCACGGTCCGTCCACCGGAAACGCCCCCCGTGGTCGCGGTCTTCGGATACGAAGCCGTCCGCCGCGCCCCGGCGGACCCGGCCGGCAGCGCCTGATGGCGGACCCGGCCGGCAGCGCCTGGCGGCGGGCCCGTTGTCGGTTGCCTGACGGCGGCCCGTTGTCGGTGCCTGACGGCGGCCCGTTGTCAGTCCCGGATGGGAGACTGCGGGCATGACTGACAGCGTGGGGGGCAGCCCGGCCGACCGGGCGGTGACCGACGGCCGGTACCGGATCCGCAACGTCGGCAGCGGACTGTTGCTGGAGGTCGCCGAGGCCTCCCGGCGCAGCGGCGCGCGCATCCGCCTGGGCACGGACGACGGCTCCGACGCCCAGCTCTGGCAGCTCGTCGCCGTCCACCCCGGTGGCGCGCTGTTCCACGTCGAGAACGCCGGCAGCGGCAAGCGCCTCGACGTCACCGGTGCCTCCCCGGAGGACGGCGTCCCGATCCAGCAGTGGTCCGCCAACGCCTTCGGCGCCCAGGAATGGCTGTTGGAGGCCCACGTCGACGCCCCGGAGACGTACACCGTCACCAGCTTCATCAGCGGCAAGCCGCTGACCGCCCCGGAGGCCCCGGACGGGGTCGTCCAGCAGTGGGAGGACGTCGACTCGCCCACCCAGTGGTGGCGCTTCGAGCGGCAGGGGTAGCCCGTAGCCCCGGAGGCGGCGCCTCAGGCCGACAGGTTGGCCCGGAGGGCGTCCAGGTCGGCGTCGGTGAGGCCGTGGGAGTAGAGGTAGCCGGGGACGGTGCCGTGCTGGGTGCGGATCCAGTCGAGGGAGGCGGCGATGTGTTCGGCGGCGACCGGGCGGGAGAGGCGCTCGCTGCCGGTCTCGTCGATGTAGGGGATCGGGCCCTCGTCGAGGCCGAGGCCGAGGTTGGAGAGCAGGAAGTCGGCGGTGATGTCGGCGTCCGAGGCGCCCAGCAGGGACTGCAGGACGGCGATGGTGAGGCCGGTGCGGTCCTTGCCGACCGCGCAGTGCACGACCACCGGGACGGCCTCCGGGTCGGCCAGCCGGCGGATGACCGCGCTGAGCGAGGGGCCGGCGGTCTCCGGCATGAAGGTGTAGAGGCCGGCCTGGTCCTCGGGCCAGGGGCGGTCGAGGTCGCCGCGGTTCGCGGGCAGGGTCGGCAGGTTGAGGGACTCGTGGTCGAGGCCGTACCGCTGGTCCGGCCAGGTCTCCAGCTCGAACGGGCTGCGCAGGTCGACCACCGTCCGCAGACCGAGGTCCTTGAGCTTCCGGGCGCCCTCCTCGGTGAGGGTGTGGAGGGAACCGGAGCGGTACAGCACGCCCCGGCGCAGGGCGCCGATCCCGCCCGCGTCACGGAAGTTGCGCACGCCGGGGATGTCGATGAAGGCAGCGGTCATGGCCTCCACCGTACGGGCGCGGACGGCGCGGGGGGAAGGAAACCGGAGAGGACCGTTCGGCGTCCGGCGGACGCCGGACAGGGTGTTCACCGCCCGCCGGAGACCTCCAGGAACGCCCCCGTGGTGTACGAGGCGGCCGGTGACAGCAGGAACAGGATCGCCTCGGCGACCTCCTCCGGCTCCCCGCCGCGCCGCATCGGCAGGCCCGGCGCGACCCGGTCGACCCGGCCCGGCTCGCCGCCGAGCGCGTGGATGCCGGTGTGGATCAGGCCAGGACGGACGCAGTTGACCCGGATGCCCTCGTCGGCGACCTCCAACGCCAGCCCGCGGGTCATCGAGTCCACCGCGCCCTTGGCGGCCGCGTAGTCGACGTACTCGTTGGGCGAGCCGATCCGGGAGGCGGCCGAGCCGACGTTGACGATGGCGCCGCCGCGCCCGCCGTGCCGGGTGGACATCCGGCGGACGGCCTGGGCCGCGCACAGGAAGGGGCCGGTGATGTTGGCGGCCCAGATCCGGTTCAGCCGGTCCTCGTCGATCTCCTCCAGCCGGCACTGCCGCTCCAGCGTGCCGGCGTTGTTCACCAGCCCGGTGAGCGGCCCTAGTTCGGCGTCCACGGTGGTGAACAGACGCTCCACGTCGGCGCTGCGGCTGACGTCGGCCCGGACCGCGATCGCGGTGCCGCCCGCGGCCCGGACGGCGTCCACGACGGCGGTGGCCGAGGCCTCGTCCGTGCGGTAGTTGACGCACACCCGGTAGCCGCGGCGGGCGGCCAGCAGGGCGGTGGCGGCGCCGATGCCGCGGCCGGCGCCGGTGACGATCAGGACCTCGTCGGTGGTGGTGGTCGACATGGGCCGTACGCTATCCGGCCTGTTGCCGCGCGAGTGCGGCCGCCCGCAGCGCGGCGATCTTCGGGGCGCGGCTCTTCGGCGAGTCGAGGCTGAAGCCGCGGGCGTCGCCGAGCTCGTCCCGGACGAACGCCTCGGTGCGGGCCACCGCCTCGCGCAGCGCGTCGTCCGGGGGGACGAAGGACTGGTGGACGATCTCGGCCCGCTCGGTGTCGTACTCCCACAGGCCGACGATCCGGCCGCGGTCCAGCACCAGATGGGTCTGCGGGTCGGCCTCGCCGCCGAAGGTGCGCCCGGCCCGGCCGGCGGGCAGCGGGCGGGCGGCGTCGGCCGGGTCGAGCAGCCGGGACAGGTCGCGGTGCAGCAGGTGGATGCCGTCGATGCCGGCCAGCAGGGTGTAGTGCGGTTCGGAGGGCACCTCGAACTCGGCGAACGCCTCGGCCAGTTCGGGCAGCAGTAGCAGTTCGGAGCCGGGCGTGAGCGGGACCGCCCCGGCCTCGGCGACGGCCCGGCGGGCGGTGGCCGCGGTGAAGCCCGAGAACCAGCGGAAGTGCCCGAGGGTGGCCGGCCCGGCCCAGGAGAAGTAGCGGCGGGCCAGGTCGACGGCGTTCCCCGCGACCGGCTGGTCCCAGCCGACGTAGCCGTAACGCTGCTGGTCCAGACGGCCGTTGACCGGCACCCGACGGATCCGGCCGCGCGACTGCATCAGCCCGAGGGCGAGCGGCAGGGTGGTCGACAGGCCGCGCTTGCGGCCCGCCTCGCCGAGCGGCCGGACGGCGTCGCCGACCGCCTCCCGGATCGCGGTCGGGTCCAGCGGACCGCCGTCGGACAGCACCCGCTCGACGGCCAGGCAGAGCTGCTCCACCTCGTCCCGGCCGACCCCCAGGTGCTTCGCCGCGGCGGCCAGTTCACCCTCCGGGGCGGCCGCCCCGACCGCCAGGCCGAGCGCGAAGTCGGCGGCCGGCAGCACGTAGGTGCAGCCGCGGGCGGCCGGCAGTTCGTGCACCTGCAAGCCCGCCACCGCCGCGTCCACCGCCGCCCGGCCGAGCCCGGCCCGGGCGAACAGGCCCAGGTACGGAGCCGCGCCGCCGACCGAGCGGGCCCAGCCGGTGGCGGCCAGCACCTCGGCGGCGGACGCCCCGGTGTGCGGGCGGTCCAGCCACTGCCGGTGGGACCACCAGGCCCGCAGTCTCTCGACGCCGACGGTTTCCGGGAGGGGAGCGTGCTGCATGGGGCCAGTATCGGCGGCGGGGCGGTCGCCGCTCCGGAAATCGCTCGCCCGGCGCGGCCCGCCCGGGGGAGGATGCGCTCTCCGGCAGCCCGCTCGTGAGCAGCCCGCTCGTGAGCAGCCCGCTCGTGAGCAGCCCGTTCGGGAGGAGCCCGTCCATGCCCACCGCCCCCGGCGCGGTGCCGCTCTCCGGCACCGCGCTGCCCTCCGGCGCCGTTCCGCCCGCTGGCACCGTACTGCTCTCCGGCATCGTCGGCTCCACCGCGTACGGCTTCGCCCACGCCGGCTCCGACCTCGACCGCCTGGGGTTGTTCGCCACCCCGACCGAGGAGTTGCACGGCCTGCACCGCCCCGTCGAGTCGCACGTCACCACCGCGCCCGACGTGACCCTGCACGAGGCCGCCAAGTGGTGCCGACTGGCACTGTCCTGCAACCCGACCGCCTCCGAGCTCGTCTGGCTGCCGGAGGACCTGTACGAGACCGTCACCCCGCTCGGTCGCGAACTGGTCGGGATCCGGTCGAGCTTCCTCAGCGCACCGGCCGTCCGCAGGGCCTATCTCGGCTACGCGGACCAGCAGTTCCGCAAGCTGCTGACCCGGGACACCACCGACCCGGCCACCCGCCGCCGGGCCGCCAAGCACGCCCGCCACCTCGTCCGGCTGGTCGAGCAGGCCGTCCGGCTGCACCGCACCGGCCACAACCTGATCCGGCTGTCCGATCCGGAACGCGTCCGCGACCTGGGCGAACGCATCGCCGACCGCCCCCGCACCGCCGAACACCTGCTCGCCGACGCCGCCGACCGCCTCTCCCGCCCCGGCGTCCTGCCCGAGGCCCCCGACCCCCGCCCCGCCGAGGCCTGGCTGCGCCGCGTCCGGGCCGCCCACTACAACCCGCTCCCGGCCGTGCCCTGCGCCCCCGGCGCGCCCGGCCAATCCACTGGCGGAGCCCTGGGGCCCACCGGGTAGGATCGCGGTGGCCCTCCCCACCCGGGACCAGCCCGGTACGGAGAGCCGCGGGGCATTAGCTCAATTGGCAGAGCTGCGGACTTTTAATCCGTAGGTTCAGGGTTCGAGCCCCTGATGCCCCACACGGCCGCAGTGCTTCCGACCTGGGCGTCCTTCCTTCGGGGAGGGCGCCCTTCGTCGTTCCCGGAGCCGGGGACGGACCCGCCGGAGTTGGGCGACGGCGACTCAACTATCTTGAGGCCATGGGACCTTTGAAGCCGGATCTTGCTCAAGTCGTCGTCGGACTCGTCTGCTTCTTCCTGATATTCGGCGTTCTCGGGGCGGTGCTGCTGCCGCGGATCGAGAAGCTGCTGGGGGAGCGCCGGGACGCCACCGAGGGTGGTGCGGAGCGGGCCGAGGAGGCGCGGGCGCAGGCCCAGCGGGTGTACGAGGAGTTCCAGGCGGAGCTCGTCGCGGCACGGCACGAGGCGGCGCTGATCCGGCAGACGGCCACCGAGGAGGGGGCGGCGCTGATCGCGCAGCTGCGGGCCGAGGGGCAGGAGCTGCGGGACCGGATGCTGGCCGAGGCGCAGGTGCAGCTGGCGACGGACCGGGTGCTGGCCGAGGCCGAGCTGCGGGAGGACGTGATCCGGCTGGCCGGTGAGCTCGCGGGCCGGGTGATCGGCGAGCCGGTCGCCGAGCTGCCGCGCACCCGGGCGATCGCCGAGGAGTTCTTCGCCGCCCAGGACGCGAAGGACGCCCGGGCCGGCACCCGCGCCTGACGTCCCCACCCCTTCGTACTTCCCCACCAACGGCCCGGGTCCCGGGGCAGTGGTCCAGCCACTGCCCCGGGGCCCGGGCCGTTTTCGGCGGGCGGAGCGGGTGGCGCGGGTGGAGGGAAACGCGCAGGTGGCGCCCGGTGCGGATGATGACGTTTGTCATACGGCAGTCGTGCTCCACGGCACTGACGGGGGCTCAGGGCCCGGCCGTAGATTTCAGGGCATGGAGATCACGAAGAACGCCGAGACCACCGCCCGCCGCACCGAGTGGAGCCTGGCCCTGCTGGGCGGCCTGAAGCACCGGGGCGGGTTCACGGCCCGCGAGCGCACGGTGCACGTGGCCGCGGTGGGCGGCGCCAAGCTGGACCACACCGGGGCGGTGCTTCCGGCGGACGGGACGCACCTGGTCAAGGCGGCGCTGGTCGGGGGCGCGGAGCTGGCCTACCCGGAGGGTGCCTCGGCCGAGGTGGACGCGTTCTCGGTGTTCGGCGGGGTCGACCTGACCGTTCCGGCCGGGACGGCGGTGGAGGTCAGCGGGTTCTCGCTGCTCGGCGGCCGCAGCAAGGGCGTGGCCGGTGAGCCCGGCGGCGCGGTGGTCACGGTCCGCTCGTACTCGCTGGTCGGGGGGGCGTCAAGGTCCGGCAGGCCGCCTGACCGGGGGCGGGCGGCCTGCTCGGGGATGGGTCACTGCCGGGCCGGCGCCGGGAGGGGAGCGCTGGGGGCAGCGGCAGGGGCCGGGGCGGGGGCCGCGGTGACACGGGAGAGCCATGAAGAAGGCCGCCAGGATGACGGGCAGGAGGGGCATGGGGTGTGGCCTCCGACTGGTGTTTTTGTTGGTGGAAGTGCCAAAAACTTGGGCGCGAGGAAGCCCGGGCGGCCCCGGGTGGAATCTCAAGGGCCCGGGGCCGCGGCGATCAGGCGCGCAGGTCCTCGACGATCGCGTCGACGGTCGCGTGCAGCGACTCGGGCTCGAAGCCCGCCTTGGCCTGCAGCAGCAGGCCGTGGAACCCGGCCATCACCTGGCGGGCGAGCACCTGCGGGGTGCGGTCCGCGCGGATCTCGCCGCGGAGCCGGCCGTTCTCGACCGCCGTCGTCAGCGTGGCCTCCAGCGGAACGAAGGCCTGGCGGGCCAGCTGGGCCAACTCGGGTTCGCGCAGGGCGAGTTCGGTGACGGTGTTGACCGCGAGGCAGCCGCGGTGGTCGGTCGAGGTCTGGTCCACCCCGGTCAGCAGCAGTTGCCGGATGAGCTCCAGGGGCGGCAGGTCGGCGGGCGCCGGGTTGCTCCCGGCCGTGCCGCCCTCGCGGTAGCGGCGCAGCGCGAGCTCGAACAGCTGCCGCTTGCCGCCGAAGGCGTTGTACAGGCTGCCGCGCAGCATGCCGGTGCTCTCGGCCAGGTCGTCGGTCGAGGTCGCGGTGTACCCCTTGGACCAGAAGGTGTTCATGGCCGCGTCGATCGCGGTCTCGGTGTCGAACTTCCTCGGGCGTGCCATGGGAGGATCGTGACAGTTGTTGGCTTACTTATCAAAAACCCCGTCGGATCATGTCCCGGGGCTCGGCCGGTCGGGCCCGGGCCCTGCTGCGCATGCGTACGCCCCGGCCCCGGGACGTGCGTAAACGGCGATTTCAGTATGTACCGCCCGTCCGGACGCGTGGTCGAATGGCCGGGTAGTCGCTGGCGCCGGGGGCAGGCGGCCGGCCCTGGCGGGGTGCGGGAAATCCCCTCGCGTACGGGCCGGAATTACCTCGTCCTGACAGAACCTGGCAGACCGAGGAAAAAGAGGTAACCGTGGCCGAGCATTTCCTTTCCGCCTATCTCACGCCGCCGGGGCCGGGTGCGGTCTTCTCGGTCCGGCACGACCAGAACGTCGCTCTGTGGCGCCGGGAAGGCGCCGACGTCGAACTGGTCCGGGTCTGGGAATTGGAACGGGTCAGCGGGCAGAAGCACCATTTCTGGCCGTTGTACACGGAGGGCCGCTCCGAGGCCTTCCTGTCCGCGCTGCTGGCGGAGGAGGGTCTGACCCTCGACGACGTCACCGCCACCTGGGGCACCCCCGGGCTGCCGAAGGCGCAGCCGGTGCCCAAGCCGGTCGGCGCGGAGGACTTCCCGCTGCACAGCCTGGCGCACCTGTTCAGCGGCGTGCTGCGGGACGTCCCGCTGTTCCGCGAGGGGCAGATCGTCGGCCTGGCCATCGACGCGCTGCCCGACTACGCGCAGGAGAGCCGCCCCAACCCGTACTGGTACGCGGGCTGCGTGGTCAAGCAGGGTCGGATCACCTTCGAGCCGGTGGAGTCCCCCGGGCCGCTCTACACCGCGGCCGAGACGGTGTTCGGGCTGGAGCCCGGCTCGCTGATGGCGCTCGCCTCCGCCTCCACCGCCGCGATCGAGTTCGACGCCGAGGCCGCGATCGCCGACGTCACCTTCTTCGGCGGCTCGGCGACCCAGCCCTGGAAGGCCGCCCACGACCTGGTGCGCTCGGTGGTGGACGCCGCCGAGGAGCAGCTCGCCGACGCCGAGCTGGACGACTCGCTCAGCCGCGAGGACCACCTGCGCAGCGCGGTGATGAAGGTGATCCAGCGCTGCTGCGAGGGCGTCGCCGTCCGCAACGTGGAACGGCTGCTGGAGGTCGGCGGCCTCCGCGCCGAGGACACCCACCTCGCCACCACCGGCGGCTACGCGCTCAACTGCCCCACCAACACTCTGCTGATGGACCGCTTCGGCTTCCGCGGCCTGGTCACCCCGCCGTGCGCCAACGACTCCGGCCAGGGCATCGGCCTCGGCCTGCTCGGCCTGTACGGGGCCGGCGCGCTCGACGGTTCGGACCTGCGGATCGTCTCCCCGTACTACGGCCGGGACGTCCTGGACACCGAGGAGGCGCTGGCCGAGTTCGCGCCGTGGATCGTCTCGGTCACGGACTTCGAGGACGAGCGCTTCGTCGCCGACGTCTCGGACGGCGTGATCGCCTGGGTGGACGGCCGGGCCGAACTCGGGCCGCGCGCGCTCGGCCACCGCAGCCTGCTCGGCGACCCGCGCTCGCAGAAGGTCAAGGACCTGCTGAACGAGTACAAGCGGCGCCAGTGGTGGCGGCCGGTCGCGCCGATGGTGATGGCCGAGCACGCGGGCGAGTGGTTCGCCTCCGACCGCGAGTCGCCGTACATGCTGGAGGCGGTGCAGGTCCGGCCCGAGGTACGGGAGCTGGTGCCCGCGATCGTCCACCTGGACGGCTCGGCCCGGCACCAGACCGTCACCGCGGAGTCCAACCCGGCGTTGCACCGGGCGCTGGACGCCTTCCGGGCCGCCACCGGGGTGCCGATCCTGTGCAACACCTCGCTCAACGACAAGGCCGAGGCGGTCGTCGACCAGGCCGCGCAGGCGCTCAACTTCTGTGTCCGCAAGGGTGTTCGGGTGCTGTACCTGTGCGGGCGGCGGGTCGAGCTGCGCACCGAACCGGTGCCGGCCGTGGCGGCCCCGACCGAGCCGCGGCCGCGCGCCCTGGAGTACTTCGCCGGGCAGGAGGCGGACCGGGACGCGCTGTGGCAGGGCTGGCTGGACGCCGGCTACACCGTCGAGGGCATGTACCACCTCTCGCGCAGCCACCAGCTGCGGGCCGAGCAGGAGCTGTCCACACCGGAGCGGGTCAACCTGCTGGCCGCCTACCGGGCGAAGGTGGACCCGTCGTTCTCCGGGCTGGTGAACAACTTCCGCCGCACCCACGGGCCGGGCGGCTCCTTCGTCGACCCGTCCACGCTGACCGGGGCGTTCGGGGTGATCAACCCGCTGCGGCGAAACGGCAAGTAGCAGCGGAACCCGGAACGGGTCGGGGGGTAAGGCTTCGAAGCCTTACCCCCCGACCCGTTGTGCTGCTCGAGTACCTAAGCCGCTCGGCGTCGACCCCACCGTCAGTAGCGCGGCTTCCGGGTCAGCGCCAGGCCGCCCAGCAGGAACGCCACCCCGAGCACGCCGGCGACCACCGCGGAGGTGGTGTCGGCGGGCTTCTGGCTGGCGTCCATCACGGCGGTGACCAGGCCGGCGACGGCGCTGATGTAGCAGAAGATGGTGATGAAGATCTTCACCTTGGGGTGCATGGAGGTGTTCCTTTCCGGTGTCCGGTACGGGTGGTGGGTCAGGCGGTTTCCTGCGGTCCGCGGCCCGCGGGTGCGGTCGCGGCGACGGTGAGGCCGAGCAGCATCACCCAGGCGTCGGGGTCCGACCGGAAGCGGTTCCAGCGGTCCGCGGCGAGGGCGAGCTCGGCCAGTGAGAGGACGCCCCGGGCGACCAGCGGCTCCAGGCGCTGCGGGCCGAGCTGGGGGGCGAAGGCGTCGGTGGGGTGGTCGTCGTTGGTGGTGGCGAACGGGCGCAGCACCGGCTGCCCGAACCCGGCCGCGCGCAGCAGCCGGGGCAACCGGCGCCCGATCGAGCGGTCGCCGCCGTCCGCGCGCTGGGCGGCGGCCATCTTGGCGTGCACGCCCGCGAGTTCGGGGTACGAGGGCTCGGCCGCGCCCCACAGCGCGGAGTCCACCTCGGTCACGGCGACCCGGCCGCCCGGGCGCAGCACCCGGCGGACCTCGGCGAGCACCGCGACCGGGTCGGGGACGTGCTGGAGGACGTAGCGCAGCAGCACGAAGTCCACGCTCGCGTCCGGCAGCGGCAGTTCGGCGCCGTCGGCGACCAGCAGGGTCACCCCGGGGCCGGCAGCGTGGGCGAGCAGCTCGCCGTCGATGTCGGCGGCGATCAGGGCGGTGTCGGCGGGCAGCGCGGCGCGCAGCCGACGGGTCACCGCGCCGGGCCCCGCACCGAGCTCGAGCACGGTGCCGCCGGTGGGCAGGCCCAGCTCGCGCAGGATGCGCAGCTCCTCGGGGAAGGAGAGCGCGGCCTGCGCCTCCAGCCGGTCGAGTTCGGCGCCCAGGCCGCCGCCGGTGGTGCGGGCGGGGTCGTACGAGCCGCCGAGCGGGCGCTTCTCGTCGGGGCGTGCGGGAGCGGTGGTCATCGGGGCCTCGCGATCATCGTCATGCCGTGCTTGGGGCGGAGGGTGACCAGGGCCTCGGGTTCGACCGGGAAGCCCTCGACCAGCTCGAGCCGGACCGACTGGAGCAGGGAGGCGAGCACCAGGACGGCCTCCAGCATCGCGAAGTGCTGCCCGACGCAGATCCGGTCCCCGCCGCCGAACGGCAGGTAGAGATGGCTGGGCAGGTCGGCGCCGTCGAAGCGGTCCGGGCGGTACGCGTCCGGCTCGGTCCAGTACTCGGGGTGGCGGTGCAGCACCCACTGGCTGACGCACACCAGGGTGCCGGGTTCGACGTCGTACCCGCCGATGACGTCGGGCCCGGCGGCCCGGCGGGAGATCAGCCAGACCGGCGGGTAGAGCCGCATCGCCTCCTGGATCGCCCGGCGGCAGGCCGGGAGGTCGGCCAGGTCGGCGGCGGTCGGCGGGCGGCCGCCGAGCACGCGGTCGACCTCCTCGCGGACCTTGGCCAGCTCCTCGGGGTGGCGGTCGAGCAGGTAGAGCGTCCAGGTCAGGGACTTGGCGGTGGTCTCGTGGCCGGCCATCACGATGGTCAGCACCTGGTCGCGCAGGTCCTCGTCGGAGACCAGGTGGTGGCTGGACATCATGGTGTCCAGCAGGTCGCCGCCGGCTCCCGCGCTGCCGCCGCCTGCGGTGCTGCTGCCCGGGGCGCGGCCTCCCGCGGTGCTGCCGCCGCCCGCGCGGCGGGCGGCGATCAGGGTGCGGGTGACGGTGTTGAGGAAGACCCGGGCGCGGCCGAAGTCGGCGTACCGGCGGGCGGTGTCGGCCGGGTCCGGGTCCGGGGTCGGTACGTAGTGGCCGATGCAGCGGTTGACGGCGTCCACCGCGCGGCCGAAGCCCTCGCCGATGCCGTCGATGTCGGCGCCGAGGATGGCGTGGGTGAGGATGCCCAGGGTGAGCGCCGTGAGGTGCTGGTCCACCTCCAGCGGGGTGCCGGCCTCGACGGAGGGGCGCCAGCGCTCCAGCATCCCGGCGGTGGCGTCGGTGACGATGGTGTCGAAGGTGCGGACGGCGCTGGGGCGGAACGCCGGTGCGGTGAGGTGCCGTTGGCGGGCCCAGTCGGCGCCGTTGCTGGTCAGCAGCCCGTTGCCGAGCAGCGGGCGCAGCATGGCGTCGTCCGGGGTGCCCTCCTTGGTGTAGTTGGCGCCGTTGTCCTTCAGGACGTGCCTGGCGTACTCGGGGCGGTTGAGCAGGTAGACGGTGTCGCCGTCGGCCCGGTGCCGGGTGACGTCGCCGTAGGTGCGGGCCAGGCCGGTGATGAAGTCGAGCGGCGACTCCCTCATCAGCGCCATGTCGACGTCGTCGGCAGGGCCTGGCGGGACGGTGTGCGTAGGCACGGTGCGGACCACCCCCGTGTTTCCTCTCGATGCTCACCCGGGACTTCCGGAATGCGTACGCGATCCCCGAATGCGTACGTACGCATTTCCCGGTACGCATTCGGATGCGTATTCCGATACGTATTCTGATGCGTATTCATGGGTGCGTGACGGCTGAAATCTACCGCACCCGCCGCACGTGCTCAATACTTAGTCCAGGCGTCGGAAGTGAGGTCTTGGCGGCCAATTGCGGCCGTGACATTCTTCATTCGTCGGCGGCGCCGGGAAGCAGGAAGTGCAAAGCACCGGGTGCCCGTCACCAAGTGTTCGGCACCGAGTGCCGAGGTCCGCCGACAATCCGGTAACCAGAGAAAAGGAATATTCTCATGGCTTTGGACCAGAGGAAGCGGGCCGAGTTCGTCAACGGCTACACCCGCGCCCTGATCAGCGCCTGGTCGAGCGAGGAGTACGCGGCCCGCCTGCGTACCGACGCCCGCGCCGCCCTCGCCGAGGCCGGCCTGGAGCTCCCGGCCGACGCCGAGATCGTCATCGTCCAGACTGCCGCCGAGGGCGAGCAGGAGGGCAACCTCGAGGTGCAGGTGGAGCTGTACGAGATCGGTCTGGCGACCGGCCGTTACGAGTTCCACATCCCGGAGACCCCGCAGATCGACACCGCCGAGCTGAGCGAGGGCGACCTGTCGGACATCGCGGCCGGCGGCAACTCCTGCTGCTGCCCGTGCTGCTGCTGCACCTGATCGAGCCGGGAAACCCGCCCGCCGGGCAAGGCGCCCGGCCGGTCGACCTGAGTGCCAGGTCGGCCTGAACACCCCACAGAGGAGCGATCCACAGTGGCGACTGCCGTCGGGGAGCACCCCGTCTCAGTCCGCGGCCTGCGCAAGAGTTACGGCGACTGGCACGCGGTCCAGGGCCTGGATCTGGACATCCACCAGGGTGAGGTCTTCGCCCTGCTCGGGCCGAACGGCGCGGGCAAGACGACGACCGTCGAAATCCTGGAGGGCGTCCGCCAGCGAACCGGCGGTGACGTGCGGGTCCTCGGCTGTGACCCAGCCGAGGACCGGCGCGAGTGGCGCGCCAGGATCGGGGTCGTTCCGCAGACCACCGGCGCCTACTCGGACCTGACGGTCCGTGAGGTGGTCGAGCACTTCGCGGCGTTCTACCCGAACCCGCTCCCGGTCGGCCAGGTCATCGACATGGTCGGACTGGGCAAGCACGAGAAGAAGCAGAGCACGGACCTCTCCGGGGGCCAGGCCCGGCGGCTCGACGTCGCGGTGGGCATCGTCGGCGACCCGGACCTGATCTTCCTCGACGAACCCACCACCGGGTTGGACCCGGTGGCTCGCCGGGAGGCCTGGGACCTGGTCCGCTACTTCTCCGAGCGCGGTCGCACCACCGTGCTCACCACGCACTACCTCGACGAGGCCGAGGCGCTGTGCCAGCGCGCCGCGGTGATCGTCGCCGGCCGGGTGGTCCAGTGCGGGCCGCTGGCCGAGTTCGGCGGCCGATCGCAGACTCCGACCACGGTCTCCTTCCGGATACCGCCGGAGCTGGCCGGCCGCACGCTGCCGTCGTTGCCACCCGGGGCCGAACCGGCCCCGGTGGGCGCGGACGGCGTGCTCAGGATCGGCACCCACGCCCCGACCGCGCTGCTCGCGGCGCTGGTCCCGTGGGCGCACCGGGCGGGCGTCGCCGAGCTGCCCGAACTGCGGGTGCACCGGCCCACGTTGGAGGACGTCTACCTGGACCTGATCCGCGAGAACGTCGACGGTACCGACCGCGGCGCCGACACCACTCAGCTGATCTCCGAGGCGGGCACCCGATGACCCTCACCCAGACCCCCGCTGCCGACGCGGTGACCGCCGGAACGCCCCGGCGCACCGGCCGGATGCCCGGCATCTGGCGGGCCGGCGCGGCCCGCTCCAAGGTCGAGCTGCGCGCCTTCTTCCGCAACAAGCAGTCGCTGGTCTTCACCCTGATGTTCCCGGTGATCCTGCTGGTCGTCTTCGGCTCGATCTTCTCGGGCAAGGTGGCCGGCACCGACACCGACCTCAAGCAGGTGTTCATGGCCGGCATCATCGCCGCCGGCGTGATGAGCACCGCCTTCTCGGGCCTCGCCATCAACATCGCGATCGAGCGGGACACGGGTACGGTGCGCCGGCTCGCGATGACCCCGATGCCCAAGTCGGCGTACTTCGTCGGCAAGCTGGTGCGGGTCATCGTCACCACCGTGCTGGAAGCCGTCCTGCTGATCGGCATCGCCCTGGCCCTGTTCGGGCTGCCGCTGCCCAGCACCCCCGAGCGCTGGTTCACCCTCGGCTGGGACCTCGCCCTCGGCACCGTCGCCTGCGCGATGGCCGGCGCCGCCTACTCGGCGCTGATCCCCAACAGCCGGTCGGCGGCGGCGATCGTCACCCCGGTCTTCATGGTGCTGCAGTTCATCTCCGGCGTGTTCTTCCCGTTCGGCCAGCTGCCCGCCTGGATGCAGACGGTGGCCGCGTTCTTCCCGGTCAAGTGGATGGCCCAGGGCTTCCGCTCGGTCTTCCTGCCGGAGTCCTTCAAGGCCGTGGAACCGGCCGGGAGCTGGGAGCTGGGGCACATCGCGATGGTGCTCGTCGCCTGGTCGCTGGCCGGCCTGGTGCTGACCGCCTTCTCCTTCCGCTGGCGCGGGCCCCGGGTCCGCTGAACTCCAAGGAGCCGGACCCATGACGACGGCGCCGGTGCGCCTGCCGGAGCACCTGATCCACCCGTTCGCCCCCGCCGGGCGGGCGAACCCGCACCCGGCGTACCGGTGGCTCCGGGCCAACGACCCGGTCCACTACGACGCCGCGTCCCGGCTCTGGCTGGTCACCGCCCACGGCGACTGCGCCACGGTCCTGCGCGACCCGCGCTTCTCCGCCGCCCAGGGCCAGCGGGAACGCGCCCGCGACGACGCCCTGCCGCCGTCCATGCTCACCACCGACCCGCCGGACCACCACCGGCTCCGGGCCCCGGGGGCGCTGCTCCTGGGGCCGGCGGCCGTACGGTCCCTCTCCGCCGGTCTGCTGGAGGACGTGGACGCGCTGCTCGACCGGCTGCCGGTGGGCGGCCGGGTCGACGCGGTCGCGGAGATCGGCCGACCGCTCGCCACCGCCGTGTACGCGCGGTTGTTCGGGCTGCCCGCAGGGGAGTCGAAGCGCTTCGAGGCGCTCGCCCGGGCCGCGTCCGTCAACCTCGACCCGATGGTGCCTCCGGCCCGCGCCGCGCTCGGGCGCAGTGCCGCCGGGGCGTTGACCCACTACCTGGACGGGCACGCCTCTTCGGTCGTGGGCCGCACCGACGTCCCGCTGGCCGCCCTGGCCGCCGACGACCGGCTGAGCCGTGCCGAGATGCTCGGCATCCTGAGCCTGGCCGTCATCGGGGGCTGGCAGCCGCTCGCCGAGTTCATCGGCAACGCGCTGCACCTGCTGCTGCCCGACCGGGCGGCGGTGTCCTCTCTGGCAGGAGCCGACGAGGACCTCGCCCGGCTCGCCGTCGACGAGCTGCTGCGCCTGGAGGCGCCGATCCCGTTCACCGCCCGGGTCACCACCGACCGGGTCGAGCTGGGCGGCGGCGTCCTGCCGGCCGGTGCCCGGGTGCTCGCGGTGCTCACCGCGGCCAACCGCGACCCGTCCGTCTTCACCGACCCGGATGAGCTGCGGCTCGACCGCAGCCCCAACCCGCACCTCGGCTTCGGCGGCGGCCCCCACTTCTGCCTGGCCGCGCCGCTGGTCCGGCAGACCGCCGCCCTGCTGCTGCCCCGCCTGGTCCGCCGCTTCCCCGCACTGCGGGGGCCGGACGGTGTGCCGGACTGGGACCAGTGCCTGGTGCCGCGCCGGCTGCGGGCACTCCCGATCGAGCTGGGGGGCTCCGCGTGACTGATGTGATCGTGATCGGCGCCGGAGCGTCCGGCCTGAACTGCGCCCGGCTGGTGTCCCGGGAGGGGCTGTCCGTCGTGGTGTACGAGGCGAGGGAACGGCTCGGCGGGCGGATCCGCACCCACCGGCCGGCCGACGGCGGCCCGCCGCTGGAACTCGGCGCCCAGGTGGTGCACGGGGACCGCAACCCGGTGCACGAGCTGCTCGGCCCCGGCCGCACCCGTGCCGTACCGCGCCGGGTCACCGCCCGGATCGTCGAGGACGGCGCGAACCGGGAGATGGGTGCGCTGAGCTCCGGCCGCCGCGCCCCCTGGCAACTGGAGGCCGTGCTCCAGCGCAGCCCCGGCGTCACCGGGCTGTCCGTCGCCAGCTGGCTGCGCGCCTTCGGCAGTACCGGGGCCGAGGCGGTGGCCGTCCTCGAATGGTTCCGGCAGAACTGGGCCGCCGACCCGGAGGAGCTCAGCGCCGCGGGCATCGCTCGGGCGCACTGCGGGGACACCGTCGGCGAGGGCGAGTTCGCCGTCGAGGGCGGCTTCGACCGGCTGCCGGAGCGGCTGGCGGACGGCCTGGACGTACGGCTCGGGGAGCCCGTCCGAGAGCTGCTGTACGAGCCGGGGCGGGTCACCGTGCGGACGGATGCCGGGGTTTCCTCCGCCCGTGCCGTTGTGATCACCGTCCCCCCGGCGGTTCCGGTCCCCGGGCTGCCCGCGTGGAAGCTGGCGGCCGCCGCCGACCTGCCCGCCGGGGACGGCTACTGCGCGGTGGTCACCCTGGACCGGGTCGCGCCCGACACCATGATCGTGTTCGACGTGGACGGGCACACCGGCTTCACCCGCTGCGCCGCCGGACGGTCCGAGGTGCTGGTGGTCGCCAAGGCCGACGCCGCTGCGTCCCTGCGCACGGCCGGTTCGGAGCTGTCCGCTCTGCTGGCCACGGCGCTGCCCTGGACAGTCGGTGCGGCCGTGCTGGACGTCGAGGTCGCCGACTGGGGCCGGGACCCGTACACCGGAGGGGCGTTCACCGCACCCCGGGCCGGGCTGGAGGGAGCCGCCCGCCGCTGGGCCGAGCCGGTGGACGACACGCTCTTCTTCGCCGGCGAGGCGACCGTCGCGGGCGAGCAACTGCCCTGGGTGCAGGGCGCCCTGGCGAGCGGCGAGCGGGCCGCCGAACAAGTCCTCAAGGCACTTCGATGAACGCGAGCCCCATGACTGTGCACCGCGGCTGGTACCTGCTGGCCTTCCGATCCGAACTGGCCGACGAAATCACGCCGTTGGCGATCGGGCCTCGTCGCCTCATCGCCCTCCGGGAGGACGAGCGGCTGCGCGTCCTCGACGCCTCCTGCCCCCACCGGGGAGCCCACCTGGGCTACGGCGGACGCCGCGAAGGCGACTGCGTGGTCTGCCCGTTCCACGGTAAGCGGATCGGCCTCGGGGATTCGTCCAAGCACTGGTCGGTCGCAGAGCACCAGGTGCTGGAGTGGGGCGACGCCGTGTTCGTCCGGCTCTCCGACGACCCGGCGGGCGACCGAGGCTTCGAGCAGTCCCTCAAGGGCTGGAAGACCGACTACCCGCTGGTGGCGGCCGTCAGCCTGCCCGTCGACGTGCCGTCCGAGTACGTGGTGGAGAACGCCTTCGACCCGGACCACTTCAAGGCCGTCCACGGCGTGCCCGGCAACCAGGGGATGGCCACCCGTATCGGTGAACACGGGGAGCTGGTCATCGAGGGCCAGTTCCTGATGCAGGCCTCGCCTTGGCAGGACGCGCGCCGGCTGGAGGAGATCCGCTGGGAGGCGGTTCGTACGGGCCGGGTGCGGTGGGACTTCAAGCCGCGCTTCCACGCCCAGGCGTTCAGCCCGAACGTGGTCGTCACCGAGTTCGGGCCCGAGTCGGAACGACAGGTGATCGTCACCGGTTCGGTACCTTCCGCTGGTGGCGGCTGCACCGCCCGCGTCGCCATCGGCGTCCGCGAGCACCAGCGCGCCGCGCTGCCCGCCCTGCTCGGCGGCAGCGAGAAGGCTCTGGCGGAGGACAAGGTGGTCTGGGAACACCTCGACCACGCCATGACCCCGCGCTACGACGCCCGGGACGCGCCGGTCCTCGCCTTCCGCCGGTTCTGCGCCGACTTCTCCGGAGGCACTGATGCCTGAAGCCCTGCACCTGCGCCGCCGGGGCAGCGGCCCTGCCGTGCTCTGGATCCACGGCTACACCATGGACTCCACCACCTGGCAGCCCCTGTGGGACCGCCTCCCCGGCTGGACCCACATCGGCATCGACCTGCCCGGCCACGGCGGATCCGCCCCGCTCCCCCCGGGGCTGCCGCTCACCGCCCTGGCCGGGCAGCTGGCCGAGGTCGCGAAGGAAACCGGCGCCAGGTCGGTGGTCGCCCTGTCCTTCGGCTCGATGTCCGCCATCCAACTCGCCATCCAGGAGCCGGGGTTGGTCGACAACCTCGTCCTCGCCGCCCCCACCCTCGCCGGCACCCCCAACGAGGACTCCGCCAGGGTTCGCTACCAGCAGCTCTCGATGCTCTACCGCATGGTCGGGCCCGGTGAGCAGCTGGCCGACCTCTGGATGCAGTCCCCGCCCGACATCTTCACCGGCACCCAGCGCCACCCCGCCCTGCGGGCCTCTCTCCGCGAGGTCGTCGCCCGCCACACCTGGGCCGAACTCGGCAACCGCGCCATGGACGCCCTCACCTCCCACAAGCACACTGCCGAGGACCTGCGCCGCATCACCGCCCGCACCCTGGTCGTCCTCGGCGACGAAGACATGCCCGCCTTCGTCCGCAACGCCGAACTCCTACGTGCCACCGTCCCGGATTGCCAGTTGGAGACCCTGAAGGAGACCGGCCACCTCCCCCTCCTGGAACGCCCCGACGCCAGCGCCGAGCTGATCGCCGCCCACCTGGCCTGAGGCACACCAAAGCGGCCCGCTCCCTACGGTGACAGGGAGCGGGCTGCTCTGGTGCGCCCGTCAGCCGAAGGGCAACACCTGGGTGCTGCCACCGGCCAGGATGTGTGCGTAGTCGCTATCGCGGTTGAGCGAGCGGTAGTTGATCATCGGATCACCGGCCCGCACGCGTGCGGTCGCGCACCCGAGGGACCAGGTCTGCGGCGGCTGCACGTCGAGATCCTCGATCACCGCAGATGCGGAGCACTGCGTACAGGCCGCCATTGGGTCCTCCCCGGCGTCAGATTCAGATGGTGGCGGCGAACGTTACGAACGCCTGCCGGGCGGACGGGTCGAAGGCGAGGTGGGAGCCGGTCTTGTCCTTGGAGCCGCGGACCACCCCAACGCGAAGACCGTCTGGGCCGACTCGACCTCGTCGCCCCCGATGCCACCTGAACCGCACACCTCGCGGCCCCGGACGCTTCGGAGGTTGAGGTCGCAATCGCGCCAGCCGGGGCCCGGCACCGCTGTTGGACTGGCTGCGTGTCCACAACTTCTCTGCTCACATCGCCCGTTGCTGCCCGTACCTCGGTGCGCAGCTGGTTGGCCGTGGTCTCCGTGATGACGGGGATCTTCTCCGTCGTGACCACCGAGATCCTGCCGATCGGCCTGCTCACCCCGATCGGCGACACCTTCCGGATCTCGGACGGCACCGCCGGGCTGATGATGACCCTGCCGGGGATCGTCGCGGCCGTGGCCGCCCCGGTCGTCACGGTCGCCGTTCGGCGGGCCGACCGGCGCCGGGTCCTGTGCGGGCTCATGCTGGCCCTCGCGCTGGCCGATCTCGTCAGTGCGCTCGCGCCCGGCTACTGGGCGGTGCTCGCCGCCCGGATCGTGCTCGGAGTGGTGATCGGCGGGTTCTGGTCGGTCGGGGCCGGACTCGCGCCGCGTCTGGTGGCGGGGGCGGAGTGGCAGGCCCGGGCCAACACGGTGATCTTCTCGGCCGTCCCGCTGGGGTCGGTCCTGGGCGTGCCCGCCGGGGTGCTGCTCGGCCACCTGGCCGGGTGGCGGGCGGCCTTCGCGGCCATGGCGCTGCTGACCCTCGCTGTCTTCGCCGCCCTCGCCGCGACCCTGCCCCCGCTGCCGCCGGAGGCCCCGACCAGGCTCGCCGTCCTGCGGGGGCTGTTGCGCACGCGGTCGGTCCGGGCCGGGTTGGTGGTGACTCTCCTCCTGGTGAGTGCCCACTTCGGCACGTACACCTACGTGACCCCGTTCCTGGAGGACGTCACCCAGGCCGGCCCGGACGCCGTCACCGCGCTCCTGCTGGTGTACGGGGCCGCGGGCGTCGTCGGCAACGTCGTGGGCGGAGTCTGGGCGGGCCGGCGGCGCGCCACCTTCACCCTCGCCATCGGCCTGCTCGCCGCCGCCGTGCTGCTGCTGCCCGCCCTCGGGACCACCTGGCCGGTCGCGGCACTGCTGCTCGCGGCGTGGGGCCTCGCCTACGGCGCCGTCCCGGTCTGTGCGCAGACCTGGTTCGTCCGCGCGGCCCCGCACGCGCCGGAGGCGGCCACCGTCGTCTTCACCTCCTCCTTCCAGGCCGCCATCTCGCTCGGTGCCCTGGTCGGCGGTGCGGTCGTCGACGCCTCGTCGCCGTCGACGGTGCTGCTGCTCGGCGGGTGCGTCGCGCTCGTCGCCGCAGCGGTGGCGCACGTTTCCGCAGCTCGGGAACCGTAGAAGAGGAGCAGGAAGTCGGCCCGGCCGACTTCCTGCTCCTCGATACGATGGCTATTCCGCCAGGAAGGTGTCGGTGAAGCTGGTGCCGCTGGAGCCGAGGCCGCTGGTGCGGGCCTCGTAGGTGCCGTTGGCGCTGGGGTCGAGGGCGACCGGGCTGAAGGACCCGAGGGACTTGCCGTTGACCGTCGCCGAGGTGAAGCTCAGCGTGCCGAAGTCGGGGTAGGAGCCGGTCGGCGACTCGATGATGACCTCGGCGCTGGTCCGTTGTGCGGAGACGGACTTGGTCGTGGTGTAGGTCCAGCCCTGCGAGGAGTCGGTGAGCTTGAGGGTGTAACGGTTGCTCCCGGCGTAGGTGACCGAGGCGCTGATGTGGTCGCCGGCCGAGACCGGGTAGGAGCTGAGGCTCAGGTAGACCGGGTTCGCCGGGTACATCTCGTACCAGGCCTGGTTCACCGGGCTGCCGCTGGAGCAGTCGGTCGCGACGCCGGTCTGTTCCACGGAGGACGAGCCGTACCCGTCGATGCCGACCCAGGGGGCGTAGAGGTCGTTGGTGGAGTTGCAGACCGCGTCCGGTTCGGTCCAGGAGGCCGAGACCGAGGTGAAGCCGCTGCCGGTGGCGGCGTAGCCGCCCCAGTTGTAGCCGTTGGTGTTGTACGCGAGGGGGCGGAACGCCAGGCTCTGGGCGGCCGCCGCGGTGCTCGGTGCCGCGGGGGCGGCGAGTGTGGTGGCGGCCGCCGCGAGGGTGGCGAGGCGTATGACGAAATTGCGCATGTCGGCTCCTTCGTTGGGGGCGAGCAGGAGGTGCACGCGCCAGCCCGGCCGTTGGGGTCGGCCGTTGAGGGGTGGCAGTACAGAGTTGCCGACTGTCATGAGCGGGGCAAGACCACACGGACATTGTTGAGGCGTCAATTGCCTTAGCGCGACCAAGAATTGACCGAACTCATGAAGGCCCCGTCTTCCCAGGACGGGGGCCTTCATGCTCCACTGTGCTCAGGTCACCCGTACCGGCCGGACCTCGACCAGGTCGCCCGGCGCCGCGGGCATCCAGCGCGCCCACGACACGGCCTCCGCCTCGTCCGCGACGTCGATGACCCACAGCCCGCCCAGGTGCTCGTGCCCCTCCCGGTACGGCCCGTCCGAGACCGGCGCCTCGGAGCCGCCGCCGGGCACCACCAGCCGGGCGCTGCAGCTGCGACGCAGCCCGGCGCCGTAGCGGACGGTGACCCCGGCCTCGTGCAGCGCGCGCCCGAACCGCACGTGGGCGGCGTCGAGTTCGGCCTGTTCGGCCTCGCTCAGTCCGTTCCAGACCCGCTCGTCGCCGTGAATGAGCAGGGTGTATTCCATCGTTCTCTCTTCTTCCGTCTACCCGTCCACCGGCTACATCTGCCGGTGCGCCAACCGGGCGAACAGCCCGTCCCGGTCGGCCAACAACTCCTCGTAGCGGCCCTGTTGAACCACCCGGCCCTGGTCCATCACGATGATCCGGTCGGCTTCGGCCACCGTCGACAGCCGGTGGGCGATGACCACCCGGGTCGCGTTGAGCCGGCGGGTGGATTCGGTGACGAGGCGCTGGGTGGGGTTGTCCAGGGCGCTGGTCGCCTCGTCGAAGAAGACGATGCGGGGCCGGGAGACGAGCGCGCGGGCGATCATCAGGCGTTGCCGCTGGCCGCCGCTGAGGGTGCTGGTGCCTTCGGAGAGCACGGTGTTCATGCCCATCGGCATGGCCGCGATGTCCTTGTCGATGCCGGCCATCTCGGCGGCGGCCCAGGCGTCGTCGAGGGTGTGGTTGGTGGAGCCGACGATGTTGGCCTTGATGTCCCCGGCGAGCAGTGCGCCGTTCTGCAGCACCACCCCGCACTGGCGGCGGACCGCCGAGACCTCCAGCTCGCCGAGGTCCTGGCCGTCGTACAGCACCGTGCCGCTCTCCGGGCGTTCGAAGCCGAGCAGCAGACGCAGCACGGTGGACTTGCCGCTGCCGGAGGGGCCGACGATCGCCACGAACTCGCCGGGTTCGATGCTGAGCGTGACGTCCTGGAGGGCCGCCGGGCCGTCCTCGCCGTAGCGGAAGGTGACGTGGCTGAGGCCGAGGCGGCCGGAGAGGTCGCCGGGGTCGGCCTTGGTGTCGTCGACCTCGGGCTTCTCCTCCAGGATCGGCCGCAGCCGTTCCAGCATCGGTACGACGCCCATCGCGGTGACGGCCGCCGAGGTGAACTGGAGGCTGGAGGCGATCAGCAGGTTGAAGGCGGTGAAGAAGGAGAGGAAGACGGGGATCGGAACGTCGCCGTCCAGCGGTCCGGCGATGACGCCGAAGATGACCACCGAGCACACCAGCGGGAAACCGGCGTTGAAGGTGGTGACGGCGTTCTGCACCCGGCGCGAGGAGGCGGCCAGGCCGCGGCCCTTGCCGAGTTCGGCGGCCCACACCCCGAACACCCGGTCCTCGGCCGCGGTGACGCGCAACTTGGGTACGGCGGTGAGCAGTTGGAAGACCCGGGCGGACATCGCCTGCTCGTGGGCGTACAGCCGGCGCTGCCAGCGGACCTCCAGCCGTCCGGCGGCCAGGCCCACCCCGACGCCGACCAGCACCAGCAGAGTGGCCAGCCCGGCCAGCCGCAGGTCGTAGAAGTAGACCAGCACCAGGTTGGCGAGACCGGTCAGCAGCCCGAGGGTCGCCGTGGTCATCATCCCGGAGAGGGTCTCCTGGGCGGCGCTGACGCCGAGCACCGTGGTGCCGAGCTCACCGGTGGAGTAGTTGGCGAAGAACGGCGCGGGCAGCGACAGCAGCCTGGTCCAGACGCCGACCTGCATGGCGGCGGTGGAGCGGCTCTCGATCCGCAGTACCGCGATGTTCTGCACGATGGACAGCGCGGCCACCGCCATCGCGGAGCCGATCACCACCAGCGCGCCCTCGGTGATCAGGTTGCGCTGGGCGTGGGCGACGAAGGTGCCGAGCACCTCGCCGGTCATCACCGGGACGAGCAGGCCGATCAGTGCGACGAGGGCGGCCATGCCGGTGAACATCCACAGGTCCTGCCGGTTGTTGCGCAGGCCGAAGCGGAGCAGCCCGGCGACGGTGCGGACGGCCGCGGGCAGCGGCCGGTACAGCACGGTGGCCTTGTTCTGCAGTTCGGCGGCGAGCTTCGGGGTCAGCGGGGTGACCTTGCCGCCCTCGGCCAGTACGTAGCCGTTGCCCAGCGGGAGCAGTGCGACCGGGGCGCCGGCCTTGCGGTAGCCGACCATCGCGCCGAGGTCGTTCTGCCACCACCTGCCGTCCAGCCGGACGGATCGGGTGCGCACGTGGGAGGCCAGCGCGATGGCCTGGAGCCGGTCGAGCCGGCGGTCGTGGCCGCTGCCCGCCACCGGGGCGGTGACGCTGAACCCCTCGTGCGCGGCGACCAGCCGGGCGGCGGCCAGAGTCGGTTCGTCGCCGGTGGCGTCGCCGATCCGCAGCCGGGAGGCGGTGTCGCGCAGGATGGTCTCGAAGCCGCGGGCGGAGTCGGCGAGGGTGCCGGCGTCGCGTTCCCGGCGGGTGGCGATCTGCGCGGTCTCGGCGGTGCGGCGGCCCTCGATCCGGCGGTCCACGGCGTCCAGCAGCCGCCCGCAGTGGGCGGCGAGGCGCTCCCACAGGCCGCCCCGGTCGAGGAGTTCGCGCGGGGAGCGGGCCCGTACGGTGGCCGGGCCGGTCGCGACCAGCCAGTCCCGCTCGGTCAGGCAGACCTCGGCGCCCTCGGTGAACTCGCCCGCGCCCTCGGGTGCCTCGACGGTGCCCTCCTCGACCCGCACCCACTGCAGGCCGTCCACGGAGCGCAGGGCCTGGCCCTTCTTGAGGACGGTCGGCTCCGCCGGGTCGAGCGGGGTGAACTCGCGCGGCGGGAGGGTGTCGCGCAGCGCGCCGGCCAGCGCGGTGAGGCCGCGGGCCAGCCCGGCGAGGAACTGCTCGGAGGCGGCAGAGGCGGCAGGGGCGGCGCCGGAAGCACCGCCGGAAGCACCGCCGGAAGCACCGCCGGACAGTCCCTCGACCCGGGAGGTGGCGAGGTGGGACAGTTCGGCGCCGAGCACCGGCCGGGCGACGATGCCGCGGCGCGCCCCGGCCGCCGCCGTGCCGGGCACCAGCGTGCCCGCCTCGATCCGGCAGAGGAAGTGCCAACGGCCCTGGGGCGTGCCGGAGTCGAGCCGGACGGCGAACAGGTCGACGGCGCCGGACCGGACCAGCAGCATCCGCCCGGGGTCGTCGAGCACGAGGTAGCGCTCACCCGCGGGCTCGGCTGCCTCGGCTGCCTCGGTGAGGAACGGCGAGAAGACCTCCACGGCAAGACTCACAGTTCGTCCTCCTCCTCGCGGCGCGCGGACTCGATGAGCGCGGTGTAGTGGCCGCCGAGCGCCAACAGCTCGTCGTGGGTGCCGCGTTCGACGATCGAGCCCTCGTGGAGCACGATGATCTCGTCGGCGTCGCGGACGGTGGAGAGCCGGTGCGCGATGATCAGGCAGGCGCAGCCCCGGCGGCGCAGATTGTCCATGATCACCCGCTCGGTCTCCGGGTCGAGTGCGCTGGTCGCCTCGTCCAGCACCAGCAGGGTCGGCTCGCTGGCCAACGCCCGCGCCAGTTCGAGTCGTTGGCGCTGGCCGCCGCTGAAGTTGCGGCCGCCCTCCAGGACCGGGCTGTGGATGCCGCCGGGCCGGGTCATCACGGTGTCGAAGACGGCGGCGTCGCGCAGCGCGGCGGTGACGGCCTCGTCCGGGACGTCGTCGTTCCAGAGCGTCAGGTTGTCCCGGACGGTTCCTTCGAACAGCGAGATGTCCTGGTCGACGTAGGCCAGCGAGGAGGCCAGGACGGTGCGGGAGATCTCCTCGCGCGGCCGCCCGTCCAGCAGGATCCGGCCGGACCACGGGGTGTAGAGGCCGGTGAGCAGCCGCCCCAGGGTGGACTTGCCGCTGCCGGAGCCGCCGACCACGGCGATCCGGCGGCCGGGGACGACGGTCAGGCTGAGGTCCTTGATGATCGGCTCGGAGAGCGGGCTGTAGCCGAAGCGGACGTCCTCGAACTCCAGGGTGCCGTCCAGCTTGGGCCCGGCCGGCGGTTCGGGGCGGGCGAAGGCGGCGGCGACCGGGTAGCGCTCGACGTCGTACAGCCGCTTGATGTCGGCGGTGACGTCCTGGAGCCGCCCGCCCAGGTTGGTGAGCTGGGTGACGGGCCGGCTGAGCGCGGCCAGCAGGGTCTGGAAGGAGACCAGGATGCCGACGCTCATCGCGCCGTCCACCACCCGCTGGCCGCCGACCAGCAGGATCAGCCCGCTGTTCAGCGCGGCCAGCATCGGCGGCACCACGGTGAGCACGGCGCTGGGGATGCCCAGCTTCTGCTTGGCGGTGACGACCTTGGCCAGGAACCCGGCCCAGCGGCCGAAGGCGTCCTGCTCGGCGCCGGTGGCCTTGACGGTCTCGATCAGCGACAGCGTGGTGAAGGTGGTCGCGGTGAGGTTGCCGCGGTCGGTGCGCAGCGCGGCGACGGCGTCGGTGCGGGCCCGGGCGACGGCCTGCAGCACGACCACGTTGAGCAGCGCCATGCCGACGCCGACCACCCCGAGCAGGATGTCGTAGCGGATCAGCACGGCCGCGTAGAACAGCACCAGGCCGAGGTTGATCACGGTGAGCGCGAGGTCGCGGGAGAGGATCTCGGCGACCACGTCGTTGCCGGACACCCGCTTGGCGACCTCGGCCGGGCGGCGCTGCAGGAAGAAGTCGACCGGCAGCCGCAGCAGGTGCCGGAAGAACCGGGCGGAGCTGACCAGCCCCATCCGGATCTCGATCCGCAGCAGGTAGTGCCGTTGGACGGAGGTCAGCACGAACACGACCACGGCGGTGGCGGTCATGGCGGCCAGCAGCGGGAGGAGGTAGCCGCTCCCGCTGCCGGCCAGCACGCGGTCGATGAACACCCGGGTGTACGCGGGGACCGCGATGCCGGGCAGCACCAGCAGCAGGCTGGCGAGCAGCACCAGCGGCATGGCGCGCCCGGTGGGCAGCCGGCGTTCCAGCAGGGCGCGGCCGATGCCGCCCTTGTCGCCGCCGGGCTGGAAGTCGGGGCCCTTCTCGAAGGAGAGCACGATGCCGGTGAAGCCGGAGTCGAACTCCTCCCACTCCATCAGCCGGGGGCCGCTGGCCGGGTCGTTGACGGCGACGACGGTGCGGCCGTACCGGGTGCGGACGCCCTCGACCACCATGAAGTGCTGGAACGCCCAGAAGATGATCACCGGGCCGTCGAGGTCGCGGAGCTTCTCGGCCTCGGTCTGGTAGCCGCGGGCGGTGAGCCCGTACGTACGGGCGGCGTTCAGCAGGGTGGAGGCGCGGGCGCCGTCGCGGGAGACGCCGCAGACGCCGCGCAGGTCCTCCAGCGGGACCCAACGGCCGTGGTAGGCGAGGATCATGGCGAGGCTGGCGGCGCCGCACTCGACCGACTCCATCTGCAGGACGGTCGGGACGGCGTGCCGCCAGCGCCGCGGCGCGGCCGCCCGGGTGGGGCGGCCGCGGCGGGGCTTCTTCTGCTTCTCCTCCGGGGAGACGGAGGTGGTCTCCGGGATCGTGGCTGTCATCGGAGCCTCCTCTCAGCGGCCGAGGATCAGGTTGAACGGGGTCTGCCGGCCGACGTTGATCGTGGCGGTGACGGCGACCTGGGTGCCCAGCGGGTGCGGCGGGCCGCTCTGGGACGTCCAGGCGAAGCCGCTCGGGGTGTCCGGGTCGGGCGTCAGGTCGACGACGACCAGCCGGGGCGCGTCCTTGCCGAGGTAGCGCTGGGCGGCGAGGTCGCCGCCGACCAGGCCGGATACGGCCTCCCTGGTGAGCGCGTACGGGCTGACCGAGCTGACGGTGCCGCGCAGCAGGCCGAAGGTGCCGGCCGGGGTGGTGGACACGTTGAGGTCCACCTGGTCGCCGGGCTCCAGGCCGACGCTGCGGGTCGCGGGCACGAACACCATCGCGACCACCCGCTCCTGCGGGTCGTCCACCCGCTCGACCGAGGCGACCGGCGAACCGGGGGCGACCACCTGCCCGTCGGTGACCGACAGGCCGACCACCCGCCCGCCGAACGGGCTGGTGATCTCCCGGCTGTGGCCCTCGGTGTCCTCGACCCGCACCACCGACTGGCCCTGCCGGACCTGGTCGGCGGGCTTGGCGAGCACGGTGCGGACCATCCCGCCGAACGGGCTCTGGATCATCGCGGTGCCGTGCGGGTGGGTCAGCAGGCCGGGAGCGTCCACGGTGATCGGGATGTTCCCGGCGAAGGTCCACAGCAGCGCCGTGGCCATGGTGATCATCACGACGAACAGGGCGATCCAGCCCCGGGGCGCGGCGAGCAGGGTCGGCGAGTCGAGCTCGTCCGGCTCGCGCATCCGCTGCAGCGCCTTGAAACGGAACTTCATCGTCTGGCTTCTCTCCGTGGGACGCCGACGTCCTGGCGCAGCGTGGGCGGCCGGCTGCCGATGACCAGCTCGCCGACGCTGCCCTCGGTGAAGTAGTCGAGCCCGCTGGCCGCGGCGAAGTCGGCCGCGTCGCCGCCGCCGAGGCCGCAGACCGCGAGGTCCATGGCGGTGCCGACCAGGTAGAGGGTCTGGTAGAGCGCGCCGACGTGCTTGAGGATCAGCGGGTAGGCGACCGTCTCGTACTTCCACATCACCCGGCCGAAGCGCGCGGTGACCAGCAGCACCACCTGCGGGTCGGTCTGCATCAGGCTGGACTCGCGGGCGCTCTTCACCAGTTGGGCGGTCGCGGCGCTCGGCTCGCTGACCAGCTCCAGTTCGTGCCGGTCGGTCGCGTAGTGCCACAGCCCGGGCTCCAGGCCCGTGCAGGAGGTCACCAGCGGGTACAGCTCCAGCTCGTGCACCGCGCCGCCGCTCGGGTACGGCCGGTCGGCCAGCTCCTGGCCGTCCCCGCCGGTGAAGGTCTGCCGGCGGCGGGCGCTGCGGTGGAGCAGCTCGCCCAGCTGCTCCAGGGTGATCGGCGCCCGCTCGTCGTGGTCGCGCACCGAGCGGCGCTGCTCCAGCACCTCGGTGAACGGCCGGTCGGTGCGGACGAGTTCGTCCAGGTCCGGGACGGGCAGGGCGACCTTGCGGCCCGCGAAGGGCGCCGGGGATGCCGGCTCGGGGGCGAAGCGGTCGCCGAAGCGGTAGGTGCCGCCGTACCCGGCCACGGAGGTGGGCCGGCGGGTGCGGGAGTGGAAGGCGAGGTCGGCGGCCGTCCACTGGGCGAAGCGCTGCTCCTCGGCCTCCGGCTCGGCGCCGGGGGAGCCGTAGGCCAGCAGGCCGGCCGCGGCGAACAGCCGCAGGGTCTGCCGGACGGCGTCCAGTGGGAGCCCGCCGGGGAGTTGGGCGAGCGCGGCGGGGCTGGTCCAGCCGGCCAGGGCGGCCAGCAGGCCGGCCGCCCTGGTGGTCAGCTGGACGGCCAGCGGGCTGCCGGGGGCGCGCACCAGCAGGGCGCCGCCCTCGACCGAGGCGGAGGCGAAGCGGGACAGCTTCACCTGGCCGGTCGGGTCCGGGGTGGGCCCCGGCTCGGCGGCGCCCCGGCCGACCGGGCGCAGCCGGGCCAGTGGCTCTTCCGCGGCCTCGCCGGCCAGGTGGACGGAGTGCTCCAGCATCCCGGCCGTGCCGAGCCGGCGGCGGGTCAGCTGCCAGCGCAGCAGCCCGGCGTCGCCGTCCCGGGCCGCGACCAGGGCGGCCAGCTCCTCCTCGGTCTGCTCCCCGGCGGCCAGCGCGGCCACCGCCTCCATGGCGCCGGGCGCCAGGTCGGGCAGGCTCAGCGCGCCGACCGGCGCGGTCAGCCGGACGGCCCGGGGGCCGAGCGGGGCGAGCGCGCCGTCGGGGCGCAGCCGCAGCCGGCGCACCGTACGGGCGGCGGCGGGCAGGTGGATCTCGTCAAGGGCGGTGGTCATCTCGTCTGCACCCGGCCGTTCCTAGAAGAAGACGTTCTTCGGGTTGAGCTGCTCCTCGGTGTGCGGAGCGGCCAGCCGGCCCTGGCGCACCGGCACGTCGTAGAGCCGGCCGGGGGCGAGGCGGCGCCAGAAGTGGCGCATGCCGGGGGCGATCACCTTGACCACGGCGAGGTCGAGGTCGGGGCGGCTCTGGTCGAGCACGATCACCTCGACGCCGGCCTTCCGGGCGCGTTCGACGCAGTCCCGGACGTGTCCGGCCAGGTCGTCGCCGACGAGCGGGGCGAAGTCGGCGAGGGTGCTGGCGGGGGCGGCGCGGTCGGGCAGCAGCCAGGGCTCGCTCGCGATCGTCGCCGTCCTGCACCACTCCAGGGTCTCCAGGTCGTCGGTGCGGTAGAGGGTGTTGCCGTTCTCGTCCCGGCGGTCGACGAAGGGGAGGAACTGGTTGACCTCGGTGAGCGCGCGGATCGCGGCGATCTTCGGGTCCGGGTGAGCGCCGAAGCCGACCATGATGTCCTCGACCTCGTGCTTGCGCCGGGAGATCGCGGCGAACACCGGCACGCCGAGGTCGGAGGTGAGGTCGAGCACCCACAGCTCGCGGTCCACCGAGGCGTAGAAGGCGCGCATGGTGTCCACGTACGGGTCGTTGAGCGAGTCGAGGTCGAACTCGGGCTGGGCGAGCCGGTTGTACCACCACAGGGCGACGGCGTCGCGCTCGACGACCTCGCAGAAGCCCTGGAGGATCGCCTCCTCCAGGGTGTTGCCGCTGGCGCAGCCGTTGGAGTCGCCGACGCAGTAGAAGTGCTGCTGGAGGTCGGGGTGGCCGTACCAGGCGTAGCCGGAGGGGACGAGCCGCTCCTCGTCGTGGGTGAGCGACCAGGCACGGGTCCAGTCCAGTTCGGCGTCGACCGGGAACGGGTCGGGGACCAGGTGGAGCCGGTGCTTGGGGTCGGCGTTCCACTCGGCGCGGTTCGCGAACTGGGCGTCGGAGAACTGCAGCAGGGCGTCCATGTGGACGGCGACGGCCGGGTCGAGGTCGCGGTAGGCGGCCCGCACCACCGGCTCCTCGCCGCGCCAGACCGCCGAGTAGCGCTCGATCGCCTCGCAGATCGCGCTGACCTTGGCCTGGATCTCGGAGCGGCCCTTGCCGCCGCTCTGGCCGCGCATGTTGCGGCGCAGCAGGTCCATGTTGTCGTTGACCATGGCGAAGTTGTGGCCGGCGGTGAAGCTGTAGGTGATGCCGTTGCCGGTGTCCTCGTGCGCGCCGAGGCGGGTGATCGCGCCCAGGTGCGGACTGATGTGGTGCTTGAGCCGGTCGTAGGTGAACTGCGGGGCCTGGACGCGGTAGCCGCCGTCGGTGGTGTGCCGGGCGGGGCTGGGCTGCAGGACGACCTTGGGGCTGCGCTCGGTGAGCAGCTTCGGGTCGCCGCAGCTCGGGCACTGGGGCTGGCGGACCAGCGTGTGCTCGGTGGTCTGCAGGGTGTTGAGGTCGAGGCTGACCATGGTGCCGGAGAGCGCGGAGCAGCACTCGTCGGCCAGGATGCGGGCGGCCTCGGTGGCGAGCAGCTGGGCGGTCATCGCCGGGCCGGCCGGGATCGCGGCGCGGGTGGGGTGCAGCGGCACGGTCTCGCCGCGCTTGCCGGCCAGGTAGCGCTCGACCTGGCGGTTGCCGCTGATCCGCTGGGCCAGGCAGCTCCAGCAGCCGGTCTCGCCGGGGCGCAGCAGCGGGCCGAGCCAGGGGGAGGTGCCGGTGGGCTTGGCGAGCAGCCAGGGGCGGCCGTCGGCGAGCCGGGCGGTGTTCAGCCGCTCCAGGGCACGGTCGAGGTAGTCGTCGGTGAGGGCGACGACCAGGGTGTCCGGGCCGGCCGCGACGGCGTCGTCCTCGGTGACGGCGCGGGCTCGCAGGCCGGTGGCGGTGAGCGCGTCGACCAGCGGGGCGGCCTCGGCGGCGCCGAGTGCGAGCACCAGCAGTTCGGTGGCCCGGGCGGCCTCCAGCGCGACGGCCGGGTCGACGCCCTGGGCGTCCCAGTAGGCGAGCACGTGGTCGGGCAGGGCGGGCCGGCCCTCGGCGAGGTGCCCGGCCGCCTCGTAGCGGCGCAGCGCGGTCAGCGCCTGGCCGAGTCCGACCTCGCCGCCGAGCTCCTGGAGGATCTCGGCGACGGTGCGCCGTCCGTCCAGGTAGGGCAGGAGGCGCACCGCGGCGGCTCCCGGGACGAGGTAGTCCTGCCCCTCTCCGAGCAGGAAGACCTTTTCTCCCACCGTCTCGGTGAGGAAATGGGCCTTGAGCCGCGGACGCTCCATAAGTCATCCCCCTGTGTTCACAAGTCGTTGCGAGTATTCGAACACGGCGTCAAAAGCGATGTACATACTGCATATTCGGCGGGGCCGTCGACCTACGCATCGCGCGGAATTGCGTATTCCACTGGGGCGGTACGTAGTGCCGTACGTATTCGGCCGGAGCGTTGACAGGGGGGTGCGGAGGGCGATACTGGTGTGTCCGCGCGAAGGTACGACGGGGGGTTGCGGTGCCGACTGGGGTTTTGCTGCACCGGGAGACGGAGCTGGCGGAGCTGGCACGTGCGGTGGCGGGTGCCGGCGCCGGCCGGTCCGCGGTCGTGCTGGTCAGGGGCCCGCGGGGGATCGGGAAGAGTGCTCTGCTGCGGGCCGCGCTGGCCCGGATGCCGGGCGAGGCGGTGGTGCTGCGGGCCCGCTGCCACGACAACGAGCGGGACTTTCCGTACGGCGTCGTGCGCCAGCTCTTCGATCCTTTCATGCGCATGACAAGAACTTCGGCGGCGGCCTCGCAATTCCTGGGCGAATCACCCGGGGAATTCCTCGCCGAAGCCCTTCCGGCGGCCCTTCCGGGCGTCGACCCGGGGGCCCTCCCGGCAGGTTCCGAAAGCACCGGAAACGGGCGCGAACGGGTGCTGAACAACCTTTTCCACGCGGCCCGTTCGCTCACATCCCGGACACCCGTGGTGATGGCCGTGGACGACCTCCACCTGGCCGACGAGGAGTCCCGGCAGTGGTTCTCCTACCTCGCCCGCCGGCTCGACGGCCTCCCGGTCGCCCTGCTCGCCAGCACCGCCGACGAGGCCGCCGACCCGCTGGCCGCCGAACTCGCCGCCCTGCGCCACGCCCGCACCCTCACCCCCGGCCCGCTCTGCGACAGCTGCGTGGCCGAGCGGGTCGCCGAGGAGTTCGACGCCCCGGTCGACCCGGAACTCGCCGCCGTCTGCCACAACCTCTCCCGGGGCAACCCGCTGGTGGTCGAGGAACTCACCGCCCGGCTGGCCGCCGCCCGGATCTCGCCCGGCTCGCCCGACCTCGACAAGGTGCTCAGGATCGGCGCCGGCACCCTCGCCGACACCACCCTCAGCTGGCTGCGGCAGAGCCACCCCCGGGCCGCCGAACTGCTCACCGGCCTCGCCGTGCTGGGCGCCGACGCCGACCTCGCCACCGCGGCCCTGCTCACCGGACAGGGCGAACTGCTCGCCGACGAGGCCCGCGAGGCGCTGCACCGCACCGACCTGATCGAGCCCGGCCCGCCCGAGACCTTCCGGCACGAGCTGGTCCGCACCGCCGTCCTGGCCCGCACCGACCCGCGCGTCCTGGTCGCCCTGCACGAGCGGGCCGCCGCGCTGCTGGCCCGGCTCGGCGCCCCCGCCGCCCGCACCGCCGAACACCTGATGTCCTCCGGCACCACCGGACTGGACTGGGCCGTCCCGGTGCTGCGCACCGCCGCCCGGGAGGCCGCCGCCGACGGCCACTGGGACGACGCCGCCCGCTACCTCCAGCGCGCCCTCGCCGACGCCGCCGACCCGGAGTTGGTCCGCTCGCTCACCGGCCAGCTCGGCACCGTCGAACTCCACCGCGACGTGGCCGCCGCCGCCCGCTGCGCCGCCGGGCTCGCCGCGAACGCCCCCGACCCGGCCGAACGGGCCCGACTGCTACGGCCGTTCGCCGGCCCGGTGCTCGCGCTCAGCGCGGCCGGCGCCGCCGCCGTCCCCTTCGCCG
>NZ_JPRF03000036.1 GCF_001188955.3 Kitasatospora aureofaciens | reverse complement strand
GGCCGCACCGGCGCGCGGCGGCTGCCGACGGCCGGAGCCCGATCCGGAACCGGAGCCAGAACCGGACGGCTGACGAGGCGTCGTCATCGGGTACCACCCCCGTGCTGGGCCGGCGCGGGTGACACCGGGTTGAGCTGGATCACCGAGTCCCCGGCCGAGGCCGCCGGGGTCGGCGGCGCGGGCGCCTGCTGCGTCGACGGCTGGGGGCTCGGGGAGCCGCTCGGCTGGGCCGAGGACTGCGCCGGGGGCTGGGCCTGCGCCGGGCCCTGGGCCCCGGGCGAGGGCTTCACCGGCCACGGATCGACCGTCGACTTCTTCACCGGCGGGCTGTCCTGCGCCGGGCCGGGCGTGCCGACCACCTTGCCGCCGTTCGGCACGTCCAGGAAGGCCATCCCACCGGCCGGGACCATGCCCAGCTCGCCGGCCCGCTTGGCCAGCGCGTCCGGCGCCGAACTCTGGTCGATCTCGAGCTGGAGGCTCTGCTGCTCGTCGGTCGCCTTGGTGGTCTGCTTCTGCAGCCGGGACAGTTCGAAGGAGCCCTCGTTGAGAGCCGTGTTCAGCGCCAGCAGCCCGAGCAGCCCCGCCGCCAGCAGCACCACCACGAGCACCGCGAACGGCGTGCGCCCCCGCACCGGGCGCCGCCCCGGCCGGACCGTGATCCGCGCCCTGCCCTGCCCGGGGAGTCCTCCCCGCCCCGCCCGGACCTCACCGGCCACCGGCCCCACTGCTCTCCTCCGCCCTTCGGACCCCGCCGGAACCGATCCTCAGCCCCGCTTGCTTCGGTCCCTGATCCTCTCCGCCACCCGCAGCCGCACGGGCGCGGCGCGCCGGTTCTCCTCGATCTCCTCCTCGGTGGCCAGCTCGGCACCGCGGGTGATCAGTTTGAGCCAGGGCTGATGCTCCTCCGGGACGAACGGGAGCCCCGGCGGGGCGGTGCTGGTCGCCCCGGCCGCGAAGTACTGCTTCACCAGCCGGTCCTCCAGCGACTGGTACGACATCACCACCATCCGGCCGCCGAGCGCGAGGACGTCCAGCGCGGCCGGGATCGCCCGGTCCAAGACCTCCAACTCGCCGTTGACCTCGATCCGCAGCGCCTGGAAGGTCCGCTTGGCCGGGTTCCCGCCGGTCCGGCGGGTCGCCGCCGGAATGGCGTTGCGCACCAACTCGACCAGACGCGCGCTGTTGGTGAACGGTTCCTTGGCCCGCTCCCGCAGGATGACCGAGGCGATCTTCCCGGCGAACCGCTCCTCGCCGTACACCTTGAGGATCCGGGCCAGGTCGCCGTGGCTGTAGGTGTTCAGCACCTCCGCCGCGCTGATCCCCCGGGTCTGGTCCATCCGCATGTCCAGCGGCGCGTCCTGCGCGTAGGCGAAGCCGCGGTCGGCCTCGTCCAGCTGCATCGAGGAGACGCCGAGGTCAAACAGCACGCCGTCCACCCGGTCGATGCCCAGCCGCTCCAGCACCTCGGGGATCTCGTCGTACACCGCGTGCACCAGGGTCGCCCGGTCCCCGAACGGGGCCAGCCGCTCACCGGACAGCTTCAGCGCCTGCGGGTCGCGGTCCACCGCGATCAGCCGGACCTCCGGGAACTGGGTCAGCAGCGCCTCGCTGTGACCGCCGAGGCCGAGGGTGGCGTCCACCACCACGGCGCCGGGCCGCGAGATCGCCGGGGCCAACGCGTCCATGCACCGCTGCAGCATCACCGGAACGTGCTTGGGACCCGGTTCGTTGGTGGTCATGCGCGGTGGCGCCCTTCCTCGGTGCGGAGCAGCCCGTCGTCCGGGAGCTCCGACCATTCTCGCCCACCGCCCGTCGGCACGACGACGCGGCCCGTGGTCCCCGCCCGCTCAGGGGGAAGGTCGTGACCGCCCGGCACCGGGGAAGGTGCGCCAGGTGAACACGGAGCGGGTGGAGGCCACGGGCCGCATCGGACGGGCCACACCGCACGGACGACGCCCGGTTGACGGGTTCCGGCGGGTGTGCTCCAACGCGCCGCAACTCTATCGCGCGGGCCCTTCGAGTCAATGGTCCGCTCCGGCGCACCACCCGGGCGGCGGTACGGATCACCGCAGGTCGCGGGCCGTGGGGGCGGCCCGGCGGGGCCGCCGGCCGGGGGCCCCCGGCGACCGCCGCGCGCCCCGTCGAGCGACCGGGCACGAACCCACTCCGGGACCAGACCGGACAAACCGTGCCGTTGTCGCTATGCGCTCGATCACAGCGGCGCGTTCTGTAGCCCTCAGCCCCACCGTGCGGCCCCGGTTCGCACTAACGTCGCCACCATGACAGTGACTCCCGACGGACCAACGCCGAACGCCGCTGCCGACTCCCCGAGACCGACCATCATCGACCGCTTCGTCACGGCCAACCGCGCGTACGCGGTGACCTTCCGGGACGGCGGCATGGACGCCCGCCCCGTCCAGCAGATCGCCGTGGTGGCCTGCATGGACGCCCGCCTCGACCTGTTCGCGGCGCTCGGCCTCGAACTGGGCGACGCCCACGTCATCCGCAACGCCGGCGGGGTCGTCACCGACGACACCATCCGGTCCCTGACCATCAGCCAGCGCGCCCTGGGCACCCGCTCGATCGCGCTGATCCACCACACCGGCTGCGGCCTGCTCGGGCTCACCGAGGACTTCCGCCGCGAACTGGAGCTGGAGGTCGGCCAGCGCCCGCAGTGGGCGGTGGAGTCCTTCGTCGACCTGGACGGCGACGTCCGCCAGTCCATGCAGCGGGTCCGCACCTCCCCCTTCCTGCTGCACACCGACGACGTCCGCGGCTTCGTCTTCGACGTCCACACCGGGCTGCTGCGCGAGATCCGCTGACGCGTTCCGCCCGCCGGCATTCGGCGGCGGCCGAATGGTGACTTCTGGCCGCCGCGCGGGGGAGAATGCGCCTGCCGGTCAGACCCCGAACCACCTGGGGCGGCCGGGCCGCAGGCCGCCAACCCGGCGCCGGATCCTCCATCGGAACCGCCCCCGGGGCGGTCGCGTCAAGCATGGGGTGGGGTCCGGCCTCGGGTGGGGCGGGCGCAGCGTGCCAGGGAGCGTAAACGGGTGACGAGCTACAGCGATCAGGCCGGTCTCGGCAGTCCTGCGGGGGGCGAACAGAGGGCGAACGGGCACCAGCGGATCGGGCTCCCCGAGCTCGCCGCGGTCGTGGACCGGGTCCGCGCCAACGTCGAGAGCGTGATCGAGGGCAAGCCGGAGGCGGTCCGGATCGCCCTGACCGTGCTGCTCGCCGAGGGCCACCTGCTGCTGGAGGACGTACCCGGCGTCGGCAAGACCATGCTGGCCAAGGCGCTCGCCAGGTCCGTGGACTGCACCGTGCGCCGCATCCAGTTCACCCCCGACCTGCTGCCCTCGGACGTCACCGGCACCAACATCTACGACCAGCAGCGGCACGACTTCGAGTTCCGCCCGGGCGCGATCTTCGCCCAGATCGTGGTCGGCGACGAGATCAACCGCGCCTCGCCCAAGACCCAGTCCGCGCTACTGGAGTCCATGGAGGAGCGCCAGGTCACCATCGACGGCACCAGCTACGAGCTGCCCTCGCCGTTCATGGTGGTGGCCACCCAGAACCCGGTCGAGATGGAGGGCACCTACCCCCTCCCGGAGGCCCAGCGGGACCGCTTCATGGCCCGGATCTCGATCGGCTACCCCAGCCCCGAGGCCGAGTTCGCGATGCTCGACGTGCACGGCGGCGCCAACCCGCTGGACGACCTCCAGCCGGTCGCGCACGCCGCCGACATCCTCAAGCTGGTCGAGCTGGTCCGCACCGTGCACATCGCCGACCCGGTCCGCCGCTACGCCGTCGACCTGGTCGGCGCCACCCGCACCAGCCCGGAACTGCGGCTGGGCGCCTCGCCGCGCGCCACCCTGCACCTGGTCCGGGCCGCCCGCGCCGCCGCCGCGCTGGACGGGCGCGACTACGTCACCCCGGACGACATCCAGCGCCTGGCCGTCCCGGTCCTCGCCCACCGCCTGATGCCGACCGCCGAGACCCAGCTCGGCCGCCGCAGCGCCGAGCAGATCGTGACCGACCTGGTCGCCCGGCTGCCGCTGCCGCGTCCCCAGGGCGGCCCGGCCGGCCGGAGGGGCTGAGGTGGCCTCATCCGATCAGACCGGCGGACTGCGGGCCGGGCTGCGCGGCCTCACCACCCGGGGCCGCTCCTTCCTGGCGGCCGGTCTGACGGCGGTGGTCTGCGCCTACGTGCTCGACCAGGACGCGCTGCTGCGGGTCGGCGTGCTGCTCGCCGCGCTGCCGCTGGCCGCCGCCCTGGTGGTGGCCAACACCCGCTACCGGGTGGCCAGCGGACGCCGGCTCAGCCCGCACCGGGCGATCGCCGGCCAGGAGGCCCGCGTCCACCTGCGGGTGGACAACGTCTCCCGGGTGCCCACCGGGCTGCTGCTCCTGGAGGACAAGGTGCCGTACGTGCTCGGGCCGCGCCCGCGCTTCGTGCTGGACCGGGTGGAGCCGCGCGGCTTCCGCGAGGTCTCCTACCGGGTCCGCTCCGACCTGCGCGGCCGTTACCCGCTCGGGCCGCTGCAGCTGCGGCTGTCCGACCCGTTCGGGATGTGCGAGGTCAACCGCGGCTTCTCCGCCTCCGACGTGCTCACCGTCGTCCCGCAGGTCCAGGCGCTGCCGCAGGTGCGGCTGACCGGCGAGTGGATCGGCCAGGGCGAGAGCCACGCCCGTACGCTGGCGCTGGCCGGGGACGACGACGTGATCCTGCGCGAGTACCGTCCCGGCGACGACCTGCGCCGGGTGCACTGGCGCTCCACCGCCCGGTACGGCGAGCTGATGGTGCGCCGCGAGGAGCAGCCGCAGAAGGCCCGCGCCACCGTCCTGCTGGACACCCGTGAGGTGGGCCACCGGGGCAGCGGCCCGGCCTCCTCCTTCGAGTGGGCGGTCAGCTGCGCCGCCTCCGTCGCAGTGCACCTGCTGGAGCGCGGCTACCAGACCCAGCTGCTCACCGACACCGGGCAGTGGGTGCCCGGGCCGGGCACCGGCGGCCAGAACCTCGCCGCCGACACCTCCGGGCTGATCCTGGACGCCCTCGCGGTCGCCGACCTGTCCGACGGCGCCGGGCTCTCCCGCGCCGAGGAGCCGCTGCGGGCTGGCGGTGAGGGCCTGCTGGTCGCCGTCCTCGGCGACCTGGACGGGGCGCAGGCCGCCCGGCTGGCCCGGCTGCGCAGCCGCACCGGCGGGGCCATCGCCTTCCTCCTCGACACCGGCACCTGGGCCGGCCTGCGGATGATCGCCCCCGACACCGGCGGCGACCCGTTCCGCGACCGGGTCCGCGAGCTGCGCGCGGCCGGCTGGACGGTCCTGCCGGTCCGGGCCGGCGACTCCCTGCCGGACCTGTGGCGGGCCGCCGACGGCGCCAAGACCACCGCCCCCTACCGAGAAGAGGCCGGCGCGTGACCACCCGGGCCAAACTGACCGTTTACTCGGCGCTGGCCACCGCCCTCGCCTCGCTGTGCATGCTGCCGCTGCTGACCACCCGCAGCTGGCTCACCCACGCCGTCCTGGTCGTCGGGGTGGTCTCGGCGGTCGGCGTGGGCATGCGCCGCTCCCCGCTGTACCGCTGGTCGGTGCCGGTGGCCCAGCTGCTGGTGCTGCTCCTGCTGATGCTGATCGGCTTCGCCGGCTCCGGGATGACCGCGGGTGTGCTCCCCGGGGCGGACGCGCTGCGCGTGCTGGGCCGGGTGTTCTCCTCCGGCGTCGACGACATCGGGCAGTACGCCATCCCGGCCCCGCCGACGGCCGGCCTGCGGCTGATCCTGGTCTCCGCGGTCGGCCTGATCGCCGTGCTGGTGGACACCATCGCGGTGACCTACCGGCGGGCGGCGCTGGCCGGCCTGCCGCTGCTGGCGCTGTTCTCGATCGGCAACGGCCTGGCCGGGGAGCACGGCAGCTGGGTCTGGTTCTGCCTCGCCGCGGCCGGCTACCTGGCGCTGCTGTTCGCCGAGGGCCAGGACCGGGTCTCCCGCTGGGGCCGGGTCTTCCGCGGCGGCGCACGCGGCACGGTGACCTCCAGCCAGGTCAGCCTGGGCGGCCAGCAGGTCGGCGTCCTGGCGCTGGCGCTGGCGCTGCTGCTGCCGGTCTTCCTGCCCCGCTGGGACCTCGGGCTGCTGGACTCCGGCTCCGGCGGGTCGTCCGGCGGCGGCCCCGGGGGCAGCGTGGCGACCAGCCTCGACCCGCTGGTCAGCCTGGAGTCCGCGATCACCAAGCCGAGCAACAACGAGCTGCTCAGCTACACCCTGGACAGCGACCTCGCCGAGCAGACCTACCTGCGCACCGGCTCGCTGGACCAGTTCGACGGCACCAACTGGAAGCTCAGCAGCACCGTGGTCACCGCCCTCCCGGCCACCCTGCCCGCCCCCGAGGGCCTGCACGACCCCAACGTCCCCCACATCGAGGGCGACTTCCGGGTCAGCGACCAGCTGGAGAAGAGCTGGCTGCCGATGCCGTACCCGGCCGCCTCGGTCAAGGTCCCCGAGCGCGACGACTGGAAGCTCGACCCGATGACCCGCACCGTGGTACCGGCCAACGACAAGCCGATCCGCGGGCTGCACTACCAGGTCAGCGCGCTGGACCTGCGGCCCACCGCCGACGAGCTGCGCGCCGCGCCGCCCGCGCCCCAGGACGTCCGGGAGCACTACACCGCCCTCCCCTCCGACCTGCCGTCGGTGGTCGCCGACCAGGCCAGGGCCGTCACCGCCAACGCCCGCACCGACTACGACCGGGCGACGGCCCTGGTGAACTGGTTCACCGGCCCGCAGTTCAAGTACGACACCTCGGTCGAGGGCGGCACCGGCAGCAACGCGATCGCCGTCTTCCTGCGCGACCGCCGGGGCTTCTGCGTGCACTTCGCCTCCACCATGGCGGCGATGGCCCGGGTGCTGAAGATCCCGGCCCGGGTCGCGGTCGGCTTCACCCCCGGCGACACCAAGGACGGCAGGAACTACTCGGTCACCGGCCGGATGTACCACGCCTGGCCCGAGCTGTACTTCTCCGGCTACGGCTGGATGCGCTTCGAACCGACCCCGAGCCGGGGCGTCCCGGCCCGGTACACCGAGGCGTCCAGCGCCCCGACCACTGCGCCCACCCAGCAGCCGACCGTCGCGGCGACCAGCGCGGCCGCCGCCCCGGCGCCGTCCAGCAGCTCGGACTGCACCGCCAAGCAGCGCCAGCTGGGCGACTGCGGCCCCAAGGGCAAGGCCGTCAGCCAGGCCGCCGAGGAGTCCTGGCTGCTGTCCGGGCAGGTGCTCGGCACCCTGGGGGTGGTGCTGGCACTGATCGCCCTGCTGCTCATCCCGATGTTCTGGCGCACCGCCGTACGCCGTCGCCGGCTCGGCGGTGGTGGGCGGCGCCGGCCCGGCGGGGACGGCCCGACCGAGCTCACCGACGCCCAGGTGCTGGCCGCCTGGGACGAGCTGGTCGACTCCGCCTGGGACCTCGGAATTCCCCCGGACGAGTCACGCACTCCGCGCTCGGCCGCCCGGCGGATCACCGAGACGGCGCACCTGGACGCGGAGGCGGCGGCCGCCGCCGGGCGACTGGCGCTGGCCACCGAGCGGGTGCTCTACGCCCCGGCCGGGCAGGTCACCACGGCGCCGCTGGCCGCCGACGTCCGCACCGCCCGGCGCGCACTGCAGGCCGACGCCGGCCGCCGCGGCCGGATCCGGGCGCTGCTGCTGCCGCCGTCCTCGGCCCAGCTGTGGTGGCGGATCTCCGACGCGGTGCGGGCGGCCCGGACGGCCGTCGCCACGCGCACCGGCCGGGCCGTGGAGGCGGTCACCGGGCCGGTGCGGCGGGTGTTCACCCGGCGCAAGCGGTCCGGTCCCGGGGCCTGACGGGACATACGAGAGCCGGGGCGGGGCAGTCGATCGACTGCCCCGCCCCGGCTCTCGTTCGCAACGGTCCTCAGTGGCCCTGACGCGGTCCTGTTCTCCCCGCCCTGACCCGTACGGCTCAGAAGCCGCCGGTCTGCTCGTCCCGGCGGCGCTGCCAGCGCTGCTCCACCCGGTCCATCATCCCGGCCTTGCGGCGCGGGGCGGCGGCCTGGCGGGGGCCGGAGCCCTGGCTCGCGGGCCCGCGGCGCCAGCCGGTCACGGCGAACACCGCGCACCCGAGCATCACCAGGAACCCCACGATGCTGACCCAGATCTGGTCCGGAACGACCATGCCGCCCATCAGCAGGCCGACCCCCACCACGAATCCGGCGACGGCCAGGTAGACCCGCCGACGGGTGTAGGTGCGCAGCCCGGTTCCCTCGAGCGCCGACGCGAATTTGGGATCTTCGGCATACAGCGCTCGCTCCATCTGGTCGAGCAGTCGCTGCTCGTGCTCCGAGAGCGGCACGGAGTCCTCCTACTCGTCGGTCGCGGGTGCGACCGGTCCGCCACCCCGGTCGGGGAGGCCAGTCCAATCAGCCTTGGGCATGCGGTGGGACGCCCGTGCGGGGGACCCGGCCCGTGTCGTCCATATGCCCCACGCGTCCGGCTGTCATGCTTTCCGGCTTTACCCAGATCATACGGTCCGTGGGCCCGTTACGGGGTGGTCTGCGCCGCGTGGGCCGGGCCACTTCGACCGGGCGGGGCCGCACCCTGCTGAACGCCGGACGACTCGGACAAGTGCCCGGTCCGATGGAATCGGTCCGGAGCTGGGGAGCTTCGCGGGCGCGCCCGTGCGGGGGGAGGGAGTCCGACGGCCGTCCGGGAAGCGAACCGCCGCCGTACGGGGTGCGAACCGTACGGCGGCGGGCGGGGGTCCCAGGGTGTTCAGGAGCGCTCCGCGAGGGGGGCTCAGGCCAGGGTGGCCAGCAGGTGCAGCTGGGTGGCCACGGCGTGGAAGGCGGGCTGCGCGGCGGCGGCCTCCTCCAGCTTCAGCAGCGCCTCCATGGCACCCGGCTCGGTGTCCACCAGGATTCCGGGCACCAGGTCGGCGAAGACCCGCACCCCGTGCACCGACTCGACCCGCAGGCCCGCGCCCTCGGCCAGCCGGCCCAGCTCCTCGCCGGTGAAGCGGCGCGGCATCGGGTCCTGCTCGCCCCAGCGGCCGTCGACGGCGGAGAGCACCGTACGGGCCTCGGTGAAGTGGCCGGCCAGCGCTCGGGCCAGCACCGCGCCGTTGCGGTTGGCGGCCAGCAGGCTGACCAGGCCGCCCTTGCGCAGGGTGGCGGCCAGGCTGCCCAGCGCCTCGGCCGGGTCGTCCACGACCTCCAGCACGCCGTGGCAGAGCACCGCGTCCACCGTGCCGGGGGCGACCAGCTCGGGCAGCGTCTGGGTGTCGCCCTGGACGGCCCGGACCAGGTCCGTCACCCCGGCCTCGGCGGCCCGGCGCTCCAGCGCGAACAGGGCGTCCGGGCTCGGGTCGACCACGGTGACCCGGTGGCCGAGCTTGGCCACCGGCACGGCGAAGTTGCCGGTGCCGCCGCCGGTGTCCACCACGTCCAGCACCGGCTGGTCCAGCTCGGCCGCCCGCTTCTCCAGGGCTGTCCGCACCACCTCCCAGACCACGGCGGTACGCAGGGCGCTGCGGGGACGCGTCGGGTACAAGGTGGGGCTCCTTGGCACGTGCAGATCGATCAGGTTGTCTCCACCTTATGCCTGACGGGTGGCGGCTTCGCCCGCCCCGCCCGGCTCCTCGCCGTCGAGCGGCAGCCGGGGTGCGGGCGGGGCCGGGTGCAGGCCGAGCAGGCGCTCGACCAGGCGCAGGAACAGGGCCGAGTTGCGGATCAGGTCGTCCGCGTCGCGGGTGGTGGCGGCGCTTCGGATGCCGGCCTCCGCGGCGGCCCGGCGGCGGGCTCCGGCGCCGTAGTAGAGCGCCCATTCGGACAGTTCGGGGGCCACCTCGGGCAGCACCTCCCAGGCGCTGCGGATGGCCTTGCGCCGTCGCGGGTTCTTCTCCGGCCGTCCGCGGACGGCCAGTACGGCCGCCACCGTGCGCAGCGCGGCCAGGTGGGCGGTGGCGTAGCGCTCCAGCGGGTCCTCCAGCGCGCGGGCGCGGGCCAGCGTCCGGTGCGCGTCGGCGAGCAGGTCGAGGGCGGCGGGCGGCGCGGCGGTCCGGCGCAGCACCGGGTGGACGTCCCGCCCGGCGGGGCGGACACCGGCGGGGCCGGGCACGTGCGGGAGGGCGGCGGAGTGGAGGCGGGCGGTGACGGGCTCAGGATGGCTGATGGTCATGGTCTCCCCCGTTCCGAGGCAGCGCGCGGACCGGGTGGTCCGTGCTCTCCCATCGTGAACCGCACCACTGACAATCCGGCCCCGGGAACGGGCGTACCGGCGGCGGACGCGGTCCCCCCGGTCCGCGCCGCCGCCGTCTGCCGTCGCCCCGCCCACCTCCCACCGGGCGGCGGTGGCGAACTCCCCCCGTTCTCCCCCGTTCGGTGACCGGCCTCCCCCCGGCCCGCTCCGCCGCCCCGTGCCGGCGGTGCGGGGCCCGAGACCGGCGCCCGTTCGCGGATCCGGCAGCCGTCCCCCCGAGCCCTCCCGGCCGGGGGAACGGACGGATCCGCCACCCGGGCGGCCGGCGCCCGACGCGCCGTCCTCCCGGGTGCCACCACTCTCCCGTCCCAGCAGGTCGGAGGCCATCCGCTGACGTACTCAACCGCGGATCTGAGTACCCGTACTCAGTCGGCCCCGTTCCCGCCGGGCGCGGAACCGCGGCGGTGGTCCGCGGCGTCCCGGGTCCCGGTACGGTACGGCCGGGGCCGGGCGGTCCCGGCCGGGGCCGGAGCACCCGGGAGAGCGAGGAGGGGGACGCGATGACGGTCCTGCCGCTGATCTTCACCAGTGGTCTGGCCAGCGGCATCAACGCGTACGCGGTGGTGCTGCTGCTCGGCCTGCTGGGCCGGTTCGCCGGGGCGGAGTCGGTGCCGCACGCGTTGGAGCGCACCGACGTGCTGGCCGCGGCGGCCGTGCTGTTCCTGCTGGAGGCGGTCGCCGACAAGATCCCGTACGTGGACACCGTGTGGGACGCCGTGCACACCGTGATCCGGCCGATCGCCGGCGCCGTCGTCGGCGTGCTGATCGCGGGCAACGACCCGGGCTCGCTCAGCGAGGTCGCGGCCGGGGCGATGGGCGGCACCACGGCCCTGGTCACCCACCTGGTCAAGGCCTCGCTGCGGATGGCCGTCAACACCTCGCCCGAACCGGCCAGCAACATCGTGGTCAGCCTGCTGGAGGACCTCTCGGTGGCCGGCCTGGTCACCCTGGCGATCTTCCACCCGTGGGTGGCCGCCTCGATCGCCGCGGTGCTGCTGGCGGTCGGCCTGTTGCTGGTCCGGCTGGCGATCAGCCGGGTCCGGGCGTTCCGGGCCCGCCGCCGCGAGCGCAGGGCAGCCAAGGCGGCCGCCGAGGGGGCTTTCGCAGGCCGGCGCTAGCGGCGCCCTAGGATCGGGTGCCATGGCACGGATCGTCATCATCGGCGCAGGAATGAGCGGGCTCGCGGCGGCCTCCCGGCTGGCGACCCTCGGTCACCGGGTGACGGTCTGCGAGGCGAGCGGCACGTACGGCGGCATGGTCGGCCGGTACGAGCGCGACGGTTTCGCCTTCGACACCGGGCCGGGCCTGCTCACCCTGCCGGCGGTCTACCGCGACCTCGCACTGAAGACCGGCCGGGAGCCGCTGGAGGACCTGGTCGGCCTGGCGCCGGTCGACCCGGAGAGCCGGCACCTGTTCCCGGACGGCAGTGACCTCGCCCTGCCCAACGCCTCCCGCGGCGGCGTGGGCCAGGCCCTGGACGCCGCCTTCGGGGCCGGCTCGGGCGAGCGCTGGAACGCGATGATCAACCGCGGCCGGACGGTCTGGGAGGCCACCCGCCGCCCCCTGCTGGAGGAGCCGCTCCCGGCCGACCCCACACCGCTGCACACCGACCCGTACCCCGTCCCGCCCCGGCGCGGCCTGGCCCGGCTGCGGCCCACCGGCCGATGGACGCTCTCCGACGTCGCCGCCCGAGAGCTCGGCGGCCACCCGGGCCTGACCGCCCTGCTGGCCGAGCACGCGCTGCGCTTCGGCTTCGACCCGCGGAGCACCCCGGCATCGGCCACCGTGCTCCCGTACATGGAGCAGTCCTTCGGCGTCTGGTACGTCAAGGGGGGCCTGCGCGCGCTGGCGGACGCGGTGTACCGCCGCTGCGAGCAGCGCAAGGTCGAGTTCCGTTTCGACACCCGGTGCGAGGAGGTGCTCACCGCGGACGGCCGCGCCCGCGGGATCGACACCACCGCGGGCCCGGTCGAGGCGGACGTCGTCATCTCCGCACTGGACGCCAACGTGCGGCACCACGAGCTGACCGGCACGGCCGGGACCCCGGACGACCGGCCGGCCTCGGCGCACCACGCCGACGACATCCCCGGCCGGTTCGTGGTGCTGCTGGCCCTGCGCGGGGAGCGCCCGGCGGGCACCGTGCACCGCACCGTCGTCCACGCGGCCGATCCGGCCGCCGAACGGGCCGGGATCTTCGACCGGGGCGCCCCGCTCGCCGAACGCCCGACCGTCCAGGTGCTCCGACCGGACGACCCCTCGCTGCACCCGGCGGGCCACCACACCGCCGTCCTGACCGCGACCGTCCCCTCCACCAGGGCCTACGACTGGGCGGCCCCCGGCGCCGCCGACCGGTTCGCCGACCAGCTGCTCGCCCACGCGGACGCGGCCGGTCTCGGCCTCGGCGAGCGCGTGCTGTGGCGGGTGGTCCGCACCCCGGCCGACACCCGGCGCGAGCACGGCTCCCTCTTCGGCTCCGTCCCCCGCCCGGCCCTGCCCGGCGCCCGCGGTGCCTACCTCCAGGCCGCCACGGAGGAGTACCCGGGCCACTACCTGATCGGCGGCGCCGCCCACCCCGGTGGCGGGCTCGCCCGGGTCGGCATGTCGGCCTGCATCACGGCCAACCTCATCGGCCCGGCGTAGGAGGCGCTCCTCAGCCCTGGTGCCAGGTGTTCTGCTGCTGGTGGCCGTAGCCGCTCCGGTCGTAGGCCGGCTGCTGCGGGATGCCGTGGCCCTGCTGGTCCGGCTGGGGCTGCCAGTGCTGCTGGTTCTGCTGCTGGTTCTGGTGCTGCTGGGCGTTCGGGTCCCAGGCCTGCTGCGGGTAGCCCTGGTACGGGTCCTGGGGCTGCTGCTGGTAGCCGCCGTACGGGTCCTGCTGCTGCGAGTAGCCGCCGTAGGGGTCCTGCTGGTCGTAGGCGTAGGCGGGCTGCTGCTGGGTCTGCCACTGCTGCTGGTCGTAGCCGGACTGGTAGGCCGCGGCGTACGGGTCCTGCGGCTGCTGGGCCTGCTGCTGTTCGTAGTAGGCGGGGGCGTAGATGCCGTCCTGGGCCAGCTCCTGCATCTCGAAGGCGGCGGTCTGCTCGACCGGGGTCTCCTCGGCGCCCGGCACCGACCCCGCCTCCGACTCCTCGACGGGAGCCGCGACCGGGGCCGGGGCCTCCTCGACCGCGCTGACCTCGCCGACCCGCTTCTCCTCCGCGGCCGCGGTGGCCGCGACCGCCGCGCCGCCGGTCAGGGCGCCGAGCAGGGGCACCTTGGCGAGCGGGCCGGGCAGGCTGCCGTTGGCCTTCCGCAGGGACCAGCCGGCCTGGTAGCCCTTCTTGACCGACAGGGTGACGAAGGCCTGGCCGACCGCGAACAGGCCCGCTCCGGCGCCGATCACCACGACCGAGCCGAGGCCCATCCCGACGGCGACGCCGAGGAAGCCGGCCAGGGCGAGCACCCGCCAGTGCAGCGGCGCCCGGTTCTGCAGCAGCACCTCGGCCACCAGCCAGAGCGCCACCACCGCCAACGCGACGTACAGCAGCAGGTATCCGATGCCCATCCGCGCGCTACCTCCAGTCGCGTGCCCGCGCGCGCCGCGCGTGTGCGGCGACTGTACCGGTTCAACGGCCGGGGTACCGCATCGCGTTCCCGCCGTCGACGGCACCGGCCGCACACGACCGAGCCCGCCACCGCGAAACGATGACGGGCTCGTGAACGCGGCCCTACGGGCGCTGGTGCAGCCCCAGGTTCTGGTAGATCTCCAGCGTCGCCGTCGAGTGGTTGAGCGTGATGAAGTGCAGGCCGGGCGCGCCCTCGGCGAGCAGCCGTTCGGCCATCGCGGTGGCGTGCTCCATGCCGATCGCCCGCAGCGCCGCCGGGTCGTCGACGACGGCCCGCAGCCGGGCCTCCAGGTTGGCCGGGAAGGCGGAGCCGCTGAGCTGGGGGAAGCGCTCCAGCTGCTTGGCGTTGGTGACCGGCATGATCTCCGGGATGATCGGCGTCTCGCAGCCCGCAGCGGTGACCCGGTCGCGGAACCGCAGGTAGTCGTCCACCTCGAAGAACATCTGGGTGATCGCGTAGTCGGCGCCGGAGCGGATCTTGGCGGTGAAGTGCCGGATGTCCTCGTCCCAGTCGGTCGAGCGCGGGTGCATGTTGGGCGAGGCCGCGACGCCGACGCAGAAGTCGCCGATGCCCTTGATCAGCTCCACCAGCTCGTACGCGTAGGTGACGCCCTCCGGGTGACGGACCCACTCGCCCATCGGGTCGCCGGGCGGGTCGCCCCGGACCGCCAGGACGTTCCGCACTCCCTGGTCGGCGTACTGGCCGATGATGTTGCGCAGTTCGGCGATCGAGTGGTCCACCGCGGTCAGGTGGGCGACCGGGGTGAGCGTGGTCTCGGTGGCGATCCGGCCGACCATGTTGACGGTGCGCTCGCGCGAGGAGCCGCCGGCACCGTACGTCATGCAGACGAAGTTCGGGTCCAGCGGTTCGAGTCGACGGATGGCGTCCCAGAGCTTCTGCTCGCCGACCTCGGTGCGGGGCGGCATGAACTCGAAGGAGAAGGAGCGCTTTCCGGCCGCCAGGAGCTCGCGGACCGTGAGTGCGCGGTCCGGTCTCGTGGAAGCGATGCCGAGTGCCATGCTGGCAGGTTATCCGGCCCCCGAAGGGGCCGGACAACTCGATTCCACGATTCGGGACAAGTAGTGGACGCCCTTCCGGTTCCGTTCCGTCCGGCCTCCCGGGCCCCACCGGCCCGCTCGCACGCCCGTTCCCGGCCGCCCCGCTACGCTTGCTGCACCCCCAGCGAACCAGCGGAGCCTCATCGTGACCTCGTCCAGCAACCGGCCGGCCAACCCCATTGACGTGGAGGACGTCCGCACGCGCGTCAACGCCGCCCTCGCCGCGTTCATGGACGGCCAGTCCGCGCTGCTCGGCAAGATCTCGCCGCAGCTGGTGCCCGCCGCCGACGCCCTGCGCGACTTCCTGCTGGACGGCGGCAAGCGGCTGCGCCCGGCCTTCTGCTACTGGGGCTGGCGCGCCGCCGGCGGTGCGGCCGGGGGCGAGGGGATCGCCAACGCGGCGGCCGCACTGGAGCTGCTGCAGGCCAGCGCCCTGGTGCACGACGACCTGATGGACCGCAGCGACACCCGCCGCGGCCTGCCCTCGGTCCACCGCCGCTTCGAGGCGCTGCACCGGGACAGCGGCTGGCGCGGCGACCGCGAGCAGTACGGCGCCTCCGCCGCGGTGCTGCTCGGCGACCTGCTGCTGATCTGGTGCGACGAGCTGTTCCTGCGCTCGGGCCTGGACCCGGCCGCCGTGCTGGCCGCCAAGCCGGTGTTCGACCTGATGCGCACCGAGGTCATGCTCGGCCAGTACCTGGACGTGCTGGAGCCGGTGGCCGGCGACTCGGCCGACGAGGGCGCGTTGGAGCGGGCGCGGACCGTCCTGCACTACAAGTCGGCGAAGTACACCATCGAGCGGCCGCTGCAGGTCGGCGCCCTGCTCGCCGGGGCCGGGCCGGAGCTGGTCGAGGCGCTCGGGGCGTTCGGGCTGCCGCTGGGCGAGGCCTTCCAGCTGCGGGACGACCTGCTCGGCGTCTTCGGGGACCCGGCCGTCACCGGCAAGCCCGCCGGGGACGACCTGCGCGAGGGCAAGCGCACCCTGCTGGTCGCCCACGCGATGCGCTCCCTGCCGCAGGCCGACGCCCGGCACCTGGACGCCCGGCTCGGCGCGCCGGACCTGGCCGCCGAGGAGGTCGCCGAGCTGCGCGGGCTGGTCGCCCGCAGTGGCGCGCCCGAGCTGGTGGAGCAGCGGATCGAGGAGCTGATGGGCCAGTCGCTGGCCGCGCTGGCGGCGGCGCCGCTCGCCGACGAGCGGGCCCGTACGGTGCTGCTGGCGCTGGCCGAGGCCGCCACCGTCCGCAAGTACTGACGGCGGCGGCCCCGAAGGGCGCTAAGCCGCGCGCACCCGGCGGGCGAGCTCGGCGGCGGCGGCCCGCGGGTCGTCCGCCGCGGTGATGGCCCGGACCACGACGATCCGGCGGGCGCCGGCGGCCAGCACCTCGTCCACGGTGCCGAGATCGATCCCGCCGATCGCGAACCACGGGCGGTCGGTGGCCTGCTTCGCCGCGTACGACACCAGGCCGAGGCCCGGCGCCGGGCGGCCCGGCTTGGTCGGGGTCGGCCAGACCGGGCCGGTGCAGAAGTAGTCCACGCCCGGCTCGGCGACCGCCGCGTCCACCTCGGACTCGGCGTGGCAGGAGCGTCCGATCAGCACGTCCTCGCCGAGGATCGCCCGGGCGGCCGGCACCGGCAGGTCGTCCTGGCCGAGGTGCAGCACGTCCGGCCGGGCCGCGTGGGCGACGTCGGCCCGGTCGTTGACGGACAGCAGCTTGCCGTGGCGGCGGCAGGCGTCGGCGAAGACCTCCAGCGCCGCGAGCTCCTGCTTGGCCTCCAGGCCCTTGTCGCGGAGCTGGACGATGTCCACCCCGCCGGCCAGCGCCGCGTCCAGGAACTCGGCCAGGTCGCCCTGCTCGCGGCGGGCGTCGGTGCACAGGTAGAGCCGGGCGTCGGCCAGGCGGGCGCGCAGCGGGTCCGTCGCCATCAGATCAGCATCGCCTGGGCGCGACGCTTGACCTCGGTGCCACGGTTCTCCCGCAGCGCCTGGATCGGGCTGCCGGGCAGCGACGGGTCCTCGGTGAAGAGCCACTCCAGGATCTCCACGTCGTTGTACCCGCAGTCGCGCAGCACGGTCAGGGTGCCGGGCAGGTGCTTGACCAGGCCCGGGCCGTCGATGAACGCCGCAGGGACCTGCAGCGACTTGTTCGGCCCCCGCCGGACGGCGATCAGCTCGCCCTTCTTGACCATGTTCCGGACCTCGGTGACCAGCACCCCCCACTGCTCGGAGATGTCAGGGAGGTACATCCACTCGGGGACCAGGGCTTCAATCTTGCTTTCGATCTCGCTCACGCCACCAGACTGCCACCTCGGCGCGGCCCGGCGCTAAGCGGTGGCCCCCCTGAGCGCCGACTTGAGCGCGACCGACGGGTCCGCCGCCAGGGCCCGGTCCAGCGCCGCCCCCCGCTCGATCAGCTTCCGGCCCTGGGTGAGGTCGCGCGGCCGGTCCACCGCGAGCAGCGCGCCGGGCACCCCGTCGCGCAGCCACAGCACCGACCAGCCGGCGTCCTGCGGGCTGCCGCGCCACAGCAGTTCGTCGCCCTCGGCGTGCCGGCCCGCGTACTGGACCATCCGCCCGAACTGCTCGGACCAGAAGTACGGCACCGGGTCGTACGGCTCGTCCGCCCCGAGCACGGCGGCGGCCGCGGCCCCGCCCGACTGCAGCGCGTGGTCCCAGTGCTGGACGGCCAGCCGGGCGCCGGAGCGGGCCGACGGGTAGCTGACGCAGTCCCCGGCCGCGAACACCCCGGGCAGGGTGGTGCGCAGCCGCCCGTCCACCAGGACCGCGCCGGAGGCGTCCAGCTCGACGCCCGAACCGGCCAGCCAGCCGGTCGCGGGCCGGGCGCCGATGCCGACCACCACCTCGTCGGCCGGCAGATGGGAGCCGTCCGCCAGCAGCACCGCCCCGGGCTCGACGGCGGCCACGCCGACGCCGCAGCGCAGCTCGACCCCGGCCTCGGCGTACCAGGCGGCCATCGCCGAGCCGATCTCGGTCGGCAGCGCGCCCGGCAGCGGCGCCGGACCGGCCTCGACCACGGTGACCTCGCAGCCCGCCTGGCGCGCGGCGGTGGCCACCTCGGCGCCGATCCAGCCCGCGCCGACCAGCACCAGCCGCAGGCCGGGACGCAGCAGCGCGCGCAGCGCCAGGGCGTCGTCCAGGGTGTGCAGCAGGTGGGCGCGCTCGGCCCCGGGCAGGACGCGCGGAGTGGCACCGGTGGCGATCACCAGGGAGTCGTACGGGAGGTCGCCGCCGTCGGTGTGCAGCACGCCGGGGGTGAGGCCGGTGGCGCGGCGGCCGGTGAGCAGCTCGATGCCGAGCCCCTCGTAGTCGATGTCCAGGGTGGTGGCGTCGGCCTTGCCGAGCAGCACGTCCTTGGAGAGCGGCGGCCGGTCGTACGGCGCGTGCGGCTCCTCGCCCACCACGGCGATCCGCCCCCGCCACCCGCCCTGCCGCAGCTCCAGGGCGCACTGCGCCCCGGCCAGCCCGGCTCCGACGACGACCACCTGGTCCGTTCCGCTCAGCTCTGCCACGCCCGTCACTGTACTCAGTGCCCGGGCGGGCCCCGGCGGCCGTCCCGGCCCTCGTCCACTCCTCGTACGGCCCTTCGGCCGGGCCGCCCCCCGGCGTTAAGGTGGGGGCACCACACGGGAGCCCGGCGAACCGGGCTGAGAGGCGGGCTGGCACGGCCCGCGACCGTCCGAACCTGATCCGGGTCATACCGGCGAAGGGAGAAGAGCAGCTTTGTCACGCTCGTCATCGGGCAGCCGCGCCGGCGTGCTGGTGATCGGCGGGGGCGTCATCGGCCTCGCCGTCGCCTGGCGCGCCGCGCAGCGCGGGCTGCGGAACGTGACCGTGGTCGACCCCTGCCACGGCGGGGGCGCGGCCGGGGTCGCGGCCGGGATGCTCGCCCCGGTCACCGAGCTGCAGTACGGCGAGGAGCCGCTGCTGCGCCTCGGGACGGCCTCCAACCAGCGGTACGGGTCCTTCGCCGCCGAACTCACCGAGGCGAGCGGCGGCCTGGACACCGGCTACCGCCGCTGCGGCACCATCGCCGTCGCACTGGACTCCGACGACCGCGAGGAACTGCGCGAACTGCACGCCTTCCACCAGCGGCTGGGCCTGGAATCCAGCTGGCTGACCGGCCGGGAGGCCCGCAGGCTGGAGCCGATGCTCGCCCCCGGCGTGCGCGGCGGCCTGCACGTCGCGGACGACCACCAGGTGGATCCGCGACGGCTGCTCGCCGCCCTGGTCGCCGCCTGCGAGCGGGCGGGGGTGCTGCTGCACCGGGCCGAGGCCGCCGAGCTGCTGGTCGACGGCGGCCGCGCCACCGGCGCCCGGCTGAGCACCGGGGACAGCCTGGGAGCCGACCAGGTCGTGCTGGCCGCCGGGCCGCACAGCCACCGGCTCCCGGGCCTGCCCGAGGGGGTGCTGCCCCCGGTCCGCCCGGTGAAGGGGCAGGTGCTGCGGCTCCAGGTCCCCGACGCCTACCGGCCGTTCCTCTCCCGCAACGTCCGCGCGGTGGTGCGCGGCCAACACCTGTACCTGGTGCCCCGGGAGAACGGTGAACTGGTCGTCGGCGCGACCACCGAGGAGCAGGGCTACGACACCACCGTCACCGCCGGCGGTGTGTACGAACTCCTACGCGACGCACACGAGTTGGTCCCGGGCATCACCGAACTCCCGCTGCGGGAGACCTCGGCCGGGCTGCGCCCGGGCTCGCCGGACAACGCCCCGCTGCTGGGCCCGACCTCGCTGCCCGGGCTGGTCGCCGCCACCGGCCACTACCGCAACGGCGTGCTGCTCACCCCGGTGACCGCCGACCTGCTCGCCGACTACCTGGCGACCGGCGAAGTCCCGGACCTGGCAAAGCCGTTCACTCCCACCCGGTTCTCCCCCGACGTCCCCACCACGAAGGCCTCCGCATGACCGAGACCACTCCGGCCGAGACCGCGCCGACCGACATCGCCCTGACCGTCAACGGCGAGCCCCGACGGCTGCCCGCCGCCACCACCCTCGCCGCACTGGTGGCCACCGTCAGCGCCGCCAACACCGGTGTCGCCGCCGCCCTCAACGAGGCCGTGGTGCCGCGCAGTTCGTGGTCCGCGACGGCACTGCACAGCGGCGACCGGATCGAGATCCTCACCGCCGTCCAGGGAGGCTGAACCATGGCCGACGACCTTCTCACCATCGCCGGGACGGCCTTCTCCTCCCGGCTGATCATGGGCACCGGCGGCGCGCCGAGCCTGGAGGTCCTGGAGCGCGCCCTGCTCGCCTCCGGCACCGAACTGACCACCGTGGCCATGCGCCGGGTCGACGCCACCACCCAGGGCTCCGTCCTGGACGTACTGACCCGCAACGGCATCAGGATCCTGCCCAACACGGCGGGCTGCTTCACCGCCGGGGAGGCCGTGCTGACCGCCCGGCTGGCCCGCGAGGCGCTCGGCACCGACTGGGTCAAGCTGGAGGTGATCGCCGACGAGCGCACCCTGCTGCCGGACCCGATCGAACTGCTGGACGCCGCCGAGACGTTGGTCGACGACGGCTTCACGGTGCTCCCGTACACCAACGACGACCCGGTGCTGGCCCGCAAGCTGGAGGACGTCGGTTGTGCGGCGATCATGCCGCTGGGCTCGCCGATCGGCTCCGGACTGGGCATCCGCAACCCGCACAACTTCCAGCTGATCGTGGAGGACGCCGGCGTCCCGGTGATCCTGGACGCGGGCGCCGGCACCGCCTCCGACGTCGCGCTGGCGATGGAGCTCGGCTGCTCCGCGGTGATGCTCGCCTCCGCGGTGACCCGGGCTCAGGACCCGGTGCTGATGGCCGAGGCGATGCGGCACGCCGCCGAGGCCGGCCGGCTCGCCCACCGGGCCGGCCGCATCCCGCGCCGCTTCCACGCCGAGGCCTCCTCCGCGATGGCCGGCCGCGCCGACCTGGACAGCCGCGAGCGGCCCGCCTTCCGGTCCGTGTAGGGCATGTCACAAGCCGGTCCCGGAGCGGTGTCCTCCGGGGCCGGCGTCCGCCCGCCCCACTAGACTCCCCCGGGTGGACATGGCACTGCACGACCCGCTGATCGGTACGCTGCTCGACAACCGGTACCGGGTCGAGCAGCGCATCGCCACCGGCGGGATGTCCACCGTCTACAAGGGCACCGACACCCGGCTGGACCGGGTGGTCGCCCTCAAGGTGATGCACCCCCAACTGGCCGGGGACGAGGGATTCACCGCCCGCTTCATCCGCGAGGCCAAGGCGGTCGCCAAGCTCACCCACCCCAACGTGGTCAACGTCTTCGACCAGGGTGCGGACGGCGGAAACGTTTTCCTCGCCATGGAGTACGTGCCCGGCCGCACCCTGCGCGACCTGCTGCGCGACCGCGGCGCACTGTCGGCGCGGGCCGCACTGGACGTGCTGGAGCCCGTGCTCGCCGCCCTCGGCGCCGCCCACCGGGCCGGGCTGGTCCACCGGGACGTCAAGCCGGAGAACGTGCTGATCACCGAGAGCGGCCTGGTCAAGGTCGCCGACTTCGGCCTGGTCCGGGTGCTCGGCAGCGCCGACGGCGCGCCCACCTCGACCAGCACCGCCACCGGCGGCACCGTCATGGGCACGGTCTCCTACCTGGCCCCCGAGCAGATCCTCCCGGACGCCCCCACCGACCAGCGGGTCGACGTCTACGCGGCCGGCATCCTGCTGTACGAGATGCTCACCGGCCGCCGCCCGCACACCGGCGACAACCCCGTCCAGGTCATGTACAAGCACCTGCACGAGGACGTCCCCGCCCCCTCGCTGACCGCCCCCACCGTCGCCCCGGCGCTGGACGCCATCGTGGCCGGCGCCTGCGCCCGGGCCGCCGACGCCCGCCCGTACGACGCGGTGGAGCTGCTCGCCGCCCTCCAGCGGGTCCGCCGCACCCTCACCCCGGCCGAGCTGGACGCCGAACCGCCGGCCTCCACCCGGCCCAGCCCGCGCTACCCGACCAGCGAGCCGACCTCGGTGATCCAGCCGCTGCCCCGGCCCTCCGACGCCCCCGCGCCGGAGCGCACCAGCGTGCTGGACGTGCCGGCGGAGGTGATGGACCAGCTGCTCGCCGAGCCCCGCCCGTACGACGAGCCGACCCCGGTCCGGGTGCGGCGGCCGAGCCGGCTGCGCCGCGTCCCGCGCAAGGCGCTGATCTGGGCGGCCGCGCTGACCGCCCTGGTGCTGGCGGTCGGCGGCGCCACCTACGGGATCTCCGAGGGTCTGTACGGCTCGGTGCCGGGCGTGCTCGGCAAGGACCGGGGCGAGGCGCAGCGGATCCTGGACGACGCGGGCATGCACGGCAGGTTCGTCGAGGCTTTCAGCGAGTCCGTCCCGGCCGGCCAGGTGATCTCCACCGACCCCGGGGTCGGCGCGCGCACCCGCAAGAGCGACTCGGTGACGGTCACCGTCTCCAAGGGCCCCAAGCGGATCGCGGTGCCGGACGTGACCGGCAAGAGCTCGGACGACGCGGCCGCCGCGCTGGCCGCGGCCCAGCTGACCAGGGGCTCGGTGACCCAGAGCTACAACGACACCGTGCCGGAGGGCTCGGTGATCAGCAGCTCGCCGGCCGCCGGGCAGATGCTGCAGGAGAACGCCGCCGTCTCGCTGGTGGTCAGCAAGGGCATGGTGCCCGTTCCGGACGTCACCGGGATGGGCCGGGACGACGCGCAGAAGGCGCTGCAGGCGGCGGGTTTCACCATGAAGGCGTCCACCGACTGGACGCTCGGCATGGGCAAGGTGAGCAGCCAGTCCCCGGCGGCCGGTGAGCGGCGCCCGCAGAAGACCGTGGTGACGGTCAACTTCTCGCTGTTCTAGAGGGATCGGGGGGCTCAGCGGAGCGGCCCGTCGCCCGGCTCCTCCTGGTAGGAGTGGCGCTGCTCGCACCACGGGTCGGCCAGGTTGTGGTAGCCGCGCTCCTCCCAGAAGCCGCGCCGGTCGGCCCGCATGTACTCCACCGCCCGCACCCACTTGGGGCCCTTCCAGGCGTACAGCTCCGGCACCACCAGCCGCACCGGGAAGCCGTGCTCGGCGGTCAGCGCCTCGCCGTTGCGGTGGGTGGCGAGCAGGGTGCGCCCGTCGGCGAAGTCGGCCAGCCGCAGGTTGGCGCTGTAGCCGTACTCGGCCCAGACCATGACGTGGGTGACGCCGGGCGCGGGGGGCACCAGGTCGAGCAGGAGGGCCGCGGACACGCCCGTCCACTCGTTGCCGAGCACGGAGAACTTGGTGACGCAGTGCAGGTCCCCGACCACGGTGGTGCGCGGCAGGGCGTTGAAGGCCTCGAAGTCCCAGCTGTGCTTCTCCGCCGAGGCGGTGGCGCCGAACACCTGGAGGTCCCAGGTCAGCGGCTTGAAGCGGGGCACCGGCCCGTAGTGCAGGGCGGGCCAGCCGCGCTGCACGCGCTGACCCGGGGGGAGCCTCGGGTCAGACGGCGGAAGCGGTTCTCGTTCGGACTGACCCATGGCTCCATGGTGACAGACGGCGGGCGGGCCCCGGCGCGCGCCCCTTGGCCCCGCTTCACGCCCAGCCCGTACGGGCCAACGGTCGGTCGCACACCATCCGACAACACCCAAACCGGATATTCCGCCACATATCCCAGTGAGTGTGAACTTACTGGAAATTCCTGTCGATACGGTGCCAGGATGCCCAGCGCAGCAGTCACCGCAGGACGTAACGCAGGGAGGCACCACCATGCAGGGCGACCCGGAGGTCATCGAGTTCCTCAACGAGCAGCTCACGGCCGAGCTCACGGCGATCAACCAGTACTTCCTGCACGCCAAGATGCAGGAGAACTTCGGCTGGACGAAGCTCGCCAAGTACACCCGGCACGAGTCCTTCGACGAGATGAAGCACGCCGAGACGCTCACCGACCGGATCCTGTTCCTGGAGGGGCTGCCCAACTACCAGCGGCTGTTCCACGTCCGGATCGGCCAGACGGTCAAGGAGATGTTCGAGGCGGACCGCCAGATCGAGGTCGAGGCGATCGACCGGCTCAAGCGCGGGATCGTGATGATGCGGGCCAAGAACGACGTCACCTCGGCGAACATCTTCGAGGACATCCTGGCCGACGAGGAGCACCACATCGACTACCTCGACACCCAGCTGGAGCTCCTGGACAAGCTCGGCGAGGCGCTCTACATCGCCCAGCAGATCGAGCAGCCGGAGTCCTAGTCCAGTCTGGTTCCGCTTCCGGCTTCCGGCTTCCGGCTTCCGGCTCAGGCCACCCGCAGCGGGACCACCGGGGCGACCGGGCCCAGCGGAGCAGTCGGGCCGGGCTTCGGAGCGGCCGGTGCCGGAACATCCTGGACCTGCGGATCGGCGAGGCCGAGCTTCGCGGCCAGCCGGGCGGTCGGACAGGGCCGGGCGCCGTGCTCGCCGAGCAGCGCCTGGATCCGGCGGACGCAGGACCCGCAGTCCGTGCCGGCCTTGCAGCCCTTGGCTATCTGGCGCGGGGTGCCGGCGCCGCCGTCGATCGCCTCCTTCACCTGGTCCTCGGTGACCGCATGGCACATGCACACGTACATCGCGGTCTCTCCCGGGGTGAAGCGCAGGTGAAGCGCAGAATGGATCTTGACTAAGGCTTGCCTTAGTTCACTGAGCCTCACCTTACCCGGCGATCCGGGTGCGAAAAAGCCCCTCCGGACCCGGGAAACCCGAATCCGGAGGGGCCTTCGTCACATCAGGGCCGGTGCATCACTGGCCGCGGTACATCTCCGCCACCAGGAACGCCAGGTCCAGCGACTGGCTGCGGTTGAGCCGCGGGTCGCAGGCCGTCTCGTAACGCTGGTGCAGGTCGTCGACCATCACCTCGTCGCCGCCGCCGACGCACTCGGTGACGTCGTCGCCGGTCAGCTCCACGTGGATTCCGCCCGGGTGGGTGCCGAGCGCGCGGTGCACCTCGAAGAAGCCCTTGACCTCGTCCAGCACGTCGTCGAAGCGGCGGGTCTTGTGACCGCTGGAGGCCTCGAAGGTGTTGCCGTGCATCGGGTCGCAGATCCACACCGGCTTGGCGCCGGAAGCGGTGACCTTCTCCACCAGGGTGGGCAGGTGGTCGCGGACCTTGCCCGCGCCCATCCGGGTGATGAAGGTCAGGCGGCCGGGCTCGAGCTCCGGGTCCAGCTTCTCGATCAGGGTGAGCGCCTCGTCCACCGAGGTGGTCGGGCCCAGCTTGACCCCGATCGGGTTGCGGATCTTGGAGGCGAACTCGATGTGCGCGTGGTCCAGCTGCCGGGTGCGCTCACCGATCCACACCATGTGGCCCGAGACGTCGTACAGGTCGCCGGTGCGCGAGTCCACGCGGGTCAGCGCGGTCTCGTAGTCGAGGATCAGCGCCTCGTGCGAGGAGAAGAACTCGACGGTCTTGAACTCCTCCGGCGCCACGCCGCAGGCGTTCATGAACGCCAGGGCGTTGTCGATCTCCCGGGCGAGCTGCTCGTAGCGCTGGCCGGCCGGCGAGTTGCGCACGAAGTCCTGGTTCCAGGCGTGCACCTGGCGCAGGTCGGCGTAACCACCGGTGGTGAAGGCACGCACCAGGTTCAGCGTCGCGGCGGACGCGTTGTACATCCGCTTCAGGCGCTCCGGGTCCGGGATGCGGGACTCCGGGGTGAACTCGAAGCCGTTCACCGAGTCGCCGCGGTAGACCGGCAGCGTCACGCCGTCCCGGGTCTCGGTCGACTTCGAGCGCGGCTTGGAGTACTGGCCGGCGATCCGGCCGACCTTCACGACCGGCACCGAGGCGGCGTACGTCAGCACGGCCGCCATCTGCAGCAGGGTCTTCAGCTTGTTGCGGATGTGCTCCGCCGAGACGCCGTCGAAGGCCTCGGCGCAGTCTCCGCCCTGGAGGAGGAAGGCCTCCCCGCGCGCGACGGCTCCGAGCCGGGCGCGCAGCTGGTCGCACTCGCCGGCGAAGACGAGCGGCGGATACGAGGCGAGCTCGGCAAGGGTCTTGCGCAGAGCCTCTTGGTCCGGCCATTCAGGCTGCTGCGCCGCGGGCAGGGACTGCCAGGAGTGGCCAGTCCTCGTTGTCTCAGTCGTCACGGTCACACAGCAAGGCTACGGGGTCACGAGAGCGTTCCGTGACCATTGCCCGAGGGATGAGACACGTCTCGGACAATGCTCGTCATCGGCCTCACCCGCCCGGCCGAATCGGCTAGGCTCGCCCCATGCACGCGCCCCACACCCACTCCTGGTGGTGGGCCTCCCCCATGGGTGGCCCACAGATCGCGCGTTCCTAGACGAACACGACGGCCGCCCCTCGGGGCGGCCGTCGTGCGTCTGAGCAGACGGCCCTCCGGGAGCGGAACAGCACCGCCTCGCCACCTCCCCGGAAGGAAGCCGTACTCGTGACCACCCCCGCCGAACTGCTCGCCCGCCTCACCTCCCCCGGCGCGCCCGCCTTCGCCCTGCTGCACCGCCGCACCCCCCGGCACGCCCCGGACACCGTCGAGGTGCTGCTGGGCACCGTCGACAGCTACGAGCACCTCGCCGACCTGCCGGTCCGGGCCGGCATCCCGGCCGCCGGGCCGGTCCACGACCTCCTCGCGCTGGTCCCGTACCGGCAGATCCGCGAGCGCGGCTTCGAGGCGCACGACGACGGCACCCCGCTGCAGGCCCTCGCGGTGACCGAGCAGTACGCCCTGCCGCTGGCCGAATTCACGGCCGCCCTGCCACAGCTGCCGGTCACGCTGTCCGGCGGCGCGTTCGACGTGGACGACGAGGCGTACGCGGAGATCGTCCGCCGGGTGATCGAGGACGAGATCGGCAACGGCGAGGGCGCCAACTTCGTGATCCGGCGGGACTTCCACGCCACCCTGGAGGCCCCCGGCGGAGCTGGAAACGGACACTGCGCCCCCGAACTCGCGCTCACCCTGTTCCGCCGGCTGCTGGACCAGGAGCGCGGCGCGTACTGGACCTTCCTGGTGCACACCGGCGAACGGGTGCTGGTCGGCGCCTCCCCCGAGGTGCACGTCCGGCAGAGCGGCGGCACCGTCGTGATGAACCCGATCTCCGGCACCTACCGCTACCCGGCCGGCGGCTCCGACCTCGACTCGCTGCTCCGCTTCCTCCACGACCCCAAGGAGCTGGAGGAGCTGACCATGGTGGTCGACGAGGAGCTGAAGATGATGTGCACCGTCGGCGACCTCGGCGGCCAGGTGCTCGGCCCCCGGCTCAAGGAGATGTCCCACCTCGCCCACACCGAGTACGAGCTGCGCGGGCGCACCTCGCTGGACGTCCGCGAGGTGCTGCGCGAGACGATGTTCGCCGCCACCGTCACCGGCAGCCCGGTGCAGAACGCCACCCGGGTGATCCGGCGCTACGAGCCCGGCGGGCGCGGCTACTACTCCGGTGCGCTCGCCCTGATCGGCCGCTCCGCGAGCGGTGGGCAGCTGCTGGACTCGCCGATCTGCATCCGCACCGCCGACATCGACCCGGCCACCGGGCGGCTGGTCGTCCGGGTCGGCGCCACGCTGGTGCGCCACTCCGTCCCGGAGTCCGAGGTCGCCGAGACCCACGCCAAGGCCGCCGGGGTGCTCACCGCGATCGGCGCCCGGCCCGCGCCCGCCCGGGTGCCCCACCCCGGCGGGCCCCGGCTCGCCGACGACCACCGGGTGCAGGCCGCCCTGGACGCCCGCCGGGCCGACCTCGCGCCGTTCTGGCTGCGGATGCAGACGCCGTCCCGGGTCACCGAGGCCGAACCGACGCTGGTCGTGGACGGCGAGGACACCTTCACCTCGATGCTCAGCCACCTGCTGACCTCGCTCGGCCACCGGGTCACCGTGGTCCGCTTCGACCGGCCGGACCTGCGCGAACTGGTGGCGGCGCACCGCGGCCCGCTGGTGCTCGGCCCCGGCCCGGGCGACCCGGCGCTCGTCGACGACCCCAAGATGGCTGTGCTGCGGCCGATCGTCGCGGACGCCCTGGCCGCCCTCCGCTCCGGCGACCGCACGGCCCCGCTGCTCGCGGTCTGCCTCAGCCACCAGCTGCTCTCCGCCGAACTCGGGCTCGCGCTGGGCCGCAAGGCCGTCCCGTACCAGGGCGCCCAGGAGAGCATCGACCTGTTCGGCACCAAGCGGACGGTCGGCTTCTACAACACCTTCACCGCGCGCTGCTCGGACACCGACGCGGCCCGGCTCGCCGAGGCGGGCGTCGACGTCTCCCGGGACGCCGCCACCGGCGACGTCCACGCGCTGCGCGGCCCCGGCTTCGCGGGCCTGCAGTTCCACCCGGAGTCGGTGCTCACCCGGGACGGCGTCGACATCGTCGCGGCCCTGCTGCGGGAGGCAACGGCCGTACGGGGCTGAGGACTCGTGCGGGCCCGGGCGGCAACCGCCCGGGCCCCGCTCACAGCTCCTCGTCCAGCCCCCGCTCGATCGCGTACCGGACCAGCTCCACCCGGTTGTGCAACTGCAGCTTGCCCAGCGTGTTCTGCACGTGGTTCTGCACCGTCCGGTGCGAGAGCACCAGCCGGTCCGCGATCTGCCGGTACGACAGGCCCTTGGCGACCAACCGCAGCACCTCGGTCTCCCGGGCGGTCAGCTGAGGCACGGCCGGCGCCGAGGCCTGGGCCGGCTCGGCGGCCAGCCGGCGGAACTCGCCCAGCACCAGCCCGGCCAGGCCCGGGGTGAACACCGCGTCGCCGACGGCCGTACGGCGCACCGCGTCCAGCAGCTCCTCCCGCCCGGCCGACTTCACCAGGTACCCGGTGGCGCCGGACTTCACCGCCTCCAGCACGTCCTGGTGCTCCCCGCTGGCCGACAGCACCAGCACCCTCACCGCCTGGTCGTGCGCGACCACCTGGCGGCACACCTCGGCGCCGGGCAGGCCGGGCAGGTTGAGGTCCAGCACGACGACCTGCGGCGAGCAGGCCCGGGCGCGGCGCACCGCCTCCTCGCCGTCGCCCGCCGTGGCCACCACGTCCAGCCCCGCCTCGGCGAGGTCGCGGGAGACGGCGTCGCGCCACATCGGGTGGTCGTCCACCACCATCACCCGCACCGGCCGGTCGGTGCCCGGCTGATCGGTGCCCGGCTGATCGGTCATCGGCTGGTTGGTCATCAGGAGGCCTTCCTCGGAACGCGCAGTTCGACCTCGACGCCCTCCCCGGGCGCCGAGTACAGCTCGGCCGTACCGCCGAGATCCACCACCCGGCCGCGGATGGACTGGGAGACGCCCAGCCGCCCGGCCCGCTCCGCCTCACCGAGCCGCCCCGGCGCGAAGCCCGGGCCGTCGTCGCGGATGCTGACCGTGACGGCCTCCGGCTCGTCCTCCACCAGGATCCAGGCCCGGGCGCCCTCCCCGGCGTGTCGGCGGACGTTGTCGACGGCCGCACCGACCGCCGCAGCCAGCTCGCCCGCCGCCGGGCCCGGCAGCAGAACCGGGGTGCCCGGGGCGGAGAGCGTGATCCGCTCGCCGGCGTACGGGCGCAGCAGCGCGGTGAGGTCGCGCGGCCCGGCCGGGTCGAGCGCCTCGGCCCCGGCCTCCGGCGGTCGCTGCGCCGGGAGCGGACCACCCGTCATCAGGGCCCTCAGGGCGCGCTCCTGTTCACCGGCGAGGCGGCCCAGCTCGGCGAAGTCCGTACCGTCGGCGCTGCGGCCGTTCACGCTGCTGCCCGTGCCGCCGCTGCCCTTGGCGCCGCTGCCCAGCTCCGCGCCCCGGCGCTGGACCAGGGCGAGCACCTGGAGCACGCCGTCGTGGATGTCCCGGGAGAGCCGCTCGCGCTCCCGGGTGGCCGCCTCGACCTGCAGCGCCCGGGTGAGGGTGGCCTCGCTCGCGCGGGCCAGCTCGATCACGTACCCGATCGCGCAACCGGCCACCAGCAGCAGCACGATGTTGTGGACGTTGTCGCCGGTGGGCCCGCCGTGGCCGAGGATGTTGGCCACCCCGATCACGGCACCGGAGGCGGCCGCCGGGCGCCAGCCGCCCTTGGCGGCGAAGCCGAGCACCGTACCGGCGGCCCAGATGGTCGGCAGGGTGGGAGCGCCGTGGCTGATCCGGGCCGGCGCGTCGGTCAGTCCGCTCAGCACGATGCCGGTCACGGCCAGCGCGAGGTCGAAGCCGAGGACGTACCAGGTGCAGCGCTGCGGGTTGGAGAAGGCCCGGGTGCTGGCGAGGGTCCAGAGGATCAGCGCGCCGAAGTAGATCCAGCCGGCGACCGGGTGCAGGAAGTGCAGGTAGGAGTTGAAGTACCGCAGCAGCGCGTAGCACAGGGCCAGCACCCGGAAGTAGGAGATGGCCTTCCACAGCGGGAGTTCGACGGACATGCCGCCGGCCGCCAGCGTCCCGCCGACCGCACCGCCCGCTCTCGCGCCGTCCGTTCCCGCACCGCCCGCCATGCTCCGGCCCCTCCCCCTGGACCCGTCCGGGTCGGTCAGGCCGACCCGGTGCCCTTCTGCTCCTGCTGGTCCTGCTGCTCGGCCTTCCCGGCTTCGGCGGCCTTCTCGGCTTCGGCGGCCTTCTCGGCTTCGGCGGCCTCGGCCTTCTCCGCCTTGGCGGCGGCCCGGCGCTCGGCCTCGGCCTTCTTCTTCTCGTCCGAGATCTGCCGCTTGGCCGCCGTCGCGTAGATGTCCACGTACTCCTGGCCGGAGAGCCGCATGATCTCGTACATCACCTCGTCCGTCACCGAACGGAGGATGAAACGGTCGTTCTCCATGCCGTGGTAGCGGGAGAAGTCCAGCGGACGGCCGATCCGGATGCCCGGGCGGATGCCGAAGTTCGGGATCACCTGGCCGGGCGGCTGCACCTTCTCGGTGTCGATCATGGCGACCGGGATGACCGGGGCGCCGGTGGCCAGCGCCACGCGGGCGAGGCCGCCGACCTTGCCGCGGTAGAGCTTGCCGTCGGGCGAACGGGTGCCCTCCGGGTAGACGCCGAACAGCTCGCCGCGGTCCAGCACCGCGATGGCGCTGCGGATCGCGGCCTCGCCGGCGCCGCGCACGCCCGAGCGGTCCACCGGCAGCTGGCCGACGCCCTTGAAGAAGGCGGCGGTCAGCCGGCCCTTGAGGCCCGGGGTGTTGAAGTACTCGGCCTTCGCGATGAAGGTCACCCGGCGCTTGATCAGCGCGGGGAAGAAGAACGAGTCCGAGAAGGACAGGTGGTTGCTCGCGATGATCGCCGCACCCTCGGTGGGGATGTTCTCCTCACCCTCGATCCACGGCCGGAAGAAGATCCGAAGCAGTGGCGCGACGATCATCTTCATCAGTCGGTAGAACAACCCGGGCCTCCTGTTATGCGGACCGGTCGATCCTAATGCCCCGAGGCCGTCGACTGTGCCCGGGCCCGCCGTAGGGGGTGTACGTCCCGGCTCGAGGCGTGGGACGATGCGGATTCCTGCAGCTCCCCTCCCAGCGTCCCTCCCCCAGCGCCACCCGCCCGCGAAGGAGTCCGCCATGCCGCTGCTGCCCGGTGCCGAACCGTACCGCCACCAGGGCGGACCGGTCGGGGTGCTGCTCTGCCACGGCTTCACCGGGTCGCCGCAGTCCATGCGGCCGTGGGCCGAGGAACTGGCGGCGGCCGGGTTCACCGTCTCGCTGCCGTTGCTGCCGGGGCACGGCACCCGTTGGCAGGACATGCAGGTCACCCGGTGGGAGGACTGGTACGCGGAGGTCGAGCGCGAGTTGCTGGCCCTCGCCGAGGAGTGCGAGCAGGTCTTCGTCTGCGCGCTGTCGATGGGCGGCGCCCTCGCGCTGCGGCTGGCCGCGCTGCACGGCCCGACGGTGTCCGGGCTGGTGCTGGTCAACCCGTCGGTGCGCTCCGACAACCCCGCGGGGGTGCTGCTCCCGGTGCTCCGGCACCTCGTCCCGAGCATCGCGGGAGTCGCGAACGACATCCACAAGCCGGGCGCCCGGGAGCTCGGTTACGACCGGACACCGCTGCACGCCGCCTGGTCGCTCGGCCGGCTGTGGCAGGAGGTCCAGCGGCGGCTGCCCGAGGTGACCCAGCCCGTGCTGCTCTTCCACAGCCCGCAGGACCACGTCGTCTCGCCGGCCAACTCCGAACTGGTGCTGGCCCGGATATCCTCGACCGACGTGACGGAGCGGCTGTGCCAACGCAGCTTCCACGTCGCGACGCTGGACCACGACGCGGCGGAAATATTCGCGGCGAGCCAGGACTTCATCCGACGGCTGGCTCCCGCGCAAGCGGCGGGGGCGGACTTGGCCGAATCCGACGATCACCATGGCTGAAGGGCCGGAAGTGCACGAGAGCAGCACGGCGGGCAGCGGGGACGAGAAGCCCCGCGAGGACGGCGCGCGGACGGACGGAGCGCCGACGGACGCCACCGACCGGGGGGACGCCGGCATCGCGGGGAACCCGACCGTCCCGGGCGACGCCACCGTCCACGGGGACGGCACCGTCCAGGGCGGCCCGGCCGCGGCAGGTGCGGCGGCCGACGGCACCGCGCCGACCGTACCGGCCGAGGAGACCGCCGACGCGGACGCCGCCGCGCCCGTGGAACCGCGCCCGCGCCGCCGCGCCCCCGAGCGCAGCCAGGCCGAACAGGACGCGATCTTCGCCGCCCTGGTCGCCCAGTTCGACGACCCGGTCGACCTCACCAACCCCAACTGGCCGGAGGTCGAGAACCTCCGGGCACAGAACGAGCTCAAGGGCGGCTTCAAGGACGGCGCCGGCCCCCGGGCCGGCCAGGGCGACCCGGACGACCTCTCCGACCTCGCCCCGCAGCCCCGCTCCCGCTCCGGCCGTCCCGTGCTCCCGGCCGCCGGCCCGGGCCCGCGCGACTTCGAACTGGCCGAGGACACCGACGAGGGCCACTACGTCCCGCCGGAGCCCCCGCCGCTGCCGCCCGCCGACGTGACCGCCAAGTTCGCCTGGCTGGCGGTGCTCGGCGGCCCGGCCCTGCTGCTGATCGACGCGGTGGTGTGGCGGGAGATCTCCGGGTGGCCCGCCTGGGTCGGCGTCACCGCCTTCCTCGGCGGCTTCGTCACCCTGGTCGCCCGGATGAAGGACCGCGACGAGGACGAACCGGAGGACCCGGACCACGGCGCGGTGGTCTGAGCTACCGCTTCTCGGGCAGTTCGACGACCGCCAGCACCGGCAGGTGGTCGGTCGCGGCCCGCAGGTCGGCCTCGGTGACGCCGGGCAGGCCGTGCGGTACGCCGCAACCGAGGACGGTGGTCCCGGGCGTGGCGAAGACGGCGTCGATCCGCTGGTAGGGGTTCTCGGGGACGGACGTGAACTCGCCGCCCCAGGGCGCCGTCGGGTACCCGTCCCACATCTGGGAGGCCAGCAGCCGCCAGCCGGGCCCGTCCGGGTGCTCGTTGAAGTCCCCTGCCACGACGCCCTGTTCGGCGATCGCGAGCTGGTCGAGCAGCAGCTCGAACTGCCCGTGGCGCTCCTCGGCGTCCAGGCTGAGGTGGCAGCTGGTGACGGTGAACGGCGCGGCGCCGGGCACCCGCAGCAGCGCGGTGGCGAAGCCGCGCGCGTGCAGGCCGCGGGTCTTGGGCAGCAGCCGGTCGTACCGGCCGAGCACCTCCACCGCGCCGGGTCGGCCGAGCAGCAGCGGCCCCGCGGCGGTGCGGCCGCCCCCGGACAGCACCACCGTCCCGGTGCTCCGGGCCAACCAGGCGGCCCGGCCCTCGGGGCGCCAGTAGCGCGGCGCCTCCTGGACGCAGACCAGGTCGGGCGCACAGGCCCGGATCACCCGCACCAGCGCCCGCCGGTCGTCGCGCAACGAGCGGATGTTGTAGCTGAGCAGGCGCAGCCGGCGCGGGCCGCCCGGCGGCGGAGCGATGGGCGCGGTGGTCATCTCACGGTCCTCCCCTGTGCGGTGTCACTGGGAAGGACCGTAGTGCGACGGCGGCGGCGCGTCCGGGATTGGTCGGGGCCCGGTCGCACCACCGCCGGCGGGTCTCACACCTCTCCCGGGCCACAGGACCGGGGGAGGTGACACTCAGGTGCGGGCGAGGTCCGCCGCGCCGACGATGCCGGCCGCGGAGCCCATCGAGGCGAGCACGACCTCGGCGCGCGGACGGTGCACCCCGCCGGTCAGGTAGTGCTCGAAGGCCTTGGCGACCGGGTCGAGCAGCAGTCGGCCGGAGTCGGAGACGCCACCGCCGAGGACGAAGACGCCCGGGTCGAACAGCGCGGCGAGGTCGGCCATGCCGCGGCCCAGCCAGTCGGACAGCTCGGCGTAGCACTCCAGGGCGAGCGGGTCGCCGTCCTCGGCCGCCTCGGTGATGTGGATGCCGCGGATGGTCTCGGCGACGCCGTCGTTGAGCTCCAGCATCCGCCGGCCGCGGACCGGGTCGGCCGCGGCCCTCTCCCGGCCGTAGCGGCGCAGCGCGCGCCCGGAGCCGTACTGCTCCCAGCAGCCCTTGCCGCCGCAGCCGCACTGCAGGCCGTCCGGGACCATGTTGAGGTGGCCGATCTCGCCGGCCACGCCGAATCGGCCGCGGTGCAGCCGCCCGTCGAGGACGATGCCGCCGCCGATGCCGGTGCCGACGGTGATCAGCACCATGTCCTGGTGGTCGGCGGCCGCGCCGAAGCGGAACTCGGCCCAGGCGGCGCAGTTGGCGTCGTTCTCGACCACGGTGGACAGGCCGGTGAGCTCTTCGATCCGGCCGCGCAGCGGCTCGTTCTCCCAGTCGATGTTGGGCGCGAAGATCACCGTGGAGCGGTTGCTGTCGACGAAGCCGGGGGCGCCGACGCCGACCGCGGTGACGTCGGGGTGCTGCTCCTTGAGTTCGCGCACGGCCTGCGCGATGGCGTCGACCGCCCACTGGGGGTCGGCCGGGGTGGGGACCCGGGTCCGCGCCAGGATCGCACCCGCATCGTCGACCACGCCTGCCGCGATCTTGGTCCCGCCGACATCGACGCCGATGGTCAGAGCCATGTGTCCCTCAGCTATTCACTCGTTCCCGCTGGACGGAACGGTACCGCCCAACCCTGCCCCCGTACACAGCCTCGCATACATTAACCGAAGACAATTCTGGGAAAACCGGTCCGTGACGCTTCAAAAGTCTTATCTAATCTCCTCCTTCGTGACGTAGGAGAACGGAGCGATCACCCTCCGAAGGTTACGGATTCACTGCTTGGCGGACTCGCCGTCAGCGCCGTCCGCCGCTGCGGCGTCCTCCGCCCGGCCGGGCTCGTCGAGGTCGATCTTCTCCACCGGCGCCCCGTCCCCCGCGGTCCAGCGCTGCTCGTGCCCGGCCACCGCCGCCCGGTACGCGGCCAGCAGCTCGGCGCCCGCCGCGGCCAGCCCGGAGCCGGCCGCGGCGAGGTGGGAGTAGACCTCCGGCTGCTGGGTGCGCAGGCGGTCGGCCAGCCCGGAGAGGGCGATCAGGGTGGTTGCGCTGGTCTCCTGCGCCTTCTCGCCGACGACGGTGGCGAACCGGCGCACCTCGTCGACCAGCGGGCCCAGCTCCGGCCCGAACGGGTGGGACGGCCCGCTCCCCTGCTCCGCGCCGGGCTCGGTACGGTCGTCGGTGCTGGTCATCGCGGGCGCCTCCTCAGCCGTGGCCGCACCCCGCGGCCCTCCGGCCCGACGCTACCCGACCGGCCGCACGCCCCGAAAAGACCGGAGAGCCCGTCAGCCCTGCGGCCAGAGCGAAGGATCGGGCGCGAACCGCACCGACAGCACGCCCTCGTGCAGCCCCGCCCCGGCGACGGTGCAGCGGCGCAGCGCGGCGGGCAGCGGCAGCACCCGGCGGTGGGCGCCGAGGCCCACCACCAGGTCGTCGCCCCGGCGGACCAGGTCCAGTCCGGCGCGGTCGGCGCCGGGCAGGTCGAGGTGCCAGACCAGCAGGCCGTCCTCGGCGAGCCGGTCCTCGACCGGCCAGGGCTGCGGGTCCAGCCGCTCGGGGCCGGGCCCGTCCCCGTACAGGCGGTCGGCGACGGCCTCCAGGGTGCCCTCGGCCAGGCCGGTGACCAGCACCGGGGCGTCGGTCTCGGCGATGAGCCGGTCCAGCTCCTCCTGGCGGCGGCGGGCCAGCGCGGACAGCCAGGCGTCGGGCGAGGCGAGGGCGGCCGGCGGCAGCGCGCCGTGCACGACGACGGCGTCCGGCCGGTGCCCGTACAGCGCCAGCCCGGCCCGGATGCGGCGCAGTTCCCCGTACGGGTGGCCGTCGGCCGGCACGACCAGGCGCACGCTGGTGCCCGGGCCGCTGATCGCGGCGCAGGACTCGGCGAGCACCGCGGCGGCCTTGGTGCGGCCTTCGTACAGCCACTCGGCGGGCATCGGGACGCCCGCCAGCCCGGCCAGCAGCGGGCGCAGCGCACGGGCGGCCTGCCGCTGCTCGGGGACCACCCGGTCCAGGTAGCGGGCCAGTTGCTCGGGCAGGGCGAGGGTGGCGATCAGCTCGGCGGGCGGCGGGGCGAGCACCACCAGGACGTCCTGGTCGGCGGCGGGCAGGGCGCGCAGCAGGGCCAGCCGGGCGATGCCGGGGAGGGCGGTCAGCTCCTCGGGGTCGAGCTGCTCGGCGCCGAGCAGGTCGAGAGCGGGCTTGAGCCGGCCGGTGAGCTCGCCGACGGCGTAGCGGAAGGCGGCCTGCTCGTCGATCCGGGAGACCGTCAGGCCCTGCGCGTAGCGGAGCGGTTCGGGTTCCAGCCGAGTGCCGAGGACGGCGTCCAGGGTGCGGTGCGGGTCGTCGGCGGCCAGCAGCCAGGTGCGGTGGCCGCTCCGGGCGGCGTGCAGGGCGGTGGCGGCGGCCACGGTGGGCGCGCCCGCGTCACCGCTGACCAGGATGGTGCGCGTCGCCGTCATGCCGTCAGCCCCCGTCCTCGGTTCCCGTCAGCCCTCGACGCGCTTCTTCAGGCCGTCCAGGGCGCGGTCGATGATGACCTTCTCGGCCTTGCGCTTGATCATGCCGAGCATCGGGATCTTGACGTCCACGGCGAGCTGGTAGGTGACCTCGGTGCGGCCGCCGGCCAGCGGGGCGAGGCTGTAGGAGCCGTCCAGCGAGCGGAGCATCTGGCTGCGGACGAGGGTCCAGCGGACCTCGCGGTCGCCGTCCCAGGTGTAGGAGAGGGTGTGCTCGTCGCGGATGGCGCCGGCGTCCAGCAGCAGTCGGACCTCGGCGGCGCGGCCGTCCTCGGCGGTCTCCAGGACCTCGATCTCCTTGACCTCGCCGGTCCAGGCCGGGTAGGCGGCGAAGTCGGCGATCACGGCCATGACCTCGGCCGGGGTCGCGTCGATGGTGATGCTCGACCTGGTGTGCTCCGCCATGGAATGACCCTCCGTGTCGTCCCTCTGCCTGCCGGTCCGGTCGAGGCGCGCTCGACCCGGTCCGCCCGGAGCAGGCTATCGCGACCGGCGATCGGCTCGGCCGCGCGGGCACCGGCCGCGGACGGTGCGGGCCGGGCGGCGGGGCACGCTACCGGCCGGTCACCGGTGGGCTGCCGTAGGGTGCCAGTCGAACGACCCGGTCACGGCCTGGTCCGACCCGGCCGGGTGTGACACTTCGAACACCGGGGCCGACCCCCCTGGTCGAAGCTGCCTACCGGGCAGTAACGTCCTGCCGTCCCGCAGCGTCGCGAACGAGGAGCAGTCTTGCTCGACTTCAGCCTTCCGGCCCTCTACCAGGTACCGAGCGGCGGTAACCTCTCCGACCCTGTGCACCGGAACGCCGAGGAGCACCCGGACGTCGCGGTGCTCAGCCGGAAGGTGGACGGCCGCTGGCAGGAGTTGACCTCGGTCCAGTTCCTCGCCGAGGTGCACGCCGCCGCGAAGGGCCTGATCGCCGCGGGCATCGGGCCCGGCGACCGGGTGGGCATCATGTCCCGCACCCGCTACGAGTGGACGCTGCTGGACTTCGCGATCTGGACGGCCGGCGCGATCACCGTGCCGGTGTACGAGACCTCCTCCGCCGAGCAGGTCGAGTGGATCCTCGGGGACTCGGGCGCCGTCGCCGTGCTGACCGAGACCGACCAGCACGTCAAGGTGGTCGCCGAGGTCCGCGACCGGCTGCCGGGGCTGAAGCACACCTGGCAGATCGAGGGCGGCGCGCTCGCCGCGCTGACCGAGGCCGGCCGGGACGTCCCTGACGCGACGGTGCAGGAGCGCCGCTCGATCGCCGGGCCCGACGACATCGCCACGATCGTCTACACCTCGGGCACCACCGGCCGCCCGAAGGGCTGTCAGCTGACCCACGGCAACTTCCTCGCCGAGTGCGGCAACGTGGTCGAGCGCCTGGCCCCGCTGTTCCGCACCGGCGACAGCTCCGTCCTGCTCTTCCTGCCGCTGGCCCACGTGCTCGGCCGGATCGCCGAGATCGCCCCGGCGATGGCGCCGATCAAGCTGGGCCACGTCTCCGACATCAAGGACGTCACCGCCGAGCTGGCCGCCTTCAAGCCGAGCCTGATCCTGGGCGTGCCGAGAGTGTTCGAGAAGGTCTACAACACCGCCCGGGCCAAGGCCCAGGCCGACGGCAAGGGCAAGATCTTCGACAAGGCCGCCGAGACCGCGATCGCCTACAGCCGGGCGCTGGACGCCGGCGGCGCGGGCCTGGTCCTGCGGCTCAAGCACGCGGTGTTCGACAAGCTGGTCTACAGCAAGCTGCGCGCCGCCCTCGGCGGCCGGGCCACCCACGCGATCTCCGGCGGCGCCCCGCTCGGCGAGCGGCTCGGCCACTTCTACCGCGGCATCGGCTTCACCGTGCTGGAGGGCTACGGCCTGACCGAGACCTGCGCGGCCACCGCCTTCAACCCGTGGGACAAGCCGAAGATCGGTACGGTCGGCCAGCCGGTCCCCGGCGCCTCCGTCCGGATCGCCGAGGACGGCGAGGTCTACTTCAAGGGCCCGCACGTCTTCACCGGCTACTGGAACAACCCGCAGGCCACCGCGGACACCCTCAAGGACGGCTGGATGGCCACCGGCGACCTCGGCTCGCTGGACTCCGAGGGCTACCTGACCATCACCGGCCGCAAGAAGGAGATCATCGTCACCGCCGGCGGCAAGAACGTCGCCCCGGCCGTGATCGAGGACCGGATCCGCGCCCACGCCCTGGTCGGCGAGGTCATGGTGGTCGGCGACCGCAAGCCCTTCATCGCCTGCCTGATCACCGTCGACCCGGACTTCTTCCCGAAGTGGAAGGAGCTCAACGGCAAGCCCGCCGCCGCCACCGTCGCCGAGCTCGCCGACGACCCCGACCTGCTGGCCGCCCTGCAGACCGCGGTGGACGACGGCAACGCGGCCGTCTCCCACGCCGAGGCGGTCAAGAAGTTCCGCCTGCTGGACACCGAGTTCTCGGAGGAGAGCGGCCACCTGACGCCCTCGCTCAAGCTCAAGCGCAACGTCGTTCTCAAGGACTACGCCGCCGAGATCGAGGCGCTCTACCGGAAGTAGCCTTGAGGCGCGGACGGGCCCGTGCACCCCTCCCGGGAGGGGTGCACGGGCCCGTCCGCGTCTCAGCCCGCCAGCAGCGAGGTCAGCCGCCCGGCCAGCAGGTCCCAGCGCCAGGAGCGCTCCACCCAGCGCCGCCCGGCCTCGCCCATCCGCCGCCGCAACTCCTCGTCCCCCAGCAGCCGGACGATCCGCTCCGCGGCCGCCTCGGCCGAGCCGCCCGGCACCACGTACCCGGTCTCGCCCTCCAGCACCGCGTCCGGGGCCCCGCCGGAGTCCCCCGCGACCACCGGCAGGCCGGTCGCCGAGGCCTCCAGGTAGACGATCCCCAGGCCCTCCACGTCCAGCCCGCCGCGCCTGGTCCGGCAGGGCATCGCGAAGACGTCCCCGGCCCCGTAGTGGGCGGGCAGCTCCTCCCAGGGCACCGAGCCGGTGAACCGCACCGAGGCCCGGACGCCCCTGGCGTCCGCCAGCTTCTCCAGGTCCGCCCGGTACGGTCCGCCGCCGACGATCAGCAGCACCGCGTCCGGCACGTCCGCCAGGATCTGCGGCATCGCCTCGATCAGGGTGTCCTGACCCTTGCGCGGCACCAGCCGGGAGACGCAGACCACCACCGGCCGGTCCGCCAGCCCCAGCCGCCGCCGCACCTCGGCGCCCCCCGAAGCCGGGTGGAAGGTCGACTCGTCCACGCCCGGCGGCAGCTGCACCATCCGGCCCGCGGCCCGCGGCCCGACCGCGGCGGCGATCCGGGAGCGGGTGTACTCGCCCAGGTACGTCAGCACGTCGGTGCCCGCGCCGATCCTGCGCAGCAGCTGCCTGGAGCCCGGCAGCTGGGCCCAGGCGGCCTCGTGCCCGTGCGTCATGCCGAGCAGCCGCCCGGCCCCGGCCCGGCGCAGCGCGGGCGCCATCAGACCGAGCGGGGCGGCGGCGCCGAACCAGACCGATTCGCACTTCTCCGCCCGCAGGATCTCGGCGGCCCTGCGGGTGACCCGAGGTGTGGGAACCATCACCTTCGTACGGTCCCGGATCACCGGGAACGGCTGCTCGGCGTCGAAGCGCCGCACCTCGGTGCCGTCCCGCCAGGTCGAGGCGTACACCACGACGCTCCCGGCGGGCTGACGGACGGCCATGTTGTGCACGAAGGCCTGGATGCCTCCCGGGCGGGGCGGGAAGTCATTGGTGACGATCAAGGTTCTGTGCATCAGGCCACGGCTCGCTCGGTCGGGGGGTGCTCGGTGTACCGCTGGGTGATCCGTACGATAGGTCAACACCATGACCCGCCGGGAACGGAACCGCACGCGGCAACCGTTTGACCCCCGGGTCAGTCCTAGTACGTGGGTCCGGAGACCGGCCCCAGGGTCGCGGATGCGGCAGCCCGGGCGTCCGTCGGTACGACGCCTCAGGTGAGGACGTCGAGACGAACGAGGGAGCGCAGTGGAGTTGGCCCCGGCCACCGAGTCCGGTACTTCGCGCGGCCGCCTCGGCCGCCCGCTCGGGGCGCTCGCCGCCCTCGGGGCGACCTGGGTGGCCACCCGCACCGTGCTGGTGCTGCTGATGACCGGCGTGCTGAAGTCGCCCGGCGGCGACGTCACGGCCGACGTCTGGATGATCTACCACGCCTGGTACGGCGTGCTGCAGACCGGCACCTTCCCGTTCGACGACGTGACCTGGCAGTACCCGCCCGGCGCCGCCCTGGTGATCCTGCTGCCGGGACTGCTGCCCTGGTCGTACCTGACCTCGTTCTGGGTGATCTGCGGCATCGCCGACGCCGCCGCGGCCGCGCTGCTGATCCGCACCGGCCTGCGCAGGGGCCGGGCGCTGACCGGCGCCTGGATGTGGGTGGTCGGCGTACCGCTGCTCGGCCCGATGATCTACAACCGCTTCGACCTCCTGGTCACCGCGCTCGCCCTGGCCGGCCTGCTCGCGCTGATCCGCCGCCCGGCGATCGGCGGGCTGCTGCTGGGCCTGGGCGGCATCGTGAAGGTCTGGCCGCTGCTCGGCCTGATCGGCACCCCGTCCGGCCGCCGCACCCGCCGGTCCTGGACGCTGGCCGCGGCCACCGCCGTCTCGGTGGGGTTCCTGCTCGCGGCCGGGATGAACGGCGCCTTCGGCTTCCTGGCCTTCCAGAAGGACCGCGGCATCGAGGTCGAGTCGGTCGGCGCCCTGCCGCTGCACCTCGCCCGGATCGCCGGGGGCTGGAACGGCAAGGTCACCATGAACTACGGCTCCCCCGAGATGCTCGGGCCGTGGGTCGGCGTGATCAGCAAGGTGATGATGGCCGGCACCGTGCTGGGCTTCCTGTGGCTGCTGCTGTGGCGCTTCACCGCCCGCCGCCGCAACGCGGCCACCATGTACGACGCGGCGCTGTGCGCCCTGCTGATCTTCGTGGTGACCAGCCGGGTGATCAGCCCGCAGTACCTGGTCTGGCTGATCGGCGTGGCGGCGGTCTGCCTGACCGTGCGCGGCACCAGCCAGCGGCCGGTGGCGCTGCTGATCCTGCTCGCCTGCCCGCTCACCCTGCTCGAGTTCCCGACCATGTTCACCCAGGTCCTGAACAGCGAGCCGCTGGCGATCACCGTGCTGGGCCTGCGCAACCTGCTGCTGCTGACCGCCACCGTGCTCTCCGCCGTCCGGCTCTGGCGCTCCACCCGCGCCGCGGCGCCCCTGCCGCCCACCGTGGTGCTGTCCGAGCCCGCCGCGCTGCCGCCCGCCTCGTCCTACCCGGTCCGCCCGGGCATCGCCTACGAGCAGGACCTGCTGGACGGCATCGACCACCCGGCCGGCCGTTAGGCCGTGTCTCACAATTCCCGCCGCGCGCCGATCCGACGCGAATTGTGAGACACGCCCTAGCCCCTGAGGGCCTGCACCTCGGCCAGCCAGAGCGCGGTGAACTCCGCCAGGCCGACGCCCAGTTCGCCGCGCAGCAGCCGGTCGGTGCGGCGGTCCCGGTCCTCGCCCTGCCCGTCGGCCGCGCCGACCGCCCGGTAGAAGGCGACCAGCCGGTCCGTCCCGTACCGGCCGGCGATCAGGGCGCAGGCGAGCCAGGCCTGCTCGTACGCCTGGGCGATGCCGGTGGCACCGGCGGCGAAGTCCCCGTCGGCGGGCAGGGCGGTGGGCAGCCTCCCGGCGACGACGTCCCGGGTGAGTTCAGGGGCGATCTGCTGCGGACGGCGGCCGGACTCTCGGTAGGCGGTCCAGTCGGCGACGCCCTCGGAGAGCCACAGCGGGGTCCAGGCCCGGGTGTCGGCCCGGGTCGCGACATGGGTGGCCTCGTGGGTGACCACCACCTGCCGGCCGAAGTCGCTGAGCCGCCCGAACGCCTCGGGGTTGATCACCACCCGGTCCGCCGGGGTGTGCCAGGGCGCGCCGGGGGCGGCCACGGTGACCGCCGCCATGCCCGTCCAGCTCGCCGGGTCGGCCTCCAGCAGCCGGGCGAACTGCGCTTCGGTGGCGGGCAGTTCGAGCAGAAGCCGACCGGGCCAGCCGCTGCCCCAGACCGCGCTGACGGCCGGTACCGCCTGGTCCCCGACGGCGACCAGGCCGGCCGGGTCGGGCCCTCCGGCCAGGCCGAGCACCAGGCACCGGGCGCCGGGGGCGGTCCGGGCGGGGCCGAGGTCCCACAGCGCCGGGGGCCCGTCCGTGCCCTCCTCGTGCTCGACCCGCCAGCCGTCCCGGTCCCGGACCAGCTCGATCCGGCGCGGGTACACCACCGGGTACTCGTCGTACCCGGCGATCCGCACCGCCAGTTCGACGGACGCGGTCAGCCGCTCCGGTCCGTCTGCCGTCGGCGCTCCCCGGCCGGGCGACAGCACCAGGTTGCGGTACGCCGCCTCGGCCCCGGTGAGCCCGGACCGGACGGGCAGCGAGCGCGCCCGCGCCGCCAGCAGCCCGGCCACCTCGGCGTGCCGGTCGGCCGCCCGCTCGTCCGGCAACGCCGCCGGGGCGGCCGGGGGCAGCGAGAGCTGGGCCAGCCCGCCGGCCGCCAGCAGCAGCGCACCGCGCCGGGACAGCACGCGACCGGCCGCGTCTATCGGGTGTGGGTGGGGCGGGCCGGAAGGCGTCGCGCTCAGAGCCGGACCACCCCCGAGACCGGCATCGAGTTGACGCTCTCGTACCGGACCCTGGCGCCCGGGTACGGGGCGTGCACCATCACCCCGCCGCCGGCGTACATCCCGACGTGGTGCATGTCCCGGTAGAAGATCACCAGGTCTCCCGGCCGTGCTTCGGAGAGGCTGATCCGCTGCCCGGCGTACGCCTGGGCCTGCGAGGTCCGCGGCAGGGACACTCCGGCCTGCCGCCAGCTGTAGTACATCAGACCGGAACAGTCGAAGGCACGCGGTCCGGTGGATCCGTAGACGTAGGGCGAGCCGATCATCCGCACCGCGGCGGCCAGCGCGGCCGCCCCGCGCTCGGAGGCGGGCGGGGCGGTGCCGAGGTCCAGCCGGTCGGTGCCGCGGGTGGCGCGCTGCTCGGCCTCCCGGGCGTCCTGGGCGGCCATCCTGGACCGCTCGGCGGCACCCAGGCCGTTCAGCAGCTTCTGCGCCTCGGCCAGCCGCTGCTGGATCTGCTGCTTGTTCTCGGCCAGCGAGCGGCGGGTCTGGTCCAGTTCGGCGAGCTTGGCCGCGGTCTCGGCGCGGCGCTGGTCGAGCCGGCGCTGACGGGTGACCAGCTCGTGCAGCGTCTCCTGCTGCCGCTCGGCGGCCTGGCCGAGGGTGCGGGCGCGGGCGAGATAGGCCCCGGGGTCGGTGGAGAGCATCAGCTGGGCGGTCTGGGTCATCCCGCCGGCCCGGTACTCGGCCCCGGCCACCGTGGCCAGGTCACCGCGCAGCTGGTTGAGCTGGTCCTGGGCGGTGGCGACCTCACCCTGCAGGCTCGCGGTCTCGTTCAGGAGCCGCTTCTGCGCCTCCTGCGCGGCGTTGTACTTCTCCGACGCCTGCTCGGCCTCGTCGTAGAGCTGCTCGACCTGCGCCTTGACGTCCTTGTGGTCGGGCTTGTCCGGCGCCCCGGGGGCGGCCTGGGCGCTGCCGGCGGTCGCCACGCCCAGGACCGTGGTGGCGGCCGCGGTCAGTACCAGCGCACGGGCGAGCAGTTGGGAACGGCGGTGCACGGGCATGACGGCAGCGGCTCCAGTCCTGCGGCGCGGTCCCGCGGCCGCACCCCGGTGGGCGGCCGTCGAGCGGGAGTCCGGTGGCAGACGTTAGCGAGTCCGGGCAAGCGAGTCCAAACCCCTCCGGACCAGAATATTTGACCCCTATTCGGACACCAGACCGGGCCGCCGGAAAAGCCGCAGGCCCGGCCCCCCGTGGTGGAGGACCGGGCCTTGAGGACCTGGCGGGGATCAGACCCGCACGATGGAAGCCAGCGGCATGTTGGAGACGGCCTCGTAGCGGACCGAGGCGCCCGGCTTGGGCGCGTGCAGCACCTGGCCGTTGCCCGCGTAGATGCCGACGTGGTGGGCGTCGCTGTAGAAGATCAGCAGGTCGCCGGGCTGGGCCTGGGAGAGGTCGGTGCCGATCCGGGTGCCGGCGCCGGCCTGCTCCTGCGAGGTTCGCGGCAGCGACACGTTGGCCTGGTTGAACGCCCAGACCATCAGGCCGGAGCAGTCGAAGGAGCTGGGGCCGGTGGCGCCCCAGACGTACGGGCTGCCGACCTTGGAGGCGGCGGCGGCCAACGCGGCCGCACCGTGCGAGCTGCCCGGGGCGATCTTGACCGGCGCGGACGAGGAGCCCGAGCCGAGGTCGGAGCGGCCGCTGTCGCGCGAGGCGCGGTCGGAAGAGCCCGACTGGGAGGCCTGCGCGGCGGCGTCCGCCTTGGCCTTGGCGTCGGCGGCGGCCTTCTCCTCGGCCGCCTTGATCGCCTGGCGCTCCTGCTCGGTCAGCGTGTTGAGCAGGTCCTGGGCGGCCTTCAGCTTGTTCTGGACGTCCTCCTTGGACGCCTTCAGCTGCGTGGTCGTGGACTCCAGCTCGGCGAGCTTGCCCTGCGCCTCGGTACGGTCCTGGTCCAGCTTGCGCTGCTGCTCCTGGAGCTGCTTCAGCTGGTTCTTCTGGGTGTCACCGGCCTGGTTCAGCGCCCCGGCCTGGTTGAGGAAGTTGTCCGGGCTGGAGGAGAACATCAGCTGGACGGTCGGGGATATGCCGCCGTTGCGGTACTGCTCGCTCGCGATCTCGGCGAGGCCACCCTGCAGGTCGGTCACCTGCGCCTGCTGACGGGCCACCTGGTCCTGCAGACCGGAGACCTGCTTCTCCAGCTCCTGCTGCTTCTCCTGCGCCGCGTTGTACTTCTCGGTCGCCTGCTCGGCCTGCTCGTTGAGCTGGTCGACCTGCTCCTTGACCTGCTCCTTGGTCGGCTGCGGGTCGGCGTGCGCGCCGGTCTGCGCGGAGAGGGCGACGGCTGCGGCGGCGAAACCGGTCAGGATCGAGACGCGAGCGCGGCCGGCGGGCTTGGGACGACGATGGGACGCCACGAAGGCGGACTCCTTCTTCCTACCTCCGCCTACCGGGTGAGCTGACGGGTTCGGGCCGGAAGCATGCCCTACGACGCCTCACGGCCTCACCAACGGCCGACCTGGCGCCGATTCACCCCGGAGGAACGTGGTTCCCCGGCTCCGCTCCGCAGCGCCCCCGACCACTGGGCTCCCCTGTCGGGCAGTCGCTTCGACCTGCCCCGCTGTTTCGCGAACTCGACGGAAACCACCGCCGCCACCCAGGCTGGGTGATCGACAGTGCGGTGGTTCGGGGCACGACCCTAGTAACTGAACCGTGATCCGTTCAAATCCTTGTCAGAAAAAAGACGGAATATTACCCATGTTCCTTTGTGAAAATGACTGATCGTGATCACTGCCGCACGCAAAGCTGATCGACGCTCACCGGTCGGTCGAATGGCGGGGCAAACCCGAAGCGCCACCCCCGGATCGGGAGGTGGCGCGGATCACAGGGCCGGGGGTCGAACCCCGGGCATGTCGGGCCGTCAGACCCGGCGGATCGTGTTGATCGGCATCGCGTCGGCCTTCATCACCTTCACCACGTCACCGGTGTGCGGCGCGTGGACCACCATGCCGTTGCCGATGTACATCCCGACGTGGTGCCGGTCGCTGCCGTAGATCACCAGGTCCCCCGGCTGGGCCTGGTCCAGCGAGGGCACCCGGGTGCCGACGTCGCCCTGCTCCTGCGAGGTACGCGGCAGCGAGACGCCGGCCTGGGCGTACGACCAGAGCATCAGGCCCGAGCAGTCGAAGGTGCTCGGCCCGGTGGCGCCCCACACGTACGGCGAGCCCTGCTTGCTCATCGCCTTGGCCACGGCCACGGCCGCGTAGCCGCTGGCCGGCGGCAGGCTGCTGAGGTCGACCCGGGCCGCGCCGCGCGAGGCGCGGTCGTCCTGCTGCTGCTGGGCCTTCAGCGCGGCCCGCTCGGCGGCGCTGAGCGAGTTCAGCAGGTCCTGCGCGGCCTTCAGCTTCTGGTTGACGTCCGCCTTGGCCTGGTTGAGGTCCTTGGTGGTGGCGTCCAGCGAGGCCAGCACGGCGGCCGCCTCGGCCTTCTCCTGGTCCAGCCGGCGCTGCTGGTCGAGCAGGCCCTTGAGCGCCTCGGTCTGGGTCTCGCTGGCCTGCTGGACGCTCGACGCCTTGTCCAGGTAGCCGGTCGGGTCGGAGGAGAGCATCAGCTGGACCGAGGGGTCGATGCCGCCGGTGCGGTACTGCTCGCCCGCGACCTGGGCCAGGCCGGTCTGCAGCTGGCTCATCTGGTCCTGGCTGCGGGCCACCTGGTCCTGCAGCTGGTCGGCCTGCTTGCGGAGCTGGTCGGCCCGCTCCTTGGCACCGTTGTACTTCTCCGCCGCCTGCTCCTGCTCCTGCTGGAGCTGGTCGATCTGCGCCTTGACGTCGGACGTGTTCGGCTGCGGCGCGGCGTGCGCGGCCACCTGGGCGGAGAGGGCGACCGCGGTCGCAGCGGCAGCGGTGAGCACGGACACCCGCGCGCGGCTCGGCTGCTTGGGACGGCGGTGGGAGGCCAAGGGACCGGCTCCTTCTTCCAATGGACTCACCTGTTCAGGTGAGATTCCGGAAAATAGGTTTGACGCCAGACCCTAGTGAAGATCTATCCGTTTTGCCACTCCCCCGAAGGCGTGAACCGCGGTCCCCACGCCGGCTTCACCGGATCCGCACACCCCCGCGCAAAGCGCCCGAAAAGGGCACTGACCAGGGGTCACGGCCGCCGGCCCGGATCAGGGCCGGGCCAGCCGGTTCAGCAACAGCACCGAGGCCACCGGGCGCGCGCCCGCCTTCCGCACGCCCTCCGCGACCTCCCGGTCGGTGGACACCACCACCACCGGACGGCCCTGCGGCTCGGCCCGGACCAGACGGCGGATCAGCTCGTCCGCGGTCTCCCCGGTCCGGCTGAACCGTACCCGCACCCCCCGCGGTGGCGCCATGATGACCGGCACGTCCAGGTCCTGCCCGTCGAACACACAGGTGACCTCCGCCTGGGTGCGCTGGGCCAGCATCGCCAGCCCGCCCAGCAGCCGGATCCGCTGCTGCTCCAGCGGCAGCGTCGGGTACCCGGTCTTGGTCACGTTGTAGCCGTCCACCACCAGGTGCACCTGCGGGATCGCCAGCAGCTGGTCCAGCAGCGCCGGATCGTCATCGGCCAGGCCGCGCCGGGCCACGTCGTGCGGCGAGGCCGCCCCCGGCACCACCGCCTCCACCAGGTCCGCCGGGCGGATCTGGGAGACCGGCAGCGCCAGCTCGCGCTGCAGGCCCTGGGCCGACTGCAGCACCGTGTCCAGCAGCAGCCGCAGCCGCATGTCCTCGACGCTGCGCCCCTCGCGGGCCGACCGGCGGCCCTGCTCGGCGGCGGTCTCCAGCTCGGACACCCGGTGCCGCAGCCGTCGCGCCTCGCCCTCGGCCGCACTGCGCTCGCTCGCGGCCTGCGCCTTCGCGGCCTCCAGCTCCCCGGTCACCCGCCTGGTCTCGGCCTGCGCCCGACGGGTGTCGCTCTCCAGCGACCGCACCTTCTTGCGCAGCGACTCGGCCTCCCGCCGGACGCCCTCGAACTCCGCCCGCTGGCGCTCCAGGTCCGCCCGCGCCGCGGCCCGCACCTCGGCCAGCTCGGCCTGCAGCTTCTCCACCAACCGGGCGGCCTCCGCCGCGGCGTCCTCGGCGCCGGCCCGCTCGGCCTCCTCGCCGGCCTCGGTGACCAGCCGGCTCCAACCCGCCGAGCGCACCAGGTAGGCGGCGGCCGCGACGTCCATCGGATCGGCGGCGCCCGGGACGGCGCCCGACTCCAGCGCCTTCACCAGGTCCGGCTGGCCCAGCCGCAGCCGCTCCGCTATCCGAACCCGGAAGGCCGGCTCAGACTCCAGCGCCGCCGCCAGCGCGGTGGCCGCGTACTTGGCCCGCCGGGCCGGGGTGAACTTCACGTACTGCCGCAGGCCCTGCGGCAGCTCCGCGGGCGGCAGCCCGCCCAGCGCGTCCGAGGCCAGCCCGACCACGCGCCGACGCACGCCCTCCGGCAGCGGCCGGTCCAGCTTCTCGGCCGGCCGCTCCGCGGCGGCACCGGAAGCGGCTGCATCCGGATCAGCGGCGGCCGGCTCCGGTGCCTGCGCAGCGGGCTGAAGCCCCTGCGCTTCGCCGGGCTCCCTCGCTGCGTCCACCACGTCCTCGGCTCCGATCCTGGTCCAGCGGGTGCGGCCCCGCGGCCGCCCCTGTCGTCACGCTCCGTGCGTCTTGTCTGTATTGTCCCGTGCGGTGGACGGCCGCGTCGCGCACACCGTCCACCGCACCGGCGGGGTCAGCCCTGCTCGGCGGGGGCCTCCGCGCCCTCGGCGCCCGGGCGGGCCACCAGCTCGACCTGGTCCACGGCGTTGCACCAGCGGCAGCGCACCGACTCGATCGTCTCGCTGAGCACCTCGGTCTCCTCGACCTCGGACTCGCCGGCCAGGTCGAAGTGCAGGAACTCGGTCACCCGCGCGGTGCGGGTCACGTCGAAGCGGGTGAGGTTGCCGCACAGCGTGCAGCGCCAGCGCGTCTCGGCGGTCAGTGCGGGGACGGTCATCGGGGATCCTCTCGGCTGGTCCCTGGGTGGGCTAGGCGCTCCCCCCGGAGCCCCGGCGTCGGCGGCGGGAGACGGGATTGCCCGCCCCAAGCCTATTGCCTGGGGCAACCACCCCGACCACCGGTTGCCGGAAGACGGTGGCTAGTCCACCTGCCGTAAACCGCCGTGTCACCTGCCGCGCACGGAGGGATGCTTGGCCCCATGGCGCTCGCGGCCCCCGACCACACGGAAGCGCGGGGCGACCGCCCGGCGGTGCCCGCACCGGCGGTCACCTACGCCCTGATCGCTGTCAACACCCTGGTCTTCCTGCTCTGCCCGGCCGCCGGCCTCAACCCGCTGTACGGCAAGGGCCAGGCCCGGGTCTGCGCCGAGCAGCGGTACGAGCAGCGCTGGGGCGCCGTCCCCGCCGAACTGCTGACCGGGCACCCGCTCACCGCCGAGCAGCTGGCCGCCGGCCCCGACCCGGTCCCCGGCTGCCCCGCCACCCCCACCCCGGGCAAGCACCCGGCGCTCTCCGCCCTCACCGGACTCTTCCTGCACGCGGGCTGGCTGCACCTGCTGGGCAACCTGCTCTTCCTCCACGTCTTCGGCCCCACCGTCGAACGGCGGCTCGGCCGGGCCAGGTACCTCCTCTTCTACCTGGCCGCCGGCAGCCTCGCCTCGTACGGCTTCGCGCTCGCCGAGGCGCACTCGCCCGGCTCCACCCGGGTCCTGATCGGCGCCTCGGGCGCGATCTCCGCCGTGCTCGGCGCCTACCTGCGCTTCCACCCGAGGGCCCGGGTGACCACCCTGGTGCCGCTGCTCCTCTTCCTCCCGCTGCGCTTCCCGGCCTGGCTGGTGCTCGGCCTCTGGTTCGCCCTGCAGTGGTGGTCGGTGCACTCGGCCGGTCCCGGAGTGGCCTACCTGGTGCACGTGATCGGCTTCTCGGCCGGCTTCCTGTACGCCTGCACCGTGGTCGGACACCCCCCGCGACGACCCGGCTGAGGCCCGATACGCTGGCCGCACCCCACGAAGGAGCCGTGAACAGTGATCACCGCCATCGTCCTGATCAAGACCAGTGTCGACCGCATCCCGGAGATCGCCGAGGCCATCGCCGCGATCGAGGGCGTCAGCGAGGTGTACTCGGTGACCGGCGGCTACGACCTGGTGGCGATGGTCCGGGTGCGCCGTCACGACGACCTGGCCGAGGTCATCCCGGGCCGGCTGAACAAGGTCCCGGGCGTGGCCCACACCGAGACCCAGATCGCCTTCCGCACCTACTCCCAGCACGACCTGGAGGCGGCCTTCGCCCTCGGCCTGGACGAGTAGCCGTCAGTTCCCGCGGCGGCTGTCGGCGACGCAACGGCCGCCCTCGTTGCGGTAGTTCCACGCCGCGCCGTCGGTGACCAGCTCACGGACAGCGGTCAGGAAGCGCTCGACGTGCTCGTCCGGCGTGCCGGCCCCGAAGCTCACCCGGATCGCGTTCAGGCTGCGCTCCCCCGGGAGCGAGGGCTCCGGCGCCCCGCACTCGGACGGCGCCACTTCCTCGTCCCCCAGCAGCGTCCGCACCAGCGGGTGGGCACAGAACAGCCCGTCGCGCACCCCGATGCCGTACTCGGCGGACAGCGCGGCCGAGAAGTGCGAGCTGTTCCAGCCCCGGACGACGAAGGACAGCACGCCCACCCGGGCCGAGCCCTCGCCGAACAGGTTCAGCACCTTGACCTGCGGGATCTCCGCCAGTCCGGCCGTCAGCCGCTCGACCAACCGCCGTTCCCGGGCCTCCAGCACGTCGAAGCCGGCCTCGGTCAGCGCCCGGCAGGCCGAGGCGATCGCGTAGGCGCCGATGACGTTCGGCGAGCCGGCCTCGTGCCGGGCCGGGCCGGTGTGCCACTGCACCGCCACCGAGCCGTCCTGCTCCCGGGCCACCGTCCGGGTCGCCCCGCCGCCGGCCAGGTACGGCTCGGCCGCGTCCAGCCAGTCCGACCGTCCGGCCAACACCCCGGCGCCGAACGGCGCGTACAGCTTGTGGCCGGAGAAGGCGATCCAGTCGACGTCCAGCTCGCGCACCGAGACGCGGTGGTGCGGAGCCAGCTGGGCGGCGTCCAGCACCACCCGGGCGCCGTACCGGTGCGCGGTCGCGGTCAGCTCGGCGACCGGCCACAGCTCGCCGGTCACGTTGGAGGCACCGGTGACGCACAGCAGCTTCGGCCCCTCGGGCGCCGCGGCCAGCGCCGCCTCCAGGGCGGCCACCGCCTCGGCCCGCGAGCGCGGCGCCCGCAGGTAGCCGACCTCCAGCCCGGCGTGCGCCCAGGGCAGCAGCGAGGCGTGGTGCTCGGTCTCGAAGGCGAACACCCGGGTGCCGGCCGGGACGGCGGTGGCCAGCAGGTTGAGCGAGTCGGTGGTGGCGCGGGTGAAGACCACCTGGTCGCCCTCGCGCAGGTCGAGGAACTCGGCGACGGTCCGGCGGCTCTGCTCGAACAGGTCGGTGGACAGCTGCGACAGGTACCCGGCGCCGCGGTGCACGCTGCCGTAGTACGGGGCGTAGGCGGCGACGTCGTCCCAGACCCGCTGGAGCGCCGGTGCACTGGCCGCGTAGTCGAGCGCCGCGTAGCCGACCTTCTCGCCGCTGGCGAGCGGCACCTGGACGTCGTGGCCGAGGACGGCGAGCGGGGCGTGGAGGTCGAGGGAGACAGACATGGGGATGCACTCCTTCTGGGGTAAGGGACCCCGGGAGTGCTCGTCGTCCGGTGTCCGCGCTTGTCGCGCGGACGGCTTGCCCGGCGACCCGGTCCTCACCCAGGGCACCCCGCCACGGACGGAGGGTTGCCGGACAGCCAGCTGGGGCTTGACGCTGTCGCTCATGACCTGGCGAAGACTCTAGGTCGGGTACGTCGGACGGTCAAACAGCCATCCACCATCCGGACGGTGTCTCCTCGCCCGCTCGCCTCCGGGCGGGCAGAGCAGGGGCGGGCAGCCCCAGGGCCCGTGCCGACGGATCGGCACGGGCCCTCAACCACCGCCTCAGATCCGGCTGGTGGCCTCCGACCAGCGCCGCAGCAGCTCCTGCGCCGCGCCCGAGTCGATCGCCTCGGCCGCCCGGGCCATGCCCGCCGCGAGCTGCTCCGCCAGCGGCGCGTCGCCGAGGTCCATCGCGACCAGCGCCGCCGCCGTGTTCAGCAGGACGGCGTCCCGCACCGGCCCGCGCTCCCCGGCCAGCATCCGGCGCGCGACCTCGGCGTTGTACGCGGCGTCGGCCCCGCGCAGCGCCTCGATGCCGACCAGCTCGATGCCGACGTCCCGCGGGTCGAAGACGGTCTCGGTGACCACCCCGTCGCGCACCACCCACACCCGCGAGGTGGTGGTGATGGTCAGCTCGTCCAGCCCGTCGTCGCCGCGGAACACCAGCGCCGTCGCCCCGCGCCGGGCCAGCACGCCCGCGATCAGCCCGGCGAGCCGGGTGTCGAAGCAGCCGATGGCGTGCGAGGTGACCTTCGCCGGATTGGTCAGCGGGCCGAGGATGTTGAAGGCGGTCGGCACCCCGAGGTCGCGCCGCGCGGTGGCGGCGTGCCGCATCGAGGGGTGGAACTTGGCCGCGAAGCAGAAGGTGAGCCCGACCTCCTCGGCCACCTCGGCCACCCGCCGGGCCGACAGGTCCAGCGCCACGCCGAGCTTCTCCAGCACGTCCGAGGAGCCGCTGGAGGAGGAGGCGGCGCGGTTGCCGTGCTTGACCACCTTGGCCCCGGCCGCCGCCGCGACGATCGCCGACATGGTGGAGATGTTGACGGTCTTCGCCCGGTCGCCGCCGGTGCCGACGATGTCGACCGCCGGGCCGGGGATGTCCAGCGGCTCGGCGTGCTCGTACATCGCGTCGACCAGGCCGGCGATCTCGTCGACCGTCTCGCCCTTGGCCCGCAGGGCCACCATGAACCCGGCCACCTGCACGGGGGACGCCTCGCCGCTCATGATCCGGTCCATCGCCCACGCGGTGGACGAGCGGTCGAGGTCCTCCCCCTTCAACAGTGCCGCCAGGAGGTCCGGCCAGGTGCGGACCACCTGCGCGGGGTCGGTACCACCGTTCGCAGGGTTCACGTTCACCATGGCTGACTCCAGCTGTTGTCGGTTCCCCCGTGCCGGGGGACGTCCGTACGGATGCAGCCAGCCTATCGAGCGGCGGGGCGCCCGGGCCCCGGTCTTCTCTACTACTGAGACGACATCGTTCAGCGCGCGGCCGGGGCCCGCTTCGCCAGCCGTGCCCGCAGCAGGGTGCCGACCGCCCCGGCCAGCGCCACCGGGTCGACCGGGTGGGAGATCGCGGCGTCGGCCCGGCTCCAGGCGGCGAGCCAGGAGTCCTGCGGCCGGCCGATCAGCACCAGCACCGGCGGGCAGCCGTAGATCTCGTCCTTGAGCTGGCGCCCGAGACCGAGCCCGCCGGCCGGGACCGCCTCACCGTCCAGCACGCAGAGGTCGATGCCGCCCTTCTCCAGTGCCTTGATCACCGCAGGGGTGGTCGCGCACTCCAGGTAGGACAGCTCCGGAAGATCCTCGGCGGGCCGGCGGCCGAGTGCCGTCAGCACCTGCTCGCGGGTGTTGCGGTCGTCGCTGTAGACGAGGACGGTGAGCGTCTCGTCGGTCGTGTACGCCATGGACCCTGCTCCCTCAAGTGTGATCCGGACCACGTTCACCTGATCCGGATGCTACCCCCGTTTCCCCCGTCTCCGGTCCCCCTCGCGCACGTTCCTCCCCGAGCCGCCCACGCCGACGGCTCACCCACCCGGAGGACGGTCCGTCACCCTGGCCCTCCCGGTCCACCCGGACGGCGGATGCGGCATCCTCTCCCCTTACACCCGGCACTGCGCCGCCCGTGCACCGACCCGCCGGGCACGGGGGTGGCGGACCGTCCGAGGAACCGTCAGAAAAGGGACACGCCGCTGCTCAGTCCCCGCACGGACCCTCCGTCGCCCCCCAAGCGGGCATACCGCACGCACCGGACACTCCGAGGGACACCCCCCGACGTGAAGACGGAATAAGGGACCGACATAATGTCCGTCGTGGCGACAGCAACAGCAACAGAAACCGGGCACGCGCACGGATCGGTCAATCGACCGAACATGGTCAGCGTCGGAACGATCGTCTGGCTCAGTTCCGAGCTGATGTTCTTCGCGGCCCTCTTCGCGATGTACTTCACGCTCCGCTCCGTCAAGGGAGCCGAGTTCTGGGCCGAGAAGGCGCACGCGCTCAACGTGACGTTCTCCTCGGTCAACACCACCATCCTGGTGCTCTCCTCGCTCACCTGCCAGCTCGGCGTGTTCGCCGCCGAGCGCGGTGACGTGAAGAAGCTCCGCGGGTGGTTCATCCTCACGTTCTTCATGGGCGCGATCTTCATCGGCGGCCAGGTCTACGAGTACACCGAGCTGGTCAAGAACGACGGCCTCTCGCTGTCCTCCGACCCGTACGGCACGGTGTTCTACCTGACCACCGGCTTCCACGGTCTGCACGTGACGGGTGGTCTGATCGCCTTCCTGCTGGTCCTGGGACGGACGTACGCAGCCAAGCGCTTCACGCACGAGCAGGCCACCGCCGCGATCGTCGTGTCCTACTACTGGCACTTCGTCGACGTCGTGTGGATCGGCCTGTTCGCGACCATCTACCTGATCAAGTAACCAGCTGATCAGGTCGCTGGCCACCGGCTGCGGCCCCCGCCCTCACCGGCGACGGGCCGCTTCTGCCGGTGCCGACGCTCCCACCGACCGACCGCGCGCGCAGCCTTGGACAGGCAGCCTCGTGCCGGCCAGACCGGCCGCCGGGTGCACCCACCAGTCGACCAGATCCTGACACCGGGGTTATTCCGTGAAAAAGCTCTCCGCACGACGGCGCCACCCATTGGCGGCGCTGGTCGTCCTACTTCTCGCCCTGGCGGCAACCGGGGGGCTGTACGCCGCGTTCGCGCCCGCCGACAAGGCGCAGGCCGACGTCGCCGCGCAGTCGCTCGCGATCGATGAGGGCAAGAGGCTCTTCGCCGTCGGCTGCTCCTCCTGCCACGGCATCAACGGCCAGGGCAGCAGCGAGGGTCCGAGCCTGGTCGGCGTGGGCTCGGCTGCCGTCGACTTCCAGGTCGGCACCGGCCGCATGCCGGCCCAGCAGCCCGGCGCCCAGGTGCCGCGCAAGCCGAAGATCTACACCCAGGGCGAGATCGACCAGCTCGCCGCGTACATCAGCTCGCTCGGCCCCGGCCCGATCGCGCCGAAGCCGGAGCAGTACAACTCGACCAACCCCGATGACATCTCCAAGGGTGGCGAGCTGTTCCGCACCAACTGCGCCCAGTGCCACAACTTCGCGGGCCAGGGCGGTGCCCTGACCAAGGGCAAGTACGCCCCGTCGCTGGAGGGCGTGGACGCCAAGCACATCTACGAGGCCATGCAGACCGGCCCGCAGAACATGCCGTCGTTCCCGGACAGCACCATGCCCGAGGAGCAGAAGAAGCAGATCGTGGCCTTCGTCCGCCACACCACCAACGATGAGCCCAACCCCGGCGGTCTCACCCTGGGCAGCCTCGGTCCGGTGACCGAGGGCCTGTTCGGCTGGATCTTCGGCCTCGGAACGCTCATCGCGGTCGCGATCTGGGTCGCCGCCCACACCACCAAGGCCAAGAAGTCATGAGCCACGACATGTCAGAAGACAAGCTCCCGGAGCCGCACGGCTCCGCCGGCGAGGTCGCCGACCACGGCAACCCGTTCGCCGACCCGGGCCTTCCGGCCCACGAGCCCCGCCGCACCGACATCGACGAGCGGGCCGCCAAGCGGGCCGAGCGCCAGGTCTCGCTGATGTTCGTGATCTCGATGATCGCCACCATCGGCTTCATCGCCTCGTACGTGGCCATCGACCCGGACCGGATCGTCTACATCTTCCCGCTGGGTCACGTCAGCGCGCTGAACTTCGCGCTCGGCCTGACCCTGGGTGTCGCGCTGTTCATGATCGGCGCGGGCGCGGTCCACTGGGCCCGCACCCTGATGTCGGACGTCGAGATGCCGTCCGAGCGTCACCCGATCGAGGCTTCCGACGAGGTCCGCAACGACGTCATCGAGCAGTTCAAGACCGGTGCCGCCGAGTCCGGCTTCGGTCGTCGCAAGATGATCCGCAACACCCTCATCGGGTCGATGGCGCTGGTGCCGCTCTCCGGCGTGGTCCTGCTCCGCGACCTGGGCCCGCTGCCGGAGAAGAAGCTCCAGGAGACGGGCTGGCGCGAGGCCACCCCGGCCAAGCCGCTGGCGCTCGTCAACATGAGCACCATGCAGCCGATGAAGCCCGAGGACCTCGTGGTCGGCTCGCTGACCTTCGCCATGCCGGAGGGTCTGACCACCCACGACGAGGACTTCCAGCAGCGCATCGCCAAGGACGCCCTGATGCTGGTGCGCATCGCGCCGGAGGACATCAAGGACGACAAGTCCAAGGACCTGGGCTTCGAGGGCATCCTCGCCTACTCGAAGATCTGCACCCACGTCGGCTGCCCGATCAGCCTGTACGAGCAGCAGACCCACCACGCGCTCTGCCCCTGCCACCAGTCGACCTTCGACCTGGCGGACGGCGCGCGCGTCATCTTCGGCCCGGCCGGCCACCCGCTGCCGCAGCTGAAGATCACCACTGACGACAAGGGCAACCTGGTCGCCACCGGCGACTTCGAGAAGCCTGTCGGCCCGAGCTTCTGGGAGCGTGCTCGATGAGTAGCGCGAGCAGCACCACGACCGGTGCCGCCAAGCCGTCCAGCACGCGCGCCAACCCCGCCAACAAGTGGGAGGCCGCGGCTGACTGGACGGACGGCCGGCTGGGGATCTACTCCCTCGCCAAGGCCAACCTGCGCAAGATCTTCCCGGACCACTGGTCCTTCATGCTGGGCGAGATCTGCCTCTACACCTTCGTCATCATCATCCTGACCGGTGTCTACCTGACGCTGTTCTTCAAGCCGTCGATGGCCGAGGTCGTCTACAACGGCTCGTACGTGCCGCTCAAGGGCATCGGGATGTCCGAGGCGTACGCCTCGACCGTGGACATCAGCTTCGAGATCCGCGGCGGTCTGCTGATCCGCCAGATCCACCACTGGGCCGCCCTGGTCTTCGTGGCCGCGATGCTCGTGCACATGATGCGCGTGTTCTTCACCGGCGCGTTCCGCAAGCCGCGTGAGATCAACTGGGTCTTCGGCTTCCTGCTGCTGGTCCTGGGCATGTTCGACGGCTTCTTCGGCTACTCGCTGCCGGACGACCTGCTGTCGGGTACCGGTATCCGCTTCATGGAAGGCGCGATCCTCGCGGTCCCGCTGGTCGGCACCTACATCCAGATGTTCCTGTTCGGGGGCGAGTTCCCCGGCCACGACATCGTGCCGCGGTTCTTCACCATCCACGTCCTGCTGATCCCGGGCATCATGCTCGGCCTGCTGGTCGCGCACCTGATCCTGGTCTTCTACCACAAGCACACCCAGTGGGCGGGCCCGGGCAAGACCGAGAAGAACGTCGTCGGCATGCCGCTGATGCCGGTCTACATGGCCAAGGCGGGTGGCTTCTTCTTCCTGGTCTTCGGCATCATCGCCGCCATCTCGGCGATCGCCACGATCAACCCGATCTGGGCGTACGGCCCGTACCGTCCGGACCAGGTGTCGACCGACGCCCAGCCCGACTGGTACATGGGCTTCTCCGAGGGCCTGATCCGCGTCATGCCGGGCTGGGAGATCAGCCTGTGGGGCCACACCCTGAACCTGGGTGTCTTCATCCCGCTGATGATCTTCCCGCTGGTCCTGGTCGCGATCGCGGTCTACCCGTTCATCGAGGGCTGGATCACCGGCGACAAGCGCGAGCACCACATCCTGGACCGCCCGCGCAACGCCCCGGTCCGCACCGCCCTGGGTGCGGCCTGGATCAGCCTGTACCTGGTCCTGCTGATCGGTGGTGGCAACGACCTGTTCGCCACGCACTTCCACCTGTCGCTCAACTCGATCACCTACTTCGTGCGCACCGGCTTCTTCGTGGTGCCGGTCATCACCTTCATCGTCACCAAGCGCTGGTGCCTCGGCCTGCAGCGCCGTGACAAGGAGAAGGTGCTGCACGGCCGCGAGACCGGCGTCATCAAGCGCCTGCCGCACGGCGAGTACGTCGAGGTGCACGCCCAGCTGCCGCAGAAGGACCTGCACACGCTCACGGCGCACGAGCAGAACCAGCCGATCGAGCTGCCGGCCCAGGCGGACGAGAACGGCGTGGCCCGCAAGGCCGGCGCCCTCACCCGCACCCGGGCCAAGCTCTCCCGCGGCTTCTACGGCGAGGGCAGCCAGATCCCCAAGCCGACCGCCGAGGAGCACCACGAGATCACCAGCGGCCACGGCCACCACTGATCCCGTACGCACCCCGCGTCACCCCGAGGGCCGCCGACCAGATGAACTCTGGTCGGCGGCCCTCGGGCTTTCTCGTACCCGCACCGCTTCCAGGAGCCACCCGTGCAGCTGTCCGTCGACCCCGCCTCCGCCACTCCCCCGTACGAGCAGATCCGCGCCCAGATCGCCGAGCGGGCCCGCTCCGGCGCGCTGCCCACCGGGCTGCGGCTGCCCACCGTACGGGCCCTGGCCGAGGAGCTGGGGCTGGCCGCCGGGACGGTCGCCCGGGCCTACAAGGAGCTGGAGGCGGACGGCGTGGTGGAGACCCACGGCCGGCGCGGCACCCTGATCGCCTCGACCGGGGACGCCGCCCACCGGCTGGCCGCCGAGGCCGCCACCGAGTACGCCGAGCGGGCGAGCCGACTGGGCCTGTCCCACGCGGACGCCCTGGCCGCCGTCGTCACCGCCCTGGGCGTGGCCTACCCCGGGGCCTGAACCCCGGGGCCCGAGCATCCGGGCCGTACCCTGGGCCTGAACCCCGGGCCTACATCTCGGGGCGCATCATCCCGGCGGCGGGGGCCTGGGCGGCGGGGGCGGTGGTGCTGAGCGGCTTTCCGAGCGCGCTGTGCTTGACCCAGTCGGTCCACGAGACGTTCCAGTCCCCGAAGCCGTTGCCGAAGGGCTCCATCTTGGCGCCGCGGCTGTTCACCACCGTGACCAGGTCCCCCACCCGGGTGTTGTCATAGAACCACTTGGCGTTGTCGGTGCTCATGCCGGTGCACCCGTGGCTGACGTTCTCGACGCCCTGCGAGCTGACCGACCAGGGCGCCGCGTGGACGTACTCGCCGCTCCAGGTCACCCGGGTGGCCCACTCGACGTTCAGGTCGTAGGAATCCGAGGTGCCCGCGGCGATGCCGATCGTCTCGCCGTTCATCCGGACCGAGCGCTCCTGGCCGAGCACCACCTTGATGCCGTTGCGGGTGTCGAAGCCGGGCCTGCCGGTGGTCACCGGGATGGTCCGGAGCACCTGGCCGTCGCGCTTCAGGGTGAGCTCGTGGGCGGCCGCGTCGATCACCGTCTCGACCCGCGCGCCGATCCGCAGCCGCAGCGAGCTGCGGTCGCCGCCGTAGAGGCCGTCGGCGATCCGGCTGCCGGTGTCGTCGAAGACCAGCGACACGGTCGTGCCGACCGGCCAGTACTCCTGCGGGCGGAAGTGCAGGTTCTTGTCGTCCACCCAGTACCAGGCGCCGGTGACGGCCGGCTGGGAGGTCACGGTCAGCGCCTGCTCGACCTCCTGCCGGGCCTGCGGGTCCTTCACCGCCTCGGACAGCTGGACGGTGAGCGGCTGGCCCACGCCGTAGACGCCGCTGCCGGAGGAGTCCGGGCCGAGCTTGGCGTTGAGCAGGCGCTGGGCCGCCAGGGTGCGGAATTTCCGGGTGGTGTCGCCGCGGCCGTTCTTCCCGTCGTCGGCGGATATCCGCACGGCGTACGCGGTGCCGGCCTTCAGCCGCCCGGTGGTCTGCCAGCTGCGCTGGTCGTCGGCGAGCTTGCCGGCCACCACCCGGCCGTCCGGGCCGATCACGGTGACGTCGGTGAGCCGGCTGCCCTCCAGGGCGGTCACGGTGACCGGTTTCGAGGGGTCGACCTTGTCCTCGGCCGAGAGGCGGACGAGCGGGGCCGCGTCGATCCGGTGCGGTCCGGAGGACTCGTCGTCCCCGGACGAGCAGGCGGCCAGCGGGGCCAGCACTGCCATGGCCAGCGAGATGCTGCCGATTCCTGCGATTCCGCGCCTGTCGGCCATGACCGCCTCCGAGGGGTCCGCACGATTCGAACGATTGATCAGATCGTAGGAACAGCCCGGATCGAGCGACATCGGAGCGACCCTCCGTTGACCCGGGTGAGTGAGGTCGTCACCCCGGAGACGCAGCAGGGCCGGTCCCCCCGTGCGGGAGGACCGGCCCTGTGGTCGGAAGCGGGAACCTACTGGTTCTGGTTCTCGCCCCGGTAGAACTCGAAGACCCATCCGAAGATGCCGATCAGGATGATCGGGGCGGCCCAGAACATCAGCCACCAGCCGAAGATCACGCCCAGGAAGGCGAGCGCGCCACCGAGCGCCAGCGAGAGCGGCTGCCAGCTGTGCGGGGCGAAGAAGCCCAGCTCGCCGGCGTCGTCCGCGACCTCGGCCTCGGGGTTGTCACCCGCGCCGCTGTCCACCCGGCGGGCGGTGAAGGCGAGGTAGTACCCGATGAAGGCACACAGACCGAAGGCGAGGAACAGCGCGGTGGTACCGGCGGCCTCCAGGCCCGGGCCGCCCGCGTTGTTGGTCCACAGGCCGTACGTGATGGCCATCGCCAGCACGAAGACCGACAGGCCAAGGAAGATCTTTCCCTGTTCCTTCATCAGGCGTCACCCTCCTGCTTGCCCTTGCCCAGCTTCGGGGCGTCGTACTTCGCCGGGGTCACACCGGCGAGGTGCTTGGCCGGCTCGCCGTGGTTCTCCAGGTAGTCCAGCGCGGCGATCTCCGGGTGGTGGAGGTCGAAGGCCGGGGATTCGGAGCGGATCCGGGGCAGGGTGAGGAAGTTGTGCCGCGGCGGCGGGCAGGAGGTCGCCCACTCCAGGGAGCGGCCGAAGCCCCACGGGTCGTCCACGGCGACCTTCTCGCCGTACTTGGCGGTCTTCCAGACGTTGTAGAGGAACGGCAGGATCGACAGGCCGAGCACGAAGGAGCCGATGGTCGAGACGGTGTTCAGGGTGGTGAAGCCGTCCGAGGCCAGGTAGTCGGCGTAACGGCGGGGCATGCCCTCCGCGCCGAGCCAGTGCTGCACCAGGAAGGTGGTGTGGAAGCCGAAGAACAGCGTCCAGAAGGTGATCTTGCCGAGGCGCTCGTCCAGCATCTTGCCGGTCATCTTCGGCCACCAGAAGTGGAAGCCGGCGAACATCGCGAACACGACGGTGCCGAAGACCACGTAGTGGAAGTGCGCGACGACGAAGTACGAGTCCGAGACGTGGAAGTCGATCGGCGGCGAGGCCAGCAGGACACCCGTCAGACCACCGAAGAGGAAGGTGACCAGGAAGCCGACCGTCCAGAGCATCGGCGTCTCGAAGCTCAGCGAGCCCTTCCACATGGTGCCGACCCAGTTGAAGAACTTCACACCGGTCGGGACCGCGATCAGGAAGGTCATGAAGGAGAAGAACGGCAGCAGCACCTGTCCGGTGACGTACATGTGGTGCGCCCACACCGTCACGGACAGACCGGCGATCGCGATGGTGGCCGCGATCAGACCGGAGTAACCGAACATCGGCTTGCGGCTGAAGACCGGGATGATCTCCGACACGATGCCGAAGAACGGCAGCGCGATGATGTACACCTCGGGGTGGCCGAAGAACCAGAACAGGTGCTGCCACAGCATCGCCCCGCCGTTGGCGGGATCGAAGACGTGTGCCCCGAACTTGCGGTCCGCCTCCAGGGCGAACAGCGCGGCGGCCAGCACCGGGAAGGCCAGCAGGACCAGCACCGAGGTCAGCAGGACGTTCCAGACGAAGATCGACATCCGGAACATCGTCATGCCCGGGGCGCGCATGCAGATGATCGTGGTGATGAAGTTGACCGCACCGAGGATCGTGCCGAAGCCGGAGAAGGCCAGACCCATGATCCACATGTCGCCGCCGACGCCGGGCGAGTGCACCGCGTCCGACAGCGGGGAGTAGGCGAACCAGCCGAAGTCGGCGGCGCCGTTCGGGGTCAGGAAGCCGCAGACCGCGATGCTCGAACCGAAGAGGTACAGCCAGTACGCGAACATGTTCAGACGCGGGAAGGCCACGTCCGGGGAGCCGATCTGCAGCGGCATGATCCAGTTCGCGAAGCCCGCGAACAGCGGCGTCGCGAACATCAGCAGCATGATCGTGCCGTGCATCGTGAACGCCTGGTTGAACTGCTCGTTCGACAGGATCTGGGTCCCGGGACGAGCCAGCTCGGCACGCATGACCAGGGCGAGGATGCCACCGATCAGGAAGAAGGCGAACGACGTGCCCAGGTACAGGGTGCCGATCGTCTTGTGGTCAGTGGTGGTCAGCCACTTGATGATGGTCGAACCCGGCTTCCGGGTCCGCTGCGCCCCGACCGTGACGGCCTCGGCGCCCCCGCCGGCCGCGGCGGGCTCGTTGAGGATGGTCACTTCGCTTCACTTCCCATGGTGATGACGCCGGAGGGCACCGCGCCGTTCTGGCCCTTGGCACGAAGGTCTGCCAGGTGCTTGTCGTAGTCGGCGCGATCGACGACCTTGACGTTGAACAGCATGCGCGAGTGGTCGACGCCGCAGAGCTCGGCGCACTTGCCCCTGTACTCGCCCTTGACGGTCGGGGTGACCTCGAACTTGTTCACCACGCCCGGCACGACGTCCATCTTCATCATGAAGTTGACGGGCCAGAAGTCGTGGATGACGTCACGAGAGGTGAGCCGGAACTGCACCGTCTCGTTGACCGGCAGCCAGAGCGTCGGAGCGTCCTTCGGCGTACCGACGTCGTACGCGGCGTCCTTGTTGGCCGGGTCGGGGGTCTCGGTGTTCTCGTAGTTGAACGCCCAGCTCCACTGGAAGCCGACCACGTTGACGTAGTGCTGCGGCTTCGCGGAGACCTGCGTCAGCTTCGCCTCGTCGCGGGCGACGAAGTAGAAGAGGACCGAGACGATGATGATGGGGACCGCGGTGTAGAGCGCCTCGATGGGCACGTTGTACCGGGTCTGCGGGGGGATCTCCACGCCGGTGCGCTTGCGCCGGTGGAAGATCACGCTCCAGATGATCAGACCCCACATCAGTACGCCGACCACCAGCGCCGCGATCCAGGAGCCCTGCCACATCTGAAGGACCATGGGTCCTTCCTTGGTGACGGGGCTCGGGAGGCCAAGCCTGGGGAGGTCGTTGGCCGAGCAGCCGGTGGCGGTCGCGATGACGAGGCCCAGTGCCAGCGCCTGAGGCAGCTTCCGCCGCATCGTGCGCCGCGGCGAGCGGTCGGAGCCGTTGGGACTCACGTAGCGCCTTCCCGAAGTCTCGCCCGCCTTCGCGTCGCACCGGGAGGGGAGTGTGAGCCCCTCCGGCGACCCGTCCACGGGCACGGTTTGAATGCTTATGCGGGCCAAACCCTACTCCAGCCTTATGCGCTCCTGACGGGCAGCCCCCGGTAACGCGCCGCCCGGTCGCCCGATCAGGCCCGGCAGGGGCTGCGTCGCAGGTCATCGCAGGCATTCGAGGTCCATACGCCCGATCGGGGGATGACCTCGAACAACGTGGGTGACGGCCCGTCGGTACCGGACGAAGCGGACATTCCGGGTGATCGACTGACGGCCGGTGAGCAATCCGGCCGGAGCAGCGCGCTCCCGGGTGTGTCGGCGGATGCGTGCCGTTAAATGTGACCGTGTATTTCGACGTGGCTTCGACGGCCCCCCTGCACCCCGTCGCGCGGCAGGCCCTGACCGCCGCCCTGGACGAGGGCTGGGCCGATCCGGCCCGGCTGTACCGCTCCGGCCGGCAGGCCCGGATGCTGCTGGACGCCGCCCGCGAGACGGTCGCCGCCGTCCTGGGCGCGCGGGCCGACGAGATCTCCTTCACCGCCAGCGGGACACAGGCCGTCCAGCTCGGCCTGCTGGGCGCCCTCGCCGGCAACCGGCGGCGCGGCGCGCACCTGGTGCACTCCGCGGTGGAGCACTCCAGCGTGCTGCACGTCGCCGAACGCCACGAGGCGGGCGGCGGCGAGGTCTCGGTCGCCCCCGTCGACCGCGCCGGCCGGGTCGACCCGGCGGCCTTCGGCGCCCTGCTGCGCACCGACACCGCACTGGCCGCACTGCAGAGCGCCAACCACGAGGTGGGGACCGTCCAGCCGGTCGGCGAGGTCGCCGCGCTCTGCGCCGGGGCCGGGGTGCCGCTGCTGGTGGACGCCGCCCAGAGCGCCGGACGGGTGGACGTCCCGACGGGCTGGTCGCTGCTGACCGCGAGCGCGCACAAGTGGGGCGGCCCGCCCGGCGTCGGCGTCCTCGCCGTGCGCAAGGGCGTCCGGTACGCCTCCCCGCTGCCGGCCGACGAGCGCGAGGGCGGGCGGGTGCCCGGCTACGTCAACGTTCCGGCGATCGTGGCCGCGGCCGCCTCGCTGCGCGCCGTACGGGCCGAGGCCGAACGGGAGAACGCCCGGCTGCACGCGCTGGTGGAGCGGATCCGCGGCCGGGTGCCGCAGTTGGTGCCCGAGGTGGAGGTGGTCGGCGACCCGGTGCGGCGGCTGCCGCACATCGTCACCTTCTCCTGCCTGTACGTGGACGGCGAGGTGCTGCTCACCGAGCTGGACCGGGCGGGCTTCGCGGTCTCCTCCGGCTCCTCCTGCACCTCCTCCACCCTGACGCCGAGCCATGTGCTGGCCGCGATGGGGGTCCTCACCGAGGGCAACGTCCGGGTCTCACTGCCGTACGGGACGGCCGAGGCGGACGTGGAGCGCTTCCTCGCCGTCCTCCCGGACCTGGTGGCCGGCGTCCGGGCACCCCTCGGGCTGGACCTTCCGGCGCCCGTCGGCGCCGCGGAAACCACGCCCCGAGCCGAAGGGCGCGCCGGTGCCGAAAGTGATGAGCGACAAGCGACCGACGCAGGAGGGAGTGCCGGAGCGAAGAGCGTCGGCGCCGGGTCGGAGCGCCCGGAGGCGAGCGGGGGAGTCGCCGCCACGCCCCGAGCCGAAGGGCGCGCCGGTGCCGAAAGTGATGAGCGACAAGCGACCGACGCAGGAGGGAGTGCCGGAGCGAAGAGCGTCGGCGCCGGGTCGGAGCGCCCGGAGGCGAGCGGGGGAGTCACAGTTGTCGACGCCTTGGGCAAGCGGTGTCCGCTGCCGGTGATCGAGCTGGCGAAGCGGATCGGGGAGGTGCCGGTGGGCGGCACGATCGCCGTGCTGTCGGACGACGAGGCGGCCCGGCTGGACGTCCCGGCCTGGTGCGGGATGCGCGGGCAGGAGTATGCGGGCGAGGCCCCGGCCGCCGACTACGGCGGCGACCGGGGCTCGGCCTACCTCGTGCTGCGCCGCTCCTGATCGGAGCGGACCGCGCGGAGGACTACTTGGCCAGGTGCGCGCGGATCTCCGCGGCGGCCTCGGCGCCGTAGGCGGCTTCGAAGCGCTTCAGGAAGGCGGTCGGGCGCAGCTCGTACTCCTGGGTGCCGACGGTCTCGATCACCAGGGTGGCGAGCATGCAGCCGAGCTGGGCGGCGCGCTCCAGTTCGAGCTCCCAGGACAGACCGGCCAGGAAGCCGGCCCGGAAGGCGTCGCCGACGCCGGTCGGGTCGACCTTGGCGTCCTCGACCGGGCAGCCGACCAGGATCGGGGCCTCGCCCTTGCGCTCGATCCGGACGCCCTTGCTGCCCAGGGTGGTGACCCGGGTGCCGACGCGGGTGAGCAGCTCGTCGGCGTCCCAGCCGGTCTTGGTCTCGATCAGCGCCGCCTCGTACTCGTTGGTGAACAGGTACGAGGCCCCGTCCACCAGCTCGCGGATGTCGTCGCCGTCCAGGCGGGCCAGCTGCTGGGACGGGTCGGCGGCGAAGGCGTAGCCGCGGGTGCGGCACTCCTGGGTGTGGCGGACCATGCCCTGGGGGTCGTCGGCGCCGACCAGGACGAGGTCGAGGCCGCCGACGCGGTCGGCGATCGGCTTGAGCTCGATGTTGCGGGCCTCGGCCATGGCGCCCGTGTAGAACGAGGCGATCTGGTTGTGGTCCTGGTCCGTGGTGCACATGAAGCGGGCGGTGTGCCGGGTCTCGGAGATGTGGACGGACTCGCAGTCCACGTTGTTGCGCTCCAGCCAGCTGCGGTACTCGGCGAAGTCCGCGCCGGCGGCACCCACCAGGACCGGCCGGAGCCCTAGGACGCCCATGCCGAAGGCGATGTTCGGGGCGACCCCGCCGCGGCGGATGTCCAGGGCGTCGACCAGGAACGACAGCGACACGGTGTGCAGCTGCTCGGCTACGAGCTGGTCGGCGAACCGACCGGGGAACGTCATCAGGTGGTCGGTGGCGATCGAGCCGGCGACGGCGATACGCACGGGGTCTCCTCAAGATGGCAACAGGGCCAGCGGGCACGGACGAACCCACCCACGGTACCCGTCCGGGACGGCCCGCCAGCAAGAGTCCGGAAAGCTGCCGCACCGGTCCCACGGCCAGGGTGGCACCCCGGCCCCTCGAACGTGTACTACCTCCGGGTAGCACTGGTGGGCCCCCGGAGCCGGGCCTAGGGTCGGCCGCAGGGGTCCCGTCGGACCGGGCGGGGCCCGTCGGCGACCGTGGCGGTGCGCCACGGCTCTGGATCGGAGCGATGCCCGATGATGTCCAAGCACTCCCAGCTGACCGCCCTCCGGGCCGACGCGGACGGCGAGACCCTCGAGGCGCTGGTCAGCTCCTCCCGGCGGCTGCTCCGGTTCTGGCCCCAGGTGGCGGCCGGGCCGGAGCCGGCCGCGCCCGCGTCGGTCGGCGTCCGGGTCCCGTCCGGGGCGCAGCGACTGGTTGCCGGGATGGCCGAGTACGGCATGTGAGGGTGCGGCCGGGAACCGGATCCGACCGGGGCACGTCACATCCGCGCGGAACGGCCGGGACGGCGCCGCTGAGCCCTCGGGAGGATGTGCAGATGGATCTGGAGACGATGCCCCGCCGCGGTCGGCGGGTGGTTGCCCTGGCGGTCGCCGCACTGGCGGCGGTGGTGACCCTGGCCGGCTGCAACGGGGGCGGCAAGGGTTCCGGGGACTCGGCGGCGGGCACCGCGTCGGCCTCCGCGAGCTCCTCGGCCCCGGCGGGCACCTCCTCGCCGGCCCCGACGGCCTCCGGTTCGCCGTCCGGGGGGGCCGCGACGGCGAGCCCGTCGGGTCAGCCGCCGACGGGCTGGTCCCCGACCCCGGCCGAGCCCGCTCCCGGGCGGCCCTCTGCGGCGGCCACTCCCCCGGCCAACGGGATCGCGCCCGGTGAGCCGAATCCGGCCGGTACCGGGACGGCCAACCCCAATGTGCGGCCGCCGGTCAGCTACCGGTTGGACGGCAGCAACAAGCTGACCGTCTACTTCTTCGGCGGGGTCTGCACCACGTACGCGGTGAAGGCGGACGAGTCGCAGCAGGGCCAGGTGGGCGTCACGGTCGTGCCCGGGCCGCCGACCGTCCAGCCCGGACACGTCTGCACCGCGATGGCCAAGCGGCAGGCCGTCTCCGTCGACCTGCGCTCGCCGCTGGCCGGGCGGACGGTGGTGGACCGGACGAGCGGCCAGGAGGTGCCGCTGGAGGGCGACCCGCACGCGGGCCTGGACCCGGTGACCCCGGACGGCGCGGCGCGCTAGTTACCGCTGGAACGCGAGAGGCGGCCCCCGGGGAGTCCCGGGGGCCGCCTCACCGCTGCTCGCTCAGTGGGCCTTCGAGGGCTTAGCTGAAGGAGTCGCCGCAGGCGCAGGAACCGGTGGCGTTCGGGTTGTCGATCGTGAAGCCCTGCTTCTCGATGGTGTCGACGAAGTCGACGGTGGCGCCGCCCAGGTAAGGGGCGCTCATGCGGTCGGTGACGACCTTGACGCCGCCGAAGTCCTTCACCACGTCGCCGTCGAGCGAGCGCTCGTCGAAGAACAGCTGGTAACGCAGGCCGGAGCAGCCACCGGGCTGGACGGCGACGCGCAGCGCGAGGTCCTCGCGGCCTTCCTGCTCCAGCAGGGCCTTGACCTTTGCCGCGGCGGCATCGGTGAGGAGGATGCCACTCTCGACGGTGGTCTCGTCCTGGACGGTCATCTGCTTTCTCCCGGTCTTTGACGACGGTCTGCCGCCAGTGCCAACCAACGGCCGCCCGGTTTCGATTCCCGGACGGCGATGGAATTCTCGGCCTGTTCGACGGCGGATCTTCCGTGGGCCGGGTGTGCCACCCGTGTCCCCATACGCTTCCCATGCTCGCACAACCGGGGAGGACGGGTCACCGCGCACGTCATGGATCCGGGTGAACGGGCCCCGCGGCCGCGCCCCGGACGCCAGGATGGTCGGCATGATCCTTCGCCAGGTCAGGGACACCGCAGCGGACGCGGAGCTCGTCTCGGAGCTGTCCCTCGCCGCGTTCGCCGCACCGTCCGACGACCCCGCGCGGCCGCCGGCGCCGACGCCGACGCCGCTGCAGCTGGCCAGGACCAGGCACCTGGCGCGCACCGATCCCGGCGGCTGCTGGCTGGCGGAGAGCGGCGGGCAGGCGGTCGGGGTGGTGCTGTCGATGCGCCGCGAGGGCCTGTGGACGCCCTCGCTGTTCGCGGTCCGCCCGTCCGCACAGGGCCAGGGGATCGGACGACTGCTGTTCGAGCGGGCTCTGGCCCACGCCCGGGGCTGCCTGCGCGGGATGGTCTGCGCCGGCGACTCCCCGGCGGCGGCCCGCCGCTACCGGCTGGCCGGGTTCACCCTGCACCCGGCGATGCGGCTGACCGGCCGGGTCGACCGGGAGGGGCTGACCGACCCGGGCGACATCCCGGTGCACCCGGGCAACGCCCGCCACCTGCACCTGCTGGACTCGGTGGACCGCCGGTTGCGCGGGTCCGCGCACGGGCCCGACCACGAGCTGATGCTCGGGCACTTCGAGGAGCTCCTGGTCGCCGACGCGCTGGCCGGCAGCGGCTACTGCTACCGGGACGGCGGCACGGTGCGGCTGCTGGCGGCGACCAGCAAGCGGATCGGGGCCCGGCTGCTGCGCGAGGCGCTGGCCCGGGTGCCGGACGGGGCCGAGGCGCGGGTGGAGTACCTGACCGCCGAGCAGGAGTGGGCGCTGGACGTCGGGCTGGAGGTCGGGCTGACGCCGGAGACCAGCGGCTTCGTCGGCGTGCGCGGGATGCGCCCGCCGGCCCCGTACCTGCCGAGCGGGGCGTTCCTGTAGCGCGGACGGCCGGCGCGTACGGCTGAGAACGCCTACGGCTGAGAACGCGTACGGCCCCCGACCGGAGGACCGGTGGGGGCCGTACGGACGGCGGGGCCTCGATCAGGCCATGGTGTCCAGGATCTCCCTGACCATCTCCATGGTCGTGCCCGGGTGCAGGAAGGCGAAGCGGGCGACCGTCTCGCCGTCCCAGCCGGTCGGGGTGACGAAGCCGATCTGGTCCGCGAGCAGCTGCTGCGACCAGCGGTAGTAGTCGTCGTTGGTCCAGCCGGTGCGCTTGAAGCAGACGGCGGAGAGCTGCGGGTCGAACAGCAGCTCCAGGTGCTCGGTGTCGCGGATCAGCTGGGCGGTGTCCCGGGCCAGCTGGAGGCCGGTCTCGATGGCGTCGGTGTAGGCCTGGACGCCGTGGACGGCCAGCGAGAACCAGAGCGGCAGGCCGCGGGCGCGCCGGGTCAGGTGGTAGGCGTAGTCGGTGGGGTTCCACTCGTCGCCCTCGGTGTGCAGGACGTCCAGGTAGGAGGCGTCCTGGGTGTGCACGGCACGGGCGAGCTGCGGGTTGCGGTAGATCAGCGCGGCGCAGTCGAAGGGGGCGAACAGCCACTTGTGCGGGTCGACCACGAAGGAGTCGGCGTGCTCGATGCCGTTGTAGCGCTCGCGCACCGAGGGGGCGAACAGGCCCGCGCCGCCGTAGGCGCCGTCCACGTGGAACCACAGGTCGCGCTCGCGGGCGACCTCGGCCAGACCGGCCAGGTCGTCGACGATGCCCTCGTTGGTGGTGCCGGCGGTGCCGACGACGGCGATCACCGTCTCCGGGTGGGGGTCGGCGGCCAGGGCGGCGCGCAGCGCCTCGCCGGTGAACCGGCGGTTCACGGTCGGGACCTTGAAGGCCTCGACGCCGATGATGTTGAAGGTGTTCTTGACCGAGGAGTGCACCTGGTCGGCGACGGCTATCCGCAGCCGGGCCTCCGGGCCGACGCCGAGGCGGCGGCGGGCGGTGTCGCGGGCGACCACCAGGGCGGAGAGGTTGCCCGCCGAGCCGCCGGAGACGAAGCAGCCGCCGGCCGAGGCGGGCAGTCCGGCCCGGTCGGCGATCAGGCGCAGCACCTGGTTCTCCGCGGCGATGGCGCCGGCCGCCTCCAGCCAGGAGATGCCCTGGAGCGAGGCGCAGGAGACGACCATGTCGAACAGCAGCGCGGCCTTGGTCGGGGCGCACGGGATGAAGGACAGGTAGCGGGGGCTGTCGGCGGAGATGACCGCGCGGGACAGCTCGTGGTCGTACAGCTTGAGCACGTCGGCCGGGTCGTTGCCGTCCTGGTTGAGCAGGCCGGACAGCTGGGTGCGCAGGTGCTCGCCGTCACCGGGGTGGTCGAGCGGGACGGGGTCGTACTGCAGCCGCTCCCGCATGTAGTCGAAAACCAGGTCGACCAGTTCGTTGTCGGGCCGGTGCATGCGGTCGGGTGCTGCGGACACTGCTGTCCCTCTCGGCTGTGGGTGTCGGGGGGATCCGGTCCGCGGGACGCCTCACCGCGCTGACCGGACGTGATCAGCGTAGGCAGCGGCGGTGCTCCGCCGCGCGTCCGAACGCGGCTGGTCAGGCAGGTTTCGGGCGTCTTCGGACGGGTCCGCGCAGGATTCCTGCGTTCCCTCTTCCGCGGGGTCAGCCGATCAGCTGGGAGAGGACCACCGAGGAGCGGCTGCGCTGGACGCCGGGCTCGCGCCGGATGCGCTCGATGACGGCCTCCAGGTGGCGCATGTCGGCGGCCCGCAGGTGGACCAGGGCGTCCGGGTCGCCGGTGACCGTCCAGGCTGCGACCACCTCGGGGAACTGGCGCAGACTGGCGAGGATCTCCTCGGGGGCGGTGCGCTCGCGGCAGTAGACCTCGACGAACGCCTCGGTCTGCCAGCCGAGCACGGCCGGGTCGAGCACCACGGTGAAGCCCCGCACCACGCCGCGCGCCCGGAGCCGGTCGATCCGGCGGCGCACGGCGGTGGCGGAGAGGTTCACCTGGAGACCGATCTCCGCGTAGGAGGCGCGGCCGTCGCTGCCGAGGCGGGCGAGGAGCTGCCGGTCGGTCTCGTCCAGGTCGGCCCCGATCACCTCGTGCGCTCGGCTGCTGCTCATCGGTGCGGGGCTCCACGGGTCGTGCGGGGGGCGAGGGCGTCCCGGCGGCCGGTGTTGCCACCGCCGCTGCCGAAACGGTTCGCCACCCATTCTGGCGGATGACCTGAACGAGTTCACCGCCGACGGATGACGGCTGGGCAGCGGTCAGCCCACCAGGAGGACGATCTTCCCCCTCGTGCGGCCCTCGGCGCTGAGGGCCTGGGCGGAGGCCGCCTGGGCCAGCGGGAAGGTGGAGGCGACGGTGACGGTGAGCCGGCCGTCGTCGGCGAGGGCGGCGAGTTCCGCCAGTCCCGCCGCGTCCGGGCGGACCCAGACGTAGTGGCCGCCGAGCGCCTTGACCCCGAAGTCGGTGATCGAGGCGATCCGGCCCGGGTCGGCCACCAGGTCCGCGGAGACCTGGACGGCGCCGCGGCCGACCAGGTCGAGGGCCGCGTCCACGCCGTCCGGGGCGAGCGCCCGGACCCGCTCGGCCAGGCCCTCGCCGTACGTCACCGGCTCGGCGCCGAGGCCGCGCAGGTAGTCGTGGTTGCGCTCGCCCGCCGTGCCGATCACCCGGGCACCGCGGGCCCGGGCGATCTGGACGGCCAGGTGACCGACCCCGCCGGCCGCGGCGTGCACCAGCACCGTGTCCCCCGCCCCGACCCGCAGGGCGTTCAGGCTCTGCAGCGCGGTGAGCCCGGCCAGCGGCAGGCCGCCGGACTGCGCCCAGTCCAGCGCGGTGGGGCGGCGGGCCAGGGTACGGACCGGGGCGGAGACCAGTTCGGCGTAGGTGCCGTGCTCGACGGAGTCCTTGCGGACGTAGCCGCAGACCTCGTCGCCGGGGGCGAACTCCGCCACCCCGCCGCCCACGGCGCGGACCACGCCCGCCACGTCCCAGCCCATGACCAGGGGGAAGTGCGCGTCCAGCAGGCCGTCCAGGGCGCCGTCCCGGATCTTCCAGTCCACCGGGTTCACCCCGGCCGCCCGGACCTGCACCAGTACGGAGTCGGGCCCGACCTTGGGGTCCGGCAGGTCGGTGTACTCGACCACGTCGGGGCCGCCGTAGCGGTTGATCGCGATTGCTTTCATGGGCTCAGCCATACCCGGGGGCTTCGAAACATCGATTCGGCCCCGCGCGGCACCCCCGAGATGGCCTATCCGGCTCTACCGGGGGTCCGTTTCGTCGAGCGGTTCTCGTCACATCGACAGGATGGCCATCGTCACTCTGACGCTAAGCGGTTAGAATAGATAGCGTCAGATAGACGAAAAGGCCCCACCGCTAGCTCGGCCGCACAGAAGGGCACCCGCCCGTGACCACCACCATCACCGAGACCTACGGCGTCGACCCCGCTCCGACGCCGCTCGCTCTGCTGCTGCTCGGCCGGGAGGCCGACCCGAACAGCGAGCGCGGCGTCGAGTGCCCGGGTGACCTCCCCCCGGCCTCCGACCCGGACCTGGTCGAGCGCGCCCGGGCGGCCAAGGCCGCGCTCGGCGACCGCGTCTTCATCCTCGGCCACCACTACCAGCGCGACGAGGTCATCGAGTTCGCCGACGTCACCGGCGACTCCTTCAAGCTCGCCCGCGACGCCGCGGCCCGCCCCGAGGCCGAGTACATCGTCTTCTGCGGCGTGCACTTCATGGCCGAGTCCGCGGACATCCTCACCAGCGAGCGGCAGCAGGTCGTGCTGCCCGACCTCGCGGCCGGCTGTTCGATGGCCGACATGGCCACCGCCGAGCAGGTCGCCGAGTGCTGGGACGTGCTGACCGACGCCGGCATAGCCGACGTGACCGTCCCGGTCTCGTACATGAACTCCTCCGCCGACATCAAGGCCTTCACCGGCAAGCACGGCGGCACCATCTGCACCTCCTCCAACGCCCAGCGCGCCCTGGAGTGGGCCTTCGAGCAGGGCCAGAAGGTGCTCTTCCTGCCCGACCAGCACCTCGGCCGCAACACCGCCGTGCGGGACATGGGCTTCTCCCTGGACGACTGCGTCCTCTACAACCCGCACAAGCCCAACGGCGGCCTGACCGCCGAGCAGCTGCGGGACGCCAAGATGATCCTCTGGCGCGGCCACTGCTCGGTGCACGGCCGGTTCAGCCTGGACTCGGTCAACGACGTCCGCGAGCGGATCCCCGGCGTGACCGTCCTGGTGCACCCCGAGTGCAAGCACGAGGTCGTCAGCGCCGCCGACATGGTGGGCTCGACCGAGTACATCATCAAGGCCCTGGACGCCGCCGAGCCCGGCTCCAAGTGGGCCATCGGCACCGAGCTGAACCTGGTCCGCCGGCTGGCCAAGGCCCACCCGGACAAGGAGATCGTCTTCCTGGACCGCACGGTCTGCTTCTGCTCGACCATGAACCGGATCGACCTGCCGCACCTGGTCTGGGCGCTGGAGTCGCTGGTCGAGGGCCGGGTGCCGAACGTGATCACCGTCGACCCGGAGACCGAGAAGTACGCCAAGGCCGCGCTGGACCGGATGCTGGCCCTGCCGTAGTCCGTCCGCGCCGCGCGCCGGACGCGCACCGCGCGAACGAAGGGCGGGTCCCCTCCCACCGGAGGGGACCCGCCCTTTCGTCTGGCAGCGGCCGCGGGGCCTAGTCGTACTCGGGGAACCCCGGGATCACGCCCTCGCCCTCGGAGAGCAGCAGGGCCCGGACCTCGTCGAGGCTCGCGTCGGCACTCGGCAGGATCAGCTCGGACGGCTCCAGCGAGTCGTCCGGCAGCAGGGTGCCGTACTGCTTCACGGCGCCCAGCAGCTTCCCGTAGGCCTGGCGGAAGTTCTCCTCGTCGCCCGACTCCACCGCGGTGAGCAGCTCGTCGTCGAGCTGGTTGAGCAGGTTCAGGTGGTCCTCGCCCACCTCGTACTGCCCCTCACCCATGACCCTCATGATCATGCCGTGCGTCTCCCTGGTCCTCGTGGGGGTCGAGCTGAGATCACTTGTTGTAGTTGATGCGCGGGGTGTCCTGCGAGTGCGAGTCCTGCGGCTGCTGGGCCGGCTTGCCCTGCTCGATCGCGGCCGGACCGGCGGCGGGGCCACCCGACAGCTCGGCCTTCATCCGGGCCAGCTCCAGCTCGACGTCGGAACCGCCGGCCACCCGCTCCAGCTCGGCCTCGATGTCGTCCTTGCGGCCGAGACCGCTGGCGTCGTCGAGCGCGCCGGAGGCCAGCAGCTCGTCGATCGCGCCCGCCCGGGCCTGCATCTGCGCCGTCTTGTCCTCGGCGCGCTGGATGGCCAGGCCGACGTCGCCCATCTCCTCCGAGATGCCGGAGAAGGACTCGGCGATGCGGGTCTGCGCCTGCGCGGCGGTGTAGGTCGCCTTGATGGTCTCCTTCTTGGTGCGGAAGGCGTCCACCTTGGCCTGGAGGCGCTGGGAGGCGAGGGTGAGCTTCTCCTCCTCGGCCTGCAGCTGCTGGTACTGCGTCTCCAGATCGTTGATCTGGGACTGCATGTTGGCCTTGCGGGTCAGCGCCTCGCGCGCGAGGTCCTCGCGGCCGAGGGACAGCGCCTTGCGGCCCTGGTCCTCGTACTTCGCGGACTGCTGCTGGAGCTGGGTCAGCTGGAGTTCCAGGCGCTTGCGCGAGGTCGCGACGTCCGCGACGCCACGCCGTACCTTCTGCAGCAGCTCGAGCTGCTTCTGGTAGGAGTAGTCGAGCGTCTCACGCGGATCCTCCGCCCGATCCAAGGCCTTGTTCGCCTTGGAGCGGAAGATCAGCCCCATACGCTTCATGATTCCGTCGCTCATGGGCCTCGGGTGCCCCCTTCTCCGGCCTGCGGTCTTAATCTCGTTACCAGACACGACGAGTGTATGTGCAGCGAGCCCGTCGCCGCAGTGCACCTGCCTGCAACAAGACTGCTACAGCGACCAGCGGCAGATCCTCATCCCCCGGGTGGATCCGCCTCTCATCCTCCCCATAGTCCATCCGACTGATCCCCTACGGGAAGGGGCCGGGAACCCCGGGTCGGGACCCGGCCGGACGGATCGATATGCGTTTGGGTCCGAGGGGACCCGTGGTCGCCCCTCCGCACCCCGTACGCTGGGGGTGTGTTCCGACGCCGTTCAGATGATGCCGCTGCCTCCGCCACCGTGCTGGAGAAGCAGGACGAGACGCCCCAGGCCCGCCACCCGCAGGCCAAGAAGGGCCGCCCCACCCCCAAGCGCAGCGAGGCCGAGGCCAACCGGCGTACCCGGGTCACGGTGCCCAAGGACCGCAAGGAGGCCTCCCGCCAGGCCCGCGACCGGATGCGGACCGAACGCGAGAAGCAGCGCCAGGCGCTGATCGACGGCGACGAGCGCCACCTGCCGGCCCGTGACAAGGGCCCGGTGCGCAAGTTCGCCCGCGACTACGTGGACTCCCGCTGGTCGCTCGCCGAGTTCTTCCTGCCGGCCGCCGTGGTCATCCTGGTGCTGAGCATCATCAAGGTGCCCACCCTGCAGCTGCTGTCCACGCTGCTGTTCCTGCTGTTCTTCGTCCTGGTGATCCTGGACTTCGTGCGCCTCGGCTTCGGCCTGCGCAAGCAGCTGGGCGAGCGCTTCGCCGGGCAGAACACCCGCGGTGTGGTCGCTTACGGCATCATGCGCACCCTGCAGATGCGCCGGCTGCGCCTGCCCAAGCCGCAGGTGCGGCGCGGGGAGAAGCCCTGACCGCCGAACCGGTGGACTCCGGCTGGGCCCCGCCGTCCTGGGAGGGGCCCGGCCTCTACGCCGTGCCCGGGCAGGGGGGCACTCTCCCCGGCCAGGGCGACGGCGGTCACGACCGGCTCGGCCAGGAACGCCGGCTGCCCTCCCGCAGCGGCTCCTTCGCCGGCGGCACCGGCGCCTGGCTGGACCGGCTCGGCGGACTGCGCAACTTCGTCCGGCAGGAGCTCGTCTCCCGGCAGCTCGCCGAACAGCTGGCCGGACGCACCGCGCAGCGCGTCCTCGACATCGGCTGCGGGCAGGGCACCCAGGCCCTGCGGCTGGCCCGGGCCGGGCACTACGTCACCGGGATCGACTCCGACCCGGTCGCGCTCGGCGTCGCCCAGGGGGCGCTCGCCGAGGAGCCGCCCGAGGTGCGCGGCCGGATGCAACTGCTCAGCGGCGACGGCCACCAGTGCGGGCGCTGGTTCGGCCCGCGCAGCTTCGACGTGGTGCTCTGCCACGGCGTCCTGATGTACCTGCCCGACCCGGATCCGATGATCGCCTCGCTGGCCCGGCTGCTGGCGCCCGGCGGCCTGCTCTCACTGCTGGTCCGCAACCGCGACGCGCTCGCGCTGCGGCCCGCCGCCACCGGGGACTGGCGGGCCGCCCTGCACGCCTTCGAGAGCGACCGCTACTACAACCGGCTCGGGCTGGCCGCCCGCGCCGACCGGCTCGCCGACCTGTCCGTCACCCTCTCCGAGGTGTCGGTGCCGCTGCGGCGCTGGTACGGCGTCCGGGTCTTCACCGACAACGCCCCCGACGACGCCGCCCCGCCGGTGGACGGGCGCCAGCTGGCACAGCTGCTGGAAGCCGAGGACCGGGCCGGCCGCACCGACCCGTACCGGCAGGTCGCGGCGCTGCTGCACGTGATCGGCGCGAAGTAGCACCGGGAGCCCGGCGCCCGGGGGCTCAGCCCTCGTGCAGGCTCATCGCGTAGACCTTGGCACCGTCCTCCAGCAGGACCGCGGTGTCCACGCCCTCCTCGGCGAGCTGCTTCCAGGTCTCCCCGATCCAGGTCTCGGCGTCGCCCTGGCCGGCGAACTCCTCCTGGCCGAGGCTCGACGTCACCGCGCTGCCGTCCGCCTTCTCGTACCGCCACGTCCAGACCATGCCCGGCTCCTCCCGCACTGACGCTGCCTTGTGTGCTGCGCACCCTAGGGTGCGTCCGGCGATTCCCGCCAGACGCACCCTGAGCTTCCCCCGCCCGATCTTCCGTATGCCTGTCCGGCAGGATGGTCGCCATGGCGACCCACCCCCCGCTCCCCCGCACGCTGCTGCTCGGCGGCGCGCGCTCCGGCAAGTCCACCCGCGCCGAGCAGCTGCTCGCCGACCGGCCGGACGTCCTGTACGTGGCCACCGGCGGCACCCGGGACGGCGACGCCGAGTGGGCCCAGCGGATCGCGCTGCACCGGGACCGCCGGCCGGCGAGCTGGCGCACCGTCGAGACCTGCGAGCTGGAGGCCGTGCTCGCCGACACCGCCGACCCGGCGCCGGTGCTCATCGACTGCCTGGCGCTGTGGCTGACCTCCGTGATGGACGACTGCGGTGCCTGGGACGACGAGGCGTGGGCGAACGGGGCCGAGGCCGCGGTGCAGCGGCGCTGCGCGGCGCTGGCGCAGGCGTGGGCGGCCACCGGGCGGACGGTCGTCGCGGTGAGCAACGAGGTCGGCATGGGCGTCGTCCCCGCCACCGCCGCCGGGCGGCGCTTCCGCGACACCCTGGGCCGGCTCAACATGGCCGTGGCGGACGCCTCGGAACGGGTGCTCCTGGTCGTCGCGGGGCAGGTTCTGACGGTCAAGCCCAGCCCGCACACCTGCGGCGTGTAGCCTTCCGAACGATGGACACGACCGTGGATCTCGATACGTTCTCCTCGCTCGTCGAGCGCCCCGACGACAGCGCCCGGCGCGCCGCCGACGAACGCTGGCAGGAGGCCGGGCGGCCGCGCGGCGGCCTCGGCAAGCTGGAGGAGCTGGGCAGCTGGCTCTCGTCCGTGCAGGGGCGATCCCCCGTACGACCGGTCTCGGCGCCCAAGGTGCTGCTGTTCGCCGCCGACCACGGTGTCGCCGCGCTCGGGGTCTCCCGGCTGCCCGCCCAGGGCGGCACCGCAGCCCGGGTGCGGGCGGTGCTCGACGGCAGCGCGCCGGTCGCCCGACTGGCCGCGCGCTACGGCGCGGACCTGCGGGTGGTCGACGTCGCGGTGGACTCCGACCCCGCGGACTTCCCGGACGAGGTGGTCGCCCACCGGATCCGGCGCGGCTCCGGCCGGATCGACATCGAGGACGCGCTCACCCCGGAGGAGACCGTACGGGCCTTCCGGGCCGGCATGGCCGTGGCCGACGAGGAGGCCGACTCAGGCACCGACCTGGTGCTGCTCGGCGACATCGGGGTCGGCTCCACGACGGTCGCCGCCGTCCTGGTCGGCGCACTGTGCGGAACGGACGCCGCCGCGGTCTGCGGACGCGGCTCGGGCATCGACGACCGGGTGTGGATGGTCAAGTGCGCCACCATCCGGGACTCGCTGCGGCGAGCCCGGCCGGTGCTCGGCGACCAGCTGGCGCTGCTCGGCGCGACCGGCGGAGCGGACTTCGCCGCCATCACCGGGTTCCTGCTGCAGGCGGCCGTCCGACGGCTGCCGGTGGTGCTCGACGGCGTGGTCTCCTCGGCGTGCGCGCTGGTCGCCCAGCGGATCGCCTTCCGGGCGCCGGAGTGGTGGCGGGCCGGGCAGTCCAGCGGCGAGCCGGCACAGGCGAAGGCGTACGACCGGCTGACCCTGACGCCCCTGCAGGACCAGGGGATCACCGTGGGCGAGGGCGTCGGCGCGGTGCTCGCGCTGCCGCTGCTCCAGGCGGCGGGCGACGCGCTCGCGGAGGAGGCGCCGCGGCCGTTCGTGCCGGCGGCACCGAAGGAGCAGCCGAAGCTGCCCTCGGCGGCCGACCTGCTGCGGAGGCTGTAGCGGCCGGGGGCCGGACGGTCCGGCAGCCCGGTACGGGCGGTCGGCCCCGGCCCGTGGACTTGCGCCCCGCGCAGTTCCCCGCGCCCCTTCCGGGGCGCGGGGATTTCGCTTGTTCGGGGAGGGTGGGCCGAGGGTCGGTGCAGGGTGCGGGGTTCTGCTTGGTCGGGGGCACGGGGTTCTCGGTCCTGGGGTTCGGTGTGGTGAAGGAGTGGGAGTGATGGCCGGCGGCGGCGAGCGGGCGACGTGGGGTGAGGGGCTGCGGTTCGCGTTCGGGACGCTGTCGGTGCTGCGGGTACGGGTGGAGCGGTGGGACCGGGCGGCGGGGGGCCGGGCGATGACGGCGGCTCCGGTGGTCGGGGTCGTCCTGGGCGGGATCGCGTCCGGGGTCGGGTCGTTGGTGGCCGGGCGGGCGGGCGGGCTGCTGGCGGCGGTGGCGGCGGTGGGGGCCCTGGCCGCGCTGACCAGGGGCCTGCACCTGGACGGTCTGGCGGACGTCGCCGACGGGCTGGGCAGTGGCAAGCCGGCCGAGGACGCGCTGCGGATCATGAAGCAGTCCGACATCGGGCCGTTCGGTGTCCTGACCCTGCTGCTGGTGCTGCTGGCGCAGGTCGCCGCGCTGGCCGGGCAGTTCGGACACTCGGTGCCGCGCGGCGCGCTCGCGGTGCTCGCCTCGGCGGTGGCCGCCCGGTGCGCGCTCGCCTGGGGCTGTCTGCGGTCGGTGCCGGCCGCGCGCCCGGGCGGGCTCGGGGCGATGGTGGCGGGCACCGTACCGCCCGTCGGGGCCGCCGCGGGGACGGCCCTCGCGGCGCTCGCCCTGGCCGCGGGCGGATCGTTCGACGGATGGTCAGTCCTGCGCCTCCCGCTGGCCGTTGTGTTCGGCGTCGGCTGCGCTCGACTGCTGCTCGGACGGTGTGAGCGCCGGTTCGGCGGGATCACCGGGGACGTGCTCGGCGCGATGGCGGAGACCGCCGCGACGGGGACGCTGTTCGCCCTGGCGTTGCTGGGCTGACACCGGGCGGCGCGTGATCCCACCATGCGGACTACCATGCCTGGAGCACCGCAGCCCTGCACCGTGGCAGGTCCTGCCCGCCCGGCGCGCACCGAGGAGCCGGGGCCTCTGGTGTGCGCGGCCGCTGTCGGCGGGCGCGCGCGCCAGGGGGCCCGGAACCGCAGGGGGCCCGCCGGGCGGACGGCCTGCGACGGCGGGCTGCGCCGGTGCGGCAGTCACGCCGCGACCGGCCGTGGACCGCGAAAGAACAGGACGCATTACGTGACTGCATTGTCTGTGAGCACCTCCTCCGCCGCCTCGCTGCGCGCGGACGCCCTGGTGGTCGGTGTCGCCAAGGGCCCCAAGGGCATCGTGCTGGCCCCCGGCGCCGAGGCCGTGAACGAGGCGTTCGACGGCAAGCTGGCCGAGGTCCTCGGCACCCTGGGCGCGACCGGCGCCGAGGGCGAGACCGTCAAGGTGGCCTCCCCCGCCGGCCTGAAGGCCGCGCTCGTGCTGGCGGTCGGCCTCGGCGAGGCGGCCGAGGCCGGTTACGAGCTGGAGGCGCTGCGCCGCACCGCCGGTGTCGCCGCTCGCGCCCTGGCCGGCGTCAAGAAGGCCGCGCTGGCCCTGCCGGCCGAGTCTGCGGAGGAGGTCGAGGCGGTCGCGCTGGGCGGCCTGCTCGGCTCGTACGTCTTCGGCACCTACAAGGGCAACGGCAACGGCAAGGAGCCGGTCGGCGAGCTGGTCGTGCTGACCGTCCGCAAGGGCAGCAAGGACGCCAAGGCCGCCGTGGAGCGGGCCGCCGCGATCGGCGAGGAGATGAACCGCGCCCGCGACCTGGTCAACACCGCCCCGAACGACCTGACCCCGAAGAGCTTCGCCGCGATCGCCCAGGCGGCCGGCAAGGAGCACGGCCTCAAGGTCGAGGTGCTGGACGAGAAGGCGCTGACCAAGGGCGGCTTCGGCGGTCTGCTGGGCGTCGGCAACGGCTCGGCCAACCCGCCGCGGCTGGTGAAGGTGGCCTACACCCACCCGAAGGCGAAGGCCTCGCTGGCCTTCGTCGGCAAGGGCATCACCTACGACTCGGGCGGCATCTCGCTGAAGCCGGCCGGCCACAACGAGACCATGAAGTGCGACATGGCCGGTGCCGCCGCCGTGTTCGCCGCCGTGGTGGCCGCCAAGCGCCTGGGCCTGGCCGTCAACGTGACCGCCTGGCTGGCGCTGGCCGAGAACATGCCGTCCGGCTCGGCCACCCGCCCGGGTGACGTGCTGCGCATGTACGGCGGCAAGACCGTCGAGGTCCTGAACACGGACGCCGAGGGCCGCCTGGTGCTGGCCGACGCGATCGTGAAGGCCGGCGAGGACAACCCGGACGTCATCGTCGACGTGGCGACCCTGACCGGCGCCATGGTGCTGGCCCTGGGCACCCGCACCTTCGGCGTGATGGCCAACAGCGACGAGCTGCGCGAGAACCTGCACGCGCTCGCGGGCGAGGTCGGCGAGCAGTCCTGGCCGATGCCGCTGCCGGCCGAGCTCAAGAAGGGCATGACCGACTCGACCATCGCCGACCTGGCCAACATGGGCGAGCGGATGGGCGGCGGCCTGGTGGCCGGCCTGTTCCTGCAGGAGTTCGTCGCCGAGGGCATCGACTGGGCGCACCTGGACATCGCCGGCCCGGCGTTCCACGAGAGCGCGCCGTTCGGCTACACCCCGAAGGGCGGCACCGCGAGCGCGGTGCGCACCCTGGTCCGCTTCGCGGAGCAGACCGCGGCCAACGGCAAGGCCTGATCCGCAAGCCCGATCCGCAAGCCCCGACGGGGGCCCGGCGCACCACGCGCCGGGCCCCCGTCGGCGTTCCCGCGCGGGTTACCTGCGAGTAGGCAGGAGCGGCCCACCGCACGCCTGTTCGCCACGGGCGAAACTTTGTTCCGCACTGCGGAAGAGGCGGACGGGAGCCGCGCGGAAGACGCCCGTCCGGCGGCTGTCAACACCGCATTGAGCTGCGATGATGCCCTTCCGTGGGGGGTCTTCCCGCCCCCGTGACCACTCCTCGGGACGCCCCTGGGGTGGACCCGGACATCAGCCACCGCGAACAAGTGCGAAGATGTATTTCCGGCACGACTGGGCGCCCCACAAGGGCTTCCGACCCACCGGACCGCGACCGGCCCGGCGACCCACCCCATTGCATGGAGGACGTGACGTGGCGAACGACGCCAGCACCGTTTTCGACGTAGTCATTCTCGGAGGCGGAAGCGGCGGTTACGCCGCGGCGCTCCGCGCCGCTCAGCTGGGTCTGAGCGTCGCCCTGGTCGAGAAGGGTGAGCTGGGCGGCACCTGCCTGCACCGCGGCTGCATCCCGACCAAGGCCCTGCTGCACGCCGCCGAGATCGCGGACGAGACGAAGGAGGCCGCCGAGTTCGGCGTTCTGGCCACCTTCCAGGGCATCGACATCAACGGCGTCCACAAGTACAAGGACGACGTGATCGCCGGCCTGTACAAGGGCCTGCAGGGCCTGGTGGCCTCCCGCAAGGTGACCTTCGTCCAGGGCGAGGGCAAGCTCTCCTCGCAGACCTCGGTGGACGTGAACGGCCAGCGCATCGAAGGCCGCCACATCGTGCTGGCCACCGGTTCGGTGCCGCGCTCGATCCCGGGCCTGGAGATCGACGGCAACCGTGTGATCTCCTCCGACCACGCCCTCAAGCTCGACCGGATCCCGAAGTCGGCCGTCATCCTGGGCGGCGGCGTCATCGGCGTCGAGTTCGCCTCGGTCTGGAAGTCCTTCGGCGTCGACGTCACCATCGTCGAGGCGCTGCCGCACCTCGTCCCGCTGGAGGACGAGAACTCCTCCAAGCTGCTGGAGCGCGCCTTCCGCAAGCGCGGCATCAAGTTCGAGCTGAAGGCCCGCTTCTCGGGCGTCGAGTACACCGAGGCCGGTGTCCGCGTCTCCACCGAGAACGGCAAGCAGATCGACGCCGACCTGCTGCTCGTCGCCATCGGCCGCGGCCCGGTCTCGGCCGGCCTCGGCTACGAGGAGAACGGCGTCGCCATGGACCGCGGCTACGTCCTGGTCGACGAGTACATGCGCACCAACGTGCCCACCATCTCGGCCGTCGGCGACCTCGCCCCGACCCTGCAGCTCGCCCACGTCGGCTTCGCGGAGGGCATCCTGGTCGCCGAGCGCCTGGCCGGCCTCAAGCCGGTGCCGATCGACTACGACGGCGTCCCGCGCGTGACCTACTCCAACCCGGAGGTCGCCTCCGTCGGCATCTCCGAGGCCAAGGCCGTCGAGCTGTACGGCAAGGAGAAGGTCGTCACCCTGAAGTACAACCTGGCCGGCAACGGCAAGAGCAAGATCCTGAAGACCGCCGGCGAGATCAAGCTCGTCCAGGTCAAGGACGGCGCCGTGGTCGGCGTCCACATGGTCGGCGCCCGCATGGGCGAGCAGGTCGGCGAAGCCCAGCTGATCTACAACTGGGAGGCCCTGCCGGCCGAGGTCGCGCAGCTCATCCACGCCCACCCGACCCAGTCCGAGGCCCTGGGCGAGGCGCACCTGGCGCTGGCCGGCAAGCCGCTGCACGCGCACGACTGATCGCGCCCACCACCCCCCGTTTCCAGTACTTCCCGTACGCAAGACTTGATAGGAGTCGCTGAAACCATGGCGGTCTCAGTAACACTGCCCGCGCTGGGCGAGAGCGTTTCCGAGGGCACTGTCACCCGTTGGCTGAAGGCCGAGGGTGAGCGTGTCGAGGTCGACGAGCCGCTGCTCGAGGTGTCGACCGACAAGGTCGACACCGAGATCCCGGCCCCGGCTTCCGGCATCCTCTCCTCGATCAAGGTCGGCGAGGACGAGACCGTCGAGGTCGGCGCCGAGCTGGCGATCATCGACGACGGCTCGGGCGCCCCGGCCGCTGCCGCCGCCCCGGCTGCCGAGGCCGCTCCGGCCCCGGTTGCCGCTCCGGCCCCCGCCGCCGAGGCCCCCGGCTGCTCCGGCTGCCGCCCCGGCCGCGCCGGCTGCTGCTCCGGCCGCTCCGGCCGGCGACGCCACCCCGGTGCTGCTGCCCGCCCTGGGCGAGTCGGTCACCGAGGGCACCGTCACCCGCTGGCTGAAGGCCGAGGGTGAGACGGTCGAGGTCGACGAGCCGCTGCTGGAGGTCTCCACCGACAAGGTCGACACCGAGATCCCGTCGCCGGTCGCCGGTGTCGTCGTCAAGATCCTGGTCGGCGAGGACGAGACCGCCGAGGTCGGCGCCCAGCTCGCGCTGATCGGTGCCCCGGGTGCCGCCGCTGCCGCTCCGGCCCCGGCTGCCGCTCCGGCCCCGGCTGCCGCTCCGGC
>NZ_JPRF03000035.1 GCF_001188955.3 Kitasatospora aureofaciens | reverse complement strand
CGCCGAGCCGGCCGCCGCCGGGCGCGGTGACGTACGGCCGTCCCGGCCCCCGCTGTCCCGCCGCGCGCGCTCCGGCCCGGGCGGGGTGCGCGGCAGACTGGGCTGAGCGCAACACCTCCACCTGCTGGCCGGGCTGACCCGGGAGCTCGGCGAGGCGGCCGCGCCCGCGCTGGGCCTGGTGACCCAGCTGCTGGCCCTGATCAGCAGCTGACGGGCGTCGGCTCCGGCGTCAGAACAGCGCCTCCTGGGTGTCCGGCTCCGGCGGGCGGACGCGCTCCTGGAGGGCGAGGCCCTCGGGGGCGCGGCCGGTGACGGGCGTGAGCGCCCAGCCGGTGAGCCGGCGGGTGTCCAGCAGCAGCGGCCCGGAGCCGTCCGGCTGGTCGAGGAAGAGGTGCCGGCCCACCGGCGGGCGCAGCGTGCCCGCGATCACCGCGCCGGGGGCCAGGCCGGTGATCTCGCGGTAGACCTCGGGGGCGCCGTCGGCCAGGCCGAAGCGCTCCACGTGGTCCACCACCGGGCGGTCGGCGAGCAGTTCCACGGCGTGGCCCTTCAGCAGCCCGTGCGCCCGGGCACGGGCCTCGGTGAGCACCGTACGGCGGTGCGGGGCGTCGCCGTGGGACCACCAGTGGTCCGTCTTCAGCCGGGACTTGTAGCGCTCGCGGGCCATCCCCGAGGCGGCGACGGTCAGTTCGGCGCGGCGCACCGCGGGCAGGCCGCCGCGCGCGGTGAACGCGTAGGCCAGCGCACCCTGTTCGAGCAGTCGGCTGTCGCCGCGCTGCTCGGCGGTCAGGCCGACCTTCAGCAGGCCCTCGCCGAACCAGGCGAGGTAGAGCAGGTAGGTGCGGCCGTCGTCCAGGATCTGGTCCCGGGCGAGGGCCAGACCGCGGTCCACGCTCTGGCAGGCCGGGCACTGGGTGGCGCCGCCGTCCGGGGCGATCTCCGCGTGGTGCGGGCAGGGCGTGCGCTCCGTCGCCCCGGCCAGCCAGGCCCCGGTGCAGCGGCGCGGGCCGCCGAGCAGCCAGCCGACCTCCGTACCCGGCGCGACGGCGCGCTCGTGCACCCGGCCGCCGCGCACCGCGCCGAGCAGTGCCCGGCCGTCGTGCCAGCTCAGGCCGGTGGAGATCCAGCCGGCCGGCCGCTCCGGGTGCTGGGGTGCGGGGATCGTCACGGGCAGCCCTCCCTGTGGGTGTACGACCCGGTCGAGGCTACCCGCTGCCACTGACAACGACCGCATCCCGGAGGATGCGGGGCCCGGAAGCCGGTGGCGCCGAGCGCTTGCTAGCGTCCGGGCCATGACCGACTCACCGACCCCGGACGACCTCGCCCGCACCCTGCGCCTCGCCGTCGACACCCTGGCCGGGGCCCCGGCCGGCGCGGACTGGTCGCGGCCCGCCGGCACGCTCGGCTGGAGCTGCTGGGAGACCGTCGAGCACCTCGCCGACGACCTCCTCGCCTACGCGGCCCAGCTGGGCCCGGCGCGGCCGCCACGTGACCGGTACGTGCCCTTCGTGGCGACCCGCCGCTCCCCCGGCGCCCCTAACAACTTCGTCCGGGCCGACCCGGCCGACGGGGTGGCGGGGCTGCTCGAAGTGCTGGACGCGAGCGGCGGGTTGATGGTCGCCGTCGCCCGGGTCGCGCCGCCGGACGCGCGTGCGTACCACCCGTGGGGCCTGGCCGATGCGACCGGCTTCGTGGCCATGAGCCTGGTCGAGACCCTGGTCCACCTCCACGACGTCAGCCAGGGCCTCGGCCTCGCCTGGGACCCGCCCGCCGAGGTCTGCGCCCGGACCCTGGCCCGGTTGTTCCCCGACGTCCCGCCCGTCGACGCCCCCTGGCCCACCCTGCTGTGGGCGACCGGCCGCACCGCCCTCCCCGGCCGGCCGCCGCGCACCGACTGGCGCTGGTACGCCGAAGTCCGGGGCTGAGCCCGGGGGCCCGCTGACCGAACGCCAGGTGCCCGGCGGTGCCTGCGCGCCCGTTCTCTTCCGCAGGTCGCGGGCGCTTGGCCCGTCGGGGCGCCCACGTTCTATTGTGGCGGGCGCGGTCGAGGTGTCGCCGGGAGGCGGCGCGGGGCGGCCGGGTCGGTGTGAGGGCGAAGGGGTGGCTCGTGGCGGGGCGGCGGAACAGCGGGGTGCTGACGGTCTGGGCGGAGGCGCAGCGGCAGCAGCAGCGCCGGGAGGAGGCCCGGTGGCGTGCCGAGACGGCGGAGTTGCGCCGGCACGAGCGCGCGCAGCGCGAGGCGCAGCGGGCGGCCGCCCGGGACGAGCGGGAGGCGCAGCGCGCGTACCAGCAGTCGCGGGAGGCGGAGGCGGCCCGGCGGACCGCCGAACTGGACCGCCGGGTGGCGGAGTTGCGCGGGTTGCTGGCGGCCGGGCTGGCCGCGCCGGCGTTCGGTCCGCAGTCGCTGCTGGCGCCGCGCCCGGTGCCGCCGTTCGATCCGGGGCCGCTGGGCGAGCCGGTGCCGATGCCGGACCAGACCTCCGCCGAGTACCACGTTCCGCCGCCGGATGCCGCGCAGGCCCGCAACGCCGGGGTGCGCCGGCAGTACGAGCAGTACCTGGCCCGGGCCCGGGCCCGGTTCGAGCAGGACTGGTACGCCGCGCAGGCGCAGGAGGCGGACCGGCAGCGCCGGCTTGCCGCGTACCACCAGGAGTACCTGGTGTGGGCGGAGGGTTTCCGGCGCCAGGAGGCGGAGCGCGGGGCCGGCACCGAGGAGTTGCTGCGGCGGCTGCGGGCGGGTGACCCGGAGGCGGTACAGGAGTACTTCACGGCGGGTCTGTACGCCTCGGCGGCCTGGCCGGAGGGCTTCCCGCACCGGCTGGTGGCGGCCTGGGAGGTGTCGAGCCGTCAGCTGGTGGTGAACTGGGAGCTGCCCGGTCCGGACGTGGTGCCGGCGGCCGTGCGGGTGCGGTACGTGAAGTCGGACGACCGCGAGGCCGAGGTGGCCCGTCCGGCGACGGAGCGCAAGGCGCTGTACCGGGAGGTGCTGGCGCAGTCGGCGCTGCGGGTGGCGGCGGAGCTGTTCCGGGCGGACCGGGACGGGATGCTGGACTCGGTGGTGCTGAACGGCTTCGTGCTGGGCATCGACCCGGCGACCGGCCGGGAGGCGGAGCGCTTCCTGTCCACGCTGACCGCGACCCGGGCCGAGTTCTCCGGGCTGGCGCTGGACCGGGTGGCGCCGGTGGAGTGCTTCCAGGGCCTGGGCGGCAAGCTGTCGGCGCGGCCCGAGCGGCTGGACGAGGTGAAGCCGGACCGGCTGCCGGAGTCGGTGGGCGGGAACCTGGCCGGGCACTTCGGCGAGGACGAGCCGGACCTCTTCGAGATGGATCCGCTGGACTTCGAGGACCTGATCGCCGAGCTGTTCCGGCTGCGCGGTTTCCGCGTCATGACCACGGCGCGCAGCGGCGACGTGGGGGTGGACGTGGTGGCCGAGGACCTGGACCCGGTGACCGGCGGCAAGATCGTGATCCAGGCCAAGCGCTACAAGAAGACGGTGCCGCCGACGGCCGTGCGGGACCTGGAGTCCACCGTGCGCCACCACGGCGCGATCAAGGGCATCCTGGTCACCACGGCGGGCTTCGGCCGCGGCTCGTACAGCTACATCGAGGGCAAGCCGCTGACCCTGGTGAGCGGGCCGGAGCTGGTCGAGCTGCTGGCGGAGCAGGGCCTGCGCGGCCGGCTCGGCGGCGGACCGGGCAGGGGAGCCGAGCCGGGGCCGCTGCCGAAGGAGGCCGAGCCGGCCGTACCGCAGAGCAGCCTCACGGTCAGCTGGCAGAGCCGTACGGCCGGCGGCGACCCGGTGGAGCTGGACGTCACCGCGTTCCTGTGCGCCGGCGGCCGGGTGCTGAGCGACGAGCACTTCGTGTTCTTCAACAACCCGCAGGACCCGGACGGCGCCGTGCGGTTGCACCCGACACGTTCAGTGCCGGGCGAGCCGGCCCGGGCGGCGCGGCTGAGCCTGGACCTGCACCGGCTGCCGGCCGCCGTCGACGAGGTGGTGCTCGCGGTCTCCACCGAGGAGGAGGAGCCACCGGCGCTGCCGCTCGGCTACGTGTACGGGCTGGCCGTCGCCGCCGAGTACGGTCCGGGCGCGGCCGGGCCGGCCAAGTGGCCGGGCGCCAACGGCGGTATCCCGGACTCGGCGATGCTGCTCGGCAGCTTCCGGCGGGCGGACGGCGGCTGGCAGTTGGTGCCCTCGGCACGGGCGGTGACGAACGGTCTGGCCGGGCTGGCGACGGCTTTCGGCGTCGCGGTGGAGTGACCGGCGGCGACGCGGACCTCGGGGGATCTGTCATACCTGAGGAGGAGAGCGCCCCCGCCGCGCCACCGGGTCGGCGGGGGCCCACCGTCCCCTCGGCATACGCATCGGGCCCGAACCACTTGGGAGGATGGGTCGGTAGGAAAATCCGATCCGTTCCCGTCCGTTCCCAGGAGTCCACGTGAGCTTCCCCGCAACCGCCGTCCGCACCGGTCTGGCGGCCGCCCGCGCCACCGGTCTGAACAAGGTCTACGGGGAGGGGGAGACCCGGGTCGTCGCCCTCGACAACGTCAGCGTGACCTTCCCCCAGGGCGAGTTCACCGCCATCATGGGCCCCTCCGGCTCCGGCAAGTCCACCCTCATGCACTGCATGGCCGGCCTGGACACCGTCTCCTCCGGCTCCACCACCATCGGCGACACCGAACTCGTCGGCCTCAAGGACAAGCAGCTCACCCAGCTGCGCCGCGACCACATCGGCTTCATCTTCCAGGCCTTCAACCTGCTCCCCACCCTGACCGCCCTGGAGAACATCACCCTGCCGATGGACATCGCCGGCCGCAAGGCCGACCAGGCCTGGCTCGACCGCGTCGTCGACACCGTCGGCCTGTCCGGCCGCCTCGGCCACCGCCCCTCCCAGCTCTCCGGCGGCCAGCAGCAGCGCGTCGCCTGCGCCCGCGCCCTCGCCGGAAAGCCCGACATCATCTTCGCCGACGAACCCACCGGCAACCTCGACTCCCGCTCCGGCGCCGAGATCCTCTCCTTCCTGCGCAACTCCGTGCGCGAACTCGGCCAGACCGTCGTCATGGTCACCCACGACCCGGTCGCCGCCTCCTACGCCGACCGCGTCGTCTTCCTCGCCGACGGCCGCATCGTCGACGAACTCCACGCCCCGACCGCCGACACCGTCCTGGACCGCATGCGCCGCTTCGACGCCAAGGGCCGCACCAGCTGAGCCCCTGAGCCGCCGAGCCCCGGCGAACCGCCGAACACCGGCGAACGAAGCCCGACGCCCACGACCCCCAGGACACCACTCTTGTTCCGCACCGCACTGCGCAACGTACTGGCCCACAAGGGCCGACTGCTGATGACGATGCTCGCCGTCATGCTCGGCACCGCCTTCGTGGCCGGCACGCTCGTCTTCACCGACACCATGGGCCAGGCGCTCAGGACCCAGAACTCCAAGAGCTACGCCGACATCGCCGTCACGGTCAGCGACAGCGAGGCCGTCGGCCGCGGCTACGACCACGGCGGCCGGACCGCCGCCGGCCCGACCCTCACCGAGGACACCCGCCGCAAGCTCGTCACCCTGCCCGGCGCCGCCGACGTGCGCGGCGTGGTCAGCGGCTTCGCCGGCATCGCCGACCACAAGGGCGCGCTGATCGGCAACGGCTTCTCCACCACCGGCACCAACTACGTGCCGGGCGCCGACGGCACCGACCCGCGCTACCCGCTGGTCGCCGGCCGCGGCCCCAAGGACGCCGGCGAGATCGCCCTCGACACCAGGACCGCCGAGAAGGGCGGGTTCAAGGTCGGCGACACCGTGCGGGTCGCGGTCAACGGCCCGGTGATGCAGCTCAAGCTCACCGGCACCCTGCACACCAACGACCCGCGGGTGACGGCCGGCGGCTCGCTGGCCGCCTTCGACACCGCCACCGCCCAGCAGCTCTACCTCAGCCCCGGCCGCTTCGCCGAACTGGACGTCAGGGCCGCGCCGGGCACCGACGACACCGCGCTGCTCGCCGCCGTCAGGCAGGCCCTCCCCCAGGGCGACAACCTCAAGGCGAAGACCGGCCGCGAACTGGCCGATGAGCAGGACCGGATGATCGCCCAGGGCACCAGGATCCTGAGCACCTTCCTGATGGGCTTCGCCGCCATCGCGCTGTTCGTCGGGGTCTTCATCATCGCCAACACCTTCTCCATGCTGGTCGCCCAGCGCACCAGGGAGCTGGCCCTGCTGCGCGCCGTCGGCGCCACCCGGCGGCAGATCACCCGCTCGGTGAAGGTCGAGGCCGCGCTGGTCGGCCTGACCGCCTCCGTCGCCGGCCTGCTGGCCGGCATCGGGATCGCCCTCGGGCTCAAGGCGCTGCTCAACGGCCCGATGGACGCCAACCTGCCGGACGGCCCGCTGGTGATCGCCCCAACCACCGTCCTCGCCGCGATCGCGGTCGGCGTGCTGGTCACCCTGGTCGCCGCCTGGCTGCCCGCCCGCCGGGCCTCCCGGATCGCGCCGGTCGCGGCGATGAGCTCCTCCGAGCAGCCCGCCACCCAGAAGAGCCTGCGGCTGCGCAACACGGTGGGGCTGCTGTTCTCGCTGGCCGGGGCGGCCGCGCTGGCCGCCGGTGCGAGCGGCAAGGAGGTCAAGCTGGTCGGGCTCGGCGCGGGCGCGCTGCTGATCGGCGTGTTCGTGCTGACCCCGCTGCTCTCCCGGCCGCTGATCGCACTGTTCGCCCCGCTGCTGCGGGCCGTGTACGGCACCCCGGGCAAGCTCGCCCGGGAGAATGCGGTGCGCAACCCGCGCCGCACCGCCGCCACCGCCTCGGCGCTGACCATCGGCGTCACCCTGATCACCTCGCTGACCGTGGTCGGCGCCTCGGTGAACAAGGCCGTCGACGACTCCACCTCCAGCGACCTCAAGGCCGACTACACCGTCGCCATGCAGAACTTCTCGGACCTCTCCCCCGAGGTCGCCGCCCAGATCGCCAAGGCGCCCGGCGTCAGCGCGATGAGCACCGAGCGCAGCGTCCCGGTCACCATCGACCGGGGGCAGGACCGGGGCCGGGGTGCGGGTGACGGCGAGAACGAGTTCCTGACCGCGGTGGACGCGGCGACCATCGACCAGCTGGCCACCGTCAGGATCAGGGAGGGCTCGGCGGACGCGCTCGAGCAGGGCAAGCTGCTGGTGAGTTCGGGCCGCTCCGAGCAGGCCCGGTACAAGGTCGGCGACGTCCTCGCCGTGACCTACCCGGACGGGAGCAAGGGCTCGCTCACCGTCGGCGGCGTCCTGGAGGCCAACACCGCGCTGGCTCCGGTGCTCGCACCCGAGGCCGTGGTCGGCCCGCACGCGCAGCCCGGCTCCGGCCTGGAGAAGGTCCTGGTCAAGGGGACGAACGGCGCGACCGAGCAGCTCAAGCAGGCGCTGCGGGACGCGACCGGCGGCAACCCCCTGATCGCCGTCAAGGGCGAGAAGGACATCAAGGCGGAGAGCCGCCAGGCCGTCACCAACATCCTGAACATGATGTACGGGCTGCTCGGCATGTCCGTGGTGATCGCGGTGCTCGGTGTGGTCAACACCATGGCGATGTCGGTGTTCGAGCGCCGCCGGGAGATCGGCATGCTGCGGGCGATCGGCCTGGACCGGCTGGGCATCCGCCGGATGGTCCGTCTGGAGTCGCTGCTGATCGCGCTGTTCGGCGGGCTGGTCGGGGTCGGCCTCGGCATCCTGGTCGCCTGGGCGGGCGTCCGGACCCTGGCCGACGACCTCAAGGGCATCACCACCGTCGTGCCGCCGCTGCAGATCGTCTGCTTCCTGCTCGCGGCCGCCGTGATCGGCCTGCTGGCCGCGCTCTGGCCCGCCCACCGGGCGGCGAAGCTGGACATCCTGGACGCGATCAGGAGCGAGTAGTACGGGGCCGACGACAGGAGCCCCGGACGGTCACACCGTCCGGGGCTCCTGCGCGTCATGGCCAAGGTGCGTCACGATCCAGGCGCGAACACCACGCCCTGGCTGGTGGGTTGCAGCGTGCCGGTGGTCAGTCCGGCCGCGGAGACGGTCAGTTGGGTGACGGCCTGACCGTTCAGGCCGACCACCTTGGCCGTCAGCTGCCTGTTCCCGTCCGGCGGGGTGAGCCGCAGCCCGGCGATCACGTGGCAGTTCTTGTCGGACTTCTGGCAGGTGGTCCACTTCAGACCGGCGAAGGCGGTCGCACCCGGCTTGAGGGTGACCCGCATCGGCGGCCCGGGGTGCGGCACACGCTTGACGGCCAGCCTGTCCGAACGGTTGTTGGCGAGCAGTCCGGCGAAGCCCGGGTAGCCCCGCAGGGTGCAGGTGCGGCTGCCCTTGTTCTGCAGCATCACCATCGCGGAACCGGCGTTCTTCGCGGAGCCGGTGTTCTGGAGCTGTACGGTCGCGGCGAGGTCGTCGGCGGTGCAGCGGGGAGTGGCCGACCGGGGAGCCGCCGCCGCGGTGGCGGTGGTGGCCTTGTCGACCGCCGTCGGCGGTGTCTGTGCTCCGGCAGTGCCGCACACGGTGAGCAGGAGGGTGGCGGCGAGCGTGCCGGTGCCGATGACGGACGAGCAGGAGGGTTTGTGGACGTTCATGTTCTCTCCGTGGGTACGCGGGTGGTGCGAGGTACGCAGGTCGAGCGAGGCCGTCCGCCTCCCAGCATGACCGCGGCAGGCCGGAGGTGCCACTCCACCCGGGGATCCCGCGTGGTGCGTACGAGGAGTAGCGCTCACGGACGGTCACCCGCCGCCGGGAACGACACCGCCCCGCCGGGCGTTCGACGGCCGGGCGGGGCGGGTGGAGTGAGGTCGAACTGCCGGGTCAGGCGGCCGACTTGGCGGTGACGGGCTTCGCCCTGCTCCCGAAGAGGTTGAAGAAGACGGCCAGGGTGGGCAGCAGGTAGGCCAGCCAGACCACCAGTTGCAGGACGGTCGGGTCCGGCTGGAAGTTGAACACGCCCTTCAGCAGGGTGCCGTACCAGCTGTCCTTGGGGATGGTGCTGGAGATGTCGAAGGCCAGCGAGTGCAGGCCGGGCAGCCAGCCGGCCTCCTGGAGGTCGTGCACCCCGTAGGCGAGCACGCCGGCCGCGACCACGACCAGCATCGCGCCGGTCCAGGTGAAGAACTTCGCCAGGTTGATCCTCAGCGCGCCCCGGTAGAACAGCCAGCCGAGCACCACCGAGGTGAGCAGGCCGAGCGCGGCGCCGACCAGCGGGTTCCAGCCGTCGTCGGTGGCCTGCACGGCCGACCAGATGAACAGCGCGGTCTCCAGGCCCTCGCGGCCGACGGCCAGGAAGGAGGTGACCACCAGGGCCGTCGTGCCCATCGCGATCGCCGCGTCCAGCTTGCCGTGCAGTTCGGTCTTCAGGTGCCGGGCGGTGCGCCGCATCCAGAACACCATCCAGGTCACCAGCCCGACCGAGATGATCGACAGCGAGCCGCCGAGCGCCTCCTGGGCCTCGAAGGTGAGCTGTGAGGAGCCGAACTGCAGCACCGCGCCGAAGGCCATGGAGAGCACCACGGCCGCGCTGACGCCGAGCCAGACCGGCGGCAGCTTGTCCCGGCGGTCGGTCTTGACCAGATAGGCGATCAGGATGCAGACGACCAGGCTGGCTTCGAGGCCTTCGCGCAGGCCGATCAGGTAGTTGCCGAACACGGCTGACTCCTCGTGGTGGTGGGGGTGGGTGACATCAGCCGAAGAGGGCCTGGCCCCACCACTCCCCCGGCTTGCGCACCCCCGCCGGGCAGGCGAAGTGGGCGGAGCCGACGTGCTGGATGTACTCGTTGAGCTTGTCGGAGGCCGCGAGCCGCTGCTGCAGCGGCACGAAGGCCTTGCGGGTGTCGCGCTGGTAGGCGAGGAAGAACAGTCCGGCGTCCAGGCGGCCGAGGCCGTCGGTGCCGTCGGTGAAGGAGAAGCCGCGGCGCAGGATCATCAGGCCGTTGTTGGCGTCCGGGTGGGCCAGGGCTACGTGCGAGGTCGCGGGCATCGCCTTGAGGTCCGGGGCGTCGTGCTCCTTGGCCCTGCCGTACGGGGCGCCCTCGCCCTTGGTGCGGCCGAAGGTGTCCTCCTGGTCCTTGAGCGAGGCGCGGTCCCAGGTCTCGATGTGCATCCGGATCCGCCGGGCGACCAGGTAGGAGCCGCCGGTCATCCACTCCGGGCCGTCACCGGGGGCGGCCCAGACGTGCTCGGACAGGTTGGCGGTGTCGGTGCCCGCGATGTTGTGGGTGCCGTCCTTGAACCCCATCAGGTTGCGCGGGGTCTGCTCGTCCGGGGTGGTCGAGGAGGTCTTGCCGAAACCGAGCTGGGACCAGCGGATGTTGACGGTGCCCATGCCGATCCGGGCCAGGTTGCGGATCGCGTGCACCGCGACCTGGGGGTCGTCGGCGCAGGCCTGGACGCAGAGGTCGCCACCGCTGCGCAGCGGGTCGAGCTTGTCGCCCTTGAAGGTGGGCAGTTCGATCAGGGCGTCGGGGCGCTGGGCCTTGAGGCCGAAGCGGTCGATGCCGTCCTTCTCGAACAGGCTCGGCCCGAAGCCGATGGTGAGGGTGAGCCTGGAGGCGGGCAGGCCGAGCGCCTCGCCGGTGTCGTCCGGCGGCGCCTCGGCGGAGGCGGGGACGGCGCCGGTGCCGACCTCGCGGCCGCCGGTCATCGCGGCGGCCGCCCTGGTCCACTCCTTGAGGAGCTTGACCAGGGAGTCCCGGGTGGCCTTCTCCGAGACGTCGAAGGCCGCGAAGTGCAGCCGGTCCTGGACCGGGGTGGAGATGCCCGCCTGGTGCTCGCCGTAGAACGGCACCTCCCCGCCGACCACGGCGTTCGCCGCCGGGGCCGGGTCGTCGTCCTGCCGGACGGCCGCGGCGACCGAGCCGGCGGCGGCGACGCCGAGCGCGACGCCCGCGCCGGCCCAGCCGATGACGGCGCGCCGGCTGACCGCGGCCCGGTCGGGGGTGGCAGTGGCGGCAGCGGCCGGGGTGCCGTTCTGCTGCTCGTTCTCGGCGTCCATCGGCGGGCGGGCCCTTCTCACTCTTGCGGAACTACTGGACTTCGGTCGGGGACCGGCTACTTGACGACCACGGCGGCGGCCAGCTTCGACAGCGGCTCGCCCAGCGAGTTCACCGCGTCGGAGAAGGCCTTGCGCTCGGCCTCGGTGACCTTGTCGTAGGGGGTGAAGGTGCCGTCGGCCTGCTTGTACTTGGCGAGCAGGGCGGTGATGGCGGCGAACTCGGAGTCGAGCGTCCTGGCGAGCTCCGGGTCCTTCTCGGCGGCGACCGGCTTCAGCAGCTCGTAGGCCTTCTGGGCGCCCTCGACGTTGGCCTGGAAGTCCGCGAGGTCGGTGTGGCTGTAGCGGTCCTCCTCGCCGGTGATCTTGTTGGTGGCGACCTCGTCCAGCAGTTCCTTCGCTCCGTTGGCCATGCTGGTCGCGGTGATCTCCGCCTCGGGGATCTTCTTCTGCCAGTCCTTGAGGTCGGCGACCAGCTGGTCGGCGAGCTTCTTCTCGTCGTCGCCGGTCTTCGCGTCGGCCCAGAGGGCCTTCTCCAGCCGGTGCCATCCGGTCCACTGCTGGCCCTGCTCCAGCTTGTCCTCGCGGGTGTCGGTCTTGGGGTCGACGTCCCCGAAGCTCTCGGCGACCGGCTCGGTGCGCTCCCAGCCGGTGCGCGAGGGCGCGTACAGCGACTTGGCCTTCTCCAGGTCGCCGCCCTTGATCGCGGCGGCGAAGGCCTCGACGGCCGGGACGGTGGCGTCGGCCTGCTCCTGGGCGTACTTGCGGTAGGAGTCGACGGCGGCGCCCAGACGCGGGTCGGCCGGGGCGGTGCTGCCGCCCTCGCCGGTCACGGTGATCTTCTGGCGGATGCCGTCGCCGACCATGCCGGGCTTGCAGGCGATCTCGTACGAGCCGGCCTTGATCTCGGCGTTGATGGAGGCCTTGGTGCCGGGGCCGATGTTCTCCCGCTCGGTGACGATCTTGTCCCCGGCGGCGTAGACGTAGACCTCGGTGGTCTTGGAGCCCTTGTTGCTGATGTCCAGCACCACGTGGCCGCCCGGGAAGCTGGTCGTGGAGACCTCGCAGGCGGTGTCGGTGGCGTTGATCTTGACCGCGTCCGCGCCGCCGGCCTTGTCGTCCTTCTTCGAGGCGCAGCCGGCCAGGGCGGCGGTCGCCACGGCGAGGCTGAGCAGGGCGGCTGCGGTGGAACGGCGGCGGGCGGGCATGGGTGCTCCAACGGAAAAGGGCATGGGGGTGCCAAGGCCGGGTAAAGCGCCGACCGGGCCGGCGCCTCCTTTTTAGCTAAGGCATACCTTACGTAAGAACTCTTTACCGTCGATACCCGGCCCCCCGCCCGACCCGATCCGCTACCTGCCGGGGGCTCGACGGGCCGCCGCCCGGGCCGTCCAGCGGCCCTCGTGGCGGCTGATCCGGATCGGGTGGCCGAAGGTCTCGCTGATCAGCCCGGTGGTCATCACCTCGTCCACCGGCCCGGCCGCCACGCACTCGCCGCCGCGCAGCAGCAGGGCGTGGGTGGTGCTCTCCGGCAGCTCCTCCAGGTGGTGGGTGACCAGCACGCTGGCCAGCTCCGGGTGCTGGTGGCGCAGCAGGTCCAGGCTGTCCAGCAGTAGCTCGCGGGCGGTGAGGTCCAGCCCGGTGGCGGGTTCGTCGAGCAGCAGCAGCCGGGGGCTGGGCATCAGCGCACGGGCGATCAGCGCCCGGCCGCGCTCGCCCTGGGAGAGGGTGGTCCACGGGGCCTCGGCCATCGCGCCCATGCCGAGCGTCTCGATCAGCTGCTCGGCGCGCTCCACCGCCTCGGGGGCGGGCTTGCGGTGCCACTCCGGCTCGATGGTGTTGGTGGAGCCGGTGAGCACCACCTCGCGCACGCTCAGCGGCGAGCGCAGCGGGTGGCGCGGGTTGACGTGCCCGAGGTGGGCGCGCAGCTCACGGACGTCCACGCGGCCGAGTCGGCGGCCGAGCACGTCCACCGTGCCCCGGGTGGGGTGGGAGACCGCGCCGAGCAGGGCCAGCAGCGTGGACTTGCCCGCCCCGTTGGGGCCGAGCAGCGCCCAGTGCTCGCCGGGCCGGATCTCCAGGGTGATGCCGCGCAGCAGGTGCCGGCCGTCGCGCACGACGTCCACATCCTGGGTGCGCAGCAGCGGGCCGTCGAAGGACGGGCTCATGGGGAACTCCGATTCATGGCGCCGGGCAGGGTGCGGGCGGGGGCGCCGCACCGGACGGGCCGGCGCCGACCGTCCGTGTGCACCGTACAACCGCCGGCCTGGGCGGACTCCGTCCGTCCGATGGGTGGACGCGGCAGAACCCTGTTGCACGAGGGGAGTTGGGAGGAACATGGTGCCTTTCCGAGGGGAGCGAGGGGGAGGCGTGATGGTGGCTGACTCGGAGCGGCCGGGGACCGTGCACGGACTGGTCGAGCGGCAGGCCCGCCGGGCGCCGCAGGCGGTGGCGGTGCGCTGCGGCGGGGCGGAGCTGACCTACGGGGAGCGCGCCCACCCCGCGGTGCGGGAGGCGGCCGTGGTCGAGGTGGAGCCGACCCCTGGGAAGCGGCTGACGGTCGGCCGGTCGGTGACGAAGTCGACGTCGAACCAGCCGCGGTAGCCGTCCGCGGCGAGCCGCTCCCCCACCGCGAGGGCGAACCGGCGGGCCGTCTCGGCGGCGGCCCGGGGGACGGCGCCGGGGCCGACGGTGACGCCCTGGTAGCGGGTGCCGGCCACCTCCATGGCGCCGGCACCGACGGGGTGCACGGCGCCGTCCGGGCCGACCACGGCGTCGTAGGTGAGGTCGCGCAGCCGGGCGGCCGGGCCCGGGGCGACGTACTCCTCCAGCAGTAACTCGCCGTGGCGCGGCATGGTGTCGGAGCGGACCAGGCGGCGCAGCAGGGCGCTCCCGCCGCCCGCGGCGAACAGCTCGGCGGGCTCGACCACGACGGTGCCGTAGCCGCCGACGCCGTGCGGGCTCTTCAGTACGGTGGTCAGCCCCCGGGCGGCGCGGACGGTCAGCCGCCGCGCCGCCCGGCGGCGGCTCTCCGGGCGCTCCTGCGCGGGGACGACGATCCCGGGGTGCTCGGCGGCCAGGGCGGCGAACAGCCCGTGCGCGGCGGCCTTGGACTCGTAGCGGCGGACGGCGGCCAGCTCCGGCCCCTCGCCCTGCGCGGCGGTACGGCCCCAACTGAGCACCGGAAGACCGGAGTCGGCGATCCGCGCGGCGAGGGCGGGCCGGGCGGCGAGCGCCTCGGCGAACGTCCGGCCGTCCGCGACTCCGCTGTGCACCTCGACCGGGCCCCACTCCAACTCCCGGGCCAGCCAGTCGGTCCACTCCCGGTCGACCTCGGCGGGCAGCACCAGCACCGCCGGCTCCGGGCTGTACCCGACGGCCAGGCAGGCGTAGTGGTGCGCCTGCCGCAGCCGCCGGGCGCGCTGCTAGGCGTCCGTGCCCGGGGCGAAGAACTGCGCGTTGAAATCCGCGACGTTCCCGAAGTGCACCGCCGCCCGCCCGCCGGTCCAGGCCCCCACCCATCCGTCCATGCCCCGAGAGCTTAGGCCTGCCGTCACGCGGCAGCCAGCCGCGCGCCGCCCACAAGCCCGGTCGTCCACGATCGCGTCAAGTTGGCCGACCAGCCCACCCGGCCGCCTGCCGCCGCTAGCTGTTGAACCCGATGTGGACGTGGTCGTGGTGGGTGTCGTCGGTGAAGAACTGGTTGCCGGCGCCCGCGATCGCCACCGGCCCGCCCACGTTGTACGAACCGGCCGCCGCCGCGTCCCGCATGAAGGACTCGATCAGCTGCCGGGGCGTGGCCGGGTCCACCACCGCCCGTCCGTCGATCCGCCGGACGTCGAAGGCCCGGCCCAGCGGATGGTCGCTGGGCCGGGTCGTCCCGAAGACGTCCAGCGGGTGACCGGTGCGCACCACGCTCACCGAGAGCGTGTACGGGCCGGCCAGCCGCAGCATCGCCGTCGGCACGGTGTCGTGGACGTTGCCGCTGAGCAGGTCGGCCTCCGCCTCGGGCGGCAGCTCGATCCTCGGCTCGGCCAGCACCTTGGCCACCGCCGGGGCGGGCGAGGCGGCGGCCGGGCCCGGATCGCCCGGGTGCAGGGCAATGACGGTCCAGCGCGGCTCGGCCCGGCTCAGCCGGACGTCCACGGTGATCCCGCCCGGGGCCACCGAACCGTCCGACTGCCGGGTCCACTGGCGGCAGACCACCAGCACGCTCGCCGAGTCGGCCAGGATCCCGCCGTACTGGGCGTCGATCACCTCCAGGCTCGCCTCGACCGCCGCCGGGGCGAGCCGCCCGGCCTGGTCCGCCAGCCCCGGCGGCAGCCCGAGCGCCGCCACCCGGGCCCGGCCCGGCTCCACGCCCTGCCCGCCGGGCGGCCAGGCCCCGAGCGCGGCGACCAGCTCGACGGCGCGACGCTTGACGTCGGGCTGGATCTCGCCGGGGCCGGGCTGCCAGAGCGGCGGACTGGGCAGCGGGGTCGGCGTCGCGGCCGGGGTCGGGGCTGCAGTCGGGGTGGTGGCTGCAGTCGGGGTCGCGGTCGGCGCGGCGACGGAACTCGTGGAAGCCCCGCCGGGCTTGCCGCCGCTCGAACACCCCACCGCCCCCAGCAGCACCGCCGCCGCCCCCGCCCGCAGCACCCCGCGTCGGCCCGTCCCCCGGTAGCCGTAGCCGTCTCCGCTCGTCATGCGGTCAGTATCCGACCGGGGCCCGGGCACGGGCGCCGGTCTCAGCCCAGACGGCGGATCGGCTCACCCTCGAGGAAGGCCTCGATGTCCTCCACCGCCTCGCCGAAGTACCGCCGGTAGTTGTCCTGCGAGACGTACCCCAGGTGCGGGGTGGCGAGCAGCCGGGGCGCGGTGCGCAGCGGGTGGTCGGCGGGCAGCGGCTCGACGTCGAAGACGTCCAGGGCGGCGCCCGCGATCCGGCCCTCGGTGAGCGCGGCGAGCAGCGCGTCCTGGTCGACGATCGCCGCGCGGGAGGTGTTGACCAGGTAGGCGTCGGGCTTCATCAGGGCGAGTTCGGCGGCGCCGATCAGCCCGTGGGTCTCCGCGTTCGAGGCGAGGTGGACCGAGACGAAGTCGCTCTCCCGCAGCAGTTCCTCCTTGGACCGAGCCCGGCGCACGCCCGCCTCGGCCGCCCGCTCGTCGGTCAGGCTCCGGCTCCAGACGAGCACCTCCATGCCGAACGCGAGCCCCACTCTGGCCACCAGCGCGCCGATCCGCCCGAAGCCGAGCAGTCCGAGCGTCCGCCCGTGCAGGTCGGCCCCGACGGTGCTCTGCCACGGGCCGCCCTCGCGCAGCGCGGTGTTCTCCTGGACGATCCCGCGGGCCAGGCCGAGCAGCAGCGCCCAGGTCAGTTCCACCGGCGGGGTGCCGGAGCTGGCCGTGCCGCAGACCGTGACGCCGTGCGCCGCGGCGGCGGCGTGGTCGATGACCGAGTTGCGCATGCCGGAGGCGATCAGCAGCTTGAGCCTCGGCAGCCGGGCGAACAGCGTGGCGGGGAACGGCACCCGCTCGCGCAGGGTGACCACGATGTCGAACCCGGCGAGCGCGGCGGCCAGTTCGTCCTCCGAGCCGTGGTGCTCGCGGAAGGACGTCACCTCGACCCGGTCGGCCAGCGACGACCAGTCGGCGGAGCTGGTGGCGACGCCCTGGAAGTCGTCCAGGACGGCGCAGCGAAGTATCGGAAGCGTCATGACGGCAGCCTGCCAGACGGCGGCGGGCCCGGGGGCCGCAGGCCGTAACGGTCCCCGTCCCGGACGATCCACCACGGCTCGCCGAGCTTCGCCCGCAGGACGGCCATCGGGTACCGCAGCTCCCTGGGGTCGGTCCAGGCGCCCCAGCCGTACAGCAGGACGTCCCGCGCGTCGTGCAGCCCTTCGCCCAGCTCGATCAGGGTGCGCAAGCCGCGGACGTCCTGGTACGTGAGCGGGACGGCGCGGCCGTCCACGGTGGCGGTCCTGGCGTCCGGGTCGAGGGCGAGGCGACCGCCGAAGGCGGTCAGCGGGCCCTGCGGCTGCTCCACGGGTTCCTTCCGGTCCATGCCCGGCAGCCTAGCGGGCGTCAGTTCCCCGGGTTCAGCAGTGCCTCCGCCGCGGCCGTCCGGGCGTACAGCACCCAGCGGCCCGCGCGGTGGGCGCTCACCAGGCGCGCGTCGCGCAGCGCCGTCAGGTACTGGGAGACGGCCGAGGGCGACAGCCCGGTGCGGCGGGCGAGTTCGGTGGTCGCGGCGGGGGCAGCGAGTTCGGCGAGCAGCAGGGCGCGGGAGCGGCCGAGCACCGCCGCGAGCGCCGCCGATCCGGGGGCCGGCGCCGCGGCCGTGTGCCACAGGCCGCCGATCCCCCGGGCCGGGTAGGCGAGTTGGGGCGGGCCCGGTGGGGCGATCAGCGTGTACAGACCGGGCCCGGTGAACGCGGAGGGGATCAGCAGCAGGCCCGGCCCGGCCGTCCCCCGCGGCATCGGGCGGGAGCGGCGGCTCAGCCGCAGGGCGTCTCCCGCCCACCGCAGTTCGGCGTGGAGGTCGTTCAGCACCCGCTCGGCGCCGTGCTCGGCCGCCTGCCGCGCCCGGTGCAGCACGTCCGCGTCGAGCACCGCGCGGATCCTCGCCCAGTACGGCGCGAGGGCCAGCTCCCAGTACGCCTCGACCGCCTCGGCGAGGCGCGCCAGTCCGGCCTCCGGATCGGCGTGCAGGGCCCGCAGCCTCGGTCCGAGCGCGCCGCGTTCCGCCGCGAGCCGGTCGAGGTCGCGCCGGACCTGCCCGGCGGGCGTGGCCCGGATCGCGGCGAGTTCCTCGGCGAGGGTCGGCGCGGGCCCGGCCGGGGCCGGGTTGATGAAGTCGGGCACGTAGCCGGTGGGCGGCACGAGCTCGGCGAGCAGTCCGAAGGCCGGGCCGAGCGCCGTCAGCCGGGGCCGCACCTGCTCCGCCCAGGGGCCGTGGACGGCGTGCGGGAGCCCCGCGCGCAGCAGCCGCAGGCTCGGTCCGACCTCCCACATCGGCGCGACCGCGAACCGCATCCGCGCCAGGTCACCGGCCGTGAACAGCAGCTCCGCCAACGCCCACCCCTCGGCCGTCCCATCGGATTCGCGCATTCGCGAATCAGTGGCGGTCAGGTTAGTCCAGAAGCGATCATGACCGACATGACTTCCGACACCACCGTGACCACTGTGACCGCCTCCGCCTCCGGCACCTGGAAGCTCGGCGACCGCACCGTCCACCGGATCGGCTTCGGCGCGATGCGCCTGCCGCAGACCGGCCCGGCGCTGATGCCCGACGCCGTGCCGCGCGACCGCGAGCAGGCCCTGCGGGTGCTGCGCCGCGCCGTCGAACTGGGCGTCAACCACATCGACACCGCCGCCTTCTACTTCTCCCCGCTGCGCTCCGCCAACGAGCTGATCAACCGCGCCCTCGCCCCCTACGCCGACGACCTGGTGATCGCCACCAAGGTCGGCCCCGCCCGCGGCCCCGACGGCCAGTGGACCGAGCACGCCCGCACCCCGGCCGGGCTGCGCGCCCAGGTCGAGGAGAACCTGCGCCAACTCGGCCGCGACCACCTCGACCTGGTCAACCTGCGCATCCTCGGCACCGACTCGATCGCCGAACGCTTCGGCGCGCTCGCCGAGTTGCAGCAGGCCGGCCTGATCCGCCGGCTCGGACTGTCCAACATCCACCCCCACCAGCTCGCCGAGGCCCGGACCATCGCCCCGGTCACCTGCGTGCAGAACCCGTACGGCATCGGCGCCTCCGCCGCCCAGGACGAACTGCTGCGGCTCTGCGGCGAGCAGGGCATCGCCTTCGTCCCCTTCTACGCCATCGCGGGCGACGGCCGGCAGGGCGGCGCCGGCGCGACCGAACCCGCCCAGGTCCAGGCGGTGGCCGAGGCCCGCGGGATCAGCACCGCCCAGGTCCGGCTCGCCTGGACGCTGCACCGCGGCCCGCACGTCCTCGCCATCCCGGGCACCGGCGACGTGGCGCACCTGGAGGACAACATCGCCGCGGGCGCGGTGCGGCTGACGGCGGAGGAACTCGCCCTCCTGGACCAGGCCCACACCGGCTGACGGAACCGGAAGCCGCTCCGAAGGCGTCGCTGAGGGACACCAACCCCGAAGATCACCGAAGATCCCTGAAGATCAACGAAGAGTCGAGGAGCCCCCCAGCATGCCCGGCACCGCCACCCGCTACCTCTACCTCGCCCGCCACGGCGAGGCCACCTCGGACGGCCCGGACGGCGGGGGACTCACCGCCGCCGGACGCCGCCAGGCCGTCCTGCTCGGCCGCCGCCTGGCGGACCGCCCGATCACGGCGGTGCACCACGGGCCGCTCCCCCGGGCCGCGCAGACCGCCCGGCTCATCGGGGAGCAGCTGCGCGGGGCGGCGGTGTCGGCCTGCGAGGAGGCCGACGACTACGTCCCCTGCCTGCCCGCGGCCGACGAACTTCCCACCGACAGCGCGGAGTTCCTGCTGCAGTTCCTGTCCGGCGCCTCGGCGGAGGAGCTCGCCCGGGGTCCGGAGCTGGCCCGCCGGGCCGTCGAACGGTTCACCGGGCCGGTCCCGGGCGGCGAGGAGCGGCACGAACTGGTCGTCACCCACGCCTTCCTGGTCGGCTGGCTGGTCCGCCACACCCTGGACGCACCCAGGTGGCGCTGGCTCGGCCTCAACGCCGCCAACGCGGCCCTCACAGTCCTGCGCTTCACCCCCGGGCGCCCCTCCTCCGTCCTCCTGCTGAACGACCAGGGCCACCTGCCCGAGGACCTGCGCTGGACGGGCTTCCCGCCCGAACTGCGGATCTGATGCCGCGCTCTCGGAAACGCCTCGACCGACCGCGGAGGATGCGGCAGCGATCACCCCATGGCCAACGGCGGCCCCGGCTCCTGCCGGGACGCCGGTCAGTGCCGCCGCCGGTCAGTGCCGCCGTCGGTCACTGCCCGCGGCCGAAGACCAGTTCCGTCCAGCTGACGCCCTCCCGACCGTGCAGGTCGGGGCGGGCGCCGCGGTGGAGCAGTCGGAGGCCGCGGGCCCGCGCCAGGGCGATGGTGTGCTCGGGCGGCAGGTCGAACATCCGGCGGCCGGGCGGGACGGGGCCGTGGCGGAGAGTGAGGGCCAGGCGGCCGCCGGGGGCGAGCAGGCGGCCCAGGGCGTCCATGGCGGGCGGGCCTTCGGCAGGGGTGAGGTGCATCCACACCGCCGTGAGCAGGATGAGGTCGAAGCGCTCACCCTCGGCGCTCAGCCGGGGCAGCGCGGGCAGCGCGTCCGCCACCCACCGGATGTCCGCGTCCGGGTGCAGGCGCCGGCCCACGGCCCGCAGTTCGGGCGTCGGTTCGGCGGCCACCACCCGGTGGCCGAGGGCCGCGAGAGCCGCCGCGTCGCGTCCGGTGCCGGCGCCGACGTCCAGGACGGCGGCGGGCGCGGCCGGGTAGAGGTGCAGGAGCGAGTGGTGGACCTCGGTGAAGGCCACGCTCTCGTACTGGACGGCGAGTTGCTCCGCCGCCTCGCCATAACCGGCGGTGCCGGCCGTGCCCGCGGCACTCATGGCGTCCGCGGCACTCGTGGCGTCCGCGGCGCTCATCGGACCGTCCCCGCCGACTCCCGGACGACCACCGCGTCCCCGGCCGCGGCCGCGCCCGCGAAGAAGTCCCGCAGTTCGCGCAGGTCGTTGACGACGCGGGTGGCCCAGGTCTCCGACCAGGGCGGCGCGGAGTCGAGTTGGGCGACCCGCCGGGCGAGCACGGTGTTCTGCTGACGGACGAGTTCGCCGAGCGCCGAGCCGCGCAGGAAGGCGGAGGCGGCGGCGACCTGTTCGGGGCGCAGCACCAGCATCTCGGCCCCGGCCGCCGGGCGGGCACCGCCGTAGACGGGCAGTCGGGCGGCCGGGTCGGGATGCAGTCCGTTCTCGGTGAGCGCGAGCTCCATCAGGGCGGCGGTCTGCCGCACCCCGAGGGCGAGTCCGTCGGCGGCCAGCCGGTCGTACCGGTGGTCGCGGCTCCGGGGCACCAGTTCGCCGAGCTCCTCGGGCGAACAGGTGTCCACGGCCCGACCCGGCAGGCGACACCAGAAGTGATCCACGCTCACCCGGAAAGCGTAGCGAACGGCGGCACGGTGATCGGTGGATCAGGCCTCTCCGGGGTGCCAGGCCGGCCATTCCCAGGGGCGGTCGGCCCAGTGCACCTTGGCCGGGTCACGCGGGTCGAGGCCGGGGAAGAGCTGGTGGATCCGGGGTTCGAACTCCTCGGGGGCGAGCGGTTCCCAGCCGTGCCCCTCGAAATGGACGAGACGGTAGCGGCTGTCGGTCCGGAACTCGGCCACCTCGATCAGGTGTGCGGTCGTGCTGTTGGTCTCCATGACCCCCAGCATGTGGCGCGGTGGCAATCCCCGCCCGTCCAGACCCCTCTTCCGGGTCATGTCCCGGCGTCCGCGCGCTCGTTGAGCACGGAAAGGTACGGCGGGGGCGCGCTGGAAGGACGAGCAGATGACTGGGCAGCCCACCGGAGGACAGTGGCAGTGGCCGTCGAACGCCTGGCAGCCGCCACCGGTCCCTGTTCCGCCCCAGGCGGGGCCGCCACGGACGGGCCCGCCGGTGGCTCCGCCGCCGGAGCCGCCGCGCCGTTCGCGGAAGGTGTGGGCGGTGGCGGCGGGCGGGACGCTCGCGGTGCTGGCGGCGGTCCTGGTGATGTGCGGTCCGGGCTCGGGTGACGACGTGCGGGTGGTGGCCCTGCCGGACGCCTCGCCCTCCGCCACCCCGTCGGACGTGCTGACGGACGGCACGCCCGCGCCGTCCCCGCTGCCGTCCCCCACCAGCGCCGAGAGCGCTGTGGCGAGCATCGGTGCCCCGGCCACTTCGGCGGCCACTCCGGCGGCCGCCCCGGCCGGGCCGGAGCACGCCGACGGCCGGCACCCGAGCCCCAGTGCCCACCCCAGGTCGGGCCGCACCCCGCACCCCAGCCCCGGCACCCGCCCGACGTCGGGCGGCGGAGCCCAGACCGTCCCCTCCCTCGGCCCGGGCAGCATCTGCGACCAGGCCGAACGCATCGGCCGCTGGCCGGCCGGCTCCCAGCAGGGCCGCCTCTGCCGCGAGTTCTACGGCTGATTCCGGGCGGGGGGCGTCGGACCTCAACGGTGCGACGCGTACAGGGACTTACTCGAATGCAGCTGCCGGTTGCGGGGCCCGTCCCCTCCGGAGCCGCCCCGGCCACGCACCGGGGCAGCTCCCTCATCCGCGGGGACCGGTCACGGCGCGCCCAGCAGTCCCTTGTCCAGCCGGGGCGCCAGCACCTGGGCGAGGGTGTCCGTGATGTGCCCGGTGTCCCGGTAGAGCACCACGCCCTCCAGCACCGCCGGGCAGCTCGGGCCGCTGCCCGGGCAGAGCAGCGGCCCGAGGTCGAGCGTCCGGACGCCGTAGCGGGCCGCGAGGCCGCCGTCGAGCATCGGGTCGGGCTCGAAGGCGGTGTCGCGGGGGAAGAAGCATGCGTCGGAGCGGCCGTCGGAGGCGGCCAGGCAGGTGGGGATGTCCTTGCCCGGCATCGGGGTGTCGCCGAGGTAGGCGAGCGGGGCGCCGAGCGCGGCGAGCCGGTCCAGGGTCCGGGTCCAGCCGACGGTCCGCTCCTCCTGGCTGCCGTAGCGGTTGAGCCCGGCCATCAGGACCAGCCGGGGTTCGGGGCCGGAGGTGAGCCGGGTGAGGGTGTCCTCGCGCCAGCGGTCGCATTCGTCGTAGGTGCGGCCGAGGACGTCGTTGCGCACGGTCAGGGTGGCCAGCGGGCAGCCGGGCTTGACCAGGACCTCCAGCGCCCAGTGCCGCTGTTCGGCCATCTTCAGCCCGGCCGAGATCCACTGTCCGGCGTGCGAGTCGCCGAGCAGCACGATCCGGTCGGGGCTGTTCTCGTCGCCGAAGAGGCAGCGTGGGCTGCTGTCGGCGTTGAGCGGGATCTCGCAGCCCTTGCCGGGCGGGAAGTCCTCCCGGGCCCGGGCGAGCGAGGGGGTGAGGCCGAGCACCCGGGTGCCGGGCGCGAGCAGGGTGGGCCCGTCGACGGCTCCGGCGGGTGCGGCGGTCCGGGTGTTCGTGGCGCCGCCGAGCGCGCGGACGGTGCCGCCGCCGAGGGTGAGGGCGGCGATCAGCGGGATGACCAGGGCACTGGCGCCGACGGCGAGGCCGCGCCGGGGTGCCGGGCTGCTGCCGTACCGCAGCGGCTGCTCGACGAGGCGCAGGGTGAGCCAGGCGGGCAGCGCACTGGCCGCGGTCAGGGCGAGCAGCACCGTCCAGGGCAGCTGGCCGTAGCGGGCCTGGGCGATGATCAGCACCGGCCAGTGCCACAGGTACCAGGCGTACGAGAGGCGCCCGGCGGCACGCAGCGGGCGGGTGGCGAGCAGTCCGCCGACGAGACGGTCGGAGGGGCCCGCGAGCAGCACGGCGGCGGTGCCGAGGACGGGCAGCAGCGCGGCCGCGCCCGGGAAGGGGGTGGTGCGGTCGTAGAGGAGGATCGACCCGAGCACGGCTGCCAGGCCCGCCCAGCCGAGCGGCCGCAGCGTCCGGGTGACGGCGCGCCCCGGCGTGCGGGTGGCGAGGGCGCTGCTCAGCAGGGCCGCGCACGCCCCGGCGGCGAACTCCCAGAGTCGGCTGCCGGTGGAGAAGTAGGCGAGCGGCGCCGAGGCCGCGGTCCAGCGCAGGCACAGGGCCAGCGAGGTGCCGCCGACGGCCAGGGTGGCGAGGGTGATCGCCAGGGAGCGGCGCCGCCCGTGCAGGTAGCGGGCGAGGCCGAGCAGGAGGGCGCCCCAGAACAGGTAGAACTGGTTCTCCACACCGAGGGACCAGAAGTGCTGGAGCGGGCTGGGGTCGCGTTCGGCGGCCAGGTAGTCGGTCTGCTGGCCGACGAAGCGCCAGTTGGCGTACTGGCCGGCGGCGGCGATCAGGTCGCGGGCGAGGTCGGTGCCGCGCAGCGGGTCGAGCAGGGCGCCGCCGGCGGCGGCGGTGGCGACCAGCACGGTGGCGGCCGCGGGCAGGATGCGCCGGGCACGGCGGGCGGCGAAGTCCCAGAGGCCGAGCGGGCGGCCGGTGAGCAGGCCGGTGATCAGGAAGCCGGAGATGACGAAGAAGATGTCGACGCCGACGTAGCCCCCGGTCGGGCCGGGGACCGCCGCGTGGAAGGCGAGGACGGAGAGCACGGCGATCCCGCGCAGTCCCTCGATGTCGGGGCGGAAGGTGCTGCGGCGGCGGGGCCCTCCCGTCGGCAGCACCTCGCCGGAGGCGGAGGCGGAGGCAGTGGGAACAGCGGCGGCCTGCCGGTCCACCCGGACGACTCCGGGCAGCAGTTCTTCGGAAGGCGTGGACGACGTCGGTGGTACGGCCGTGGACACGGCGGTGCTCCTTGCTGGGGAGGCAGCGGTGGTCGGGCCCGCCGGGCCGATGGGGCGGCCGGTCGGCGGGATCCGCGCCGGTGGGGCGACGCGCAAGGAAACGAGGCGGTGGGAGCAGACGGTCAGAAGAGCAGCGGATCGGCCCAGCCGGAGGCCAGCACCCCGCACAGCAGCAGTACGGCGGTGACGGCGACGGCCTCCGCCCGCCCGAAGCCGGGGCCGCAGCCGAGGTCCGAACCGAGGCCGGAGCCGAAGCCGTAACCGTGCTCGGAACCGTGGCCGGAGCCGAGGCCGGTACGGCGCCGCACCGGTGGGGCGACCTCCCCGGCGGTTCCCTGGCCCCGGCCGAGCAGCGGCCACAGGGCCCGGATCAGCGGGATCATGGTGTACGCGGTGAGCCCGAGCAGCGCGGCGAGCGCCCAGAACGGCCGCCAGCCGTACTCCAGCGCGGCGCGCACCAGGCCCGCGCTGCCCGCGAGGACGACCAGGCCGAGCCAGCCGACGCCGATCCGGGCGACGGACCGGGCCAGTGACGTCCCGCCCGAGACGGCGCCGGTGGGCACCCAGTCGGCGGAGCGGCGGCGCAGCGCGTGGCCGATGGCGACCACGTGGCAGAGCCCGCCGAGGAGTTGGACCCTGGTGACCTCGAAGCGCCAGCGGGTGCGGGACATCGCGGGCAGCAGCACGAGGGCGACCCAGATCGGCGGCAGGAAGGGGAGCACCTGCCAGGGCCGGATCTCCCCGGGTGCGAAGAACAGCATGATCAGCGCGGGCAGCGGTACGGCGAACACGTTCACCGCGCTGGTCAGGTAGCCGAGGATGCCGTTCCAGAAGCAGAGCCGGGCCGAGCGCGACAGCGGCCCCTTGCGGAAGTCCGGGTCGCGGACGAGGGCGAGCGAGCCGAGGCACCAGCGGTACTGCTGGCTGATGAAGGCGGGCAGGCCGGTGGGCGACATGCCCTTGGCGACCAGCGCGGGCACGTACCGGGTGCTCCATCCGACGTGGGCGAGGGCGAGACCGGTGTAGAGGTCCTCGCTGTGGTCGATCTCCGCGAAGCCGCCGATCCGCTGGAGGGCGGCGCGGCGGTAGAGCGCGTTGGTGCCGCAGCAGACGGTGCCGTCCTGGGCGTCCCGGGAGGGCTGGATCCAGCGGTAGAAGATCTCCTGGGTGGCTCCCGCGGCGCGTTCGAGCCAGGACATGTCGGCGTCGGTGTCGAAGCACTGCGGGCTCTGCACGATGCCGACCCCGGGGTTGTCGAGGTAGGGCACCAGGTGGTGCAGGAAGTCGGGGCGGGGGCAGAAGTCGGCGTCGAGCACGGCGACGATCTCGCCCTCGCCCGTGGCCAGGCCGTGGTTGAGGTTGCCGGCCTTCTTGAACCGGCCCCGGTCGGGGCGGGCGTGGTAGCGGAAGCCGTAGGACTCGGCGAGCCGGCACACCTCGGGGCGGTCGGCGTCGTCGAGGACCAGGACGGTGAGCTCACCGGGCCAGTGGACGGCGGCGGTGTGCCGGTAGGCGTTGTCGAGGACGGCCAGCGGCTCGCCCGCGGTGGGCAGCAGCAGGTCCACGCTCGGGTGGCGGGCGGGGTTCCAGGCGCGCAGCAGCAGGTCGTGCGAGTCGCGGGTGTAGCGGCGGGCGCGCTGGCCGTCGGCGAGCGAGAGCAGCCAGGTGGCGGCGTTGAGCAGGGTGAGCAGCAGGAACGGCCACAGCAGCGGCTTGCTCAGCGCGAACAGGCCGAGGGTGGCGGTGGCTCCCGCGTAGGAGAGGGTGGCGCACAGCAGCACCCATCGGCGCTGCGGGCCGAAGTACCAGTAGAGCTCCTCGTCGTCGGGCGGGCTCGGCAGGCGGAGGTCGGGGTCCGCGGCTGTCCGGCGCGGGCCGGTGTCGGGTGCTGGCACGGTGGTGCCATGGAGTACGGGCATGCGGAGACGGCCCCCCTGGGCGTCGGGCGGAACCTTGCCGTTCGACCCCAGCCTCTCACATTGGTCTGGACCAATTATGAACGAGGTGTGACAACTCCGCATCGCCCCAGCTCAGCCAGTTGACGTTGCGTCAGCGAGACGACGAACCATCAAACGATCAACGAACCGGGCGCGGCGCGAACCACGGCCCGCCCCCGGACCCGCCGCCCTCACACCCCCTTCAGCTCCTTGGTCAACAGCTCGAACCGAAGGTCCGGCCGACGCGGGACGCCGAAGCGCTCGTCGCCGTACGGGAAGGGGCTGTAGACGCCGGTACGGCGGAACCCGCGCCGCTCGTACCAGGCGATCAGGTCGCCGCGCTGCTCGACCACCTTCATCTCCAGCAGCCCGACACCCCACTCCTCCCTGGCCAGCCGCTCCGCCTCGGCCAGCACCACCCGGCCGATCCCGCCGCCCTGCAGCGTCGGGCGCACCGAGAACATGCCGAAGTAGGCGCGGTCCGGCCGCCGCTCCAGCTGGCAGCAGGCGACCAGTTCGCCGTCGCGCTCGACCAGCAGCACCACCCCGTCCGGATCCTGGACGGCCTCGGAAACGCTCGTCGCATCGGTACGCTGCCCGTCCAGCAGGTCCGCCTCGGTGGTCCAGCCGGCCTTGCTGGCCTCGCCCCGGTAGGCGGACTCGACCAGCTCGACCAGTGCCGGGACGTCGGCGAGGGTCGCGGTGCGGAAGACGGGCTCCCCGGCGGGTACGGCGCCGGGCCCGGTGGCGGTGTCGGACATGCCGCTGGTCCTTTCCTCGGAAAAGTCGACTTCCGGGGCATGGTGCCACAGGTCACCGAGTTCACGGTGTGGCGGCAGACACCTGGCGCAGCCGGCGGGCACATGGCCACCCTGCCTCCCGACCGGATCAACCACCGGACGACGCCGGGCCGTTGGGCCATCCACACCCGTACGCACACCCGCACCAGCCGAGAGCTCCCGAACTCCCTCTCGCAGCCGGAGGTTTCCGAGGGTGCCCCGGATCCGGTTCGCGTGCTCGGACCAGGTCACTCCGAAGCATCCCGCAGCTCCGGCCGTGTACGAGAAGCCGCCCGGGGTAGCCGAGCGGCATGCTGACACTCGGAGTCGAGGAAGAGTACCTGCTGGTCGATCCCCGCGACGGCATGCCACTGCCCCGGGCCGCCGAGGTCCTGGCCACCGCCTCACTGGCGCCCGCGCTGCGCCCCGCCGAGGCGCAGCACGAGCTGCTCCAGGTCCAGGTGGAGAGCGCGACGCCGGTCTGTGAGGACCTGGCGGGGGTGGCCCGCCACCTGGCCCGGGTACGCGCCGGGCTGAACGCGGCCGCGGCCCAGCACGGCTGCCGGGTCGTACCGGTCGGCTCGGCCCCGTTCGGGCCGCCGGGCCCGGTGCCGGTCACCGACGCCGAGCGTTACCGGCGGGCCCACCGGCAGGCACCCGCGCTGGTCGACGACCTGATGCTCAACGGCATGCACGTCCACGTCGGCGTCCGCGACGAGGAGGAGCGCCTGGGCGCCCTGGTGCGGCTGCGGCCCTGGCTGCCGGTACTGATCGCGCTGAGCGCGAATTCGCCCTACTGGCGCGGCGCGGACACCCGTTTCGCCAGCTGGCGCACGGTCCAGTTCGACCAGTGGGCGGTCAGCGGGCCGCCGCCCGCCTTCCGCGACGCCGCGGACTACCGGCAGCGGGTGGCGGCACTGCGGACTGCCGGAGCGGTGGCCGACGCGGGGCAGCTGTACTGGCACGCCCGGCTGTCCGAGCGCTATCCGACCGTGGAGGTGCGGGCGGCGGACGTCCAGCTGACGGTCGCCGACGCCGAGCTGTTCGCCGGCCTGGTCCGGGCCCTGGTGACCACCGCTGTCCTTGAGGAGCGGCAGGGGCGCCCGCGCCCGCGGACCCCCGAGGAGCTGCTACGGGCCGCGACCTGGCACGCCGCCCGCACCGGGCTGCACGGGCAGCTGGTCTCCCCCGCCGACGGCACCGCCCGCCCGGCCGCCGCCGTGGTCGAGGAGCTGCGCGCCTACCTCGCCCCGGGCCTGGAAGCGGCCGGCGACACCGGCCGGGTGGCCGAGCTGTGGCGGGAGTTCGACCGCACGGGCAACGGCGCGGACCGCCAGCGGCGCTGGTACCGCGAGCAGGGCTGGGCCGGACTGGCAGAGCACCTGGTGGGCTCCACCGTCACCGTCACGCCCTGAGGGGCCGGCCGGCCCGCCCGGAGGGAGTCCGCGGGGCGCTGCCGCTCATCCGGGCGGGCCGGCCTCCTCCGGTCGGGACCTGTTCAGGACGGGCTGCGCCGGACCGGGCCAGCGTCGGGTTGGTCCTCGTCGTCGGAGGGGTGGATCTCCTGCTGCTCGTCCGGGTCGATCTCGACGCCTTCCAACGGGGAGCCGGAACCCGTGCCGTGGTCGGGCTGGTAGCCCTCCCGTGCGGATGCGGTGCCGGGGACGGTGCGCTCGCGCGGCTGCGCCTCCGCGCCGCTGGATCCGCCCACCCCTCCCGGGCCGACGGGCGATTCCTGCTCCTTCTGGTCTGGGTCCTGCCGGTCCCTACGGTCGTCGTCCGGTCGTTCGCTGCTCATGACGCTCACCTCGGTGCGTAGCCGCCGGTACCCGCTCACGGGCCGGGGCGCTCGGGATCGGGACGGCCCCGCCAGGAGGCCGCCGACCCGCCTTCACTCCGCGCGTACCCGCTCCGTCCGGGCGAAACAACCGAGCCCCGTCGGAGCGGGCACTTCACGGCCCGAGGACGGATGGACGCGGCATCATGTCCGTCACCTCCCTCGCCGTCGAGGACTGGTGGCAGGACCGCCCGCTGCGCCTGTCCAGCGTCGCGCAGTGGAACGCGACTGGTTCGGTCAGCCGTCGGCAGCGTTCCACCGTCGCCGCTCACGACGGAGCGGCCGCCGCACTCCGGGGTGCGGCGGCCGCTCCTCGACGCGGGGTACGGCTCAGCGCGGGTCGATCAGCTCCGGGGCGTACACCGTGCCCAGCGGCTCCGGCCCCACGTACTGCTGGCAGTTGCACTGCCCGGGCTCGTAGCGCACCGGGCGGCGGTCGGCGTCCCAGGCGGTGGGCGTCTCGACCACCTCGTGGCAGCGGCCCTGCTTGTCGTGCTTGGCCAGGTGGTGGGTGCAGCCGCAGACCGGCTCGGGCGGCCGGTTGGCCGCGTCCAGGGCCAGGCGCTGCTGGTGCTGGGCCTCGAGCAGTTCGAGCTTGCGCTCGTGCCGCTCCTTCACGTCCCGCCGCACCCGGTTGGCGATCGATCCGCCCCCGTAGAGGACGGCGGGCACCAGCCACCACAGGTTCCACAACGAGTCCATCGACGCCCCCACCCATCCCGTTCTGTCTGGTGCAGATCATACGACTGACCAGCTCAGACGGTTGACCGGGAGCTCCCGCCCCCAGGCCTCAGCGGATGATCGGCAGCACCGGCTCCGAACCGCGCCCCGCCGCCGCCTCGATGAAGGCCACCGGGTCCGCGGCCTCGGCCAGCAGTCCGCGGGTGAAGTGCAGCGCCCCCTCCACGGGCGCCGGTCCGCCGACGGCGGCGATCAGGTCGAGCAGGTGGACGGTGGCCTCCATCAGCGCCAACTCGCCGAGCGCCCCCACCGTCACCTTCCCGAGCAGCTGGTGCGCCACCACGGTGTCGGGCGCGAGGTCCGCGATCGCGGCCAGGGCGGCCGGGCCCTCGGTGCCGAACCGGGCGATCAGCACGGCGGGTTCGGTCGCCTTGGCGGCCTCCTTGGCCATCTCGGCGATCTGCCCGGCGGCGGTGTGGGCCAGCCCGCCCGGCTGGTTGAACACCCGCAGGATCTCCGCCCCGCCGGTCAGCCCGGCCGGGCCCTCGACCACGGCCTCGCGCAGCTCGGAGAACTGCCCCGGCGCCGGTGCCACGTGCGCGTAGAGGTCCCGGACGGTCCATTCGGACAGCCGGGTGGGCCGGTCCCAGTCCTCCGCGCTCAGGGTCGCGCCGCGCTCCGCCCAGGACATCCAGACCTCGGCCAACAGCTCGCTCACACGGTCGTTCTGATCGGCCATCAGTACCTCCTCGAACCAAAGTCCACCGGAGCCACCACGCTACCCGTCCTCACCGACCGAGCCTCCCGCACCCCCTCCGCACGCCGGAGGTCAGACCCGGGCGCCGAGCATCCGCAGCACCAAGTCGCCGTAACGGCGGCCGAGTTCCTCCGGCGTCTCGGAGGAGCGCTCGGTGTACCAGCGGGAGACGTCGATGCCCAGCGAGGTCACTGCGCGGGCAGCCGTGCGCACCTCCGCGACCTCGAACTCCCCGGCCGCCGCGCCTGCCTCGATCAGCGCGCTGACCTCGCGCTCGATGTCCAGGCGCAGCGCCGCGACGACGGCGTAGGCGTCCTCGGGCAGCGCGTGCAGCTCGTAGTTGACCACCCGGCCGACGGTACGGGCCCGGGCGTGCCAGGCGGTGAACTGCTCGACCATCCGACGCATCCGCTGCGCCGGGCCGCCGTCCCCGGCCGCCGCCGCCCGCACCAGCGCGAGCGTGGCGGTGTGCCCGGCCTGGCTGATCTCGGCGAGCAGGGCGGCCTTGGACTGGTAGTGGATGTACAGCGCGGCGGGGCTCATTCCGGCCGCGGTGGCGATGTCCCGGGTGGTGGTGGCGTGGAAGCCGCGCTCCGCGAACGACTCGACGGCCGCCTGGAGCAGCCGGTACGCCGCCTCGGGGCGGGTGTCGGCGCCGGGCAGGGTCGGCCAGAGGTCGGCGATCGGCGTGCTGGTCATGGCGCCATCCTCCCAGAGGATTCGTACGGGCTTTCCCGTCGGCCGTCCGTCGTGGTCCGGCGGACTGTTGACAGGCTGCCGCACCGACACCATGCTGAGCAAGCGCTTAGTCAGTCCAGCCGCCCGGTCAGCCCACGCCGACCCGGTCGGCAGTCTCGAACTCAAGACCCTCGCGGGAAAGGCAGGACCCTCCGTGGTGCACTCCTTCAAGGGCCGGGTGGCCGTCGTGACCGGATCGAGCCGCGGCATCGGCCTCGGCATCGCGCGCGAACTGGTCGGGCGCGGCGCCAAGGTCTGCCTCACCGCCCGCAACGCCGAGCCGCTCGCCGAGGCCGTCCGCGACCTCGGCGGTCCGGAGAACGCGATCGCCGTCGCGGGCAAGGCCGACGACCCGGCCCACCAGGAGGAGGCCGTCGCCCGCACCCTGGAGGCCTTCGGCCGGCTCGACCACCTGGTCAACAACACCGGCATCAACCCGGTGTACGGGCCGGTCCTGGAGACCGAGGAGGCCGCCGCCGCCAAGATCATGGCCGTCAACGTGCTCGGCCCGCTGGCCTGGACCCGCCGGGCACACGCCGCCTGGATGGGCGAGCACGGCGGCTCGGTCGTCAACGTCGCCTCGATCGCCGGCATCCGCGCCTCCCTCGGGATCGGCATGTACGGCGTCAGCAAGGCCGCGCTGATACGGCTCACCACCGAACTCGGCGCCGAGCTGGGCCCGCAGGGCATCCGGGTCAACGCCGTCGCCCCGGCCGTGGTGAAGACCAAGTTCGCCGAGGCGCTGTACGAGGGCCGCGAGGAGAAGGTCGCCAAGGCCTACCCGCTGGGCCGGCTCGGCGTCCCGGAGGACATCGCCGGGGCGGTCGCCTTCCTGCTCTCCCCGGCGGCCGACTGGATCACCGGCCAGACCCTGGTGGTGGACGGCGGAGTCACCCTCGGCGGTGGCCTGTGAGCGAGCACGGCGCCTTCGAGGGCCAGGGCGTGGTGGTGACCGGCGCCGGCCGGGGCATCGGCGCCGCGCTGGCCCGGGCCTTCGCCGCGTCCGGCGCCCGGGTGGTGGTCAACGACCTGGACGCCGGGGCCGCCCGCGCGGTCGCCGAGGACTGCGGCGGCGTCGCACTGCCCGGGGACGCCGCCTCCGCCACCGGTCTGGCCGCCCTGGTCGGCCGGGCCCGCGCGGAACTCGGCGAGATCGACGTGTGGTGCGCCAACGCGGGCGTCGCCCCGGTCGGCGGCGCCGACGCGCCCGCCACGGCCTGGGCGAGCGCCTGGGAGGTCAACGTGCTGGCCCACGTCCGGGCCGCCGAACTGCTGCTCCCCCACTGGCTCGAGCGCGGCCAGGGCCGCTTCCTGGCCACCGTCTCCGCCGCCGGGCTGCTCACCATGCTCGGCTCGGCGCCGTACGCCGTCAGCAAGCACGGCGCACTCGCCTTCGCCGAGTGGCTGTCCGCCACCTACCAACACCGGGGCGTCAAGGTGCACGCGCTGTGCCCGCAGGGCGTGCGCACCGACATGCTGGCCTCCACCGGCGCGGTCGGCGAGGCGCTGCTCGCGCCGACCGCGCTGGAGCCGGAGGTCGTCGCCGGAGCGGCGCTCGACGCGCTGCGGGAGGACCGCTTCCTGATCCTGCCGCACCCCGAGACCGCCGAGTACTACCGCGTCCGGGCCACCGACCCGGACCGCTGGATCGCCGGGATGAACCGGCTCCAGCAGGGACTGGAGAGGAGCGAGGTGCTGTGAGGGCCTGGCAGGTGGGTGAGCTCGGCGAGCCGGCCGCGGTGATGCGGCTGGCCGACGACGTGGCACGGCCGGTGCCCGGCCCGGGGCAGCTGCTGGTGCGGGTCCGGGCCGCGGCGGTGAACTTCCCGGACGCGCTGATGGTGCGCGGGCAGTACCAGGTCCGTCCGCCGCTGCCGTTCACCCCCGGGGTGGAGCTGTGCGGCGAGGTCGCGGACGGCGCCCGGCGGGGCGAGCGGCTGATCGGCAACCCGGTGCTGCCGCACGGCGCCTTCGCCGAGTACGCGCTGCTGGACGCCGCGGCCGCGTTCCCGGCGCCCGAAGCGCTGGACGACGCCGAGGCGGCGGCGCTGCACATCGGCTACCAGACGGCCTGGTTCGCCCTGCACCGCCGGGCCCGGCTGCGGGCCGGGGAGACCCTGCTGGTGCACGCGGCGGCGGGCGGGGTCGGCAGCGCGGCCGTCCAGCTCGGCCGGGCCGCCGGGGCCCGGGTGGTCGCCGTGGTCGGCGGCCCGGCCAAGGCGGAGACGGCCCGTGCCCTCGCTGCCGACCTGGTGGTCGACCGGACGGCCGGGGACTTCGTCGCCGCCGTCAAGGAGTTCACCGGCGGGCGCGGCGCCGACGTGGTCTTCGACCCGGTCGGCGGTGACGCCTACACCGGCTCCACCAGGTGCGTGGCCTTCGAGGGCCGGATCGTGGTGGTGGGCTTCGCCGCCGGGCAGATCCCGGCGCCCGCGCTCAACCACGCCCTGGTGAAGAACTACGCGATCCTCGGCCTGCACTGGGGCCTCTACAACACCCACGACCCGCGCGCCGTCCGGGCCGCCCACGACGAGCTGACCAAGCTCGCCGAGCAGGGCGTGGTCCGGCCGCTGGTCAGCGCCCGGGTGCCGCTGGCCGGGGCGGCCGAGGCCGTCCAGCTGGTCGCCGACGGGCGCAGCACGGGCCGGATCGCGGTGCTAGCCGACTGACGCCGCCCCGGCGATGACCTCCAGGGCCGGGCGGGGCGGGCGGCCGAGCAGGGCCGCCAGATCGCCCGGCCCGCCCGGCCCGGCCAGGAAGCCGTGGGCGATCGCCGAGTAGGTGCCCAGCACCATCGGCACCTGGAAGTCGAGGGCGTCCGAGGCTGCCACCGACGCCCGGGCGTCGGTGAGCCGGCCCGGGCGGTACTCGGCGCCCAGCACCTCGGCCACCTCCGCGCCGCCCACCGCCCGCTCCCCCACCAGCTCGTACGTCCGGCCGGCGTGCCGCGCGGGTGCCAGGGCGACGTTCACCGCCACCTCGGCGAGGTCGGCCCGGGCCACCGCCGCCAGCCGACCGGTGCCCAGCGGCGCGGTGATCACCCCGTCCGGGCCGGGAGCGGCGATCCCGGCCAGCAGCTCCGCGTAGAGGCCGTTGCGCAGCACCGTCCAGCGCAGGGTGCCGGACTCGCGCAGCCGCCGCTCGGTCCAGCGGTGCGCCAGCGCGTAGGGCAGGTGGTCGCCGTCGCCGGACAGGCTGGTATAGACCACGTGCTCGACGCCGGCCTTCTCTGCGGCCTCGATCGCCGCGCCGTGCCGGGCGGTCACCACGTCGTCCTCGGCGGCGCCCGCCGAGATCAGCAGCAGCGTCCGTACGCCCCCAAAGGCCGCGGCCAGGGTCTCCGGCCGGTCGAAGTCCACCAGCCGGGCGGGCAGTTCGGCCCGGACCTGGTCGGGTGTCCGGCTCCCGGCGACGACGTCCGCACGGCCGGCGAGGCGCTCCAGGACGAGGGCGCCGAGCCCTCCGTTGACACCGGTGACGAGCAGCATGTTTCTCCTTCGGACGGCTGGTCGCTGAGGACGTGACCATCCTCGGTAGCCTGGGCCTCCGGCGTAAGGAGGCACTTCCATGTCAGTAGGGCACACCGCGGTAACCACCCGCCGGCCGGTGGTCTGGTGCGACGACGGCGTCGACTGCGGCATCCGCGACCTGCTGAACCGCCTCGGCGACCGCTGGTCGGTCCTGGCCGTCGTCGAACTCGCCCAGGGCGTACGGCGGTTCCGCGAGCTGCAGCGCGCCCTGCCGGGGATCTCGCAGCGGATGCTGACCCTGACGGTGCGCCGCCTGGAGCGCGACGGCCTGGTCTCCAGGACCGTCCACCCGACCGTCCCCCCGCAGGTGGAGTACGAGCTGACCCCGCTCGGCCACAGCCTCACCCACCTGGTGCGGGCGATGGTCGACTGGTCCTACTCCCACCACGACGCGATCGTCACCTCCCGCCGGGAGTGGGACGAGGCCAACCCGGGCTCGGAGATCCGCTGACCGGGCACGGCCCGTGTAACGCCCCGGACGGCCCGAGCCAAGTAGTGGCGTAAGGCAGTGCTCGCCGTTCCAAGGAGTTCACCCGTGTCAGCGGAGCACCCGATAGCACCACCCTCGCGTGACCCGGCGGCCTTCGCCGTCTTCTACCAGCAACAGTTCGACGCCGTGCTCGGATTCGTCACCCGGCGCACCGACAGCGTGCACCTGGCGGCCGATCTGACGGCCGACATCTTCCTCACGGCGCTGGAGCAGGCCGACAACTACGACGCCCGCCGCGGCACGCCGGCCGCCTGGCTGTACGGCATCGCCCGCAACGTCGTGGCCTCGCACTTCCGCGGCAGTGCCCGCGAGTTCAGGGCGGTGGCCAGGATCGCCGGCCAGCGGATGCTGGACGACCAGGACGTGTCCGCGATCGAGGAACGCATCGACGCGGCCCGGGAGGCCCGGGCGCTGGCGGCGCGGCACGCCGCCCTGTCGGAGCCGCTGCGCGCGGTGCTGGACCTGGTGACCGTCGACGGGCTGGCCGTCCGCGAGACCGCCAAGGCGCTGGGCATCACCGCCGCCACCGCCCGAGTGCGACTGCACCGGGCCCGCAAGGCGCTGCAGAAGGCCGCCCCGCCGACCGGCACACCCGGCAGCACCGACAGCACCGCCACCCGGGGCACCCCGGAGACCCACGACACCGCCGGCACGTCCGTGAACCTTCTGGAGGTTGCCCCGTGACCACGCCCGCCCACTTCCGGCAGCAGCTCGCCGACGAACTCACCGCCCGTGCCGCCGACCTGCCCGCCGCGGCCGCCCCGGTCCGGGTCCGGCCGCGCCACACCCGCAGGGTGGTGGTGACCGGCTTCGGGCTGGCCGCGGCCGTCACTGCGGTCGTCCTGGTACCGCACACCGGCGCCACCCCCGCGACCCCCGCGGCTCCTGCGGCTCCCTCGGGCCCGTCGGCTCCCGTACCGTCGGCCACCGCTGTGCGGCTCAGCACCGCCTCCTACACGGTGACCCCCAACAAGGACGGCACCGTCTCCTTCCAGCTGATGGGCGCCGAATGGTCCGGGCTCCAGGAGGCGCTGCGCTCCGTGGGAGTGCCGGCCCTGGTCATGAAGCCCTCGGCGTCCTGCCGCACCTCGGTGGCCACCAATAGCAACGGACTGGAGGAGGTGATGTCGCTGGACCCCGCCAACGGCCGCATCGCCGTCCTTCATCCGGCCGCCATCCCGCCCGGTGAGAGCCTGCTTCTGCTCAACACCGTCCCCGAGGGATCGCTCCACCCGGCCACGGTCGGAAGCCTGGACATCTCGCTGACCAAGGAGACTCCCAGCTGCTTCCCGCTCTCCCAGACCAACGTGGTCGGCGTGGGCTGAACACCCTGAGCTGGGGCCGCCCCGGCTCGGCGGGGTCGGACGCACCGTCGGCAAGCCGGTGCGCACCGCCCACCGACGCCGGGCCGGGCCGGGCCGGTTCAGGCCACGGCCGCACCCGGATGGCTCACCAGGCCTCCTTGCCGCGTCCGGGTGCGCGCCGTTTCCATGGCTCCATGAGCCGACGGGATCTCGTTCTTCTGACCGACCACAGCTCGACCGAAGGCACCCGGGAGGCGATGGCCGTCGCCGCCCGGCGGCTGACCGGCCGCGAGCCAGTCCAGCTGGACGCCCGGCACTTCATGACGGGCAGCGCCGCCTGCACCGGCCGGATCGAGGCGGTGGGCGACGGGACCGTCCGACTGGAGGCCGAGGGGCGCGTCGTGACGACGGACGCGGTGGTCGTCTACGAGATCCCGCCGCACTGGCGCCCCGCCTTCGCCCACTGCCAGCGGCTGCTGCGCGCCTCCGGCGTCCGCTCGCTGGGCACCGACGTCGAGGCCTGGCGCACGGCGACCGAGAAGGACCGCACGGTCGAGCGTTTCACCCGCGACGGCGTACCGCACATGCCGACGATCACGCTCTCCCGGCCGACGCCGGAGGCCGCCGCCGAGGCCTTCGCACGACTCGGCGGCGACGTCTGGGCCCGGCCGTGCGTCGGCATGGGCGGGAACGACGTCTTCCACGTCACCGACCACGCCCAACTCGCTGCCGCAGCACGGCACTACGCTGACCTCGGGCAGGACTGGCTGATCGCCCGGGACGCCCGGAACTTCACCGCCGACGGGCGGCGCCACCAGTACCGGGTGGTCGTCCTCGACGGCCGGGCCGTCCGCGCGGTGGAGCACGTCCAGCCGGATCCGGACGCCCCCTGCAACGAGTGCCAGGGCGCCTCCTCGACCACCCTGGAGATCGACGAACTACCGCCTGGTATAGCGGAGTTGGCGATCCTCGCGACCAAGTCCCTGGGCCTCCCGCTGGCCGGCGTCGACCTCGCCGCCGAGAGCGGCGGCGTGGTCTTCGAGGTCAACGTCCACCCGGCCTTCGGCCGCACCCTAGGCGTGGACCAGATCGCCGCCCCGTACGTCGCAGCACACCTGCACTCCTGAAGCAAGGTTTCGACCGAAATTCAACCCTCGAACACCAGACCACCCATGATGAGCCGTTCGCATGAATACGTAAGCCGACTCTACTAGTTCGCCAACGAGCGATGCTCAAATTGGCACGCACTCGAGCCCGAGCTGCTGAAGCCCACCACGGTCGTGTGCGATCCGCACGACCTTCAGCGAGAACGGAACCGACTCGTCATGGTGTTTGCTCTCCGCAAGACCCTCGCCGTCGCGGCCCTGGCGCTGACGGCCTCCTTCCTGCCGGCCGTCGGGGCGGGCGCCGCCGACACCGCGCAGGCGAGCCCGCGCACCCCCGGCCTCTACTGCCTCGCCAACACCTGGAACACCCCGAACATCGGCACCAAGCCGTGCTACCCCAGCGACCTCGGCCAGCACTGGACCCTCTCGGGCGAGCAGATCTCCCTCAGCAACGCCCGGGGCTACTGCCTCGCCAACACCTGGGGTACCCAGACCGTCTCGGTGAAGCCGTGCGACCCCAATGACCAGGGGCAGTACTGGACCGTCTCGGGCCAGCAGATCACCCTCACCTTCGCCCCGGCCCACTGCCTCGCCAACGTCTGGCAGAGCCCGAGCGTCGGCACCAGGCCGTGCAACGCCGCCGACCCCGGACAGCACTGGGTGGTCTTCGACGACCAGATCAGCCTGGCGCTCGCCTGACGAACCCCGCCGCCGTGCCCGGGGCCACTCCAGTCGGCCCCGGGCACGGCCCTGTCCTGCGCAAGGGACTACCGCTCGTACGTCATCTCCGGGAAGCGTGCCGAGGGGCCGTCCAGCAGGTGGTCGTCGTGGCCGCGCAGCCAGCGGTCGAAGAAGGACGCCACGTAGGAGCGGGTGGCGAGTTCGGCGCGGTCGGGGCGGATGGTCCCGACCTCCGAGGCCAGCCCTTCGGGGCTGATCGCGCCCTGGCGGGCGAGTTGGGGCAGCAGGGACTCCGCATCGGTGTAGGAGCCGTGCCGGGAGCCCTCCAGGGTGAGGTCGGCGTGCCAGCCGGTGCTGTTCTGCCACAGCGCGTCCCAGCCGGGCTGTCCGTGGTAGCTGCCGGAGTCGTTGCTCCTGGTGCCCATCAGCAGGAACGGGCGGTCCAGGCCGTCCTGGGTGACGCTCGGCAGGAAGACGCCGGTCTGCCCGTCCGGGCCGGGGAAGTGCATCTGACCGTCCATGTTGATCCCGGCCGCGATCCGCGGGTCGTCGTGCATGGTCTGCAGGGCGGTGAAACCGCCCGCCGAGTGGCCGACCATGCCGATCCGGTGGAGGTCCAGCGAGGCGGCGAGGCCGGTCGGCAGGCCGGAGAAGCGGCGCAGCCCGGCGAGTTCGTCCAGCACGAAGCGGGTGTCGTCGACCCGGGTGGCCATGGACTTGCGCAGCACGGCGCCGATGTCCAGGCCGGGCTGCCCCATCATGGCGGGGAACACCGAGGTGGCCAGGTCCCCGCCGGGGAAGGCGACTTCGGAGGCGTCGTAGGTGTGGTCGATGGTGACGACGACGTAGCCGCGCGAGGCGAGGTCCTCGACCAGGGCCGTGCCCCAGCTGCGCGGGTCGCCGAGCCCGGGCGAGTACAGCACCACCGGGCGCGATCCGCCGGGGCGGGCCGGCGCGTCCTGCCGGGCGTGGGTGAGGATGCCGGACCAGTCCGTACTGCCGGGCTGCAGACCGTAGTTGAGCTTTCCCGCGCCGGTGTCGCTGCCGAAGTGCTCCCCGGCGGAGGGCGCCATGTAGCGGGCCCGCTCCTGCCCGGCGGCCGGGCGGGCGGTCGGGTACCAGAAGCTGATCATCAGCTCGCGCTCGTGCCCGGGGTGCCAGGGGTCCTCCCGCCCGGCGTCGGTCAGGTGCAGCGAGGTGGTCCCGATCGGGTACGGCCCGGTCGGCTGCGGCAGCCACGCCGCGGCCTGCCGTCCGCCACCGTCCGCCGGCGCCGCCACCGCCACCGCCCCGGGCGCACCCGCCACCCCGAGCGCCGCCGACGCCACCAGCAGTACCGCCGCCACGGCCCGTCCCCGCCTGCCCATCCCACTGCCTCCTCGTCGTGTTCCGTTGACGAGGGGAACGCTACGGGCGGGGCGGTCGGAATCCGTCATACCGAGGAGCCAAGTCGTCCTGGGTACTCGGGTATGACCCTCGTGCGGGCGCTACCGCCCGAGATGGTCGGCCAGGGCCTCCACGGTGCGGCGCCGCATGGTGTACATCGAGACCGCGGAGCCGTCCGCGAAGCACAGCCGGAACCTCGCCATGGCCTGGAGTCGCGGGCGCCGTTCCACCCGCGCCACCACGCTGCGCGGGACGTGCCACAGCAGTCGGCCGACCTTGCGGATGTCCGGCCCGACCGTGACGAAGGCGGTCCGGCGGTCGGTCACCACCAGCAGCTTGGCCGCCACCCCGCCCTCCGCCTTCGGGAAGCTGCGGGCGATGCTGCCCGACTCCCCCGTCACCGCACCGATCCGCGCCAGCGCGTTGCCGATCGCCGCTCCGGCGCCGTCCCCGACCCCCTCCGCCCCGGCGGCCGGAATTACCTTCGCGACGTCCACCAGGTCTTCGCCCGGCTCCAGCAGAGGTTGCACAGCCGGTCGGTAGCGGTTCATCAGAGCCTCAGTCATGCCCGTCAGAGTAGAAGGGGATCACCGAGGACCGAACGCGAGGGCTGCCTCATCGCGCATCAGCGGTACCGCTTGAGCTCCCGGCGGGCCAGCGAGCGCTTGTGGACCTCGTCCGGCCCGTCGGCGAGCCGCAGGGTGCGGTTGCCCGCCCACAGCTGGGCCAGCGGGGTGTCCTGGCTGACGCCCGCGGCGCCGTGGGCCTGGACGGCCTTGTCGAGGATCCACTCGACGGTGCGCGGGGTGGCGATCTTGATGGCCTGGATCTCGGTGTGGGCGCCGCGGTTGCCGACGGTGTCCATCAGCCAGGCGGTCTTGAGGACGAGCAGCCGCAACTGCTCGATCCGCACCCGGGATTCGGCGATCCAGTCCTGCACCACGCCCTGCTCGGCCAGCGGACGGCCGAAGGCCACCCGCTCGCTCGCCCGGCGGCACATGAGCTCCAGAGCGCGTTCGGCGATGCCGATGGCCCGCATGCAGTGGTGGATCCGGCCCGGGCCGAGCCGGGCCTGCGCGATGGCGAAGCCGGTGCCCTCCTCGCCGATCAGGTTCTCGGCCGGGACGCGGACGCCGTCGAACAGCACCTCGGCGTGGCCGCCGTGGTCGGCGTCGTCGTAGCCGAAGACGGTCATGCCGCGCTTGACGGTGACGCCCGGGGTGTCGCGCGGGACGATCACCATGCTCTGCTGGCGGTGCGGTTCGGCGGTCGGATCGGTCTTGCCCATCACGATGAACAGCTTGCAGTCCGGGTTCATCGCGCCGGTGATGTACCACTTGCGGCCGTTGACGACGTACTCGTCGCCGTCGCGCTCGATCCGGGTGGCGATGTTGGTGGCGTCCGAGGAGGCGACCTCGGGCTCGGTCATCGCGAACGCGGAGCGGATCTCGGCGTCGAGGAGCGGGCGCAGCCAGCGCTCCTTCTGCTCGGCGCTGCCGAACTGGGCGAGCAGCTCCATGTTGCCGGTGTCGGGGGCGGCGCAGTTGAGGGCGGGCGGGGCCAACTGGATACTGCGGCCGGTGATCTCGGCGAGCGGGGCGTACTGGAGGTTGGTGAGTCCGGCGCCGTGCTCGCCGGGGATGAAGAGGTTCCACAGGCCCTGCTTGCGGGCCTCCGCCTGGAGGTCGGCGACGACGGACGGGACGGCCCAGGGCTCACGGGCGGGGTCGGCGAGCTGGGCGGCCAGGACGGGCTCGGCGGGGTGGACGTGCTGGTCCATGAACGCGAGCAGCTGCTCACGGAGTTCGTTCGTGCGGGCGTCGTAGGCGAAGTCCATCAGTTCTCCTTGAGGGTGCCGAGGCCGTGCCGGGCGAGGATCGGGGCCATCTCGCCCGCGCGCTCAAAACCGGCGCCCAGGGTGCGGCCCTGCTGGAAGCGGTAGTGGATGCCCTCGGCGACGGCGGCCAGCTTGAAGGAGGCGAAGGCCACGTACCAGTCGAGGTCGGCGGCCTGGCGTCCGGTCAACTCGGCGTAGTACGAGACGATTTCGTCGGCCTTGGGGAAGCCGGGGGCGGTCATGGCGGAGGGGATGATGCCGCCGCCGACGCCGGCCAGCTCGGTGTACATCACCAGGAGGCCGATGTCGGTGAGCGGGTCGCCGAGGGTGGACATCTCCCAGTCGAGGACGGCGGTGATCGTGTCGGAGTCGTCGACCAGGACGTTGTCGAGGCGGTAGTCGCCGTGGACCAGGGCGGGGGCCGGAGAGGTCGGGAGGCGGTCGGAGAGGAGGGCGTGCAGCCGGTCGAGGTCGGGGAGGTCGCGGCTGCGGGAGGCGGCGAGCTGCTTGGACCAGCGGCTCAGCTGGCGCTCCAGGTAGCCGTCGGGCCGGCCGAAGTCGGCGAGGCCGACGGTGGACGGGTCGATCCTGTGGAGGGCGGCGAGGGTCTCGACCAGGCGGCGGCCGAGCGCGGCGACCCGCTGTTCGCCGACGGCGGCCAGGGTCGTCCGGGACCGGTGCGCGACGCCCGGGACGTGCTCCATGAGGTACCAGGGAGCGCCGAGGACGTCGGTGTCGTGGTCGATCAGGAGCATGTTCGGGACGGGAACGCCGGTGTCACGGAGGGCGGACATCACGCGGTACTCCCGGCCCATGTCGTGCGCGGTGGCCAGGACGTGCCCGAGCGGGGGGCGGCGCAGGACCCAGCGGGAGGCGTCGTCGCTGAGGACGTACGTGAGGTTGGAGCGGCCCCCCTCGATGAGGTCGGCACGCAGAGACCCCTGGACGATCCCCGGGAGCTTTTGGTCCAGGTACGAGCGGAGGCGGCCCAGATCCAGGCCGGGCGGATCGGCGGGGGTCTCGGACATCGGGCGGCTCCTGAGGGTGGCGAGATCGATGACTAAGCGCTTGCTTAGCATTCAGCGCAAGGACCCTCCTGTCAATGCCACGAGCCCCCGGACTGGTCAGTCCGGAGGCTCGCAGGGAAGACGGATGGGACTAGATGTCGCCGAACTCGCCCGAGGCAGCCGCAGCGACGAAGGACTTCCACGCCTCGGCCGGGAAGAGGAGCACCGGCCCCTCGGGATCCTTGGAATCACGTACGGGCATCACGCCGGGGAAGTCCGGGGCCACCTCGACGCAGTTGCCACCGTTGCCACTGTGGCGACTCTTCACCCACCGTGCGCCTGCCAGGCTATGGGCCGTCATTGAACTTCCTTCCGAACAGCGCGGATCATGGCGAGCGAAGCCGTCGTGTCCAACGACTCCACCTTCAGGTGATCGTAGTCCTCCTCCCAGCCCGCAACGCTTTCCCTCCCCCGTTCCAGATGGCCACGCGAATGGGATTCCGCGTAGCCCACCACCGACCTGTCGGGAAGCGTCAACAGCACCACCGGCAGGAGAAACGGCCGTTGCTCACCCAGCCGGAACGGGGCCACCTGGATGGTGATGTTCGGCCTCTCGGCCAACGCCAGAAGATGATCCAACTGCGCACGCATGACCTCCGCACCACCCACAGTGCGCAGCAGGCAACTCTCGTCGAGCACAGCATGAATGATTGGCGGCCGGTCCTTCTCCAGCAGCCTCTGCCGACCGGCCAGGAAGTCAACTCGCCCAGCGGCTTGGGCCTGAGTGATGCTCCCACGGCGGACACTCCCCACCTCCAGGGCAGCGGCATAGTCCAGGGTCTGCAACAGACCTGGCATCACTCCCAATTCAAAGGTTCGCAGCTTCCGGCAGCGCGCCTCCGCGTCCACGAACTCGGCAAATCCCTCCAGCAGACTGGCGTTCGAGATCCGGCGCCAGAGCTCCTTGAAGACGCCACCCGTGTCGAACACCCGGTCTGCCGCCACCGCGAATTTAAGGGTGACGGGCTTCTTAGCCCGCTCGACGTACGAGACCAGGCCATGGCTGTAGCCCATGCGCCGACCGAGTTCCGACTGCGACCAGCGCCTGGAACGCCGCAACCTGCGAAGTTCCTCGCCGAAGCGAACGGCCGGAGATGATGTCGAGTCAATTTCCAAGAGCTCCAAGGCGTCTCCCTGGCTGTCACTCGGCACAACCGTGAAGGTTGCGGCCTGGAGATCGTAACCCCCCACACGCCACCATGGCTACATCCGGTGATTCGCCGGACGCAGTGTGCAACCATGGAGACACCCATGCCCCCCACCATCCCCTTCCAGGTCGTCCTGTACCTGGCCAAGAGCAACTCCGCCTTCCCCGAGCGCGAGTTGCGCATGTGCGAGTCCTACGCCAACACCTTCAACTGGGACATCTCCCTCATCGTCGTCGACGACGAGACCCACGCGAAGGGGCCCGAGCACCGGCCCATGCTCCAGGCCGCCCTTCAGCGCCTCCTCGACCGCCGAGCCGGCGCGATCCTCGTCCCCACCAAGGCGACAATCTCCCCCATCGACGGCGAGTTCAACGAGTTCGCCGAGCGCGTGGAGAAGGCCTCCGGCTTCATCCAGATCGCGACCCGGCGATGACCGAGCGCTACGCCATCCTCCCCGCCGACGCCCCGCACGGCGCCTCCTACCAGGTCTGGGTCGTCCGCGACCGCACCACCACCCACCTCGTCAAGGCCCTCCCCCCGGCCGACGAGCCGCTCCGCTTCTACTCCTACGCCCAGGCCCTCGCCTGGACCCGCACCAACTCCCCCGCCAGCTAACTCTTCAGCCGCGCCAGCGCGACGACGAGCCGGTCGGCGATGTCCTCGGGCCAGGCGAAGGCGACCGTGACCGCCCGCTGGTGGGCCAGCCCGTGCAGGCCCAGCCAGAGGGCCACGGTGTCCGCGTAGGGATCATCACTGCCGGACACGCCCGCGGCCACGCACGCGCCCAGAGCCTCGATGAGCAACTGGAGCACCCCCTGCCCGAGGGCGCTCATATCATCCACCGTCACGCTGCTGTCCTGCAGCGCGGGCACCCAGACGCCGCCGAACATGGTCCGGTAGCGCTCGGGGTGCTCCCGGGAGAACCCCAGGTACGCGCGGCAGAGGGCGAACAGCCGCCCTTGCGGATCCTCACCGGCACTGCCCAGGGCTGCCCGCAGCTGGGCCTCCAACTCGTCGAAGGCCTGCCGCACCACGGCCAGCATGATGGCCGGCTGGTCGGGGAAGTGCCGGTAGATCGACGGGGCGGCGATCCCGACCCGGCGGGCCACCGACCGCAGCGTGACGGCGCTCTCGGTGCCGGCCTCGTCCAGCAGTTCGACCGCCGCCGCCACGATGTCCTCGCGCAGACGGGCACCTTCCCCGCGGCGGTTGCGGGCGCGGGCGGGGGGCGTGCTCGGTTCGTCGTTTCCCATGGCGTGAGCTTACAGGTGAGAACTTACGACCGGCAGCCCTTGCGGGCCGTGAACTTACACCTGTAACTTTACGGCCGTAGCCACAACCGTCACCGCCACCGCCCCGAAACGGAGCACGCCATGAGCAACCCCGTCGCCACCCCCGCCACCGAGGTCGTCCTGCCGGGCGAGGTCGAGCCGAGCGGCCTCCGGCTCCGCACCCGCGACCTCCCGCCGCCGACCGCGGGCCGGGTCCTGCTGCGGATGGAGGCCACCGGCGTCTCCTTCGCCGAGCAGCAGATGCGCCGAGGCAAGTACTACGACCAGCCGCCCTTCCCCTTCGTGCCCGGCTACGACGTGGTCGGCACGGTGGTCGCGACCGGCCCCGGCGTCGACCCCGCGATGGTCGGGCGCCGCGTCGCCGCCGTCACCAAGACCGGGGCCTGGGCCAGCCACCTGCTGCTCGACGCCGCTGACGCCGTCCCCGTACCGGACGGGGTGGCGGCCGCCGACGCGGAGACCGTGGTGGTCAACGGCGTGACGGCCTGGCAGATGCTGCACCGCACCGCGAAGGTCTCCCGGGGCGCCACCATCGTCGTGCTGGGCGCCAACGGCGGCGTCGGCTCCACCCTCGTCCAGCTGGCCCGGCACGCCGGGATCACGGTGATCGGCACGGCCTCCGCACGGCACCACGACGCCGTCCGCGCCCTGGGCGCCACCCCCGTCGACTACCGCGACCCCGAGCAGTACCGCCGCATCCGGCAGCTCGCACCGCACGGCGTCGACGCGGTGTTCGACCACGTCGGCGGCGCCGGGCTGGAGGAGTCCTGGCGGCTGCTGCGCCGCGGTGGGACCCTGGTGTCCTACGGCACCGCCGCCACCAAGGACGAGGCCGGCAACTCGCGGCTCCCGGTGCTGAAGCTGTTCGCCCGGCTGGCCCTGTGGAACCTCCTCCCCAACGGCAGGTCCGCGCACTTCTACAACCTCTGGGCGGGCAAGCGCCGCCCCGCGTCCTTCCGCGCCCGCCTGCGCGAGGACCTCACCCAGGTGCTGACCCTGCTCGCCGACGGCACTCTCACCGCCCAGGTCGCCGCGGAGTTCCCGCTGGACCAGGCCGCGGCCGCGCTCGCCCTGGCAGAGTCACGCACCGTCGCGGGCAAGGTCGTCATCGTCGCCTGACGTCGGCGGCGTGCTCCACGGGCCGGTCCATGGGAAACAGCGCACTGGCGTAGCGCCCACGGTCCTTCCACGGGAGCCTTGAACCATCGGCCCACCGACGCAGGAAGGACAACTGATGGTGCGCAGGACGAGGCTCATCAGCCGTGCCACCGCCGCAGCAACCACCCTGCTCCTGACGACCGGGCCTGTCCCCGCCGCCGGCGCCGCAACACCGGGCCCGGCCAACCCGACCGCGAAGCGGCTCAACGCGTACTGGACCCCGGCCCGCATGGCGGCCGCCCTACCTGCCCCCGCCCCACCCACCGCACCCACCGCACCCACCGCACCGACTACGGCAGCGGCGGCCCCGGCGGACGGCCCCCGGCCCGGGGAGTTCATCCCGTCGAGCAGGAGCTTCGACGGCATCCCCCCAGTGGGCACGTTCTTCTGGACCGACGCCGGCGGCACCGGTCGTACGTGCAGCGCCTCCGTGGTGCACAGTCCCGACCACGACCTGGTGCTGAGCGCGGGGCACTGCCTCAAGGGCTACTCCGGCACCGCCCCCGAGCGGAACCTGGGCTTCGTCCCGCAGTACCACGACGGACTCAAGCCGTTCGGCATCTTCCCGGTCAGGAGCAACGGCGTCTACGTCCCGCAGGAGTACTACGACAAGGGTGAACACGCGGGCGCCGCCTACGACTTCGGGTTCGCCGTGACCGAGCCCAACCAGGACGGCGAGCGGCTGGAGGACGCGGTGGGCGCGGTCCGGCTGCTCACCGGCACCGGCTGGTTCCACGCTCCGGTCCGGATGATCGGGTACCCGGGCGGCGCGCCGAAACCGCTGGAGTGCCTGAGCTGGACCACCTGGTGGGCCAGCGACGACCCGGCGGATCCGGGCACCTTCGAACGCATCGCGTGCGACGGCTTCGTCGGCGGGACCTCGGGCGGGCCCATGCTGGTGCCGTGGCCGGGCGGCTGGGCGGTGATCGGAATCATCGGGGGCTACCACACCGGGGGCAACACCCCCCAGATCTCCTACAGCGCCTCGTTCGGCTCCGCCACCCGGGACCTCTACGACGCCGCGACCACTGGCGCGCCTCCGGCGGCCCCCGCTTCCTGAACCCCCGCGCTCCCGTTCGCGAGATTGTTCGACGACCCGTGCAACCTTTTCCGTCCCTCAGGTCATCGATCACATGAATGTTCTGTTCGATCGAACTGTAGGCCGGGAGAAGGGGAATCCGTGCGGACTGCTCGCGGTGCGGTCGTCCTGTTGGCCGTGGGGGTCGTCGCGTCCCTCACGCTCACCACGGGAGACTCCTTCTCGCGGGGCAGACCGAACGCCGCCGCCCCCGATCCCACCGCCCCTGAAGCGGAGCCGGAACCGGAACCCGCCGGCACCCCCGCTCCCACCCCCACCCCGACGCCGACCTGGGACGGCAAGGTCCACGTCCTCGGCGACGGCTCCACCTCCTACACCGGCCCCCAGCCAAAGCAGCCCACGCCCGAGAAGCTCAAACCGGGCGAGAAGCCACCGCAGTTCGTCGTCTTCTCCTGGGACGGCGGCCTGGAGGGCGACGACCACCTGTTCTCCCGCTTCCGCAAGCTGGGCGCGGAGAACAACGCGCAGATGACGTACTTCCTGAGCGGCATCTACACCCTCCCCAAGTCCAAGCGCACCCTCTACCACCCGCCCCAGCACGACCCGGGCGCCGCCTCGATCGACTACGCCACCGACGCCCACATCAAGGACACCCTGGAGCAGTTGCGCCTGGCCTGGCTGGACGGCAACGAGATCGGCACCCACTTCAACGGGCACTTCTGCGGGAAGAAGGGCGGTGACGACTGGAGCGCCGAGGAGTGGAAGAGCGAGCTGGACCAGGCCGTCTCCTTCGTCACCAACTGGAAGACCAACACGGGCTACAAGGACCTCCCGCCGCTTCCCTTCGACTACACCAAGGAACTGGTCGGCGGCCGAGCCCCCTGCCTGGAGGGGCAGAAGAACCTCCTCCCGGCCGAGAAGGCGGCGGGCTTCCGCTACGACGCCAGCTCCCCCGGCGAGTTCCAGGTCTGGCCGAGCAAGAAGGACGGCATCTGGAACTTTCCGCTCCAGCTGCTGCCCTTCCCGGCGAAGGGCTCCCAGGGCCTCTCGATGGACTTCAACTTCCTCGCCGGCCAGTCCGGGAACACCTCCAAGGGCGATCCGAAGAAGTTCGACGAGTGGGAGAAGGAGACCAAGGAGAGCTACCTCGCCGGCTTCGAGCGCGTCTACAACGGCAGCCGGGCCCCGCTGTTCATCGGGAACCACTTCGAGGACTGGAACGGCGGCATCTACATGCAGGCCATCGAGGACGTGGTGAAGGACGTCTGCCACCGGGACGGCGTCCGCTGCGTCACCTTCCGCCAGGTCGCCGACTGGCTGGACACCCAGGATCCGAAGGTCCTCGACAAGCTGCGCCAGCTCGACCCCGGCCAACCGGCCGACTGGTCCCGCCTGGTGAAGTGACGCGCGGGCAGCCGGCCGGGCGGGCGGCCGGGCGGGCGGGCGATCCAGCAGGACCCCCTCAGCCGGTGCGCCGCGCCAGGGCGAGCACGCTGAGCCCGAACTTCCGCACCCCCAGCAGGAGGTGGACCGCAGGGACGTGCGCGATGCCGAGCACCACGGTGGCCTCCTTCGAGGTCTCGGACGACGGCCGGGTCACCCGGATCCGGGTGGTCCGCGACCCGGAGAAGCTCCTGGCCCTGGGTGCGGGAGGGCTGATCCGGCGAGGACCTCAGCCGATGCCGGGCGGCGCGTACGCCCGGGCCACGGCCCCGAAGGCGGCCTTGGGCGTGGTGCGCCCGTCCGGCCAGGAGCGGACCAGGCCGTAGCCGACCGTGTCCAGGTCCTCCCGGGGGTCGTCGGACGCCGGGTAGGCGGGGGTCACATAGGTGAAGACGAACGCTCCGGCCAGCCCCGCCGCCGTGAACAGCTCGATGAGCGAGGTGAGTTCGGCGGCCTGGGCCGCCTCGTCCCGGACCAGTCCGGGGCGCGGTCGGCGGACGCCGTCCGTGCGGTCGACCAGGGTCCAGGCCAGGGCGCCGTGGTCGGCCGCCCCGGTGAACGCGGCGCAGCCGAACTCGGCCACCACCACCGGCTTCCCGTGCCCGTGCAGCGCTTCGAGCGTGGTCCGGAGGGTCGCCGCGTTGGCGGCGTCCCGGTAGGCGTCGACCGCCACCAGGTCGAAGGGCGTCCAGTCGACGTCCTCCCACAGCCCGGCGGCGTAGGTGACCGGACCGTCGAAGTGCTTCCGGGCGGTGGCGACGGCGGTGGCCAGCAAGGCGTTGAACCGGACCGGCGGCGGACCGGCCGCGAAGTACTCCGGCGGCCAGCTCATCGGGTCCGCCAGCGCGGCCAGCCGGGCGGCGATGTCCGTACCCGGAACCAGTCCGGTCATGAAGGCGCTCAGCTCGCAGCCGACCACCAGGGTGACGTCGCCGCCGGCCCGGTGGAGCTCCCCGGCGACCTCGGCCGCCGCGGCGACGGCTCCCAGCGTCGCCGCCTCGTCCGCGTTCGGCAGCATCGGGGAGAGCCACACCGCCAGGCCGAGGCCGATGGCCGTCTCCGCGGCCTGCCGCATCCTCGTGACGTCGTCGCCGGTGATCCGGACCGCGGTGCAGTACAGTTCGCCGGCGACCGCGGCGAGTTCCCGCCGCATCGTCGCCGCCGTGAGGCCCGGACGGGTGACGGAGCCGTCGACGGTCGGGGTGCCGGTGTCATAGGTGATGCCGTTGATCTTCACCCCTCTGTTCTACCGGAATTCTCCTACCGGCCCGCCTCCTTCATGTACGAGGTCCAGATCCGGCCCGGCAGTTCGGAGTCCGGGGTGTCCGGCGCTGCCCCGCCGAGGCCCTCCAATGACAACAGCTTCATGTCCTTCAGGTCCGCCCGGAAGACGGTGACCGCCGTGGACAGCTGCCCGTTGTAGCCGACGGTCCATCCGGCCGTACGGTCCGGGGTGGTGCCGGGCTTGGCCGCCAGGCCCGGGCCCGCCTCGGCGAGCGACTGGGCGCTGCCGCCGCGCACCGCCCCCTTGAGCGCCGTGTCGACGTCCGCCGCCACCGACGGGGGCAGCGCCTGAACGGCGGTCGGCAGCCGCAGGTCGAGCTGCGCGCCGTTGCGGGTGATCCTGAGCACCGAGTACGGGTCGGTGTGGCGGCCGCCGGCCGCGAAGGCGGCGTAGGCGTCGGCGGCCCGGATCGCGCTCGGCTTGGAGTTGCCGACGCCGAAGGCGGGCACCAACTCGCCCATGCTGTCCGGCAGCAGGCCCAGGGCGGCCGCGGTCTGCTGCACCCGGTCCAGGCCGACGTCCATGGCGAGCTGCATCATCGGCCCGTTGACGGACTGCTCCACGGCGCTGCGCAGGGTCACCTGGCCCCAGTTCCGCTTGCCGTCGTTGGCGGTCTTCACGGTCTTCCCGTCGCGCCCCCAGTACGGGCCCTCCGGGGTCGTCACGTTCACGCCGTTGTCGCCGTCGTAGGTGGTGCCGGGTGTCACCGGGGTCCGGTTGCCGTCGCGCCGGCGCTGGACGCCCTGGTCGAGCCCGGCGGCGTACACCAGCGGGGTGAAGGCCGAACCCATCGGCACGGTCGAGGCATTGGCGTTGTCGAAGCCCTGTTTCAGGTAGTCGGGGCCGCCGTACAGCGCCACGATCCGCCCGTCGAGGGCCACCGACGCGGCGCCGACCTTCACCAGCTTGTCGGCCTCCCGGCTGCCGGGGTCGATGCCCTTGGTGGCCTCCTGCACCGCCGCGGCCAGGGCGTTGACCTTCGGCTTCTCGAAGGTGGTGAAGATCTGGTGGCCGCCGAGGTCGAACTGGGCGGGCGTGATGTCGGTGTGGCTCTCCACGTAGCTCCGGGCCATGTCCACCAGGTACCCGACCTGCCCGCTCAGCCCGGCCGCCTTCGGCTGCGGCCGGGGCTCCGGGAACACCGTGTACGTGGCGCGCTCGGCGGCGGACAGCTTGCCGGCCTCCACCATCCGGTCCAGGATCCAGGACCACCGTTCCTCGGCCCGCTCGTGGTTGGCCGCGCCCAGCGCCGGGTCGTACTGCCCGGCCCCCTTCAACAGGGCTGCCAGGAAGGCGCCTTCGCTCGGGTTCAGCTGCGAGACGTCCTTGCCGTAGTACGCCGCCGCGGCGCGCTCGATGCCGTAACTGCCGCGCCCGAACCAGCTGGTGTTCAGGTAGCCGGCCAGGATCTCCCGCTTGCTCATCCGCCGGTCCAGCTTGACCGCGATGACCATCTCGCTGAGCTTGCGGGAGACGTCCTGGCGCTGGTTCAGGTAGATGTTCTTCACGTACTGCTGGGTGATGGTCGAGCCGCCCTGGGTGTCGCCGCCCGAGAGCATCTCGTAGACCGCACGGCTGATGCCCTTGAGGGAGATCCCCGGGTCCGAGTAGAAGGTCTCGTTCTCGGCGGACAGCACGGCCCACTGCACCGGCTCCGGCACCTGGTCCAGCGGCACCTCCTGCCGGTTGGTGTCGCCGATCCGGGCCATCTCGGTGCCGTCGGCCCAGTAGTAGACGTTGTTCTGCTGGGTGGCGAAGGCGTTCAGGTCGTCCGGGACCTCCGTGGTCGCGTAGAACCAGGCCGCCAGCGCCGTCAGCGCCACCGCCGGGAGCCCCACCACCACGAGCAGCTGCCGCCAGGACGGGAGCCAGCGGCGGACGCCGCGCCGCCCGCCGCGCGGGTAGTCGATCCACCGCAGCGCACGCCACCGGCGGCGCCCGGCCTTCCGCTCCTCGACTTCCCCGTCCTGATGTGCACTCACAGGCCGCTCTCCGCTTCGCTCGTGGGACAGACCCCTCCACTGGATAGACGCCGACAGGCCGGTCCGTTGGACGGGCGAAACCGGTGTGATCATGCTCATAGCGGTAGGCGGAACCCTTGCGGGATCCCTGCGGAAGCCGTGGAAAACCCCGCCCGGAACCCCGCCCGGAACCCCTGCGGGACCCGCCCGGAGCCCCTGGGAGCCCGTCCCCCGCGGCCTACCGCCAGAATGGCGGCATGAGGTTGATCCACACGCTGCTCGGCGTGCTGCTGCTCCTGCTCGTCGTGGGCAGCATCCTGCGCACCCTGGTCGTCCCCCGCGGTCTCTACTCGGCCCTGGTGCACCGGCTCTGGTGGGTGCTGCGCACGGTGCTACGGCTGTGGGCCGCGCCGTTCGGCACCTACCGGGCGCAGGACCGCGCGCTGACCTGGCTGGCCCCGCTGGTGCTGCTCGGCATGCTCGGGATATGGCTCAGCGGGATGCTGCTCGCCTACACCCTGCTGCTGCACGGCATCTCCGACCTCAGCTGGTCGGTGTCCATCCGGGAGGCCGGGTCCAGTCTGTTCACCCTCGGCTACGCCAGCGGCGAGCGGCTGCAGCTGTCCGCGATCGACTTCCTGGCCGCCGCCAGCGGCCCGCTGGTGATCGCCCTGCAGATCGCCTACCTGCCCACCCTGTACGCCGCCTACCAGCGGCGCGAGACCGAGGTGACCCTGCTCCAGTCCCGGGCCGGCGAGCCGGCCTGGGGGCCGGAGCTGCTCGCCCGTCAGTCCCTGGTCGACACCGAGACGGCGCTCCCCCAGCTCTACCGCGACTGGGAGCGCCTGGCCGCCGACATCGGCGAGAGCCACTCCAACTACCCGGTGCTGCTGTCCTTCCGCTCCCCGCAGCCCAACCGCAGCTGGGTGGTCGGCCTGATCGCCGTCATGGACGCCGCCGCCCTGCACCTCGCCCTCTGCCCGCGCTCTGCCCCGCCCGAGGCCCGGCTGGTGATCCGGGCCGGCTTCACCGCGATGCGCGACATCGGCCGCTCGCTGCGCGTCGACTTCGACACCGACCCCGACCCGGACACCCCGATCCGCCTCACCTACGCCGAGTACCTGGGCGCCGTCGCCATGATCACCGCCGCCGGTTTCGCGCACGAACGCCCGGTCGAGGAAGCCTGGCGGCACTTCCGCGGCTGGCGCGTCAACTACGAGGCGCTGGCCTACGAACTCGCCCGCCGCAGCGACGCCGTACCCACGCTGTGGACCGGCCCGCGCGACTTCCACGCCCCGGTCATCCCGCCGGCCCGGCCCACCGACCGCCGGCCGGACAACTCCCGGCCCACGCTGCCGCCGGCCTGAGACGCCCTACGGCCGGGCGGGCAGCGGCGGAAGCGGCCAGTCGGCGGGCGGGGCGAAGTCGCGGTGGGTGCCGTCGAAGGGGAACGCCCCCGCCTCGACCAGCCGCGCCACCGCCTCGCCGCCCGCCCGGATCGCACGGGCCTGTGCCGCGCTCCAGAACGCCGGGTGCCCGGTCTTGGCGGCGAAGGACTCCTCGTCCTTCCAGCGCCACCGCCGTTCGGCGTCCACCTCCAGGTCCAGTTCCAGGTCGTGGACGTCGATCTCCCCGCCCCGGTACTCCCGGCGCTCCAGGTTCACGTACCAGTGCGAGAAGCCGCTGCCGGGCTCGAAGATCCACCAGACCGCGTACGGCTCACTGGCCGGCTGGTGGATCAGCGCGCTGATCGCGTCCCACTCCCCGGCCACCATCGGGTAGCCCCCGGCCGGGTGGCTCTCCGGCGGGATGTCCCGGATGTGCTGCCCGTCGGGCAGCTCGGCCTTCCACAGCGGCGAACCGGCCGCCAGCCAGAGCAGCAGCCCGTCCGGGCCGCACTCGACCACCCGCATCGGCAGGCAGCTGGTCAGCTGCCCGCCGAAGTGGAAGTTCCAGCGCAGCACCTGCCCCGGGACATGCTCCGGAGGCGTCGTGGCGGGCCTCACAGGTCCACCGGACGGCCGTCGGCCAGCGAGCGCTCGGCCCCGGCCAGGATCTCCACCACCCGCAGACCGAAGTCCGCCGCGCAGGGGTGCGGCTCGCCGGAGGCGGCCGAGGCCAGCAGGGCGTCCACCGCCCGGTGCAGGGCGACGGTCGGGGCCTCGCCGCGCTCGGGCAGTTGCGCCACCCCGTGCTCGCCGCGCAGCTCCATCACGGCGCCGCCGCCCGCCCGCGGCACGGTCAGGCTGAGCGCCATCGTGCTGGACGCGCCCCCGACGTGCCGCACCACCAGGTGCACGGTGTCCAGCGGCCCGGCGACCGCTGTGACCTGCGTCGCGTCGCCCAGCACCGGGAGCAGCACGGACAGCGCGTGCGGGCCGACGTCCCACAGCGCGCCCTTCTCCCGGCGCCACGGCGAGGCCGCGTACGGGCTGGTGCTGCCCGGCGCGAACACCGAGCCGAGCCAGTCCGAGCGGCCGGTGAACCAGCCGCCGAGTTCCGCCTGCCGCTCGATCCACGGGATCTGCTCGCCGCCGAAGCGGACGGTGAAGAACACCACCGAGGCCACCTCGTGCGCGCGCACCGCCTCGGCCACCGCCCGGGCGTCCGGCACGGTGAACGCGACCGGCTTGTCCAGCAGCAGGTGGCGGCCCGCCTCGGCGGCCCGTACGGCGAGCCCCGCCTGGACGGACGGCGGCAGCGCGACGGAGACCGCGTCCACCTCGGCCAGCAGCCGGTCGAGGTCGCCGTACCCTGGCACACCGTGCGCCACGCCGAGCGCCTCGGCCGCCTCCGGCCGGCGGCCCCAGACGCCGGTGAACTCCAGCCCGGGGTGCTCCGCCAGCACGGGCGCGTGCACCCGCTCGGCCCAGGTGCCGGTGCCCAGCAGTCCGATGCGCACGATGTCTCCGCTCCTTCTCTCTTGCCCTGCGCTGTGCTCGCTCAGCCCTGCACCTCGCTCAGGTGCACCTCGGTCAACCCTGCACCCGCACCAGCGTGAACCCGTCGTAGCCCTTGCTGCCCACCGTCTGGACGGACGTCCCGGTGACCCTCGGCTCGGCGGCGATCAGCTCGTGCAGGGTGCGGGTGCCGACGATCGCCGGGTCGGTGCTGGCGGCGTCGGCGATGGCCCCGCCGCGCACCACGTTGTCGACGATGATCAGCGAACCCGGCCCGGTCAGCTGGAGCGCCCGGCGGAAGTACTCGGGGTTGCTCGGCTTGTCCGCATCGATGAACACCAGGTCGAAGGGCTCTTCGCCCTGCTCGACCAGCGCCGCCAGCGAGTCGGCGGCCCGGCCGACCCGCACCTCGGCGACCTCGCCCAGCCCGGCACGGGCCAGGTTGCCGCGCGCCACCTCGGCGTGCCGGGGGTCGAGCTCCAGGGAGATCAGCGTGCCGTCCGCGGGCAGTGCCCGGGCCAGCCAGATCGTGCTGTAGCCGCCGAGCGTGCCGACCTCCAGGATCCGGCGCGCCCCCTGGGTCAGCGCCAGCAGGTGCAGCAGCTTGCCCTGGTTCGGCGCCACCGCGATCTTCGGGAGCCCGGCGGCGTCGGCGGCGGCCGTGGCGGCCTCCAGCGCCGGGTCGTGGCCGACCAACTGCTCGGAGAAGTACGCGTCCACGGCGTTCCACGTCGTCTGCTGCGTCGGCTGCGTCATCGGGCCCTCCAGTGGTGCAAGATCGACAGGTTCCAGCCGATGCTACTCCGGGGCCCGACGACGCCGGCACAGTATCCGTTACGCTCCGTCACTCCGCGACGGGAGCCTTGAGCGCCTCGGCGGCCTTCGCCGCCTCCTCGGCCTCGATCTTCGCGTGGGTCTTCGCCGCCCGGCGCTTCATCAGCCAGGCCGAGGTCGCGCCCACCACGACGGCCGCCGCCAGGGCCACCAGGGAGAACCGGGACAGCCACGGCTCGATGGCCTTGCCCACCTTGAAGACCAGCAGCGTCGTACCGCCGGCCCAGATCACGCCGCCCAGCACGTTGGCGATCAGGAACTTCCAGTAGGGCATCTTCAGCGCGCCCGCCAGCGGACCGGCGAAGATGCGCAGCAGCGCGATGAAGCGGCCGAAGAAGACCGCCCACATGCCCCACTTCTGGAACGAGCGCTCGGCGGTGGCCAGGTGCGAGGGCCCGAAGTGCTTGGGGAACTTCCGCCCCAGCTTCTCGAAGAGCGGCTTGCCCCCCTTGCGGCCGATCGAGTACCCGATCGAGTCGCCGATGATCGCGCCCGCGATCGCGCAGGCCGCGATCCCCCACGGGCTCACCACGCCCTTGACCGCCATCAGGGTCGCCGTGACCAGGGCGACCTCGCCGGGCAGCGGGATGCCCAGCGACTCGAGCCCGATGATCAGGCCGATCAGGGCGTACACCGCAGTCGGTGGGACGCTCTCGATCCAGGCGTCGATGTGCAAGGCCAGCACCTCCGTGGCAGCTCGGAACGGCCCCGGCTCCCCGTGGAGCCGAACACCCGTCCCGGTGGTTGTCCGATGGCGGCACCAGGCCGCTCCCCCGGGGCGCAGCCTAACGTGCCGAACAGCCCGCCCCCCGGCCGATCACCCCTGGTTACGACGTGCGCCCCCGCACCAATAGTTCCAGCCCGGTCGGCATTCCTTCAAGATTGGGCAAAACGTCGTGCGGCCGCCGCCGGACACTGCATGATCCACCGCGTGAGCGGCATCCCGCCCGTTCGTCGCCCACTGCTACGCCTGCCCGGTCCGCTCGGCGAAGTCCAGGACGGTGACGGAGAGGCGGCGACTGGCCAGCGGCGGGACGGTCATGGCCAGTGGCAGCAGGGCGCCGAGGAGTCCGCGGCCGCCGGTCGGCCGGACATCCCGTACCGCCACCACAGCCGGACTGGCGGTGCGGAGTTTGTCCCGCTCGTCCGCGTCCATCGCCCACGGCATCGGCGGCACCTGGTACCCGCGGCCGCGGATCCTCCCCGCCGAGGCGAGTCGGCCGAACCAGCGCGGGACGGCGTCCAGTACGAGGGAGCCGCCCGGGAAGCGCTCCGCGCAGCCCGCGATCAGGGACCTCACCCGGGCGGGCGGAAGGTACATCAGCAGTCCTTGCGCACTGATCAGCACCGCCTGATCGCGGTCCACCTCGTCGGCCCAGGCGTCCAGGTCGGTGGCGTCCGCGGCCAGGTAGCGCTGACGCGGCCCGGGAGGCAGCAGCTTCTCCCGCAGCGCCACCGACTCGGGCAGGTCCACGCTCAGCCAGTGGGCCCGTCCGTTGTCGACCCGCCAGTACTGGGTCTCCAGGCCGTCCCCCAGACAGACCACCGTGCCGCGCGGCTCCCGCGCCAGGAAGTCCGCCACCTCGCGGTCGAAGCAGGCCACGCGCAGGGCCTGGAGCTGGCCCTGGACGCCGCTGGCGCCGAACCGCTCCGCGAACGGGAAGTCGATCCGGTCGACCAGCTCGACGGCCTCGGGATCGTGGAGCACGGCGTCCGGCCGGCGCGCCTCCAGCGCCCGGTGCCACAGCGTCCACAGCGCCGTCTCCGGCACCTGCTCCAACTCCGGTCGTTCGCCGCCGCCGCTCATCTCGACTCCTCCGTGGACAACCCCGGCCCGGACCCCGCCGATTCTGACACCGACCCGGTGCCGCCCTTCCCCCCGACGCGCCGGACCCGGCTACAGGGCGGCCCTCCCGTCGGGCTCCCCGGAGGGGCGGGTGACGGCCCAGGCCGCCTCGATCATCCCGAAGATCTCGTCCAGCGCGGCGTCCGGATCGGCCGCCTCACGGGCCAGCGAGTAGGCGTCGATCACGAACCTCGCGATCGTCCGGCTCGCCGTCGTGGTCGGTGACAGCTCGGGATCAGCGGCGATGGCCGCTGCCAGCGACTCCGCGTGGCGCAGCCTCATCGACTCCTCGTACTCCCGCAGGGCGGGCGATTCGTCGATCATGCGCCAGATCGGGGCGGCGCCGTCCGCCGTGCAGTGCCGGACCAGGGCCTCGATCTCACGGCGCAGCGCGGGGATGAGCGGCTGGTCCGGCGCCCGGCCGGTGACCGCCCGCGTGAGGCGTTGCTCGAAGTCGTCGTCCCGCTCGAAGACCAGGGCCTCCTTCGAGGCGAAGTGGGAGAAGAGCGTGGTGACGGCCACGTCGGCCTCGGCGGCCACGTCACGGATTCCCACCGCCTCGTACCCGCGCTCCAGGAAGAGCCGGAGGGCGGTGTCGGCGATCTTCTGGCGGGTCGCGGCTTTCTTGCGCTCACGGCGGCCGGGCGGCGCGGTCATACCGTGACCCTAGCAAATACGAAACCACAACAGTTCCAAAACACTAACGGTTAGTGCTACGGTTCACCGCATGAGGAAAGTGAGCTTCGCCGAGTTCGGCGGCCCCGACGTTCTGCAACTCATCGACGCCGAGGAGCCCCACGCGGGCCCCGGTCGGATACGCATCGCCGTACGGGCGGCCGGCGTGAACCCCGTCGACTGGAGGATCCGCGAAGGCCAGAAACTGGGAGCCCATCCGACCGAGCTGCCCTCCGGAGTCGGCCTGGACGCCGCCGGGGTGGTCGACGAAGTCGGCGAGGGCGTCGAAGGGGTCGAGGTCGGCGACCGCGTGTTCGGCGAAGGCGCCTGCACCTACGCCGAGTTCACCGTGCTGTCGGCCTGGGCCCGCATGCCCGAGGGCCTGTCCTTCGAAGAGGCCGCCGGCTACCCGTCCGTGGTGGAGACCGCGCTGCGCATCATCCGCGAGGTCGGCGTGCAGCCCGGGCAGACGCTGCTGGTCAGCGGCGCGTCGGGCGGCGTCGGCTCGGCGGTGCTGCAGATCGCCCGCGACCGCGGCATCACGGTGATCGGCACGGCCGGGGCCGCCAACCAGGACTACCTGCGCGGCCTGGGCGCCCTCCCCACGACGTACGGCGAGGGCTGGGTCGACCGGGTACGGCAACTCGGCCGCATCGACGCCGCCCTCGACCTGGCCGGCTCGGGCGTGATCCGCGAACTCGTCGAACTGACCGGGGACCCGCAGAAGGTGATCACCATCGCCGACCTCGGCGCGCCCGACCTCGGCGTCCGCTTCTCCGGCGTAGCCGGGAGCGTACCGGCGGCGCTCTCCGTGGCCGCCGACCTCATCTCGCGCGGAAGGCTCCACATCCCGGTCGAGAGGACCTACACGCTCGCCGAGGCCGCAGCCGCCCACGTCGACAGCCAAGCAGGCCACGCCCGCGGACGCCGCGTCATCGTTCCCTGACCTCCCCGGCACCAACATCCCGCCGCCGCAAGCCGCCCGGCTCCCCCCGCCGGGCGGCTTGCGCCACGCCCTGACGGCACGCCAGCCTCCCTGCACAGGAAGTCGACCACACCGACTTCTCGCGCCGACGGCGGCCCTCGCCACCGGCTTCCATCCGGCCCAACACCGGCCCTCAGCCACAGGCCGTGCGGGTCGGCTGCAGCAGAAGTCGGCCAGACCGACTTCTGGTGCCGACCCGGGCCGACAATCCCCCGACCCTCGGCCTGACGAGGGGACCCGGCAACTGGCAGTGCCCCGGCCACGGGCCCCGCGGGCCACGGGGTTCACCGCACGAGAAGTCGGCCTCACGACTCTGCTGGCGAAGTCGGTTGGGGTGGTTGTGGGACAGTAAGTGCCCGCCGGGCAGGAGCGGCGGTTTGCGCGGCTGCGCGAGTGCGGCCTGTTCCTCCGCACCCGTCAGTGGCAGCAGCGGAGCGCCCGGCTGCGGGCCGACGAGTTCGACGAGCGGTTCCCCGGCCTGCTGCGCGCCGGCTGGACAACCTGGACGGCGTCGGCGGCGCTGTCGGACCGGGCGGAAGGCGGAGCCGCCGGATCAGCCGACGCTGAAGGCGCCGTCCGGCGGGGGCGGGGAGTCGGTGGCGTCGGCGTCGGTGACCGGGGCGGTGCGGCCGACCAGGGCGGCCAGTTCCTCGCCCTCGGTGAGCCGGGCCGGGAAGATGTCGCCCGCCAGCAGGCGGGTGAGCTCCGCCGTCGGGAGCGGCGCCGTCGAGCCGGCCAGCAGGATGTTGCCGTAGCGGCGCCCGCGCAGCACCGGGGCCTCCGCGACCAGGAAGACGTGCGGGAACACCGCCCGCACCGTTGCCGCCTGGGCCTTGGCGAAGGCCAGTGGCGGGCCGTCCGCCAGGTTGGCGGCGTAGCAGCCGCCGGGGCGCAGGGCGGCCGCGGCCAGCCGCAGGAACTCCACCGAGGTGAGGTGGGCCGGGGTGCGGGAGCCGTGGAAGACGTCCGCGATCACCAGGTCCTGCGAACGGGCCGGGGTGGCGGCCAGTGCGGCCCGGGCGTCGCCCACCGTCGCGGTGATGTCCGCGCCGGGGCCCTGCCAGGGCAGGTGCTCGGCGACGAGGTCGAGCAGCGGCCCGTCCACGTCCACCACCTGCTGGCGCGAGCCGGGGCGGGTGGCGGCCAGGTAGCGGGGCAGGGTGAGGGCGCCGCCGCCCAGGTGCAGCACGTCCAGGGGACGGCCGGCGGGGGCGAGGGCGTCCACGAGGTGGCCGATCCGCCGGGTGTACTCGAACTCGAGGTGGGTCGGGTCGGCGAGGTCGACGTACGACTGCGGGGTGCCGTCGAGGGTGAGCAGCCAGCCGCCGTCGCGGTCGATGTCCGGCATGAGCTTGGCGAAGCCGAGGTCGGTGGTCCGTCCGACCGGCACCGGCTCGTCCATGGACGGCTCGCCCGTGGCCGGCTCGTCCGTCACGCGTCCTCCCCCACCGGCCGGACGTCCAGGTAGGCGGCGAGCCAGTGGTCCAGTTCGGCGAACACCTTGGTACGCGCCGCCTCCCCGGAGAGCACCAGGTCGTGCATGCCGCCCTCGATCCGGACGACCGTGACGTGCCGCCCCAGCTTCGGCCCCTGGGCGGCGATGTCGTCGGCCCGCAGCACGGCGTCGGCCTGGTGCAGGCCGTGGTGCCAGGTGGTGGTGGAGATGGACTTCGTCGAGGCCATCAGCAGCACCGGCACGTCGATGCCCAGTCCGCGCCGCAGCTGCCGGTGGCCCTGGTGGATCGCGGACAGCCAGCCCGCGTACAGCGGGAAGCCCTCGGCGGGCTTGAGCCGGAGGTCGAAGTCCCACTCGCCCTTGTGGTCCCGGTGCAGGCTGTGGGTGTAGTGCGGGTTGAGCGAGGAGGGCAGGATTCGGGTCGGCCTCAGCCGGCCGATCGCCGTCACCACCGGACCGCCGGCGGTCCGCACGGCCGCCCCGGCGGGCATGGACAGGAAGGGGCTGTTCAGGAACAGCCCGTCCACCACGCCCCGCCCGGCGCGGCGGCCCGCCCACAGGGCGCCGACCAGGCCGCCGGTGGAGTGCCCGTTCAGCAGCAGCTGCCGGTGGCCGTCGACCTCCCGGATGATCCGGACCGCCTCGTCGATCTCCTCGTCGTACTCGGCGAGGTCCCGGACGAAGTTCGGCGACTGGTGCGGCCGCAGCGAGCGCCCGTACTTGCGCAGGTCCAGGGCGTAGAAGGAGAACCCGAGCGCGGCATAGTGGTCGGCCAGGTTGGTCTGGAAGAAATAGTCGTTGTACCCGTGGATGTACAGCACGGCCCGCTCGGCCCCCGGCACCAGTCGCCGCACGAGGGTCGCGCAGACCGCTCCCTCGTCGTCGGCACGCAGCTCCAGCTCCGTCGCCTCGTAGGGGGCACCCAGGATGTCTTCCCGAAACTCCATCTGCCGCCGCACCCGTCCTCTGCTCCGCCCGCCGCCACGGCGGGTGACCACCCGGTCCGCCCCTGACCATACCGGCCGGTAGATCCGCGCTGCGCGGCGACGTCGGCGCAGGGCCTCGCCTCGCCGCCTGTCGCGCCCCTGACCCGGGTGGCCGTGCGCGCCTCCCGGCCGCTTCCCGTGCGCCTGCTGTGCGCCGGTGGTCGTGTGGAACGCTGCCCGGACGGACACGGCGAGTTGGGAGAACAGATGGATTCGTCGCTCTACCGGTCGGCTGCCGAGGCGATCGCGGCTCCGCCGGAGACCTTGGCGTACGTGGCCGGGTTCGACCGGTCGGGGCAACGGCCGGACGCCCTGCTGACCGTCGACACCGATCCGCAGTCGGCGAGCTACGGGAAGGTGCTCAACTTCGCCGAACTTCCCACACTGGGCGACGAGTTGCACCACTTCGGGTGGAACGCCTGCTCCAGCGCCCTGGCGCACGCCTGCCACGAGAACCCGGAGCGGCGCTACCTGCTGCTGCCCGGCCTGCGGTCCTCGCGGCTGCACGTGATGGACACCCACCCCGACCCGGTCCGGCCCCGGCTGGTCAAGACGGTGGAGGCCAAGGAGCTTGCGGAGCGGGCGGGCTACTCCCGGCCGCACACCCTGCACTGCGGCCCGGACGGCGTCTTCCTGTCCTGCCTCGGGGCGGCGGACGGCGGCGACGGGCCCGGCGGGGTGGCGCTGCTCGACCACACCACCTTCGACGTGCTGCGCCCCTGGGAGACCGAGCGCGGGCCGCAGCACTTCGCCTACGACGTCTGGTGGCACCTCGGGACGGACGTCGGGGTGACCAGCGAGTGGGGCACCCCGTGGATGGTCGAGGACGGCGTGCTGCCCGACCAGCTGCTCGGCCGCAAGTACGGGCACGCACTTCACTTCTGGGAGCTGGGCACCGGGCGGCACCTCCAGCGGGTCGACCTCGGGGACCAGTACCAGATGGTGCTGGAGCTGCGCCCGGCGCACGACCCGCAGGCGGAGTGGGGGTTCGCCGGCGTGGTGGTGAACGTCGAGGACCTCTCCTCCTCGGTGTGGCTCTGGTACCGGGAGGGCCCGGCGTTCACCGCGCGCAAGGTGATCGAGATCCCGGCGGTACCCGCCTCGGCCGACGAACTGCCCCCCGCGCTGCAGCCGTTCGGCGCGGTGCCGCCGCTGGTGACGGACATCAACCTGTCGGTGGACGACCGCTGGCTGTACGTCTCGGCCTGGGGCACCGGCGAGCTGCTCCAGTACGACGTCTCGGACCCGTTCCACCCCCGGCTCGCCTCCTCGGTGCGCCTGGGCGGGATCGCCGCCCGGACGCCGCACCCGGCCGAGCCGGGGCGTCCGCTGAACGGGGCCCCGCAGATGGTGGAGATCAGCCGGGACGGGCGGCGGCTCTACCTCACCAACTCCCTCTACGGCGCCTGGGACGACCAGTTCTACCCGGACGGGATCGACCCCTGGCTGGTCAAGCTGGAAGCCGACCCGGTCAACGGCGGGCTGAGCATCGACGAGCGCTTCTTCCCGCACGGCGCCGACTTCCGGGGGCTGCGCGTCCACCAGACCCATCTGGCGGGCGGCGACGCCTCCTCGGACTCCTACTGCTTCAGGTAGGACGTGACCACCGGGAGAGCACCTGGTCGTACCGAACCCGTGCCGACGGAAGCCCCGCCGTCAGCAGTTCGGACCGCACCGAGGCGACCATCCCGGCCGGCCCGCTGACGCACGCCAGGTGTTCGCGCCAGTCCCCGGCGGCGGCGACGGTGTCGGCGAGGCGGCCGACCGTCACCGGGGTGATGGCCAACCAGGGTTTGTGCAGGCCGAGTTCGGCCAGCGCGGACCAGTCGTAGAGGTCGGCCCGGTCGCGGGCGCCGACGAAGAGGTGAACGCGGCGGCCCGGCGGACGGTGCAGCACCTGCTGTTCGACGATCGCCTTCATCGGGGCGAGTCCGGTGCCGCCCGCGACCAGCAAGAGGTCGCGGGACCCGCCCCGGCCGTCGCCCTCGGGCAGCAGGCCGCCGCGCGGCGGGCCGAGGCGCAGCCGGTCGCCGACGGCGGTGCGCTCGACCAGGGCCGCGCTGACACCGCCGGGGCCGGTCCGGCGGACGTGGAACTCCAGCTCGTTGCCGCCGCGCGGGGCGCAGCCGATCGAGTACTGCCGCCAGGTGTGCGGCAGCGCCGGGTGTTCGACCGTGCCGTACTGGCCGGCCCGGTAGGGGTACGGCTCGCCGGTGCGCACCCGCAGGACGGCGAGGTCGGGGCGGCGGCGCTCGTGGCCGGTCACCACGGCGTGCCAGTACGGGGGTTCGGCGAGCGCGGAGTCGGCGCCGGCGACCATCGCGCCGACGGCGAAGCGCAGCATCCGCACCCAGGCGGCTTCGAGGCCGTCCGTCCAGTGCTCGCCGGCCCGGTGCCGGATCGCCGCGCACAGGGCCTCCTCGAAGGCCTCGTAGTGGACCGGGCGGACGCCCAGTTTCCGGTGGTCGCGACCGAGCTGGCGGAGCGTCCGGGCCAGTTCGGCGGGCCGATGGAGGTGGTCGACCAGGTGCTGGAGGACGCGTTCCAGGTGGGACTGCTGGAACTCCATCGAGGCGGGGAAGAGCGCGCGCAGGTACGGGCGGCGGCGGAACATGACCGCGTAGAGGTGGTCGATCAGCTCCGACAGCGGGGCGACCAGGTCGAGGTCGCGCCGGATCACCTGCTGGTCCACGGAGCCGTCGTAGCCCTCGTGGCCGGCGGAACCCGGATCGGCTCCGGGAGCGGCCTCCGACGGACCGGCGGGGGTGAGGAGTTGGCGCCGCAGTCTCATCGCGTGGTGGCGGGCGATCAGGCGGTCGTACTCGGCGGTGGCGGTGGCGGCATCGGCCGTGCGGCTGTTGTCCATGACCGATCCAGTCAACTGCCCACCGCCGCGCGCGAGAAGGGCCGATGGCCCCGGACCGACCCGGGACCATCGGCCCTCCGTGAACCGACGGCGCTGCCCGCTACCGGTTCTGCTCGGCGACCCGGCCGGCCCGGTCGGCGGGCTCCGGCCGGAGCTCGGTGGCGTCCCAACTCGCCAGCAACCGCAGGGATTCGGCGGACGGCGAACCCGGCTCGGCGTGGTAGGCGACCAGCACCTGGTCGGCGTCCCCGGCCGGGCGCAGCGTCTCGTACTGGAGGCTGAGCGGCCCGACCACCGGGTGGTGCAGGCGCTTGGTGCCGTGGCCCTTGTCCTGGATCCGGTAGGTGGCCCAGAGGCTGCGGAAGTCCTCGCTCTTGACTGAGAGTTCGCCGATCAGCGAGGCGAGTCCCCGGTCGTCCGGGTAGCGCCCGGCGTCCAGCCGCAACAGGCCGACGACGTCGCCGGCCTTGGTCTCCCAGTCCTCGAAGAGCTCGCGGGCGGCCGGGTCGAGGAAGACGTGCCAGGCGATGTTGCGCTGCTCGGGCGGCATCGCGGCGAAGTCCCCGAGCAGGGCGGCGCCGAGCCGGTTCCAGGCGATGATGTCGAGCCGCCGTCCGAGGACGTACGCGGGCACGCTCTCCATGGTGTCCAGCAGCTGCTGGAGCGCGGGCCGCACCCGCTGCGGGCGGGTGGGCCCGGTGCCGCCGGGGCGGCGGCGGGCGGGCTTGGTGAGCCGGCCGAGGTGGTCGCGCTCGGCGGGGCCCAGCCGCAGCACCCGGGCGATGGCGTCCAGCACGGCGGCGGAGACGTTCTCGCCGTGGCCCTGTTCGAGCCGGGTGTAGTAGGCCGTGCTGACTCCGGCGAGCTGGGCCAGCTCCTCGCGGCGCAGCCCGGGCACCCGCCGGCGGGTGGTGCCGCCCGGCAGGCCCACGTCCTCGGGCCGCAGGCGGGCGCGGCGGGATCGGAGGAACTCGCTGAGTTCGGTGCGCTGGTCCATGAGTGCAGTATGCGGGCCGCAGGAACCGCCGGGGCACGGGCGAGGGTGATACTGCCGTGCGTAGGTTCCGCAGTCGTACGTTCCGCTTTCGTGCGATGAACTCCGACCTGGTTGGACCCGCCGGGCCGCCGCAGTCTGGTGGGCATGACGAACGAGACGACGCAGAGCACGACCCCGACCGGCACCACCCGCACCGTCGCCGCCTACGCGGCCCCGAGGCCGAAGGCCCCGCTGGCGAAGACCACCGTCACCACCCGGGCCGCCGGCGAGCACGACATCGTGATCGACATCAAGTACTCCGGCATCTGCCACTCCGACATCCACCAGGTCGGCGAGGACTGGGGCAGCGGGACCTTCCCCATGGTCCCGGGCCACGAGATCGCCGGCGTGGTCGCCGAGGTCGGCCCGGGCGTCACCCGCTGGCAGGTCGGCGACCGGGTCGGCGTCGGCTGCTTCGTCGACTCCTGCCGGGAGTGCGACAACTGCCGGGCCGGCCTGCAGCAGTACTGCCAGGGCGAGGGCGGGATGGTCTTCACCTACAACGACACCGGCAGGGACGGCCGGCCGACGTACGGCGGCTACGCCGCAGAACTGGTGGTGGACGAGGCGTACGCGCTGCGCATTCCCGACGCCCTGCCGCTGGACGCCGCCGCGCCGCTGCTGTGCGCGGGCATCACGCTGTACTCGCCGCTGGCGCACTGGGGCGCCGGCCCGGGCAAGAAGGTCGCGATCGTGGGCCTGGGCGGGCTCGGCCACATGGGTGTGCAGCTCGCCCACGCGATGGGCGCGGAGGTCACCGTGCTCAGCCAGTCGCTGCGCAAGCGCGAGGACGGCCTGCGGCTCGGCGCGGACCACTACCGGGCCACCTCCGACCCGACGACCTTCGAGGAACTCGCGGGCAGCTTCGACCTGATCGTCAACACGGTGTCCGCCGATCTCGACCTGACCGCCTACATCGGCCTGCTGCGCACCGACGGCACCATGGTGCAGGTCGGCGTGCCGGAGAAGCCGGTCTCGCTGCACCCGTTCCCGCTGGCCATCGGGCGCCGCTCGCTGGCGGGTTCGGCGATCGGCGGGCTGCCGGAGACCCAGGAGATGCTGGACTTCTGCGCCGAGCACGGCATCACCGCGCGGATCGAGCTGATCCGGGCCGAGCAGATCAACGAGGCGTACCGGCGGGTGCTGGACGGCGACGTCCGGTTCCGCTTCGTGATCGACGCCTCGACGATCTGACCGTCCCACCGCCAGGCCGCCAGGCCGCCAGACGGACGGCCAGGACGGAACGCCCCGCTCAACCTGTGCTCTCCCACCACAGTTGAGCGGGGCGCCGTCGATGACTCCCGGCGGCCGTCAGACCCCGGCCCGCGCCGCCCGGCGCTGCGCGCGCCGGTCCTCCCGCCGCTGGCGCCCACGGCGCAGCGGCTGGTCGGGCAGCCACCCGAAGGTCAGGCAGGCGCCGACCACCCCGAGCAGCATCCCGATCAGGAAGCCGCCGAGGTTGGAGGTCACCCAGCTGGCCAGCGAGGCGAGCACCGCGAGGACGGAGTAGAACAGCCGCTGCGTCGGGTTGAACAGGATCAGCAGCCCGCACAGCAGCATCACCGAGGGCACCAGGTACCCCGCCAGGCCCACCAGCGAGATGTGCAGCAGGAGGGGCAGCGGGGCCCACAGCGTGAACAGGATCTCGGCGCCGCCGAGCGTCACCAGCAGCCCGCCCCAGAACGGTCGTCGGCCCCGCCAGTCACGCCTGACCGGGCCCGCGAGGCTCGCGGGCGCGGCGGTCGGAGCGGACGCTTCGGACGCAGCGGGAGCTGCGGCGGGGCCTGCGGCGGGGGCGGTGGCCGCGGCGGGGGTGGCGGCCGTCCCCTGGGCCGTCACCGCCTCGGCCCGCGCCATGGTGCCCTCGCCGGTCGCGGCCGGCTCCGGTACGGACTCCGTCATGCTCAGCAGCCCTTGGAGCTGAAGCTCAGCCGCAGGTTGGGCAGTTTGAACCCGACGGCGGTGCTCGCGTAGTTGTGCTGGTTGAGGTGGGTTAGCTGGACGTGGTCGGCCTGCTGGCCGAAGACGCCCTTGCCGCCCTTGCCGACGTCGCCGGCCTTGGTGTAGGTGCTGGCGTCGCCGCCGATCTCGATGTTCTTGAACTCCGCGTCGCCGGACAGCAGGTCGGAGTCGGTGGTGAGGTCGGAGGCGGACACCGGGGTGCCCTGGTCGCCCGCGTGGATCACCAGGTTGACGCCACCGAGGTCGACGCTCTGGCACAGGTTGGTGATCTCGGCGGTCTTGATCGCCGACACCGCGACCAGCACCTGACCGCCGGTGTGGCCCTGGTTGGGGCTGCCCGGGATCATGTGGTCCAGCGAGCCGAACTGGGCGAAGCCGTCGCCGTCGAGCTTGTCGGCGGTGATGGTGAACGGCATGCCGGAGATGGAGAACTGCGCGGCGAGCACGCCCTGGGCGGTGAGGGTCATCAGGATGCCCCCGACGGCGACGGCCGGTACGGCCATCAGGGCGGTGCGCTTGATCCGTACCCGGCCTCTTCTGGTCCCGGTCGGCGTCGGGGTCTCCGCCGCGACGGCGGCGTCCTCGGACATGGCCATGTGTGCTCCCTGTGGACGGAAATGGGTGTGCAGGCACTGGCACGTTGCCCTGGCGCGGACAGCGTTGTGCGCGTCCCGGCCGGGCCGTCCGCCGCTCGGCGGCGGGGTCGGTCCGGTCGGGGCGCGGTGAGTAACTGGAAGCTACTGCTGGGTAGTTGCCGGGTCACTACGGGTGCACGAAGGATCTTCACCGATCCTCGACCCGAGTCGCCGGTCCGCCTCGGCCGGCCCGAGGAATGGCGCCAGGCAGAACATGCCCAACACCGGCAGCAGTTCCGGCAGTTGATCGGTACGACCGGAGGCGATCCGCCGGTAGATCGCGCTGTACACACCGCCCACCACCGCGTCCACCATCTCCTGCACCCTTACACCGCACGGAAGTTGTGGCACCTCGGCAAAGAACACCCGGAATCGGGTGAGGAGTTGATCGCGCTCAAGCCGACCGGCGGGCCCGACCGCCTCGATCTCGATCACCGCCATGGTCGCGAAGGACGGTGTCCCGGCCAGGAGTTGGAGCATCGCTCCGAGCGCCTCCCGGATCCCCGCGCACCAGTCGGATTCGGCCGCGAAGGCCGCCGCCATCCGCCGGACCACCACCCCGGTGCCGAACCGGTGCGCGGCCAGGAAGGCGTCCTCCTTGCCGTTGAACAGCTCGTAGAAGACCGGCCTGGTCACCCCGGCCGCCCGGCAGATGTCGCTGACCGTCGCGTGCTGGTAGCCGCGTTCGGCCACCGTCCGGACCAGCCCGTCCAGCAGCCGCTCGCGCTGGGTCGCGGCGACCACTCCGGCGGGCTGCCGGCGCGGGCCCGGCTTGATCGACCTGGCCGGATCACGGCCGGTGCGGGCACCCGGCAGGAGGAGCACGTCGGAACTCCGGAGGTTCTTGGGATCCATCACCAACTCCTGTGTCCTGTATTGACATTGACGCAACGCCCGGTTTACAACACTGCCAGGTTTCCGACCGGTCGGTGCGCAGGCCACCGTCGACCGACTCCGACACCGCTGCACTGCACTCAACACCGCCGAACCGCACGAGCGGGCCCGTGGCGCCGGGCCCGCCCCCAGTGCCTGTCCGCCGGCCCGCACCCACTCGCGCTCCGCCGGAGCTCCGGTTCGCCGTGCACCTCCCCCGTCGTGCACACCACCACACCCGCACGCGGGGATTCCCCCACCCGTCCCCGGACGGAGAGAGGCACCCTCATGCGCATCCGTCGCACGCTCGCAGCCGCATCCCTCGCCGCCATCGCCCTCACCGGTGCCGCCGTGGCACCCGCTCAGGCCTCCGCCGCCGCCGTCCTGACCCAGGGCGGCTCGAGCGGCCCGGCCATCGCCGTCGGCGACACCCTGGTCGCCAACCTCGCTTCCGGCACCGCCGCCACCTTCACCGACGGCCCCGGCAGCACCAACGGCGTCAGCTGCGCCAACTCCTCGTTCTCCGCCACCGTGACGTCCAACCCGTCCGCCCCCGGCAGCGCGACCGAGCAGCTCAACAGCCAGTCCTTCGACTCCTGCACCTCCAGCGTCTTCGGCGTGATGAGCGTGCAGAGCGTCACCGCCACCAGCCTGCCCTACACCAACACCGTCACCTCCGGCTCCGGCAACAACGTGTCGCTCAACGGCACCAGCGCCGGCCCGGTGGGCATCACCGTGGTGCTCAACACCCTGCTGGGCACCGTCAACTGCGTCTACCAGAGCCCCAGCGGCATCACCGGCTCCACCTCGAACAGCAGCAACTCCATCAGCTTCGCCGACCAGGCCGCCACCCTGGTCTCCGGCCCCGGCCTGTGCTTCTCGACCGGGTACTTCAGCGCCACCTACGGCCCGGTCACCGACACCTCGGCCGCCGGCAACCCGGTCCTGTACGTCAACTGACGCCCCGGGGACGGCGGAATTACACGAGCGGCGTACAACGGGCAGCAGCCCGTCGTACGCCGCTCCACCGTGCCCTTCCCGGCCCCGCGACAAGCAAGTGACCGGCCGGTAGGGTGGCGCCGCGCGGGCCCGACGGAACGGGCCCGGCGAACCGGAACGGGGCGCGGCAGATGACCAGCGGCAGCGGCGGGAACGGCGGCGTCAACGGGAACGGCGACGGCACGGGCTTCTTCACCTCGGTGGCGGACACCGCCGAACGGCTCGCCGCGACCGGCTACCTCCCCTCCACCGCCGTGGCCACCACCGTCTTCCTCGCCGACCGGCTCGGCAAGCCCCTGCTGGTCGAGGGCCCCGCCGGGGTCGGCAAGACCGAACTCGCCAAGGCCGTCGCCGAACTGGGCGCCGCCCGGCTGGTGCGACTGCAGTGCTACGAGGGCATCGACGAGGCCCGCGCCCTCTACGAGTGGAACCACGCCAAGCAGCTGCTGCGGATCACCGCCGGCCGCGACGAGGGCTGGGACCGGGCCCGCGACGACATCTTCGGCGAGGAGTTCCTGCTCACCCGCCCGCTGCTCACCGCCATCCGCGGCGAGGAGCCCACGGTGCTGCTGATCGACGAGATGGACAAGGCCGACATCGAGGTCGAGGCCCTGCTGCTGGAGGTGCTCAGCGACTTCCAGGTGACCGTCCCCGAACTCGGCACCGTCACCGCCACCCGCCGCCCCTTCGTCCTGCTCACCTCCAACGCCACCCGCGAGCTCTCCGAGGCGCTGCGCCGACGGTGCCTCTTCCTCCACCTCGACTACCCGGACGCCGAGTTGGAGCGGCGGATCGTCCGGCTCAAGGTGCCCGGCCTGGACGACACCCTGGCCGCCTCGCTGGTCCGGGTGGTCGGCGCGCTGCGCGCCATGGAACTGCGCAAGGCACCGTCCGTCGCCGAGACCGTCGACTGGGCCCGCACCCTGCTCGCGCTCGGCGCCGACAGCCTGGACGAGACCGTCGTCCGGGAGACTCTCGGAGTGATCCTCAAGCACCAGGACGACATCCGCAAGGCCACCCAGAAGCTCACCCTCGCATGACCGCGGCAGGCCCCGCCGACACCGCCGCCCGGCTGACCGGCCTGGTCCGCGCCCTGCGCGGGCACGGCCTGCGGATCGGCCCGGCCGAGACGGTGGACGCCGCCGCCGTGCTCGACGTCCTCGGCTTCGCCGACCGAGAGCAGATGCGGGCCGGCCTGGCCGCCGCCCTGCTGCGCTCGGACGGCCAGCGGAAGGTCTTCGACGCCGTCTTCGACCTGTTCTTCCCGCTCGGTGTCGGCACCCCGGAGGCCCTGCGCGTCGAACCGCCGCCCGCACCGGACGACCCCGAGCCGCCCCGCTTCGGCCGCCCCGACCCACTGCGCGACCAACTGCGCGAACGCCTCGCCGCCGCCCTCGCCGCCGACGACCGCGCCGCCCAGGCCCGGCTGGCCGGCGAGGTCGTCGAGGCCTTCGGCCGGTACGGCACCGGCAGCACCCCCGGCTCGGACGGCTGGTCCGCCCACCAGGCCCTCGGCCGCCTCTCCCCCGAGACCCTGCTCGCCCGGATCCTCGCCGCGCTGCGCGAGGACCCCGGACGGGAGGGCCCCGCCCGGGAGGACCTCTCCGAACGCGTCCTCGCCGACGAGATCCGCCGCCGCATCCAGGACTTCCGCGCCCAGGTCACCGGCGAGGCCCGCCGCCGGGTCGCCGAACTGCGCGGGCCCGAACGGATCGCGGAGCGCGCCGTCGCCCCCAGCACCGACCGGATCGACTTCCTCTACGCCGGCCGCGAGCAGCTCGCCGAACTGCGCCGCACCGTCCACCCGCTGGCCCGCAAACTCGCCACCCGGCTGGCCGCCCGGCGCCGCCGCGCCGCCCGGGGACAGATCGACCTGCGCCGCACCCTGCGTCGCTCGCTCACCACCGGCGGAGTCCCGCTGCGCCCGGCGTACCGGCTGCGCCGCCCGGGTCGGCCGGAGCTGGTGCTGCTGTGCGACGTGTCCGGCTCGGTGGCGGGCTTCGCCGACTTCACCATGCTGCTGGTCCAGGCGATGGGCGAGCAGTTCAGCAAGGTCCGGGTGTTCGCCTTCGTCAACCGCACCGCCGAGGTCACCGACCTGCTGCGGCGCGGCCAGGACGACCCGGCCCGTCTCGCCGCACGCATCCTCGCCGAGGCCAGGGTGATGGGCCACCACGGCAACAGCGACTACGGCTCCGCCCTCGGCGAGTTCGCCGACCGCCACCCGGACGCCGTCGGCCCCCGCACCTGCGTGCTCGTCCTCGGCGACGCCCGCAACAACCACCGCGACCCCAACCTGGACGCCCTGCGCCGGATCTCGGCCCGGGCCCGGCGGGTCTTCTGGCTCAACCCCGAACAGCCCGCACTCTGGTCGACCGGCGACTCCGCCGCCCCGGCCTACGCGGACGTCGTGGAGATGCACTCCTGCCGCAACGCCCGCCGCCTCGGCGAACTGATCGCCCGGCTGCTGCCGGTCTGACGCCCCGGAGAACGGCCGGGACGTCAGACCGCTGCGGCCGGGAACCGTCACCCGAGGCGCAGGTGATCCGGGGCCGACCGCGGGGTGGCGACCGGCGGGCGGTCGGCGGACGGCGGCGCGACCGGGGTGGGGCGCAGCGGCCACCAGAGGGAGCGGCCGAGGAGGGCCGCCGCGGCCGGGACGGTGACGAGGGAGAGGACCAGGGCGGAGAGCAGGATCCCGAGGGTCAGCGAGAAGGCGACCTGCTCGCTGCCCGGGGTGGTGGCCAGGGTGGCGAAGGAGCCGGCCAGCACCAGGCCCGCCGTGGCGATGGCGGGGGCGGTGTACCGGACGGCGCGGGCCACGGCGGCGCGGGCCGGGCCGGGCCGGTGCATCTCCTCGCGGATGCGGTCGGTGATCAGGATGTTGTAGTCGGTGCCCAGGGCGACCACGAACAGGAACAGCACCAGGGGCAGCGTGAAGGCGACGCCGGGCTCGCCCAGGCCGTGCTGGAACAGCAGGGTGGCGGCGCCGAGGGTGGCGGCGAAGCCGAGGCCGACCGCGAGCATCAGGGCCAGCGGGGCGAGCAGGCTGCGCAGGAGCAGGAGCAGTATCAGGGCGATCAGCGCGGCGGCGACCGGGAAGACCACGGTCAGGTCGTGGTCGACGGCGGTGGAGATGTCGGCGAAGATCGCCGCCGTGCCGCCGACGTGGCCGGTGGTCCCCTGCGGTGCGTGCGCGGCGACCGCGGCGCGGACCGGGCCGGAAGCGAGGTCGCGGGCCCGCTGGCTCTGCGGGTCGGCGTTCAGGTAGAGGTCGATCCGGGCCGCGCGGTGGTCGTCGGCGAGGACGGTCCGGCCCACCTGGCCGACGCCCTCGACCCCGGTCAGGGCGTGGGCGAGGCCGTCGAACCGGCCGGCGTCGAGGGTGCCCCCGTCCTTGGCCACCAGGTAGACGGTCGTCGGGTCGGACACCCCGGCCGGCAGGGCACGGGCGATCTCCTCGGCGGTGGCGGTGGCCGGCGTCCTGGTGTCGTCGGCCTGGCCGTAGTTCATCCGGAGCCCGGCCGTACCGGCGGCCAGCGCGCCGAGCAGCGCGACGGAGGCGAGCAGCAGCGCCAGCGGCCGGCGGGCGACCAGGTCGCCGAGGCGGGCGGCGAGGCCCGGTCGCGGCACCCGCCGCAGGCTGCGCGACGGCCAGAACATCTTGCGTCCGCAGGCGGCCAGCAGGGCGGGCATCAGGGTCAGGCTGCCCAGCAGCATGACCAGCACGGCGACGGCGATGGCCGGGCCGAGGGAGCGGAACAGGCCGAAGGTCGCCACGCCCAGGGTGGCGAAGGCGGCCACGATGGTCAGCGCGGCGGAGGTGATCGCGGTACCGACCCGGCCGGACACCTGGGCGGCGGCCTCCCGGGCGGGCTGCTCGGGCCGCGCCCGCAACTGCTCGCGGAACCGGAAGAGCAGGAACAGCAGGTAGTCGACGCCGATGCCGAGCAGGACCACGGAGATCAGGCTCGGGGTGCTGGCGTCCAGCTTGAGGCCGGTGAGCGAAGCCGCGCCGGCCACGGCGCCGGTGGCCGCGCCCCCGATCACGGCGACCGCGAGCAGCGGCAGCACGGCGGCGAGGACGCTGCGGAACACCAGCACGTTGAGCAGGACGATCAGTCCCGTGACGAGGGCGCTGCCGATCGTCGCGGCGGTCCGGTTGGCGTCGGCGCTGTCCGACACCTGGGCGAGGCCGCCGGTGAACCCGGTGCGCATGCCGAGGTCGGCGAACCGTGTGCGGGCGTCGTCCCGGAAGGCCTTGAAGACGCCCTGCACGCCCTCCTCCGAGGCGTTGCCGGTGAACTCGACCGAGAGCAGTTCGAAGGTCCGGTCGGGCGCCACCGTCGCGGGGGCGATCCGGGGCGTCTGGGAGCGGTCGGTGACGAGGAACTCCGGATCGTCCGCCCGCCGGGGCATCGTGACCCGGTGGGTGGCGAGCTTCGCGGCCTCGGACTCGATCCGCTGCTGGTCGGCGGCGCCGAGCGCCTTGCCGTCGGTCCGGGCGACCAGCACCGTGACCGTGGTGGCGTCCGACTTCACGCCGAAGTGTTCCTCCCCGATCCGCTGCGCGGCGGCCGAGTCGTAACTCCGGGGCAGGAAGTCCCCGCTCTGGGACTCGGTCACCCGGGACATCAGCATCGGGCCCAGGACCCCCAGCCCCATGCCCAGCACCGCCCACAGGGCGATGACCTTCCATGCGTGTCTGGTGGAGAACCCGGTCAGTGCGCGGATCACTGTTCCTCCGGCTGATGGACGCGAACGTCGGCCTCGGCGCCGGGTTTTCCCGGCCCGTCCCAAGACCATCAGGCGAGGGGGTACCGGAGCGTCCGAGCAGCGGACGATCCGGAACAGGGCCCGCGCTCCCCCACCTGCGGCGGAACCGGGACCGTGGTCCTGGTCCGGCCCCCGCGCCCTCGGCCTCCGGGAGCACGTGCGGGCCGGTCGGCCGATGCCAGAATGGGCGGGTCAGCGATGATCAACCGGGAGGACCAGATGAGCGGGCACCAGCCCGACAGCCGTACGGCGGACGCCGTCCCCGCGGGCGGCACCGTGCCCACGGAGGGCACCGTCGTCGGCCTGTCGTGGAGCCGCCCCGACGCCCTGGTGGCCATCGGGGCCGGCGCCATCGACCTGCTCGGCTACCTGTTCCTCGGCGAGGTGGCCGGCGCCCGCGGCCTGACCGTGCCCGGCCTCGCCCTCATCGTGCTGTCCGCCCTGCCGCTGCTCGCCCGGCACAGCCGTCCGGTGCCGGTGCTCGCCGCCGTCCTGGTGCTCCAGGCGGCGATCGACCTGACCGCCCCGATCGGCCCGCACTTCGGCGCCGTGCTGACCGTCGCCCTCTTCTCGGTCGGCCGCAGCCGGAGCGTCCCGGTCACGCTGGCGGCCGTCGTGCTGACGGCCGCGGCCACCACACTGAGCCAGGTCGGTTTCCACGCCCCGCTCTGGCAGCAGGTCGTCGCGGACCCGCTCTCCGCCGTCCTGGTGGGCTGCGCCGGCCTCGTGGTCGCGCGCTGGCAGCGCGAGGTGGACGCCAACCGGCGGCTGCAGGCCGACCGCGCGGTGGCCGAGGAACGCCGCCGGATCGCACGGGAGCTGCACGACATCGTGGCCCACCACATCACCACGATGCAGCTGATGGCGGGCGGCGCCCGCGCCAACCTCGACCGGCCGGAGGTGGTCCGGGACGCCCTGGTCACCCTGGAGTCCTCCGGACGGCTGGCGCTGCGCGAGATGCGCCAGCTGCTGAACGTCCTACGGGCCGGCGACGAACCGGAGTCCGTCCCGCCGCTGCCCCAGCCCGGGGCGGACGAGGTGGTCCGGCTGGTGGACGAGTCCTGCCTGGCCGGGCTGCCGACCGAGCTCACCGTCGACGGGCCCCGGCGCCCGCTGCCGCCGACCGTCGGCCTGACCGTGTTCCGGATCGTCCAGGAGGGCCTGACCAACGCCCGCAAGTACGCCGGCCCCGCCCGGGCGTCCGTCCGCCTGGCGTACCACCCGGACCGGATCACCGTCGAGGTTCGGGACGACGGCGGCGGCACGCCGCCGGAGCGCGCGCCGGGCACCGGCCCGGCCGGGTACGGCCTGCTCGGCATGCGCGAGCGCGTCGCCCTGCACGGCGGCACCCTGACGGCCGGCCCCCGGCCGGAGGGCGGCTTCGCCGTGCGGGCCGAACTCCCGCTCTCCTGCGACGAATCGGCCGAGGCGGCCGTCCAGCACGGGCAGGAGATCCGGTGACCGACCGCAGCCACCCGGGCGACGGCGCCGGCACCGCCGTCAAGGTGCTCGTCGTGGACGACCAGCCGCTGGTCCGGCGCGGCCTGTCGCTGATCCTCTCCCCCGACCCGTCCCTCCACGTGGTCGGCGAGGCCGAGGACGGGGAGCAGGCCGTCGCCGCCGCCCTCCGGCTGCGCCCCGACGTCGTGGTGATGGACATCCGGATGCCCGTCCTGGACGGCGTCGGCGCGACGGAACGACTGGCCCGGGTGCTGCCCGACTGTCGGGTGCTGGCCCTCAGCACCTTCGACATGGACGAGTACGTGGTGGCCGCGCTGCGCGCCGGCGCCCACGGGTTCCTGCCCAAGGACGTCTCCCCGGAGGACCTGGCCGCGGCGATCCGGACCGTGCACGCCGGGGAGGCGGTGGTCGCCCCGCGCCTGCTCACCCGGCTGATCTCGACCTACGTCCGGGCACCCGTCGCGGCCGCCGCCCCGGCGCCGCCCGCGCCCGGCACCGGCGAGCTCACGCCCCGCGAGGTCGAGGTCTGGCGGCTGATCGCCACCGGCCTGGACAACGCCGCGATCTCGCTGGCCCTGGACATCAGCCAGTCCACCGTGAAGAACTACATCACCAGCATCTTCGGCAAGCTCGACGTCCGGGACCGCGCCCAGGCCGTCATCGCGGCCTACGAATCCGGCCTGGTCACCGCCCGCACGGGCAACGGCGACCAGGCCGAACGGAGCGGCTAGCCGTCCAGGCTCTTCAGGAAGTCCAGCAGCGCCTCGGTCACCTCGGCCGGGCGCTCCTGCTGGGTCCAGTGCCCGGTGTCCGGCAGCCGGACGTGCCGGTGCAGCCTGGGCAGCCGGCCCAGCAGGTGGGCCAGGGCCTCCGGCGGCACCATCGCGTTGACCAGGTCCTGCTCGCCCGCGACGTACAGCGCCGGGACCTCGACCGTCACGCCGGTGAAGGCGGCCAGCAGTTCGGCGTTGCGGTCCAGGTTGCGGTACCAGTTGAGCCCGCCGGTGAAGGCCTGCCCGCCGTGCCGTGCGTAGTCGGCCGTGAAGGCGTCGAGATCGGCGTCGGTGAGCCAGTCCGGCAGCTCCTCGGGCTCGGGGACGGTCTCCAGCAGGGCCTTGCCCTCGGGCACGATCCACGGGCGCGGCACGCCGTCCGGCTGGACGCCGCACAGGATGCGCCGCAGGCTGGACTTGATGTCGGCCGCCAACTCGGCGTCGGCCCGGCCCGGCTCCTGGAAGTAGAGCTGGTAGAAGCCGTCCCCGAAGTTCTCCCGGGCGGCCCGCAGCGGCGGCGGCCCGCCGATCGGCAGTGGCGGCACGCTCAGCCCGGCGACGCCGCGCACCAGGTCCGGGCGCAGCGCCGCGGTGGCCCAGGCGACCGGTGCGCCCCAGTCGTGCCCGACGACCACGGCCCGCTCCGCGCCGAGCGCGCCGATCAGCGCGGTCACGTCGCCGACCAGGTGCAGCAGGGTGTACTTGTCGGCGTCCGCCGGCTGCGAGCTGCGGGCGTAGCCGCGCTGGTCGGGGGCGACCACCCGGTACCCGGCGGCGGCGAGCGGTGCGAACTGGTGCCGCCAGGAGTACCAGCTCTCCGGGAAGCCGTGCAGCAGCAGGACCAGCGGCCCCTCCCCCTGTTCCGCGAGGTGCAGCCGTACGCCGTTCACCTCGACGTGGCTGTGCTCGATCGCCTCGTTCAACTCCCGCTCCCTGTTCGGCCCGACGGATGGTCAGTTCGATCCGAACCTGCCCAGCGCGGCGGGTCCGGAATCCCGGGGGGCCGAAGCGGCCGAGGCCGCCCCGGAGTTCCCGGGACGGCCTCGGCCTCAGCTACCGCTGAACTGATTGAGCGTCAGTTCACCGTGTAGCTGTAGGGGATCGCCGCGAGCACCGCACCGGTGGTGCCGAGGCTGTTGTTGGCGGTCGGCACGAACGTCGGGCCGGACACCAGGTAGAGCACACCCTTGACCGTGCTGCCCTTCGGGCCGTTCGGGGTGAGGGTCACCTGCAGCGAGCCGGTGGCGCCGGGGGCGACGGTCACCGGGGCGGCGGCCGGGGCCGAGGCGTTGACACCGGAGGCGTACGGGTCACCGGTGCTGGAGGTCAGCGCCGGGTCGAACGCCAGGGTGTGCGCGGTGGCGGTGATGGTGGAGGTGCCCTTCGGCGCGCCGGCGGGGCCGAACGGGCCGATCTGCTGGACGAAGGTGCCCCAGGCACCCGGGACGACCGGCTGCTCGGCGCTGCCCTTGGAGGTGGCGACCGAGATGGTCGAGCCGTCCTGGGCCTTCTTCAGGTCACCGAAGAGGTCCGGCGAGGCGGTGGTGGCGCTCAGCTCGACCTGCGCCGGCGTCGTGGACGCCGCCACGGCCTTGAGCTGGTCGGTGCCCGGGGGCACCAGGAAGCTCGGCACCGAGGAGGTGAGGCTCAGCGGCAGGTTGACGCTGGCCGAGGCACCCTGCGGCACCAGCGGCAGGTCGACGCGCTTGTCGAGGCGGCCGTCGGCCGCGATCGACTGGGGGGCGACCGTGTTGTTGGTGTAGTTCACGTTGACGGTGACCGGCTTGCCGGCCGCCAGCTTGGTCTTCGCGTCGTTCGGCAGACCGGCCGCGGTGGCCTGGTTCTGGTTGAGCGCGATGGTGCCGGCGAAGTCCTGCGAGAGCTCCTGGCCGCTGACCGGGCCGAGCACGTTCAGGACGAAGCGCCAGTGGCCCTCGGCCGGGTTGACCGTGGTGGCCGAGACGCCGTTGGCGGTGCCGGTCACGTTGCCCTGGGCGTCGAACAGCGCGTTGCCCTCGATGTCGATCGGGGTGCCGTTCGGGCTGATCAGCGCGCCCTGCATGAACAGGTTCGCGTCCTTGGCGACGGTGACGCCGACCCGCAGGTCCTTCTGGCCCTTCGGGACGTCGAAGCCGTAGGCGAACATCTGCGTCGGCGAGGAGCCGCGGCCGTTGCCGCCGGTGATGGTGCCGGTGAAGGTGCCCTTGCCGTCCTTGACCGGGACGAGGCTGCGCAGCACGACCGGAACGCTGGTGGTGTTGCCGTTCGAGCTGGAGACCACGACGGCCTCGCTGCTGTCACCGCTGGTCGCCGGGGTGGTGAGCTGGACCTTGAGGGTCTTGGTCTCACCCGGCTTCAGGTCGGTGGTGTTCGGGCTCACCGAGCCGGCCGGGACGGCGCGCTGGGTGGAGGTGCCGAACTGGACGTCGCCGGTGTAACCGGCCTTGCCCGCCGGGGTGTAGAGGACCGCGGTCCACTCGCCGGCCACCGGGTGCGGGACGTCGACCAGGCCGTAGTTGGCCGGGGTGGCGCCGCCCTGCGGACGGGTGTTGGTCTCGAAGCGGCCCGACGGGTCGAGCAGCGTCATGCGGACCACGGGGCCGTTGGTGACCGGGTTCGGGCCGCCGTGCCAGGCGATCGACGCCGCGAGGCGGTCGGCACCGGCCGGAACGGTGAACTTGACCTGCTTCTGCACCCAGGTGGCACCGTTGGTGGCGTACTTGAAGGTGTCGGTCGCGGACGAGTCCAGCTTGACGGTCTGCTGGTTGTTCGCCTGCGGGGCGAAGCTGCGGGTGGTGGCGCTCACCGACTGGGTCTCGTCACTGGTGTTGGTGACGGAGACGTCGGCGGTGTGGGTCGAGCCCGGGGTGCCGGAGATGTTGACCTGGCCGGTGTTGACCACGACGGTGCGGGCACCGTCGGTGCCGTCGCCGTCGTCGTAGCCGCGGGCGGCCTCGACGGCGGCCCGGACGTTCAGCAGACCGGCGCCCTGCTCCTCGGCCGGGACGCCGAGGTCGGAGGCGGTGCCGGTGATGAACTTCTTCACCAGCGCCGGGGACGGCGAGTCGCCGCCGTGGGTGTCACGGTAGGCCTGGATGACCAGGGCCGCGGCACCGGTGACGAACGGGGCGGCCTGGCTGGTGCCACCGAACGACTGGATGTTCGTGGGCTTGCCGTTGAAGTTGGTGCAGTCCGCGAACTTGGAGGTGTCGGCGGTGCACAGCGCCCAGTCCGACTCGCCCGGGGCGACCAGGTCGAGGGTCCGGCCGGCCTGGGTGAAGCCACCCGAGGACAGCGCGGAGATCCGGCTGTTGCTCCAGGTCCCGTTGGAGAACTTGGAGGCCGCGTAACCGGTCTGCTGGTAGTTCTGGTTGTCCGTCGAGGCGCCGACCGAGATCACGTACGGGTCGGTGGCCGGGGTGCCGATGGTGCCGCTGAGGCCCGCGTCACCGGTGGAGACGGCGACGGTGACACCGGCCTTGACGGCCTGCTCGTTGAAGAGCGCGATGGTGTCGTGGGCGCCGCTGTCCGGGGTGACGTTGCCGCCGAAGGACTCGTTCAGCACGTCCACGTGGGCGACCCGCACCGCGTAGTCGATGGACTGCAGGATCGACGAGTTGGACATCATCTCGCCGCCGGCCTTCAGGGCGACCAGGTCGGCGTCCGGGGCGAGGCCGCGGATGTGGATGTTGCAGCCGGCCGGCAGCGGGTGCGAGGCGTTGACCCACTGCGAGACGTCGTAGGTCTGACGGCCCTGGGCGATGACCGCCGAAGCGTCACCGAAGGCCTCGGCGCCACCGCTCGGCGTGTTCCAGCCCTCACCGGAGAAGTCCTGGTAGTCGACCACGGCGTGCGAACCGTCGGCCCGGATGAAGTCCGGGTTGTTCGGGTCGAGCGCGTCGGCGATGTAGGCGACCTTGACGCCCTTGCCGGTGGCCAGGTTCTCCACGCCGGGGTTGCCGTTGCCGGTGTAGGCGTGCACCGAGTAGAGGCCCTCGGGCTCCATCAGCGGCTTGGACGGGTCCGAGGGGCAGACCGTGTTGGTCGCGTTCTCCTGGGAGGCCTGGCCGTTGCTGCCCGTAACGGCCTTCGACGCGTCGCCGGACGTGCCCGAGGGCGCGGCCGCGGTGTCCGCGTCCTTCTTGGCCTTGGTCCCGGCGACCGGGGCGACCTGGACCTGGGTGTCCGCGACGACGGCGGCGACCGCCGGGTCGGCCTGCAGCGAGGCGCGCAGGGCCGGGCTGACCGTGGCCGAGAAGGCGTTGCCGACCACGAAGCTCTTGACGTTGGTGCCGCCGTTGGCCTTGACCTTGTTCAGCAGCGGCGCCTGAGAGCCGGCGGTCTTCTGCTGACGGGCGCCCAGGTGGCCGTGGTCGGCCGGGGCGTCCGCTATCTGGTCCTTCAGGATCACGATCACCGGTGCCGGCGCCCCGTCCGAGGACGCCGCCTGGGCGTTCTGCGGGTCCTGGGCCGGAGCTGCGCTCGCGATGGTCCCGAGGCTCAGGACCATGGACGCGGCGGTGACGGTGACGGCGGCTGCTAGCTGGGTCTTGCGCCAGCCGATCAATGGACATCCTTTCGTCTGATGAGACGTCAGGTTGCACGGCTGAGCGTACCCGGATCCTGGTCGGACGCGTGTGCTCCGGACCGCGCGTCCCGACAGCGGTCGCATTCCAGCGCATCCGACACGACCGCGACAAGGGGGGAAATCCCCATCAGAAAGTAAAAATGACCATCAGAAAGTAAAATACACAGTATAAATCCGGCGGCGTCCGCCCCTTTTTCACCGATCAGGGACGGTCGGAGAACGGTGAGAACTGACCGATCGACCGGCAAAAAGCGCCGGTGGCGAACTCTGGCCACCGGCGGAACATCGCCACCGGCTGCCTACTTGTCGACACTGCGACCCTTCCTTCCCCGTCGACCGCAGCCGAAACAACGCACTTCGACGGCGCCGGGCGGACGGCGCGCGGGCGCCGGGGAGTTCGTCCACACACCTCCACGCGCCTGCGCCGCCCGGCGGGTTCCGGTCACGCGCCGTCAGGAGGAGGCGGCCAGCCGCTCCCGGGCGTCCGCCAGGTCCTCGGCCGTCGGCGCGTCGTCCTGGGTCAGCCGGTGGCGCCAGTACCCGGTGAAGTCGACGTCCCGCTTCGGCACCCCCCGCCCCTCGACCAGGTGACGGCGCACCGCCCGTACCGCCCCCGCCTCCCCGGCCAGCCAGACGAAGGGCCGGCCGCCCGGCAGTGCGGCCTCCCGGAACACCCCGGTCAGCAGGCTGCCCGGAGCCGCGCCGTCCCGATACAGCCACCGCGCCTCCAAGTCGGCACGGCTGCGCAGCTCCTGGCGTTCCGCCCGGTCCGCGACCTCGATCCAGGCGTACGCCCGCACCCCCTCGGGCAGCGCCTCCAGCAGCGTCGCCATGGCCGGCAGTGCCGTCTCGTCCCCGGCCAGCAGCACCCAGTCGGCCTGCGCCGCGGCCTCGGCGAACGGGACCGGCGGGGCGTACAGCGCGGACGGCCCGACCAGGCCGAGCCGGTCCCCCGGTGCGGCCCGCAGCGCCCAGGCGGCGGCCGGGCCCGCGTCGCCGTGCAGCACGAAGTCGACCTCGATCCGGCGGGTGCCGGGGTGCCGGCGGCGCAGGGTGAAGCTGCGCAGCAGCGGGCGCTCGGCCTCGGGGACGGCCAGGTAGGCCTGGTACCAGCCCATCGGGTCGTCCTGCTGGGCGGGCAGCACCGGCAGGCGCTGCCCGGGGCGCGGGAAGCACAGCTTGAGCTGCTGGTCGGGCGTCGTGCCCACACTGTCGGCCAGGGCCTCGGCCTCGAAGGTGACCCGGGCGGTGCGCGGCGTGATCCGGGCGACCGCCATGACCTCGAGGAAGGTGACGGGCAGTGTCATCGCGAAACCCCTTCGATGCGGAATGCTGATAACCTTACGGCATAAAGAGTTGCCGTCGGACCGGTACTTTACGCCATAAGGAGATGCCTGGATGACCGTCTACGCCGGGCAGGGAGACCCCGATCGCTCGCTCGCCCTGCTGTGGGGCGGCGAGGAACCGCGCACCGGGCGCAGCGGCCCGAAACCGGGTCTGAGTGTGGACGCGATCGTGTCCGCCGGAATCGCGGTGGCCGACGCCGAGGGGATGTCCGCCCTGTCGATGCGCGCCGTGGGCGAACGGCTCGGCCGCACCGCGATGGCGCTCTACACCTACGTGCCGGGCAAAGCCGAACTGCTCGACCTGATGCACGACCGCGTGCTCGCCGAACTCCCCGGCGGACTCCCGCTGTCGGACGGCTGGCGGGCCGCCGTCACCGCCTGGGCCGAGGACCTCTACGCCTGCTACCTGCGCCACCCCTGGGTACTCCAGGTCTCGCAGGCCCGCCCCGTCCTCGGACCAGCCGAACTCACCGCGATGGAACGCCTGTTGGCGGCCCTCCAGCCGGCCGCGCTCGCCCCGGAACGACTGCGCGGAGCGGTCGCCGCACTCTGGCAGTTCGTCCGTGGCACGGCCGCCACCACCGCGGACGCGCGCGGCGCAGCGGCCGCCACCGGCGTCGCCGACGAGGACTGGTGGAACGCCCGCTCGGCCCGACTCGCCGAACTGGCACCGGACTTCCCGCAACGCTTCCCGCTGCTCACGGCCCTGCAGAGCGCCGGCGGCGGCGCGCCCGAGGACAGCGGCCGGGAGGCCTTCCGCACCGGACTCGCGGTGCTGCTCGACGGGGTGGCCTCGGGGGCCGGGAGCTGAGGCGCTCGGGCCGAACGGGTCAGCCCCGGTTGGTCGGCCATGGTGGCTCAGCCCCGGTGGGTGGGCCGGTGCTGCGGGGTCAGCCCTGGCGGGCGGCCGGGATCGCCAGCAGGACGCCGAGCACCAGCAGCACCGCGTACCCGGCGGTCTCGTGGCCGTCCGGCACCAGGAAGCGGACGAACCCGAACAGCCGGAAACCCCCGAGCCGGTCCGACAGCAGGCCGGAGCCGCCGCCCAGGATCAGCACGAAACCGAGGTAGCCGAGCAGGTTCTTCATGCCTCCGAGCCTAGGAACCCGCGGCCGCCCGCCCAACCGACTTTCGGCGCGACCGGCGATCACCAAAGTCGCGGGCGCCGGGCACGCAGGAGGACGGGCACGCAGGAGGACGGGCAGGCGGGCAGGCGGGCGACGGAAGGGCCGGTGGCTCCGGACGGAGCAGCAGGCACGGCGGCCCGGCGGCGGCGCCGGTACGTTCGCCGTGTGCAGCCAAAGCGTCAACCGAAGCCACCGTCCGCGACCAGGATCACGGCCGTCTCCGCCGTCTCCGCCCTGGCGCTCGGCGTCGGTGCCCCGGCAGCCCTCGCCCAGGACACCGGTTCCTCCGCCGTGGGCGGGGAGCGGCTGGGCCGTTCGGACGTCCAGGTCGCGCCGCTGGCCGGTGCCCCCGCGCTGCCCGGCGAACTGACCGGCCGCTCCTGGCTGGTCGCCGACGCCGGCACCGGCGAAGTGCTCGCCGCCCGCAACGCCCACCTGCCGCTGCCCCCGGCCAGCACCCTCAAGATGCTGTTCGCGGACACCGTGCTGCCGAAGTTCGACCGCTCGCTGGAGCACCAGGTGACCGCCGACGAACTCGCCGACCTCGGTGTCGGCAGCAGCCTGGTCGGCGTCAAGGAGAACCTGCCGTACCGGGTGGAGGACCTCTGGCGGGGCGTCTTCCTCAGCTCCGGTAACGACGCCGTGCACGTCCTGGCGCACATGAACGGCGGCGTCCCGCAGACCGTCAGCGAGATGCAGGCCCGCGCCCGGTCGCTCCAGGCCAAGGACACCAAGGTGGCCTCCCCGGACGGCTACGACATGGACGGCCAGGTCTCCTCCGCGTACGACCTCACCCTGTTCGCCCGCGCCGGGCTGCGCAACGCCGACTTCCGTTCGTACTGCTCCACCCGCACCGCGCGCTTCCCCGGCGGCCTGGACAAGAACACCGGCCAGCGCACCGTCTTCGACATCGCCAACACCGACCGGCTGCTCGGCAAGTACCCGGGCCTGATCGGCGTGAAGAACGGCTACACCACCAACGCCGGCGCCACCTTCACCGGCGCCGCCGAGCGCGGCGGCCGCACCCTGCTGGTGACGGTGATGCACCCCCGGGCCCAGGGCAGGGTGTACGACGAGGCCGCCAGCCTGCTCGACTGGGGCTTCGCGGCCGCGGGCAAGGTGCAGCCGGTCGGGCAGCTGGTCGAGGACCTCGCCCCGCAGGCCACCACGGGCGGCACCGGCGGCGCGGCCGGCACCCCGTCCGGCGG
>NZ_JPRF03000034.1:2500-85503 GCF_001188955.3 Kitasatospora aureofaciens | reverse complement strand
GCGCCCACGACGCGCTGGCCTTCGTCCGCGAGCGCGGCCGGGCATGGCCGAGGCCGCCGCGTCACCGAGACCGGCATGACCGCCTGCTCGGCGGCGACGCGGAGGAGGTCGCGAAGAAGGCTGGCCGAGCACGGGCTGACCGCTGCCAACAACAACGGCGGCGGCCAGATCGTCGCGGCCGGCACGCCGGCCCCGGGGCCGGTCCGGCGGACCCGCCGGCCGGCGCGGTCACGGTCGACCCCGCCGTGGTCGGCGACCTCGCGGCGAAGACCAGGAACAGCCCCCCGCACACCACCTTCTGGCTCCGGCCGGGGACCCACACGCTCGATGCGGACCGGTACGCCCAGGTCGTCCCCAAGGAGGGGGACAGCTACCTCGGCGCGCCGGGCGCGGTGCTCGACGGCCGGAGGACCAACGAGTACGCGTTCAGCGGCGCCGCCACCGACGTCAGCGTCCGGTACCTCACCGTGCAGGGCTTCGTCGCGCCGCAGAACGAGGGCGTGGTCAACCACGACTCGGCCGACGGATGGGTGATCGAGCACACCACGATCCAGGGCAACTCCGGAGCCGGGCTGATGGCCGGGGCCCACCAGCGGGTCCGGGCCAACTGCCTGCGCGGCAACGGCCAGTACGGCATCAACGCGTACAAGTCCGGTGCCCCCGTCAGCGACCTGCTGGTCGAGGGCAACGAGATCACCGGCAACGACACCGACCAGTGGGAGCGGCGGCAGCCGGGCTGCGGCTGCACCGGCGGCGTCAAGTTCTGGGCCGTCAACGGCGCCGACGTGCGCGGCAACTGGGTGCACGACAACCGCGGCCCGGGGCTGTGGGCGGACACCAACAACAACGACTTCCGCATCGAGGACAACGTGCTGGAGGCCAACGACGGTGCCGCGCTGATCTACGAGACCAGCTACAACGCGGTCGTCCGCGGCAACACGATCCGGCGCAACGACTGGGTCGAGGGCCGCAACGCCGCCGACCGCGGCGACAACTTCCCGTACGCGACCGTCTACCTGTCCGAGTCCGGCGGCGAACCGCGGATCCCGGCCCGCACGGACCGGATCGAGGTCTCCCGGAACGTGCTGGAGGACAACTGGTCCGGGATCACCCTGTGGGAGAACGCCGACCGGTTCTGCAACAGCCCGGCCAACACCTCCTCCGGCGACTGCACCCTGCTGGTGAAGAGGACCGACAGCTGCTCCCAGCCGACGATCGCCACCCCGCCGCTCTACGGCGACTGCCGGTGGAAGACCCAGCGGGTGGACATCCACGACAACCGCTTCGAACTGGACCCCTCCGTGGTCGGCTGCACGGTCAAGTGCGGCCGGATGGCCGTGCTGGCCAACTACGGCACCTACCCGGACTGGTCGCCGTACAAGGGCGAACCGGTGGCCGAGGCGATCACCGGCGGGCAGCAGAACCGCTGGCACGACAACACCTACCTCGGGCCGTGGAGCTTCGTCGCCCACGACCCCAGCCGCACGCTCGACTTCGGGCAGTGGCAGGGCCGGCCGTACCAGCAGGACGCGGGCAGCACCCTCCGGCCACGGGCGGGTGGTTGAGATGGGCCGGGAACCGACCCGCCGAGGGCCGGCCGCCGAGGACACCGGCCGGGTGCGCCCCGGCCCCGCGCCGCACCCGGCCGCCCCGCCCAGGACCGTCGAGGTGATCTGGGGGCTGCTCATCCTCAACACCCTGGGCTCCGCCGGGGCGGTGACCGTCATCCCGCTGCCCCGCTCCCTCATCCAGATGGCCACCATGGGCGCGCTGGTCTCCGCGTTCACGCTGGCGCTCGTCCTCAACCTGCGGCTGCGCATCCGGGCCAGCGCCTACCTGTGCCTGCTGACCCTGCTGCTGGTGCTGAGCGTGGTCTCCAGCGCCCACCTGGAGTCCGGCTTCGGCGCGCTGTTCCGCTGCTTCCGGCTGGCGCTCTTCGTCGGCACGCTGTGGCTGCTCAGCCGCTGGTGGGACGGCGGACCGGCGTTCGTCCGGTACCACGTCCGGATGTACTTCGCGGTGCTGGTCTCGGTGGCCGCCGGCCTGGTCGTCTCCCCGGGCGCGGCGATGCCCGAGCTCTACGGCGGACGGCTGGTCGGTGCGCTGTGGCCGCTCACCCCGCCGCAGATCGGCCAGTACGCCGCGGTGATCGTCGGGCTGACCGTGCTGCTCCTGCTGGGCCGCCGGACCACCGGGTCCAGCGCGGCGGCGATCATCGTGCCCTCACTCGTCCTGCTCGCACTGACCCACACCCGGACGGCCACCCTCGGCCTGATCCTCGGACTGGCGCTGGCGATCGGCTCGCTCGTCCTGACCAGCGCCGCCGCCCGCAGGTTCTTCGGCTGGGCGGTGCTGTGCGCCACCGCGGCCGCCGTCGGGTTGAGCTCCCTGCTGGAGGCGTGGTTCCTGCGCGGCCAGAGCCAGGAGAACTTCTCCAACCTCACCGGCCGGGCCAAGGTCTGGGACGCCCTGCTGGCGGCGCCCCGCACCACCCTGGAGCAGCTGTTCGGCACCGGCCTGGGCGACAAGTCCTTCGGCGGGCTGCCGATCGACAACAGCTGGCTGGCCGTCTACAACGAACAGGGCCTGACCGGCACGGCCATCGTGGCGGCGGTCTTCCTCGCACTGGGCGGCGTCGCACTGCTGCGGCCGCCGTCGCTGTCCAGGGCCTGCGCGGTCTTCCTGATCAGCTACTGCGCCATCGCCTCGTACACCGAGGCCGGGCTCGGCGACGCCTCGCCGTACCTGCTGCACCTGACCGTGGCCGCCTCGCTGCTGGCGGCCCCCGCCGCGCCCCTCCCGACGCCCGAAGAGGTGACCTGACCATGCACGTCCTCGTGGTGCACAACCGCTACGGCTCGGCGCAGCCGAGCGGGGAGAACAAGGTCGTCGACCAGGAGGTGGCGCTGCTGCGCGGGGCCGGCCACCGGGTCGAGGTGTTCGAGCGGCGCAGCGACGACATCGCCGCCCGCTCCCTGCCGGGCAGGGCCGCGGTGCCGCTGCTGGTGCCGTGGAACCCGGCGGTGCGCGCCGAACTCGCCGGCCGGCTGCGGGCCGGGCGGCCGGACGTGGTGCACGTCCACAACGTCTTCCCGCTGCTGTCGCCCGCGGTGCTGGCCGCCTGCGCCGACGCCGGGGTGCCCGCCGTCGCCACCCTGCACAACTACACCCAGATCTGCCCGCCGGGCACGCTCCAGCGGGACGGCCGGCCGTGCACCGAATGCGTCGGGGGCTCGCCGCTGCCCGCCGTCCGGCACGGCTGCTACCGCGACTCCCGGCTGGCGACGGTGCCGCTCGCGGTCAGCCTCGCGGTCAACCGGCGGCGTTGGTGGTCCGGGGTGGAGCGGTTCTTCTGCATCTCCGCGGCGCAGCGCGACGTCCTCGTGCGGGCCGGCCTGCCGCCCGAACGGCTGGCGGTCAAGCACAACTTCGTGCCGGAGCCGGGCGTCGGCCGCACCGGTGCCGGAGAGCACCTGCTCTACCTCGGCCGGCTCGCGGAGGCCAAGGGCGTGCGGCTGCTGATGGCCGCCTGGGACCGGCTCGCCGCGGACGGCGGGGTGGGCGTGCCGCTGGTGGTCGCCGGCGCGGGGCCGCTGGAGCGGGAGGTGGCCGCCTGGGCGGCGGGCCGGGACGACGTCCGGTACGCGGGGCTGTACGACCAGGCCCGGTGCCGGGAGGCCGTCGCGCGGTCGGTCGCCGTACTGGCGCCCTCGACCTGGCTGGAGGCGTTCGGCCTGGTGGTCGTGGAGGCGATGGCGGCCGGGGTGCCGGTCGTCGCCGCCGGTCACGGCGCCTTCGTCGAACTGGTCGAGGACGGGGTGACCGGGCTGCTGCACCGGCCGGGCGAGGCGGCCTCGCTGGCCTCCGGCATCCGCCGGATCGCGGCCGAGCCGGACCGCAACCGGGAGATGGGCCGGGCCGCCCGGCGCCGTTACGAGCAGGGGTTCGGTCCGGCCGTCGGGCTGGAGCGCCTGCTGGAGGGGTACCGCACCGCGATCGCGGGTCGGTCCGGCGGCGCGGACGGCGCGCCGCCGGTAGGGAACACGAACGCTGGCCCGCCGCGGGGAACCCGCGCGGGCGGGAATGGGGGCACTACATGACACGATGCCGACTCTGCGGTTCGGCGGCGCTGGCCAGCGTCGTCGACCTGGGGGCGACCCCGCCGTGCGAGAGCTTCCTCGCCGCCGACGAACTCGACCGGCCGGAACCGGCGTACCCGCTGCACCTGCGGGTCTGCACCGACTGCTGGCTCGCGCAGCTCCCCCCGCTGATCACGCCGGAGGAGACCTTCACCCAGTACGCGTACTTCTCCTCCTACTCGACCTCCTGGGTGGAGCACGCCCGCAGCTTCGTCGACGGCGCCGTCCGGCGCCTCGGCCTGGGCCCCGACGCCTTCGTGGTCGAGGTCGCCAGCAACGACGGCTACCTGCTCCGGCACGTGGTGGACCGGGGCATCCGCTGCCTGGGCATCGAGCCGTCGGTGAACGTCGGCGCCGCGGCGCGGGAGGCGGGCGTGCCCACGCTCACCGAGTTCCTCTCCCCGGACACCGGCGCGGCCGTCCGCGCCGAGCACGGCCCGGCGGACCTGGTCGTGGCCAACAACGTGTACGCCCACATCCCCGACGTGGTCGGGTTCACCCGCGGGCTGCGCGCCCTGGTGGCCGACGACGGCTGGGTCTCGATCGAGGTGCAGCACCTGCTGACCCTGATCGAGGAGAACCAGTACGACACCATCTACCACGAGCACTTCCAGTACTACACGGTCGCCTCCGCGGCCCGGGCGCTGGCGAGCGGCGGACTCACCCTGGTGGACGTCGAGTTGCTGCCCACCCACGGCGGCTCCGTCCGGCTGTGGGCCCGCCCGGCCGAGGCGGCCGGCGAGCCGGGCCGGCGGGTGGCCGAGGTGCTGGACCGGGAGAAGGCCGCCGGACTCCAGGAGCTGTCCGGGTACACCGAGTTCTCCGCCCGGGTGGCCAAGGTGCGCCGGGACCTCCTGCGGTTCCTCATCGACGCGGCCGAGCGCGGCGAGACGGTCGTCGGCTACGGCGCCCCGGGCAAGGGCAACACCCTGCTCAACCACTGCGGCATCCGGCCCGACCTGCTCCCGTACACCGTCGACCGCAACCCCTACAAGCACGGCCGGTTCACCCCCGGCACCCGCATCCCGGTCCTGGCACCCGAGCAGATCGCCGTCGACCGGCCGGACTACGTCCTGGTCCTCCCCTGGAACCTGCGGGCCGAGCTGGTCGAGCAGTTGTCCTTCGTCCACGAGTGGGGCGGCCGACTGGTCTTCCCCGTCCCGGAACTGAGCATCGTGGAGGCCAAGCGGTGAAGGTCGTCCTGTTCTGCGGCGGTTACGGGCTGCGCATGCGCAGCGGAACCTCCGACGACGTGCCCAAGCCGATGGCGATGGTCGGCCCGCGGCCGCTGATCTGGCACGTGATGCGCTACTACGCGTACTACGGGCACACCGAGTTCATCCTCTGCCTCGGCTACGGGGCCCACCACATCAAGGACTTCTTCCTCAACTACGAGGAGACGACCTCCAACGACTTCGTGCTGCGGGGCGGCAGGACCGAGCTGCTGTCCACCGACATCGCCTCCTGGACCATCACCTTCGCCCAGACCGGCATCGAGTCGCCGATCGGCGAGCGGCTGCGCCGGGTGCGCCACCACCTGGACGGCGACGAGATGTTCCTCGCCAACTACGCCGACGTGCTCACCGACGCCCCGCTGCCGGAGATGATCGACCGCTTCGCCGAGCGGGACGCCGGCGCCTCGATGATGGTGGTGCCGCCGCAGTCCTCCTTCCACTGCGTGGACCTCGGCGAGGACGGCCTGGTCGGGGGCATCACCGCGGTCAGCGACATGCCGCTGTGGGAGAACGGCGGGTACTTCGTGCTCCGCCAGGAGGTCTTCGACCACATTCCGGAGAACGGCGACCTGGTCGCCGACGGCTGCACCCAACTCGCCAAACGCGGAAGGCTGGTGGCGCACCGGCACCGCGGCTTCTGGAAGCCGACCGACACCGTGAAGGAGCGGGCCGCCCTGGACGCCGCCTACGCGCACGGCGACCGCCCGTGGGCGGTCTGGGAGCGGGAGGGCGCGGCGTGATCCGCCTCGGGGCCGGGCCCCTGAACGGCATCGCCGCGGTCGGGGCGCACTGCGACGACATCGCCATCGGCGCCGGCGGCACCCTGTTGACGGTGTGCCACGCGAACCCGGGCCTGCGGGTCGACGCCCTGGTGCTCTCCGGCGGCGGCAGCGAGCGGGAGCAGGAGGAGCGGGCCGCGCTCGCCGCCTTCTGCCCGGGCGCCGACCTGCGCCTGACCGTGCTCAAGCTGCCCGACGGCCGGCTGCCCGCCCACTGGGACGAGGCCAAGGCCGCGGTGGAGGAGCTGCGGGCGCGGTGCGAGCCGGACGTAGTGCTCGCCCCGCGCACCGACGACGCGCACCAGGACCACCGCGGACTGGCCGAGCTGATGCCCACCGCCTTCCGCGACCACCTGGTGCTCGGCTACGAGATCGTCAAGTGGGACGCCGACCTCGGCCGTCCCACGGCCTACCAGCCGCTGTCCACCGAGACCGCCGAACGGAAGGCGCGGCTGCTGCAGGAGCACTACGCCTCGCAGCGCCACCGCCCCTGGTACGACCGGGAGGCCTTCCTCGGACTGGCGCGGATCCGCGGCATCGAATGCCACGCGCGCTACGCCGAGGCGTTCGCCGCCACCAAACTGACACTCGACCTGGAGGTCTGACCCTTGCGCGTACTGCTGACCGGACACCAGGGCTACCTGGGCACCGTGATGGCCCCCGTCCTCGCCGGGGCCGGGCACGAGGTCGTCGGACTGGACTCCGGCCTGTTCGCGGACTGCGTCCTCGGCCCCACCCCCGCCGACCCGCCCGGGCGCCGGGTGGACCTGCGCGACGTCACCGCCGAGGACGTGGCCGGGGTCGACGCCGTGATCCACCTGGCCGCGCTCTCCAACGACCCGCTGGGCTCGCTGGCCCCGGACCTCACCTACGACATCAACCACCACGCCTCGGTGAAGCTCGCCGAACTGGCCCGCGAGGCCGGGGTGAAGCGCTTCCTGTACGCCTCCACCTGCTCGGTGTACGGCGCCGCCGGCGGCGACGAACTGGTCGGCGAGGACGCGCCGTTGCGCCCGGTGACGCCGTACGCGGAGTCCAAGGTGCGCGTCGAGGACGACCTGCACGACCTGGCCGACGGCGACTTCACCCCCGTGTACATGCGCAACGCCACCGCCTTCGGCTACTCACCCCGGTTGCGCGCCGACATCGTGCTGAACAACCTGGTGGGCCACGCCCTGCTCTCCGGCGAGGTGCTGGTGCTCTCCGACGGCACCCCCTGGCGACCGCTGGTGCACGCCGCCGACATCGCCCGGGCCTTCGCGGCGGCGCTGGTCGCGCCCCGCGAGGCGGTGCACGACCGGGCGTTCAACATCGGCAGCGAGACGAACAACGTCACGGTGGCCGAGATCGCCGAGCAGGTCGCCGAGGCGGTGGAGGGCTCGAAGGTGCGGATCACCGGGGAGTCCGGCGCCGACCCCCGCTCGTACCGGGTGGACTTCTCCCGCTTCCGGGCCGCCGTCCCCGGCTTCGACTGCGAGTGGACGGTCAAGCGGGGAGCCCTCGAACTCGCCGACGCCTACCGGAAGTTCGCCCTGACCAAGGAGGACTTCGAAGGCCGCTACACCCGGCTGGCCGTGCTGCGCCGGGCCGCCGAGGCAGGCACCGTCGACGGCACCCTGCGGTGGCGCCGGTGACCACCGTCGGCGAGGAGATGCACGCGCTGGTGGAGCGGCTCTACCCGCTCTGCCGGAGCATCACCGGCGACGGCGTGCGCGCCACCCTGGAGATCGTCGGCGAGTACCTTCCGTTGCGGGTGCACGAGGTGCCGACCGGGACGCAGGTGCTCGACTGGACGGTGCCGCAGGAGTGGAACATCCGGGATGCGTACATCGCCGACGCCACCGGCCGCCGGGTCGTCGACTTCGCCGCGTCCAGCCTGCACGTGGTCGGCTACAGCGTGCCGGTGGCGGCCACCGTGCCGCTGGCCGAACTGCGCCGGCACCTCCACACCCTGCCGGACCACCCGAGCTGGGTGCCGTACCGGACCAGCTACTACACGGCCGACTGGGGGTTCTGCCTGGCCCAGGACACCCTGGACGCGCTGCCGGACGGCGACTACGAGGTGCGCATCGACTCCACGCTCGCGGACGGCCACCTCACCTACGCCGAGCACGTCGTCCCCGGGCAGGTCGCCGACGAGGTGATCGTCTCCTGCCACGTCTGCCACCCGTCGCTGGCCAACGACAACCTGGCGGGCATCGCCGTGGCGACCTTCCTGGCAAGGGAGTTGGCGCAGCGCACGCCGTACCACACCTACCGCTTCCTGTTCGCCCCCGGCACCATCGGGGCGATCACCTGGCTGGCCCGCAACGCCGAGCGGGTGGAACGGGTCAAGCACGGCCTGGTGCTGGCCTGCGCCGGGGACCGGGGGCAGCTGACGTACAAGCAGAGCCGGCGCGGCGACGCGGAGATCGACCGGGTGCTGCGGCACGTCCTGGCCGCCTCGGGACGCCCCCACCGCATCACCGAGTTCACCCCGTACGGCTACGACGAGCGGCAGTTCTGCTCGCCCGGCTTCGACCTCGGCGTCGGCTCGCTCAGCCGCACCCCGTACGCCGGGTACCCCGAGTACCACACCTCGGCGGACAACCCGGACTTCGTGCGGCCGGAGGCGATGGCGGACACCCTCGCCGTCTGCCGCGAGGCCTTCTCCCTGCTCGACCGCAACCGCAGCTACCTCAACCTCAGCCCGTACGGCGAACCGCAGTTGGGCCGGCGCGGGCTGTACGACTCGCTCGGCGGGCGCAGCGACGCCAAGGAGGCGCAGATGGCCATGCTGTGGGTGCTCAGCCTCTCCGACGGCCGGCACAGCCTGCTGGACGTCGCCGAGCGCTCCGGGCTGCCCTTCGACACCGTCGCCGTCGCGGCCGACGCCCTCCGGGGCGCCGGGCTGATCAAGGCCTGACGCCGATGACCACCGAGGGCGTGGAGGCACCGGCGCCGGCCGCCGGGCCCGCGCCGGCGCCGGCCCGGCGCAGCGCCGCGCGGGCCGTCGTCGGCCGGCTGTCCTGGGGGCTGGCCGACCAGGCGGCCTCCAGCATGACCAACTTCGCGGTGGGCATCTACGTGGCCCGCGAGCTGGGAGTGAGCGCCTTCGGCGTGTTCAGCCTGGCCTGGCTGACCTACGGCGTGGTGCTCAACGTCGCCCGAGGGCTGGCCACCGACCCGCTCGTGGTGCGCTTCAGCGGCGTGCCGGACGCGCCCTGGCGGGCGGCCGCGGCCCGGGCGACCGGGGCCGCGCTCGCCGTCGGGGCCACCCTGGGCGGGGTGTGCCTGCTGGTCGGGCTCGGCCTCGGCGGCCGGGTCGGGCCCGCTTTCGCCTGCCTGGGCGTCGCGCTGCCCGCGCTGCTGCTCCAGGACGCCTGGCGGTTCGCGTTCTTCGCCGCCGGAAGCGGGAAGAAGGCCTTCAGCAACGACCTGGTGCAGGGCGTCGTTCTCGTCCCCGCCATGGTGCTGGCGGCCCGGGTGGGCACCGTGGCCGCCTTCCTGCTCGCCTGGGGCGCCTCCGCCGCGGTCGCCGCCGGGTACGGCTGCCTCCAGTCCGGTCTGCGGCCCCGGGTGGCCCGGGCCCGCGGCTGGCTGCGCGAGCAGCGCGACCTCGGCAGCCGGTACCTGGTCGAGAACGTCAGCCTCAGCGGCGCGGGCCAGCTGCGGGCGTACGGGCTCGGCGCGATCGCCGGGGTCGGCGCGGTGGGCGCGGTCCGGGGCGCCGAGCTCCTGCTCGGCCCGTTCCTCGCCCTGCTGATGGGACTGTCGCTGGTCACCGTCGCCGAGGCGGCCCGGGTACTGCGGCGGTCACCGAACCGGCTCGGCCGGTTCTGCCTCCTGCTCGGCGGCGGACAGGCCGCCGCCGCGCTGCTGTGGGGCGCGGCGCTGCTGCTGATGCCGGACCGGGCGGGCGAACTCGTCCTCGGCGACGTCTGGCACTCCGCCTCCCAGCTCATCGTCCCGGCCACCCTCGGCGTGGCCGGCGCCGGCCTCGGCAGCGGCGCGGCGGCCGGGCTGCGCGCCCTCGCCGCGGCCCGGCGCAGCCTGCGCTGCCAACTGTTCGCCTCCGCCTGCTACCTCGGCGGCGGGCTCGGCGGGGCGGCCGCGGCCGGCACCGTCGGCTCCGCCTGGGGCGTCGCCGCCGCGACCGCCTGCGGCTCGGCCCTGTGGTGGCTGCAACTGCGGACCGCCCTGCGCGAACGCCACCACGAACCCATCCCCGAAGTGAGGACACCGTGACCGCCGTTCCCCGGCTGAGCATCGGCCTGCCCGTGTACAACGGAGAGGAGTACCTCGCCGAGTCGCTGGAGGCCCTGCTCGGCCAGACCTACGAGGACTTCGAGCTGGTCGTCTCCGACAACGCCTCGACCGACTCGACCCGGGACATCTGCCGCCGCTACGCCGCCCGGGACTCGCGCATCCGCTACCTCCGACTGCCCCGGAACATCGGCGCCGCGCCCAACCACAACCACGTCTTCACCCAGTGCCGCGGCGAGCTGTTCAAGTGGGCCTCGCACGACGACCTCTACGCCCGCGACCTGCTGCTGCGCTGCGTGGAGGCGCTGGACGAGCGCCCGGAGATCATCCTCGCCCACTCCGGCCAGGCCGTCATCGACGAGAACGGCCGGGTCAAGGTCCCCTACGAGTACGGGCTCGCCACCGACTCGCCGTACGCGCCGGAGCGCTTCCGCAGCCTGCTGTTCGAGCCCGGGGGAGACGACTTCTACGGCGTGATGCGGGCCGACGTGCTGCGCCGGGTGAAGCCGCACGACAGCTACCACCACGCGGACCGCACCTTCGTCGCAGAGATCACCCTGCACGGGCCCTTCCACCAGGTGCCGGAGCTGCTGTACTTCCGCCGCGACCACCCCACCCGCGCCGAGCGGGCGAACCCCTCCAAGCGCTCCCGGTGCGTCAACCTGGACCCGCGCCGGGCCGGTCCGCTGCACCCGACGCCCCGCCTGCTCGCCGAGTACGTCTGGGGCTTCGCCTCGGCGATCCGGCGGGCGCCGCTCTCCCCGGACGACCGGCGCGCCTGCCGCCGCCACCTGGCCACCTGGATGACCAGCCGGCTGCGGCCGGGCGCGGGCGAGCGGGTCGAGGACCGCGCCCCGGCCGATCCGGCCCGGCTCACGGTCTCCGTCGACGCCCTGGTGGCCGGACGCGAGGGGCGGCGGACATGAGGCGAACGAGGCAACCGGCGCGAACGAGGCAAACCCCCGTGCGGGTCGGGCTGTTCGGCCTGCTCGGCTCCGGCAACCTCGGCAACGACGGGTCGCTGGAGGCCGTGCTCGGCTACCTGCGCGCCGAGCACCCCGAGGCGGCCGTGGACGCGCTGTGCGGCGGACCCGAGGTCGTCGCGGCCCGGTACCGGATCCCCGCCACCCGGCTGAACTGGTACCGCGGCGAGTACCGGACCGCCTCGCGGGCGGGCGCGATCGCGGCGAAGGGCCTGGGCAAACTCGTCGACCCCGTCCGCACCGCCGCCTGGGTGCGCCGGCACGACGTGGTGATCGTGCCGGGCATGGGCGTCCTGGAGGCCACGCTGCCGCTGCGGCCCTGGGGCTTCCCGTACGCGCTGTTCCTGCTCTGCGCCTCCGGCCGGCTGTTCGGCACCCGGGTGGCGCTGGTCGGTGTCGGCGCCGCCGCGATCGCCGACCGGCCGACCCGGGCCCTGGTGCGCTGGTCGGCGCGGTTGGCCGCCTACCGGTCCTACCGGGACGCGCTGTCCCGCGACGCCGTGCGGGCGATGGGCGTGGACACCGCACGGGACGCGGTCCACCCGGACCTCGCCTTCGCCCTGCCGACGCCGCCGGGCACCGCCTCCCCGGGCCCGCCGGGTTCCCCGGGCCCGGTCTGCGTCGGCGTCATGGACTTCCACGGCGGCAACGACGACCGCGCGCGGGCCGAGCGGATCCACCGGCGCTACCTCGACGGCACGACCCGCTTCGTGCGTGCGCTGGTCGAGGACGGGCGGCCGGTCCGGCTGCTCACCGGCGACGGGGTCGACGCGCGCGTGGTCGCCGCGATCCTCGACGCGGTGGACTCGCCGCTGGCCTCCGCCGTCGAGGCGACCTCACTGGCCGACCTGACGGCGGAGACGGCCGCCGCCGACACCGTGGTGGCCACCCGCTACCACAATCTGGTCTGCGCCCTGAAGGCCGGCACACCGACCCTCGCCCTGAGCTACGCGGCGAAGAGCGACGCCCTCATGGAGCGGATGGGGCTGGGCGCGTACTGCCACCCCGCGCGCGAGGTCGACCCCGACCGGCTGCTCGAGCAGTTCCGGGAGCTGGAGAAACGGTCCGCGGAGCTGCGGCAGACCCTCGAGGAGCGGAACCGGACGGCAAGTCGGCAGCTCGAGCAGCAGTTCACCGCCCTGACCACCGCCCTCTTCCCGAGGACCGACACCTCGAGGGCCGACACTCCGAGGGAGACGCCGTGAAGGTGACCGGAGTTCCGGCGATCGCCGGCGCGTACCTGTTCGAACCGACGCCGTACGCCGACGAGCGCGGCTTCTTCTGCCGCACCTTCGACGCCGACGTGCTCCGCTCGGTGGGCCTCGACCCGAACGCCTTCGTCCAGCACAGCCTGTCCCGCTCGGTCCGGGGCGTGCTGCGCGGCCTGCACCTGCGCTCCGGCGCCGGCGAGGCCAAGCTGGTGCGCTGCTCGTACGGGCGGGTCTTCGACGTCGTGGTGGACCTGCGGCCGGACTCGCCGACCTACCGCGGCCGGGCCTTCTTCGAACTGTCCGGCGACACCCAGGCGAGCGTGTACGTCCCGGCGGGTTGCGCCCACGGCTTCCAGGCGCTGACCGGGACGGCCGACGTCTCCTACCGGATCGACCGCCCGCACGACCCGGCCGAGGACGTGACGATCGCCTTCGACGACCCCGAACTCGCCATCCCCTGGCCGCTGCCGGCCACATCGATGTCCGAGCGGGACCGGAAGGCACCGAGCCTCGCCGAAGCCCTGAGCCAAGAGGAGAGGTGAGGTCCGGCGTGGACGCCGAAGAGTTCTCCCTGCCCCGGTCGCGGTCCGCGAACGAGAGGCTGCACGCCCTCGTCCCCGGCGGCGCCCACACCTACGCCAAGGGCGACGACCAGTACCCCGACGGCCTGGCCCCGGTCATCAGCCACGGCCGCGGCGCCCACGTCTGGGACGTCGACGGCAACCGCTACGTCGAGTACGGCTCCGGCCTGCGCTCGGTCAGCCTCGGCCACGCCCACCCTCGCGTCCTGGAGGCGGTGCGGCGGGAACTCGACCGCGGCAGCAACTTCGTCCGGCCGTCCGTCGTGGAGGTCGAGGCCGCGGAACACTTCCTGGCCACGGTGCCGACCGCCGAGATGGTGAAGTTCGCGAAGAACGGCTCCGACGTCACCACCGCCGCCGTGCGGCTCGCGCGCGCCGTCACCGGCCGCCGGCTGGTGGCCGTCTGCGGGGACCAGCCGTTCTTCTCCGTCGACGACTGGTTCATCGGCACCACGCCGATGTCCGCCGGGATCCCGGCCGCGACCACCGAACTCACCGTGGCCTTCCCCTACGGGGACCTGGCCGCCACCGAGGAACTGCTCACCCGGTACCGGGGCGAGGTCGCCTGCCTGGTCCTCGAACCCGCCGGCCACACCGAGCCGCCGCCCGGATACCTCGCCGGCCTGCGCGAACTGGCCGACCGGCACGGCTGCGTCCTGGTCTTCGACGAGATGATCACCGGCTTCCGCTGGTCCGAGGCCGGCGCCCAGGGCCTGTACGGAGTCGCCCCCGACCTCTCCACCTTCGGCAAGGCGCTGGGCAACGGCTTCGCCGTCTCCGCGCTGGCCGGGCGCCGCGACCTGATGGAGCGGGGCGGGCTTCGCGGGGTCGGCGACCGGGTGTTCCTGCTGTCCACCACACACGGCGCGGAGACCCACTCGCTGGCCGCCGCGATGGCTGTCCAGACCACCTACGTCGAGGAGGGCGTCACCGCGCGACTGCACGCCCTCGGGGAGCGGCTGGCGGCCGGTGTCCGCGAGGCCGCCGCCGCCACGGGCGTCGGCGACCACGTCGTGGTCCGGGGCAGGGCCAGCAACCTGGTGTACGCCACCCTCGACGAGCGGCGACAGCCGTCGCAGCCATACCGCACCCTGTTCCTGCGACAGCTCCTGGCGGGCGGGGTGCTGGCCCCGTCGTTCGTGGTGAGCAGCGCACTCGACGAGGCCGACATCGACCACACCGTCGACGTGGTGGCGGGGGCGTGCGCCGTGTACCGGAAGGCCCTGGACGCCGGTGACCCCACCCCTTGGCTGGGCGGGCGGCCGGTGAAACCGGTGTTCCGCCGCCTGGCGTGACGCGGCCTCGGGGAGCGGCGTGTCAGCGACCCGGCTGTCGACCGGCGTCGGCCCTTCGACGGGCCCGCCGGTCGGCCGTCCGGTCCACCAGCCAGGCGGTCACCGGTACCAGCGCCAGGGCGGTGCACCAGCCGGCGAGGGCGTCGGTGGGGTAGTGGGCGCCGAGGGCGACCTGCGCCCAGCCCATGGCGGCACCGGCCACCAGCGCCGCGGCCAGCCCGAACCCGTACCGGCTGGGGTGGCCGTCCTGGCCGGGGCGGCCGGTCGCGAGCAGTGCCACCGTGAGGGCGAGCGAGGTGGCGAAGGCGGTGTGCCCGCTCGGGTACGACAGGTTCTCGCCGTGGATCGTGCGCCCCACCAGGTGCTTGAGCAGCGTCGCCGCCCCCACCGTCGCGCCGACCGCGGCAACCGTGAACACCGCCGCGCGAGGGCGCCGGAGCAGCAGACAGCCCGTCATGACGGCCATGACCAGCGCCGTGGCCCCCACCGGTTCCCCCAGGGAGTCCAGGAGCAGTGCGACGGACCGCCACGGCGGCCGCACCCCCTCCACCGCGGCCCCGACCCGCGCGTCCGCCCTCCCCGGCCCGCCCTCACCGGCGTACCGGACCCCGAGCAGGGCGACCACCGACGCGGCGGACCCCGCAACCGGTCCGAGCCACCCGCGCAGCGCCGGGGGTAGTACGGCGGTCCCCGGCGTCGGTGGAAGGGTTGTCTGCGTCATGCCTCAACGTACCTTGTCGCCAAGCGAGTTGGAGGAACTCCCTGGAACCGTGAGTGCGGGCGTCCGACGCCGGGGTGCGTGATGTGGTTCGTCCTGCTCGCCGGGCGGCGCGCTCGGCCTGAGTGCCCCGCCCTTCGCCGACGTCGGCCTCGGCGTCTGAGGGCGTGGCGGAGCCGGGGGCCGGATCACCGGTCGTCGTCGCGGGACCAGGAGACGAACGGACGTCCGCGCGGAGGGACCGGCACGTCACCTCTCGCCGGTGTCGGCCCGCGCGTCGGTGTTGAGCAGCTGTGACATGGCGAGCGCGTAGCCCGCCTGGAAGCGGCTCTGTGCCTTCAGGTCCGTCATCAGGTCGGCGATGTGGCGGCGGCAGGTCCGTACGGACATGCCCAGGCGCAGCGCGATGGACGAGTCCGTCATGCCCTCGGTGAGCATCCGGACGATCGCCTCGCGCAGGTTGCTCTCGATCTCGGCGTGCGAGCTCGACTCCGCCGTGAAGGGCTGGGCGATCAGCCACAGGCGCTGGCAGGTGTCCACGATGAACGCGACCATGCTCGGTTCCCGCACGATGGCGGCGGCGTTCGGGTTGCCGGGCACCGCGATGACGGCGGTCTTCCGGTCGAAGACCAGCATCCTGGTGAAACGGTCGTCCAGCGTGCGTACCTGGCCGCCGAGCCGACTGATCCTCTCGACGTAGACATTGGTGCCCGGGCTGAACCGTGCGGTGTGCTGGTACAGCACGCGCATCCGGATGCCCCGGCGCAGGATCGCCTCGTCGCGGGGCGCGGCCTCCTCGAGGATGTCGGCCGCACGGGCGCCGCCCGGCTGCGCCGTGAACACCTCGTCCTCGCAGCCGGCCGCGAGTTCCTCGATCGCGGTCAGGGCCGCGGGGAGGCTCTCGATCACCTCGAACGGTCCGGGTGACTGGTGATTGCTCAGGCTCGCCTCGAAGACGGGCAGGAAGGACATCAGCTGGCCGCGCCTGCGCTCGATCAGGGAGCGTCGCGCGCGCATCTCGCGCTCGAGGGGGCTGACGCGCCGGGCGACGGCCTCGTCCGGGGAGATCGCGACCAGGCCTCCGCGCGGGTCGTGGGCGAGCAGGCCCATGGCGAGCAGTTGTTCCGCGAGTTCCTCGGCCTCCTCGGCCGAACCCCCGTAGACGGTGGCGAAGTCGGCAACCCGGGCAACGGGATCCTTGCGTGAGAGCACATATCCATACAGCTGATGGAGGAGCTGCGAGTCGACCGCACGTCTATCCATATGCCGGAATTACCCCGTTTCGAACCGGTCTGCACGCCGCGGAACTTGTTGCCATGCAGCAAGGTGCACGGTCAGCGCGCCGTATCTTAATGCGGGCTCGTGGCAAGGTGATCAACACCCCACCCCTTGTGACGCAAGGGGTTCCTCATGACTGGATGACGAACAGCATGCGAAACCTCAGTGCGGGCGAGCTCGCCCGGCGCTTCGTCGGACGAATCGCCCTCGGATTCTCGGGCCTCGCACTCATCGCGGGCGCGATCATGGTCGCCCTTCCCGGCGATACCGGCTGGGGCGGCCTGCCGGTGGCCTCGTCGGTGACAACTGCGCAGGTCACGGCGGACGACCGATCCTAGGCAGCCGCCCAGGCGGACCACCGCGCCGGGCGAGCCGTACGGCCGAAGGACCTCCCCGCACACGTAGTGCCCCCCACATCGGGAGCGACTGGATGGATAACGATGATTCTCACGGGTAACGAGATAGCGCGCGAGCGAGCGAACGGCCGCATCACCATCGAGCCGTTCACACCTGAGCAGGTCAACCCGAACAGCTACAACTTCCGGCTCGGAAAGACCCTGCGGGTCTACCAGACGATGCCGCTGGACGCCCGGCAGACCAATGAGTTCGAGGAGATCGAGATCCCGGAGGAGGGATACGTACTCGAACCGGGGAGACTCTACCTGGCCCACACCATCGAGGTGCTCGGCAGCGAGCACTACGCGCCCACCTTCGCGGCGCGCTCCTCGGTGGCCCGACTGGGCCTGTTCATCAACCTCTCCGCGAGCCTGGGCGACATCGGCTACACGGGGCAGTGGACCCTGCAGCTCTACTCGATGAACCGGGTCCGGGTGTACAGCGGCATCAACATCGGTCAGATGATGTGGTGGCGCCCCCAGGGTGACATCGTCCTCTACGACGGCAAGTACCAGGGCTCCGTAGGCCCGCGGTCGAGCGACATCCACGTCGACTTCGACAAGCAGTTCGCCCGTCAGCGCTTCCCCGGACTCGGCGCCAGCGTCGAAGTCGCCGAGGTGGGCCCCAAGTTCGCGCAGCTCGCCCGTTCCAGCCACGCCTTCCGGGTGCCGACCGCCTTCGTGGTGCCGGCCGGGGAGTTCGTGGACTCGCTCACCGACGAGCACCGGGCCGACCTCGCCGAGGCGTTCAGCGACCTCAAGGCGACGGTGGGCGCGTTCTTCACCGACACCGTCGAGCGGATCCAGAAGACCGGCGCGCAGATCCGGCTCGGCGACGACGCCCGCAAGCTGCTCCGGGCCCGCCTCAACGAGGTGTTCAAGGACGCCGACGTGGAGCTCGCGGTCCGCTCCTCCGGACTCGACGAGGACACCGAGGGCTCCAGCCAGGCCGGCGTGCACCAGTCGATCCTGGGTGTGCGCGGCGCGGACGAGGCGATCGCGGCCGTCGAGCAGTGCTGGCGCTCCTACTACGAGGCCCCCGCCGTCGCCGCCCGCATCCGGGCCGGCGACTTCGACCCGGCGCCGCGGCTGGCCGTCATCGTCCAGCGCCTGGTGCGTCCGCGCCTCGCCGGCGTGGCGTTCACCGGGCTGGACGGCGCCGAGGACCAGCGGGTGAGCATCGAGTACGTCGAGGGGCTCGCCGACGAGCTGGTGGCCGGTGTCGCCGTGCCGCAGCGCACCGACTCGGCCGAGCTCGCGGACGCCGACGCCTCCCACCCGGCCGGTGACCAGGAGGCCCTGGCCCAGGTGGTCGAGCTGGCGCGGGCGCTGCGGGAGCAGCAGGGAGGGGACGTCGACGTCGAGTGGGCGGTGGACGACGAGGGCCTGCACCTCATCCAGGTCCGCCCGCTGACGGCCGTCCGCGAGCAGTCGCGCGTCTCGTCGGAGCCGGTGGCCGAGTCCTACCGGCTGTACTTCGACGAGCTGCCCGCCTCGTTCCACCTGGCCGAGGTCGCGGCCGTCTACGGCGGTTACACGGCCAAGCGCGGACCGGCCCACCGGATGGCGCACTCCGTCGGGGTGTCCGTGGGCGCCGGCTGGGTGCTCCAGTTCAACGGCCGGGGCCTGCACGACGAGGCCACCGCCGGCCGGCTCCGGGAGGAGCTGTCGGGCGGCTCGAACGAGTGCGTCCTGGACTTCGGTGACACCCTGCGTCAGATCGTCGTGCCCAAGGAGGAGGTGCTCGACCAGCTCGCGCTGACCACCGGTGCCACGGCCGACGGCACCCTCCTGCACGCCGTCGTGGTCCGGGACTTCATCCGCGGCAGCCTCGGCGTGATCTCCCGCCGGGCCGGCGACGGCCTCGTGGTCGAGTACACCGACGAGGGCCTGATGGCGCTCAACCGGGGGACCGCCGGCGGCGAGACGATCGTGGTCGGCGACATCTCCCTCGGCTTCGACGCGCCCGAGAACGTGTCGGCCGCGCCCAGCGGCGAGGCGCTGCTGGAGCACCTCGACGAGATCGCCCGGTTCACCACCGCGATGCACGACAAGTACGGTCCGGTGACCATCGAGTGGGTCCTGGACGGGCCGGGCCTGTTCTTCGTCGACTACTCCGTGCTCGACGGTGACGACACGGTCGTGGTGGCCCACGGCGAGGTGTCCATCTCGCCCGGCACCGCGCAGGGTCCGCTGCTGCGCCTGGACGACGACGAGCTGCTGCGCCGCCTGTCCATCGGGCCCGCGGTGAGCATCAACAAGTCGCAGGACGTGAGCGAGCACGACGGCCTCGCCCGCATCCTGGACGCCGTCAAGGCCTTCGACCAGAAGCCGATCGTCGTCGCCTCGCGCCCGTACGCGGTGCTCTCGGTGCTGATCGAGCACGTGTCCGGCTTCGTCTTCGACCAGGGCTCGGCCCTCGGCCACCTGGCGATCCTCCTGCGCGAGGCGGGAGTTCCGGCGGTGGCGGCGGCGGGTGTCACCGGCACCGAAGCAGTGATCAGCAATGGAACTGTCGCGACCACCGGTCACAAGGGAGAATGACGTGAGCAGCACGACCCCCGGCACCGCCGACGCGGCGGGCCGCCCGCAGGCCGCCTGGCTCGTCCTCGGCGGACTGCACCTGCTGAACGGGACCGCCCCGCTCGCCGACGCCGACCCCGTCGTCCTGGTGCCGCTCGACCGGCCCTTCGAGCAGACCTTCCCCGGCAACACCGTGGTCGTCGACTGGGCCGCGCTGGGCACCGTCCGGCTGGAGGCCCGCGACGTGGCGGGCACCCGGACGCACGGCGCCGTCGCGCAGGGCGCCGGCCTGTTCCCCGACATGCTCCCCGGCGCGGAACTCCGCGCGGCGGTGGCCGCGGTGAGCGACGCGGCGAACGGGCCGCTGGTGCCGCTCTTCTACGTGAGCAGTGACGGGACGTCCGCCCACGTCCACAGCCAGATCCGCTTCCTGGCCGAGGACGCCTGCTTCATCCGGATCACCGAGGAGCCCGTCCCGGCCGCCGGGATCGAGGAGCTGGGCTGGCTCCCGCAGGCGCTCGCCCGCCACGCCGAGCAGTTCCTCTTCCTCAACAACCACCAGCGCTACTACCGCAAGTGCTTCCCCGGCAAGGAGCTGGAGTACAAGTACACGCTCACGCCGCCGGTGGACGCCTGGACGTTCACCCTGGAGCTGTACCGCGACGTCAAGGGTGGCGCGCTGCCCGGCTACCTGATGGAGTACCGGGACGAGTACCAGGCCTGGGACTACCTCAACCACCTCTTCGAGGTGACCGGCCCCACCGAGGACGAGCGCGGCTACGCCTCCTTCATCCCCACGACCGACGGCAAGCACCTGCTCAAGCGGAAGTGGTACGCGGAGGACGCCTTCGAGCGGCGGGAGACCCACACCTACGGTCTCTCGCTGGCCGACGACGGCGGCTTCGAGCGGTACGTCACGGAGGAGCTCAAGGTCGAGGCCGTCCGGCTGCCGTCCTTCCGCAGGGTGCGCTACGACATCAACTTCGAGTCCGCGCGCACCGGGCACGTGTACGGGATCTTCTTCGACCACTGCAGCCTGGTCGACGCCCGGGACGTCACCCTCAACCAGTGTGAGCTGGAGTACCTGCGCAGCCGCACCGCGGTGGAGCCCGACGAGGCGGACGTCTCGAAGGAGATGGCGGAGATCGCCACCTGGCTGGAGTCCTTCCTGCGGGAGCGCGGGCTGAACAGCGAGCGGGGCTTCTACTCCAAGCGCACCTTCCTCAAGGACGCCGTCGCCGCCCGCCCCGAGCTGGCCAGGCCGGTGGTCTGATGCCGGAGGCAGCGATCCGTGCCGTCCTGCTCGACCTGGAGGGCACGCTCTACGCACAGGGCAAGGCCGTCGAGGGCGCGGCCGCGGCCGTCCAGGCGCTGCGGGAGTCGGGGCTGGCGCTCCGGTTCCTGACCAACACCGACTCCAAGCCCGCAGCCCGGATCCATGACGAGCTCGTGGACTACGGACTGCCGGTCCGCCGGGAGGAGCTGTTCACCCCGGTCGTCGCGGCGCAGCAGCTCCTCGCCGCGCCCGGCACCCGGGTGTACCCGCTCGTCTCCCGCGCGCTGCTCGGGGAGCTGCCGAACCTCGTGGCCGAACCGCCGTACACCCACGCACTGATCGGCGACTGCCGTGACGTCCTGGACTACCGGGCACTGGACGAGGCGTTCCGCGCGGTGCGTGGCGGGGCCGAGCTGGTGGCGCTGCAGCGCGGCCGCTACTTCAAGCGGGCGGACGGCGACCACCTGGACACCGGTGCGCTGGTGGCGGCGGTGGAGTACTCCGCCGGCACCACCGCCCGGATCCTGGGCAAGCCCGCCGCGGACTTCTTCGAGCTGGCCGCCCGGTCGCTCGGGTTGCCGCCGAGCGCCTGCGTGGTGGTCGGCGACGACGCCGGCACCGACATCGCCGGCGGCGAGGCGGCGGGGCTGACCACCGTGCAGGTGCGCACCGGCAAGTACGCGGACCAGCTGGCCGAGGGCCTGACCGGCCGGGCCGGGTACGAGTGCGACTCCGTCGCCGACCTCCCGGCGCTGCTGACGGAGCTGAGGTCACGATGACGGTCTACTGGGTCGTCTGGGACGCGGCCGCCCACTGGGTGGTCGACCGCCTCGAACGGGAGGGCGCGCTGCCCGCCGTCACCCGGATGCGGGCGCGCGGCACCGTCGCGGCGGCGCGTCCCGCCCACCCCAACTGCCAGACGCCGCCCTCGCTGGCCACCCTGTTCACCGGCGCCTGGCCGAGTGAGCACGGCGTCACCGGCTACACCGTGCCCGGGGCCGGCGACGGGGTCGCCGAACACGTCAGCGGCTTCGACCCGCGCTTCCCGGCCGTCCCGACGGTCTGGGAGACGGCCTGGGAACGCGACCGGCGCAGCGCCTTCGTCCACGCGCCCTGGGTGTTCGACGAGGCCGGCGCGGTCGGACCGTACGTCGACGGGGCCGTCGAGGCGTACAGCCGGCGCCTGACCCGGCACGCCTTCCTGGAGCTCGCTCCCGGGCCGGCGGTGCAGGCCTGGCAGATCGCCGAGTCCTGGGTGGACGTGGAGACCGGCGCGACCGGTGACGTCGTGCGGGTGCGGGCCGCGGGCGCCGAACTGGTGCTCACCCCGGGTGGCGGCTGGCAGCCGCTGCTCCTCGACGACGCGGGCCACGCCACCTGGGTGGCCTGCGTCCGGGGGGCGTGCGGCCCGCTGCTCGTCCACACCGGTGTCTGGGAGCCGCGGACGGGCGGCCGCAACGGTCCGCTCGTCCAACGGCTGCGGCAGTGCCCGCCGTTCGCGGGCGAGGGGGTCGGCCCGCTCTACCGGGCCGGCGTCTTCGGGCCCCGCCTGGCCGAGGGCGGGGACGGCTCCGCGGAGGACGTGTTCCTCTCCTCGGTGGGCTGCGTCACCCGGGCGTTCGGTGCGGCCACCGAGGCGGTGCTCCAGGAGCACACGGCCGACCTGGTGGTCGTCTACCTGCCGATGACCGACGACGTGGGCCACGAACTGCTGGGCTGGTGCGACGAGAAGAGCGCGGCGCACCGGCCGGACATCGCCGACCGCGCCTGGTCGTACCTCAGGGCCTGCTACCAGGACGCCGATGCGCTCCTGGGACGGGTGCTTGACCGGGCCCGGGCCGAGGACACGGTGGTCCTCGGTGCGGACCACGGCATGGTCGGCTGCACCCACCTGGTCCATGTGAACGACCAGTTGGTGCGGGCCGGGCTCGCCGCCCCGGCCACCGCCGGCGCGCTGGACGTCGAACACTCCGAGGTGATCTACCACCCGGCGAACAACGGCTCGCTGTGGGCCACCGGCCCGGCCGACCCGGGGCGGGCCGGCGAGGCCATGGCCCGGGCCATGGCGGCGCTGCGCACCCTGACCGACCCGGAGAACGGGCGGCCGGTGGTGCGCGGGTTCCTGGACGACCGCGGGCGGCCGCTGGCCGGGGACGCCGTGCCGCCGCCGGTGGTGTTCCTCGTCCTGGACGACGACTACCAGCCGACGGCACCGCTGTCGGCCGACGGCGTGACCGTGCGCCGCCAGCCCAAGAGCGGCGCCCACGTGGTCTATACCGGCGACAGCCGGCTGCACGCCGTCCACGCCGCGATCGGTCCCCGGATCCCGCACGGCACGGCACCGGTGGCCGTGGACAACACGCTGCCCGCCCAGTTGGTCCTGCGGGAGCTGGGCGTGGAGCAGCCGAAGGCCGCCGAGCCGGCCGCCCTCTCCTGACCGAAGGAAGGAAATCGACCCTGATGGGTGCACCACCCGGCTTTCCCCATGCCCTGTCGCCCGACGACCTGGCGGCGCGCCGCCACGGACACGTGTCGGCGTTCCTCTCCGGACGCGGTCTCGACCCCGACTGGCTGTCCGCGCTGATGCGGGAGCGGGTCGGCGAGGGCCTGCTGCTGCTGACCAGCTCCCCCGTGCACGGGCTGGCCAACGCCACCAGCGACCTGGACTTCATCCGCATCCAGCGCGACCCGATCGAGGGGCCGCGCATTTCGACCAAGATCTTCGAGGACGGCCACCACCTCGAGGTGGTCTCCTTCAGCGAGGCCGAACTCGCCTCGAACTTCGCGGAGTTGCGGCGCCTCGCGGGCCTCGCGCCGGAGGCGGCGGTGGCCGGGTTCCGCGGCTGGGACAAGCAGCGCGAGCCGCGCCGCAAGCAGACCGAGCGGATCGTCAACGGCATCGCCCTCGACGGCACCGCCCCGTTCCTCGACGAACTCCCCGGGCTCGCCACGGTCTGGTCGAGGGCGTCCCTTCAGGTCGCGCTGGAGCAGGTGGCGCACACCGCGCTCGCCGAGGCGGCCGGCGAGAGCCGCGGGCGCGTCGGCTACGCGTACAACGTCCTGCTGCACGTGATGGACGCGCTGCTCTCGCACCACGGCGACGTCTACACCACCAGGAAGTGGTACGCGCTGCGCTGGAGCAGGCTGGTGGCGGACGGCACCTGGCGGAGCGACCGGGTGGCGGCGGTGGCCGCCGACCTGGAGCGGCTCCGCAAGGAGATCGCCGGCACCCTGGCGCCGTCGGCGGCCGCCCAGCCGCTCGCGGCGGCCTACACCCAGCTCGCCCTGGACACCGTACGGGCCACCGGCACCGCCGAGGCCGTCACCGTGCGCGTGGAGGTCACCGGCACCCTGCGCCCGTTCCTGCCCGGCGCCTCACTCCTCGTCGCGCCCGGCGGAAGCGTCGTCCTGCCCGGACTCACCGGGGACCTCCCGCTCACCGTCGACCCGGTCGCGCTCACCGACCTGGGGCGGCTCGACGCCCAGGACGCCGCCACCCTGCTGCGCGCGCTGCGCTCCGGCGCCGCCCGGCTCGACATCGGCTACCGCAACGAGGAGGTACCGGCATGACCACGGACCAGCAGCAGGGCGCCGCGACCGGCGTCGCCGAACGGCTCGTCCCGTTCCCCGCGGTCCGCGGCGGGCACGCCATGCCCGGCCCCCAGGCCGTGGAGGCCTGGGTCCAGGCCGCGTGGCTGATGCTCGCCGAGGGGCGCGCCTACCTGGAGGACCTGGAGGGCGGCTCCGAGCAGCCGCAGATGCAGCAGGCCGCCAAGCTCCGGTTCCTCGAACAGCTCCTGGACATCGACCAGCGGCTGGCCGGCCGAGCCCCGGTCGACGACGCGCACTGTCTGGCGATGGCGCTGGAGTACGGCATGCACGAGGTCGTGCAGGCGTCCGGACCCGACCTGATCGAGGTGTTCGCCCTGGACGAGGAGTTCGGCGGGGACAGCTGCCGGGTCGACCGGATCCAGGTCCTCTGGGAGCGGCTGCTGGAGGCCTTCCCCGGTGAACTGCCGGACCGCCTGGTCGCGGAGGGGCAGCGGGACATGCTCCGGACCCTGCGCGTCTGGGCCCGGCTGGCCCGGGCGGCGGGCCTCGACATCGGCTTCCTCGCCCCCTTCATGAAGGCCGCTTAGCAAGAGAGGTGTGATCAAGTTGCCCGAGATCCATGCGACGGCCGTGGTGCCCGGTCGCACTCCGGAAGAGCTGTGGGCGGTCGTCAAGGACAGCCCCGCCTTCGCGCCCCGTGCCCCGCACGTGATCGGCGTCCGGGTCCTCGACTCCGGGAACCGGGAGAGCCGCTCGACCGAGTGGACCGTGCTGCTGAACGGCAGCGAGGTGACGTGGGTCCAGAACGAGAGCACCCGGCCCGGCCTGCGGCTGTGCTTCGAGCAGACCGCCGGGGACCTGGAGCGGCTGGCCGGCGAGTGGAGCGTCGTCGAGAACTCCGCCGGTGCCCAGGTCGGCCTCAGCGTCTCCTTCGAGCTCGGCATCGACGGCCTCGCCCCACTGCTCAACCCGATCTGGGCCCAGTCCCTCCAGGCCCACGCCGAAGCACTGCTCCGGGTGGTCTCGACGACCGGACTGCCCGCCAACGGAAGTGACCAGACGTGATCCAGTACCTGAATTTCCTGCACACCACCGTACGGTTCGACCTCGCCGACGACGCGGCGGCCGCCTTCGCGCCGATCCAGCGGTTCTTCCGGCACCTGCTCGCCGACCAGGGCGCGCACGAGCCGACCTTCCGGATCGAGGTCCGCGGCTACGACCCGTCGGCCGACATCGCCCCCGAGGTCTGGACGCTGCCGCAGTCGGTGATCCGGCGCAGCAACGCCGCGGAGTTCAACTTCGACGCGCACATCGTCGACCGCGGCGGCCGCCGGCTGTACGTCAACCGCGCCACACTGCTCGACGCCCCGGTCGACGCGCGCAAGGACAACACCTTCCAGCTGCGCATCACCGAGGCCTCCACCGTCCAGGTGCTCGACTTCGTCCGGGACCTGGTGATCCGGCACGAGGAGGACAACGGCACCGTCGTGCTGCACGCCTCCGGCATCCAGCGGGGGGACGAGGCCGTGATCGTCGCCGGCCCCAAGGGCGCCGGCAAGACCACCACCCTGCTGTCCGCGCTGCGCCGCCCCGGCTGGTCCTACTTCACCGGCGACAAGCTGTTCTGCACGCTCGACGGCGGCCGGATCAGCGTGCACCCCTGGCGCGACTACCCGTATGTCGGAGTCGGTACGATCCGCGCCGACGCGCGGCTCGAACAGCTCGTCCGCGAGCAGGTCGACCCCGGGCTCGACGGCCACGAGCCGGGGCACAAGATCCTCATGGACCCGGACGTCTTCGAGTCCTGGCTCGGGGCCGAGTTCTCCGCCGAGCCCAGGCGGCTGGCCGCGATCCTGCTGCCCGAGGTCCGTCCCGGCGAGCCGCTCGCCGTCCGGCACCTGACGGACGACAACGAGCGCTGGGCCCACCTCAACAAGATCGTGGACCGCCAGGTGGACACCACCTTCTTCACCTGGCAGTCCCACCTGGTGCCCGACTACGCGCGCTTCTACCGGTCCCTCGCCGAACTCCGCACCGCGCTGGACCAGGTGGCCATGGTGCGGCTGACCGGCACGCTCGACATCGACCCGGACGCCGTTCTCGACCCGGCCACCGCCAACTCGCCCGCCCCCCAGGAGACCTCGTGACCGACAACCAGCCCCGCCCCTCGCTGCGCGTCTGCGTGATCGGTCTGGCCGGTGTCGGCAAGTCGACCTGCGCCGGCCTGATCGAGGAGTTCGCCCGGGACAAGGGCCTGACCTACGCCCGGGTCAAGCTCGCCGAGCCGCTCTACCACCTGCAGGAGCAGGTGTACCGCACGGCCGGCGCCGACCTGCGCGAGGACGCCCAGGACCAGGTCCTGATGGAGGCGCTCGCCGACGCCATGCGCCGCATCCGGCCCGAGTCGCTCGCCGACGACTTCACCCGCCGCCTCGCGCGGACCGACGCCGAGCTCGTCGTCAACGACGACCTGCGGGACCCGCACGTCGACGCTCCCGCCCTGCGGGCGCACGGTTTCCGCGTCCTGCGCGTCGTGTGCGACGAGGCCCTGCGCCAGAGCCGTCTCGACCAGCGCGACGACCCGACCCGGGCGGACCGTTCCACCCGGCAGATCGACCTGATCGAGCCGGACGCCGTCATCGACAACGGGGCGGGCCTCGACGCGTACCGCGCCGCCGTCCACGAGCTGCTGGGGAGCTGGCTGTGATCCTGAGCGGACCTGAGATCCACGCCGAGGTCATGGCGGGCCGGATCCACATCGACGACTACGACCCGGAGCGGATCGAGCCCAACAGCTACGGCTTCCGGCTCGCCGAGGACATCCTCTGGTACGAGCAGGACGTCATCGACTGCTTCGAGCCGCCGAAGGCCGAGCACGTGAAGATGGGCCCCGAGGGCATGGTCCTCGAACCCGGCCGCTTCTACCTCGGCGGGACCATGGAGGCCATGGGCAGCCCGAACTACGCGGCCACGCTCTACGCCTGCCGTTCGGCGTCCACCCTCGGCATCTGGATCCAGTTCTCGGCGCCCCTGGGGCACAGCGGGGCCGTCTTCCCCTGGACCCTGGAGATGAAGGTCGCCCACCCCGTGCGCGTCTACCCGGGCATGATGATCGGCAAGCTCGCCTTCTGGGCCATGCAGGGCGAGGCCGTGGGCTACCACGGCAAGTACACCGGCTCGCGCTCCGCCGTCGCCTCCCGCCTGAGCCTGGATCAGCACCATGGCGCAAACTGACCTGTTCAAGATCCTGTCCGCGCTGGTGCTGCTGCTCCTGGCGGCACACCTGACGGGCAGGCTCTTCAGACGTTTCCGGCAGCCGCCCGTCGTGGGGGAGATCCTCGGCGGGCTGCTGCTCGGCCCCACGGTCCTGGGGCAGCTGCTGCCCCAGGTCCAGCACTGGATCTTCCCCAAGCAGGGGCCGGTGGCGGTCTGCCTGGAACTCGTCTACCAGCTGGGCATGTTGCTGCTGATGTTCCTGGCCGGCGTCGAGATGCGGACGGTGTTCTCCCGCAAGGACGGCCGTACGGTCGGACTGATCGCCGTGGTGGGCATGGTGGTGCCGTTCGCGTTCGGCCTGGTGGCGACCTCCGTGCTCGACACCTCCGACCTGCTCGGCCCGGCGGGCAACCGGACGGCACTGACGCTGGTGCTCGCCTGCAGCATCGCGATCACCAGCATCCCGGTGATCTCACGGATCATGCTCGACCTGGGGATCGCCAGGACGCCGTTCGCCCGGATCGTGCTCTCCGTCGCGGTGCTGGAGGACATCGTCCTCAACGTGGTGATCTCGGTCGCCGTCGGCATCGTGGCCGGCAGCACCACGAACGGCTTCGGTCTCGCCTCGGAGCTCGGCATCGGCTCGGCGAACGCCTCGGCCGTCTACCACTCCCTGGCGTCCGTGGGCTTCCTCGCACTGGTCGCACTGGTCGGCCTGCTGCTGCGCCGCCGCCTGACGGCGTCCGGCGGCGGGCCGGTGGCCCCGCTGGCCGTCCGGGTCTCCGCCGTCCTCGCCTCGGCCGCCGCCTGCCTCTACCTGGGCGTGGCCCCGATGTACGGCGCCTTCGTCGTCGGACTGATCTCCGGCCTGACGGCGGGCGCCGCGGGTACGGCCTCGGGCCCGGCGGCGGACGAGGCGATCAAGGCCATCCGGAGCTTCGCGACCGGGTTCTTCGTCCCCGTCTACTTCGCCGTGGTCGGGCTGAAGCTCGACCTGATCCGCCAGTTCGACCCGGCGTTCTTCGTCGCCTTCCTCGCCGTGGCCTGCGTCGTCAAGGCCGTCAGCGTCTACGCCGGGGCCCGGCTGGCCAGGCGGCCGGCCGCCGACGCCGTCCACCTCGCGGTCGCGATGAACGCCCGCGGCGGCCCCGGCATCGTGCTCGCCACCGTCGCCCTCGACACGGGGATCGGCTCGCCGTCGGTGTTCACCTCGTTGGTGCTCACCGCGGTCGTCACCTCGCTCCTCGCGGGCTGGTGGCTCGAACGCGCCATCAACCAGGGAAGCCTGGACCGGGACGACGAGCTCCCACCGGCGCGGCTCCCGGACCGGCCGCTCAGCTCCACCGCCGGCCGCTAGCACCGGCCGCCCCGCCCTCCCCGCCCGACCACGGAGTCTCCTCTTGGGAACGCTGAAACGCTCATCCACGATGTCCAAGCACCTCTTCGTCACCGGGGGTGTCGCCTCTTCGCTCGGCAAGGGGCTGACCGCCTCCAGCCTGGGCGCGCTGCTCAAGGCCCGCGGCCTGCGCGTGACGATGCAGAAGCTGGACCCGTACCTCAACGTGGACCCCGGGACGATGAACCCGTTCCAGCACGGTGAGGTCTTCGTCACCGACGACGGCGCCGAGACCGACCTGGACATCGGTCACTACGAGCGCTTCCTGGACACCAACCTGCACGGCTCGGCGAACGTGACCACCGGGCAGGTGTACTCGACGGTCATCGCCAAGGAGCGCCGCGGGGAGTACCTGGGCGACACCGTCCAGGTCATCCCGCACATCACCAACGAGATCAAGTCCCGGATCCGCCGGATGGCGACCGAGGACGTCGACGTGGTGATCACCGAGGTCGGCGGCACGGTCGGCGACATCGAGTCGCTGCCGTTCCTGGAGGCCGTGCGCCAGGTCCGCCACGAGGTCGGCCGCGACAACGTGTTCTTCGTGCACGTCTCCCTGCTGCCCTACATCGGCCCCTCGGGCGAGCTCAAGACCAAGCCCACCCAGCACTCCGTCGCCGCGCTGCGCAACATCGGCATCCAGCCCGACGCCGTCGTGCTGCGCGCCGACCGCGAGGTCCCCCAGGCCATCAAGCGCAAGATCTCCCTGATGTGCGACGTCGACGAGGAAGCGGTGGTCGCGGCCATCGACGCCAAGTCGATCTACGACATCCCCAAGGTCCTCCACGGCGAAGGCCTGGACGCCTACGTCGTACGCCGCCTGGACCTGCCCTTCCGCGACGTCGACTGGACCACCTGGGACGACCTGCTGCGCCGCGTCCACGAGCCGCAGCACATCGTCAAGGTCGCCCTGGTCGGCAAGTACATCGACCTGCCGGACGCCTACCTGTCGGTGACCGAGGCGCTGCGCGCCGGTGGTTTCGCCAACAACGCCCGGGTCGAGATCAAGTGGGTGACCTCGGACGACTGCGAGAGCCCGGAGGGCGCGCGGGAGCAGCTGGGTGACGTGGACGCGATCTGCGTTCCCGGCGGGTTCGGGGACCGGGGCGTCAACGGCAAGGTGGGTGCCATCACCTACGCGCGGGAGAACAAGGTCCCGCTGCTGGGGCTGTGCCTGGGTCTGCAGTGCGTGGTGATCGAGGCCGCGCGCAACCTTGCGGGTCTGCCGGAGGCGAACTCGACGGAGTTCGACGCCGCGGCCAGGCACCCGGTGATCTCCACGATGGCGGAGCAGCTGGCCATCGTGGACGGCAAGGGCGATCTGGGCGGCACGATGCGTCTGGGCCTGTACCCGGCCAAGCTGGCGGAGGGCTCGATCGTGCGTGAGGTGTACGGCGGTGAGCAGTACGTCGAGGAGCGCCACCGTCACCGCTACGAGGTGAACAACGCCTACCGTGCGGACCTGGAGAAGACCGGCCTGCAGTTCTCGGGCCTGTCGCCCAAGGGCGATCTGGTCGAGTACGTGGAGTACCCGCGCGAGGTGCACCCGTACCTGGTGGCCACCCAGGCCCACCCGGAGCTGAAGTCCCGCCCGACCCGCCCGCACCCGCTGTTCGCGGGCCTGGTCAAGGCCGCCATCGACACCAAGACCGCCATCGCGACCGAGACCGCCCCGGCCGACCCGGTCCTCGTCGACTGACCCGACCTCACCCGTACGCAAGGAGACCCCGTCATGACCAGCGCAGCGCAGTCCCGACCCGTCGTCGCCATCGTCGACGCCTACTCCACCGCCAGCCACCTGGCCCCGCTCTTCCACGCCCGGGGCTACGACTGCCTGCACGTCCAGAGCCAGGAGAGCCCGCCCGCCGTCTTCACGGCCTCCTTCAACCCGGACGACTTCATCGGCACCGTCCTGCACGGCGGCGACACCGAGAAGACCCTCGCAGCCGTCGAGCCGTACGCCCCGGTGGCCCTGCTGGCCGGCGCCGAGATCGGCGTCGAGCTGGCCGACACCCTCAGCGAGGCGCTCGGCCTGCGCACCAACGGCACCGCCCTGAGCCCTGCGCGGCGCGACAAGTTCCGGATGGTCGAGACCGTACGGGCGGCCGGAGTGCCCGCCGCGGACCAGATCCTCGCCACCGACCTGGACGCCCTGCTGGCCTGGTACGGGCCGCAGCCGCGGCGCGTCGTGCTGAAGCCGGTGCGCAGTGCGCTCAACGACGGGGTCTCCTTCTGCGACACTGCCGACGAGGTCCGCGCCGCCTTCGAGCGCCTGATGGGGATGCAGAGCGCGACCGGACACCACAACGACGCCGTGGTCGCCCAGGAGTACCTGGTGGGCGCCGAGTACTACGTCAACACCGTGAGCCTCGACGGCAAGCACTACGTGTGCGACATCTGGAAGACCCAGCACCTCGGTGTCAACGGGGTGCACGACCTCCTCGGCGGCTCGCAGCTGATGGTGCGTGAGGGCCCCGAGCAGGAGCTGCTGGTGGCCTACGCCGGCCAGGTGCTGGACGCGCTCGGGGTGCACAACGGACCCGCGCACACCGAGCTGAAGCTGACGCCCCAGGGGCCGCGGCTGGTCGAGACCGGCGCCCGGGTGTGCGGGGCGATGCTGCCGCTGCTCACCCGCGCGGCGATCGGCGAGAGCCAGCTGGAGTGGACGGTGGCGGCGTACGTCGACCCCGAGTCCTTCCTGTCGCGGTGGGAGACCGGCTACGAGGTCGCCCGGCACGCCGTCTGCGTCAACATGGTCTCCCCGCACACCGGAGAGCTCCTGGGCTACCCGCGGCTGACCGAGTTGCAGGCCCTGGAGAGCTATCACGACCTGCTGCTGAAGGTCCGGCCCGGTGAGAGGGTCGCCCGCACGGTCAACGACATGACCTACCCGATGCTGGTCCACCTCCTGCACGAGGTCGAGGGCATCGTGACCCACGACTACATGACGGCCCGCTACCTCGACGGCGAGGGCTTCTACGATGTCGCCTAGCCCCTCGGACGACGCCGACCGTCCGACCGTGCTCGCCCACCTCAGCGACCTCCACCTGGACGACGGGCCCCGGGCCGAGGAGCGGGTCCGGCGGATGGTGCGCTACCTGGTGGAACTGCCGGGCGAGATCGACGCAGTGCTGATCACCGGTGACATCGCGGACCGCGGCACGGAGGAGGCCTACGTACGGACGCGGGCCGTGCTCGCCCCGCTGTACGAACGGTTCCCGGTGCTCGTGTGCCCCGGCAACCACGACGAGGCGCGGGCGCTGCGCAGGATCCTGCTCGACGGCGGCGGCGAGGGGGAGGGCACCGGGGACGGCGCGCCGGTCGACCAGGTCCGGGACGTCGCCGGCACCCGGATCGTCCTGTGCGACTCGTCCGTGCCCGGCCGCGCCGACGGGCTGTTGCGGCCGCAGACCCTCCGCTGGCTGGACGAGACCCTGGCCGAGGCACCGGACCGGCCCACGCTGGTCGCCCTGCACCACCCGCCGGCGGAACTCGGCCTCCCGTACATCGACGGGATCCGGCTGCGCGAGGCGGACCGGTTCGCCGCCGTCCTGCGGCGCCACCCCCAGGTCGCCGGAGTGCTGTGCGGTCACGCCCACACGATGGCCGTGACCCGGTTCGCCGACCTGCCGTTGGTCTGCGCACCGGGCGTCGCCTCGAGCGCGCTCATGCCCTGGGAGCAGGAGCCGGGGCAGCTGTGGAAGACCCTGGACGCCCCGCCCGCGCTCGCCTTCCACGTGCTGCGGAACGGACGGCTGACCAGCCACGCGAGAACCGTTCTCGGCGACGTCCGGACCCGGCCGGCGCCGTCGTGACCCACCGCGAGCCCGTCCCCGCCCCGCCCAACCTGGAGAACCCATGAAGCCACCCCACGAGCACCCGGCCGGAACCTCCCCCCTGCTGGTTCTGATATCGACCGGTCCGCAGAAGTACCGCGAGTACCTGCTCGCCTCCATCAGCACCCGCTACCGGATCCACCTCGTCAACACCACGGAACCCAGCTGGGAGAGCCCCTACCTGGTCGGAAGCACCGTCGTCCCCACCACCGACCTGGAGCACGTGTCCGCCGCGGCGGCGGCCGTCGCCGCGCGTGAACCCGTGCACGGCGTGCTGAGCTGGGACGAGGCCCGGGTGCACCAGGCGGCCGCCGTCGCGGCCGGGTTGGGCCTGCCGACCACCGACGCGGACGCGGTCTGGCGGTGCCGTGACAAGCACCAGACCCGGGCCGCCCTGGCCGCGGCCGACCTGCCGCAGCCAGGCTTCGCGCTCGTGGGCGGGGCCGCCGAGGCGCTCGCCGCGGCGGACCGGATCGGCTACCCGGTCGTGGTCAAGCCCCGTGCTGCGGCTGCCAGTTACGGCGTGTCCCTGGTTCGCTCCGCCGAGGCGATGACCGCGTGCTTCGACTTCGCCGCCGAGGCGACCGTTCCGCACATGCCCGACTACGACCAGGCGGTGCTGGTCGAGGAGTACCTGGACGGCCCCGAGGTGAGCGTCGACTCGGTGATCGTCGACGGCAAGGTGCGGCCCCTGTTCGTCGGCCACAAGCGCACCGGCTTCCCGCCGTACTTCGAGGAGACCGGGCACACGGTCTCGCACGACGACCCGCTGCTCGCGGACCCGGAGTTCCTCGACGTGCTCCAGGACGTCCACACCGCGCTCGGCTTCACCACCGGCTGGACCCACACCGAGCTCAAGCTGTCGCCCTCCGGCGCCGCCAAGGTGATCGAGGTGAACGCCCGGCTCGGCGGGGACCTCATCCCCTACCTGGGCCGGCTCGCCTCCGGCATCGACCCCGGTCTGGTCGCGGCCGCGGTGGCCTGCGGCCGGGAGCCGGACCTCACCGCGGACCGGAACCTCGTGGGGGCCGTGCGCTTCCTCTACGTCGAGCACGACGACACGGTGATCGACCGGGTGGAGTTCGACGCGTCGGCGCTGCCCCCGCAGATCGACCGCACAGTCGTTCTCGCGGCCCCCGGTGACGTCGTCTCGCCGCCGCCGCGCGGCCTGCTGACCGGTCGGGTAGCCCTCGCCACGGCGGTGGCACCGACGGCTGCGGAGTGCGAGACGGCGCTGGACGCGGCGGCGGCGGCACTGCGGATCGTCGAGCGGGCCGCCGACGGTCGGGCCGGTGGCGGGGCGTCATGACGGACGTTGCCACCGCCGGGCCTTCCGACACCCGTCAGGCAGGTGTCCTGGCCACCTTCGCCGAGTCGCCGTTCGCCGTGAAGGCCGTGCTCTTCGGCGTCCTGGTCAACAAGCTCGGGTCCTTCATCCAGGTCTTCCTGGTGCTGTTCATGACCAGCAGGGGCTTCAGCGACGTCCAGGGCGGTGTGGCGCTCGGTGTCTACGGTGCCGGGTCGGTGCTGGGCGTGCTGCTCGGCGGCACCTTCACCGACCGCATCGGCGCCCGGCGGACCATCCTCCTGGGCATGGTGGGGACGGCCGTGCTGCTGGTCGCGGTGCTGCACGTCCGGATGTACCCGGCGCTCCTCGCGTCCGTCGGGCTGGCAGGCCTGATCAGCCAGGTGTACCGCCCGGCGGCTGCGGCGTTCATCGCCCAACTGATCCCCAAGAACCGCCAGGTGATGATCTCGGCGATGTACCGGCTGGCCCTCAACGTCGGTACCACCGCCGCGCCGCTGCTCGGCACCATGCTGGTCGCGGTCTCCTACGACCTGCTGTTCTACGGTGAGGCCGCCGCCGCACTGGGTTACGCGCTGATCGTCCTCCTGGCGCTGCCGCGCGAGGGTTCCGCCCCGGCGAAGCCGGAACGGGCCGCGGCCTCCGCGTCCGCCGCCCCCGTCGCGCCCGCCACCGAGCGTCCGGCGGGCGGCTACCTCGCCGTGCTCCGTGATCGGCGGTACGTCGCCTACCTGGTGGCGATGCTGCTCAACGCCGCCGTCTACATCCAGTACCTGAGCACGCTTCCGCTGGCCGTCCGGGACGCCGGCTTCAGCACCTTCTGGTACGGCGTCATGGTCGCGATCAACGGCGCCGTGGTCATCTGCTTCGAACTGCTCATGACGAAGGTCGTACAGAACTGGCGCGTGCGCACGGTCCTGACCGTCGGGTTCTGTCTGCTCGGCGCCGGTATGGCGCTGTACACCCTGCCGGGCGGGCTCGCCGTCTTCGTCGTCGGCACCCTGCTGTGGACGCTCGCCGAGATCATCGAGGGCCCGACGATGTTCGCCTACCCGGCCATCGCGGCCCCGCCCGCGGCCAGCGGGCGCTACCTGGGTGCCGCCCACGCGATGTTCGGCATCGGCTCGGCCATCGGACCGGCCGCGGGCGTCGCCCTGTGGAGCGGTCTCGGCCGGACCGCCTGGCTGATCATCGGAGCGGTCTCCGTCCTGGCCCTGATCCCCGCCTGGTTCGCGGTGGGGCGCGTCGGCACCACGTCCTCACTCGCGGACTCCTCCGGCTGACGACGCGGCCCGGCCCCGAACCCGAGCCACAACCCCTCCGGCGCCCGTGCGGCGAACCCGCACCGCCGCCGTTTCCGAAGAACCCCCACGAGGAGAACCGTGTCAGTCGCAGACGTGACCACCGTCACCCGCACCGCAACTCCGAGGCGTTTCCTGATGTGCCCGCCGCGGCACTTCGACGTGACGTACTCGATCAACCCCTGGATGAACCCGGCCAAGCCGGTGGACACGTCCCTCGCGTTCGCGCAGTGGACCGAACTCAAGAACCTCTACGAGAGCCTCGGCCACACGGTCGAGGTGATCGAGCCCCTGCCGGGCCTGCCCGACATGGTCTTCGCGGCCAACGGCGCCACGGTCGTCAACGGCCGGGTGCTCGGCGCCCGGTTCCGTCACGTCGAGCGGACCGCCGAAGGCCCGGCCTACCTGGCCTGGTTCACCGAGCACGGGTACACCGACGTCCTGTGGCCCGAGCACATCAACGAGGGCGAGGGCGACTACCTCGTCGTCGGCCGGAAGGTCCTCGCCGGGACCGGCTTCCGCACCGACCCCCGCTCGCACGCCGAGGCCCAGGAGTACTTCGGCCTCCCGGTGATCGGCCTCACCCTGGTGAACCCGGAGTTCTACCACCTGGACACCGCACTGGCCGTACTCTCCGAGAACGAAATCATGTACTACCCGGACGCCTTCACCCCCGGTAGCCAGGAGGTGCTGCGCGAGCTGTTCCCCGACGCCATCCTGGCGACCGCCGAGGACGCCGCGGTCTTCGGCCTCAACGCCCTGTCGGACGGCCGCCACGTCCTCCTCCCCGACGCCGCCGTCCAGCTGAAGACGCGCCTGCGCGAGCGGGGGTTCGAGCCCATCGGCGTCGACCTCACCGAACTGCTCAAGGCCGGCGGCAGCGTCAAGTGCTGCACGCTCGAACTGCGCTGACCCGACCGATCCGCAGGCCGGTAGGCCGGGGCCCCACCGGGCCCCGGCCTTCTCGCGTGCACTGCACTCGACACCGGCTCGTCGTCTGTCGCACGCGGAGCGTCAGCTCCTTCACCTCGGCGGGTCCCGGGAAGGTGAGCCGTACAGTCTGCTGGTTCGCCCGGGTCGTCACCGAAGTCGGCGGTGACCCGAGCAGGCGGCTCCCGGCCCGTGGGCGGGGCCACTCCTCGGCCGCCGCCCGGCCCGCGTCGGCCGCGGGTCGGGAGGGACCACGGCGGGGCGCCGGCCCGGTCGGTCAGCGCCGCGTGCGGTAGTAGTCGCGCCAGACGAGGCGGTGGACCCGGGTCCAGCGGGGAACGGACCGGATGCCGGGGATGAACGGCACCAGGATCAGGGCGAGGCTGAGCACGGCCATGATGGCCCAGATCTCGGCATCGGCGTTCTTCGAGCTCTTGAACGGGTCGATCTGGTACCAGAAGGTGGAGAGCCACAGCCACGCCTGCCCGGGGTAGTTCCCGGTCTCGTTCATCATCCCCCACTGGGCGCCGGTCAGGTGTTGTTCGGTGGCCCGGTCCGACAGGTACAAGCCGTCGGCGAGGAAGAGCATCGGCTTGGTGTAGGCAGTCTGGTAGAAGCGGCCGGGTGACAGCAACTGCCCGTCGAGTGAGCCCGCCCGGGCGAGCGTCAGCAGGCGGGCGGTCAGTACCGGCACCGGGCCGTAGTCGCCAGGGGCCGCCTTGGCCGGATCGCCGTCGGGTGCCTTGTTCAGGGCGTCCGCGTAGGCCGAGCTCCAGGACTGCTGCTGGTCGGCGGACGCGGCGTTCCACTGGGCGAGCGCGGCCGTGACCTCCGGCTGCTCCGGGGCCTGTCGCAGGGGGCGCAGCACGAAGTCCTCGGCCGGGTCGACGGGGATGCGGACGCCGGCGGCCCGCTGCAGGCCGAGCGGACCGATCTTCTGGCCGGCCCCCGGGACGTGGTTGTAGGGCGGGCCGTACTGCGCGGAGGTGCTGGTGCCGGCGAGTTCGGCCACAGCCGTCGCGGTGAAGTCGTTCGGGGCAGCGGTGGACCAGGACGCCAGGGTGGTCGGTGGCACGTTCGGGGAGGAGAACAGGCCGGCCAGTCCCGCGCTGAGCAGGACGGTGACCGCCAACGCGATCGTGAACTCCTTGACAAGGTCGTAGCGGCGGGTGGGGAAGGCGTCCGACTCGGGCACCTGGGCGGACTTCACCGCCCGTCCCCGGGTGCGGTGGCGCCGATCGGCGGCACGATGCCGCGGACGCGGACCAGCAGGATGTGCCAGACGGACAGCAGCCCGATCGCGAGCGGGAGCAGGAGGACGTGCCACATCAGCATCTGGCCGAAGTCGAAGACGTTGAACCAGGCGCCGATGCCGGTCGCGTTGAGCGCGTCCTTGGCCTGCCCGGAGATCCACTGGGAGTCGAAGTTCTGCTGGACCAGGTAGCCGGTGAAAGCGGTGGCGAGCGAGACCAGGAAGGCCACGGCGCCGGTCATCCAGGTCAGGACCCGACGGCCGCGCCAGGCGGCCATGAAGAACTTGCCCCACAGGTGGATCACCATGACGGCCATGAACAGCTGCACGCTCCACAAGTGGACGCTGTTGACGTACCTACCGACACCCGAGACGTGCCACCAGCCGGGGCCCATCAGCGCGAGCACACCGCCGGAGACCAGCACCACCACCAGCGCCGACACGGTGAGCACACCGAAGACGTAGATCCATGACGCCATGTAGACCGGCTGGGTCTCCGGGATGAGCTTCTCGGACGGCAGCCTCCGCAGGGCATACCGCCGCACCGCCCCGGTCCAGCTACTCGTCATCGCGCCGCCCCCGCGGGAAGGGCAGCAGCAGTGCGGCGACGAAGAGCGTCACCATCAGGCACATGACCACCAGGTTCGCCACGGAGATCTGGACCACTCCCCAGTGCAGGTAGTGACCCGGGTGGTTGAGGTCGACGGGCGCCGCGAAGGCGCCCGTCGTCGGCGCTGCTGTCATCGCCGTTCCCTTCCGACCGCTGAACAAGATCTGGCGCCAGCCTGACGCGGCTGGTGCGCGCCCGCACGCGCAGTGGGCCGAACGCGCGAGGATCGGCGCCGCGCGGGGGACGCGGTCGGCAGGCCCCGCCGACCGGGGCGGAGGCGGCCCGGCTCCCGGGGAGCCCGACCGCCTCCGAATGGCGCAAGCTGACCGGCGCCGCCCCTCAGCTGAGCGTCCGAGGGTGTGCCGCGCACGGGTGTTGCCGCTCGCTGATGGTGTCCGGCCGGGGTGCGGGGCACGGGGACGCGGCACCCGGCGCCCGTTCAGCCGGGTGTGCGGATCCGGTGGGTTCCCTCCTGGCCGAGCCGAATGGCCAGGCGTGGTCCGGAGGGGGTGACGGTGAGCGTCGCGGCGGCGGGCCTGCCGGCCGGGTCGGTCACCGTGGGCTCCGGCGTGCCGGCGGGGAGGAGCAGGTCGAGGGTCTGCGGACGGGTGCTGTGCACGGCTGCCTCGGTCAGGCGGCCCTGGTCCCAGCGGAGGTCGACGGTGAGCCCGCCGCGTGCGCGCAGCCCCCGGACCCGGCCGGTGGGCCAGGCCTCGGGCAGGGCGGGGAGCAGGCGCAGCACGCCGTTGTGGCTCTGCAGCAGCATCTCGGCGATGGCGGCGGTGGCGCCGAAGTTGCCGTCGATCTGGAAGAGGTCCGGCGGGTGCAGGCCGAGGAGGTTGGGGGCGGAGTAGTCGGTCAGCAGGCCACGCACGCCGCGGTGGGCGAGGTCGGCGTCGCCGAGGCGGGTGGCGAGTGCGGTCACCCAGGCCAGGCTCCAGCCGGTGGATCCGCCGCCGTGGTCGAGGCGGCGGGCCAGGGCGAGTCGCGCCGCCTCGGCGGCCTGCGGGTCGGTGAGCGGGTCGATGGCGCTGCCGGGGTAGAGGCCGTAGAGGTGGGACAGGTGGCGGTGGCCGGGGTCCTCCTCGGGGAGGTCCTCCCACCATTCGAGCAGGCGCCCGTCCTCGCCCGTCGGCGGGGGACGCAGCCGGTCGCGGGCCGCGTCCAACTCCTCGGCCAGGCCTGCGTCCACCCCGAGGAGACGGGCGGCGCGGGCGGTGGCGGCGAACAGCTCGGCGGTCAGCCAGTGGTCCATGGTGGCCGCGGCGGAGACGGCGGCGAGAGTGCCGTCGGGCAGCCGAAAGTGGTGCTCGGGGGAGGTGGACGGGCAGGTGACCAGTCGTCCGTCCCGGTCCTCGGTGAGGAAGTCCAGCAGGAAGCGCGCGGCGCCGCGCATCAACGGGTACGCGCGTTCGGCCAGGAACTCGCGGTCCCCGGTGAAGAGGTGGTGTTCCCACAGGTGCGCGCACAGCCAGGCGCCGGCCATCGGCCAGTTCGCCCAGGAGGGCGAGCCTGAGACGGGGTTGGCGCAGCGCCACAGGTCGACGTTGTGGTGGACGGTCCAGCCGCCGGCGCCGTAGTAGGCGGCGGCGGTCCGGGCGCCGGTCCGGGCCAGGTCGGCGATCAGGTCGAAGAGCGGTTCGTGGCACTGCGAGAGCCCGGTGGTCTCGGCGTGCCAGTAGTTCATCTGCAGGTTGATGTTGGTGGTCCAGTTCGAGTTCCACGGCGGTGCGGTCTCGGTGTTCCAGATCCCCTGCAGGGTGGCCGGCTGGGTTCCGGGGCGTGAGGAGGCGATCAGGAGGTAGCGGCCGTAGGCGAATTGGAGGGCGGCCAGGCCTGGGTCGGGGTGACCGGCCCGTACGGCGGCGAGCCGTTCGTCGGTGGGCAGCCCGCTCGGTGGGCCGTCGCCGAGCCGTAGCGCCGTGGTGCGGAAGAGCCGCCGATGGTCGGCGAGGTGATCGGCGAGCAGCTGCTCGTAGGGCTGGGTGCGGGCCAGGTCCAGGCGCTTCCCGAGGCGCTCGACCGGCCCGTCGTCGGGGCCGGCGGGAACCTCGGCCGGCCCGCGGTACCCGGTCTCGACGGCTACCAGGAGCAGCACTTCGTCGGCGCCGGTCACCCGAACCGCGTCCTGGTCCCGTTCGACGAGGCCGCCGGTGGCGATCACCCGCAGGCCGGCCGCGAAGCCCATGCCTTCGCCGGACCGGTAGCGCACCGGGTCCTCCTCGCCGAACGCCACGTGGGCGGGGGCCCGGCCGGAGACGACCAGTCCGTCCGCGTCCGCGCCGTCGTGGCGGGGGTCGGGATGCGGTGTGCTGAACCGGGCGGTGAGGTGGATCCGCCCGGGTACGGAGGACGTGATCCTGGTGGCGAGGACGTCGGCCGGCGCGGAGACGAAGGACTCGCGCAGTGTCTCCGCGTCGCCGGTCCGGTACGAGACCCGGTGGACCGCCTCGTCGAGGTCCAGTGTGCGCAGGTAGTCGTCCACCGTCCCGTCGCCGAGCTCCAGATGGAGCGTGGCGAGCGGCTGGTAGGCCTGCGAGTACGGTCCCTGCATGCGGGTGGCGACCGCTTCCGCGCGGGCGTAGTCGCGATCGCTCAGGACCGCGGTGCGCAGCGTCGTGAGGTGGTCCGCCGCGCCGCTCCGGTCGCGCGGGCCGGGGCCGCCGGACCACAGGGTGTCGGCGTTGAGGTGGATGGTTTCCGCCGCACCGGACCGGTCGGTGCCGCCGTGGAACAGCGCGCCGAGGCGCCCGTTGCCCAGTGGCAGGGCCTCCAGGAAGGAGGTGGCCGGCCCGCGGTAGCGGAGGCGGTCGTAGCCGGAGACTGAGTCCGTCGACACGTGGATCGCCCTTTCGGGGAGTGGGAGGAGCGTGCCCGGCTGTCACGGCCCATCGGCCGGCGCGCAGCCGACCGGCGCAGTGCTGTCCCGGACGACCAGCTCGGGGCGCAGCAGGTGCATCGAGTTGGTCGGGACCCCCGACTTGGTGAGGGCGCGCAGCAGCAGCTCGACCGCCTCGCGGGCCATCTCCCGCTTGGGGATGGCGACGCTGGTGAGGGCCGGCCGGGCCACGCCCACCTCGGGGTTGTCGTCGTGTCCGACGATCGACAGGTCGTGCGGGACGGAGCGGCCGGCGGCCCGGGCGGCCTCCAGGGCGCCCAGGGCGAGGACGTCGTGCGTGGCGAAGAGCGCGGTGGTCCTCGGATCGGCCGTCAGCGCCGCCGTCGCCGCCGCGAAGCCGCCCGCGGGGGTGGGCTCGGATGCCAGGTGGACGGCGCCGTCGGGGACGGTGAGGCCGTCGGCGGTGAAGGCGCGCCGGAAGCCCGCCACCCGGGGGGCGTGGTCGGGGCTGGCGAGTACGGCGACGCGTTCGTGCCCGAGCTCGCGCAGGTGGCGCCCGGCCAGGAAGCCCGCCCGCTCGTAGTCGATGGTCACGACCGGGAAGCGGTCGGGGGCGTCGGTCTCCCAGGCGCACAGGGCCACCGGGAAGGCGGCCTCCGCCAGCAGTGGCAGATGGTCGATCAGGTCCCGGTCCCCGGCGATCAGCAGCGCGTCCACCGAACGGCTGGTCAGCCCGGCCAGGTGCCGCTTGGCGCGCTCGCCGTCGAGCCGGGTGGTGCAGAGCAGCAGGTGGTAGCCGTTCGCGTCGAGGACGTCCTCGACCTCCTCGACGATGTCGGCGTAGAAGGAGCCAGTCACGGTGGGGACGAACAGGCCCACCGTCCTGGTGGCGCCGGTGGCGAGGGAGCGCGCGACCAGGTTGGGGGTGTACCCCAGTTCCTCGATCGCGGCGCGCACCCGGGCGGCGGTCGGCAGGCTCACGGCCCCCCGCCCCCGGATGACGTTGGAGACGGTCTGCTTCGTGACCCCGGCGCGCTCGGCCACGTCCTGCATCGTCACCATGACTGGATCCTTCGAGTTTACCGGTCAAGTTGCTTCCGGTGAAACGTAGGACACCGGTGAGGGGGCGTCAAGCCCAAGTCAAATGCCATGTCCGTTTCGTGACTTGAGGAAACGTCGCGCGATCAGGGACCGCATGCCGCACGAGGAACCGGGATTTCGCAAGGGCTCTTGATTTACCGGTCAACCCGCCCGTATCGTCCCAGCCATCCAGCGCCTCCCCCCGCCCTTCGGGCCCCGGCTGACGACCCGTCCGCACGGAATCTCGCGCCTCCGAGAGGAACCACCCATGGGTAGAACGACCATGTCCGCACGTCGCGTCGTCGGCGCGGCCACCGCCGCCGCACTCGCGCTCGGCGCGAGCGCCTGCGGGGGCTCCGGGGACGGCGCGAAGGCCTCGGGCGGCTTCACCTACTGGTCGATGTGGCGCGCCGACGAGCCGCAGGCCAAGGTCCTGAAGGCCGCGATCGACGACTTCACCGCCGCCACCGGCGCCAAGGTGAACATCACCTGGGCCGGCCGGGACATCGCCAAGAAGATCGGCCCGGCGATCGCGGCGAACCAGGCACCGGACCTGTGGGACGAGTCCGACGACAAGGTCTACGGCACCACCGCCGCGGCCGATCAGGCGCTGGACCTCTCGCCGGTGCTCCAGCTGCAGGTGCCGGGGGAGGACTTCCCGGTCTCCCAGGTCCTCCCGGCCAAGTACTTCGACATGCTGCCTAAGGACCCGTCCGGCTCCAACCACTACGTGATCCCGTACGAGATCGTCACCAACGCCATGTTCTACAACGCGGCCGACCCCGCGATCGCCGCCGCGATGCCGAGCCCGCCCACCGACTGGGCCGGTCTCCTCAAGGTCTGCGACGCCCTGAAGGCGGCCGGGAAGGCGTGCATCGCCTCCGAGGGCGAGGACCCCTGGAGCAACGCGCTGTACTTCGACTACCTGCTCAACGGGGCCGGCGTGAACGTCTCGCAGCTCGCCGCCGACAAGTCCGGCGCGACCTGGGACGCCCCGGCCGTCCTCACCGCGGCGCAGCAGGTGGAGCAACTGGTCAAGGGCGGCCACCTGATCGAGGGCTACGACGCCACCAAGTACCCGACCCAGGAGACCAACTGGGCGAGTGGCAAGGCCGCCTTCTACATGGACGGCAACTACGTCACCGCCGAGGTCGCCAAGCAGGTCCCGGCCGGCTGGAAGATGGCGTCGATGCTGCCGCCCACCGCGAAGACCCCGGACGCCAACCTGATCGGTTTCGCGAGCCCCAAGCGCGCCAAGAACGCCGCCGCCGCGCAGAAGTTCATCGCCTTCTTCCTGCAGAAGAAGCACCTGGCCGGGATCTCCACCACCGCGCTCAACCTCACGCCGCGGGCCGACATCCCCGCGCCGGCCGAACTGGCCGACGTCCAGAAGGCCCTCGACGCCCCGGCCGTCCGCCTCGGCTTCGACGGGGTGTCCGGCAGCTGGCTGCCCAAGGTCCTGAACGAGAACTACCTGGACCTGTGGCACGGCAAGACGACGGCCGCCCAGTTCGTCGCCAAGTGCAAGGCCGACCAGGTCTCCTACTGGCAGACCCAGGGCTGACGGTGGCGACGACGATCGACGATCCGCTCCGGACGGGCGCCCCCCGGGGCCGGTCCGCGCCCGCCTCCCGGGCCGGCGTCGGCCCGCTGGAGCGCCAACGCCGCCGGATGTTCTGGCCGTTCACCGCGCCCGCGCTGACCGTGTACGCCGTGCTGTTCATCGCACCCGTCGGCTACGCCCTGTGGACCAGCCTGTACAAGTGGGACGGCATGGGCGCGATGGACTGGCGCGGCCCGCAGAACTACATCCTGCTGTTCCGCGACCCGAGGTTCCGCACCTCCCTGGTCAACACGCTCGAACTGATGGTCATCGGAGGCACGATCACCTTCGTGCTCAGCTTCGCGCTGACCCTGGTGCTGCGCGAGATGCGGGCCAGGCTGTTCGCCCGGTCGGTGCTGTTCTTCCCCTCGCTCGTCAACGGCATGGTCTTCGGCATCGCCGCCGGGTTCCTGTTCTCGCCCACCGGCCCGGTGAACCAGGCGCTGAAGCTGTTCGGGGTGACCACGCCGCCCAAGTGGCTGTCGACGGACAACCTGCTCCCGATGGTCCTGGGCACCCTGGTCTGGACGGCGACCGGCTACTACACCTCGATCATCATGGCGGCCGTCGACCAGATCCCCGACTACCTCTACGAGGCGGCCGAACTGGACGGTGCCGGCCCCTTCCAGCGCTTCCGCCACATCACCCTGCCGTGCGCCTGGGACGTCATCGCGGTCTGCGCGGTGCTCTGGACGGTCAGCTCGGTGAAGATCTTCGAGCTGATCCTGCTCTACGGCGGCAGTACCAACGCCTATCCGCCGGTGAGCAGTTGGAACACCGCCGTGTACGTGTACACCGAGGCGTTCCCGCAGGGCACCGTCCCCCGGCTGGGCACGGCCACCGCCGCCGCGATGGCCAGCCTGGTCATGGTCACCCTGATCACCGTCGTGCTGCGCCGCCTGCTGCGCCGCGAGCCGGTCGAGTACTGACCCGCCGCGCCCCGGCCCCCACACCGCAACCGGAAAGGTCACCACCCGTGCGACGCAGAAACCCGGCCGCCGGACTCGCGAGCAGGATCGGCACGGGCGCCGTCTGGCTCGTCGTCGCCGCGGACCTGCTGCTGGTCCTGTGGATCCTCCTGACCTCGCTGCGCAGCGGCCCCGACATCCTGCACCACGCCTTCGGCCTGCCGACCAGCCCGCAGACCGACAACTACACCACCGCGCTCGACGAGGGCGGCTTCGCGCGGGCGGCCCTGAACAGCCTGCTCACCGCCGGCCTCTCCTCGGTGGCGGCCGTCGTCCTCGCGGCGCCCTGCGCGTACGCCCTCGCCCGGCGCCGCTCGCGGACCTCCTCGGCGTTGACGATGACCTTCGCCATGGGCCTCGGCGTGCCCGGCCAGGTCCTGGTGGTGCCGCTGTTCGTCGGCCTGTCCCGGGTGAGCCTGACGGACAGCGACCTCGGCCTCGGGCTGGTCTACGTCGGCCTGGCCATGCCCTTCACGGTCTTCCTGCTGACCGGCTTCTTCAGCGGCATCCCCGGTGTGCTGGAGGAGGCCGCCGTCCTGGATGGCGCCGGCCCGGTGCGCACCTTCGTCCAGGTGGTGCTCCCGGTCGCCCGGGGCGGGCTGGTCACCGCCTTCCTCCTGCAGTTCATCACCGCCTGGAACGAGACCCTGTTCGCCCTCGTCCTGACGAACAGCCAGGGAACGATCACCCTCCCGGTGGCGCTCTCCTCGTTCGTCGCGGCACAGCAGTTCAACGGACTGGACTTCGGCACGATGTTCGCCGGGGTCTGCATCATCCTCGCCCCGATGATCGCGCTCTTCTCCTGGATGGGCTCGCGGATCATCCAGGGCATGACGGTTGGGATCGGAAAGTGACGTCTTCCCGCGTGACCTCGACTCTTCGCACCGGCCCGCTCCGAATCGACGGCACCCCCGACCCGGTCGGGGGCACCCTGCCGATCCTGCACGGCCTCCCCCGGCAAGCCGGCGCGGGCGCCGGCGTCGACGACGAGATGCGCCGCAACCTGGCCTACGGGGTGCCCGGCACCCTGCTGCCGTACACCCGGCAGGGCGACTACGGCCGCGTCCGCACCGAACGCGAACTCCCTTGCGCGGTACTGGAGAACGAGACCCTCACCGCGACCTTCCTGCCCTCCCTCGGCGGGCGGCTGTGGTCCCTCGTCCACCGCCCCACCGGGCGGGAGCTGCTGCACCGAAACCGGATCCTGCAGCCCGCGAATCTCGCCCTGCGCGACGCCTGGGTGGCCGGCGGCGTGGAGTGGAACCTCGGCACCACTGGGCACTGGCCGCTGACCTGCGAGCCGCTGCACGCCGCCCGGCTGACCGCGCCGGACGGCACCCCGGTGCTGCGGATGTACGCCTTCGAGCGGCTGCGGCGGCTGGTCCTGCGGATGGACGCCTGGCTGCCCGCGGGCTCCCCGGTACTGTACGTCCACATCGCGGTGCACAATCCCGCGCCGACCGAGACCCCGGTCTACTGGTGGTCCAACATCGCCGTGCCCGAACACGAGGAGGTCCGTGTCCTCGGCCCGGCCGACCACGCCTTCCACTGCGACTACGTCAGCGACCTGCGCCGCGTCCCCTTCCCGCAGGTCGACGGCGCGGACCGCAGCTACCCCGGCCGGACACCGCGCGCCGCCGACTACTTCCTCGACCTCCCGGCCGGCGAACGCCCCTGGATCGCCGCCCTGGACGGAGCCGGCACCGGACTCGTCCAGACCTCCACCGCACGGCTGCGCGGACGCAAACTCTTCTGCTGGGGCACCGGCACCGGCGGCAAGCACTGGCAGGAGTGGCTCTCCGGCCCCGACGCCGCCTACCTGGAGATCCAGGCGGGCCTGGCCCGCACCCAGCTGGAGCACCTGCCGATGCCCGCCGGCGCCACCTGGTCCTGGACCGAGGCGTACGGGCTGCTGCAAGCCGACCCCGAGGCCGTGCACGGGAGTTGGGACGACGCCCGGTCGGCCGCAGGGGCGGCGCTGGACCGGCTGGTCCCGCCGTCGGCGCTGGAGCAGGCCGACGCGCTCGCCGACGGGTTCGCCGAGCCCGAGGAGGTGCTGGCCGAGGGCGGCGGCTGGGCCGCGCTGGAGATCGAGGCCGGCGCCCTGCCCGCCTCCCGCGCCCTGCCGTTCGGCGACCCCGCCGCCGCCCAGGAACCGTGGCTGCAACTCCTGAAGACCGGCACCCTCCCGGTGTGCGACCCACCCGCCGAACCGGTCACCGGGGCACACTGGCGGCTGCTGCTGGAAGGGAACGCCGCCGACTGGCACGCCCTGTACCAGCTCGGCCTGCTGCGCCTGGCCGCCGGGCAGCGGGCGGCCGCCCGCGAGGCCTTCGAACGCTCCGTCGCCGCGCAGGCCTCGCCCTGGGCGCTGCGATCGCTCGCCTTCCTCGACCCGGACCCGCAGGAGGCCGCCGACCTGATGCGCTCCGCCCACCGACTCCGCCCGGAGCTCAGGGAGTTGACGATCGAGACGCTGGATTCGCTGCGGCGCGCCGAGCGTCCCGCCGAGGCGCTCGCGCTGATCGGGGAGCTGTCCCCGGCCGACCGGGCTCACGGGCGGATCAGGCTGGCCGAGGCGGAGGCGGCGCACGCCTGCGGCGACGACGACCGGGTCCGGCGACTGCTCGCCGAGGGCATCCAGGTCGACACCATGCGCGAGGGCGAGCTCTCCCTGGACACCCTCTGGCTCGCCGTCCACCCCGGCACCGCGGTGCCCCCGCAGTACGACTTCCGCATGGCGGACGGCTGACCGCCCGCCACCCCTCCAGGACCACTCTCCCGTTCCGCACCCCCACAGCAGGGGCGCAACGGTGCGCCCCGTCACGGAAGAGGAGTACCAGTGTCACCTCTACGCACCCGATGGGCCCGAGCCCTCACCGCCACCGTGCTGGCGGCGCTCGGCGCCGGCGCCCTGGCCGCCGCCCCTGCGGCCGCGGACAAGCCGGCCCCCGGCAAACCGGCCTCCGCCACGTACACGGTCTCGATCGGCGGGACCGGCTCGTACGCCTACCCCGACGACACCCCGGCCGGTGTCTACACCGACAAGGACGGCGCCTTCTACTTCCAGCAGTCGCACTCGCTGTACGGCGCGAAGGACTCCCGGCAGTGGAGCTTCTACACCGGCGCGGACTTCGAGAGCGCCACCAGGTCACCGATCAGCGACGCCGTCGACCCCGCCGACCCGAACGACCGCAACGACGACACCACCTCGCGGTGCAACAACAGCGTCACCGGCGTGCGGTCCACCGCCGCACCGCAGGGCTCCGGCTACTCCCAGCGCAACTTCTGCGACCTGGTCGGTGTCTGGGTCGACCCGGACACCGGCGACTGGTACGGGCTGGTGCACAACGAGTTCACCCCGCAGCCCTTCGGCGACGGCCTGCACTACGACGCCATCGACTACGCCGTCTCCACCGACCAGGGCCGGACCTGGACCATCAAGGACCACGTCATCAGCTCCCCGTACAGCACTGCCCGGGGTGACAACACCGCCTTCCCCAACCAGACCTACGACTACGGCGACGGCGACCCCCGCCTGTTCGTCGACACCGCCTCGGGCTACTTCTACGTCTACTACGGCTCCCGGATCGTCCCCAAGGCCGGCGTGGGCGGCGGCAACGGCGGCCTGGCCCACGTCGCGCGCGCCCCGATCTCGGCGAAGATGGCGCCCGGCTCGTGGCAGAAGTGGTACGACGGCACCTGGTCCCAGCCCGGGCAGGGCGGCCTGGAGAGCAACATGGTGCCGGTCACCCCGACGGCGCCGACCGGGTACACCCCGCCCGTGAACGACTACCACCCGAGCACCCCCGGCTCGGTGGACCAGCAGGTCAAGGCCGGCCAACTCCCGCCCAAGTCACCGCTGTTCATCATGAACATCGCCTACGACGCGTACCTGGGCCTGTACATCGGCGAACCCGAGGTGGTCTCCGGCACCGCCCCGCAGCAGTTCTACGCCACCAAGGACCTTGCCACCCAGCAGTGGAGCCTGATCGGCGACAGCGGCAGCGGCTACACCTCCGGCTCCTGGTACCGCTGGATCCTCGACCCGGCCAGCCGCACCGGCGGCACCGTCATCGGCAGGACCTTCCGGTCCTACTGCTCCATCGCCTGCGCCACCTCCGACGGCGAGTACGCCGACATCACCATCGGCTCCTCCGCGCCGGCCGCCCCGCCGGTCGACCTGACGAGGACCTACCGGATCCAGAGCGGAAACGGCCGGGTGCTCGTCCAGGCCGCGGGCGCCTCCGCGGTCACCTCCACGGCCAAGGCCGGCGGCTCCGCCCGGGCGTCCTGGAGGTTCCTGGCCGAAGGCGACGGCTCCTACCGGATCGCCAACGCTGCCACCGGTCAGCTGCTGGGCGTCGATTCCGCCTCGACGGCCGGCCGGGCCTGGGGCTCCGGACTGACCGCCGCCGGCGCCGCCGGCGGGAACGCCACCGTCGGGCAGCAGTGGTTCATCCTCCCCAGCAAGGCAGGGAAGGGCCGGTTCCAGCTGGTGAACCGCTACAGCGGCCTGGTGGTCGGCATGTCCGGCGCCTCGGGCCGGCTCGCCGAGACCGTGCCCGCCCGCTCCTGGAGCGATGCCACCGGCAGCACGGTCGGCGGCGGCCGCACGGCGGCCGAGCAGGCCCTCGCCTTCGCCCCGACCGGGACGGCCCCCGAGACCGTCCTGCTCACCGCTCCCGGTGACCAGTCCGGCACCGTGGGCAGGGCCGTCTCGGTGCAGCTCGGCGCCACCGACAGCGCCGGAAAGCCGCTCGCCTTCGCGGCGACCGGCCTGCCCGCCGGGCTCTCCGTCAGCCCCTCGGGCCTGATCACCGGCACCCCGGGCGGCGCTGGCCTGTCCACCGTCATCGTCACGGCCGCCTCCGGTAGCGCGAGCGCCTCGGCCACCTTCACCTGGACCGTCGAGCCGGACCTCAGCGGCAACCGCACGCTGACCACGGGCGGCAAGGCGCTCGACGACGCAGACGGCAGCACCACCGCCGGCAACCAGCTCGTCACCCGGGCCGCGTCCGGCGCGAGCAACCAGCTCTGGCAGTTCCGCCTCCAGCCCGACGGCTCGTACGAGCTGGTCAACGGCCTCTCGTCGATGTGCGCCGACGTCAGCGGCGGCTCCACCGCCGCCGGCGCCGAGGTGATCCAGTGGCCGTGCACCGGCGCCGCCAACCAGCACTGGAACGTCCGACTGACGGCCGACGGCTCCTACGCCGTCACCTCGGCCCACAGCGGTCTGCCGCTCACCACCGCCTCGACCACCGACGGCGCCCCGGTGACCCAGCAGCCGGACACCGGCTCGCCGCTGCAGCGGTGGTCGATCACCTGACCGGCCCGCCCGGGGGGCGGGTCTGACGCCGGGCTCCCGGGGCTGCCACCCCGGGAGCCCGGCACCCCATCCGTTCCGACCCGACGCACGAACGTGCACCGCACCCCAGGAGGACGTCATGGTCCATGTGGACGAAGGGCTCGCCGGCCCGCTTCCGCGTGATCGTTCACCTTCTGCGACGCCGATGGGCGGGAGCCCCTCGGGGGAGGCCGTCCCGCCCATCGGGTGATGAGGGCGTGGTGCGAGGGGCCGGGCGCGCCGCGCTACTTGACGGAGCCGGCGGTGAGGCCGGAGACGACGTGGCGTTCGATCACCGCGAAGAGCACGACCACCGGCACGATGGCCACCAGCGAGGCGGCGAACACGTAGTTCCACTGCACGCTGTAGGCGCCGATCATGTTGTTGATGCCGACGGTGAGCGGTTGCCGGTCGGGCGAGTTGGTCAGGGTCAGGCCCATGATGAACTCGTTCCAGGTCGAGATGAACGTGAAGATCACGGCGGTGACCACGCCCGGCAGGGCGAGCGGCAGGGTGACCCGGAAGAGCGCGCCGATCCGGCTGTTTCCGTCGATCATGGCGGCCTCCTCCAACTCCATCGGGATGGAGCCGATGTAGGCGCTCAGGATCCAGATCGCGAAGGCCAGGTTGAAGGCCGCGTTCGCGAGCACCAGGACGATGGGGGTGTCCAGCAGGTCCATCGTGTAGAACTCGCGGTAGAGGCCGACCTGGAGGGCGGTGGGCTGGAACATCTGGGTGACCAGTACCAGCAGCAGGAACGCCTTGCGTCCACGGAACCGGACCCGGGCGGTGTAGTACGCGGCGGGCAGGGCGACCAGGAGCACCAGCAGGGTGGAGCCGCCGGCGACCGTCAGCGTGACCTGGAGGTTCTGGCCGAGCGTGGTGTCGGTCCATACCTTGGTGAACGAGGACCAGTCGAAGCCCGTTGGCAGGTAGGAGTTGTTGCGCAGCTGGTCGGCCGGACGGCCGGCGGTGATCAGCATCTCGACGTAGGGCAGGAGGAAGAGCGCGGCGAGTGCCCAGGCCAGCGTGGTGAACAGGACGGTGCGGGCGCGCGGACGGCGCGCCGTCGACAGCGACTGAACGGTGGTCATCAGCTTTCCTCCCCGTTCCAGCGGCTGACCTTGAGGAAGACGACCACCATGAGGATCACGATGGCGAAGTTGACCACCGACATGGCGGCGGACTCGGCGACGTCGTAGCCGCGCAGCATGTACATGAGCACGGTCGTGGTGGCGGTGTCGGCGTTCGGGCCGCCCTGGGTCATGCCCCAGATGACCGGGAACGAGTTGAAGACGTTGATCAGGTTGATCACCAGGCCGACCAGGAAGGCCGGGCGCAGCAGCGGCAGGGTGACCTTGCGGTAGGTCTGCCAGGGGGTGGCGCCGTCGACCCGGGCGGCCTCGTAGACCTCGCCGGGGACGGTCTGAAGCCCGGCGAGCAGGGTGTAGGTGGTGAACGGCAGCGAGACGAAGACCGCGACGAGGACCAGCCAGGGCCTGGCGTGGGCGGCATCGCCGAGCCATGCCCGGGAGTGGTCGATCAGGCCGAGGTCGAGCAGCAGGCGGTTGAACACGCCGGCGACCTGGTCGAGCATCCAGCGGAAGCCGATCGCGGTCATCAGCACGGAGGCCGCCCAGGGGGCGATGAGCGCCCAGCGGGTGAGGCGGCGGCCGGGGAAGTTCTGGTTGAACAACTGGGCCAGCGCGAGCGAGATCAGCATGGTCAGGCCGACGACGGCGATCGTCCACACCGCGGTCCAGGTGAGGACGCCGGGCAGTCGGGGGTCACTGAAGAGTTTGTGGTACTTGACCAGTCCGGCCGGGCCGTGGTCCGTGCCCGTGGTGTCGATCCTGCGGAGCGAGGTACTGACCATCTCGACGACCGGCCAAACGACCACGCCCAGGATGAGCACGACGGCAGGGGCCAGCCAGGGCAGTGCCCCGAGCCGGGAGAAGAGGGAACGGCGCCCGGCGGGCCGGCCCGCCTTCGGTGCGGGCGGCCGAGAGGGGGCGCCCGGCCGGACGTCTGTGGTGCTGCGAGAGGACACGGCGGGGATTCCTTTCGCGGTCGCGCCGGTCACTCGCCGGCCTGCTGGGCAGCCTGCTGGAGCGCGTCGAGGGTCTTCTTCGGGTCGGTGGCCGCGCTGCCGATCTGGGTCTTGACCTGCGCGGAGACGGCGGGCCAGGTCGGGTCGCTGAGCGGGTAGAAGACCGCGGTGGGCAGGATCTGCAGGAACGGCGTCAGGGCCTTCTGGTCCGGGTCGGCCTGGAGTGCGGTGAGCGCGGACTGGGTAACCGGCAGCAGGCTGTACTCCTTGTCGAACTTCACCGTGTTGTCCTTGCTGTAGGCGAAGTCGAGGAAGGCCTTGATCTGCTCCTTGTGGCCGCCCTTCTTGAAGGCCATCACCCAGTCGGCGACGCCGAGGGTGGCCTTGGAGGCGCCGTCCTTGCCGGGCATCGACGTCCAGGTGACGTCCATGTTCTTGACGTCGTTCAGCTGGGTGGGGATGCCGTTGAGCATGCCGACCTTGCCGGAGGCGAAGTCCTTGGCCAGGTCTGTGCGGTTGACGGAGGCGGGGCTCTGTTCGGTCAGGCCGGCGTCCACCCAGCTCTTGAGCTGGGTGAAGGTGTCGATGTTGGCCTGCGAGTTGATGACGTACTTGCCCTTGTCGTCCTGGTAGCCGCCGTGGTTCTCCAGCATCCAGATGAACGACTCGCCCTGGGCCTCCTCCTTGCCCAGCGGTACACCGAGCGGGATCTCGACGCCGGCCTTCTTCAGCGCGGTGGCGTCGGCGGTGATGTCGGCCCACGTCTTGGGCGGGTTGGCGGGGTCGAGGCCGGCCTTCTTGAAGAGCTCGTTGTTGATCAGGAACATCCGGGCGCTGGAGATGAACGGGATGCCGTACTGGGTACCCTCCTGTTCGCCGGCGTGTGCCATCGCGGGGAGGAAGTCGCCTGTGGTGCCGGCGGAGAGGACGTCCTGGGCCGGGTAGAGCTGGCCGTTCTTGGCGAAGTCGGCGTAGCCGCCGGTCTGCAGGATGTCCGGCTGGTTGCCGTTCTGCACCATCGTCTTGACCTGGGTGTCGATGTCGTTCCAGTTGATGACCTGGAGGTCGACCTTGATCTTGGGGTTCTGCTGCTCGAAGGCGGAGATGACCCCCTGCCAGTACGCCTGGGTCGGGTTCTGTCCGTTGGAGCCGTAGTCGGCCGCGACGAACTTGATCGTCGTGACGCCGTCGGCGGAGGTCGAACCGGAATTCGACCCCTTGCTGCACCCCGACAGCGCGAGCGCTCCGGCCAGGGTGGCCGCCGACAGGGAGAGCAGACGCCGCTTCATCTCTGATACCGCCTTTGCAGCTGGGGCCGACCCAGCGGCGGCCCTGGTGGGGGATCGCGCAGTTGCGCGAAGATGCGCTGTTCGCTCGATATTTTGTCAATATCGATCATCGGCGCTACCAGAGTGTGCACCGTTGCCAACCTGGCAGGCCAGCCGTGTTACCGAAGCGTTGCAGTCGAGAGTCGAGGGAGCCGCAGGGGCCGATGTCCTGACGTAGGAAATCGGGCCGTCTGAAGTCGCTCGACGTGTCGATCGCGTCGCGCAACGGGTCGAGGGCGGCATCGACTTCAGTCAGTCGGAGGGCAAGGCCCCCACTCCTGCGACCAGTCCACTCCTGTCGCGCCAGTGGCTGGCGGCGAGTCGGTGCTTCCCGCGATGAGCGTTGCTCATAGATGACGTATTGAGCTATGAATAGATCAGTTTCAAGCATTCTGCTTGCAGTCTGAGCGAGCGCTCGGGACGGATCGACGCCCGAGTACCGCCCCGAGCCCCTACCGAGGAGAGTCCTGAATGAGCCACGTCGAGCGGGAGATCGCCAGTCAGCCCCAGAGCTGGAGCAGGGCGCTGGAGCTGGAGCCCGCGGGTCTCCCGGAGCGGGGTGAACGGGTGGCCGTGATCGGCTGCGGAACGTCCCTGTACATCGCGCAGGCGTACGCGTCGCTGCGCGAGGCCGCCGGGCTCGGGGAGACCGACGCGTTCGCGGCCTCCGAGTTCCCGGCCGCCCGCGGCTATGACCGGCTGGTCGCCATCAGCCGCTCCGGCACGACGACGGAGGTGCTCGCCGCCCTCGCCCGCGCCCGGCACATCCCGAGCGTGGCGCTCACCGGTGACCTCGACACGCCGATCGTCACGGCCGCGAACACCGTCGTGGACCTGGAGTTCGCGGACGAGAAGTCGGTGGTGCAGACCCGCTTCGCCACCACGGCGCTGGCGCTGCTGCGCGGCCACCTCGGCTTGGCCCCGGCCGACCTGCCCGAGCAGGCCGCGCGGGCGCTGGCCGAGAACCTGCCCGAAGGCGCCGTAGCGGCAGGCCAGTTCACCTTCGTCGGCACCGGATGGACAGTCGGCCTCGCCAACGAGGCGGCGCTCAAGCTCCGCGAGGCCTCCGGCGCCTGGACCGAGTCCTACCCCGCGATGGAGTACCGGCACGGCCCGATCAGCATCGCCGCCCCCGACCGGGTGGTCTGGTTCTTCGGCGAGCCGCCGACCGGACTGCTGGAGCAGGTGCAGGGCATCGGCGCCGTCACCTCGGTGACCACCCTCGACCCACTGGCCGACCTGGTACGCGCCCAGCGCCTCGCTGTGGAACTCGCCAAGGCCGACGGCCTGGACCCCGACCAGCCGCGCAACCTGACCCGCTCGATCGTGCTGGCCCAGCCGTGACCAGAGTGATCGCCCTTGACGTGGGCGGCACCTATATCAAGGGCGGCGCGGCGGGCGAGGACGGCGTCCTGCGGGAGACGGACCGGTGGTTCACCGGAGCCGAGCGCGGCCCGGACGCGGTCCTGGAGACGGTGCTGTCGGCGGCCCGCGAGCTGGCCGACCGGCACCGCCCGGCGGCGGCGGGCATCGCGGTGCCGGGCATCGTTGACGAGGCGGCGGGCGCCGTCGTCCTCGCGGCCAACCTCGGCTGGCACCGACTGCCCGTTCGGGACTGGCTCGCCGAGGAGTTGGGCCTTCCGGTGGCGCTGGGCCACGACGTGCGGGCCGGCGGCCTGGCCGAAGCGCGCATCGGTGCGGGACGCGGCAGCCGGGACTTCCTCTTCGTCCCGGTCGGCACCGGCATCGCGGCGGCGCTCATGTCCGACGGGCAGTCGGTGACCGGCAGCCACGCACGGGCCGGGGAACTCGGACACCTGGTGGTCCGGCCCGGCGGGCCGGCCTGTCCCTGTGGAGGCCGGGGCTGCCTGGAGACCGTCGCCTCGGCGGCCGCCATCGCCCGCCGCTACACCGCCGCCACCGGGGAGGGCGGGGTCACCGCCAAGGACGTCGGCGAGCGCGCCGTCGCCGGGGACCAGACCGCTGTCATGGTCTGGAACGAAGCGATCGAGGCGCTCGCCGACGCCCTGACCGCCGCCATCACGTTGCTCGACCCCGAACGCATCGTGATCGGCGGCGGCCTCGCCCGCGCCGGCGACCCGTACTTCGCCCCTCTGCGCGCGGCGGTCGCCGAACGGCTCACCTTCCAGACACTGCCGCAGCTCCTGCCCGCCCAACTCGGTCATGAGGCCGGCTGCCAGGGGGCCGCCCTGTTGGCCCATGACCTACTGGCCCACGACCTGCCGCACCCGAAGGTCAGCCGGTGATTCTGACCCTCACGCTCAACGCCGCGCTCGACGTCACCTACCGGGTCGACCGGCTGCGCCCGCGAGGGAGCAACCGCGTCCGGTCGACGGCCGAGCGGGCCGGCGGCAAGGGCATCAACGTCGCCCGGGTGCTGCACGCCCTCGGCCGCGAGACCGTGGTCACCGGATTCGCCGGAGGGGCGGCGGGCGAGACGTTGCGGCGCGACCTCGCCGCCGCCCGCCTGCCCGAACGCCTGCTGCCGATCGCGGGGGAGACCCGCCGCACGGTGGCGGTGGTGGACGAGAGCGCCGGAGACACCACCATCCTGCTCGAACCGGGCCCGGCCGTTCCGACCGAGGACTGGGCCCGGCTGCTCGATCACGTCGACCGACTCCTGACCCAGGCCTCGGCGGCGGTGTTCTCCGGCAGCCTGCCGCCGGGCGCGCCCGAGGACGCGTACGGCCGGCTGGTGCGGCTGGCGCACGCACACCGGGTCCCGGCGGTGGTCGACGCGGACGGTGCCGCTCTGCGGGCCGCGCTGGCCGCAGGCCCCGACCTGGTCAAGCCGAACGCCGATGAACTCGCCGCCGCCACGGGCCTGGCGGACCCCGTCGCCGCCGCGGGTGCGCTGGTCGACGCCGGCGCCGGGGCGGTGGTCGCCTCGCTCGGCCCCGACGGCCTCATCGCCGTTACACCGCAGGGGAGTTGGTGGGCCATGCCGCCGGAACAACTGGCGGGAAACCCCACCGGAGCGGGTGACGCCGCGGTGGCCGCCCTCACCCTCGGCCTGGTCGACGCCACCCCCTGGCCGGAGCGGCTGGCCGAGGCGGTGGCGCTGTCCGCCGCCGCCGTCGCAGCCCCGCTGGCCGGCGACTTCGACCCCGACGTCCACCGCCGCCTACGGGCACTGGTGGACGTTCAACCCCTCCACTCTCAGAGGAGTTCCTGATGCCCCTGGCCGGAACCGGCACCATCGTCACCCCCGCGGCGGACGCCGCGCGCGGGGTGGGTGCCTTCAACGTCATCCAGCTCGAACACGCCCAGGCCATCGTGGCGGGCGCCGAGGCCGTAGGTGCCCCGGTGGTCCTGCAGCTGAGCGAGAACGCCGTCCGCTACCACGGGGCGCTCACCCCGATAGCGTCCGCGGTGCTCGCCACCGCCCGCACCGCCTCGGTGCCGGTCGCGGTCCACCTCGACCACGCGACCTCCGCCGACCTGGTGACCGAGGCCGTCGAACTCGGCTTCTCCTCCGTCATGTTCGATGCCTCCGTGCTGCCCTGCGAGGAGAACGTCCGCGCCACCGCCGAGGTGGTCGCCCGCTGCCACGCGGCGGGCGTGTGGGTGGAGGCCGAACTCGGCGAGGTCGGCGGCAAGGACGGGGTCCACGCCCCCGGCGCCCGGACCGACCCCGCCGAGGCCGCAGCCTTCGTCGCCGCCACCGGTGTGGACGCCCTCGCGGTGGCCGTCGGGACCTCTCATGCCATGCTCACCCGCGACGCCGTCCTCGACTTCGACCTGATCGCCGGGCTGCGCGCGGCCGTCCCGGTACCGCTGGTCCTGCACGGCTCCTCCGGCGTGGCCGACGAGCACCTGACCCGCGCGGTCGAGCACGGCATGACCAAGGTCAACATCGCCACCCACCTCAACCAGGTCTTCACCGGCGCCGTGCGGCGCACCCTCGACGACGACCCGTCGCTCGTCGACACCCGCCGCTACCTCGGCTCCGGACGCACCGCCATGGCGGCAGAGGTCACCCGCCTGCTGCGCGTCCTCAAGGCACCGACGGCCTGAGGGCGGTGACGAGACGAGGCCTGTCCCGAACGGGGCGGGCCTCGCGATCTGGGTCCTGCCCGTCTGATGACCCGTGGTCGCCGTCCGCCGTCGAGGCGGGCGGCGACCTGGCCGCTGGCGGAACTGCCCGCCGATGCGTGCGCACCGCCGTCCCGCCGTCCCGCCGTGCTCTCCGCCGACGATGCCGCCATCGCGCGCCGGTACTACTGCATGAATGCTCAGACAGGCCGCACGACGGCGAACTTCTCGTCGCCGAGGACCCACCGGCCGTGGCGCATCACGGCCACCAGGTCGAGGGTGCCGGAGTCGACCACGACCAGGTCGGCGAGCTTGCCGATCTCCAGCGTGCCGATCGAGTCGGCGAGGCCGAGGAGGCGGGCCGGAGTGGTGGAGAGCGACTCGGCGGCTTGGTTGAGCGTCAAGTTGTCAACCTGAACCGACCTTTGGAAGGCGCGATCAAGGGTCAGCGTCGACCCCGCGATGGAACTGCCGTCGGGGAGCATTGCGACGCCGTCCTTGACCTGGACCTGGAGGGGGCCGAGGGGGTAGAGGCCGTCGCCCATGCCGGCGGCGCCCATGGCGTCGGTGATCAGGGCGACGCGGGAGGCGCCGGCGGTGCCGTAGGCGAGGCCGAGGACGGAGGGGTGCAGGTGCACGCCGTCGTTGATCAGCTCGACGGTGACCCGTTCGTCCTCCAGTAGGGCCACGATCGGGCCCGGGGCGCGGTGGGCGATGGCGGGCATGGCGTTGAAGAGGTGGGTGGCGACGGTGGCGCCGGCGTCGATGGCTTCGAGGGTGGTGGGGTAGTCGGAGTCGGTGTGGCCGACGGCGGCGATGACGCCGAGGTCGGCGAGCATGCGTACGGAGTCGAGGCCGCCGGGGAGTTCGGGGGCGAGGGTGACCATCCTGGCGTGGCCGCGGGCGGCGTCGACGAGCTTGCGGACCAAGGCCGGGTCGGGGTCGCGCAGCAGGTCGGCGCGGTGGGCCCCGCAGCGGCCCGGCGAGATGAACGGGCCCTCGAAGTGGATGCCGGCGAGGACGCCGTCCTCGACGAGTTCGGAGAGTACGGCGGCCTGGCGGGCGACCTCGTCGATTTCGCCGGTGACGGTCGAGGCGATCGTGGTGGTGGTGCCGTGCTCCAGGTGGGTGCGGGCGGCGCGCAGCGCCTCCTCGGCGATGCCGGAGGCGTAGGAGGCGCCGCCGCCGCCGTGGACGTGCAGGTCGACGAAGCCGGGCACGACGGTGTACCCGGTCAGGTCGAGGTCGCCCGGCTCGGTCCCACCGCTCGTGATGGCTGCGATGCGGGATCCCTCGACGGCGAGGCGGTCCCCCTCGACGACGCCGACGGGCAGGACCAGTCGGGCGCCGGCCAGGGCGATGTGCTCCGCCACGCTCACGTTCGTCTCCAGGTGCTGCTTGAAGTTGCTTGAATGTTCCAAATCATAGTCAGTTTTAAACGGAGCGGCTGGTGGGATGTCAGGCGCTCGGGCGGAACGCCGCTTGTTGGTCGATGACCCCGAGCTCGCGACACCGGCCGCCGCCTCGGCGCCGGGGCGGGCGGTCACGGCGGAGGGGGACCGCCCGCCGGGCGTCCTGAAGCCGAGTTCGGCACCGATTGGCCCTGCACGCAAGATGCTCATTTCTGATTGAAATGCGCAACTCATTGACATTAGCGCGCACAGCCGGTGCAATCCGTGTGCAGGTCTGGCTCTTTCCCGCCCCTGACTCCCGACCCGAGGGACCCCCATGCCTCCATCGAGCGGCACCGTCAGAAGTCGGCTGACCCGCGCGGTCAGCCGCGTCCTCCGTCATCGCCCCCTGCCCGCCGCGGTGGTGGTGGCCGTCCTGTCCACGGCCCTGGTCGGCGTGGCTCCCGGTGCGACGGCCGCATCGAGCACCGCCGGCCGGATCACCCGCTTCAGCCACACCGGCGCGACCGCGACCATCGCCACATCCTCCGGCGCGGCGGTGCGGGTGGAGTTCGTCCGCGCAGACGTCTTCCGGATCCAGATCGCGCCCGACGGCAGGTTCACCGACCCGGCGGGCGCCGACATCGCCCTGAACACCTCGTTCGGCACCCCCGCCGTCCGCACCGCCGACCGCGGTGCCTACTACGAGATCGCCACCGGCTCGGTCACCCTGCGGGCCGCCAAGAAGTCGCTGGCCTTCGCCGCCTACCGGCCCGACGGCACGCTCCTGTGGCGGGAATCCTCGCCGACCTCCTGGACCGGAACCCAGACCACCCAGCACCTCGCCCGGGGCGCGACCGAGCAGTTCTACGGCACCGGCCTGCGGCTGGGCCCGTGGGCGCTGCGGGACATGACGGTGCCGATCTCGGTCGACAACACCTGGAAGCGGAACACCAACGCCAGCCCGGCGCCGTTCTACATGTCCTCCAACGGCTACGGCGTGCTGCGCAACACCTGGGCACCCGGTTCGTACGCGTTCACCGACCCGGTCGCCACGACCGAGGACGAGAACCGCTTCGACGCCTACTACTTCGTCGCCGACTCGCTCAAGGGTGTGCTGGGCGCCTACACCGACGTGACCGGCAAGCCGTTCCTGGCCCCGATGTGGGGACTCGAGCTGGGCAACGCAGACTGCTTCAACGCCTCCAACCCCGCCTACAACGGCGACCACACCCGGGCGCGCCACCAGACCACGCCCGACGTTGTCGGTTACGCGCAGGACGCCCGGAACGCGGACATGCCCTCCGGCTGGATCCTGCCCAACGACGGCTACGGCTGCGGCTACACCGACCTCAAGCAGACCGTCGGCGACCTCCAGGGGCTCGGCTTCCACACCGGCCTGTGGACCTCGACCGGCCTGAACGACATCGCCACCGAGGTCGGCGTGGACGGTTCGCGCGGCGTCAAGACCGACGTGGCCTGGATCGGTGGCGGCTACAAGTACGCCTTCGACGGGGTCAACCAGGCCGTCGCCGGGATCGAGAAGAACTCGGACGCCCGCCGCTTCGTGTGGACCGTCGACGGCTGGGCCGGCACCCAGCGCAACGCCGTCGTCTGGACCGGCGACACCAACGGCGACTGGCCCACCATGGACTGGACCGTCCCCGCCGTCGTCGGCGCCGGGCTGTCCGGTCTCAACTACGCCTCCGGCGACGTCGACGGCATCTTCGGCGGCAGCCCGGAGACCTACACCCGCGACCTCCAGTGGAAGGCCTTCACCCCGGCGTTCATGACGATGTCCGGCTGGGGCGCCACCAACCCGCAGGCCGGCTATCAGGACAAGCAGCCCTGGCGGTTCTCCGAGCCCTACCTGTCCGCCAACCGCAAGGCCCTGCAGACCAAGATGCGGCTGATGCCGTACATGTACACCATGAGCCAGGTCGCCAGCACCACCGGTGTGCCCTCGACCCGCGCCCTGGTGCTCGAGTACCCGAACGACCCGGTGGCGCAGGGCAACGCGACCTCCGGCGAGTTCATGGCCGGCGACTCCTTCCTGGTCGCGCCGATGACCTCCAGCGGTACCACCCGGGACGGCATCTACCTGCCCGCCGGGACGTGGACCGACTACTGGACCGGCAAGGTCTACCAGGGCCCGACCACGCTCAACGGCTACGCCGCACCGCTCGACGAGACTCCGGTGTTCGTCAGGGGCGGAGGCATCGTCCCGATGTGGCCGCAGATGAACTACACCGGGGAGAAGCCGGTCTCCACGCTCACCTACGATCTGTACCCCGCCGGGACGTCGAAGTTCAGCCTGTACGAGGACGACGGCGTGACGCGCGCCTACCAGCGCGGTGCCTCGGCGAGGCAGCAGGTCACCGTGGACGCGCCGAACTCCGGCACCGGTACCGTCACCGTGAACGTCGGTGCGAGCGTGGGCTCCTACGCCGGCAAGCCGGACAGCCGCGGCTACGAGCTCAACGTCCACCTCGCCGGCGCGCCCACCACCGTGGCGCTCGGCTCCACGTCCCTGGCCCGGGTCTCCTCCAAGGCGGCGTACGACGCGGCGGAGACCGGCTGGTACTTCGACCCCGCCGACCGGGGCGGCGTCCTGTGGGTCAAGGCCGGCAACCGGTCCGGGGCATTCACCGTCACCCTGGCCGGCGCCACCCTCCCCACTCCCGCCACCGACGCCGGCGGCTCGCCCGTCCTGGACAAGTCGACCTGGAAGCTGATCTCCGCGGACAGTCAGGAGACCTCCGCCGGGAACAGTGCCGCCGCCAACGCCATCGACGGCGACATCGGCACCATCTGGCACACCGCCTGGTCCTCCGGCACCCCTGACCCGCTGCCGCACGAGATCCAGATCGACCTCGGCGCCCGCTACGCCGTCGACTCGTTCCGCTACCTGCCCCGCCAGGACGGCGGCGTCAACGGTCGCATCGGACGGTACGAGGTCTACGTATCCGACTCGCCCGCGTCCTGGGGCACCCCGGTGGCCACCGGCACCTGGGCGGACACCGCGTCACCGAAGACGGCGTCGTTCCCCGCCGTGTCCGGCCGGTACCTGAGGCTCCGCGCCCTGAGCGAAGCCGGCGACCGCGGCCCCTGGACCAGTGCCGCGGAACTCGGCGCGACCGGAGTACCGGTGCCGTAGGCTCCCCGCTCCGTGTGCGGGCGCCCGGATCCCCGGTGCGCCCGTGCACGGCTGCCGTCCGGCGGTCCCTTCGGACCCGCTCCCTCTTCCGCTTCGGCTCGCACCCTCGTCGCTCCGCCCGTGCACACAATTGATCAGTGCACGGCATGTCGAGTGGCTTCGCGCGTTCCGCCGCCACCTCGGCTGACGAGCGGCGATGCCGGAAACCGCAGAGTCCGGGCGGCCGGTTCAGGCCGGAGCTACACTCCGTTCATGCTCAAAGCTGATCGCGCCGCCCGGATCCTGTCCCATGTCGCCGCGGCCGGGAGCGTCGATGTGCACGCACTGGCCGAACTGCTCGGAGTCTCGGGCGCGACCGTACGCCGCGACCTCCAGGAACTGCACGACCAGGGACTGCTGCACCGCACCCGCGGCGGGGCGGTGACAGGGGCGGTCAACCTCGAACTCCCGCTACGGCACCGCAGCGGGAAGCAGCAGGAGGAGAAGCGCAGGATCGCCCGCCTCGCGGCCGGACTCGTCCCGGACGCCGCCGTGGTGGGCCTCACCGGCGGCACCACCACCACCGAACTCGCCCGCATCCTGGCAGAACGCGGTGGAATGACCGTGGTGACCAACGCCGTGAACATCGCGGCGGAGCTGATCGTGCGCCCCGAGGTCCGGCTGGTGGTGATCGGCGGCATCGCCCGCTCGGCCAGCTACGAACTGGTCGGGCCCGCGGCCGACCGGATGCTCTCCCAGTACCACGTCGACATCGCCTTCATCGGTGTCGATGGACTGACCGCCCAGGAGGGCTGCACCACCCACGACGAGATGGAGGCGCAGACCGACCGCGCTTTCCTGCGCAGCGGCACCCGGTCGATCGTCCTCGCCGACAGCACCAAGATCGGCCGGGTCACCTTCGCCTCGATCTGCCCGCTCTCGGACGTGCACGAGCTGGTGACCGACGACGGCCTTACGGACGCCCAGGAGAAGGCCGTCGCGGACTGCGGGGTGAAGGTGCACCGGGCCTGACGCGGTTCTCGCGACGCCGGTGTGGTGGGCCGGTGCCCGCCCGCCGCACCGGCGGCTCGACGCGGCGCGTTCTGCAGGGCGGTGACGGAGCCCGAGGTTCACCACCTTCGGGTCGGCGCCCAGTTCGGCGGCCTTGGCCTTGGCACCCGCGGCCTCGTCCACGAAGTACTGATGGTTGCCCTGCTTCTGCAGGTAGGTGATCGAGACCTTGCGGGCCACGGGCGCGACCGGGGCGTCCGCGCCGTTGGAGGACGTCTGCCCGGTGGAGTAGGCGGCCAGGCCGAAGGAGGTGACCAGGCTCAGCGCGGTGATCGAGGCCAGGCGGCCACCGGCGAGAAGCAACAGAATCGATCATAAAGCATTGCGATCGAACGCGATGGACGAGAGAAAGCGCCCGGCCACGAGGTGAGTCAAGCTCATTGTTCCCTCTGGGAGCTATTGAGGCCATCTCGTTATGTCGCTGCGCTCCCGGCTTGGCGCGGGGTTTGGCCCGGAGTCGCTGGATCGAGTGCGACCTCCTGGATCGGCCCAGGTCATGGGTGTGTTCGAGCAAACTGCCGATTGGCAGGTTGTCGCCCTGGACAGCTTCGAGCAAAGCCGGAGCGGCGTCAATGGCACGCGGCAGGGTAGTGGCGGTGATCGGTGGTGGCCCTGCCTGGCGGCACGGATCAACTGTCCGGCTTGGTGGGCATGGCGCCCCGGAAGTGTTGCATTTCATTCGAAGTTGTTGATTGTTGTTGAAAGCTGGGTCTACTGTCCTCCCCGGCGGTCCGCATGCACCCGCCAGCGCCCGTCCCGGCGGTTCGTCCGTGACTCCGGTGCTGGGGACCCCCATCCCCCTGCCGGCCCGGCCCGAGGAGCAGGAGCAGTCGATGAGCACACCACCCCATCCGTTCCGCCGGGGCGTCACCGCCCTGGCGGCCTTCGCACTCGGCGTCGCCACCGTCGTCGCGGCCGCGCCCGCCGTGGAGGCCGCGCCCGCCCCCACGGCGCAGTCCGTGACGATCGACGGCTCCTCGCCGGGGCGGGCCTACGACGGGCTCGGCGCGATCAGCGGCGGCGGCGCCACCTCGCGCCTGCTGGTCGACTACCCCGAACCCCAGCGCAGCCAGGTGCTGGACTACCTGTTCAGGCCCGGTTACGGCGCCTCCCTGCAGACGCTGAAGGTGGAGATCGGCGGCGACGCCAACTCCTCCGACGGCCCCGAGCCGTCCCACATGCGCACCTCCACCAAGGTCGACTGCGACCGCGGGTACGAGTGGTGGCTGATGGAGCAGGCCAAGGCCCGCAACCCCAAGATCACGTTCTACGGTCTGGAATGGGCCGCGCCAGGCTGGCTGAACGGCGGCATCTGGTCCCAGGACAACATCGCCTACCTGGAGTCCTGGCTCGGGTGCGCCCACCAGCACGGGCTGAACGTCGGCTACCTCGGCGGCTGGAACGAGCGCGGCTACGACAAGGCCTGGTTCGAGAGGCTGCGTGCCGACCTGGACGGCCACGGCCACCAGGGCACCGTCCTGGTCGCTTCCGACAGCGACGACGAGCACTGGTCGATCGCTGCGGACATGGCGAGCGACCCCGCCTTCGCCGAGGCCGTCGGAGTGATCGGCCTGCACGGCACCTGCTGGCACTCGACGCCGGTCTACACGGCCTGTCCGGGAAGCAGCACCGCGACCGGGCTGGGCAAGCGGCTGTGGGCCTCCGAGGACGACAACGACAGCTACGGAGCCGACCCGGCCGCCCTGGCCCGCAACGTCAACCGCGAGTACCTCGACGCCCGGATCACCTCGGACATCAAGTGGGCGGTGGTCAGCTCCTGGCCCTCGGAGCTGCCCTACGCGGGTGCCGGCCTGATGGCCGCCGACCAGCCCTGGTCCGGCAACTACGCGGTGGGCCGCGACATCTGGGTGATGGCGCACACCACCCAGTTCGCGAAGCCCGGCTGGCAGTACCTCGACGCCTCCAGCGGCTACCTCGCCGGTGCCGGCGCCAACGGAGACCCGCACGGCGGGAGTTACGTCACGCTCAAGTCCGGCCGGGACTACAGCACGGTCATCGAGTCCACCGACGCCACCGCCGCGCAGACCGTCAACGTCAAGGTCGCCGGCGGCCTGTCCACCGGCCCGGTGCACGTCTGGGCCACCGACATGAACTCCACCGATCCGTCGAGGTGGTTCGTCCACACCCAGGACCTGACGCCGAAGGGCGGTTCGTACTCCCTCACCGTGCAGCCCGGTTACGTCTACACGGTGACCACCACCACCGGCCAGGGCAAGGGCACCGCCGTGGCGCCCCCGTCCACCGCGATGCCGCTGCCCTACCGGGCAGACCTCAGCGGGTACACCACGGGGGCCACCGCCCGCTACTTCCATGACTGGGCCGGCGCCTTCGAGACCGCGCCCTGCCCGTCCGGGGCGACCACCCCGATGTGCCTGCGCCAGGTGATCACCCGGGCGCCCATCCCGTGGCACGACGACATGAACTACACCCCGCTCACCCTCCTGGGCGACCCGTCCTGGGCCCACTACCAGGCGAGCACCGACGTCGTCCTCGAACAGGCCGACACCTCCGCCGAACTGCTCGGCCGCATCGACCACGTCGACCACGACCGCTCCGGCTACCACCTGAAGATCGACGACACCGGCGCCTGGAGCCTGTTCACCGAGGACCGCGCCGGAGCCGACACCGTGCTGGCGAGCGGCAGCTACCCCGGCGCCGGTGCCGGCACCTGGCACAACCTCACACTGGCCGTGCAGGGACAGAACATCACCGCGTCGATCGACCGCGTGCAGGTCGCCTCGGTCGCCGACGCCGGCCACGGCACCGGCCAGATCGGCCTGGGCGTCGGCGGCTTCCAGCACGCCGACTTCGCCAACACCACCGTGACGCCGCTGGCCGCACCGGCCACCCACACCGTGACCAGCGCCAACAGCGGCAAGTGCCTGGACGTCACGGGCGCCTCGACGGCCGACGGCGCCCAGGTCGTCCAGTGGACCTGCGGGGCCGGCAAGGCCAACCAGCAGTGGACCCTCGTCCCGGTCGCCGGGGCCCGCGTCCAGCTGGTGTCGGCCAACAGCGGCAAGTGCCTGGACGTCACGGGTGCCTCCACCGCTGACGGCGCCCAGGTCGTCCAGTGGACCTGCGGCACCGGCCGAGCCAACCAGGAGTGGACCGTCTCGTAACGGGACCGGCGAAGCCCCTGCCCCCACGTCGTGCCGGGCGCCTGCGGGCGCCCGGCACGGACCGCCACCCCTCCCCACACCCAGGAGACGCCCATGGGCCGTCAACACCTGTCATCGACCTGGCGCACCGCCCTGAGCGCGGCGCTCGTCCTCGCCGGCGCGCTGGGCGGCCTGATCGCGCCGTCAGGCGCCCAGGCCGCCACCCCCACCCCCACCGCCGTCACCATCGACGGCACCAAGCCGGGCCTCACCTTCGACGGGGTCGGCGCGATCTCCGGCGGCGGCGGCAACTCCCGCCTGCTGGTGGACTATCCGGAGCCCCAGCGCAGCCAACTGCTCGACTACTTGTTCAAGCCCGGGTACGGAGCCTCGCTGCAGGTGCTGAAGCTGGAGATCGGCGGCGACACCAACTCCACCGACGGCGCCGAACCCAGCATTGAGCACACCCGCGGCACCGTCGACTGCAACCAGGGCTACGAGTGGTGGCTGGCCGATCAGGCCAAGGCCCGCAACCCCGACATCAAGTTCTACGGCCTCTCCTGGGGCGCCCCCGGCTGGATCGGCAACACCGGCAGCGGCGGCCACTTCTGGTCCCAGGACAGCGTCAACTACCTGATGGACTGGATGGGCTGCGCCACCCGGCACCACCTGAACGTGTCATACCTCGGCGGGTGGAACGAGCGCGGCTTCGACAAGGCCTGGTACGAGAACCTGAAGAGCGCGCTCGTGGCACGCGGTTACGGCGCCACCAAGGTCGTCGCCGCCGACGACACCTGGGACGTGGCCGACGCCATGGCCACCGACCCGGCATTCAAGAACGCCGTCGACGTCGTCGGCGTCCACTACCCCTGCGGGTACATGAGCGACTTCAGCAGTTGCCCCAGCCCGGCGAACGCCCAGGCGCTCGGCAAGCCGCTGTGGGCGAGCGAGAACGGCTCCGAGGACGCCGACGGCGGCGCCCCGGCGGTGGCGCGCGGGATCAACCGCGGCTACCTCGACGGAAAGATGACCTCGTTCATCAACTGGCCGGTCATCGCCTCGCTCTACCCCGACCTGTTCTTCTCCACCGACGGGATGTCGATCGCCAACCAGCCCTGGTCCGGCACCTACAGCATCGGCAAGACGACCTGGGTCACCGCGCACACCACCCAGTTCACCAAGCCCGGTTGGCGCTACATCGACTCCGCGAGCGGCTACCTCGGCGGTGCCCGCACCAACGGCAGCTACGTCACGCTGAAGGGCGTGAACAACCGCGACTACAGCACCGTGATCGAGACCCTGGACGCCACCGCCGCCCAGACCGCGAGCTTCACCGTCAAGGGCGGCCTGTCCACCGGCAACGTCCACGTCTGGTCCACCGACCTCAACTCCACCAACCCCGCTGACTGGTTCGTCCACCAGCAGGACGTCACTCCGGCCCACGGCACGTACACCCTCACCCTGCAGCCCGGCCGGGTCTACACCGTGACCACCACCACCGGCCAGGGCAAGGGCACCGCCACCCCGCCGCCTGCCGCGCCGATGAAGCTGCCCTACGCCGACGGCTTCGAGACGCCCGCGACGACCACCTCGCCGAAGTACTTCGCGGACATGAACGGCGCCTTCCAGACCGTCGCCTGCGGCGGCGGCCGCACCGGCACCTGCCTGCGCCAGATGGCCCCGACCAGGCCGATCAACTGGACCGACGAGCCGTACAACGCCCCGTACACGATGATGGGCGACGGCAGCTGGTCCAACTACACCGTCACCGCCGACACGATGTTCGAGCAGTCGAGCACCGTCGAACTCCTCGGCCGGGTCAACCAGCAGGGCCGCAACAACAACGGCCTGAACGCCTACCACCTGCGGGTCAGCGACACCGGCGCCTGGTCCATCGACAAGAGCGACACCAGCTGGCACTTCACCACCCTCGCGAGCGGCACCACCACCGCCCTCGGCACCGGCCGCTGGCACACCGTCGCGCTCACCCTGGACAACGCGACCCTCACCGCGAGCATCGACGGCACCGCCGTGGGCAGCACGACCGACACCAGCTTCACCAACGGACGCGCCGGTCTCGGCGTGACGGGCTACCAGACCGACCAGTTCGACAACTTCGCCCTCACCCCCGGCACCCCCACCACCCACACCGGACCGATCGCCTCCGCTCTGCCCGGCACCTGCGCCCGACCCACCGCCGGGACCAGCGGCGCCGCCGTGCAGCTGTGGGCCTGCGACGGCAGCGCCCAGCAGGTGTGGACCCGCACCAATGGCACCCTCACCCACAACGGCAAGTGCCTGGACGTCACCGGCGGTGGCACCGCCAACGGCACCCCGGTCGAACTCTGGGACTGCAACGGCGGCGCCAACCAGCAGTGGGCGCCCCAGCCGGACGGCAGCCTGATGAGCGCCCAGTCCGGCCGCTGCCTCGACGACCCCGCCGGGGCCACCGCCGACGGCACCCCGCTGGAGATCTGGGACTGCAACGGCGGCGCCAACCAGCGGTGGACCCTGCCGTAGTTCCCTGACGGCCCGGACCCGTCCCCTTCCGGCCGTCATGACCGCATCCGTGCGGCGCGAACGGCCGGATTATTCACGTTGTGATCACTGGAGAGCCGGATGACCGGGAGACCGGCATGTCCGGTTCGGCGGGAGGCCGCGCGGAAAAGGACCTGCCACGGGCAGGCACCTCGCCGCGCGGCCGACCCAACCGCGTGTCTGATGCGCTCACGCCGCCTCGCCCGCGACCACGAGGGCCGCACCGACAGGCGCCGTCGACGTTCCTGTCCAGAGCCCGCACAGCACGTGGCAGAGCACGACGCAGAAGGTGGTCACCCAGAGGACTACCGCTGACGCGTGGAATATGTCGAGTTCCTGCCATGAGGGATTCGGACAGTGCAGACGAGTGTCTCCGGAAGTGCTTCTTTGACTAAGGGGCAAGCGAACTCTGGGAGAGCGATCGTGGGGTCTTCGGGCGTGGTCGACCGTCCTCTGGTGCTTTGGCGTCGCGCCGATAACATGAGGGCTCCTCACATTCTTGTCAGGAGGCTGCCATGCCGGATCGCTACGACCTGCCGGCGGGGTTCCGCTGGGGCGCCGCCACCGCCGCCTACCAGATCGAAGGGGCGGTGGGGGAGGACGGCCGCGGCCCGTCCGTCTGGGACACCTTCTGCGCCCGCCCCGGCGCCGTCCGCGACGGCCTCACCGGTGCGGTGGCCTGCGACCACTACCACCGGTACCTCGAGGACATCGAGCTGATGAAGGGCCTCGGGCTGGACGGCTACCGCTTCTCCATCGCCTGGCCCCGGGTCCTGCCCACCGGCGCCGGCACCGTCAACCCGGCCGGGCTCGCCTTCTACGACCGCCTCGTCGACGCACTCCTCGACGCCGGCATCACCCCCCTCCCCACCCTCTTCCACTGGGACCTCCCACAGGCACTCGAGGACCTCGGCGGCTGGCTCAACCGCGAGACGGCGTACCGCTTCGCCGAGTACGCGGCCGTCGTCGCCGACCGCCTCGGCGACCGCGTCCCGGCGTGGATCACCCTCAACGAGCCCTTCGTCCACACCGTCTTCGGTTACGCCCTGGGCACCCACGCCCCCGGCCGCACCCTGATGTTCGAGGCGCTTCCCGCCGCCCATCACCAGCTCCTCGGTCACGGCCTGGCCGCCTCGGTCCTGCACGAGCGCGGCCTGGAGGTGATGCTCTCCAACAACCTCACCCCGGTCCAGCCGGCCTCCTCCTCGCCCGCCGACCTGGCCGCCGCCGCGGCCTACGACGATCTCCACAACCGCCTGTTCACCGACCCCGTCCTGCTCGGTCGCTACCCCGACCTCTCCGCCCTCGGCGTCCCCGACGACATCTACGGCGCCGTCCACCCAGGCGACAGCGACCTCATCCACACCCCCGGCCTCGACGGCTTCGGCCTCAACTTCTACAACCCCACCCGCGTCGCCGCCCCCACCGACCCGGGCCTCCCCTTCACCCTCGTCGACATCCCCGACGCCCCCCACACCGCCTTCGGCTGGCCCGTCGTCCCCGACGCCCTCCGCCAACTCCTCCTCCACCTGCGCGAGTCGTACGGCAAGGCCCTCCCGCCGATCACCATCACCGAGAACGGCTGCTCCGTCGAGGAGTCCACCACCCCCGACCAGCCCCGCATCGACTTCATGTCCGCCCACCTCGACGCCGTCGCCGAGGCCGTTGCCGAAGGCGTCGACGTCCGTGGCTACTACACCTGGTCCCTGCTTGACAACTTCGAATGGGCCGAGGGGCTGTTCCGTCAGAGGTTCGGCCTCGTGCACGTCGACTTCGAGACGCAGCGGCGCACCCCGAAGGCTTCGTACGCCTGGTACCGCGACCTGATCGCCAACCACCGGGCGAGGTAGGCGGGTTAGCCCAGGTGGGTGGGTCGCCCTGGGAGTGGGAAGTCGGACGGGCCGACTTCCCGCTCCGCGCCGGTAGGTGTGCGGCCGCTCCGGGTGGCGACCGCCGGGGAGCAGGGGCCGTCAGAAGGCCCGCTCCCGAAGGCCCGTCCCGCAAGACCAGCGGGTGCGGCGGTCAGCTCAGGCTGCGGATCGCGGAGGCGTCGTAGGGGCGGAGGTCGGCGAAGCGGCCGTCGAGCACCTTGGCGGCCCACTCGGGGTCCTGGAGGAGGGCGCGGCCGACGGCGACGAGGTCGAACTCGTCGCGCTCCAGGCGGTCGAGGAGGTTGTCGATGCCCTGGACCGGGGAGTCCTGGCCGGCGAAGGCGGCCAGGAAGTCGCCGTCGAGGCCGACGGAGCCGACGGTGATGGTGGGGCGGCCGGTCAGCTTCTTGGTCCAGCCGGCCAGGTTGAGGTCGGAGCCGTCGAACTCGGGGGTCCAGTAGCGGCGGGTCGAGGCGTGGAAGGCGTCGACGCCGGCCTCGGCGAGCGGGGCGAGGATCGCCTCCAGCTCCTGGGGGGTCTCGGCGAGGCGGGCGTCGTAGTTCTCCGACTTCCACTGCGAGTAGCGGAAGATCACCGGGAATTCGGGGGAGACGGCCTCGCGCACCGCGGCGACGAGCTCGGCCGTGAACTTCGTCCGGGCGACCGGGTCGCCGCCGTAGGCGTCGGTGCGGCGGTTGGTGCCGGCCCACAGGAACTGGTCGAGCAGGTAGCCGTGGGCGCCGTGCAGCTCGACGCCGTCGAAGCCGATCCGCTCGGCGGCCGCGGCGGCTTCGGCGAACGCGTGGATGACGGCGTCCAGGTCGGCCCGGGTCATCGCCCGCCCGGTTCCCTCGGTGCCGTCCAGCCGGATGCCGGACGGGCCGACGGCGGGGGCACCGGCGAAGGGCGGGTCGCTCTGCTTGCGCACCATGCCGACGTGCCAGAGCTGCGGCACGATCGTGCCGCCCGCGGCGTGGACGTCCTCGGCGACCCGGGCCCACCCGGCCAGCTGCTCCTCGCCGTGGAAGCGCGGGACGTCGTCGCTCTGACCGGCGGACTCGTGGCCGACGTACGTTCCCTCGGTGACGATCAGACCGACGCCCGCCGCAGCTCGGCGCGCGTAGTACGAGCGCACGTTCTCGCCGGGCACGCCGCCCGGGGAGAACTTGCGCGTCATCGGCGCCATCACGATGCGGTTGGGCACGGTCAGCCCGTTGATCCTGACGGGGCGGGAGAGGATCTCGGTCGTGCGGGAGACGGAGGGCTCGGTGACGGTCATGGGGATTCCTCGCGGATGGCGGGCAGTGGACTGTGCCGGGACGAAAACGGTTGCCCGTGCCAACCACCTCGACGGCCCCCGCATTTCGCCCACCGCACGACTCCTGCCGTGATCTGCGCCACTCCGCGCCCCCGCGCCCCCTCGCCTCCACGCCACTCCAGGCCTCCGCGCCGACGGAAGAAGGCGCCCGTGCAGTCAGGCAGTCGGGCCGGGGCGGGCCGTGAGGAGTTCGGCGAGGGTGCGGACGCCGAAGCCGGTGGCGCCTGCGGGCCATTCGGCGTCGTCGGTGTCGGAGAGGGCGGTGCCCTGGATGTCGAGGTGGGCCCACGGGATGTGGGGCGGGACGAACTCGCGGAGGAAGTGGCCGGCCAGCAGGGCGGTGCCGTGCCGGGTGCCGAGGGTGTAGTTGACCAGGTCGGCGATCCGGGAGCGGAGTTGGGGCCGGTACGCGTCGGGGAGCGGTAGTGGCCAGAGCGGTTCGCCGGCCCGGGCGCCGGCCGCGCGCAGGCGCTCGATCAGCGTGTCGTCGGTGCCCATCAGTGCGGCGACCCGGCGGCCCAGGGCGATCGCGGCGGCGTCGGTGAGGGTGGCGATGTCGATGATCGCCTGTGGTCCGGTCTCGGCGGCCAGGACGAGTGCGTCAGCCATGATCAGGCGTCCTTCGGCGTCCGCGTGGCAGATCTCGACGGTGGTGCCGTCGCGCATGACCAGGACGTCACCGACCCGGATCGGATCGGCGTTGGGCATGTTCTCGGTAAGCGGCAGCCAGGCGTCCACCGCGACGGGGCAGTCCAGCGCGCCCAGGACGGACATCGCGCCGAGGACGGCGGCCGCTCCGGCCATGTCGGCCTTCATGCCGGCCAGGTGCGCGTTGGGCTTCAGGGACAGGCCGCCGGCGTCGAAGGTGACGCCCTTGCCGACCAGGGCGATCCGCTCGGTCCAGCGCTTCGGCCGGTAGCCCAGCTTGACCAGCCTGGGCGGCACCAGGGAGCCCCGGCTGACCCCGAGCAGTCCGCCCAGCCGCTCGTCGGCGATCCGCAGGCCGTCCCAGACCTCGCAGTCCAGCCCGGTCTCGGCGGCGATCCTGGCGGCGTGTTCGGCGAAGGCGGGCGGGGTGAGGGCCTCGCCGGGTTCGTTGACCAGGTCCCGTGCCAGGAGGACGGCTTCTGCCAGTCGGCGGCCCTCGAACAGGCCGCGGGCGGCGTCCGGCGTCTCCGGGGCGAGCACCTCGATGAGCTGGTCGGTCGGCGCGGCCGCGCCGCTCCGGTACCGGGTGAACCGGTACCCGCCGAGCAGGTAGCCCTCGACCAGCGGCCGGAGGTCCGGGCTCGGCGCGTGGACGGCCAGCCGCCGGTAGGCGGAGGTGGCTCGGGCGAGCCCGGCCGCAGCGGCCCGGATCGCGTCCCGGTCGGGCCGGGCCCGCGGCCCGACACCGAGCAGTACGGTCACGGGCGCGCCGGGCAGTTGCAGCACCTGGCCCACCTCGCCGCTGAACCCGGTGCCGGCCAGGTACGCGGCGGGCAGGTCGGCGGGCGGCTCGCCGGCCCGCACCGGGCGCACGACGGCCTCGGCCTCGGCCTCCGCCTCGGGGCCCGTGTCCGGGCGCAGCACCCAGGTGACGCTCACGGCCGCTCCCGTCGGGCCGCGAGCCGGGCCGCTCCCCAGGCCTCCAGGTCGGCCAGGTACGTGCGGGCCAGCTCGCCCATGCCGTTGGCCGCGCCGACCGCCGCCCAGCCGCGGGCCGCGGAGATGGCGTACGGGTCCAGCCGGAGGGCCTGGAGGAAGCAGTCCTCGGCGAGGACCGGCCGCCCGGCCCGCCGGAAGCACTCGCCCGCCGACGCGTAGCCGAACGCGGTGGAGACCGGGCCGAGCCGGGCGGTGCGCAGGTAGCTGTCGGCCGCCTCCCGGGGGAGGTCGCGCCGCAGCAGGCCCTCCGCCACCTCGATGTGGGTCTTGGGCTCGTACGGGTCCAGGGCCAGCGCCTCCGCGACCAGCCGGTCGCCCCGTTCGTCCTCGCCGAAGGCGTAGCACTCCTTGGAGCGGCTCTCCACGCAGGCCCGCAGGTTCTCCCGTTTGAGGAACTCCTGGTACGGCCCTTCGGCGGGCACCGCCCGGGCGAGCTCCTCGGCACGGTCCATGTCGCGGGCCAGCCAGCCGCGGTCCCCGGCCAGGAACGGAACGAAGCTGACGCTGCGGTAGAACCGGCTCTCCGCCATCATCTTCTCGAACGGGGAGCGGTCCGGTTCCGCCAGCAGCTCCTCCAGCGCCCGGGCGCCGATCTCACGCCAGCGCGTCGCCTCCTCCAGCGAACGCGTCTCGCGGGCGTGGAACACCACCGCCACCACGGCGATGACGAACCGGAGGTTGGTCGGGCAGGCCGGGTGTTCCGCGATGGCGAAGGAGGTCTCCGGGGCGGCCACCCGGGTGCCGACGGAGGCGACGTACCGCACCAGGTCGCGCCAGTGGTGCAGCCGGAGCTCGGCCGGGGTCCGCAGCCGGTCGACCGGCACGGCGGGGATCAACTCCAGGACGAGCTTGGCGAATCCGAGCCGGTACAGCACCATGGCGACCTGCTGCTGCCGCTCGGGTCCTTGACCGCCGAAGTCGTCCAGCCATTCGCACAGCCGGTTCCAGCGCGGCGTGCGCAGGTGTTCGGGCAGGTCGGCGGGGTGGTCGACCGCGAACTCGGTCAGCCCGGACTCGCGGATCAGGTTGCCCCGGAAGGCGGGCGGCATCAGGCGCTGCCAGTTGACCTCGGCCCGCTCGGCCCCGCGCTCGCCCCCGCGCTCGGCGAACTCGTAGGCCAGGCTGGGCAGCCGGGCGTAGAGGCCGGGCGATTCGGACTCGCCCAGGTTGAAGTACGAGGCGTACATCCGGTAGTGCCAGTTGTTGGCGTACGGCCGCTCCCGGTCCCGGGTGGCGGCCCGCTCGGTCAGTTCGGCCAGGGGTCGGTCGCCGTCCCGCCGGCAGGCGTCCAGCAGCGCGTCCCGGGTGGCGCCGGCGCGCGGGGCGGCGCGGAAGGCCCGTTCGTTGAGAACCCGGGCGAACTCGGTGTGCCCGAGTTCGCGGGCGCGGTCGGCGGCCCGCAGCAGGGCGAAGCCGGTGCCGAACGGGCCGAGCCGGGCGGCGTGCAGGTAGCCGGCCAGCGCCTGCTCGTGCTCGCCCGCGCGCTCGTGGGCCTGTGCCGCCTGCATCCGGATCTTCACGTCCCAGGGGTCGAGGGCCACGCCCTCCTCGACGGCGGCGCGTTCGGCCTCGGTGTCGCCCGTCCGCACGGCGATCTCCAGGTGCCGGTCGAGCAGCCGCCGGCGGGTCTCCAGCAGGACCAGCTCGTCGTCCCCGTCGGGGGCGGTCAGCTCGGCGACGCTCGCCCGGACGTCGGCCAGCAGAGCCCGGGCGCTGCCGAAGTCCCGCTGCCGCTCGGCGTACATCACCTCGCGCAGTGCCAGCCGAGCGGTCAGGACGGTGTGGGTGAAGCGGGTGAGCTCGCCCGCGATGTCCTTGAGCAACTCCCGGGCGCGCCCGAGGAAGAGCGGCGCGGCGGAATCGTCCCCCGCGTGGCGTGCGAGCAGGTAGCCCCAGCCGGCCACCGCCTGGACGTGGGCGACGGTGGGCGCGGGGTGGTCGGCCAGCACCCGGTAGGCGGCCGTGGTCCGCTCGGAGAGGCCCTCGGAGCCGAACAGGGCGGCCGCGCGGGCGGCCTGCACGGCGGCCGTCACCTGGTCCTGACAGGCCGCCGGGTCGAGGTCCGCCGGGACGACTTCGAGAACCGCGGCGGGGAGGCAGACCGCGACCAGCCAGTGCGCGAGGCCGGACCGGTCCAGCTGGTCCAGCTCGGCGTGCCGCCGGTACGCCCCGGTCATCCGCCGCCAGGCGGGGGAGGCCAGTTCGTCGGGAAGGTCGGTCGGGACCGTCGCCCGGTAGGCGGTCAGCCGGGACTCCTGCACCAGCAGCCGGCGGTAGCTCGCGGGCATCGTCATGCCGAACCGCAGCGCGCCCGGAGAGCGGTTCTCGAAACGCCGGGCGGCGAGGACCGCAGACCGTGCCTGAATGACCGTGGCCGGTGATTCGGCGCCGTCGAAGTACGGGCGGTGCACCTCGTAGGTGAGCCAACTCGGAGCGTTGACACCGACGATTCCGTGACTGAATTCCCACCGGTTCACGCGGTAGTTCCTCTGCTTTTCGTGGGCCGGGCTCCGGGCGATCGGCAAGATGCCCCGCGATGGAATTCCGAGCGAGCCATGAATTCCATCGCGGGGTATTCGTGGAGTGCCGGAATCAGACGCCGGCGTCGTCGATCAGACAGGTCCAGCAGTCCGCCGCACCAGTGCTGATCTCGACCTCGTCCTCCAGGGACTCCCAGGTCTCGTAAGCCATTTCGCAACCCCTCTCTTTTCACGGGCCGGTCCGGATTATTCGGACCGGCGAAGCGGTTGAGCGATATTCTTCGCGGACCGGAACGGTGCCGTCAAGGCTTGTGCACGGCAAGCTCCGAGAGAATCTCCGACACTTCTTCATCGCTTGTCCAGAAATGGGGGGAGACGCGGACCCAGCCGTCCGGAACGGAGACGTGTATTCCGGCCGACGTCAATCGCCGGACGATATCCACGCCCTCCGTCCGGCGCCCGGTGAAACTCACGACGCCCGAGTGCCCGGTGCCGTCCGGCGGGAGCGCCGGCTCGTACCCGAGCCCGGCGATCCCGGTGCGCAGCCGGTCGGCCAGGGTCCGCACCCGCTCGGCGACCGCGGTGATGCCGGTCTCCTCCAGCTCGGCCAGTGCGGCGGCGAGCCCGGCCATGCCCACCAGGTCGTACATCCCGCCCTCGACCCGGGCGGTCGCGGCCCGCTCGGGCAGGTCGTAGCGCAGGTGCCCGGGCCCCTTGGACACCTCCGCGGCGCCCTGGTAGCCGAACCAGCCCGTGGGCGTGGAGCGCAGCAGCTCCAGCCGGTCGGCCCGGCAGTAGAACACCCCGGTGCCCGGTGGCCCGCACAGCCACTTGTGCGCGCCCGCGGCCAGGAAGTCCACCGGGGTCCCGGCCACCGACAGCGGCAGCGCGCCGAAGCTCTGCACGGCGTCCACGCAGACCAGCGCCCCGACCTCGGCGGCCAGTTCGCAGATCCGGTCGAGGTCGGAGCGGAAGCCGGTGGCGAAGTTGACGTGGCTGACCGCCACGAGGCGGGTGGCCGGGCCGACGGCCGCGGCCACGTCCTCGATCCGGTAGCCGCCGTCACGCATCGGCACCCAGACCGGCTCGACGCCGTAGCGGCGCAGTCGCAGCCAGGGCCGGACGTTCGCCGGGAAGTCCCGGTCGAACAGCACGACCTGGTCGCCCGGTCGCCAGTCCAGTCCGTCGGCCACCAGGTGGATGGCGGTCGAGGTGTTCGGGACGAAGGCGACCTCCTCGGGCGTGCAGCCGAGCAGCCGGGCGACGGACTGCCGGGCGGCGTTCCGGGCGCCGAACAGGCGGCCGACCTCGGCACTGCCGTACGGAAGCACCTCGTCCAGGGCGGTGCGCATGGCGGCGACGGCGGCGGGCCGCAGCCGGCCCAGCCCGGCGTAGTCGAGGTAGACGTCGCCGGTGGGACCGCCCTGTCGGCGTCTCCCGCTCATGAGGCGGGCCCGACCGTGCCGGCGGCGGGCCCGACCGTGCCGACGGCGCGGGCGGCCGTACGGGCGGTGCGGGCCGCGCCGACCGCCATCCAGCCGGCCACCAGCAGCGGCACGCCGTGCAGCAGCAGCACCCACTGCGCCACCCAGTCCGGTTGCAGGACCAGGCTCGTGACCAGGAGGCCGGACATGAAGCCCGCGTTGACCGTGATCTGGGACAGCCCGAACGCCCTTCCCCGCCGCCCGTCGGGCAGTTGCTGGAGGGACTGCTTGTAGGTGATCTCGCTCAGCGCGTCGCCCAGCCCGGCCCCGGCGGCCGCCAGCAGCCGCGGCCACCAGCCGTCGAGCCAGAACACCCCGATGAAGCCCAGCGACATCACCATGGTGGCGACGCAGTACACCGGGGCCGGCGCGCGCTCGACGAGGCGCTTCGCCAGCGGTCGCAGCACGAAGCTCGCCAGCAGCAACCCGGCCGCCCAACTGCCCCACACCGCACCGGAGACCACGGCGGGCTCGGTCGGGCGCAGCTCGGTGCCCAGCAGGGGCAGTCCGACGTGCTGGGAGGCGCTGCCGAACGCGTCCAGCCCGCGCAGCACGACCAGGCCGGCCACGCCGGCCGCCACCAGCAGCGGCCAGGCGCCGGAGCGGTCCCGGGCCGCGGCGGCACGGCCGTCCGGCTCCCGCATCCGCAGGCGCAGTGCGAGCAGCACCACCGCGGAGAGCGTGTAGCTGGCCGCGTCCAGCCCGAACACCCAGCGGTACCCGGCCACCGGGACCAGGACGGCGGCGAGTCCCATGCCGACCATGAAGGCCACCCCCTTGAGGCCGGCCAGCGCGCTGTTCACCGACGGGGTGCGCGGGCCGGCCAGCACGGGTGTGGCGGCGGACAGCGTGGCCTCGAACACCGAGCGCCCGGTGCCGATCACCACCACCGCCGGGTACAGCCACCAGTTCTGCACGCCCGTCGGCAGGACGGCCAGCAGAGCCAGCATGCCGGCCCGGGCGAGGTCGGCGCCGATCATCATCCGACGGCGGTCCCAGCGGTCCCCGTAGCGGTGCCCGAGTCGGCCGCCCACAATCGCACCGGAGTACAGCGCCACGCTGACCAGCCCGGTCTCCAGCGTCGACCGGCTGTGCTCCCAGACGAAGACGGACAGGCAGATGAAGTCGAGCGCGTAGCCGATGTCCGAGATCGTCTTGGCGGTCAGGAGGACCGCCAGCTGACGGCGACTCGCCGAGGCCGCCTGCCGTGCCACTTCGGTGCCGGCCATCACGGCGCCCATGAGGTCTCAACTCCCCGCTTGTGTGAGGGCTGTCATGATTCCCTCACCAAGCCTCCACGGGCAAGAGGTAGTTCATGAGAACGCTCGGACCGGGCCGTGAACCGTGCAGGTGTTGGCGGATCGGCGGATTGGCGGAGTCAGGCCGTTGGTGCGGCGGGGTCGGGGGTGCCGGCAGGGGTGCGGCCGGGGGTGCAGGTGCGGATGCCGTCGACGATGCGGGCGGCCCAGTCGGCCGGGCGTTCGTGGCCGAGGAGCCGGGAGAGCCGGTCCATCCGGGCGCGCCGTTCGGCGGGGCCGAGGTCGAGGGCGCGGGCGAGGACAGCGCTGAGGTCGTCGCGCGAGCGGGGGTCGGTGAGCAGGGCGGCCGGGCCGAGTTCGGCGGCCGCGCCGGTGTGGCGGGAGAGCACCAGGACGCCCGGGCCCGGGCCGGTGCGCGAGCGGGGGTCGGTGAGCAGGGCGGCCTGGGCGGCGGTGAACTCCTTGGCGGTGAGGTTCATCCCGTCCTGGAGGGACGTCACCCAGAGGACGTCGGCGGCCAGGTACTCGTCGATCACCTCGGCGGCGGACAGGCCGCGGGGCAGGTAGTCGACCGGCAGCCAAGTCCCCTTCTTCCAGGTGGCGTTGACGTCGGCGACACGCTGTTCGAGGCGGCGGCGGGTGGTGTCGTAGGCGGTGATGCCGGGCTCGGGCGGCGGGCAGACCAGCCGGAAGGTGAGCCGGCCTCGCAGCTCGGGCCGCTGGGAGAGCAGGTGGTCGATGGCGTCGACCTTCTGGATCGGGGCCTTGGCGTAGTCGAGGCGTTCGACCGACAGCACCAGGCGGCCGGAGGCCGGGTGGCGGTGAGCCGCGGGGAGGTGGGCCGCGGGGAGGTGGGCCGCGCGGCGGCGGGCGAGCTCCTCGACGAACGGCCGGTCGATCCCCAGGGGGTGGACGGCGGTGTGCGGCGGGTCGGACCGTCCGGCCAGGGTCCGGCGGAAGCGCTCGGCGAAGTCCTCGGTGTGGAAGCCCGCCCAGTCGAGGCAACCCAGTGACCGGCGCAGCTCGTCGGCGACGAGGAGGGTGTCGAAGACCTCGGGGGCCGGGAAGGGGGTGTGGTGGAACAGCCCGGTTCTGAGGTCGGGGCGGAGGCGGCGCAGCAGGCCGGGGACGAGCCACAGGTTGTAGTCGTGGAGCCAGACGGTGGCGCCGGGCGCGGCCTGGCCGCTGATGTGCTCGGCGAAGCGCGCGTTGACCCTGCGGTAGTCGGCCCAGGCCCGTTCGTCGTGGACGGACCGGTCCGGCTCGGACATCAGCACCGGCCAGAGCGTCTCCTTGCAGGCGCGGTGAAAGTAGCCGTGCCAGGTGGCGGTGTCCAGCGGGACGGGGGACAGCGGCAGGGTGGTGGGCTGCGGGAGCGGGGCGAGCCGGTCGCGTCCGGTCAGGGCGGTGACCCAGACGCCCGGCAGGCCGTCGGCGAAGGCGCTGCTCAGGGTGGGCAGGATGCCGTTGGGGCTGCTGGGGGGCTGCCAGTCGTCGCCGTTCCAGTGCAGCGGGGGGCGGTGGTAGGCGACCACGAGCGAGTTCGGACCGACGGCGTGCCGCGAGCCGGGGCGGGAGGTGGAGCCGGGCGCGGGGTCGGGGTCGGGGTCGCGGTCGGCGGAGAGCCAGCGGAGCTTCCGGAGCGCCGCGTGGATGCCGCCCGCCCCGGCCCGGTCGGCGCGGTGGACGAGGGCGTCCTCGGCGAGGGCGGTGAGCAGGGCGCGTTCCGCCCCGGCGACCACCACCGCGTGGGTGCCCAGGCGGAACAGCGAGAGGTCGTTGAGGGAGTCCCCGGCGACCAGGATGTGCTCGCGCTGCCAGCCCAGCTTCGCGGCCAGGGCGCGGAGGGCGTTGCCCTTGGAGGCACTCGGCGGCAGGACGTCGAAGTAGCGGTCCGCGGAGTACACCCAGGTGCAACCGAGGGCCTCGACGGCCCCGGTGAGTTCGTCGGTGAGCCCGTCCGGGTCCACGTGGTAGGAGCAGCGGCCGTTCTGGACGACGCCCTGCTGGTAGGCGAGCGCGGGGAAGCGGCGCAGTGCGGCGCGGACCCGGTCGGGGCCAGGCCAGCCGGCCCGCAGCTGCTCCTGCACCGGGTCGACGGGGGTGAAGTCGGTGCCGTCGATGACGGTGGCGCCCACGTCGGCGATGATCCACCGTGGCCGGGGGACGAGCGGATCCCGGAGGACCTCACGGATCGAGGCCGGTCCCCGGCCGGTCGCGAAGACCGTCGTGACCTCGGGGTGACGGGCCAGGGCATCCCGTAATCGGATCCGGTCGTCCGGGGTGCCGCCGAGCAGTGTGCCGTCCAGATCGGTGACCAGAATCCTCGACATCCGAGGGACGCTAACACGATCACGTCCGGTGGTGAAGTGTTCGTCCCACGTTGGTGGTTGCCCGCGACGGCCGGTGCTGGTCCTGGTCGAGCGGCCGGTCGAGGTGGCGGTCGAGTTGGTGGGCGAGCTCCGCGGCGTCCAGGGCCGCGCTGGAGCCGGGGGCGGTGGTCGCCGCGGCTCCGCAGAGGGTCGCCGCGGCGAGGCAGTCGGGCAGGCTCCAGCCGTTGAGCAGCCCGTGCACCAGGCCGGCGTTGAAGCAGTCGCCCGCCGCCGTCGGGTCGATTGCGGCGCCGGAGCGGACCGACGGGGCGTCGTGCCGCTCGCCCTCCCGGACCGCGACCGCGCCCTGCGCGCCACGCGTGATCACGAGGGTGGGCACCAGGGCGGTGAGCGCGGCGATCGCGCCGTCCAGGCCGCTCAGGCCGTCGGCACCGGTCAGGCGGAGGGCTTCCGCGTCGTTCGGGGTGAAGACGTCGACCAGGGCGAGGGCCTCGCGCACGGCCGGGTCGTCGAGCGTCGCCGGGGTGTCGTGGCAGTCCATGACCACCAGCGTGCCGAGCTGTCGCGCCGCCCGGAGTCCCACCACCGTGTCCTCGTCCCAGCGGAGTTGGGGCAGCACCAGCACGCGCGGGCGCAGGCGGCCGAGCAGGGGCGCGAGCGGCTGGGCGTCGACCGGGTCCTGGAAGCTGACCATCGCCCGGTCGTCGGCGCAGGCGAGGGCGACGGTCAGGCTGCGTACCGGAAAGGGGTGGTGGCGGAAGGCACCCTCGGCCAGCCCTTCCTGCCTGGCGCAGGCCAGCACGTGGGCGCTGAACGGGTCGGTGCCGAAGTCCGCACTCCAGAGGACCCGCCGTCCCAGTCGGTGCAGCGCCATCGCCAGGCTGTACGCGCCGCCCGGCACCAGGCCGAAGCCGTCGGCGAAGACCTCCGTGCCCGGCTGCACCGGCCGGGCCAGACCGTGGAACACCAGATCCGCGAAGTAGGCCCCGGAGACGAGCACTTCGTACGATCGCACCGCTGGGTTGGCCTCCATCCGGTGAGCATACGGCCCTGGGGCGGGTCCGGCAGGTGGTTCTGCGCGCGGATGGTTCGGCGTGTGGTCGGTTCGGTCCGTGGATGGTTCGGGGCACGGACGGTTCGGCGCAAGGCTCCCGGCGGGGCTCCTTCTGGTGCGGTGCCGTCGACCACCACCGGGCTGGCCGACGGCACGGTGCTACCGGAGGAGCGTCAGCTGTGGTGCCAGGTCACCGAGAAGTCGGTGCCGTTGCCGACCTCCGACGTGGTGGTACGGGTGACGCCTCCCTCCGCCATGTCGATGCTCGACGCGTTCGAAGCGCCGAGGTTCTGCCCGTTGACGTCGGCACCGGTGAAGTCGACGGTGCCGAAGTCGGCCAGCGGGAGAACACCGAAGAGGCTCGACGGGGCTTCGGCGATCACCTCCGCGGAGGCCAGGGTCGCGTCCTGGAGGGTCTTGTTGACGGAGCGGGTCCACCCGGCGGTGGCGTTGGTCAGGGTGAGGGTGAAGGAACCGGCGCCGTCGGTGGTGACGCTCGCGGTGAAGTGGTCGCCGGGCTGCACGGAGTTCCTGAAGTTCACCGGGTAGGACGGGTACATCTCGTACCAGGAGGAGTACACCGGAGAGCCACTGGAGCAGTCGGCCTCGGTGCCGATCTGCTCGACGGTCTTGCTGCCGTCGCCGTCGAGACCGACCCAGAACGCGGACCAGGCGTCGGCGCTGGTGCAGGAGACGGCGGGCTGGACCCAGCTGGCCTTGACGCTGGTGAACTTGCCACCCGTGGCCGCGTACCCGGACCAGTTGGAGCTGGTGCCGTGCAGCACGCCGTTGCCGTGGTGGTGCGCGGTGATCGGGGCCAGGACGGGGGCGGCGACGGGCAGAGCGGCGGGGAGCGCCGGGGAGGCACTGCCGAGCAGTGCCAGCAGGGAAGCGGCGGCGACGAGAGCGTGCCGGCGGACTTTGGGCATGACTAGTCCCTTGTGCGGGGGCGGAGTTGACCAAACGCCGAC
>NZ_JPRF03000033.1 GCF_001188955.3 Kitasatospora aureofaciens | reverse complement strand
CGCGGACGAGGTCCCCGCTCGGGCTTATCACGGCCTTGGCGATGGTCGGCCGGTAGAAGGTGCCGCCGTTGGCCAGCGCCGAGTAGATCCGGGCCATCTGGACCGGGGTGAGCGCGGCGGTGAGCGCGTGGAAGCCGCCCCGGGCGGCGGGTGCGGCGGCGAACGGCAGCAGCCGCTCGCCGAGCGCGAGCCGCGGACCGCCGGTGCGCAGCGGGCGGGCGTCGGCGGCGAGGGCGAGCAGTCCGCCGGAGGGGCCGGGCAGCTGGTAGGCCCACCAGAGCACGTCGCGCTGGTGCTCCTCGCGGTCGGTCACGGTCAGCCGGCCGGCCCAGGGCCGGCCGGCGGCGGTCAGCTCGGCCAGGGTGTCGAGGGCGTCACAGCGGCGGCGCACGGCGCAGCGGTCGAGCACCCGTGACTGGACGGCGGGCAGCAGGCCCGAGGCGGGGCGGTCGGTGGCGGACTCGGCGCGGTGCCCGAACAGCTCCTCGGCGGCCCGGCTCCACTGGGCGATCCGACCGGTCCGGTCGACCAGCAGGAGGGCGAGCCGGACCAGGGCGGCCACTCCGGTCGGATGGTCGCCCGGCGCGGTCCCGGCGCTCGCCGGAAGCGGTGTGGAGTTGGACTCGGCCACCATGGATTCGGTCTGCTCCCGCCTGGCCGCGCGCCTGGAGGCGGCCGTCTCTCCGGAGGAAGGCACGCTGTGCGGATACCAGCGAAGCACGGACCGGGCCGGACTCGACACCGAAACGGGGAGATTCATCAGGATCGGTTGCGTGTCACGCGCCGCGCGCCGGTTCGTACCCCCGCTTCACCCGGACGGGGCCTTGGAACGCGGCGGTAGGGTGGCAGGCCGGGCCGCCCGCGCGGCGGCTCCGCAGGACCCAGTCGGCCGGACGAGACAGAGGCGAGACCGTGAGCGCGCAGAGCCCCGTCCGCTGGACGGACCCGGAGCAGCAGGAGCTGGAGGAGCGGGTCGCCGCGGCCGAGCTCGCCTGGCTCAGCATGGACGTGGACGTGCAGACGCTGCGGGTCGAGATCGACAACTTCGCGCTGATCCACCACCAGCTGCTCGGCCCGCTCTACGCCCGGCTGGACGAGCTGGACGCGCTGGTCGCCGAGGCCGTCGCGGCCCGGACCGGGGACCCCGGGGACCTGCGCCGGGCCGCCGAGGCGCGGCAGCGGGTCGAGGAGCTGCCCGACCTGGACGCGCTGTTCGACTCGGTGCGGGAGAAGTCCGGCGAGGGCGTGGACGAGGCCGCGCCGCCGCCCGCCGCGCCGGCTCGGGTGCGTCCCGGCAAGGAGGCCCAGCGGATCTACCGCGAGCTGGTCCGGCGCGCCCACCCGGACCTGACCACCGACGGGGCCGAGAAGCAGCGCCGGGCGGACTTCCTGGTGCGGGTCAACGAGGCCTACGCGTACGGGGACACCGCCGTGCTGGAGAGCCTGGCCGCCGAGTGGTCCACCGCGCCGGAGGCCGCGCCCGCCGTCGACTCCCCCGACCGGCTGGGCTGGCTGCGCCGCCGGCTGGACTGGCTGACCGCCAAGATCACCGAGACCGCCACCGAGCAGGTCCGGCTGGAGCAGACCCCGATGGGGCAGCTGCTCGCCCTCGCCCCGCAGGACCCGGACCGGCTGCTGGAGCAGCTCGCCGAGGAGCTGCTCGCCAAGGCCGCCGCCCAGCAGGCCGAGCTGGAGCGGCTGCTCGGCGGCCCTGACCGCCCGGTGGGCCACAATGGCACCGACCCGAACCGACCCCAGGAGAGCCCCACGATGTTCGCGCAGATCCCCACCACCGACGCCGCCTCCGTACCGGCCGACGCCGCCCTGCTGGACGTGCGCGAGCAGGACGAGTGGGACGCCGGCCACGTGGACGGCGCGCTGCACATCCCGATCGGCGAGGTGATCGCCCGGATCGGCGAGCTGCCGGACGAGAAGCTGTACGTGCTCTGCCGGGTCGGCGGCCGCTCCGCCCAGGTCGTCCAGTACCTGGTGCAGCAGGGCCGGGACGCGGTGAACGTGGACGGCGGGATGTACGCCTGGGAGGGCGCGGGCCGTCCGATGGTCAGCAGCAGCGGTCAGCCCGCCTTCGTCCTGTAACGCCTCCGTCCCGCGACCCCTCGCGGCGCCCGCCCGGTGACGGGTAGGGCAGGATGGGCGCGCGACGCGCCGGTGCGGGCCGGCGGCGCGCCGATCGGGCGGGGAGGCCATGACGGGTACCACGGACCGTGCCGCCCCCGGACGCGTGTGGTCCGGGCCCGCACAGCTCGTCCTCGGCCTGGCCGCCGCGGTGCTGGTGAGCGGCACCGGGCTGTTCCTCGCCGCGGTGTTCCTGCACGTCGCGCCCGACAACGTGCTCTCCCGGCAGTACCGGGACGAGGTCGACGGCGTGGTGTACCCGGAGTTCGAGCAGAACTGGAAGCTGTTCGCGCCCAACCCGCTGCAGCAGAACGTCAGCCTGGACGCCCGGGTGCGCACCGTCGCGGACGGCGGCGCCACCCGAACCCGGGACTGGATCGGGCTGACCGCCCGGGACATCGCCGCGATCCGGGGCAACCCGGCGCCCAGCCACGTCGACCAGAACCTGCTGCGCCGGGCCTGGGACTTCTACGACGGCTCGCACGACCCGCAGGACGAGAAGCCCACCAGTTCGCGCGGCAGGCTCGCCGAGCAGTACCTCAAGCGGATCGCGCTGCAGCGGATCGGCCGGGAGGTGGGGGGCGAGCGCGTCCTGGAGATCGAGTTCCGGGTGACCACGGCCACCGTGCCCCCGCCGTCCTGGAGCGGTGAGACCGGGCCGTCCGCGCCCAAGGTGCGGGAGCTGCCGTGGTGGCCGGTCGGGGACGAGGACTACCGGGGGCTGGGGTGAACGAGGCGTCGGCGGTGGAGCCGGTTGAGGTCCCGGGGTTCCCGCGGCAGCTGCCCGGGCCGCCGGTCGTGCCGCCCGTTCCGGTGGCGCCGCGCGGGCCGGTGGCGGCCCTCGGACGGGCGATGGGGACGTTCACCGGGCGGGCGCTCGGACGGCACCAGGCCGCGGTGGTGCGGATCGGCTTCGGCCTGGTCTGGCTCGCCTACCTGCTGCGCGAGTGGCCCAACCGGCGGGTGCTGTACGGCGACCGCTCGCCCTGGTCGATGGAGCTGGCCCAGCGGCTGCTGGCCGACGACGGGGCGTTCACCGTGCTGCCCTGGTTCGGCGGACGGCTCTGGTTCGAGCTGGTCTACCACCTGGCCGTGCTGGCCGCCCTGGCCGTGCTGCTGGGCTGGCGGACCAGGGCGAGCACGGTGCTGTTCCTGGTCACCGTGCTGTCGCTGCAGAACCGCGACGTCCTGCTCGGCGACGGCGGGGACAACGTCGTCCACCTGATGGCGGTCTACCTGGTCTTCACCCGCTGCGCCGAGGTGTGGTCGCTGGACGCCCGCAGGGTCGGCCCGGGGCGGAGCGGGGTGGTGCTCTGGGCGCTGCTGGGCGCGGCGCTGGCGATCTGTCAGGCCGGTGACTTCTCCGGCGACAGCCTGACCTGGACGGCCCCGACCTTCCCGCACATCGGCTGGGCGCCGCTGTTCTGGGGACTCTGGGCGGTGGCCGGGTTCTGGTGGCTGCTCGGACGGCTTCGGCCGGCGGGCGAGCCGCGGGCGGTGCTCGACGCGCTGGCGAACATGGTGCACAACTGCGCGATGCTGGTGATCGCCACCGAGGTGGTGCTGGTCTACGCCACGGCCGGCTGGTACAAGGTGCAGGGCTCGCGCTGGCAGGACGGCACGGCGCTGTACTACCCGCTGCACCTGGACTACTTCACCCCCTGGCCGGCGCTGTCCGGACTGGTCGGCTCGGCGCTCCTCCCGGTCTTCCTGATCTCGTACGCCACGGTGGCGCTGCAGGTCGCCTTCCCGTTCACGCTGATGAACCGGCGGGTCAAGAACGTGCTGCTGGCGGTGATGATGGCCGAGCACCTGGGGATTGCGGTGGTGCTCGGGCTGCCGGTGTTCTCGCTCGCGATGGTCGCGGCCGACGCGGTGTTCCTGCCGACCGGCGCACTGCTCTGGGCGGCGCAGCGGCTCGGCCGGCTCCGGCGGCGGCTGGTGGGAGCACCCTAGGATGTCGGTATGTCCTGGTTCGCCGCCCTTCGCGACACCGCGCGGACCGGACTCACCCTGGACCGGGCGCTCACCGACCCCAAGCGGGCGCTGCGCGGGGCGGTCGCCGTGGCAGCGGTGCTGTTCCCGATCCTGGCGGTCAGCGGGGTCCGGCTGGCCACCTCCGCCGCGATGGGGGCGTTCATCGCCGGTGCGGCCACCTTCCAGCGCAGCTTCCGGCCCCGCGCCAGCCTCGCCGTCGCGGCCGGGGTCGGGCTCGGCATCAGCTCCTTCCTCGGCTACCTGGCGGTCGGGGTGTACGGGCTGTTCCCGGTGCTGCTCGCGGTGTGGGCCTTCGGCGCCGGACTCGCCTGGGCGACCGGACCGACCGCCGGGGTCGTCGCCACCAACACCGTCTCGGTGATGCTGATCGTCGTGCAGCTGCCGGTCAGCGTGGCCACCGCGCTCAGCCACGGGCTGGTCGCCGCGTTCGGCGGCGTCGTCCAGGCCGCCGTCATCACCCTCTGGCCCATTGGGAGTTGGACCGCCCAACGGGACGCCCTCGCCGACACCTACGCCGAACTCGCCGACTACGCACGCCGGTTGCGGCAGGACCCGACCGCGCACGTGGACCCGGAACCGTTCATGACCGCCCGGCACGCCTCCGCCGTCACCCCCTGGCAGGACCGCCACCGGCCGCCCGAACTGCGCGGCCTGCGCGGCATCGCCGAACGCATCCGCCCCACCCTCGCCGCGCTCGCCGACCCCAAGGTGGGCGCTCCCGAGGAGGGGCCGGAACGCGACCGGGCCCGCGAGGTGCTGGCGGCCGCCGCCGAGGTCATGGACGCCCTCGCCCGGGCGATCCGCACCGCCGACCCCGTCCGGCTCCCCCGCTCGGCACCCGCACTCACCCTGGGCCGGCCCGACGAGGGCCCGCGGCTGCAGGGAGCCGCCCGGCGCTCGGCCCGGCGGCTCGGCGGGCTGCTTCGCAAGGCGGCGGACGCACTGGACCGGGGCGACGCCGACACCATCACCACGCCCGTGGTCGGGACAGGCGGGGCGCTGCACAGGCCGTCGATCGCCCGGATACTGCCGGTCGCGCTGCGGACCGTACGGCGGCAACTGCACCCGCGTTCGGCGATCTTCCAGCACGCCGTCCGGCTCGCCGGGGTGGTCACCGTCGCCTATCTGCTGGCCCGGCCGTTCGGGTTCCACCACGGGTACTGGGCGCCGATGACCGCCGCGATGGTGATGCGGCCTGACTTCGCCCAGACCTACAGCCGGGGCGTCGCCCGGCTCGTCGGGACGGTCGTCGGGGTCGCCGTCTCCACCCTGGTCGTGCAGCTGGCCCACCCCGGCGAGTGGGTGCTGGCCGTGCTGGCGGTGCTGTGCATCGGCGGGGCCTACCTCGCGTTCCGGACCGGATACGCGCTGACGACCGTCGGGATCTCGGCGTACGTGGTGTTCCTGCTCGGGCTGCAGGAGGGGAACCCGCTGGAGACGGCCTTCGAACGGGTGGGGATGACGCTGCTCGGCGGATCGCTGGCGCTGCTCACGTACGCGCTGTTCCCCACCTGGCAGACCGCCCGGCTCGGGGAGCGGCTCGCCGAGTGGCTGGCGGCGGCGGGACGGTACGCGGCGGCGGTCGTCGCCTGTTACGAGCAGCCGGCGACGCCACGGGGGCGGGTCGTCCGGTCGGCGCTGCTGGACTCGCGGGAAGCGCGCTCCGAACTCATCCAGGCGATGGAACGGGCCGACGCCGAGCCGGGGCGGCACGAGTCCGGGCTGGCCGGGGTCACCCGGCGCCAGATCGACCGGGCCCGGGCGGCGGTCGGGCACCTCGGACGGGCGGCCCTGCTGCTGGAGGCGCACCTGCCGGGCGCGGACGCGGAGCCCGTGCCGGGGGCGGCGGAGTACGCGGAGGAGCTCCAGCTGGCCACGGCGCTGGCGGCGGGGGCGTTGCTGACGGGGCAGCCGGTGGAGTTCGGGGCGGTGCGGGCCGCTCAGGAGCGGTTGGAGGCGGGACTGCCGGTGGGGGTGCAGGGGGACGTGGTGCGGGCGGGGACCCGGTTGGTGGGGGTGGCGCTTCGGGATCTGGAGCGGGCGCTTCGGGGGAGTTCCGAGCGGTAGGGGGTTGTTGTCGGGGACGGGGGTGGGGGTGCGCGGGGCTTGGCCCGCGCGCCCACGAGGGTGGGATGGGGTGCTCCGGGGCGGGTGGGAGAGTGGGGGGATGGATGACGAGGTGGTGCGGGCGTGGCGGGTTGTCGAGCAGGAGCCGGGGGTGGTGCTGCTGGACGGGTTCCATCCGCTGAAGCATGCGCTGCGGTTCGGGGGTGCGGTTCGGCGGGTTCTGACGGGCGATCGGGGAGCGCTGTTGGCGTTGGCGGGGGAGTTGGCGCCGGATGTCGTGGGGGTGTTGGACGGGCTGGCGGTGGAGGTGTCGGAGGAGCGGTTGCGGGGGTTGGCGCCTCGGCTGCACCCGACGGGGGTGATCGCGTTGGCGGAGCGGCCGTCGGTGGAGGCGAACCGGGAGGTGCTGGGGCGGCGGCCTCGGCGGGCGCCGGTGGTGGTCCTGGAGAATCCGCGGAACCTGGGGAACGTGGGGGCGGTGATCCGGTTGGCGGCCGGGTTCGGGGCCACCGGGGTGGTGACCACGGGGGAGCTGGATCCGTGGCATCCGACGGTGCTGCGGGGCAGCGCGGGGCTGCACTTCGCCACGGCCGTGGAGCGGGTGGCGCTGTCGGAGCTGCCGGCCGGGCCGCTGTACGTGCTGGATCCGGAGGGGGCGGACATCCGGGACCTGCCGTTCCCGGACGACGCGCTGCTCGCCTTCGGGACGGAGCGGCACGGGGTGTCGGCGGAGCTGAGGGCGCGGGCCGACCAGTTGGTCGCGGTGCCGATGCAGCCGGGGGTGTCCAGCTTCAATCTGGCGACGAGTGTGGCGATGGGGCTCTTCCACTGGATGTCGGGGAAGCGGTGAGCCGCGGGTAGGGGCGCGGGCGATCAGTGCGGATTGGCGGGAGAGTACTCGGGGTCGGTCCAGGTGAGCGGGGTGGCGTCGGCGAGTTCGCGGACGCCGGTGACGGTCAGTTCGACCATCCGCTCGGCGCCCGGGGCGGCCTGCCGGGCCTCCTCGGACCAGTCGGTGCGGGCCTCTCCGGTGATCAGCAGGGCGCCGCCGGTCTCCCAGTCGGGCAGCAGCAGGCCGGCCCGTGGGTCCAGTTCGAGGTTCCCGAGGGTCATGAACATCGCGTTGCCGCGGTACTCGGGCCAGCGCACGGTGTCGGGCGCGACGGCCTGCAGGAAGCCGGGGAAGCCGCCGCGGTGGGAGGCGTCCACCCTGCCGTCCGGGCCGGCGGTCGCGATGAAGAAGGTGTCCGAGGTGTTCACCGCGAGCCGCTGCGCGGTGGACAGGGCCGGGCCCTCGGAGACCGTGCGGGGCGAGCCGGCGCCCGGGCGGTCCAGCGGGGTGCGGCGCTGGATGTACTTCGGGCAGTTGGACACCACCTCCTCGGCGTGGACCGTCAGCCCGCCCCGGCCGTCCGGGGCCGAGCGGCCGTTGAGCCGCATCCGGCGGCGGCCGGCCGGGTCCAGGGCGATGGTGCCGATCTGCGCCGGGCGGGCCAGGGCCTCGGCCAGCGGGTCGGCCCCGGCCGGTCGGGCGGCGACCGTCATGGTGCGTTCGTCCGCGGCCTGGAGGAAGCCGGCCGGGCCGGACAGCTGGGTGGCCCAGATCCGGCCGTCCGGGTCGGCGGCGCCGACCACCAGCATGCGGCGCTCGGTCAGGAAGCGGGCGGCCACCGCCGGGACGGTGCTGCGGATCGACCGGCCGGCGTGGTCGGCCCGGTCGGTCACGCCGGCGCGGGCCTGGGCGGTCCGCTCACCGGAGTGGTAGGGCGTGCCGGTGGTCGTCATGGTGTGCTCCGCTTAGAAGAAACCGCAGGTCGGGGCGCCGGTGGTGGGGGCCTCGGCGGGGGTCTCGTCCACGCCGGCGCGGGTGTAGATCTCCAGTCGGATGCCGTCCGGGTCGCTGAAGAAGATGCCGCCGGAGGCGGAGCCCTCGCCGTGCGGGACCACGCCGTCGTAGGCGAACTCGGCGCCCAGCTCGCGCAGGAGGTTCTCGGTGGCGCGGACCTCGCCGAGGCTCTCCACCTCGAAGGAGAGGTGGTGCAGGCCCGGGGTTCCGGTGGAGAAGGCGCCGGTGCTCTGCTGCCAGAGCGTGATCACCAGGCGGCCGTCCCGGCCGAGCATGGCGTAGCGGCGTTCGGGGTCGGTGCCCTCGTGGGTGAGCTGGAGGCCGAGGACGGTGCGGTAGAAGTCGATCGAGCGGTTCAGGTCGGTGACGTTCAGGCCCACGTGGCCGGTCTGAAGGGTGCGGAGCAGGGTGGTGCTGGACATGCCTGGTCACTCCCGGGGCTGGGGCTTCCGGCGAGGCTCCTGCCTAACCGGTGTTAATGAGATTAAGGGTTAGGTGATGGAGCGTCAACCGATGTAGCGGCTTGAAGTGGTTAGGTCTGGAAATGCGGGAGCCCCGCCGGACCTGATGGTCCGGCGGGGCTCGGGGCGGTGAACGTCAGGCCCACTCCCAGCGGATGCCGATGTGGCCCGGCTGCTGGTCCGGGGCCAGGACGTGGGCGCTCGCCGAGGCGCCGATCCACAGCTGTTCGCGGCGGTGGTCGACGTCGGCTCCCGGTTCGCGGTCGTAGCGCTCGCAGTGCGCCGGGACGGCCGCCGGGTCGAAGTGCACCTGGAGCACGTACTCGCGCACCGGAGTGGCGAAGCGGCGGCTGTACTCCATGGTCGGGCCGCCCGGCGGGATCTCCACCTCGTACTCGAAGACCGTGCTGTCGCCGAGCCCGAGGGGGCGGTCCAGCATCAGCTCGGCGACGGTCAGCCCGGTGTCCGCGCGGCGGCGGACCCTGCCCAGCCGGCCGTGCCGGACCGAGGTGATCTCGGGGCAGCCGGTGGCCTCCTCGTCGGCCTTGTGCACGACCATGCAGCGGCCGACGCCGCCGACCGTGGCGCGCACCACCTGGCGCATCCGCAGCAGGTTGCCGCGCCGCTCGGCGTCCACGTAGTACGAGTCGTGGATGCTGAGCCGCTCCAGTTCGCCGGCCGGCGGGGCGTCCAGCTCGGCGAAGATCGCGGCGATCTCCTGCTCACCCGGCCAGACGTCCTCCAGTCCGAGGTGGAGGGTGTTGGCGGCGGCGGCCCAGCGGCCGCGCGGGCGCGGCGGGCCGAGCAGCGAGGAGAGCGCGCTGTGCGGCAGGCCGAGCAGTTCCTCCAGCAGGTGGACGGCGCGCAGGGAGCTGGCCCGCTCGGGCTGGCTGCGGCCGCGGCGCCAGTAACTCAGTGTCGTGACGCTGACCCTGACGCCCCGTTGGGCGAGCGCCGCGCGGATCCGGTCCAGGCTGAGGCCACTGGCCTCGATGGCCAGGTGCAGGGCGTCCGCGAAGCCGCCGGCCGGCGCGGGGCGACCGGCGGACGGCGCGGGGGCCGGGTTGGGGGACGGCGCGGGCACGGGTGGATCGGGTCGCTCCGTACGCGATCCGACCAGCCGCAGCCGCGCGGCGTCCTGAGGTTGCTGTGCGGCCATGCGGTGACCCTCCCCACCAGGTGAGTTCGGTTGCACCGGGCCGACGCCGGGGTGCGCCGCCAGCGGCTTCACCGAGCTTTGGGGAACCCTATGCACGGTCGAGAGGCTACGTCATCAGTCGTGCGTATGACAGTGGTCACGGCAGGTGGACCGGAGGGTTATCGATCTTGAAACAGTCCGGAAACACGCCCGGAACGCGGCCCGGGGAGGCGGGGAACCGGGCGGAAACGGACACCGCCGGGACGGGCCCTGGGGGCGCCGCCCCGGCGGGGGTCGGGTCGGGTGGTGCTACCGGCCGGTGATCACTTGACGTTCAGGGCGACGTCGTCGATCACGAAGCTGGTCTGGTTGGAGCCGTCCTCGGTGCCGGTGAACGTGAGGGTCACGGTTTTGCCGGCGAAGGAGGACAGGTCCAGGGTCTGCTGCACGTAGCCGGCGGCCGCGTCCGCGTTGGACCAGGTCTTCAGCGTGGTGCTGCCGGCCTTGAGGGTCAGCGTGTCGTACGCGGTGCTGCCGGTCTCCGCGGTGTCGATGTGCAGCGCCAAGGTGAGGGTGGCGGAGGCGCAGCCGGCCGGGACCGAGACGGTCTGCGACAGGGTGTCGGTGTGGGCGGAGCCGTAGCCGTCCAGCCAGGCCTTCCAGCTGCCCGAGTGGGCCGGCTCCGAGGAGCTGTTGTCGACGACGCCCGAGGAGGTGTTCCACGGGGCGGCGGTGCCGGTCTCGAAGCCGCCGTTGCCGATCAGCTGGGCGGCGGTGCAGCCGCCGGTGGGCGGCGGGGTGGTGCCCCCGGTGGTGCCGCCGAGCAGGGCGGTGGTCAGGGCGTCGGCGACCGGGCTGCCCCAGCCGGTGACCTGGTCGTAGCCGGCCTTGGTGGAGAAGTCCTGGTTGGCGCCGGTGGTCACGTCGTGGAAGGCGCTGCCGTAGCTGCTGCTGTTCGCGACCGCGTACAGCCGCGGGCTCGCCTCGCCGAGGGCGGGCTGTCCGGCGGCCTTGGCCTTCTGGTTGAACTGGGCGGCGTAGCCGGCCCACAGCGGGGCGGCCGCGCTGGTGCCGCCGTAGACGGCCCAGGCGCCGCCGCTGTAGATCGCGAAGCCGCTCTGCGGGTCGGCGTTGGAGGCGACGTCCGGAACGGTGCGCATGGTGCCGCCGATGCCGGTGCCGGTCTGCCAGCTCGGCTTGGCGAACACGGTGGAGACGCCGCCGCCGGCGGTGCTCCAGGCGCTTTCCGAGGAGTAGGTGTTGGTGCCGCTGACCTTCAGGTTGGTGCCGCCGACACCGGTCTGGTGCGGGCTGGAGGCCGGGAAGTCGACCGAGGTGACGCCCGAGCCGCTGGCGGAGCGGGTGCAGTCGCGCGAGCCGTCGTCGCCGGAGGCGGAGAAGACCGAGATGCCCTGGGCGGCGGCCTGCTTGAAGGCGTTGTCGACGGCGGTCATCGAGGAGGCGGTGGTGTCCGGCTCGCAGGTGCCCCAGGAGATCGAGATGACCGAGACCTTGTTGTCGGCCACGATCTTGTTGGCCATGTCGATCTCGCCCTGGTCGCTGTTGGGCGCCTCGTAGAGCAGCTGGGTGGCCTTGGGGGCCGCGCCGCGGACGATCTCGCTGTCCAGCTCGACCTCGCCCTCGCCCTGGCCGGGCGAGGAGTCGTAGTCGGCGCCGTCCACCGGGACCGTGGAGACGGCCGGGCCGGTCAGGCCGTACTGCGCGTCGTAGGTGGTCAGGTCCGAGGCCTTGTAGCCGTCGAACTCCCAGAGGGCGACCGTGGTGCCGGTGCCGTCGGCGCCGGTCCTGTTCAGGTTGTAGGCCCCCTGGTACTGGGTCGGGGTCATGCCGCTCGGGGTGGCGGTGGCGGCGTTCGGCGCGGCGATCCGGCCCTTGCGCACCGCGTGGTTGTCCAGGCCGCTTACGCCCTCGACCACGGAGGCCAGTTCGGCGGGGATCGAGGCGGCGGCGTCGTTGGCGAAGAACGCGCGGCTGGACTGCCGGTCCAGGTAGGAGCTCTCGTGGGTGGCGAAGGCCTGCGAGATCTGCGCGGCGGTGCCGTGGGCGTTGACCACCTGGCGGTTGGCGCTGACGTCGCCGACGGTCAGGCCCTGGGCGGCCAGGTAGGCCTTGACCTGGTCGACGGCCTGCTGGGTGGGCGCGAACCGGTCGCTGAACTGCTGCGGCGTCAGGTACTTGCCGAACTCCGGCGCGCCGGGGGTGGTGACCGCGGTGAGGAAGCGGTCCAGCTCGGCGGCGTTGCGCAGCTTCAGGCTGACGGCCACCGAGATCTGCTGCTCGGCCGGGACGTCACCCTTCTTCTCCGAGTGGGCGACCGCGGGGTTCACGGTGTTCGGCAGGGCGACGCGCGGGGCGGCGTGGGGGGTGGCGGCCTGCGCGCTGGAGACGCCGAGCGAGACGGCGGTGAGCGGCAGGACGGCTATCGCGGCGGCGACGGCGAGGGAACGGTGGCGCAACGGATCCTCCTCCAGTCGGCTGTGGGGAGCCGGCAAGGGGCAAGGCGTTCCGAGGGGTTCGGGAACACTGGCTAGAACATGTCAGAACGGATCCGCGCAGTGGATCATGGTCAGGCAATTCATTGCTAAAAAACAGTCAACTGTGGAGGCGTGGAAAGCCGGGGATTCCATACAGTGAATGACCGGAATTCCGGCGTCGGTCCATACCGATTCACGGTGCGGGGCGCGGCCGTAGAATCGAACGGAGCCGAGGGAGAGCGATGACTGACGTGATGCCGGACCCGAGGGACCACCGCCCGCTGATCGGCGAGCCGCTGGCGCTCGACCTGCTCAACACGCGGTGGGCCGGGACGCCCGTCAACGACGCGCTCACCGGCGTCGAGCAGTACGGGATCTGGCTCTCCAGCAACGGGCTGAGCGAGCGCTGCACGGCCGACGAAGCGGGGCTGGAGGCGATCCGGCAGGCCCGTGAGGCGATCGAACTGGCTGCTCAGGACGCCCGCGAGCAGGGCGAGTTGGGCGCACCTGCCCGGGACGGGCTGGACGCGGTGCTGGCGCACGGGAGGATCCGGCGGACGGCCGGGCCGGGCGGCGCCGAGGACCGGGTCGAGGCCGACCGGCCGGAGTGGCTGGCGCCCTGGCTGGCGGCGGACGACTTTCTCACGCTGCTCGGTCAGGGTGCTCACCGGGTGAAGCAGTGCGCACACGAGGCGTGCATTCTGCATTTCTTCGACGCCTCGCAGAACGGCCGCCGGCGCTGGTGCCGGATGGCGGTCTGCGGCAACCGGGCCAAGGCCGCCCGGCACTATGTGAAGGCGCGCGGGTGAACCGACGACCGAACGAAGGGTCGGCGGGGGCGGCGCGGCCGGGGACGGACCGGCCGGCCGCGCCGGGGTGGCCGGTCAGGCCTCGGAGGGGGCGCCCAGCCAGGTGGTGAGGGCCTCGCGCAGTTCGCCCTGGCCGGGGTCGACGGCGGCCCAGGCGACGTAGCCGTCCGGGCGGATCAGCAGGACGGTGTCGGCCAGCTTGCCGTGCGGGTCGGCGGGGGCGGCGGTGACCAGGCGGTCGGCCCAGGGGTCGACGGCCGTCAGCTCGTCATTGCTGACCAGGACGAACTTCCCGGCGCGCAGCGCCCCGTAGAGCCGGTCGGGACCGGCCGGGGCGTCCTCGGTGGGCTTGCTGAGGGCGGTCAGCCGCAGGTCCGGAACGCGCTTGCCGACCTGCGGGTGGGCGCCCTTGGGCGCGGGGTAGGAGATCTCGATGCCGGAGACCATCCGGGCGCCGCGCTCGGTGAGCAGGTCGAGGTGGCCGCCGATCGCGGTGAGCGCTCCGCGCAGGGCGCGGGTGGGGGCGGACTCGGCGAGGGCGATCCGGATCAGTGCGCCCGAGGTGCGCAGCACCGTCCTGGCGACCGGGTGACGCTCGGCCTGGTAGGTGTCGAGCAGCGCGTCGGTGGCCCGGCCACGGAGGGCGGCGGCGAGCTTCCAGGAGAGGTTGGCGGCGTCCTGGAGGCCGGTGTTCATGCCCTGGCCGCCGGCCGGGGAGTGGCAGTGGGCGGCGTCGCCGGCCAGGAAGACCCGGCCCGAGCGGTAGTTGGGGGCCTGGCGCTCGTCGCTGTGGAAGGTGGAGCTCCACCGCACGTCGTGCAGGCCGAAGTCCTCGCCCTGGGTGGCCTGGACGACCGCGGTGAGCTGCTCGGGGGTGGGGGTGGCGCCGTCCGTGTGCTGCTCGGTGCGGTCCCAGGCGATGACCCGGTACCAGCCGTCGCCGAAGGGGACGACGAAGGAGAAGCCGGCCTTGTTGGCGCCGACGGCGATCGCGTCGGCAGGCTCGCGCTCCAGCCGGACGTCGGCGAGCATCACCGAGTCGACCACGGACTCGCCGGGGAAGGGGATGCCGAGCAGCTCGCGGACGGCGGAGCGGACGCCGTCGGCGCCGACCGCGTAGCGGGCGCGGTGGCTCTGCCCGTCGTGGGTCTCCAGGGTGACGCCCTCGGCGTCCTGACGCAGCCCGGTGACCTCGGCGCCGCGCAGGATCACGGCGCCGGACCGCTCGGCGCGCTCCAGGAGCAGCCGTTCGACGTTGTACTGCGGGGTGATCAGGACGAACGGGAAGCGGCTGGGCAGCGAGCCGAAGTCGATCCCGAGCCGGTTCATCATCCGCAGGCTACCGAGCGGCCGGCCGGTGGCGATGAGCTCGTCGGCGAGGCCTCGGGCGTCCAGCAGTTCCAGGCTGCGGGCGTGCACGGCGAAGGCCCGGGTGAGGTTGGACTCGGTGGAGCGCTTCTCCAGGACGGTGACGCCGACCCCGGCGGCGGCGAGGTCGCCGGCCAGCAGCAGTCCGGTCGGTCCGGCGCCGACGACGATGACGTCGGTTTCGGTGGTCGGCTTCACGGTCATGTATCAGCTCCCGTTGTTCGGAGGTCGGTTGGACGCCGTTTCCGGCGTTCTCCCAGCCTCCATCATCGCTGGCGCCCGCGGAGCTGTGAACCGCCGGTCCCCCGGTGGTCGGTGACCACCGGGGGACCGGGTGCGCGCGTACGGCGGTTCAGCCAGGCCGCTCAGCTGTGCCGGCGGATCTCCACCGTGCGGAACCGGTTGGCGACGAAGGCGCCGTCGCAGTAGGCCGAGTTGGCGGCCGGGTTGGCTCCGGTGCCGTGCAGGTCCGAGAAGGCGGCGGTCTGGTTGGGGTAGACGCCGCCGGTGAGGTTGAGCGAGAGGGAGACGCCGGAGTCCAGCGCGGCCTCCACCAGCAGGGCCTCCACCTCGGGCGAGGTGGTGTAGCCGGAGGCCGTCATGGCGCCCTTCTCGCGGACCGTGGTGCGCAGCAACTCCACGGCGGCGGGGGTGGATTCGACGGCGACGGCGAAGGAGACCGGGCCGAAGCACTCGGTCCGGAACACCGCGCGGTCGTCCGGCTTGTCGGCGTTGAGCTTGATCAGCGCCGGGGTGCGGACGGTCGCACCGGGGAAGTCGGGCGAGACCACCGCGCGCGGGGCGAGGGCGAGTTCGCCGTACTCGCCGTCGGCCGCGGCGGCCGAGCGCTGCAGCACGCCCGGGTTGACCACGGCGCCGAGGATGGCGGCGGCGCGGGCGTCGTCGGAGAGCAGGCCCTCGATGGCGGCGGCGAGGTCGGTGACGACCTGGTCGTAGGACTTGTCGCCCTGGTCGGTGCTGATGCCGCCGCGCGGGATCAGCACGTTCTGCGGGGTGGTGCACATCTGGCCGCTGTAGAGCGAGAGCGCGAAGGCGAGGTTGCCCAGCATGCCCTTGTAGTCGTCGGTGGAGTCGATGACGACCGCGTTGACGCCGGCCTTCTCGGTGTAGACCTGGGCCTGCTTGGCGTGCTCCTCCAGCCAGTCGCCGAAGGCGGTCGAGCCGGTGTAGTCGATCATCTTGATCTCGGGGCGGACCGCGAGGGTCGCGGCGACGGTGCCGCCCTCGTGCTCGGCGGCCAGGCAGACCAGGTTGGCGTCGAAGCCGGCCTCGGTGAGCACCTCGCGGGCGATGGACACGGTCAGCGCGAGCGGCAGCACGGCCCGCGGGTGCGGCTTGACCAGCACCGGGTTGCCGGTGGCCAGCGAGGCGAACAGGCCGGGGTAGCCGTTCCAGGTGGGGAAGGTGTTGCAGCCGATCAGCAGCGCGAGGCCGCGCGGGACGACGGTGAACTCCTTGGTCATCACCAGCGGCTCGCGCTTGCCCTGGGGCTTGGTCCAGCCGGCCCGCTCGGGCAGCCGGGTCTGCTCGGCGTACGCGTAGGCGACCGCCTCCAGCCCGCGGTCCTGGGCGTGCGGCCCGCCGGCCTGGAAGGCCATGCCGTAGGCCTGGCCGGTGGTGTGCATCACGGCCTGGGCGAACTCGTGGGAGCGGGCGTTGATCCGGTGCAGGATCTCCAGGCAGACGGCGGCGCGCTCCAGCGGGGAGGCGGCGGCCCACCCGGGCTGGGCGGCGCGCAGCGCGGCGATCAGCGCGTCCGGGTCGGCGTGCGGGTAGGTGATGCCCAGCTCGATGCCGTACGGGGAAGCCTCGCCGCCGACCTGGTCGCCGTCGGTGGGGTGGCCGTCGAGGGCGAAGGGCTTGCCGAGCAGGGCGTCGAAGGCGGCCTTGCCGTCGGCTGGGCCGCTCTCGCCGTAGGCCTTCGGGAACTCGGGGTACGGGGACCAGTAGTCGCGCTTCGCGGCGGCGGAGAGTGCGGCGTCCAGGGTGGCCTGGTGGCGCTCGACCAGCTCGCTGACGAGAGGGTGGGTGACCGCTGCGGACATCTGTGCGCTCCTCAGGGGGGAGGACGGGACACGTCACAGAGTAACCGAACGATCGGTCGGCTCAAGGGGGTGCAGGGGACGGATTCCGGCGGGCATCCCGGGACCGGGGAACGCGAAGGGGCGCGTCCGGTCCGGACGCGCCCCTCGTCTGATGCGACGGGCCGGTCTACGGCACGCCCAGCTCGAAGATCACGTACCCGGCGTACCAGCCCGAGGCGATCGCGCCGGTGCCCAGCACGGCCGCCAGCACCGGCCAGCTGAGCTTTCGCATCCCCACCGCGAGCGCGATGAACAGCGGGAACGCCGGCAGCAGGTAGCGCGAGACGTTGCCGAAGATGCCCAGGCTGCCGAGCACCGAGACGATCGTGGCCAGCGTGTAGGCGGTCAGCACCAGCGGCGGGCGCAGCCGGACCAGCAGCACGATCAGCACCGGCAGGCTGAACACGATCAGGGTGGCCAGCAGGTCCGGCACCGGGAAGGCGAAGGGGTAGTCGCTGCGGCCCAGCAGCACCCCGCGGATCGCCTGCCAGGTGCCCTGGCCCCAGTCGAAGTAGTGCAGCCAGGCGTCGTGCTGGATGCGGAAGTAGCCGCCCCACTCGCCGGTCCTCCAGCCCACCCAGGCCACGTAGCCGAGCAGGCCCAGCGGGGCCAGCAGCATCGCGGCCAGCGGGCGCAGCACCCCGCTCTCCCGCCGGTACAGCTCGACCAGGGCGGCCAGGCCCACGGCGCCGATCAGCGCCGCCGCGGTGGGCCGGTTGAGCCCGGCGACCAGGGTGACCACCCCGGCCGCGACCCACTGCTTCGTCATCGTGAAGTAGCAGGCCCAGGCGGCCAGCGCGACGAACAGCGAGTCCGAGTAGACCGCCCACTCGGCGCCGGAGCCCGGGGCGATCGCCCAGATGCCGGCGGCGATCACGCCCGCCCGGGGGCCGGCCAGCTTGTCCACCACGGCGTAGATCCCGGCGGCGGCGAACAGCGAGGCCAGCACCGAGACCAGCATCCCGGCGCCGTACAGGCCGAGACCGGTGACGTCCGAGGTCAGCCGCATCAGGCCCGGGTAGAGCGGGAAGAAGGCGGCCGAGTTCTGCTCGATGGTGAAGCCGGGCTGGCCGCCCGGGATCGGGATCAGCGCCGGGTGGTAGCCGAACTGGGCGACCTGCTGGTACCACCAGCCGTCCCAGCTGGCCAGCACGTCCCAGGCGTGGGCGCCGCCGCCGAACCGGGGCGGCTTCTTGGCGTAGTCGCCGGCGAAGGAGAGCAGCTTCATGAACACCGCGAAGCCGATCAGCTTGAGCACGGCGTAGCACCACACGGCCGGGCCGAAGCGGATCACCAGGGCCCGCGTGCGCTCCTGCCAGGGGTGCGGGACGTCCGCCGGCTCCTCGCTGCGCTGGTCGGGCACGTCGGAGGAGACTGCCGGTATTGCGTTCATCAGCTGTGGACCCCAGCCTGCTGGACGTGGACGATCGTCCGCAGATTCTAGGGCCTGCCCTTTTCAGGAGGTGTGGACCAACCGGACCCGATCGAGTGGCCCGTGGGCCGTCCGGGGATACTCGGAGGATGGCCGATCACACCACGCGCACCGCCTACACCGTCGAGTCACTGCTCGCGGTGACCGTCGACGTGTTCAACGAGCGGGGTTACGACGGCACCTCGATGGAGGACCTCTCCCGGGCGGCCGGGATCTCCAAGTCCTCGATCTACCACCACGTCCGCGGCAAGGAGGAGCTGCTGCGGCTGGCCGTGGGGCGGGCGCTGGACGGGCTGTTCGCGATCCTGGCCGAGCCGGCCGCGGTGCAGGGTCCGGCGGTGGAGCGGCTGGAGCACGTGGTGCGGCGCACCGCGGAGGTGCTGCTGGCCGAGCTGCCGTACGTGACGCTGCTGCTGCGGGTGCGCGGGAACACGGCCACCGAGCTGTGGGCGCTGGAGCGGCGCCGGGACTTCGACCACCAGGTGGCGGAGCTGGTGCGGGCGGCCGTCGCGGACGGCGCGCTGCGCGGGGACGTGGAGCCGCGGCTGGCCACCCGGCTGCTGTTCGGGATGATCAACTCGATCGTGGAGTGGTACCGCCCGGGGCTGAAGGCGGCGGACGGGGTCGCGGACGCCGTGGTGCACCTGGCCTTCGACGGGCTGCGGGCGCGCGGCTGACCGCGCGGCTGACCGCGCGGCTGACGCTGACGCCCCACTAGTCCGGGGGCACCTGGTCGGTCTCCTCGAACACCAGCATGGTTCGTGTGCCGAGCACCTGCGGGATGGACTGGATGCGGTTGAGCACCAGCTCCCGCAGGGCGTGGTTGTCGGCGGTGTGCACCAGCAGCAGGACGTCGAAGTCCCCGCCGACCAGGGCGATGTGGGCGACCCCGGGCAGCTCCAGCAGCTGCTCGCGCACGGTGCGCCAGGAGTTCTGCACGATCTTCAGGGTGATGTACGCGGACGCGCCCTGGCCTGCCCGTTCGTGGTCCACACGGGCGGTGAAGCCGCGGATGATGCCGTCCTCGACCATCCTGGAGATCCGGGCGTACGCGTTGGCCCGGGACACGTGCACCCGCTCGGCCACCGAGCGGATGGAGGCGCGACCGTCCTGCTGCAGCAGCCGCAGGATCGACCGGTCGACCCGGTCGAGTCTGGACATCTGTTCAGCCGACATGACCCCCCACCCTCACCGATTGGACGCACTGCCACCAGTCGACCGCCGCTCAGGCCGAATGTCCACCACCTTGTCACGCTTCTGGTCAAGATGAACAGACGACCGAACAATCGGTAGGGAGCCCCCGCCACCCATGGAGGTGCCCCGAGATGACCGTTCTCGACCACAGACACCACACGGGCGTGCCCGGCTGGATGCCCGGAGCGACCGCCCCGCGCACCGATCCGGCCCCCCTCCTCCCGGACGTCTCCCCCGTCCGGGTGCTCGGCACCCCCGCGCTGGAGAAGCACGACCCGGCGCTGCTGCGTGAGCTCTACCGGCGACTCGTCGTCGGCCGGCGCTACAACCAGCAGGCGACCACCCTGACCAAGCAGGGCCGCCTCGCCGTCTACCCGGCCTCCACCGGCCAGGAGGCCTGCCAGATCGCCGCCGCGCTGGTGCTCGGCGAGCGCGACTGGCTGTTCCCCAGCTACCGCGACACCCTCGCCGTGGTCTCCCGGGGCGTCGATCCGCTGGAGGCGCTGACCCTGCTGCGCGGCAACGCCCACACCGGCTACGACCCGCGCGCCAGCCGCACCGCCCCGCTCTGCACCCCGCTCGGCACCCAGGCCCCGCACGCCGTCGGACTGGCGCACGCCGCCCGGCTGCGCGGCGAGCCGGTGGTCGCGCTGGCCATGCTCGGCGACGGCGGCACCAGCGAGGGCGACTTCCACGAGGCGCTGAACTTCGCCGCCGTGCTCCGGGCCCCGGTGGTCTTCCTGGTGCAGAACAACGGCTACGCGATCTCCGTCCCGCTCAGCGCCCAGTCCGCCGCGCCCAGCCTGGCCCACAAGGCCGTCGGCTACGGCATGCCGGGCCGACTGGTGGACGGCAACGACGCGCCCGCCCTGCACTCCGTGCTCACCGAGGCCGTCGAGCGTGCCCGGGCCGGCGGGGGCCCGACCCTGGTCGAGGCGCTGACCTACCGGATCGAGGCCCACACCAACGCCGACGACGCCACCCGCTACCGCACCGAGCCCGAGGTGGACGCCTGGCGGGAGCACGACCCGATCCTGCTGATGGACCGCGCGCTGCGCGAACTGCACCTGCTGGACGACGGGCTGGCGCAGGACGCGGCGGACGAGGCGGAGGCGCTGGCGGCCCGGATGCGGGCCGAGTTCCACGCCGACCCGGAGCTCGACCCGATGGCGCTGTTCACCCACGTCTACGCCGAGCCAACCCCCCAACTGCGCGAGCAGGCCGCCCAGTTGTCCGCCGAGCTGGCCGCCGAGGCCGAGGTGCAGCACTGATGTCCACGGCATCCCACCCGTCGCCCACCCCCACCCTCGGCGGAGCCGCCGCGCGGCACACCTCTGCCGCCCGTACCGCCTCGATGGCCCAGGCGCTCAACTCCGCCCTGCGGGACTCCCTGCGCGAGGACCCGACGGTCCACGTGCTCGGCGAGGACGTGGGCGCGCTCGGCGGCGTCTTCCGGATCACCGACGGGCTCACCGCCGAGTTCGGCGCCGACCGCTGCCTGGACACCCCGCTCGCCGAGGCCGGCATCCTCGGCACCGCGATCGGCATGGCGATGTACGGGCTGCGCCCGGTGGTCGAGATGCAGTTCGACGCGTTCGCCTACCCGGCGCTGGAGCAGCTGTTCTCCCACGTCGCCAAGATGCGCAACCGCACGGCGGGCAGGCTCCCGCTGCCGATCACCGTGCGCATCCCCTACGGCGGCGGCATCGGTGGCGTCGAGCACCACAGCGACGCCTCCGAGGCGTACTACACCAGCACCCCCGGCCTGCACGTGGTCACCCCGGGGACGGTCGCCGACGCGTACGGGCTGCTGCGCGCCTCGATCGCCTCCGACGACCCGGTGGTCTTCCTGGAGCCCAAGCGGCTCTACTGGGGCAAGGCCGAGTTCGACCCGGCGGCGCCGGTCGAGCCGATCGGCCGGGCCGTGCTGCGGCGCACCGGCACGTCGGCCGTCCTGATCACCTACGGTCCTTCGCTGCCGGTCTGCCTGGAGGCGGCCGAGGCGGCGCAGGCCGAGGGCTGGGACCTCGCTGTGCTGGACCTGCGCACCCTGGTGCCCTTCGACGACGAGACCGTCACCCGGGTGGTGCGCTCGATCGGCCGGGCCGTGGTGGTGCACGAGGCCAGCGGCTTCGGCGGCACCGGCGCGGAGATCGCCGCCCGGGTCACCGAGCGCTGCTTCCACCACCTGGCGGCGCCCGTGCTGCGGGTCACCGGCTTCGACATCCCCTACCCCCCGCCGATGCTCGAACACCACCACCTGCCCGGGGTGGACCGGATCCTGGACGCGGTCGCCCGGCTGCAGTGGGAGGACTGAGGATGATGCCCGTCGTACGGGAGTTCCGGCTGCCCGACCTCGGTGAGGGGCTCACCGGGGCGGAGGTGGTGCGCTGGATGGTCGAGGTCGGCGAGGTGATCGCGGTCGACCAGCCGGTGGTGGAGGTGGAGACGGCCAAGGCCGTGGTGGAGGTGCCCTGCCCGTACGGCGGGGTGGTCACCGCCCGGTACGGCGCGGAGGGCGAGGAGATCGCCGTGGGCGCGCCGTTGGTGACGGTCGCGGTGGCTTCGGCGGGGGGCGGGGCGGCGGACACGGCTGCTTCTTCTCCTGCTTCTTCTGCTTCTTCTGCCGAGGTCGAGCGGCCGTTGGTGGGGTACGGGGTCGTCGAGAGCAGGGGGGCGCGGCGGCGTCGGGTGGGGGCGGCTGCTGCTCCGGCTTCGGCTCCCGCTCCTGTTGCGGTGGCGGCTCCGGTTGCCCCTGCTGAACCGGTTGAGCCCGTTGCTCCTGCGGCTCCGGTCGTGGTGCCGGTGATCTCGCCGCTGGTACGGCGGTTGGCCCGGGAGCAGGGGGTCGACCTGACCGCACTCACCGGCAGCGGGCCGGACGGGCTGATCATGCGGGCGGACGTCGAGCGCGCGGTCGCGGCCAAGGTCGCCGCTCCGGCGCCCGCCGCGCCCGTGGCGGTCGCGCAGGACGGGGTCGTCCCGCTGCGCGGGCTGCGCAAGGCTGTCGCGGAGAAGCTCAGCCGCAGCCACCGGGAGATCCCCGCCGCGACCTGCTGGGTGGACGCGGACGCCACCGAACTGATGTCTCTGCGGCGGCAGTTGAACTCCACGCCGGGGCCGAAGGTGAGCGTGCTGGCGCTGCTCGCCCGGATCTGCACGGTCGCGCTGGCGCGCTTCCCCGAGCTCAACTCCAGTGTGACGGAGGATGGTTCCGGCATCGTCCGGCACTCGGCGGTGCACCTGGGCTTCGCCGCGCAGGGCGAACGCGGACTGGTCGTCCCGGTGGTCCGGGATGCGCAGGCCCATAGCACCGAGCAACTCGGCGAGGAGCTGGGCCGGTTGACCGAATCCGCGCGCAGCGGTTCGCTCACCCCGGCCGAACTGACCGGCGGCACCTTCACGCTGAACAACTACGGGGTGTTCGGCGTGGACGGATCCACTCCGATCCTCAACCACCCGGAGGCGGCGATGCTCGGGGTCGGTCGGATCGTGGCCAAACCCTGGGTGCACGACGGGGAGTTGGCGGTGCGCGAGGTGACGCAGCTGTCGTTCACCTTCGACCACCGGGTCTGCGACGGTGGCACGGCGGGAGGGTTCCTGCGGTTCGTTGCGGACTGCGTCGAGCAGCCGGGGATGCTGCTGCGGCAGCTGTGATCCCACCGTACCGATCGGGGCGGGGTCGCCCTGGGTGTGCTGCTCGGCACTCAGGGCGACCACCGATCGAGTGAGAGTAGCGCGTTCCCGGGTCGGGTGTCCGGGCTTCGCGCGATTTGTCGGATGAGCTTTTCGGACGTGCCACGCTGCCTAGGCGTCAGCAGAGACAAGCCAGGTGGTGGCGCAGGCCGGCCGGAGGCGAAACGATTCTCTTGGGTACTCGAAACGCAGCGGTGAAGTCCCGCAGAACACTCCTCATCCGTACCGGGCTCGGCTCGGCGGGGGCTGCCGCCGTGCCGGGCCTGCCGCAGGGGCAGGTTTCCGATCCGGTGGCGGCAGTCGAGCCGGAGCCCGTACGGCCGTCGGTGCCGGTGATTCCGCCGCCGCCCGCCCAGCCGCCGGCCGTTCCCGGGCCCAGCCACTCCGAGACGCCCTCGACCACCGGCACCGCGCCCGCCTTCCAGCCCCTCTTCACCGACGCACCCGGGCTCAACTGGGCCGGATCCGGTGACAGTCGGAGCAGCGCATGGGCGGCGCAGCCGCCCGTCCCGCAGCTCGTCCCGCAACCGCCCGTCCCGCGGCTCCCGGTCGCGCTGCCCGTCGCCGTTTCGAGCGAGGAAAGCGCTGAAAGCGCCGAACTCCCGCTCACCGCACAGGACATCGAGCTGATCCGGGCCAGCCTCGCCGTCGTCGAGCCGGTCGCCGACCGGGCCACCGCGCACTTCTACGCCCTGCTCTTCCTCCGGCACCCCGAGGTCCGCTCGCTCTTCCCCGCCGCCATGGACGTCCAGCGCGACCGGCTGTTCCGTACCCTGCTCGCCGCCGCCCGCGGCGCCGAGGACCCGGCGGCGCTGCGCGCCCGGATGGGCGCGCTCGGCCGCGGCCACCGCCGCTACGGCACCCTGACCGGCCACTACGCCCCGGTGGGGGAGTGCCTGGTGCAGGCGCTCGCCCGCTACGCGGGCAGTCGCTGGGGCGACGACACCGAACTGGCCTGGCGCCGCGCCTACCGGCTGATCTCCACCATCATGATCGAGGCCGCCGAGGAGGACGCCCGCACCTCGCCGCCCTGGTGGCAGGGCGAGGTGGTGCGTCACGAGCGCCGCACCCGCGACGTCGCGGTGCTCACCGTCCGCCCGGACCAGACCTACCCCTTCCGGGCCGGCCAGTACTGCAGCCTGGAGACGCCCTGGTGGCCGCGGGTCTGGCGGCACTACTCCTTCGCCTCCGCGCCCCGCCCGGACGGACTGCTGACCTTCCACGTCAAGGCCGTCCAGGCGGGCTGGGTGAGCAACGCGCTGGTGCACCGGGCCGCCCCCGGTGACGTGCTGCGGCTGGGCCCGGCGGCCGGTGCGATGACCGTCGACCACGCCGCCGGCACCGACCTGCTCTGCCTCGGCGGCGGCACCGGCATCGCGCCGATCCGCGCCCTGGTCGAGGAGGCGGCCGAGCACGGCGGACCGGGCCGCAGCGTCGAGGTGTTCTACGGGGCCCGCCACGCCGCCGAGCTGTACGAGCTGGACGCGCTGCGCGGCCTGGCGGGCCGCCTGCCCTGGCTGACGGTACGGCCGGTGCTGTCCGGCGCCGGCCCGGCCGAGGGCGCGCTGACCGGTGAACTGCCGGAGGTGGTGGGCCGGTTCGGCCCGTGGAGCGGCCGGGAGGCGGTCCTCAGCGGGCCGCCCGCGATGGTCCGGCGCGGGGTCGGGGTGCTGCTGCGGATGGGACTGCCGGCCGAGCGGGTCCGGCACGACCTGGTGGGCGAGCGGGCCTCCGGGTGATCAGCCGAGATCGGGTGCGAGGAGCGCGCGGATGCCCTCGATGTTGGCCGCCAGGTACGCCCGCAGCCGGGGCGGGACGACGTTCACCGAGGTCACGCCCTCGCGGGTGAACGGCAGCCGGACCACCTGGTACTCGCCGTTCGGGTCCGTCACCTCGGGCCCGTGCCGTCGGCTGAGGTCCATGGAGGCCAGCCTGCAGACGAAGAAGTGCTGCACCTTGACCCCGTGCGGGTGGAGCAGGGTGCCGTCGTCGATGGGGGTCCCCCCGGCCGGAGGCTGGGGGAGGGGGTGGCTGATGGTGTCGACGAAGGCGGGCACCACGTCCACGATCTTGCCGCCGAGTTCCTCGTCCACCTCGCGGTGCAGCGCCTCCACCACCGTGCGGTCGTCCCGCTCGACCCCGCCGCCGGGAGTGATCCAGTACGGGTGCGGCGCCCCGGGCCGGACCCGCCGGATCAGCACGATCGAGGCCGGGCCGTACGGGTCGTCCGGGTCCAGCTCCAGCAGGATCGCCCGCGCGGTCCGTTTGACCACCGGGCGTGGTGGCGGGGTTCGGTTGTCGGGGCCCATGGCGACCTCCGGGGCTGGAGCGTTGTGCGGGAGTCTCCCGCGCCGGGCGGAGGTCGAAACGCCGACCCGGACGGGCGTTCCGAGAAGTCCGCCGTTCGGCTTCCGGGCCCGTCGGCCCGCACGAAACCGTCCGAAGCAGGTCCGGCCCCGCCGGTGGAACCCTCGTCCACACACCGGGGCCGGGCAGAGGAGAGGTACTGGCGCCATGCAGCACAGCACAGTCCAGGGACGCCTGGTGATGAACCTCGTGGTCTCGCCCGAGCTGTCCTTCGGCATCGTGGCGGACCTGGCGTACGAGCCCACCGATCCGTACGCGGTCCGGTTCGCCTTCAACCTGCCAGGCGACGCCCCCGTCACCTGGGTGTTCGCGCGCGAGCTGCTGCTGGACGGCCTCGGCGGCCCGTCCGGCGAGGGCGACGTGCACATCCACCCGCTCGACGGTGAGCCCTCGGAGGTGCGCATCGCGCTGCACTCCCCCCACGGGGACGCCGTGCTGCACGCCCCGGCCGCGCCGCTGATCGCCTTCCTGGCGCGCACCGACCGGCTGGTGCCGATGGGGCAGGAGCGCATCGGGCGGGAGCTCGACGCCCGGCTCGCGGAAATCCTCGGAGGGTGCGACGCGGGTTGAGCGGCCGGGAACGGCGAAGGGGCCGGTACCCGGTGGACCACCCGGGCACGGGCCCCTTCCGCGTCGTCGTGGGCGACGAGCCGTACGACGGGGTCAGTCGTCGTCCAGGGCCAGGTGCAGGCCCCAGGCGACGAGGCTGATGATCAGTGAACCGAACAGCGCCGCACCGAAGTCGACCACGTGGAAGTCCAGCTCCAGCCGGTTGGACGCCCAGGAGGTGAGCAGCAGCATCAGGGCGTTGATCACGAAGGTGATCAGGCCCAGCGTCAGGATGAACAAGGGGAACGAGAACAGCTTCACCACCGGCTTGATCAGCCAGTTGATGAGGCCGAAGACCACGGCCACGCCGAGCACCGTGAGGGCCTTGTGCTGCCAGTCGGCGTTGCCCTGGGCGAGTTGGATGCCGCTGACGATCCAGGCGGCGACCCAGATGGCCGCCGCGTTGATCAGTGTTTTGATGACGAAACCCTTCATGCCGCCCAAGCCTGGCAGGCGCCCCGCCCCGGGGGAAGCTCCCCCCGGACGAGTTGGTGTTGAATGCCCCTGGTCCGCCCGGTGGACGGGACGGACGGGATGGACGGGGCCCACGTGACGGACATGTCCCGGCGTGACGGACGGGACCTGCGTGGCGGACCGGGCGGAGGAGGACGGCAGCGGTGAAGATGTTCCGGCTGGACGAACTGGACGCGGAGCGGGCGGCCAACGACGGCGCGTACCTGCGGTTCCTGCGCGAACCGCGGATGTCCGCCGGGCTGTACGCGCTCTCCCCCGGCGACACCGACACCCAGACCGCGCACGACCAGGACGAGATCTACCAGGTGATCAGCGGCCGGGCCGAGCTGACCGTCGGCGCCGAGACCGCGACCGTCGGGCGCGGCAGCGTGGTCTACGTCCCGGCCGGCACCCCGCACCGGTTCCACCACATCACCGAGGAGCTGCGGGTGCTGGTGGTGTTCTCCCCGCCGGAGGACTGAGGGACCGGGCACGCCTTAGGGTCGCAGCATGAGCACCAGGACCCTGACCGAGGAACTCTGGGCGTCGATCGAGCCGATCTACGCCGAGATCCTCGCCCACCCCTTCCTCGGCGGCCTCACCGACGGCACCCTGCCGCGCGAGGCCTTCCGCCACTTCGTCGTCCAGGACTCCCACTACCTGCGCGACTACGCCCGCGCGCTCGCCGTCTGCGCCGCCAAGGCACCCGGTGAGGAGGACGTCCGGGCCTTCGCCGACGACGCGGTCGGCGCGCTGGCCGCCGAGCAGGGCATGCACGCCGAGTTCCTCACCGCCTTCGGCGGCAGCGCCGAGGAGGCCGCCGCCGAACCGGTGCTGCCGACCACCCGGGCCTACACCAGCTACCTGCTGGCCACCGTCTACGGCGGCTCCTTCGCCGAGGCGCTCGGCGCGGTGCTGCCCTGCTACTGGATCTACGCCCGGGTCGGCGAGGCGCTGCTCGCCCAGGGCTCCCCCGACCCGCTGTACGCCAAGTGGATCGCCACCTACGGCGACGAGGCCTTCCAGTCCGTGGTGCGCCGGGTGCTGGCGCTCACCGACCGGCTCGGCGAGGAGCTCTCGACGGCCGAACGGCGTCGGGTGGTCGAGCACTTCAGGACGACCTCGCGCTACGAGTGGATGTTCTGGGACGCCGCCTGGCGCGGGGAGCGCTGGCCGGTCTGACCCCGGCCCCGGCCGTTTCTCGGGGGTCGCCCCGGGGGGTCGGATCGGGGTGATCTCGGGGTTCTCTCCGGGCCGTCGGCCCTCGTTCCGCCGCTTGCGCCACCGTACGATCGACACATCGAAAGCAAGCGGGATGCGGCACCGGACGGCAGCCGACCCCGAGGGGAGAAGAGGAACCGACATGGCTGAGCTCTGGAAGTCGCTGCCCTCCTGGGTGCGCAACATCGTCATCCCGGTGCTGGTCCTGGTGCTGGCCTGGAACGTCATCGCCTTCGTGTTCGGCGTGGTGGGCGCCCTGCTGAGCATCGTGATCAAACTGCTGGTGGTCGTCGGCATCGCGGCCGCCGTGGTGATCCTGGTGAAGAAGGCCGCCAAGAGCTGACCCCGCTCCGCGCGCCGCGCGGAGCACCTCCGGAGGCCCGGTACCCCGTCCGCGGGGGCCGGGCCTCGGCCTTCGCGGCGCCTTCGGGCGCCAGGTTCCTCGGCTGTTCCCTGGCCGGTTCCTTGGCCGGTTCCGTTCGGGGACCGTCTGGACCTGCGGCGATCGGCTCGCTACGGTGTTGGGCGTCATGTGCAGGCAACACCGCCTGCGACGCGGGAGCTCGGAGCACCGGGCTGAGAGGGCGCTGACCGGGACGTCGACGGACGTACCGACGGCTGCGTCGACCGCAGGAACCTGACCGGGTAATGCCGGCGTAGGGAGTAGAGGTCAGATGACCACGTTCGAAGCACAGCCGCAGTCTGCCCAGAGCGCCCCCAGCAGTGAGCGCACCGGCTACCCGACGCCGGCCTGGCGCAAGGCGTACCGCGACGGGTCCCGCCCGGACCTGCGGGTGCCGTACCGCGAGGTGCAGCTCACCAACGGCAGGACCGTCCCGCTGTACGACACCTCCGGTCCGTACACCGACCCCGCCTACGAGCCCGACGTCCGGCGCGGCCTGCCCGCCCTGCGCGACGCCTGGATCCGCCAGCGCGGCGACGTCGAGGAGTACGACGGCCGCGAGGCGCGCCCCGAGGACGACGGGATCAAGCACACCTCGCCGCGCGGCGGCAACCTGCGCAACCTGGACGCCGTCTTCCCCGGCCGCCCACGCCGCCCGCTGCGCGGTCGCGGCGGCGCCGCCGTCACCCAACTCGCCTACGCCAAGCGGGGCGTGGTGACGCCGGAGATGGAGTTCGTGGCGCTGCGCGAGGGCCTGGAGCCGGAGTTCGTGCGCGCGGAGGTGGCTCGCGGCCGGGCCGTCATCCCGGTCAACGTGAACCACCCCGAGGTGGAGCCGGCCATCATCGGCACCAACTTCCTGGTGAAGATCAACGCCAACATCGGCAACTCCGCCGTCACCTCCTCGATCGAGGAGGAGGTGGAGAAGATGACCTGGGCCACCCGCTGGGGCGCCGACACCGTCATGGACCTCTCCACCGGCCGCAACATCCACACCACCCGCGAGTGGATCCTGCGCAACTCCCCTGTGCCGATCGGCACCGTGCCGCTCTACCAGGCCCTGGAGAAGGTCGACGGCAAGGCCGAGGAGCTGAACTGGGAGGTCTACCGGGACACCGTCATCGAGCAGTGCGAGCAGGGCGTCGACTACATGACCGTCCATGCCGGCGTACTGCTGCGGTACGTCCCGCTCACCGCGCGCCGCAAGACCGGCATCGTCTCGCGCGGCGGCTCCATCATGGCCGCCTGGTGCCTGGCGCACCACAGGGAGAACTTCCTCTACACCAACTTCGAGGAACTCTGCGACATCCTGGCCACCTACGACGTCACCTTCTCGCTCGGTGACGGCCTGCGCCCCGGCTCCATCGCGGACGCCAACGACGAGGCGCAGTTCGCCGAACTGCAGACCCTCGGCGAGCTCGGCCGGATCGCCCGCGAGCGCGATGTCCAGGTGATGATCGAGGGCCCGGGACACGTCCCGATGAACAAGATCAAGGAGAACATGGATCTCCAGAAGGAGATCTGCGACGAGGCGCCGTTCTACACCCTCGGCCCCCTCACCACCGACGTCGCCCCCGGCTACGACCACATCACCTCGGGCATCGGCGCCGCCATGATCGCCTGGTGGGGCACCGCGATGCTCTGCTACGTCACGCCCAAGGAGCACTTGGGCCTGCCCAACCGGGACGACGTCAAGACCGGCGTGATCACCTACAAGATCGCCGCCCACGCCGCCGACCTCGCCAAGGGCCACCCCGGCGCCCAGGCCTGGGACGACGCCCTCTCCGACGCCCGCTTCGAGTTCCGCTGGGAGGACCAGTTCAACCTGGCCCTCGACCCGGAGACCGCCCGGGACTTCCACGACGAGACCCTCCCCGCCGAACCCGCCAAGACGGCCCACTTCTGCTCGATGTGCGGCCCGAAGTTCTGCTCGATGAAGATCAGTCAAAAGATCCGGGACGAGCACGGCGACGGCTCGACGGCCGTCTCCAGCGAGTTCGACGCCGAGGCTCTGGCCGGTATGGCCGAGAAGTCCGCCGAGTTCGCCGCTCAGGGCAACCGGGTCTACCTCCCGCTGGCCGACTGACGCCCCTGCCCGTTTGCGAGCCCTCTTCCGGATGCCGGGAGAGGGCTCGTCGCTTGAACCGGCGCCGACCGGCTGGCATCTGCATTTTGCAGCTACTGATGCTAGAGTGCAGATATGCCAGCGCTCACCATCCGGGATGTCCCTGACGATCAGATCCAGACCCTGAAGATCCGCGCAGCCCAGGCCGGCAAGTCGCTCCAGGCGTTCATGCAGGACCTGATCGCAAGGGAAGTGTCCAAGCCGACGATGGCGGAGATGATGGAGCGGCTGAACCGGGAGACCACCGCCCGCGTCAGCGCCACCGACATCGTCGCTGCCATCGACGAGGGACGAGCCGGGCGTTGATCGTTATCGACTGTTCCGCTCTGGTCCTGGTCCTCACGGCCCACAGTCCCGACGGAGAACTCATCCGGAGCCGTGTGGCCGAGGCGGGGGACGTCTACGCTCCCACCCTCCTGGACTACGAGATCCAGTCGGCCTTGCTCGGCATGCAGCGTGGCGGCAAGCTGACCGAGAGGGAGGTGGAAAGGGCGGTTTTCGCCTACCGGATGCTTCCCATCGCCAAACGGGAGACGCTGCCGTTCTGGGACAGAGTGAAGAAGCTGCACGCCAACCTCAGCGCCTACGACGCCCAGTACGTCGCCCTGGCGGAAGCCCTCGGCGTACCGCTGATCACCAGCGACGCGAGGATCAAGCGCAGCGGGGCGGCAAAGTGCGACATCGAGGTCTTCGCTTCGGTTCGCCCTTAGTCGGCGCAGCGCGTCCCGGTGGTGCCTTCGTCGGAGGGCCGCTCACCCGCCGGGTCACCGGCGTCCGGTGACCCGGCGGGAGCGGGCAGTGGGGCTCGTGGGCCGGCCGATCAGCTCCCGGTGCCGCCGGCCGGGCGGGCCCGTGGGGCGGGCACCCGTGGCGTCGGGGCGTCGCCTTCCCCGTCGGGCCGGTGGGTGGGCTGGAGTGCGAACCGGGCGCGCAGCGCGTCGGCTTCGGCCAGGGCCCGGGGGGACGGTGGACGCGGCGTGTTCCGCCGGCAGAGCGGGGCGTCGGGGGGCACCGGTGCCGGGTGGCGCTCCAGCACGGTGATGGCGCTGCTGTGTTCGACGACCGTCAGCCCGGCCTCCGCCGGAGCGAGGGGGCAGCGGGCGATCACGGCGCCAGCGGGGGTGGCGACGGACAGGTGGGACTGGTCGAGGCGACGGCGGACTTCCACCGGCGCGTCGACCAGGTGCTCGGGCAGGGCGTAGAAGTTGCCGCGGAAGGGCACCAGGCCCTGGGCGGTGACGGTGCGGCGGACACGCACACGGGCCGGGTAGGGCGTGGGCAGCTTCCGAAGTGCCGGGGTGTCGGTGCTTCCCCACCGGGCGTCCAGGCGTGCGGCGCACCGGTCCAGATCGTCCCAGGCGTTACGGAGGCTGGTGTCGTCCGGCAGCCCGCGCCACCACGAGCGGACGGCCTCGTCCAGGGTCCGGCGGGTGGAGGAGCGCTGGTCGGTCGGCAGCCGGCACTCGACGCGCACGCCGTAGTGCTCGGCCACCTGCCGGAACTCCGGCGTCACCCGGTCGGTTCGCGGGCCCCACACGGTCGGTGTCCGGCCGAACCGCCAGCATCCGGCGGTACCACCGAGCCGTCTCAGCACGGTGTCGACGGCTTCGACGAGGTGGGGCAGCTCCTGGTCCTCCGCCAGCGCCACCGCCCAGCGGCCGATGCGGCAGCCCGCGCCTGCGGCGGGGCCGGGGCCGGGGAGCGAACCCACCAGCAGCCCCGCCCGGTGGCCGTAGCCCCAGGACGGCGGCGGATCGGGGAGCCGAAGCCAGTCGAACTCGACGGTCCCTTCGGCCGGCACGGGATCGGACCGCCCGCTCGCGGCCACGGCCAGGTCGTGGCACTGCCGGCAGCGCGGCCTGGCCTGGTGTTTGCGCAGGGCCCCGGTGAAGGTCGAGTAGCCGCCCCCGTAACCGAGCTCGACGACCTCGTCGAAGAGGACGGTGGCAGCCAGGTGCGGGTCCTCCGCCAGACGATGGCGACAGTACGGCAGGAACTGGAGGAATCCGTCCCGAGGGGGAATTCTGATGCCAGGGGTCCGCTCTCCCCGGAGGTAGGACCTCACGGTTTTCCGATCACGCCCGAGGTGTCGGGAGATTCTGATTATCGACCATCCTTGGCGATGCAGCATTACCGCTTCCAGGTATTCCTTCCAGGACAGCAAGAAGCCTCCCAGGGGCCGTTCGACCCGGCGCGAGCCGAGGGATATGCCAAGGGCAAGTCGGAAACATAGCATCGCGCGAAAAGAAGAAACGTTTCTCTTGTCATTGTTTTACTTGGGGATTTTTGGCGAGCAGCACCGCCGGTGAGTATAGGATTACCCGTGTTCCGGCGCTTCGGGTCGACCCCTCATGCGAACTCCGCGGGCGGCGGGAAAATATTCACCCCCCGGCTCTTCGGCCTGGGTAATTTTGCAGAGCATCTCCGATATCGAATATGGAAGGACGCCCGTACGTCGTAAAACCGTGCCCGCCGCTTCTCGTTGATGTACGCGTGACTTCACCATGCCTGCCCTACGCCCCGTCGCCTCCGATGCGGGAGCCGATCGCCCCGCTCGGGACATGGCTGTTCGTCCCCGACCGCCGCAACGCCGTGGGCGACGTGTCCACCGGCTACCTGTCGCGCAACGGCGAGCGTGTCGTCCTGTCGCACACCTCGCGTCCGCTGGCCGACCTCGTGCGGAAGATCGGCCAGCTGGAGAGCGACTTCGCGGCGCGGATCGGCGCCCTGCTCTTCCCGGAGGAATCGTGACGCCACCGGTGCCATCGAGCTGTTCCGTGCCGGGCCGGGCGGGCCGCCGGGCCGATCCGCAGCCGGACGACCATGTGGGGAGCCTGCCGTGTACGACCGGATGACCGAACTCCTCGGCGCGTACGGGGCCCGCGGCTACGGCGAGGCGAACCACGGGGGTTGGGCCGCTCCCGGGGACCGGGGCCGCGAGGAGCCCTGCTCCGCGGACTGGTACGACGACGGCTCCACCTACGGCCTCGGCGCCGTGCCCGGTGACGTGCAGGCGTTCAGCCCCGTCGTCGCGTCGGCCGCCGGCTGGGAGAACGAGACGGCGTTCGTGCCGCCTCCGCGATCCCCGGTCGAGCCGTCCGGGACTCGTGGGACGGGCGGACCGGTCGGCCCGGTGGGCCCGGTGGGCCCGTCGACTTCCCGGCACCGCCGACGCCCTCCCTTCCCCGGCCCGGCCTGGCCCCGCCTGGTCAGCTCCGCCTGCGGTGCGCTGACGGCGCTGGCGGTGACCGCGGCCTGCGCGCTGGGCCTGGTGTTCTCCTACGGGCCCCTCCAGGAACTGGCTTTCTCGCGGGTGCCGCGCGGACTGTCACAGGTGTGGCCGGTGGTCGTCTACGGACCGTGGCTCGCGGGTTGTCTGTCGGTCCTGCGCGCCGTCCAGCACGGGCGTCAGCCGTTCCACTCCTGGGTGGTGGTCGTGCTCTTCTCCGGCCTCGCCGCCGGACTGTGCGTCGCCGACGTCCCCTGGACGCTGTCCGCCGTCGTCGTCTCCGGCCTGCCGCCGCTCACCGGTGTCATCTCGCTCCACCAACTCGTGCGCCAGCTCACCGCGGCCAGGCGGGCGCGCCAGCGGCTGGACCGGCAGACCGGTCACCGGGCGCGCCGGTGAACCTTCCTCGACGAGCCGGGCGACGGGTGTCGGTCACCGTGTGCTCCGCCGGTGGTCATTCCGTGTCCTCGCCGGCGTCCTGGGGGTACCAGCGGAGCTCGACGGTGTTGCCGTCCGGGTCCTGGACGTAGAGGGAGGTGCCGGTGCCGCGTGCGCCGTAGCGGGGGCCCGGGCCGTCGAGGACGGTGAAGACGCCGGAGTCGACGACCTCCTGCCAGTCGAGAGGCTCCACGGTGAGGCAGATGTGGTCGACGTTGGACTCGTGCCGGGGGCGGTCGAACAGGTCGATGATCGTGCCGGGGGAGACCCGGACGGACGGGAAGGAGACCTTGCCCGCCCGCCACTCCTCGACCCGGACCGGCTCCAGGCCGAGGAGACCGGTGTAGAAGGCCAGCGACCGCTCGATGTCGGCGACGTTGAGGACCAGGTGGTCGAGGGCGACGACGCGCATGTGATCGGCTCCGGTGGTGTGGGATCGGTGGGGACGGGTTCCACGATCCTCCGAACGGGAGCGATCATCAATCCCGGATCGCCGAAGGATCATTGAGCTGGATTGAACGATGCCGGTCGCATGACGGCAGGAACGGGGGCGGCATGCTGGAGCGGCTGGAGACCGAGGTCTTCCTCGCACTCGCCGAGGAACTGCACTTCGGCCGGACCGCCGAGCGGCTGGGCCTCACCACCGGTCGGGTCAGCCAGATCGTCAGAAAGCTGGAACGCCAGGTCGGCGCAGCGCTGTTCGACCGCACCAGCCGGTCCGTACGGCTCACCCCGGTCGGGCGGCAGCTGGCCGAGGACCTCGCCCCGGTGGTGGCCGCGATGGAGCAGGCGCTGCGGCGGGCGGTCGACGCCGGCAAGGGGGTGACCGGCGAGCTGCGGGTCGCGTTCCTCGGCGAGTGGACGGCACCGGTGCTGCTCAGGGCGGTCGCGCTGTTCGGCGAGCGGCACCCGGACTGCCGGGTGGACGTCCGGGAGGCACAGCTCTCCAACTCCCGCTCCAGCCTCGAGGACGGGTCGATCGACGTCCTGGTCGCCTCGTACCCGTTCGACGGCATGGCGCTCGGCCCGGTCCTGCTCGCCGAGCGACGCGCACTGGCCGTCCCGGCCGGGCATCCACTGGCGGCCGAGGCGTCGGTGTCGCTGGAGGTGCTCGCGGACCACCCGGTGGTGCAGTACCCGGCGGTCACCTCGATCGGCTTCAAGCGCGACCGCACCCCCGACCGGACCCCCTCCGGCCGTCCCGTCCCCAAGGGGCCCTCCGGCGCCACCTTCTCCGAGATGCTCAGCCTGGTCGCCATGGGCCGCGGCGTCCTTCCCGTCGGCGAACACTGCCGCCAGTACTACCCCCGGCCCGACCTCGCCTACGTCCCCATCCACGACGCCCCGCTGATCGAGCGCGGGCCGATCTGGCTTCCGTCCAACACCACTGGGCGGGTGCGGGAGTTCATCCGGGCCACGGCGGATGTGGCCGGTGGGGGCGCGGCTGTGCAGTGCTCGGCTCGCGGAGCGGGGTGGTAGGGGGCCGGGGTCAGGAGATGGCGCGGAGGTGGGGGCCGGCCGGGCGGGTCAGTCGGGTGAGGTGGGTGGCGGTTTCGGGGTCGGCGGGGAGGAGGACGAGGAGCTGTTGGGCGTCGGCGGGGAACTCCAGGGTTTCGCGGTGGAGGCGGAGTTCGGGGCCGGTGGGGTGGTGGAGACGGAGGGGGCCCCGGCGGGGGACGAGTTGGTTGGCGAGGCGGCGGGTGAACTCGGGGCCGGCGACGGGGGCGAGCTCGGTGCTGAGCCATTCGGAGTTCTCGACGGAGGGGCCGAGCCAGAGGTCGAAGGCCTGTTCGTCGGCGATGTCGTCCCAGTCGGGGAAGAGGGTGCGGGCGCGGGGGTCGGTGAAGACGTAGCGGGTGAGGTTGGGGGCGGGGTGGTCGAGCAGGCCGGCGGCGCCGATGACGGCGGCGTAGCCGGGGGTGTGGGCGAGGACGTCGCCGAGGCGGTTGGTGACGGCGGCGATGCCGGGTTCGAGGAGGCGGAGGGTCTCGCGGACGGCGGGGCGGACCTCGCGGGAGGGCGGGGTCGGGCGGACGTGGTGGGGGCAGGCGCCGCCGGTGATCTTGGCGAGGTAGCGCAGGTGGGTGCGTTCGGCGGGGTCGAGGCTGAGGGCGTCGGCGAGGGCGTTGACCACGGCGGTGGAGGGGTTGCGGTCGCGGCCCTGTTCCATCCGGGTGAGGTACTCGACGCTGATGCCCGCGCGGATGGCGAGGTCGGAGCGGCGCAGTCCGGGTGAGCGGCGGCGGCCGTGGTCCGGCAGGCCGAAGGTCTCGGGTTGGATGCTGTCGCGCTTGGCGCGGATGAAGTCCCCCAGGGGTGTGCCCATATGACGAGCGTACGGGTGGGGCGGGCGCGGAGGGTGGCCCTGCGGGGGCCAGCCTGGGCAGGGTCTGGCTGGCACCGGCGGGCGGGCGGATGGTGGTGGGCATGGAGAAGAACACGTACAAGCTGGTGGTCCTGGTCGGCAGTGTCAGGGAGGGCCGGTTCGGCCCGGTGGTGTCCTCGTGGGTGGCCGAACAGGCCTTAGCCCACGGCGGATTCGAGGTGGAGGTGGTCGATCTGGCGGAGTTTGAGCTGCCGTTGGCGCTGCCCGCCGCCCCGCCGAAGTTCGCCGGCGCCGACTATCCCCGCCCGGCCGGGATGGCGGGGCTGACCCGGGCCCTGGACGGCGCGGACGCCGTCCTGATCGTCACACCCGAGTACAACCACAGCTACCCGGCATCGCTGAAGGCCGCGATCGACTGGCACTTCACCCAGTGGACGGCCAAGCCGGTCGCCTTCGTGAGCTACGGCGGCGCCGCCGGCGGCCGGCACGCGGTGCTGCACCTGGAGAACGTCCTGACCGAACTGCACGCGGTGACCATCCGGGACGGCCTCTCTTTCCCGAACTACTTCACCGCGTGGACGGACGGCCGACCCGACGACCCGCAGGCCGCCGGTTACGCCAAGGCCATGCTCGACCAACTGGTTTGGTGGGCGGGTGCGTTGAAGAACGCCCGGGCCGCCGCGCCGTACCCGGCCTGAGAAGGGAGGCGGGGAGAAGAGGAGAAGGGAAGGAAGGGGAACGCGATGGAGTACGGCAAGCTCGGCGGCACCGACCTGGTGGTCAGCCGGATCGCGCTCGGCTGCATGGGCTTCGGCGGCAGCGGCCGCGGCCACAACCCCTGGGCGCTGGACGAGGAGGCGGCCGCGCCGGTGTTCCGGCGGGCGGTGGAGCTCGGCATCACCCTCTGGGACACCGCCAACGTGTACGGCGGCGGCGCCTCGGAGGAGCTGGTCGGCCGCGCGGTGCGGCGCTACACCCAGCGCGAGGACGTGGTGCTGGCGACCAAGGCGGGCCTGCCGATGCACGACGGCCCGGGCGGTTCGGGGCTGTCCCGGCGGGCGATCCTGGAGCAGGTCGACGGTTCGCTCACCCGCCTCGGCACCGATCACATCGACCTGTTCCAACTGCACCGCTTCGATCCGGTGACCCCGGTCGAGGAGACCGTGGCGGCGCTGGCCGAGGTGGTCGCGGCGGGGAAGGTCCGGTACGTCGGCGCCTCCTCGATGTGGGCCTGGCGGTTCGCGAAGCTGCGGCACGCGGCGGTCCGGGACGGCGGCCCGGCCTTCGTGTCGATGCAGCACCAGTACAGCCTGGTGCAGCGGGAGGAGGAGCGGGAGATGTTCCCGCTGCTCGCCGACCAGGGGGTGGGGAGCCTGGTGTGGTGCCCGCTCGCCTCGGGCCGGCTGGCCCGTCCGTACGGGGAGTCGACGGCGCGCTCCGCGGGGGACGCGGTGGCCGGTCGGTTCTTCGCGGACGTCGACCGGCCGATCGTGGACGCGGTGGAGGCGGTCGCCGGGGCCCGGGGTGTGCCGATGGCGCGGGTCGCGCTGGCCTGGGTGCTGGGCAACGCGCTGGTCACCGCGCCGATCGTCGGCGCCACCCGACCGGGGCACCTGGACGACGCGGCGGCCGCGTTCGACGTCCACCTGACCGGGGCGGAGCGCGCGGCCCTGGAGGCGCCGTACACCCCCCGGCTGCCGACCGGCTTCTGAGCGGGCCGGCAACCGGGGCCGGGCCCGGGGTGGGGCCGGGGTGGGGCAGGGCGGAGGCCGGGGCTCCCGGGTGGGCTACGGCGGCAGTCCCCAGGACAGTGCCCACGGCGTCAGCCGACGTCGTCCGGTCCGGTGAAGTCGGGCGGGGTGTAGCCGGGCCCGGTGAAGTCCGGTGTGGTGAAGGCCGCGGGCCGGGGGGTGCGGCCGTCGGCGCCGGTGAGGCCGTCGGGGCCGGGGCTGGTGAAGGCGGGCGGGCTGTAGCCGGGGCCGGTGAAGCCGGGGGCCGGGCGGCCGGGGACGGCCGGCAGGCGGGTGTGGAGGTAGGGCAGCAGGCCGCGCTCGCGCAGGGCGGTGCGCCATTCGGCGCGGGCGGCGGCGAGTTCGGCGGCGAGCTCCGGATCGGTGCCGGCCGGGACGGCGGCGGCGCCGTCGCGTATGGCGGTGAGCAGCAGCCCGACGACGCCGACGGCCATCGCGGCGACCCCGGCGGCGAGCGCGACCCAGCCGGCGGTGACCATCGAGCGGCCGAGGAGGAGGCCGGAGTCGACGGCGCGCAGCAGGTAGCCGACCAGCAGCAGGACCAGTCCGGCGGACCAGGCCAGGATGGGGGTGAGCACGGTGAGGACGGGGAACAGCCCGGCGCCGCCGTTGGTGGAGCGCAGCTGGCTGAGCAGGCCGGGGGCGTACGGTTCGACGTCGGCCGGCGGCGGGGGTGTGGCGCGCAGGCTCTCGCGCAGCGCGGTGTAATGGGCGTACTCGGTGCCGGCCGCGGTGTTGACGGTGTCGGCGTCGCGCAGGGCGAGGACGCGCAACTGGTCGGCGGTGAGCGCGCCGGGGGCGCGCAGGGCGGTGAGGACGGTGCGGTCGCGCAGGGCTTCCCCGAGGAGGCGCTCGTACTCCGGGCGGTCCTCGGCGTGCAGCGGCGGGGGGTTGGACATGGGGACCCCGTTCATGCGGACCCCGGCCGGCAGCGAGGACGTGGGGCCGCATCGGGGACGCGGGACACCCTCGGGACGCCGGGGCGGGCGCGGAGGCGGGCCGCCGGACGGGCGGCCGGGTGTGGTGTGCCTCATGGTAGGGGCGGGTGTGGCCGTGCTGACAGTCGGTTTCCGGAATTTCGCGCCCCGGGCGGCGCGCGTGCGGGGGCCCGAGCGCCGGGAACAACTGTTCCGGCGGCGAGCGGTTATTGACTGAACGTCATGCCGTCAGATCGGCAGCCTGGCGACCAGCAGCCGGCCCTCCATGGTGACCCCGCCGTCCATGGCCACCGCCAGGTCGTCCGCGTACACGTACGGCCCCGGGATGTGCGGCGGCTGCCCGTCGTCCGCGTGCACCGCGCCGGTGAGGTACGGGATGGGGCTGTGCCCGTGCACGATCCGGGAGCCGCCGTAGGTGTCGAGCAGCTCGTGGACGGCCGTCGGGCCGGCGTCGCCGCGGAAGGCGAAGCGCTTGGTGAAGCGGCGGAAGCAGTCCCACCACTCGTCCACGCCGCCGTCGGCGAGCACGCCGTGCACCGCGTCGTTGACGTCGGGGATGGACTCGCCGTACTCCAGGTACGCGGTGGTGTCGGAGTGCAGCAGCAGGTGCCCGTCCTCCAGCCCGATCGCGGGCAGCCGGGACAGCCAGCTGATGTGGTGGGCCTCCAGCCGGTCCAGGTCGTTCTGCTGGCCGCCGTTGAGCCGCCAGGCGGCGAGGAAGGAGGCGGTCCCGGCGGTGGACTGGACGGGCTCGTCACCGTACTTGTGGGCGCCGAGGAAGAGCAGTTCGTGATTGCCCATCAGAGCGCGGCAGTAGCCGCCGGCCGCGGCCGCCTCGGCGGCGAGCTGCATGACCAGGTCGATGACGCCGATGCCGTCCGGTCCGCGGTCGGTGAAGTCGCCGAGGAACCAGATCCGGGCGCGGCCGGCCGACCAGTGGCCGTCGGCGTCGATCAGGCCCTGGTGGTGCAGTTCGGCGCGCAGCTCGTCGAGGTAGCCGTGCACGTCGCCGACCACGTACACCGGGCCGGGCGGCTCGCCGGGGCCGGGGGCCGGGTACGGGTAGGTCGGGGCGGCGGGGTCGGGCAGCGGCGGGCCGAGCTCGATGGTCGGCGGGTCGTCGCGGTCGGCGAGCTGGAGGGCCGGGGAGGGCTGGTCGGGCAGGGTGGGCTCGTAGCCGGGGTGGTCCTGGGCGTCGTAGCCGCCCTCGTACCCGGCCGTCTCGTAGGCGTCCTCGTAGTCGCCCGGGCCCTGGCCCTGGTGTGAGAAGACCGCCGACTGGTCGACCGGCCCGTGGTCGGTGCCGGTCCCCTGGGCGTGCACGGTGTGCCCGTGGCCCTGGCCGTCGACCGGCCAGTGCTGTTCCAGGTAGCGTGCCCCGCCGTAGCCGCTGTAGGTCTCCGCGTCGTACGGCGCGCCCTGGTAGCCCGTGGCGGGCTCGGGTTCGTAGTAGGTGCCGTACGGCAGCACGTCGAGGTCCGGCTGGTGGCGGGGGCCTGAGTGGGGGTGCTCAGGTCCGGGGAAGCGGTCCTCGGGTGTCATTCGCCCATCATAGGAAGACCACTCTCCCGGCGTCGTCACCTGGTGGGTATCCAATCCTCCGGAGCGTCAGCCGGGCGGTGCCGCAAGGTCCGTTTTGTCCCGGCTCGGTAGGGTCTCGGCGTCGTCCCGGCGGTCGACGGCCGGTGCGCGTGAGGTCTACACCTCGCCCGGCGGGCGGGGCGCGCTGACGGTGGTGCGCGGGCTGCGCCGCTGGGAGGAGGCGCGGACGATCAGCTCGGTCGGCATCAGGGTGCCCGGCGGTGGGCCGTTCCCGGCGGTGCGGAAGCGCGGCGGGAAGAGCCGGGCGATGTCCACGCCCGTACCGGAGTCGACGCCCTCGATGGCGTCGATGAGCAGGTTCACCACGGTGGTGCCGATCTTGCGCGGCTTGAGCGACAGCGTGGTGATCGGCGGCTCGGTGGCCGCGTAGACGTCGCTCTCGCTGCAGCAGACCAGCAACAGGTCGTCCGGCACCCGCAGGCCGTAGCGGCGGGCGGCGGCCAGCAGATCGGTGCCGTTGGGGTCGAACAGGCCGTACACGGCGTCCGGCCGGTCGGGGCGGGCGAGCAGCCGGTCGGCGGCGACCGCGCCGGCCGCCGGGTCGTGCGCCGGGTAGGCCTCGTACACCGGTTCCTGGCCGACCTTGGTGCACCAGCCGAGGTAGGCCTCCGTGGAGAGCCGGGTGTAGGTGTCGGTGCTGGTGCCGGTGAGCAGGCCGATCCGGCGGGCACCGGCCTCGGAGAGGTGGTCGAGGATGCCGAGCACGGCGGCCTCGTGGTCGTTGTCGACCCAGGCGGTGACCGGGCAGTTGCCGGGCTTGCCGTCGCTGACCACCGGCACGCCGGACCGGTACAGCTCGCTGACCAGCGGGTCCTGGTCGGGCGGGTCGATCACCACGGTGCCGTCCAGGGCGATGTTGCCCCAGACGTCGTGGCGGGAGGAGGCGGGCAGCACCACCAGCGCGTAGCCGCGGCCCAGGGCGGCACTGGTGGCGGCCCGGGCCATCTCGGCGAAGTACGCGAACTCGGTGAAGGTGAAGGGCTCTTCGCCGTAGGTCGTGACGGTCAGCCCGATCAGGCCGGACCGTCCGGTGCGCAGGGTGCGGGCTGCCGCGGAGGGGCGGTAGCCGAGGCGCTCGGCGACCTCGCGCACCCGGCTGCGGGTCTCGTCGGGCAGGCGGCCCTTTCCGTTCAGCGCATCGGAGACGGTGGTGATCGACACTCCGGCGGCTGCTGCCACATCCCGGATGCCGGCCCGCTCCAGACGCCGTGAGGTGGTGGGTCGCCGACCGCTCTGGTTGGCTGCTGCTGTCATGGCGGACCGATCGTATGGCTCCTGACAAGGGTCTGTGACCGGCGCATCGGGAGCCTTCGGAGATACGTTTCTCCAAGAGTGAGCCGGGGTGCGCCCCTTCGATCCCCTCCTGAAACCAGGCGTATTACCTCTGACATGTGCCAAAGGAACCGGGCAGAATGGCTGATCTGCGCCTGTAACCCGTCCGGGCATCTCACTCCTACGGGTGAGGGCGGTCGGTATCGTGCAAGGCACCCGACCGGGGTGGTCCGGGCGCGTCCCGGGACCCACGGGGCGAAGCCGGGTCCCGGGGTGCGGCGGCGATCCCGACCGCGCCGGGGCGGGCGGACCGGCAGAGAACACGAAGGAGTACGACCGTGAGCAGTGGTACCTCAGCGCCGGGCCCGCGCCTGCGCCCGAGCCTGGACGGCATCCCCACCTACAAGCCCGGCAAGCCGGCCGGCGCCGACGCCTACAAGCTGTCCTCGAACGAGAACCCGAACAACCCGCTGCCCGGCGTCCTGGAGGCGGCGGTCGCGGCGGCCGGCTCGTTCAACCGCTACCCCGACATGGGCGTCAGCGAGCTCACCGCCGTCCTGGCCGAGCGCTTCGGCGTGCCCACCGAGCACATCGCCCTCGGCACCGGCTCCGTCGGCGTCGCCCAGTCGCTGGTGCTCGCCACGGCCGGCCCCGGCGAGGAGGTGATCTTCGCCTGGCGCTCCTTCGAGGCCTACCCGATCATCACCCAGATCGCCGGTGCCACGCCCGTCCCGGTCCCGCTCAAGGCCAACGGCGACCACGACCTGGACGCGATGCTCGCCGCCGTCACCCCGAACACCCGGCTGATCTTCGTCTGCAACCCCAACAACCCCACCGGCAACGTGGTCCACCGCGCCGAGCTGGAGCGCTTCCTCGACGCCGTCCCCGGCGACGTCCTGGTGGTCGTCGACGAGGCCTACATCGAGTTCATCCGCGACCCCGAGGTGCCCAACGGCATCGACCTCTACCGCGACCGCCCGAACGTCTGCGTGCTGCGTACCTTCTCCAAGGCGTACGGCCTGGCCGGGCTGCGGGTCGGCTTCGCGATCGCCCACGAGCCGGTGGCGGGCGCCCTGCGCAAGACCGCCGTGCCGTTCGGCGTCAGCCAGCTCGCCCAGGACGCCGCCGTCGCCTCGCTGCGCTCGGAGGAGGCACTGCTGGTCCGGGTCGAGGCGCTGGTCCAGGAGCGCAACCGGGTCGTCGCCGGGCTGCGCGCCCAGGGCTGGGACATCCCGGACTCGCAGGCCAACTTCGTCTGGCTCGGGCTCGGCGAGCGCTCGGCGGACTTCGCCGCGGCCTGTGCCGCGGCCGGGGTGATCGTCCGGCCGTTCCCGGAGGGCGTGCGGGTGTCGATCGGCGAGGCCGAGGGCAACACGATCTTCCTGTCGGTGGCGGAGGCCTTCCGCAAGGAGATCGACGGCTGACCGGTCGCCGGCCGCCAGTCACTGCTTGCCGGTGGCCGGTCTCCGGTCTCCGGGCTCTGGTCCCGGCTCCCGGGTCGCAGGGGCGCACCCCTCAGGGGTGCGCCCCTGCGGCGTGTTCGGGGGCACCCCTGCCGCCTCGCAGATGTGGGATCTCTGAGGATGCGCTGCCGGATGGCTGGGGATCGCTGGGAGGCCGCTGGGAGTTCTGCCAACGACAGCCCACGGCCCGGCCAAGCTGCCCGTCCAGGGTGGGCGATCGGGGAGGAATGCCCGGATCCGGCCGGTCAGTCTTCTCCCAGCCGCCGCCCAGGGCAGCGCAAGAGCGCCCGGCGAAGCTGTCCGCCATGAAGGTGCTCCCACGGCGGCGAGGTGCCGTCCTCGTCAACTCCGCGCTCGGCGTGGCACTCCTGGGCGGTGTCGCCCTCGTGTACGCCACCGTCAACGGCAGTGGTGGCACGGCGGCCGCCAAGCCGGCCGCCCGTACCGCGACCGTCGCCAAGGGGACGGTCCTGGCCACCGTGTCCGGAACCGGCACCCTGGTCTCGCCGACCGACGCCGCCCAGGACTTCACCACCGGCGGGCGGCTCACCGCCGTCAAGGTGGCGGTCGGGGACGCGGTCAGGAAGGGGCAGGTCCTGGCGACCGTCGACACCACGGCGGCCCAGCAGCAAGTGGACGCCGCCCAGGCGGCCCTCACCACGGCGAACGCCAACCTCACCAAGGCGCAGGCCGGCGTCACCACGACCACCACCGAGCCGCTGCCCGGGGCCACCACAGCCCCGCAGGGCGGCAGCGGCGGCGGTCGCGGGGCGGGCGGGAGCAGTACGCCCGCCCCGCAGACCACCACCGTCACCACCACCAAGGTCGACGATGCGGCCGTCGCCCAGGCCCAGCAGCAGGTCGCCACCGCGCAGACCGCCCTTTCCAACGCCCAGGCCGCGCTGGCCGGTACGACGCTCACCGCCTCGGTGGACGGCACGGTCGCCTCGATCTCGGCGAAGGTCGGCGACACCGTGGGGGCCACCTCCTCCGGCACGTCCACGTCCGCCAAGTCCACCGGCACGAGCGCGGCTTCGAGCTCGCCCGGCGGCTTCATCGTGCTGACCAACCCGACCGGGATGCAGGTCACCGCCAACTTCTCCGAGCTGGACTCGCTCAAACTGAAGAAGGGCGAGGCGGCGACCGTCACCCTGAACGCCCAGTCCGACACCAAGCTCAACGCGACCGTCCTGTCGGTCAGTTCGCTGCCGTCGAGCAGCGGCAGCGGCGCGGCCGGCTCCTCCGCCGTCCAGTACGCGGCCACCCTGCAGCTCACCGGGGACACCAGCACGCTGCGCACCGGCCTCAGCGCGACCGTCCAGGTGGTCACCGGCGAGGCGGACAACGCGCTCTCGCTGCCGACCTCGGCGCTGTCCGGCACCGGCTCCTCGCGGACCGCGACGGTGGTGCACGAGGGCGGCGCCACCGAACGGGTCGACGTCGGCGTGGGCGTCGAGGGCGACACCACCGTGCAGGTGGTCTCCGGGCTCAAGGAGGGCGACAAGGTCGAACTCCCCACCACCAGCGGCAACAACGGCTTCCCGAACGGCTCCTTCCCCGGCTTCGGCGGCGGGTCCGGCGGCCGGGGCGGCAACGGCGGCGCGGTCGGCATCCCGGGCGGTGCCGGCGGTGGCGGCGGTGGCCGGGGCGGTAAGGGCTGAGCATGCAGCACGTCATCGACAACCGCGTCCCCGCGAACCCCGTACCGGTGATCCGGATCCGCCGGCTCACCAAGTCGTACGGGCACGGCGACGCCACCGTGCACGCCCTGCGCGGCCCGTCCCTGCCCGGGACGGACGAGCCGGCCGGCGTCGACCTGGACATCGAGCAGGGCGACTACGTTGCCGTGATGGGCAGTTCGGGCTCCGGCAAGTCCACCCTGATGAACATCCTGGGCTGCCTCGACGTCCCCACCTCCGGCCGCTACCTGCTGGACGGCACCGACGTCGGCCACCTGGACGAGCAGCAGCTCGCCCTCGTCCGCAACCGCAAGATCGGCTTCGTCTTCCAGTCCTTCAACCTCGTCCCGCGCACCACCGCCCTCGCCCAGGTCGAGCTGCCGCTCGCCTACGCGGGCGTCCGGTCCGCCGAGCGCCGGCGGCGGGCGATGGCCGCGCTGTCGCTGGTCGGTCTCGGCGAACGCGCCGGGCACAAGCCCAACCAGCTCTCCGGCGGCCAGCAGCAGCGCGTCGCGGTGGCCCGGGCGCTGGTCACGGCGCCCGCCATGCTGCTCGCGGACGAGCCGACGGGGAACCTGGACAGCCGCTCCACCGAGGAGGTGCTGGGCCTGATCGACGGGCTCAACGCCACCGGCCGCACCGTCGTGCTGATCACCCACGAGGACGAGGTCGCCCGGCACGCCAAGCGGGTGCTGCGGCTGGTCGACGGGCAGATCGTGAGTGATGTCCGGCAGGCGCCGGTGGACGGGCCTCCGCCCGTGCTCGCCGGGCTGGGGGTCCCGGCATGATCCTCTGGCAGACGCTCCGCTTCGCGGTGGGTGGGCTCGCCGCCAACAAGGTGCGCTCGGCGCTCACCATGCTGGGGGTGCTGATCGGCGTGGCCTCGGTGATCCTGCTGCTCGCGGTGGGCAACGGCTCCTCGCAGGCGGTGAAGGACTCGATCACCTCGCTCGGCACCAACTCGCTCACGGTCAGCGCCGGTTCGGCGGCCGGTGGCTCGCGGTCGGTGTCCTCGGTGAAGAAGCTGACCGTCGCCGACGCCAAGGCGCTGGCGACCGACGCCGACTCCTCGGCGATCAAGTCCGTGGCGCCGGTGGTGACCACCAGCGCGACGGCGCTGTACGGGAACGTCTCGTACACCCCGGGCTCGGTGGTGGGGACGTACCCCGCGTACTTCGAGACCTCCAACCAGAAGGTCGCGCACGGCGAGTACTTCACCAACGACGACGTGCTCGGTTCGCGCAAGGTCGCGGTGCTCGGCGCCACGACGGCCAAGCAGCTGTTCGACACCGAGGACCCGGTCGGGAAGAAGATCGTGCTCGGTGGCACGCCGTTCACGGTGGTGGGCGTGCTGCAGGCCAAGGGCGGCAGCGGGTTCACCGATCCGGACGACGTGGTGATCGCACCGCTGCCCACCGTGCAGAACGCCTTCACGGGCTTCGGGACGGTCAACCAGATCCTGGTGCAGGCCTCCTCCGCCGACACCACGACGGCGGCGCAGTCCGAGATCACCCGGGTCCTGCTCGGAACCCATGCGATCGCCGACCCGAGCAAGGCGGACTTCCGGATCACCAACCAGGCCTCGCTGCTCACGGCGAGGGAGAGCACGACGAAGACCTTCACCGTGCTGCTGGGCGCGGTCGCCGCGATCTCGCTGCTGGTCGGCGGGATCGGGATCACCAACATCATGCTGGTCACGGTCACGGAGCGGACGCGGGAGATCGGCATCCGCAAGGCGCTCGGCGCTCCCCGGGCCGTCATCCTCGGGCAGTTCCTGACCGAGTCCACGCTGCTGTCCGTGATCGGAGCCGGGCTCGGCGTGGCCGCCGGGATCGTCGGCTCGCACTTCAGCATCGTCGGCATCAAACCGGTGGTGATCCCCGCATCGGTGCTCGGTGCGTTCGGCATCGCCGTCGCGATCGGGCTGTTCTTCGGCAGCTACCCCGCCAACCGGGCCGCCTCCCTGCGGCCGATCGACGCCCTCCGGCACGAGTAGGAGCACTTCTTCGATGGAACACGACGAACAGGTCGCGCTGCTCTCGACCCCGCCGGACGCGCGCGACGTGAGCGCGGAACTGGCCGCGCCGCCGAGGCGGAAGCTGCCCTGGCTGTCGCTGGTGCTCGCGGGTGGCGTGATCGCCACGGGGGCGTTCGCGGGCGGGGTCTGGTACCAGCAGGGGCAGGGGACTTCGAGCGGCAAGTCCTCCTCGCCCCGGGCCGCTTCGGCCGGCGCACCGGCGACGGGTGGCGGCTACGGGCAGGGCGCCGGTGGGCGCCGAGGTGGTCAGGGGCAGGGTCAGGGTCAGGGGCAGGGTGGCTTCACCCGTGGCACGGTCAAGGCCGTCGACGGCTCGACCGTGTACCTCACGGACGCCAACGGCAACACCGTCAAGGTGACGACGGGGGATTCGACCAAGGTCCAGCTCAACAAGGAGGGCAAGGTCGCCGACCTCCAGCCCGGCCAGAGCGTGACCGTCGTCGGCACGCCCGACGCGAACGGCGGGTACAACGCCAGCCAGCTCGTCGAAGGCTCCGCAGGCGGCGGCTTCGGCGGCGGTGGCTTCGGAGGTGGGAACCGGAACCCGTCCGGAGGCTGACTCCCTGCAGCCGCCGGACGCTCGTGAGGCCCTCGCCCGGGAAGGCGAGGGCCTCCGCCCGCTTCCTGGACGGCCTCCGGCAGGGTGGGTCCAGCCCCACCCCAGGTGTGGGGCTGGACCGGTGTCGGGTCGCTCGCGGCCTCCGTAGATTCGTTCCCACCACGACACGGAGGGCAGAATCATGGCGATCACCGCGACGGCGAACCTCGGTAACTCCCGTACCCACCAGGTATTTTCCACGGCGAAGAAGTGCATCACGCTCTTCGGCGTCATCGGCCTGATCACCCTCGCGACCGTGGCCGTGCTGGCCTCCACCGGGCACGTGAGCACCCCGTTCATGTGGATCCGCGGGGTCATCTTCCCGGCCCTGGCTCCCGTGCTCCTCCGCCTGGCCGGCCGCGCCACCGAGGGCGACTACAGGGCCTTCGACCGCATCCGGACCCTCTCCACCGTGATGCCGATCGCCGTCATCGCCGTCGACCTCATCCCCGGCATCTGCCCGGCCTGGTACGCAGTGCTCCAGGGCCTCTCCGCCCTCGCGCTCCTCCCGGTCGCCGTCCTCACCCGCACCAAGGCCGTCACCGCCGCTTTCCCGAAGCAGTGACCCGCACGCAGCCGGCCCCTCTTTCCCGGGTGGGTCCTCGCGGTCTCGCGAGGACCCACCCGGGAAAGAGGGGCGATTGCCGTTCCCGGGCTCAGACGAGGGCCGCGACCAGCAGGGTGAAGGCGGCGATGATGACGGCGACGCGGACGTAGTGGTAGCGGTCCCAGCGGTTCATCTGCTCCTTCCAGTCGGCGGGCCGGTTCTCCGGGGTCCACGTCTTGCCCCGGTTGTTGATCGGGACGAGCAGCAGGACCGACATGACCACGCTGACGATCAGCAGCCCGCCTGCGGTGACGACGAGACCGGCTCCGTGGCGGTGCCATCCGGCGAAGGCCCAGATCGCCGCGAGGACGAGCGAGCCGATGTACCAGAACGGCATCACGGCGCCGAGCATCCGGCCGCCGTGGGCGCGGGCGAGCTGGTCGCTGTCCTCGGGGAGCGCGTTGAAGATCCGGTTCATGACGAAGGCGACGGAGAACTCCACCCCCACCATCACACCGACGACCACGGTGGTGATGACCTCAAGTGCGTTGAGCATGATGACCCCTCCAGGCCTGGCATCTAGCGCTGCTAGCTGATGAAGCAACACTAGAGCTGCTGCCGCTCCGTTGTCTAGCGATGCTAGGATCGACTCATGTCGGTACAAGAACGCAAGCAGCGCGAAAGGGCGGAGCGCGAACGCCTCATCGTGGCGACGGCCCGCGAACTCGCTGAGCAGCAGGGCTGGGACGCGGTCACCACCCGCCGGCTCGCCGAGCGCATCGAGTACAGCCAGCCCGTCCTCTACAGCCACTTCCGCGGCAAGCGCGAGATCATCGGCGCCGTCGCCCTCGAAGGCGCCACCGAGATGGCCGCGGCGATCCGGGCCGCCACCGCCGCCGCGGACGGCCCCCGCGCCCGGGTCACCGCGCTCGCGCGCACCTACCTCGACTTCGCCGCGCACAACCCGGCGGTCTACGACGCCCTGTTCCAGCTCGACGGCGGCCTGGCCTTCGCGCACGAGGACACCCCGGAACCCCTCAAGGACGCCTTCGCCGCGCTGCTGGAGAGCCTCGGCGAGGTCGCCGGCGACGGCGTTCACCCGGGAGTCTTCACCGAGACGTTCTGGGCGGCCCTGCACGGACTGGCCACCCTGACCCGGGCCGGACGGCTCCCCCCGGAGTACGCCGGGCAGAGGGTGGAACTGCTGGTGGACCGGCTCGCCGTCGTCTGACGCCCGTCCGGTGCCCTGCCGGGTGCCGGTCCGCCGACCTGGCGAACCGGCACCCGGCGAGCAAGCCCCGCCCCCGGCGACCCCGGACCTTCGGTCAGGCCTCGCGGATGAGTCAGAACTCCCCTTCCGAGGGGAGGGGGTCGGCCCGCCGGGACGATCCGCGGAGCCGCCCCCGGCGGCGAACGTGGAGGCATGAAGACCACCGTCCTCCGGGCCGCCGCCTACGCCGCCGCCACCTGGTCCGCCGCTTTCTCCCTCGTCCACCTGTACTGGCTGCTGGGCGGCCGGACCGGCCTGCCGGACGGCCTCTCCGTCACCGGCAACACCCCGCTGCTGGTGATCGACGTCCTCGCCGTCCCCGGCTGCGCGGTCGCCGCCGTGCTCGCTCTGGCGGGCGTCCGGCCATGGGGCGGACGGCTGCCGGGCAGGCTCCTCGACTTCGCGCTCCGGGGCATCGCCGCCGTCCTGCTGGTGCACTCCGTGCCGTCCGTCCCGGACTGGCTGGCCCTGGCCACCGGCGCCCGGACGACGGCCGACTTCGACGCCATGGGCCGCTTCGCCACCCTGCTCTACGAGCCCTTCTTCATGACCGGCGGGCTGCTCTTCGGCCTCTCCGCCCTCGGCCGCCGGGCCCCGCTGAACTCCGCCTCCCCCGAGCAGCGCTGAAGTGAACGGCCCGGGGTGAGGTTCCGCGACGTCGAACTGATCGGCATCCCGTACCGCGTCACGGTCCGCGCGTCGGCGGTGGGCAACTTGCGGACGCGCTCAGCCGCTTCGGCCAGCGGACGGACTCGGTGCCGCCGGTGGCCCGGGTGGTGGAGCAGCCGGGTCTACGGGACGTCGACGCCCGCGGCGCGCAGCTTCTGCTCGATCAGTGCCGTCAGCCGGATCCAGCCGGGCCGCTCGTCCTCGCCGTGGTGGGTGAGGAGTTCGTGGCGGGTGTCGCCGTCCTGGCGGGACTGGAGGCCGCCCAGGGTGGGCAGCAGGGAGGGGTCGGCGATGAAGTGGGCGGCGACCTCCTCCGCGAGGCGTTCGATCCTGGGATCGTCCGGGGCCCACTTCCCGGCGCTCCAGGTGAGCTTGACGACGGCGACGTGCCGGGGGTCCTCCAGGCCGTGCTCGATCTGGGTGAGGTACTCGTCGAAGCCCTCCGGCATCAGCGCCCGGACCAGGACCAGACCCTCGTGGGCGGTCCTCACGTCGTCCGCGTCGAAGCCGAGCCCGGGCATCCGGTCGAGCAGGGCGCAGGCCCGGGCGGGCAGCAGGACGCGGTCCCCGGTGGCGAGTTGGCGCAGGGTCTCGCGCCGGGCGATCAGCTCGTCGATCTTGGCGGTGAGGTTCTCCTCGACGTCGACGAGCGCGGCGGCGAACTCCTCGGGGCCGGCGTCGAGGATGGGGCCGATCCCGGCGAGCGGCACGCCCGCCCCGGCCAGGGTCCGTACCTGGACCAGCCGCAGCAACTCGGCGCTGCCGTAGCGGCGGTAGCCGGAGCGGTCGCGCGCGGGCTCCTCGACCAGGCCGTTCTTGTGGTAGTGCCGGATGGTCTTCACCGTGACACCGGCGAAGGCGGCAGCCTGGCTGATCGTTACTCCGTCCGTCATGGCGTCAGTTGACCAGCCCGGGCCGGAGGGCGGCAACCTCGCGGACGGCGTCGGCGATGGCGCGGAAGTCCTTGCGGACGATGGTGGTGTGCTTGCTCGGGACGGTCGCACTGACCTGGACGTCGGGGTTGCGGGCCAGGATCGGATCGAGGGTGGCGCGCATCGCGGTGAGGCCCTCGTCGGTGCCGCCGAGGCTGGCGCCGGTGGCGACGAGGAAGCGCATCGGGAAGGTGACGAGGTCGAAGACCGGGCCGCTCTCGGCGACGATCTCGTTGAGCTCGATGTTGATCTCGGCGTGCTGGGCGGCGGACATCCGGGCGGCCATGCCGAGCGGGCGGACCAGCGGCATCAGCGGGCCGAACCGCTTGAACAGCGTGCGGATCTGCTCCTTGCCCGCCTCTCGGCCGCCTTCGACGGTGGCGAGGTAGTCCCAGGGGTAGCCGCCGTCGACCATGACGGCGCCGGCCAGGCGGTCGGGGTTGCGGGTGGACCAGTGCAGGGCGAGGGCCGCGCCGTAGGACCAGCCGACGACGATCGGGTTGCGGGCGCCGGTGGCGGCGAGGACGGCGTCGATGTCGCGCAGGCAGGCCTCGAAGGAGTAGTCGGCGGACTTCCGGGACTTGCCGCGGGCCCGTTCGTCGAAGGTGATGTGCCGGTAGCCGTCGCCGAGTTCGGCGATGACCCGGCGCCAGTCCTTCCGGGTGCAGTAGGAGCCGTTGAGGTAGAGCACCGGGCGGCCGTCGCCCCCGGTGTCGGTGACCGCCAGGGCGGTGTCCTCGACCGGCAGCATGCGGGTGCGGGCGGGGCGGGCGGTGTGCTGTCGCGCGTTCGCGTTCGTCTTCATGCCTTCAGCGTGAGCGTTGACCTTGGGTCAAGGTCAACCCCCGGTTCGCCGTGCTGCTTTCCTATGATGGAAAGCTACGGAGGACCGAGCACGGAGCACGAAGGGGACCGCGATGCCGGGCGGCAGACTCACCCAGCAGGAACGCCAGCAGATCGCGCGGGGACTGGCCGACGGCCTCGCCTACGCGGAGATCGCCAGGCGCCTCGACCGGCCGACCTCGACCGTCACCCGGGAGGTGATGCGCAACGGCGGCCCCACCGCCTACCGCGCCGACCTCGCCCACCGCGCCACCGGGCACCGGGCCCAGCGCCGCCGACAGCCCGCCGCCCAGGAGCCGGACGCCACCCCGCAGCCTTACGGGCGCGACGCCGAGGCGGTGCGCGCCTTCGAGGAGGTGCTCACCACCGTCATGATGCAGTCCGGCATGCCCAGGATGACGGCGCGGGTGCTGGCCTGCCTCTACATCACCGACGACGGCAGCCTCACCGCCGCCGAACTCGTGGAACACCTCCAGGTCAGCCCGGCGACCGTCTCCAAGTCGATCGCGTTCCTGGACGGCCAGGGCATGGTGCGCCGGGAGCGCGACGAGCGCCGCCGCGAGCGCTACTTCCTGGACGACGACATCTGGTACCGGTCGATGATGGTCAGCGCCCAGACCACGGCGCAACTCGTCGACACCACCCGTCAGGGCGTCGGCGTCCTCGGCGCCGGCACCCCGGCTGGTACCCGGCTGGAGAACACGGCCCGCTTCCTGGACTTCATTTCCGAGACCATCGCGCGTGCCGCCGAGCAGGGGCGCCAGGTGCTCCGCACGAAGCCCGGGAAGCCCTCGGACGCCGACGCCTGAGACGCGTCAGTACCCGATGGCCTCGCGCAGCAGCAGTACGGTGCCCCGCGAGAAGCGGGTCGGCGCGTTGAGGACCAGGACCTGGTTGACGGCGCTGGGCTGCCCGTAGGCGGCCAGGGCACGGGTGTCCTCCAGGGGGAGGACGTGATCCTCCAGCCGCCGCTGGGCGCAGGCCAGGTCGGGCACCACCTTCTGGGCGCCGACGACCCAGATCGCCTGGCCGGCGCCACCGGCGTTGCCGGGGAGCTGGCTGCCGCTGGCCGAGGCGATCACCAACGAGCCGGTCTCGGTGACCGCGGCGACGCTGCCCACGGCGACGTCGGGAGCGGCGAGCAGGCGCCGGATGTCGTCGGCCTCGGTGGTCCGGTCCATCGTCAGCACCCGGGACCTGACGGAGCGGTAGCGGTCGTCGGTGTTGAGGTCCTCGTCGATGCCGGACAGCCGGAGCGTCTCGCTGGCGGCGGTGAACACCGCGGCGCCCACCGGGATCAGCTCCCGGATGCGGACGCGCGCGGCGGCGGCGTCGTCGAGGACCTCGACGGCGAAGCCCCGCGCCGCCAGTGCCGCGGCCGTCCGCGCCAGGCGCTCCGCGTCCGCCGGGGCGGTGAAGGCGGTGCGGTCCTGCGCATCGCGCGGCGCCGAGCCGCCCAGCGGGCTGGTGTCGACGTACCGGACCTCGTAGACCCGCTCGGCGAACCGCCAGCCGTCCACCGTCCGCCGGTAGCGGTCGTGGTAGATGGCGTAGTTGAGGCCCTCGAGGCCGTCCTTCAGGCGGACGATCTCGTGCATGAGGGCGCGTCCGGTCGCGGTGTCGCCGTCGATCCGGATCGAGCCCGGGTGGGTGTTCTGCACGAAGAAGTCCCACCGGGCCTGGAGCTCCTCGCGCCCGGCGGTGATCTGCTCCCTGCCGACCAGCTCGATCGGGACGTTGGGCATCCGCAGCGCGCCGTCCGGTGTGAACAGGTTCGCGAGCCGGTCGCCGTCGCGCATCATCACCGCGTCGGTGAACTCGGCCTGCAGCGCCTGGATCTCGACGAGATCGGCGATCGCCTGGAAGTCGTTCACGGTTGGTTCCTCCCGGTCTTTCGGTTCCGTCTGCTCCTTACGACAGGACGGTGCGCCGGAATGTGAGGCGCGGGGCGGACGTCACATTCCGGCCCGCTGTCCTGTCGTAGGGAGAGGAGACCGACCGGAGGGGGACCATGGACCAGGACCTGAGCGTGATCACGGGCGAGCGGCGCCAGTTGATCAACGTGGCGTACCGGCTGCTCGGCTCCCTCGCCGATGCCGAGGACGTCGTGCAGGAGACCTACGCCCGCTGGTACGCGATGCCCGCGGAGCAGCGGGAGGCCGTCGTCTCGCCCGGCGGCTGGCTGACCACGGTCGCCAGCCGGATCTGCCTCAACCAGCTCGGCTCGGCCCGGGCCCGGCGGGAGCGCTACGTGGGCGAGTGGCTCCCCGAGCCGCTGCCCGAACACCGGGAGGGGCCCGAGGGCGCGGCCGCGGACCCGGCGGACCGGATCACCCTGGACGAGTCGGTCAACATGGCCTTCCTCGTCGTCCTGGAGTCGATGACCCCGGCCGAGCGCGTGGCGTTCATCCTCCACGACGTCTTCCAGTACCCGTTCGCCGAGGTGGCCGCGGTCGTCGGCCGTTCGGCGGCGGCCTGCCGCCAGCTGGCCACCTCGGCCCGCCGCCGGATCCGGGCGGCGCAGGCCCCGGTGCCGCCGACGGGCGTGCAGGCCGGGATCGTCCGGGAGTTCAAGCGGGCCTGGGAGGCGAAGGACGTCAGGTCGTTGATGGACCTCCTCGACCCGGAGGCCACCGTGATCGCCGACGGCGGCGGCCTGGTCGGGGCCCTGCTGGAGCCGCTCACGGGCAGCGAGTGGATCGCCCGGGCGTACGCGGACTCCGCCCGGCTCATCGCCGGCCGGACGCTGCGGGAGTGCACGGTCAGCGGCCTGCCCGGTCTGGTCGTCCAGCAGGACGGCGTCACCGACACCGTGATCGCCTTCCGGATCGCCGGGGAACGGATCACCCACATCTGGGCGGTGCGCAACCCGGAGAAGCTCCGCCCGTGGCAGGGGTGACGCGGGTCACGTCCGGGGCTGTCACAGGACGCCCGGCCACCTTGTCCAAGAGGACGCAACCGAGAACACCGACGAAGACCGACGAACACCGAAGAAGTACGAGACACGAGGAGCACGCCATGGAAGCCCGTCTGAACGCCTTCGCCAGCCCGGTCATGGGCAAGGTCTTCAAGCACCTCATCACCGCGAGCCAGCAGATCGCGGACTCGACCCTCCCGTACGCGACCCAGGAGCTGGTGCGGCTGCGGGCCAGCCAGATCAACGGCTGCGGCTACTGCGTCGACATGCACTTCAAGGACGCCGTGCACGCGGGCGAGGAGGCGACCCGGCTGAACCTGGTCGCGGCGTGGCGCGAGGCCACCGTCTTCACCGAGGCCGAGCGGGCCGCCCTGGAGCTGGCCGAGCAGGGCAGCCGGCTGGCCGACGGCGGCGGCGTGACGGACGAGGCGTGGGAGAACGCGGCGAAGTACTACGACGAGGAGCAGCTCGCGGCGCTGGTCTGCGTCATCGCGCTGATCAACGCCTTCAACCGCGGCAACGTCATGATCCGCCAGCCCGCCGGCGACTACCGGCCGGGCCAGTTCGCCCAGCACTGATCGTCGGAGCGGCGTGACGCCTGCGGCCGGGGAGCCGGCTCCCCGGCCGTTCGGCGTTCCCGCACGCCCGTACACCCGTGCGCACACCCGTGCGCACACCACCGAGCCCCACCCCTGGGGGCTTGTCGCCCAAAAACCGACCGATAAGGTGTTAATCCAACATTCATCCATGCCGCATAGCCTCCGGGGGCTAGCCTCATGCTGAACGTCATCGTCCGACCGGGAGGCGAAACCCCCGTGCAAGGCACTGTCACCACACCGGGCGGCTCCACCATGGCCGGGGGCCAGGGCGAGGCTTTCCTCCTCGTCGTGGACGACGAGCCGAACATCCGCGAACTGCTCGCCGCCTCGCTGCGGTTCTCCGGCTTCCGGGTGGCCTCCGCCGCGAGCGGGACCGAGGCCCTGGAACTGATCGCCGCCGAGCGACCGGACCTGGTGGTCCTCGACGTGATGCTGCCCGACCTCGACGGCTTCACCGTCGTCGAGAAGCTGCGCGAGCGCACCAGCCGGGGCCAGATCGCCGGGCCCGCGCACGGACACCCCGGCGACCACCTGCCGGTGCTGTTCCTCACCGCCAAGGACGGCGTCGGCGACAAGGTCCAGGGCCTGGCCGCGGGCGCGGACGACTACGTCACCAAGCCCTTCAGCCTGGAGGAGCTGATCGCCCGGATCCGCGCCATCCTGCGCCGGGCCGGCGGCCCCGCCGAGGACGGCCGACTGGTCGTCGCCGACCTCAGCCTCGACCCGGTCGCGCACGAGGTCACCCGGGCCGGCACCCCCGTGGCGCTCTCCCCGACCGAGTTCAAGCTGCTGCACTACCTGATGGCCAACGTCGGCCGGGTGGTGTCCAAGGCGCAGATCCTCGACCACGTCTGGGCCTACGACTTCGGCGGCGACCTCTCCATCGTCGAGTCCTACATCTCCTACCTGCGCCGCAAGCTCGACTCCGGCCCGGCGCACGGCCCCAAGCTGATCCACACCGTGCGGGGCATCGGCTACGCGCTGCGCCGCCCCCCGCAGGGCTGACCGGCACCGCTCGTGTTCAACCGCTTCACCTCCCGGCTGTCGCTGCGCGCCCGGCTGCTGGTCCTCGCGCTCGCGCTGGTCACCACCGGGCTCGCGGTCAGCGACACCTTCGTGCTCGGCACCGTACGGGCCCAGCTGGTGGAGCAGTTGGACGAGCAGCTCCAGCGCTACGGGCAGCCGCTGTCCCGCAAGGCCCCGGTCCAGGTGGCCGCGCCGGGCGCGGCGAAGCCGGTCGTCTCCGGGCGGCGGATCAGCCTGCCCAGTCAGTACCTGGTGCAGTGGCTGTCCTCGGACGGCAAGGTCCAGGCCGTCCTGCGCCAGCCCGTCTCCGACACCGACCCGGCGCCGCAACTGGCCGGGCTGGACCCGACCCAGACCGCCCCGGACACCCCCTTCGACCTGCCCGACCAGCGCGGCCACCACAGCTGGCGGGTGCTGGTGCTGCCACTCCAGGCCCCGCGCACCCCGGCCCCCGGGGCAGGCGCGTACGTCTCGCCGGCCTCCAGCCCGACCTACGTCATGGTCGCGGTCTCCCGCGAGGACATCGACGCCACCACCGGCCGGCTGAGCACCTCCTTCCTGGCCATCGGCGGCGGCGTCCTGCTGCTGATCACCGCGCTCGGCTTCTTCGCCGTCCGGGCCGGACTACGGCCACTGCGGCGGATCGAGGCCGGCGCCGAGCGGATCGCCGCCGGCGAACTCTCCCACCGCATGCCGGAGCTCTCCCCGGGCACCGAGGTCGGCCGGCTTTCGGTCGCGCTCAACGGCATGCTCACCCAGATCGAGGCGGCCTTCGCCGCCCGCGCCGAGTCCGAGGCCCGGATGCGGCGCTTCGTCGCCGACGCCTCGCACGAGCTGCGCACCCCGCTGGCCGGCATCCGCGGCTTCGCCGAGCTGTACCGGATGGGCGCGCTGCCCACCGAGACGGACGTCACCCGCACCATGAGCCGGATCGAGAGCGAGGCCGTCCGGATGGGCGCCCTGGTCGAGGACCTGCTGGTCCTCGCCCGGCTCGACGAGGAACGCCCGCTCGACCTCGCCCCGATGGACCTGCGCACCCTCGCCGCCGACGCCCTGCACGACCTCACCGCCCTCGACCCGAGCCGCCCCGTCGCGCTCACCGGCCCGGCGGGCACCGGCGCACCCGGCGCGGCGCCCGTCCTCGGCGACGAGGCCCGGCTGCGGCAGGTGGTCACCAACCTGGTCGGCAACGCCGTCAAGCACACCCCGCCCGGCACCCCCGTCCGGATCGGCGTCGGCGGCGGCGCCGACGGGGTCTGCCTGCTGGAGGTCGCCGACTCCGGACCCGGCCTCACCGAGGAGCAGGCCCAGCGCGTCTTCGACCGCTTCTACCGGGTCGACGCCTCCCGCAGCCGCGACAACGGTGGCGGCGGCGGACTCGGCCTCGCCATCGCCACCGCCCTCACCCGGGCCCACGGCGGCACCCTCACCCTGGACACCGCCCCGGGCGCCGGCGCCACCTTCCGCGTCGAACTCCCCCGCCAGCGCTGACGGATACCGCCCGAAACTCCTCGATCGGGTGAACCGGAAGCCGTTCACCCGCTCGGCCCCCGGTCGTGTGCGACCGTGCTGCCGTTGCTTGTGCGGGATCGCGCGGGCTGACCACACTGGACGGGAAAGAGGTGTCTCGTGAGCGCGCTCGTTGTCGAGGAGACCGTCGTGAACCTGGACCAGCAACTATGGCAGGCATGGAAGTCCATGGATGTACCCGAGGGCTTCCGGGCGGAGATCATCGAGGGGACGATCACGTTGTCACCCACTGGCGGCACCCGCCATTTCAGCGTGAACAGGCGGCTGGGCCGGGCCTTGTACGACCATCTGAGGGGCTCCGGCTACGGGCCTGCGCAGGACGGCAACGTGATCGCCGACCTCAAGGTGTTCATCCCGGACGTCTTCGTGGCGCCGGACGACGTCGAAGAAATCGAGCACCCCGAGGGCGTCGGGGTGCTCGCCTCAGGTGTCCCGATGGTGGTCGAGACCGTCTCGCCGGGCGCCGAAGCGCGCAAACGAGACCACGTTCTCAAGCGCCGGGCGTACGCCCGCGCCGGCGTCCCGGTGTACGTGATCATCGACGACTACGACGACGGCGGCACCGTGACCGTCCTCACCAGCCCTGACCCCGAGCGCGGGGTCTACGCCTCCTCGACGCGGATCCCGTACGGCAAGGAGGCCGTGATCCCGGAGGGTCCCGCCAAGGGCTTCGTGATCGGCCCGGAGATCACCGGGGAGCCCCGTGCCTGACCGGGCCGTCTCCTTCAAGCGCGACCTGTCCGAGTGGCGGGTCGCCCTCGTCGCCTGGCGGCTCCTGGTGCTGCAGGCCGCGGACCCGGTGGTGGCGGCCGGGATGCAGGAGCACTCCACCTACCGGGCGCACCCCTGGCGGCGGATCGAGCACACCCTGGGGAGCGGGCGACGGCTGTTCTACCAGGACGCGGACGCCCTGCGCCGGGAGGTCGAGCGGCTGAACCGGGCGCACAAGCGGATCCGCGGGACGATGCCGGACGGCCGTCCGTACGACGCGCGGGACGCGGCGACCAGGGTGTGGGTGCTGCTGACGCTGTTCGAGTGCGTGGAGGCGATGCGGCGGCTCGGCGGCGAGCCGTACGACAGCGCTCAACTGGAGCTTTCGTACCAGGAGTTCAGGGAGGTGATCACCTCCTTCGAGCTGCCGGAGGAGGAACTCCCGAAGACGGCCGCCGAGTTGCCCGGCTACTTCGGCCGGTACGCCCGGGAGAAGCTGGAGTTCACCGAGTCGGCCCGCTACCTGCTCGACGACATCCTGCGCGAGGCGCCCCGCCCCCGACGGCTCCGGTTCCTCGGGGACGCCGGCTGGCGGGTCGTCCGGGTGGCCGTGGCCCGGGTGATCCGGGAGCTGACGGTGGCGGACCTGCCGCCGGTGGTGCGGGAGCGGTTCGGGCTGGTCCGGACCCGGCGCGGGGCGCTGCTGTCGGCGGTGCTGCACCGGGGTGCCGGGGCCGTCGTCCCGCTCCTCCCGGAGCGGGTGCGCTACCGCTCTCCGGACGAGCGGCAGCGGCCGCCGCGCCGGCTGCACCCGGGGCGGGGGGACGCCCGCGGCTCCCGGGTGGACCGGTTCTTCCGGGAGGTGCTGGACCAGACCGGGGACGGTTTCATCACCGTGCACGACCTGCGGGCGATGGCCCACAACGTGTGCTGGCAGCTGGAGTTGGACGAGGCGGCCGAGGCCCGGGTGTACCGGGCCTTCGACGGCTGGTGGGAGCAGCTGCGCACGGCGATGGACGCCAACGGGGACGGGAAGGTGAGCCGGGAGGAGTTCACGGCGGCCACCCTGGCGGGCCTCGACCGGGACGAGGCGTACCTGGAGCAGGGCCTGCTGCCCGCGCTGCGGGCGGTGTTCGTGGCGGCCGACACCGACGGCAGCGGCTTCCTGGAGTTCGACGAGTACCGCGCGGTGTTCGGCGGCCCGCGCGTCCACCCGGCCGAGCTGTCGCACGGTTTCCGCCAGTTGGACGTGGACGGGGACGGGCGGATCACGGTGGAGGAGTTCCTGCGCGGCTTCACCGAGTTCTTCACCGCCCGCGCCGACTCCACCTCGGGGGCGCAGCTGCTCGGCCGCCCGTAACCACGGGCGCTACCACGCCCCGCTCGCCGAAGCGAGCGGGGCGTGCGGCTGTCAAGCGCCGGTTCGGACAAGAGCGGGGCCCCGTGCGGCGGGGTCGTTCGTTGCCACGCCCCGCGGCCGGTCCGCAAACTGTGCGCACCGTCACGCCCTGCCACCCGCTGTCAATGCCACCCCACCTGTGGTTCCCCCGTAAGGATGGTGGATACTGTGCTTGTGAACGTGTTCACGTTCACAAGCGGACAAGCCCGCATGGTTCGGCGACGGTGCTCGACCCGAGATGGAGTTTGTCCGAAACACCCCTGGGAGCAGGGCCGGCGGAGAGAGGGCGACGTGGAACTGGCAATCGCTCACGAGACGATCGCGCGATGGCAATTCGGCATCACCACCGTGTACCACTTCCTCTTCGTACCGCTCACCATCAGCCTGGCCGCGATCGTGGCCGGGCTGGAGACCGCCTGGGTGCGCACGAACAAGGAGAAGTACTTCCACGCGACCAAGTTCTGGGGAAAGCTCTTCCTCATCAACATCGCGATGGGCGTCGTCACCGGCATCGTGCAGGAGTTCCAGTTCGGCATGAACTGGTCCGACTACTCCCGCTTCGTCGGTGACGTCTTCGGCGCCCCGCTCGCGATGGAGGCGCTGATCGCCTTCTTCTTCGAGTCCACCTTCATCGGCCTGTGGATCTTCGGCTGGGACAAGCTGCCGAAGAAGATCCACTGCGCCTGCATCTGGATGGTCTCGCTGGGCACCGTGCTCTCCTCCTACTTCATCCTGGCCGCCAACTCCTGGATGCAGCACCCGGCCGGCTACGCGATCGACAAGGCCACCGAGAAGGCGCGGCTCACCGACATCACCAAGGTGCTGTTCCAGGACACCACGCTCACCGTGGTCTTCCACACCCTGACCGCCGCCTTCCTCACCGGCGCCGCCTTCATGGTCGGTATCGCCTCCTTCCACCTCTGGAAGGCCAAGCGCCGCCCGGAGGACGCCGACCCGAAGAGGACCGCCGTGATGCGCACCTCGCTGCGGCTCGGCCTGGTGCTCGCCGTCGTCTTCGGCGCCGGCACCGCGCTCAGCGGCGACACCCTCGGCAAGGTCATGTTCGAGCAGCAGCCGATGAAGATGGCCGCCGCCGAAGCGCTGTGGGACACCCAGTCGCCCGCGCCGTTCTCGGTCTTCGCGGTCGGCGACGTCGGCAAGGGCCACAACTCGGTCGCGCTGGAGGTCCCCGGGGTGCTGTCCTTCCTCGCCCACAGCGACTTCAGCTCGTCCGTTCCCGGCATCAACGACACCGCCGCCGCCGAGGCCGCCGCCCACGGCGGCAACCCCAAGGACTACATCCCGAACGTCTTCGTGACCTACTGGGGCTTCCGGTTCATGATCGGCTTCGGGATGACCTCCTTCGTGGCCGGCCTGATCGGCCTCTGGACCACCCGCAGGAAGTTCCTGCTGCGCCCCGAGTTCCGCACCGGTGACACCGAGGTGCCCCGGCTGATGCTCACCCCGAAGCGGGAGCTGAGCCCGCTGCTCACCAAGTGGAGCTGGCGGATCGGCATCCTGACCATGGGCTTCCCGCTGATCGCCAACAGCTTCGGCTGGATCTTCACCGAGATGGGTCGCCAGCCCTGGGCCGTCTTCGGCCTGATGACCACCGCCGGCGCGGTGTCGCCCAACGTCGGTGTCGGCACCCAGATCGGCGCCCTGGCCACCTTCACCACGCTGTACGCGATCCTCGCCGTCGTCGAGGTCCGGCTGCTGGTCAAGTACGCCAAGGCCGGTCCGGTGGTGACCGAGCAGCCCCCGGCGCAGGACCCGTCGCTGCGCGGCCCGTCCGCGGACGAGGACGCCGACAAGCCGCTCGCCTTCGCGTACTGATCCGCGGAACTGACCCACAGATAGGAGACCCAGGGTCATGCAACTCCACGACGTCTGGTTCGTGCTGATCGCGGTGCTGTGGATCGGCTACTTCTTCCTGGAGGGCTTCGACTTCGGGATCGGCATCCTCACCAAGCCGCTCGCCCGGAACACCGCCGAGCGGCGGGTGCTGATCAACACCATCGGCCCGGTCTGGGACGGCAACGAGGTCTGGCTGCTGACCGCCGGGGGAGCCACCTTCGCCGCCTTCCCGGACTGGTACGCGACCCTCTTCAGCGGCTTCTACATCCCGCTGCTGGCCATCCTGGTCTGCCTGATCGTCCGCGGCGTGGCCTTCGAGTACCGGGCCAAGCGGGACGGCGCCCGCTGGCAGCGCAACTGGGAGGAGGCCATCTTCTGGACCTCCCTCGTCCCCGCCTTCCTGTGGGGCGTGGCCTTCGCCAACATCGTCCGCGGCGTGGACATCGACGCGCAGAAGAACTACGTCGGCGGCCTCGCCGACCTGCTCAACCCGTACGCGCTGCTCGGCGGCCTGGTGACGCTCACCCTGTTCACCTTCCACGGCGCGGTCTTCGCGGCCCTCAAGACCGTCGGCGAGATCCGCGAGCGGGCCCGTGCAGCGGCCCTCCGGGCCGGCCTGGCGGCCGCCGTGCTCGCCCTCGCCTTCCTGCTCTGGACCCAGGCGGACAGCGGCAACGGCCGCAGCCTGGTCGCCCTGGTGGTCGCCGTGCTGGCCCTGGCCGGCGCCCTGGTGGCCAACCAACTCGGCCGCGAGGGCTGGGCGTTCGTCCTCTCCGGGGCGACCGTCGTGGCCGCGGTCGCGATGCTCTTCCTGGCGCTGTTCCCGAACGTCATGCCGTCCACGCTGAACCCGGCGTGGAGCCTGACCGTCGGCAACGCGGCCTCCTCGCCGTACACGCTGAAGCTGATGACCGTCGTGGCCGCCGTGTTCACCCCGCTGGTGCTGCTCTACCAGGGCTGGACGTACTGGGTGTTCCGCAAGCGGATCGGGGTGCAGCACATCCCCGCCGCCCACCGGCCGGCCGCTCCGGCGGCGCCGGCGACTCCGGCCACGCCGACCGCCTCCGCCGACCGGGCCTGACGCCGTGAAGCCGGTCGACCCCCGACTCCTCGGGTACGCCCGCACCACCCGTCCCTTCCTCGCCGGATCCGTGATCCTCGGCGGGGCGGGCGCGGCCCTGGTCGTCGCCCAGGCGAGCCTGATCGCCGAGATCGTGGTCCGCGCCTTCCAGCGCGGCGCCGGCCTCGGCGAACTGACCACCCCACTGGCGCTGCTGGCCCTTACCGCCGTCGGCCGCGGGATGGTCGGCTGGCTCACCGAACTCACCGCGCACCGGTCCGTCGCCCGGGTGAAGTCCACCCTGCGCCGCCGGCTGCTCGACCACGCTACCGCGCTCGGCCCGTCCTACCTGGCGGGCCGGCGCACCGGCGAACTCACCACCCTCGCCACCCGGGGCATCGACGCCCTGGACGACTACTTCGCCCGCTACCTGCCGCAGCTCGCCCTGGCCGTGGTCGTCCCGGTGATCGTGCTGCTGCGGATCGTCGGCGCCGACCTCACCTCGGCCGCGGTCATCGCCGGGACGCTGCCGCTGATCCCGCTGTTCATGGTGCTGATCGGGATGGCCACCCGGTCCCGGATGGACCGGCAGTGGAACACCCTGGCCCGGCTCTCCCACCACTTCCTCGACGTGGTCGCGGGCCTGCCCACCCTCAAGGTCTTCAACCGGGCCCGCAGCCAGGCCGCCACCATCGCCCGGATCACCGCCGACTACCGCCGGGCCACCCTGCGCACCCTGCGGATCGCCTTCATCTCCTCCTTCGCGCTGGAGCTGCTCTCCACCGTGTCCGTCGCGCTGGTCGCGGTCACCATCGGCTTCCGGCTGGTGGACGGCTCGCTCGACCTGGAGACCGGGCTGCTGATCCTGATCCTCGCCCCCGAGGTGTACTTCCCGATCCGCCAGGTCGGCGCGCTCTACCACTCCAGCGTCGAGGGGCTCACGGCCGCCGACGAGATCTTCCGGGTACTGGAGACGCCCCTGCCGGCCGCCGGAACGGTGCCGGCCCCAGACCTCACCGGCGCCGTGATCACCGCCGAGGGCCTGACCGTACGGCACCCCGGCCGCGCCCTGCCCGCGCTGGACGGCGCCGCGCTGACCCTGCACCCGGGCTCCAGCACCGCCCTCACCGGCCCCAGCGGCGCCGGCAAGTCCACCCTGCTGGCCGTCCTGCTCGGCCTCACCGCCCCCGAGTCCGGCACCGTCCGGATCACCGCCGCCGACGGGCGCACCCACGACCTGGCCGAGCTGGAACCCGGCAGCTGGCGGCGCCAGATCGCCTGGGTGCCCCAGCACCCGCACCTGTTCGCCGGAACGGTCGCCGACAACCTGCGGCTCTACCGGCCCGGGGCCCCGGACGAGCAGCTGTGGACGGCGCTGCGGGCCGCCCACGCGCTCGACTTCGTCACAGACCTGGACGCCGAGCTGGGGGAGGACGGCGCCGGACTCTCCGCCGGACAGCGCCAGCGCCTCGCGCTCGCCCGGGCCCTGCTCGCCGACGACCGGCCGCTGGTGCTGCTCGACGAACCCACCGCCAACCTGGACGGCGCCTCCGAGGCCGCCGTCGTGGACGCCGTCCGCACCCTCGCCGAGGACCCGGCGCGCACGGTGCTGGTGGTCGCCCACCGGCCCGCCCTGCTGGCCGTCGCGGACCAGCGGGTCCACCTGGCCGGGCCCGCCGCCGTCGAGGCCCCGGCGAGCGGGCGAGTCACTGCCGTCTCCCCCCTGGCCCACAGCGGGAGGCCGACCCCCGCCCCGGCCGCGCCCGAGGAGCCCGAGGCCGAGCCCGCCGCCCCCCGGATGGCCCTGTCCGTCCTGCTCGGCGCGCTCGCCCTCGGCAGTGCCGTCGCCCTGACGGCCACCTCCGGCTACCTCATCTCCCGGGCCTCCCAGATGCCTCCGGTGCTCTACCTGATGATGGCCGTCACCTCCGTACGGGCCTTCGGCATCGGCCGCAGCGTGTTCCGCTACGCCGAACGGCTGGTCTCCCACGACGCCGTGCTGCGCACCCTCGGCACCCTGCGGGCCGCCGTCCACCGCCGGCTGACCGCGCTCGCCCCGGCCGGACTGCCCGCCTTCCGGCGCGGTGACCTGCTCTCCCGGCTGGTCGCCGACGTCGACGCGATCCAGGACCACCACCTGCGCTGGCGGCTGCCCGCCGCCGTCGCCGCGGTGGTCTCGCTGGCCTCGACGGTCGCGATGGGCGCCTTCCTGCCCGCCGCCGGACTGGTGCTCGGCCTCGGACTGCTGCTGGCCGGGGCGCTGGTACCCGCACTGGCCGCCCGCTGGTCGGCCGGCGCCGAGCGCCGCCAGGCCCCCGCCCGCGGGCAGCTGGCCACCTCGGTGGTGGACGCCTTCACCGGCACCGCCGAGCTCACCGTGGCCGGGGCGCTGCCCCGCCGGCTGGCCGCCGTCCGCACCGCCGACGCCGCGCTGACCGGGCTCGCCGCCCGCTCGGCCGCCACCACCGCGCTCGGCACCGGCCTGATCGCGCTGCTCACCGGGCTGACGGTGGTGGGCGCGGCGGCCGTCGGCATCCAGGGGGTGCGCGGCGGTTCGCTCGCGCCGGTCTGCCTGGCCGTCGTGGTGCTGACCCCGCTGGCCGCCTTCGAGGCCGTCACCGGGATGCCGCTCGCCGTCCGGGCCCGCCAGCGCAGTCGCGCCGCCCGGGCCCGGCTGGACGAGGTGCTCCGGGCCCCGGAGCCCGTCACGGACACCGCCGAGCCGCTCGCGCTGCCCGAGCAGCCGCTGCCCGTCGCGGTGCGCGGGCTGACCGTACGGCACCCCGGGCAGAGCGAGGACGCGCTGGCCGGCCTCGACCTCGACCTCGCGCCCGGCCGCCGGATCGCCGTGGTCGGCCCCTCCGGCTCCGGCAAGACCACGCTCGCCCAGGCGCTGCTGCGCTTCCTGGAGCCCGTTGCCGGATCGGTCACCTTCGCCGCCGGTCGTCCACAGGCTGTGGACAGCCGCGCGCTCGCGGGCGAGGACGTCCGCCGGGTGATCGGCCTCTGCGCCCAGGACGCCCACGTCTTCGACAGCTCGCTGCGGGAGAACCTGCGGCTCGCCCGACCGGGCGCCGACGAGGACGAGCTGCGCGCCGCGCTCGCCGCCGCCCGGCTGCTGGACTGGACGGACACCCTGCCGGAGGGCCTGGACACCATGGTCGGCGAGCACGGCGCCCGCCTCTCCGGCGGCCAGCGCCAGCGCCTCGCCCTCGCCCGGGCGCTGCTCGCCGACTTCCCCGTCCTGGTCCTGGACGAGCCCGCCGAGCACCTCGACCTGCCCACCGCCGACGCGCTCACCGCCGACCTGCTGACCGCGACCGCGGGCCGTACCACCGTGCTGATCACCCACCGGCTGGCCGGGCTGGACGACGGCACCGTGGACGAGGTGCTGGTGCTGGACGGCGGGCGGGTCGCCGAGCGCGGCCGCTGGTCGGAGCTGGTGGCCGAACCGGACGGCCGGCTGCACGCGATGTGGCGGCGGGAGCGGGAGGCGGACGGCCTGCTGGAACCGGTGGGCGCGTGACGCTGCGCCGCCCTTCTGCTGAAAACCGTACAAACTAGGCTTTCTGCATGGACCCCATGCCGGACCTCCCCGAGGCCGCCCCCGAGCCGACACCCCACCGGGTGCCCGAGATCGCCTCGCTCGGGCTGGACACCCTCGTCACCGAGGTCGCGGAACGCCTGCAGTCCGCCGCGGCGGTCACCGACCGGATGCAGCGGCTGCTGGAGGCGGTGGTGTCCATCGGCGCCGGGCTCGACCTGCACGCCACCCTGCACCGCATCGCCACCGGCGCGGCCGAACTCGTCGACGCCCGGTACGCGGCCCTCGGCGTGATCGCCCCCGGCGGGGACGGCCTGGCCGACTTCATCCACGTCGGCATCGACGACGCGACCGCCGCCGAGATCGGCGAACTGCCCGCCGGCCGCGGCATCCTCGGCGCGCTCATCGACCGCCCCGAACCGCTGCGGCTGACCGAACTCGGCGCCGACCCGCGCTCCTCCGGATTCCCGTCGCACCACCCGCAGATGAGGACCTTCCTGGGCGTGCCGATCCGGGTCCGCGAGGAGGTCTTCGGCAACCTCTACCTCACCGAGAAGAAGGGCGGCGGCGCCTTCACCCCCGAGGACGAGCAGGTGGTGCACGCGCTCGCCGCGGCCGCCGGTGTGGCCATCGAGAACTCCCGGCTGTACGAGGAGGGGCGCCGCCGAGAACGCTGGATCGCCGGCGCCGCCGCCGTCACCACCGCCCTGCTCGCCGCCGAGCAGGCCGAGGGCGCGCTGACCGTCGCGGCGGAGCAGGTACGGGAGTTGGCGGACGCCGCGCTCGGGATGATCCTGCTGCCCACCGCCCCGGTCGGCGAGGGGGACTGCCAGATGCGGGTCGCCCACGCCTCCGGGGAGGCCGCCGAGTTCGTCCGCGGCGAGCTGCTGCCCAAGGACAGCTTCGCCGCCCGGCTGCTGGAGGGGGACAGCGTCTACCTGGACGACATGTCCGGCGACCCCACCGTGGTGATGCGGCTCGCCCGCAGCTTCGGCCCGTCCATGGCCGTGCCGATGGTCGCCCGCGGGCGGGTGCTCGGCGGCCTCTGCGTCTGGCGCCCGCGCGGCGCGCTGCCGTTCACCGACTCCGAAAAGCAGCTCGCCGGGACCTTCGCCTCGCAGGCCGCCCTCGCCCTGCGGCTCGCCGAGGGCCAGCGCGACCAGCAGCGCCTGGCCGTCTTCCAGGACCGCGACCGGATCGCCCGCGACCTCCACGACCTGGTGATCCAACGGCTGTTCGCCACCGGGATGATGCTGGAGAGCGCGGCCCGCCGGGCCGTCGTCCCCGAGGTGAAGGCCGGCATCGGCAACGCGGTGGACGAACTGGACGCCACCATCCAGGAGGTCCGCACCACCATCTACGCCCTCCAGCACGACAACCACGGCGACGCCCCCGACACCCTGCGCACCCGGGTCCTGCGCGAGGCCAGCCAGGCCGCGGCGGCGCTCGGCTTCAAGCCCTCGGTGAGCTTCGTCGGGCCGGTGGAGAGCCTGGTCGGCGAGAACACCGGGCGCCAACTCCTCGCCGCCCTGAGGGAGATGCTCTCCAACACGGCCCGGCACGCCAGGGCCTCCCGGGTCGGCGTGGAGATCGACGCCACCGTCCACCTGGGCGACAAGGGCCGGCCCGTCGGCGGCGACCCGGAGTCCCTGGACCGGGGCGGAAGGCCCGGCGTGCTGCTCAGCGTCACCGACGACGGGGTCGGCATCCCGCAGGGCGGCCGGCGCAGCGGACTGCTCAACCTGACCCGGCGGGCGGAGGCGCTCGGCGGGGCAGCCTGGCACGAGAGTGGTCCGTACCGGAAGGGGACCGTGGTGCGCTGGACCGCGCGGCTGTGAGCGGGCCCGGCCGCAGGCGGTCCCGCACCGACGGGTGAAAGCCGAACGAGGGAGGACGTCCCCCTAGAGCAGCCGGAGGAGCTCCTCCACCACCGCCGCGACGCCGTCGTCCTCGTTGCTCACCGTGTGCTGCGCCACCGACGCCAGCACCTGGGGGTGGGCGTTGGCGACGGCGTACGAGGTGCCCGCCCAGGCCAGCATCTCCAGGTCGTTCGGCATGTCACCGAAGGCCACCACCTCGCTGCGGTCGATCCCGTGCTCGGCGCACCAACGGGCCAGCGTGCTGGCCTTGGTGACGCCGGGCGCGCTGATCTCCAGCAGCGAGATCGGCGAGGAGCGGGTGATCTCGGCCAGGTGCCCGGCCGCCGTCCTGGCCTCGGTGAGGAAGGTGTCCGGGTCGAGGTCCGGGTGCTTGGCGAGCAGCTTGAACAGGCCGCGCACCGGTCCGCCGTCCGCCAGCAGCCGCTCGGCCGGGCCGACCGCCCGGACCTCCGCGTCGCCCCACATCAGCACCTCGTACTCGGGCTCGCGGGCCCAGCCGTCCGCGTACTCGAAGGCGAACGTGGTGCCGGGCAGCTCGGCCCGCAGCGCCTCCACCACGGCCAGCGAGGTCTCGGCCGGCATCGGGAAGCACTCGATCAGCTCGCCGCCGCGCCGCACGTCCACGATCGCGCCGCCGTTGGAGCAGATCGCCACCCCGTGGCCGCCGATGTGCGGGCTCAGCTGCTGCATCCAGCGCGGCGGCCGCCCGGTCACGAACACCACCTGCACCCCGGCCGCCTGGGCCGCCGCCAGGGCCGCGGCGGTGCGGTCGCTGACGGTACCGCCGGAGCACAGCAGGGTGCCGTCCAGGTCGGTGGCGATGAGGCGGGGGGCGGTGCGGGCTTCGGTCACCGGTCCATCTTCGCCCATCGCCGCCGCGCGGCTGAACACCCGTGCGGCGCCCCGGTCGGGGCAGCAGTGATGACCGTACGGACGGGTTCCGGCCCTTCGCGCGCCGTTTCCGGCCGATCCGTCCCCGTCCGGGGTGTCGCTGCGGGCCCGGCGGGCAGGACTCCTCCCGGTCACCCCGTCGGCAGGAAGAGCCATGCCCACTCGCCAGTGCCGTGACGAGCCGCCCCCGACCCTCCCGTCCCCGGATCCCCGGGTCCCGGATCCCCGGGCCATGGACGCCCCGATCTCACCGACCGTCTCCCGGGAGCCGGTCCTGCTCGGCGAGGTCCTCTTCCACACCCTCGCCGAGCTCGCCCGCCGCACCCCGGACCCGGTCCCCGCCCTCCCTGCCCAGCGCACCCGCCCGCACCCGTGACGCCCGGCCCGGCCGGGCTCAGCCCAGCTGGGCGAGACCCTCGGTGGCGATCTGCTCGAAGACGGCGAGGTCGTTCTCGAAGATCGAGTCCGGCACCGGCCAGTGGATCACCAGCTCGGTGATCCCCAGCTCCCGGTACGTCCCGGCCCAGTCCACGAAGGCGTCCACCGACTGCAGCGGCTTCTCCGCCGTCGAGCCCTGGAGCAGCACCTTCTCCAGCGTCGCCACGTCCCGGCCCTTCGCCTCGCAGGCCGCCGTCAGCTTCGCGATCTGCTGGGCGATCACCGCGGGCGCCTGCTCCACCGGCACGTCCGCGGGCCCCTTCGGGTCCCCGTACGTCACCCAGCCCTGCCCGTACTCCGCCGCCAGCCTCAGCCCGCGCGGCCCGGTCGCGGCCACGTAGAACGGCACCCGCGGGGTCTGCACGCAGCCGGGGACGTTCCGCGCCTCGACCGCCGAGTAGTACGTGCCCTCGCGCGTGGTCGCGTCACTGCGCAGCAGCTCGTCCAGCAGCGGCAGGAACTCCCCGAACCGGTCCGCCCGCTCCTTCGGCGACCACGCCTGCTGCCCCGTCGCCGTCGCGTCGAAGCCCGTCCCGCCGGCCCCGATGCCCAGCGTGACCCGCCCGCCGGACACGTCGTCCAGCGTGATCAGCTCCTTCGCCAGCGTCACCGGGTGCCGGAAGTTCGGCGAGGTCACCAGCGTCCCCAGCCTGATCCGCTCGGTGGCGCAGGCGGCGGCGGTGAGGGTCGGCACGGACCCGAACCACGGCTCGTCCCGGAAGCTGCGCCAGGACAGGTGGTCGTACGTGTACGCGGCGTGGAAGCCGAGGTCCTCGGCCCGCCGCCAGATCTTCTGCCCCTCGCCCCACCGGTGGATGGGAAGGATCACGGTGCTCAGTCGCATGCCCCCGACCATAACCGGACGGACCGGTTCAGCGGGCCTTCGGCGAGGGGCGGGCCGGGTGCCGTCCGGGGCGGGGACGTCGGCGGGAGGCGCTAATCTGTCCGCCGCACCTTTATCTGATCATGCGTTAAACGGGGGTTCTTTCGTCATGTCTGTTTCCAGGAGGCTGCTCGCCACCGCCCTGGTCGCCACCGCCGCCTTCGGCCTCGCCGCCTGCGGCCCGGACGACTCCTCCGGCCAGGGCGCCGGCACCGCCGGTGCGACCGCCGCCCCGGCCACCGCGCCGGCCACCGGGGCTCCCGCCAGCGGGGCCCCGGCCTCCGGCACCGCCAAGCCCGCGCCGAGCGGCAAGCCCACCGACGGCGCCCCGGAGGGCTTCTGCACCAGCGACCCGCTGCCCGCCGGGCAGAAGTGGGTCATCGTGCAGAAGGGCACCAGCGCGACGGCCCTGGTCTACAAGGAGTCCAAGGACGCCTGCGGTGTCGACGACGTCGCCCACGAGCCGACGGGCGCCGACAAGACCGCGCAGTTCTCGCCCACCGTCAAGGGCCACCTCAGGTCGGTCGTCGCCGCGCCGAAGGACGTCAACGCGGCCGACCTGGCGAAGCACATCAACGAGTGCATCGCCACGCCGGGGAACCAGAAGGGCTTCTACCCCTGCTCGAACGGCGACTACAAGATCGCCGTCGACGCCTCCGGCAAGGTCACCGAGATGTGGGAGCGTCCGAGCTCCTGACCCGGGACGTGACGTGACGCCGGGCCCGGCAGCCCCTAAGGGGGAGCGGGCCCGGCGTCATACCGGGGCACTAGAGGACCTCCTCATTCCAGCTCATGCCCCTTGCGGCGCACGGCCGTTACGTTGAGGGCGTGTCCACTGCTGTCATCAAGACCGAGGGCCTCACCAAGAGGTTCGCCCGGGTCACCGCGCTCGACCAGCTGACCGTCGAGGTGCAGCCCGGGGTCGTCGGACTGGTCGGGGCCAACGGGGCGGGCAAGTCCACCCTGATCAAGATCCTGCTCGGGCTCGCCCCGGCGACCTCCGGCCGCGGCGAGGTGCTCGGCCTGGACATCGCCACCCGGGGCTCGGAGATCCGTGAGTGGGTCGGCTACATGCCGGAGCACGACTGCCTGCCGCCGGACGTCTCGGCGACCGAGTTCGTGGTGCACATGGCCCGGATGGCGGGGCTGCCCGCCACCGCCGCCCGCGAGCGCACCGCGGACACCCTGCGGCACGTCGGCCTGTACGAGGAGCGGTACCGCCCGATGGGCGGCTACTCGACCGGCATGAAGCAGCGGGTCAAGCTCGCCCAGGCATTGGTGCACGACCCGAAACTGGTGCTGCTGGACGAGCCGACCAACGGCCTCGACCCGGCCGGCCGGGACGAGATGCTGGGGCTGATCCGCCGGGTCCACTCCGACTTCGGGATCTCGGTGCTGGTCACCACCCACCTGCTCGGCGAGCTGGAACGCACCTGCGACCACCTGGTGGTGATCGACGGCGGCAAGCTGCTGCGCTCCTCCTCCACCGCCTCCTTCACCGAGGCGACGGCCGTCCTCGCGGTCGAGGTCACCGATCACCCGGAGGACCTGATCGCCGAACCGGGCGCCGAGGTGCGGGACCGGCTCGCCGCGGCCGGGCTGGACGTCCAGCCGGAGGGCTCGCACCTGCTGCTGGTCCGGTTGGCCGACGAGGACACCTACGACACCATCCGCGACACGGTCGCCGAACTCGGCCTCGGCCTGGTCCGGTTGGAGCAGCGCCGGCACCGGGTCGCCGAACTCTTCACCGCCCACGACGACGCGAGCACCAGGGGAGGTACGGACGATGACGCAGCCTCCTGACGCCAGGGCCGCCGACACCGGCGTCATCCACGACATCGGCTACCGCGGCTACACCGGGCCCCGGCTGGGCCGCGCCCACGCCACCCGCTCGCTCTTCGTCCAGAGCCTGCGCGCCGCGTACGGCCTCGGCCGCTCCGGCAGGTCCAAGGTGCTGCCGATGCTGCTGCTGGGCGTGGTCACCGTCCCGGCGGTGATCTACGTCGCGGTCGCGGTGTACATGAAGCGGGACGAGCTGCCGGTCGAGTACGCCGGCTACCTCTCCGACCTCGGCCTGGTGGTGTCGATCTTCCTCGCCTCCCAGGCGCCGGTGCTGCTCTCCCGGGACCTCCGCCACCACACCGTCCCGCTCTACTTCTCCCGCCCGATCACCCGCGCCGACTACGTCCGGGCGAAGTTCGCGGCCATGGCCTGCGCCCAACTCCTGCTGATGGCAGTGCCCCTGCTGGTCCTGTACACCGGGGCGCTGCTCGCCGGGATGGACTTCGGGCACAACACCGGCCAGTTCCTCGACGGCCTGGCGGCGGCCGTGCTGTACGCCCTGGTGCCGACCTCGGTGGCCCTGGTGATCGCCGCGGCCACCCCGCGCCGGGGCTTCGGGGTGGCCGCCATCATGGGCTACCTGGTGGTGAGTTCGACCGTCGCGGCGGTCGTCGTGGACATGCGCGGCCCGAGCCCGGGCGGCTCGGACGCCGCCCAGTGGACGGCCCTGATCTCACCGAACGGCCTGGTGGAGTCGCTGGTCAACGAGGTGTTCGACCTCGGTTCCGGCTTCGACCGCCGGCACGCCCCGGGCGCGTTCGGCGCGGCGGTGTTCGCCCTGGTCGCGGTGGCGATGGTGGCGGGCTCGTACCGGCTCCTGCTGCGCCGCTACAGCCGCGTCTGATCCACCGCAGTTTTCCGCGAGACGTCTGAGAGGGCGGCATGGCCACCATCACCATCGACAAGGTCTCCCGCTGGTTCGGGAACGTGGTCGCGGTCAACGACATCACGATGTCGATCGGCCCCGGCGTCACCGGCCTGCTCGGCCCCAACGGCGCGGGCAAGTCCACTCTCATCCACATGATGAGCGGCTTCCTCGCCCCCTCCAGCGGGGCGGTCACCCTGGACGGCGCGCCGATCTGGCGCAACCAGCAGGTGTACCGGCAGATCGGCCTGGTCCCGGAACGGGAGTCCGTGTACGACCACCTGACCGGCTGGGAGTTCGTCCTCGCCAACGCCGAACTGCACGGCCTGCCCCAGCCGGGCGCCGCCGCCCGGCGCGCCCTGGACCTGGTCGAGATGGCGTACGCGAAGGACCGCCGCACCGGGACGTACTCCAAGGGCATGAAGCAGCGGGTCAAGATGGCCTCGGCGCTCGTCCACGACCCGGCCGTGCTGCTGCTGGACGAGCCCTTCAACGGCATGGACCCCCGCCAGCGGCTGCAGCTGATGGAACTGCTGCGCCGCTTCGGAGCGGACGGCCGGACGGTGCTGTTCTCCTCCCACATCCTGGAGGAGGTCGAGCAACTGGCCCGGCACATCGAGGTGGTGGTCGCCGGACGGCACGCCGCCTCGGGCGACTTCCGGCGGATCCGGCGGCTGATGACCGACCGCCCGCACCGCTACCTGGTCCGCTCCAGCGACGACCGACGGCTCGCCGCCGCGCTGATCGCCGACGGATCGACCACCGGCATCGAGGTGGACGAGCGGGAGCGGGCGCTGCGGATCGAGGCAGTGAACTTCCAGGGCTTCACCACCCTGCTGCCCCGGGTCGCCCGGGAGGCCGGCATCCGGCTGTACACCGTGTCCCCGGCGGACGAGTCGCTGGAGAGCGTCTTCTCGTACCTGGTCTCCGCGTGACGACCGGCCCGACCCCCACCGAAACCCGGACCCAGGAAGGGGCCGACCGACCATGAACCCGACCGTCGCCAGGCTGACCCTGCGCGGCCTGCTCGGCCGCCGCCGCGGCGCCCTGCTGCTGGTGGCGCCCGCCCTGCTGCTGATCGTCTCGGCGATCGCCGGCCGGTCGAACGGCGACGCACACGGCCTGACCGTCAAGATCCTCGGTCAGCTGGACCTCGGCACCCTCACCCCGATCCTCGGGCTGGTGATCGGCACCGGTGTGATCGCCACCGAGATCGACGACGGGTCGATCGTCTACCTGCTCGCCAAGCCGCTGCCGCGCTGGAAGATCGTCACCACCAAGCTGGCCGTCGCGATCGGCACCACCTGGGTGTTCGCCGCCGTTCCGACCCTGCTCGCCGGACTGCTGCTGTACGGCACCCGGGACGGCGTGGCCCTCGGATACACCGTGGCCGTGCTGGTCGCCGGGGCCGCGTACAGCGCGCTGTTCCTGCTGCTCGGCGTGGTCACCCGGCACGCGGTGGTGGCCGGGCTGGCGTACGCGCTGGTCTGGGAATCGCTGATCGGCAACTTCGTCCAGGGCGCCCGGACGCTGAGCGTCCAGCAGTGGGGCCGGGCGGTCGCCGAGGCGGTGGCCGGGGACGCGGCGGTCGGCGCCGACGTCTCGCTCGGGGCGGCCGTCCCGCTGCTGCTGGTGGTCACCGTCGGGGCGAGCGTGCTGGCCTCGGTGAAGCTCGCCGGGCTGACCCTCGCGGCCGAGGAGTAACCGCGCTGACCCTCGCGGCCGAGGAGCAACGGCCTCAGAGGGTTCGGTTGCGCCCCGCGCCGAGGCCCGCCGCGCCGACCACCGCGACCAGCACCAGCATCAGCACCAGGGTGGCCTCCCAGCCGCCGGTCAGCTGGTGCAGCGCACCGGCGCCGACCGGGCCGGCCGCGGCGACCAGGTAGCCGATCGCCTGGGACATCCCGCCCAGCTGGGCGGCACCGGCCGCGGTGCCGGTGCGCAGCACGATGAACGCCAGGCCTAGGCCCAGCGAACCGCCCTGGGCCACCCCGAGGATGGCCGCCGACACCCAGGCGCCGGAGACCGGGGCTACCAGCAGCAGGGCGATGCCGAGCCCGTTCAGGGCGGCCATCGTGACGGCCAGCGCGCGCTGGCTGGTCATCCGGCCGGCCAGCAGCGGCACCAGGAAGGCGCCGGCCACCTGCACCAGGTTGGAGAAGGCGAAGACCAGGCCGGCCTGGCCGCGGTCCATGCCGTGGTCGGCCAGGATGGTGGGCATCCAGGCGACCAGGGTGTAGACCAGCAGCGACGAGATGCCCATGAACAGGCTGATCTGCCAGGCCAGCGGGGACTTCCACAGGTTCTCGATCGGCTTGCCGGGCTGGGCGGCCGCGGCGACCGCGGCCTTCTCCTGCCGGGAGCGCAGCACCTGCGGCAGCCAGGCCACCGCGGCGACCAGCGCGAGCAGCGACCAGGCGCCGAGCGAGGCCCGCCAGCCGCCGCCGAGCGCGTGCTCCAGCGGGACGGAGGTGCCGGCGGCGAGGGTCGCGCCGACCAGCATGGTGGTCGAGTAGACGCCGGTCATGGTCGCCGCGCGGTCCGGGAACTCCCGCTTGACCAGGCCCGGCATCGACACGTTCAGCACCGCGATGGCCACGCCGATCACCACGCAGCCCGCGTACAGCGCGAACACGGAGGGCAGCACCCGCAGCAGCACGCCCGCGCCCAGCACCAGCACCGCGCCCAGGACGACGCGCTCGGCGCCGAACCGGCGGGTCAGCCGGGGGGTGAGCGGCGCGCCGACGCCCTGGAACAGCACCGGGACGGTGGTGATCAGCCCGCTCGCGGTGGAGGACAGGCCGAAGGTCCGCTGGATCTCGGCGACCATCGGCGAGACCGCGGCCAGGCAGGCGCGCATGTTCAGCGCGACCAGCAGGATGCCGGCCAGCAGCAGGGCCGGGTGGGCGAGCCGGGTGCGGACGGGGAGCGGGGCAGGGGTGGTGGCAACCGGCTGCGGGGCACGGGTGACGGCCATGGGGGTGCTGTTCTTTCGTGAATCAGGGGAGACGCGGACGACGAGGACGGACGCCGGTCGCGGAACGGACGGAGGCGGGGCTCGCGCCGTCCTACTTCCGGGCCGCGATTTCCGCGAGCAGCTGCTCGACGGCCGCGGTGGGCTCGGCGAGCAGCGCGCGACACGCCGTCTCGGCACGGTCCGGGTCGCCGCTCTCGATCGCGTCGACCAGCGCCTCGTGGGTGGCCACGACGGCCTCGGGCATTTCGTGGTCGCCGAAGGCGGCGGTCATCGCCTCGCGCACGGAGGCGCCGAAGTAGCGGTACACCTCGGCCAGCGCCGGGTTGTGCGCGGCCTCGACGACGGCGGTGTGGAACTCCAGGTCGTGCTCGACGGTGGCCTCGCGGCCCGCCCGCTCGGGGTGGGTCGCGAAGATCTCGGCCTCGCGGGCCAGCGCGGCCCGCATCCGCCGGATGTCCTCGGGGGTGTGCCGCAGGGCGGCCAGCCGGGCGCCCTCGGTCTCCAGTGCGGCGCGGACCTCCAGGACGTCCCGGATGCCGGAGCGCTGGACGCCGCGCAGCACCGCCGCCGGGTCGCTGGTGGACCGTACGAAGGTGCCCTCGCCCTGCCGGGAGACCAGCATTCCGGCGTGCACCAGCACCCGGATCGCCTCCCGCACGGTGTTCCGCCCGACCTGCAGGCGCTCGGCGAGTTCGTGCTCGGTGGGGATCTGCGATCCCACCGGCCAGGCTCCGCCGGCGAGTTGCTCGCGCAGCTGGTCGATGGTGGTGTCCACCAGGGATCGCCGCCCGGCCGCCTGCAGGCCGTTGCCGTCGCCGTTCATGCCGGGCCTCCCTTCGTGCACCACTCGTCGGTCATCGGTCATCCTACAACCGGTTTGCCCGGTCATCCTACAACTGCCCCGGGGCCGTGCGTCGTCGGTCGTCGGCCGGGATCAGGCCCGGGGGAAGAGGCGCTCCAGGACCAGGGCGACGCCGTCCTCGTCGTTGCCGGCGGTCACCTCGTCCGCGACGGCGAGCAGCTCCTCGTGGGCGCCGGCCATGGCCACGCCGTGCGCCGCCCAGCCGAACATCGGCACGTCGTTGGGCATGTCACCGAAGGCGATGGTGTCGGCGGAGCGCACGCCCAGGCGGCGGGCGGCGACGGCCAGGCCGGTGGCCTTGGACAGGCCCAGCGGCAGCAGCTCGACCACGCCGGCCCCGGCCATCACCACGCCGACCAGGTCGCCCGCGGCGCGCCGGGCGGCCTCGGCGAGGGAGTCGTCGGTCAGACCGGGGTGCTGGATGTAGAGCTTGGCGACCGGGGAGGCGAGCAGTTCGCCGCGCCCGACCCGGACGACCGGGAGGTCGGAGCCGATCAGCAGCTCGTAGCCGGGGCCGGCCAGCACCTGCCCGTCCAGGCCGTCCTGGTTGGAGGCGACGGCCAGCGGGCCGGTCTCGGCCTCGATCTTCTCGATCGCGAGGGCGGCGAGCCGGCGGTCCAGGGTGAGCGAGGTGAGCAGCCTGTGCGCGCCCGCGTCGTAGACCTGGGCGCCCTGGCCGCAGACCGCTATCCCGGTGTAGCCGATCTCGTCGAAGACCGGGCGGGCCCAGACGGCCGAGCGCCCGGTCACGATGATGTGCAGCGCGCCCGCGCCGGTGGCCGCGGCCAGGGCGGCACGGGTGCGCTCGGAGACGGTCTCCGCGCTGGTCAGCAGCGTTCCGTCGAGGTCGGTGGCGACCAGCCGGTAGGGCAGGTCGCCACCGATCGGGTGTGCGGTCGACGTCACTTGACCGGCTCTAGGACGGTCCGCCCGCCGAGGTAGGGCCGCAGCGCCTCGGGCACGACGACCGAGCCGTCGGCCTGCTGGTGGTTCTCGAGGATCGCCACGATGGTGCGCGGGACGGCGACCAGGGTGCCGTTCAGGGTGGCGAGCGGGCGGGTCTTGCCCTCCTCGCGCATCCGGATCGACAGGCGGCGGGCCTGGTACTCGGTGGTGTTGGAGGTCGAGGTGACCTCGCGGTACTTGCCCTGGGTGGGGATCCAGGCCTCGATGTCGAACTTGCGCGCGGCCGAGGAGCCGAGGTCACCGGAGGCGACGTCGATCACCCGGTAGGGCAGCTCCAGGGCGTTGAGGAAGTCCTTCTCCCACTGGAGCAGGCGGCGGTGCTCGTTCTCGGCGTCCTCGGGCGTGGTGAAGACGAACATCTCCACCTTCTCGAACTGGTGGACGCGGATGATGCCGCGGGTGTCCTTGCCGTAGGTGCCGGCCTCGCGGCGGAAGCAGGACGAGTAGCCGGCGTAGCGCAGCGGCAGCTTGTCGGCCTCGATGATCTCGTCCATGTGGTACGCCGCGAGCGGGACCTCGCTGGTGCCGACGAGGTACTTGTCCTCCTCGGGGAGGTGGTACACGTTCTCGGCGGCCTGGCCGAGGAAGCCGGTGCCGTCCATGGCGGCCGGGCGGACCAGGGCCGGGGTGATCATCGGGATGAAGCCGGCCGCGGTGGCCTGGGCGATCGCCATGTTGACCAGGGCGAGCTCCAGCAGCGCGCCGGGACCGGTCAGGTAGTAGGAGCGGGCACCGGCGACCTTGGCGCCGCGCTCGGTGTCGATCGCGCCCAGCAGCTGGCCGAGCTCGACGTGGTCGCGGGGCTCGAAGCCCTCGGCGGCGAAGTCGCGCGGGGTGCCGATCTCCTCCAGGGTGACGAAGTCCTCCTCGCCGCCGACCGGGGCGGCCGGGTCGATGAGGTTCGCCAGGGAGCGGAGCAGGCGGTCCGCCTCCTCCTTGGCCGCGCTCTGCTCGGCGTCCGCGGCCTTGACCTCGGCGGCCAGTTCCTTGGTGCGCTGCAGCAGGGCGGTCTTCTCCTCGCCCTTGGCCTGGGCGACCTGCTTGCCGAGCACCCGCTGCTCGTTGCGCAGTTCGTCGAAGCGGCTGCCCGAGGACCGGCGCCGCTCGTCGGCGGAGAGGAGGGCGTCGACCACGTCGACGTCCTCGCCACGGACGCGCTGCGAGGCGCGCACTCGGTCAGGGTCCTCACGGAGCAGGCGAAGGTCAATCACAGGGCCAAGCGTACCGGGCGGGCGTTCCTCCACCGGTACCGGTTTTCCCCTGGGGATAACTCACCGGATCCTGTGGATAACTCCGGTGGGGAATCCACCGGGCCCGGATCGGGCCCGGGTCCGGGGCGGGTTATCCACAGGCGCGGGGGCGGGGCTGTGGATGGCGGGGGAGGATCGGCCTCCGCTCGACGGAAGCAGGGAATTGAGGTTTCAAACCTCAATCAACCTTCTCGGGTGAGGGAATTGGACCACTCGCACGGGTGATTTGCAGGCAAGCGGGTGACTCTGGTCCGATTAGTCATCTCTGCGACGCAAACCGATGATCCGACCTGTTCTGCGCAATGGCTATACCGGTTTGTCGACTCGTCCCCAGCCCTGTGGATAACTTCAGGCTGTGGACAGCGTGTGGACAGCGGGGAGGCCTGTGGACAGCGGCCCCCGGAGCCGGACGTTCCTGTGGATGACGGTGCGGTCACCCGCCGCACTTGATCAGCCCGGTCGGTAACAGTCGAAAACGGTCGGAAAAGGCCGGAAAGACGGGAGGCGACGCTCAGATGTCCGCGCGTCCGTCGAGCGCCCGGGAGAGCCAGTCCGCCGCTGCCGCGAAATCCTCGTCCGAGGTCCCCGGCCGCCGGTGCTTGGACCCCTGCCGGTCGGCGCGCGGATAGGAGCCGAGGAACCGCACCTGCGGGCAGATCCGCCTGAGGCCCATCATCGCCTCGGCCACCCGCCGCTCCGACAGGTGCCCCTCGCAGTCGATCAGGAAGCAGTAGTTGCCCAGCCCCTCCCCGGTCGGCCGGGACTCGATCCGCATCAGGTTCACCCCGCGCACCGCGAACTCCTGCAGCAGCTCCAGCAGCGCACCCGGGTGGTCGTCCGGCAGCCAGACCACCATCGAGGTCTTGTCCGCCCCGGTCGGCGAGGAGACCCGCCCCGGCCGGCCGACCAGCACGAAGCGGGTGGTCGCGCCGTGGGAGTCCGCGATCTCCTTGACCAGCGGGTCCAGCCCGTAGATCGGCGCCGCGAACTCGCCCGCGAAAGCCCCGTCGTACCGGCCCTCGGCGACCAGCCGGGCGCCGTCCGCGTTCGAGGCGGCCGACTCCCAGGTGGCGTCCGGCAGGTTGGCCGCCAGCCACTTGCGCACCTGCGGCTGGGCCACCGGGTGGCTGGTCACCGTCTTCACCCCGGACAGCTCGGTGCCCGGCCGCACCAGCAGCGCGAAGGTGATCGGCAGCAGCACCTCGCGGTAGATCATCAGCGGCGCGCCGGCGGCCAGTTCGTCGTTGGTCGCGGTGACCGCGCCCTCGACCGAGTTCTCGATCGGCACGAACGCCCCGGCGGCCTCCCCGCCGCGCACCGCGTCCAACGCCAGCGCCACCGAGGACAGCGGCACCAGCTCCCGGGTCGCCGCCTCGGGCAGCGTGTGCAGCGCCGCCTCGGTGAAGGTGCCGGCCGGGCCGAGATAGGTGTAGCGGGTGGCCGACATGACGCCTCCGTTGCGGATGGTGTGGTGCATGGGCGGGGTGGTGCCGAAGCAGTCACCATAACGATTCCGCGCTCCCGGCAGGAAAGCGTTCCGATGGCCGGGACCGCGGTTGCCGATCACCCCTCCAGCAGCTGCTGGCCGAGGTAGCCTCCGGCCGGCACCCCCGGCGGGACGGCGTACAGCCCGCTCGCCTCGTGCCGCAGGAAGCGGGACAGCCCGTCCCCCCGCGAAAGCTTGCGCTGCACCGGGGTGAAGCCCTTGCGCGGGTCGGCCTGGAAGGCGAGGAAGAGCAGCCCGGCGTCCGGAGAGCCGTCCGGCAGCGCCCCGTCGTGGTACGAGAAGCCGCGCCGCAGCATTGCCGCCCCGCCGTTGCCCGCCGGGGCCGCGACCCGGATGTGGGCGTCGGAGGGGATCGCCGGTCCGCCGTCCGGGCCCTGGGCGGAGAGGTCCACCGCGGTGCCCTCGCCCGACCCGGCCGGTGCGCTCAGCGGCGAACCGTCGGACTTGCGCCGCCCGATCACCCGCTCCTGGCGCTCCACCGGCAGCTCCTCCCAGTGGTCCAGCAGCATCCGGATCCGCCGGAACACCAGGTACGAGCCCCCGGCCAGCCAGGCCGGCTGGTCCCCGCCGGCGGTGCAGAACACCTTGGCGGCGAAGCCGTCCTCGCCCGGCCTGGGGTTGTTGGTGCCGTCGATCTGGCCCATCAGGTTGCGCCCGGTCATCGGCCGTGCGGTCGCGCCCGGGGTCCGGGCGAAGCCGGCCGACTGCCAGCGCAGCGCCGCCGTGCCGGTGGCCAGCTTCTGCAGCGTCCGCAGGGCGTGCACCGCCACCAGTGCGTCGTCGGCGCCGATCTGGACGAACAGGTCGCCCCCGCCGCGGGCCGGGTCGAGCGCGTCGCCGGGGAAGGCGGGCAGCGGTTCGAGGGCCGCCGGGCGGCGGTCGGCCAGCCCGGCCCGGTCGAACAGCGCGGCGCCGAAGCCGAGGGTGACGGTGAGCGAGCAGGGCCCGGCGTCCAGCGCGACCTGGTTGTCGAACTCCTGGGTCGGCTCCCCGGCGGTCAGCCGGTCGACGGCCCTGGTCCAGCGCTGCAGCAGGGTGCGCAGCCCGTCCCGGCCGGCGCCGTCGGCCAGGTCGAAGGCGGCCAGCCGGACGCCGGCCTGCTGGGGTTCGAGGATCCCCGCCTGGTGCTCGCCGCGGAACGGCACCCGGCCGGTGCCCAGCGCACCGCCGCCCGCCGCGACGCCGTTCGCCGCTGTGTCGCCGTCCGGGCGGTCGTAGGCGACCGCCCCGGCCACCCCGGCCCCGGCGCCGACCAGCAGTCCGGCGCCGGCCGTGCCGAGCAGCGCCCGGCGGGTGAAGCCCGCCGGGCCCTTCTCCGTGTCGCGCACCGTGTCGTCCACCGAGTCGTCAACCGCATCGTCCACCAAGTCGTCCACCGCGCTCACCCGATCTTGAACTGCTGGGTCGGGGTGGTCTGGTCGATGTCGGAGGAGCGGATCTGCACCGAGACCACCCAGGTGCCGGCCAGCGGCAGCTGCGCGGTGCCGCTCCAGCGGCCGGTGCCCGCCGGGGTGAGCGCGACCGGCAGCGGGCCGAGGTCGCGGTCCGGCAGGGTGAAGGCGAGCTGCACCTCGGGGACGTCCACCGGCTTGCCGTTCGTGCCGTCCAGCGCGAGCTTGACCTCGTTCGGGCCGGTCCCGGCCGGGTCGAGGGTGACGGTCGCGGTGCCCTTGGCGTTCGGCGTCCGGCCCTTGGTGTCGTACGGCAGCTTGAGCTCCACCGTGCGGCCCGGCTGGGTCTGCGGGGCGGCGGGGGCGGTGCTCCCCGCGCCCGCCGTGGTCCCGGCCGCCTTGATCTCGCCCGCCACCCGTCCGGGCGGGGAGTTGGTGAGCATCGTGGTCACCACCAGCACCGCCACCGCGACCAGCGCCTCGACGAGCACCGAGCGGCGCAGCCCGGCCCGGGTCGGGGTCAGCCCGCGCTCGCGCCCCGCGCTCGCCGTGGCCGCCCGCTGACGGTCCAGCTGCGCCTGCCGCACCGGGTCCTCGCTGCGCGCCGCGGCGCCGACCGGCTCGGGCACCTCGGCGCGCTCGACCTCGGCGGCCTCTGCCGGGGCCGAGCGCAGCCGGGCCAGCCAGCTGCGGGAGATCCAGGCGACGCCCAGCATCACGACCACGCAGCCGCTCTTCACCAGCAGCAGCTTCCCGTACTCGGTGCCGGTCAGCGCGCCCCAGCTGCCCAGGCCCCGCCAGGACTGGTAGATCCCGGTGGCGGCCAGTACGGCCACCGAGCCGAAGGCGATCTTGGAGAAGCGGTCCACCACTTCGGCGCCGACGCCCTCGCGCAGCGCGACCAGCAGCGAGGCCAGGCCGCCCAGCCAGAGCGCCATCGCGATCAGGTGCAGGATGCCGAGCGGCAGGGCCAGCCAGACCTGGATGCCCACCGAGGCGTGGTCGGCGCCGACCCAGGTCGCGGAGAGCGCCACCGCCAGCACCAGCCAGGCCACGCCCAGGCCGAGCCGGGCCTCGCGCTGCGGCCGCTCGGCGGCCCGCTGCTCCAGCGCCCGCAGCTCGGCGGCCTCGGCGTCGGCGTCCTCGTCCTCCGCGGGGGCCGCGGCGGCTGGGGTGGCCGGCTTCGGCGGCTGCCCCAGCTGGCCGACCAGCAGCGACAGGAAGATCCCGGCCGCGGCGAGCAGCAGCAGCCGGGCGGCCAGCGCGGTGCCGATCCGCTCGTCCAGGGTGGTGCGCACCAGCGACAGGTCGAGGGCCTGCCCGACGCCCGTGCCGCGCTCGTACGGGCCGCGCAGCATCAGCACCGCGACGGTCGAGGCCAGCAGCGCCGTCCAGCCGGTCATCAGCAGCCGCTGCACCGGCCGCCGGGTGGCGCCGGCCGGCCAGCAGACCAGCACGAAGGCGGCGACCCCGGCGAGCAGCGCGAAGGCCGCGTAGGCGACGGTGCGTCCGGTCCCGTACAGGGCGGCGACCAGGCCGTCCGCCTCGGCGCCCTGCAGCGCGGTGGTGGAAACCGAGGTGTCCGAGGGCGCGCCGATGGAGAAGGTGAAGGCCCCGCCGACGGGGTGCGAGTCCTCCGAGACGGCCCGCCAGGCGACGGTGTAGGTGCCGTTGGCGAGCCCGCTGTTCAGGCCGACCCGGGCGGTGTCGCCCTTGCCGTCGGCGTGCGCCGGGTTGCCGGTGTCCACGGGCTTGCCGGCCGGGTCGAGCACCCGGACGGAGTCGCCGGACAGCGAGACCGTCTCGCTGAAGGTCAGGGTGACCGCCTGCGGAGCGGTGGCGACCACCGAGTTCTGCGCCGGGTCGGTGGAGTCCAGGGTGGCGTGCGCGGAGGCCGGGCCCGCGCCGGCGAGCATCAGTGCGAGCAGCGCACCGAGCATGCCGATGAGCCCGGCAGCGCGGCGGCGCCGGGCGGTCCGGGGGTGGGCGGTCCCTGGACGGGCGGTCCGGGGGTGGGCGGCCTTCTCCATGCTGGGCGGGTCCCCTAACTCTGGCCTGGACGGTAGGTGAGCTCCTTGACCGGCACCTTGACGGAGATGGTGCCGGACTTGGCGAAGGTCAGGTCGAGCTCCAGCTCGTCGCCCAGGGCGGGGGCCTTCTGCCAATCCATGATCATCAGGTGGGTGCCGCCGCGGGCGAGCTGCAGCGCGCCGTGCGCGGGCACGTCCAGGCTGCTCACCTGCTCCATGGTGGACGCGGTCGAGCGGTGGATGGTGACCGACCCGGCGGCCGGGCTGGACACCTTGACCAGCTGGTCCGGCCCGCCGTCGTTGCGCACGGTCAGGTAGCCGGCGCCCATCCCGCCGGCCGGCGGCAGCGGGATGTAGGAGTCGGCCACGCTCAGCTTCGCCGGAGCGGTGTCGGCGGCCGCGGTGCCGTCCTGGCCACCGGTCCCGCAGGCGGCGAGTATCGCCCCGCCGCCGAGGACCGCCGCCAGCACCGCGCCGGCCAGGGCCGAGCGGCGGAACCGGCGGTCGGCCGTCCCTCTCCTGTCGGTGAGCCCGCTGCGCTCACTCATGCCGCCACGCCCTTGGCGAGCAGCGGCAGGTCGTGCTCGTAGGTCTTCTCCTCGGTACCGCTCATGTAGAGCACATGGGCCTTGTCGTCCGAGGGGAGGAAGGCCAGCACCTGTGCGCCGTGGGTCGAGGTGACGGTGCCGTCCGCGTTGACCACCGGGTCCTCGATCATGATGCCGAGCGACCTGGCGGCGGTCTTCACCTTCGACAGGTCACCGGTGAGGCCTATGAAGTCGGTGCCCATCGAGTCCAGCCAGGTGCGCAGCACCTTGGGGGTGTCGCGCTGCGGATCGGTGGAGACGAAGACGACGTTGATCTTCTTGCGGTCCTCCGGGGACAGCGCCTTCATCGCGACGCCGATGTCGCCCATGGTGGTCGGGCAGACGTCCGGGCAGCTGGTGTAGCCGAAGAACAGCAGGGTGGCCTTGCCGTTGGTCTGCTGCCGCAGGTCGTACGGCTGGCCGGAGGTGTCGGTCAGCTGGAGGTCGGGCTTCTCGAAGTTCTTGGCCAGCTTGGTGCCCTGGTACGGGCTGTCGTCCTTCTGCTGGGTGACCTTCGCGGCGGTCGAGCCGCCGCCGGAGGAGCCGCAGGCGGAGAGGGTGAGCGCGGCGGCCAGGGCGAGGGCGGCCGCGCCGGCCAGGCGGGTGGTGCGGGCGGTACGGGTGGTGCGGGGCATGGTGGATCCGATCGGGCGCGGTGGGACCACCGGCGGGGCCGTACCGGTCAACGGGTACGGGCACGGCCCCGCCGGGGCGGGGGTCAGGAGGCGGAGCCGCCGTTCCGGCGGCGCAGGCCGAGCACACCGACGGCGGTGCCGATCACGCCGACCACGATGCCGACCACGCCGAGGGTGCGGGCGGTGCCGTCGCCGGACTTGGCGTCGCCGCTGGAGGCGGCCTGGTCCGAGCTGTCCGCGTGGGCGCCGGCCGCCGGGGAGGCGGAGGCGGTGACGCCGTGGCCGTCACCGGAGGCGGCCTTGGTGAGCTTCAGGGTCGGCGCCGGGTGGGCCGGCTCGGGCTGACCGGCCTGGGCCTCGTCGATCCAGCGGACGACGTCTCCGTTGTCGTAGGTCTGCAGGGCCTTGAAGACCATGCTGTCGGCGTCGGCCGGCAGCGGGCCGAGCGACAGCTTGAACTCCCCGAACTGACCGGGGGCGATCTTGGTGTTCGCGTCGGCGGTCCAGGTGATCTTGGAGACGGCCTCGTTGACGTCGCTCCCGTGCACCTTGATCGGCTTGTCGAGCTTGGACTTCTCGACGGTCGCGGTCCAGCCCGGCATCGGCATGGTGCGGACCGAGGCCAGCGGGTGGTCCAGCGGCAGGCTGACCTCCAGCTTCACCGTGCTCGCCGTGTCGCTCTCGTCCGGCACCTGGAAGTTGACCGTCGCGTAGCCGCCCTGGGCGGCCGAGCCCGGGTTGACGGTGACGTGCGCGAAGGCCGGACCTGCCAGCGCCACCACGGAGGCGGCGGCGGTCAGGGCGACGGCGGCGGTACGGCGGACGGGAAGGGAACGCATGATGGGGGTCTCCGATCGGAGCTCGGCGGCCGGCCGGACCGGGCGACGGGGAACCGTGCCTCGGCGGCGCCGCACGTTGCGGACGTGTGAGGGCAGAGCCGGGGGCCGCCGTCGTCGCCGTGGGCGGACGGGAACGGCCCGGACACCGCGCACCTCACCGGCTCGACCGCCACCGCTCAACGGGTACGGCGGAACACCGGATCAGTACGCGAAGGCCCCGCACGGCGGACCGCGCCGCACCACGCTGTGCCGCAGCACCGCGCTCGCGGGCAGCCGGTCCTCGCCGCCACCCGCACCGAACCGGCGGGCCGGACCGGCCACGCCGAACAGACCGCGCAGCAGCGCGGCCACCAGCACCAGAGCCGACCGCAACGGCGCCGCCCAGTGCTCCCGGGCCGCGGAAGCGGCCACCCGCACCAGCCGCCACAGCGCCGCCTCGCCGCGCCGCAGCCACCAGCCCGCCACCAGCGCGGCGGCCAGGTGCCCGGCCAGCATCGACGGCGTCATCCCCAGCACGCCGCCCTGCCACCCCGGTACGGCGGCGTACGCGTGCGGATCCAGGCCCGCCGAGGAGACCAGCTGCTCCGGGGAGGCGCCGGCGGGCAGGCCGATCAGCGTGCCCGGGCGGGCCTCGTTGCAGATCAGCCGACCGGCCGCCTGCGGCACCGACATCGAGCCGTGGTGCATGCCGGAGCCGCCGAAGCCGTGGAAGAGGCAGTGCAGTCCGAGCTGCCCCGCGCCGAGCGCCCCGGCGATGGCCGCCAGCGAACGCTCCCGCCCGCCGCACGCCACCGCGAGCACCAGTACCGCGGCGAAACCCGTCGCCAACGCGGTCGGCGGCACGTTCCCGCCACCGGCCAGGGCGTGCCCGGCCGCCGCTATCAGCGTGCAGACCAGCGCGAACGGGACCGCCCGGGCAAGCCGCAGGTCCCAGGCGGCACCCACCGGCCGAGCCGGTGCAGGGGTGCCCCGGAACGGGGCGGCGGGGAGGGCAGTCATGGCCGGGACATCATCTCATCGCGTACACCGCCGACACGGGCAGGGTGGGAAATCCCTATGAATGCCCCGTTCGGCAGCGGCGTGCACCCCACCCAGTGCGCCCTTCGGCACAGACCCCGTCGCCAGTCCATCCGCCGAACGGGCGGTAGCCGCCCCCGGGCACGGTTCGCCGCCGATTCGCCCGGAGATACCTAGTTGTATGTGGAGCCGCAGCCAGGAGGGACCTCCCGTGGACATCTGGTGGACTCTGCACCTCAAGCGCGACCCGGCCAGCGTCCCGCTGGCCCGGCGCATCCTGCTCGGTGCCATGGCGACCGCGGGCGTCGACCCGCAGATCGCGGACGACCTCGGCGTCGCCCTCACCGAGGCCTGCGCCAACGCCGTCGAACACGGCGCCACCGGCCGACCCGACGACGGCTTCCAGGTCACCGCCTCGATCATTGACGCGATCGTGGTGAGCGATGTGGAAAAGGCGCCTTGCAGGCGTCAGGTGGGGATCAGGAAGGCGAACGCAAGTGAACCGCTGATGAAGTGCCGTTACTGCATTAAGTGACATCGAAACCGGACG
>NZ_JPRF03000032.1 GCF_001188955.3 Kitasatospora aureofaciens | reverse complement strand
GCCCGGGCTGCCGCACGGCGCCCACAGGGCGGCCCGCTCCCCCGGCCCGAGGCCACGCCGGTCACCCGTCCGCTGCGGGAGCGCCCGCACACGCCCCCGCCGCCCCGCCAGCGGCCCCGGGAGCGCCAGCACACCCCCGCCCCCGGCGGGCGGCCCGGCACGGCGCGGCAGCGGCTGCTGCGGCAACGGCTGGTGGTCTTCGTCACCGTGACGATCGGGGTGGCGCTGGCCATCGCGGCGGCGCAGGGCTGCGAGAACCGCAGCAACCAGGGGGCGCGGCCGCTGGTCGGACAGACCGTGGCGGCGAACACCGGGCACCGCGGGGGCGAGCAGGCCGTGCCCGGGACCTCCGTGGACGTCGCGCCGCGGGCCACCACGACCCCGCTCCCGGCGGCCGCGCGCGGCACGGCGGACGGTGCCTTGGCGCCCGCGCAGGGGCCCGGACCCGTGGTCGACTGGCCCAACCGCACCTACTCCGACGGGCCGGGCGGGCCCGCCGTCCCGCTGAAGGACGGGCGCTCGGCCGGGGCCGGACCGCAGCTCGCGCTGAGTGCGGTGCTGCCGGCCCGGTACAAGGGCCAGCCGGCCACGGTCGTCGTCCTGCGGCGGGCGGAGGGGTCGGCACCGGTCGACCTCGTCCAGCTCTACACCTTCACCGGGGACACCCCGGTCGCCAGCGCCTCCCGCACCTCCACCGCCGACCCGCAGGCCACCACCACGTGGCGCCTGGACAGCAGCGCGGTCGTCCGCGAGGAACGCGTGGCCGCCACCGGCGCGGTCATCTCCACCCGCTACACCGTGCGCGCCGACGGCACCCTCGACGAGTCCTGGCCCGGCGCCGGCGCCTCCGGCGGCGCCTCCCCCACCAGCCCTCCCCAGCCCCGCCGCCCGGCCCCGCCACCCGCCGCCGCCGCGACGGGCTGAAGCCGCACACCGGAAGTCGGCCCGGCCGACTTCCGGCGCGCGGGCACCGGGCGCAGGACGGCGGCGGGCCGCGCGGCAGAGCGACTGCGGCGCGCAATGACGCGAGGAACGCACAGGCAGTCGGCTGGACTTCCTGCGCGCAGCGGGCCCGGGAGCGCACGCGGCAAACCGGCCACGCGGCGAGCCGACGCCGATGAGATACCCGGCCCGCGCCGCGGGAAGTAGGCAGGCGTCGGCAACCAACGCCCACGCAACGCCGAGCCAGAGCTGCCCGGGCGGCACACCTACACCGGACGCCGACAGAACGGGCATGTGAGAGAAGTGGCTGGGGCCTCCGCGCCAGAAGTCGGATGGGCCGACTTCCTATGCAGGGGGGACGCGAGCTGACACCGCAAAGCCGAGATCAGGGTGCGGACTCCGCAAACGAGTGGAGCCGGCATCCGGCACAGGGACCGGTCAGTGCGTGACCGGAGAGCTCGCGCAGGACCGGAGCGGTGCCCGGGCGATGGGCCACTGGACCGAGGTGCGCACGGCTGTGCGGCGAGGCCGGGACGTCCCACCGATTGACATGCGCAAGGAGAGCTGGCGCCGCAAGATCCGGGAAACGGATGGGGGTGGGGCGACTGGGCGGGCTCCGGGCGCGCGAGGCTCTGTGGCCGGGGCGAGAAGTCCGACGACCTCCTGTGCAGGTGGATTGGTTGCGGGAGGAGGGCCGACGCCGCAGGGCCGGGACCAGGATGCGAATCCCGCGAAGGGTCGAGTCGACATCGGCGCAGGGGCGGGCCGGTTCGTGGCCGGAGAGCTCACGCCGCAAGGGCCGAAGGGGTGCTCGGGCGGGGTGGGCCGCCGGACCGAGGCGCGCGGGCCGGTGCGGGGCTGGAAAATCAGACGGGTTGACTTCTCGTGCGGGGCGGATTCGTGTGCGGGAGGAGGGCTGCCGCCGCAGGGCTGGGGAGGGGTGTTGGGGTGGGTGGACCACCGAGCCGGGACGCGGGAGGCTGTGCGGCCGGGGTGGGAGGTCCGATGGGGCGAATTCCCCGGGCGGGGGCCTGCGGGGGGCTAGCCGGCGCCGTAAGGACCAGGGGGTAGTCGGGCGGCGGATCGCCGGGTTGGGGCACGCGGGGGTGTGCGGCAGAGGCGCGATGTCGGATGGGCCGGTTTCATGTGCAGGGGTCGGCCGGTGTGCGGGAGGGGGGTGCGTTTGGGGGGTGGACGTATCGGGCTGGGCGGGCCGGTTCGTGGCGTGCGAGCTGATGCTGCGAGGGACGGTTGGGATGGCGGTTGGGGCGAGTTCGGGTGCGGGAGGAGAGCTGGCGGGGCGGGGGGGTCAGGGGGTGGTGACGGCGTAGAAGGCTACGGCGGCGGCGGCGCCCACGTTGAGGGAGTCGATGCCGTGGGCCATGGGGATGCGGACGGGGTGGTGGGCGGCGGCGATGGCACGCGGGGTGAGGCCGTCACCTTCGGCGCCGAGGAGGAGGGCGGTCCTGGGGAGGGTGTGGGGGGTGAGGGTGGCGAGGTCGACGGCGGTTTCGGCGGGGGTGAGGGCGAGGAGGGTGAAGCCGGCGTCGCGGACGGTGTCGAGGGCGGCGGGCCAGGGGTCGAGGCGGGCGTAGGGGACCGCGAAGACAGCGCCCATGGAGACCTTGACGGCGCGGCGGTAGAGCGGGTCGGCGCAGTCGGGGGAGAGCAGGACGGCGTCCATGCCGAGGGCGGCGGCGCTGCGGAAGATGGCTCCGAGGTTGGTGTGGTCGACCAGGCCTTCCAGGACGGCGACGCGGCGGGCGCCGGTGAGCAGGGAGGCGGCGTCAGGGAGGGGCTTGCGTTCCATCGAGGCGAGGGCGCCGCGGTGGACGTGGTAGCCGGTGACGGCTTCGGCGAGTGCGGGTTCGACCACGTGGACGGGGGCGTCGGCGTCGGCGTCGGCGATGACGTCGGCCATCACGTCGAGCCACTTGGCGGTCAGCAGCATCGACCGCATCCGGTAGCCGGCGGAGAGGGCGCGGCGGATGACCTTCTCCCCCTCGGCGATGAACAGGCCCTCGGCGGGTTCGCGGCGGCGGCGCAGTTCGACGTCGGTGAGGCCGGTGTAGTCGGCGAGGCGGGGATCGGCAGGGTCGGTGATGGTGCTGGGTTCGGACACCCTGCGATCTTGCCAAGCCGGGGCTGGGAAGGCCAAACGGTCCAGGGGACGGGGTGGTCGCGGACTGGCCGGAGTGCAAACATGACCGTATGGCCCGAAATCCGGGCCGATCCTGGGCTCCGTCGGCCTCTGGTGCCACCGGCGACGCCGGCTCCTTCGGTGGGCGCCCACACGGTCGGCAACAACTGCCACGCGCGAAGCGTCCGCGGCCGGCACGGCACCGGTCGGTGGCCGGGCAGGTGTTCGCGCTCCAGATCCTGGTCGTGCTGCTGCTGGCGGCGGGGGCCGCGGTGGCGCTGGTCGTGCAGTCGCGCACCGACGCCGACCGCGAGGCGCGCAACCGGTCGGTGGCGGTGGCGCAGTCCTTCGCCAACTCGCCGGGCATGGTGGACGCGCTGCGCTCCCCCGATCCGACCGCGATCCTGCAGCCGAAGGCGCAGTCCGCTCGGATCGCCTCCGGCGTGGACTTCATCGTGGTGCTGAACAACCAGGGCATCCGCTACACCCACCCCAACCCGGCGCGGATCGGGCAGAAGTTCGTCGGCACGTACGAGCCCGCGCTGCACGGCCAGGTGGTGACCCAGCACGTCACCGGCACGCTGGGCCCGCTGGTCCAGGCGGTGGTCCCGGTGTACGCGCCGGACGGCTCGGTGGTCGGGCTGGTCTCGGCCGGGGTCACCCTGAGCAACGTCTCCACCGCGAGCGAGCGCCAGTTGCCGGTGGTCCTGGGCGCGGCGGCGGGCGCGATGGGCCTGGCGACGCTGGGCACGGCCCTGATCAGCCGGCGGCTGCGGCGGCAGACGCACGGGCTGGGCCCGGTCGAGATGACCAGGATGTACGAGCACCACGCGGCGGTGCTGCACGCGGTGCGCGAGGGCGTGATGATCGTCGCCGGGGACGGGCGGCTGCTGCTCTGCAACGACGAGGCGCGCCGGCTGCTGGGCCTGCCGCCGGACGCCGAGGGCCGTCCGGTGACCGAGCTGGGCCTGGATCCGGCCGCACTGGAACTGCTGACCGCCGATCACCCGGTGACCGACGAGGTGGTGCTGGCCGGGGAGCGGCTGCTGGCGGTGAACGTCCGGCTGACCGACCAGGACGGCGGTCCACCCGGCTGCGTCGCCACGCTGCGCGACTCCACCGAGCTGATGGCGCTGACCGGACGGGCCGAGGGCGCGCAGCGCCGGCTGCGGCTGTTGTACGACGCCGGCATGACGGTGGGCAGCACGCTGGACGTCACCCGGACCGCGAAAGAGCTGGCGCAGGTCGCGGTGCCGCGGTTCGCGGACTTCGCCACGGTCGACCTCGCGGAGCAGGTGCTCTCGGGCGACGAGCTGCCGCGGGGCACCTCGCTGAACCGGATGCGGCGGGCGGCCGTCGTCGGGACCGGGGAGAACGGCCCGTTCTACCCGGCGGGGACCGCCCTGGACGTGGTGCCGGCCACGCCGCTGGCCAGCGCACTGCAGAGCGGCCAGCCCCGGCTGGAGCCGCGGCTGGCCGAGGCGCGGGCCTGGCGGGAGCAGGATCCCGAAGGGGCGGAGCAGGCGCTGGCGTACGGGGTGCACTCGCTGGTACGGGTGCCGCTGCGGGCGCGCGGGGTGCTCCTGGGAGTGGTCCGGTTCTGGCGTGCGGAGCGGCCGGAGCCGTTCGAGGTGGAGGACCTGACGCTGGCCGAGGAGCTGGTGGCGCACGCGGCGGTGTGCATCGACAACGCGCGCCGGTACACCCGCGAGCACGCGATGGCGGTGACCCTGCAGCACAGCCTGCTGCCGCGCAGCCTGCCGGAGCAGAACGCGCTGGAGGTGGCGCACCGCTACCTGCCGGCCCAGGCCGGGGTGGGCGGGGACTGGTTCGACGTGATCCCGCTGCCGGGTGCGCGGGTGGCGCTGGTGGTCGGTGACGTGGTCGGGCACGGGCTGCACGCGGCGGCGACGATGGGACGGCTGCGGACGGCGATCCACAACTTCTCGACGCTCGACCTGCCGCCGGACGAGCTGCTGGGCCACCTGGACGAACTGGTGAACCGGATCGACCAGGAGGAGGCGGGCGGCGGCGAGAGCGGCGGGCTGACCGGGGCGACCTGCCTGTACGCGATCTACGACCCGGTGTCGCGGCGCTGCACGCTGGCCACCGCCGGGCACCCGCCCCCGGCGGTGGTGGACCCGCAGGGCCGGGTGTCGTTCCCGGAGCTGCCGACCGGGCCGCCGCTGGGGCTGGCGGTGCTGCCGTTCGAGACCGCCGAGGTGGAGCTGGCCGAGGGCAGCCGGCTGGTGCTGTACACGGACGGGCTGGTGGAGGACCGCGAGCGGGACATCGACGAGGGGCTGGCGCTGCTGCGGGAGGCCCTCTGCGGGCCGCCGCGCACGCCGGAGCAGACCTGTGCGGACGTGCTCGGGGCGATGCTGCCCGCTCATCCGCAGGACGACATCGCGCTGCTGGTCGCGGAGACCAGGGTGCTGGCGCCGAACCAGGTCGCGCAGTGGGACGTGCCCTCCGATCCGGCGGCGGTGGGGGCGGTCCGGGCGCAGGTGGCGCAGCGGCTGGCGGACTGGGGGCTGGACGAGGCGGCGTTCGTCACCGAGCTGATCCTGAGCGAGCTGGTGACCAACGCGATCCGTTACGGCTCCGGGCCGATCCGGGTGCGGCTGCTGCGCGACCGCTCGCTGATCTGCGAGGTGTCGGACGGCAGCAGCACCTCGCCGCACCTGCGGTACGCGGCGACGGAGGACGAGGGCGGGCGCGGGCTGTTCCTGGTCGCGCAGTTCGCGAACCGCTGGGGGACGCGCTACACGGCGACCGGGAAGGTCATCTGGACGGAGCAGCCGTTGGAGTGAGAAGTCGGACCGGCCGACTTCCCACTCCGGGCGTGCGAGGGCTCAGCGCTGGAAGGCGGCGGCCAGGACGTTCACCACGTCGCCGACCACGATCACCGCGGGGGGTTTGACGCCCTCGGCCTCGACCACGGCGGCGACGGTGCCCAGGGTGGCGTCCACCCGGCGCTGGGCGGCGGTGGTGCCCTCCTGGACGACGGCGACCGGGGTGTCGGCCGGGCGACCGTGCTCGACCAGCTTGGCGGCGATCGCGCCGATCTTGTCCACGGCCATCAGCAGCACCAGGGTGCCGCTCATCCCGGCGACGGCCTGCCAGTTGGTGACCGAGCGCGGGTCGTCCGGACCGACGTGGCCGGAGACGACGGTGAACTCCTGGGTCAGCCCGCGGTGGGTGACCGGGATGCCGGCCGTCTCCGGGACGCTGATGGAGCTGGAGATGCCGGGCACCACGGTGACCGGGACGCCTGCCTCGGCGCAGGCCAGCAGCTCCTCGCCGCCGCGGCCGAAGACGTACGGATCGCCGCCCTTGAGCCGGACCACGAACTTCCCGGCCTCGGCGTGCTCGATCAGCGCCCGGTTGATCGCCTCCTGGGCCATCTGGCGGCCGTACGGGATCTTCGAGGCGTCGATCACCTCGACGTCCTCGGGCAGTTCGGCGAGCAGCTCGCGCGGGGCGAGGCGGTCGGCGACCACCACGTCGGCGTCGGCGAGCAGTCGGCGGCCGCGCACGGTGATCAGGTCCGGGTCGCCGGGCCGCCGCCGACCAGGGCGACGCCTGCGCCGCGCGAGCGGTACGAGCGGGCGGCCAGCGAGCCGTCCCGCAGGCCGCCGACGATGGCGTCGCGCAGGGCGGCGGAGTGCCGGGGGTCGCCGGTGAGGACGGCGACGGTGGCACCGGCGTCGCGGCCGCTGGCCGGGGTCCAGGCGGTGGCGGCGGAGGCGTCGTCGCTGCGGGAGCAGAACACCCGCTCGCGCTCGGCCTCGGCGCTGACGGCCGTGTTGACCGCCGGGTCGTCGGTGGCGACCAGCACGTACCAGGCGCCGGCCAGGTCGCCGTCGGCGTACGGGCGGGCGTGCCAGGTCAGCTCGCCCGCGTCGGCCATGGCCTGGACGGCCGGGGTGGTGGCCGGGGATATCAGGTGCAGCTCCGCACCGGAGGCGATCAGGGCCGGCAGCCGCCGCTGCGCGACCTGGCCGCCGCCGACCACCACGACACGGCGGCCGGCCAGCAGCAGACCGACCGGGTAGGGGGTGCGGCCCTCGGTGCTGGGGTGCGGGGTGGGCGCGGTCATCGGCGGTGCTCCTGGGAGTGGGATCTGGGGCAGTGCGGTGGCACGCCGCCCGGCAATGCCGGTCGGCGGTACGCCGCTGCGCGGACCGGCGCGCCCTCGGGCCGGTCCGCGGAGCGGTGAGCGGGCGGTCAGGCCTTCTCGGTGACCCCGGCGGAGTCGAAGGTGGCTACATCGTGCATCGCGCGGGCCGCACTCTGCACCAGCGGCAGCGCCAGCAGGGCACCGGTGCCCTCGCCGAGCCGCAGGTCGAGGTCGATCAGCGGACGCAGGCCCAGCTTCGCCAGCGCGGCCTGGTGGCCGGGCTCGGCGGAACGGTGGCCGGCGATGCAGGCCGCGAGCACCTCGGGGGCGATCGCCTTGGCGACCAGCGCGGCCGAACCGGCGATCACGCCGTCCAGCACCACCGGGGTGCGCAGCGAGGCTGCGCCCAGCAGGAAGCCGGCGATGGCCGCGTGCTCCAGGCCGCCGACGGCGGCGAGGACGCCGATCGGGTCGTTCGGGTCGGGCTGGTGCAGGGCCAGCGCGGCGCGGATGACCTCGATCTTGCGGGCGTGGGTCTCGTCGTCGATGCCGGTGCCGCGGCCGGTGACCTCGGCCGGGTCGAGGCCGGTGAACACCGAGATCAGGGCGGCCGAGGCGGTGGTGTTGGCGATGCCCATGTCGCCGGTGACCAGTGCCTTGTTGCCCGCCGCGACCAGGTCGCGGGCGGTCTCGATGCCGACCTCGACGGCCTGGAGGGCCTCCTCGCGGGTCATCGCCGGGCCCTGGGTCATGTCGGCGGTGCCGGGCTTGACCTTGCGCGGCAGCAGACCGGTGGCGCGACCCTGCTGTACGGCCTGCGGCAGCTCGGCGGCGACGCCGACGTCCACCACGCAGACCTCGGTGCCGATCTGCTTGGCGAAGGAGTTGATCACCGCTCCCCCGGCCAGGAAGTTGCCGACCATCTGGGCGGTCACCTCCTGCGGCCACGGGCTGACGCCCTGGGCGTGCACGCCGTGGTCGGCCGCGAAGATCGCCACGCAGGCGGGCTCCGGGAGCGGCGGCGGGCACTTGCGGGAGAGACCGCACAGCTGGGCGGAGATGATCTCCAGCATGCCGAGCGAACCGGCCGGCTTGGTCATCCGCTTCTGGCGGTCCCAGGCCTCGCCGAGCGCCTTGGCGTCCAGCGGACGGATGCCGCGCAGGGTCTCCGCCAGCAGGCTCTGCGGCTCCTCGCCGGGCAGGGCGCGGTTGCCGTACTGCTCCTCGTGGACGACCCAGGCGAGCGGGCGCTTCTTGGCCCAGCCCTGCTGCTCCAGCTCCGGCTCGTCCGGGAAGGAGTCGACGAAGCCGACGCACAGGTAGGCGACGACCTCCAGGTGCTCGGGCAGACCGAGCTCGCGGACCAGCTGCTCGTCGTCGAAGAAGCTCACCCAGCCGACGCCCAGGCCCTCGGCGCGGGCGGCCAGCCAGAGGTTCTCGACGGCCAGGGCGGCCGAGTACGGGGCCATCTGCGGCTGGGTGTGCCGGCCCAGGGTGTGGCGGCCGCCGCGGGTGCGGTCGGCGGTGACCACGATGTTCACCGGGGTCTCGAGGATGGCCTCGATCTTGATCTCCCGGAACTGCTTGGCCCGGCCCTTCGGCAGCGAGTCCGCGTACGCCTCGCGCTGGCGCTCGGCCAGGGCGTGCATCCGCTTGCGGGTCTTCGCCGAGCGGATCACCACGAAGTCCCAGGGCTGCGAGTAGCCGACGCTGGGCGCGGTGTGGGCGGCCTCCAGGACGCGGATCAGCACCTCGTGCGGGATCGGGTCCGGGCGGAAGCCGTTGCGGATGTCGCGGCGCTCGCGGATCACCTGGTGGACGGCGTCGCGGCCGGCCTCGTCGTAGCCGGGGGCGGCCGGGCCGCGGGGCTCGGCGGGCTCGGCGGGCTGCTCGTCCTCGGCGGCGGGCGCCTCGGACGGCTCGACGGACTCCGCGGGCTGCCCGGGCTGCTCGTCGGCGGGCTGCTGGTCGGCGGGCTGCTCGGCCCGGGCCTCTGGCTGCGGCTCCTCGGCGGCGGGGGCCTCGGGCTGCTCGGCGGCCTGCTCCGCGACCGGCTGGGCGGCGGGCTCCTCCTGGACGGCCTCCGGCCCGGCGGCGACGGGCTCGGCCTGCGGCTCCTCGACGGCGGGCGCCCCGGCGGCCGCGGCCCCGGAAGACTGCTCGGCGGTCTCCGACGTCTCCGCGGTCTCCGCGGTCTCGGCGGGCTGTGCGAGGGCCTCGGCCGTCGGCTGCGGCTCGGCCTCCGGGGCGGCGGCCTCGACGGGCTGCGCGGCCTCGGCACCGGCGTCGGCACCGGCCTCCACGGGCTGCTCGACGGGCTGGTCCACAACGGCTTCGACGGCCTGCTCCGCGACCGGCCCGGCCGGGGCCTCGGCGGGCTGCTCGGCCGCTACGGCCTCCGGCTGCACCTGCTCACCCTCGACGGCGACCGGCTCGGCGACGACGGCCTGCTCGGCGACGATCGGCTCGGCAATGATCGGCTCAGTGGCGACCGTCTCCTGACCGGCGGTCTCGGCGACGGCCTGCCCGGAGGGCATCTCACCGGTACCGGCGGCGGTTTCGGCCACCGCCTCGACCACGACAGCCTGGGCCGCTTCGACGGCCTCCACGGCCTCGACGACCTGCTCGGCCGACCCGGTCAGCTCCGCCGCCTGGACCGCCTCGGCCTCCGGGGCCTGCTCGGCGGCCTGCGGCGCGTCGGCGGGCGCTATGGGGGCGGGCTGCTGCTCCTGCGCCGTCTCCCCGGCCGCCGGGGCCTGCTGGGCGGCCTCGACCTTGGGCAGGCCGTGCGGGGTCGGCGCGGCGAGGAAGGCGGAGATCCGGCGCGGCTGACCGGCCGGAGCGGCGCCCTCGGGCTGCTCGGCGGGCGCGACACCTTCTGCGACGCCCTCTGCGGCGAGGGCCTCGGCAGCGCCCTCGACGGCGACGCCCTCGGCAACGGCCGTCTCCACGGCGGCGGCGTCGACGACCACGGTCTCGACCGCGGCACTCTCCACCGCGACCGCCCCGGCGCCCTGCTCGGCGACCGGCTGGGCGGCGGCCTCCGCCGGGACCGGCTCGACCACGACGGCCTGGGTGACCTGGGTGGCCTCGGCGACCGGCACGGCCTCGGGCGCCGGCGCGGCCTGCGCGGCCTCGGCGACCGGCACGGCCTGGACGGCCTCCGGCAGCTCGACGACCTCGACCACCTCGATCGCCCCGACCGTCTCGACGCCCATCAGGCCCTCGACCGGCTGCCCGGCCAGCGGCACCTGCTGGTAGCCCTGACCCTGCGGCACCTGGTGCGCCTCCGGCCCGCCCTCGACCGTGGCGGCCACCGGGGCCACCTGCGCGACGGGCGCCGTCGGGGCGGCCTGCGGCACGCCCTGCGGCACGGTGCCCGGGACCGGCCCGGCGGCCTCGCCCATCGGCGGGCGGCCGACGACCGGGATGCCGTGCGCCGGCGTGCCGCCCTGCGACGGGCCGCGGTCGGCCAGCGAACGGACCGGCACCTGGCCGGTCATCAGCGAGGGGTCCGGAATCGGCGGGCCGGCGTGCAGCGGCCGGCGGGGCGGCTGAGCCTGCGTCATCGGCTGCTGGACGTGCGGCTGCGCCTGGACGTGCTGCTGCGTCAGGTGCTCGCCGCCGAGCACCGGCGGGTCCACCGGCGGCCAGGACGGCTCGACCGGGGTGCCCTCCTGCGGCGCGAACGGCGCCTGCTCGGCGCCCCAGGAGCCCTGCGGACCGGGCATCAGCAGGACGTCGTCCTCGTCGTCGAGCCCGTCCGGCTGGTCGACGAAGTGGAAGGCGGGGCGCGCCGCGCCCTGATCGACGGCCCAGCCCTGGCCCGGGACGGCCTGGGGCGGCACTCCGGGGACGGTGAAGTTCGACTGGCCCTGCGGCGGGATCACGCCCGCGCCGGGGGGCATCGCACCGGGCACCGCACCGGGCATCGCGCCGGTCGGCGCCGCCGGGTTGGGGATCACGCCGCCGTCGGTCGCGACGCCCTGCAGGGGTGCAACGCCCGCGACGCCCTCCGGTCCGCCGAGCGGGTCGGGCCCGGCGTGCAGGTGCTCCGGCAGTCCCTCGCCCGGGACGTGGCCGCCATCGGTCATTGTCAAAGCTCCTTCCAGGCCGCTGCCGCGCCCCTTGGCGACGCGATCACCGACCGCAGCGCCCATCCGCACGGGCCGGACCTGCACCGACCCGCCCCTCAACCACACGCGGCCGCCGCGCCGTGGCGCTGCGGCCCAAGTCCTTCCGGCGCGCTGCGGCACCCCGGCCCGGGCACCGCCCGCGAGGACGGTGCACCATCTGAAACAACGACAACCCGGAGCAACCGGCACGACCGCACCGGACCCTACGACATTCTCCAGGTCCGGCACGCGGCCCGTCGAATTGCCCACACTCCGAGCGGAACCGGGTTGCACCACGTCAAAAAGGTGACAAACCGACCGAATCGGGCAGGTTGCCGACGGCTGCAGCCGCCTGGGACGCCACACTACCGGCCCGGCGCGGTGACCTCTCGAATCGGTGTCCGGATGCGACCTGGATCACCGCCGGGGCCGCCCACCGGCCCCGGCGCACCCGAGGCCTTCACACGATCTGCTCACCCCAGAGCAGCAGGGCACCGCCCGCGCCCGCCCCGAGCGCCAGTGCGCCGCCCTCCTCGGCCGCCCGCAGCGGGGTGGACTGCAGCAGCGCGCCCTCCGCCCGGTAGCCCGCCCCGACGATGGCCCGGTGGATCTCCTCCGCCTCGGCGAAGGTGCGGGCCAGCGCGACGAAGCGCTCCGGCCTGCGGGCCAGCACGGCCCGCACCACCTCGAGACCGCCGGCCTCCACGACCGCCGTGTCCGGCTCGGGCAGTCCGCCCAGCACTTCGGGGCCCTGCCCGTACACGGTCTCCACCTCGACCCCGTACCGGCGGGCGTTGACGGTGATCCGGGCGCAGGCCGAGCGGGAGGCCTCGACCGCGACCACCGCGGCGCCGAACCGGGCCGCCTCCACCGCGAGGGCGCCGCTGCCCGCGCCGACCGACCAGACCAGGTCCCCCGGACGTGCACCCAGACGGGCCAGCACCAGGGCGCGCACGTGCGCGGGCAGCGCCTCCGATGCGCCCGGCTCGCCCTCCTCGCGCCCGGCGCCCGCGTAGGCGTCACCGGGGAGTGCCCAGCCGCGTTCCGCGCCGGGGTAGCCCACCGGGCGCCCGGCCAGCCATCCGGCCGCCTCGCCGACCGCCCCCACCTGGGCTCCGCCGCCGATCACCAGCACCACGTTGGGGTCGCGCCAGACGTGGTCGGCGATCCGGTCGGAGGTCAGGACGGTGACGTCCTCCTCCGGGGTGCCGAGGGCCTCGCAGACCACGAAGGTCCGGTGCACCCCGCGCAGCAGCAGGGCGAGTTCGCTCGGGCCGGCGCCCGGGGCGGTGAGCACCGCGACCTTGGGGTGGGCCCGGCAGATGTTGGCCGCGCGGCGCAGCCGGCCGCCGTGGGCGCTGACCACCTGGGCGTCCTCCCAGGGCATCCCGGCCCGGGCGAAGGCGGTGGCGACGGAGGAGACGGCGGGGAGTACTTCGAGTTCGAGGCCGTACTCGGGGCGGCGCAGGGTGCGCACCACGCCGAAGAAGCCCGGGTCTCCCTCGGCGACCACGACGGCGGCGCCGCGGTGCTCGGCGATCGTACGGGCGGCCTGGCTGATGTTGCCGAGGGTGATCCGCTCGGCGTCCTCCGGTACTGGAAGGGCGTCCAGTTGGTAGGGCGCTCCGGCCACCAGGGTCGCTGCGGCGAGGGCCGCACCGGCCGCCTCGGTCAGCGGCGTACCGTCCCACCCGATGACCGTGATCCGGTCAGCCATCTGCGGCCGTTCTCCCTCGACTCGATGCGGCGCCCACTGTGCGACACCGGTGGAGAGGCTACCGGGTACGACCGCCCGGAGGCCGACATCTCGCACAGATGTCCGCGCCGGGCGGGTGGCCGGACGGCGGCTCAGTCCCGCAGCACGTAGCGGTGGTCGCCGTGCCAGCCGTCGCGGTGCAGTTCGGGCGACTCCAGGTCCTCCGGGAGCAGGCTCCACAGGATCAGGTCGCTCCGGCTCTCCTCGACGACCTCCCCGGACTCGCCGCGCACTATCCAGGCGCTGCGCAGCACGCCCTCGCTGATGCCGCCGATCTTCTGGGCGACCTGCTGGGCGGCGGTGTTCCCGGCGGCGGTGCGCATCTCCAGGCGCAGGAAGCCGCGGTCCTCGAACAGCCACTGGGCGACGCCGAGGACGGCCTCGGGGGCGTAGCCCTCGCCGCGCGCCCAGGTGGCGGTGACGTAGGAGATCTCGGTGCTGCGCAGCCGCCAGTCGGTGTTGCGCAGTTCGACCAGGCCGACCAGGCGCTGGGTGAGGTGCTCGGTGACGGCGAGGACGATGCCGCGCCCGGCGGCGCGGTGGGCGGGGGCGAGGGTGCGGGCGAGCTCCGCCGCGTAGCCCTCGGTGAAGGGGTGGGGCAGGTCCGTCCAGGCCAGGACGAGGTCGTCGGCCATCATGGTGGCCAGGCCCGGGGCGTCGTCCTCCACAAGGGGACGCAGCAGCAGCCGTTCGGTGCTGATGGCGGTCTCGGGGAAGCTCGCTGCCATGCCGTCTCTCCTCGCCGGGTCGTGAACACAACACCGTACGCCTCCGGCGCACCCCGGGTATCACGCGGTGCGCCGGTCGCACGACGGTACGTCAGAACCCGGTCCGCCGTGGTGTCCCTGGTGCATACTGCCCGACCGGGCCCCCGCCGAGGTGCGGCGGGGGCCCGGTCGGACGCCACGCGATATGACGTACGACGATCAGAACGCAGGGATGACCGAACCCTGGAACGTGTCGTCGATGTACTTCTTGACCTCGTCGGAGTGCAGCAGCTCGGCCAGCTTCTTCACCCGCGGGTCGTTCTCCTTGCCCTTCTTGACGGCGAGGATGTTGGCGTACGGGTTGCCCTCGGCCTTCTCCAGCACCAGGGCGTCGGTGGCGGGCTTCAGGCCGGAGTCGAGCGCGTAGTTGCCGTTGATCACGGCGGCGTCGAGGTCGGCGATGGAGCGGGGCAGCTGGGCGGCCTCCAGCTCCTTCCACTTGAAGTTCTTCGGGTTGCCCGTCACGTCCGCCGGGGTGGCGGCGGTGCCGGCGCCCTCCTTGAGGGTGATGAGCTTGTTGTCGGCGAGCAGCTTGAGCGCGCGGCCCTCGTTGGTGGCGTCGTTCGGCAGGCCGACGGTGGCGCCGGACGGCAGGTCGTTGATCGACTTGACCTTCTTGGAGTAGACGCCCAGCGGCTCCAGGTGGACGGTCTCGACCGAGACGATGTCCGTGCCGTTCTTCTTGTTGAAGTCATCCAGGTACGGGACGTGCTGGAAGTAGTTGGCGTCGGCCGAACCGTCCTGCACCGCCGTGTTGGGGGTCACGTAGTCGGTGACCTCCTTGATGTCGAGCTTGAGGCCCGCCTTGGCCGCGAGGTTGTCGTTGACGAACTTCAGGACCTGCCCGTGCGGGGTCGGGCTGGCGACGACCTTCAGCGGCGCGTTCGGGTCCGAGGAGGACGAGCCCGAGCTGCCGCAGGCGGCCAGCGACAGGGCGAGGCCGGCGGTGGCGAGGACACTGGTGAACTTCAGAACGTTGCGCACGAAAAGTGCCTTTCTGCGTGATACGGGGAGCCGCGTCCGGAGGTCGGACGAGGGAGGTCTAGGAGGCGACGAGGTCCTCGTCGGGGGCCGGGGCGGAGGCGCGCGGGCGGAGCAGGCGGGTGCGTCCGCCGCCGCGTCCCCGGTTGGCCAGCCGGCGCACGGCGAGGTCGCCGGCCAGCTGGATCACGGTGACGATGATCGCGATCTCGGCCACGATGATCCACATGAAGGCGGTCTCGAAGCGCAGGTAGCCGTACCGGTAGGCGAGGTCGCCCAGGCCGCCACCGCCGACCGTGCCGGCCATCGCGGAGTAGCCGATCAGCGCGATGACCGTGGTGGTGACGGAGGCCACGATGCCGGGCAGCGCCTCGGGGACGAGCGTCTTGCGCACCAGCGTCCAGGTGCTGCCGCCCATCGCCTGGACCGCCTCGATCAGACCGCGGTCGACCTCACGCACGGAGGTCTCGACCAGCCGGGCGAAGAAGGGGATCGCACCGACGGTCAGCGGCACGGTCGCGGCCTGCCAGCCGAGGGAGTTGCCGGTCAGCCACCGGGTGAAGGAGATCAGCGCGATCATCAGGATGATGAACGGCAGCGAGCGGGCGAGGTTCACGACCGCGCCCAGCACCTTGTTCACCGGCTGGTTCTGCAGCGCCCCGCCCTTGGAGGTGAGCACCAGCAGCACGCCGATGGGGAGTCCGACCAGGACGGTGCAGACCGTCGCGACCCCGACCATCTGGAAGGTCTCCTGGGTGGCGGGCCACATCAGCTCCTGCATCTGGTCCCAGCTCAGGCCACTCATGCCGCCGCTCCGTTCGCCGTGCCGATCACGTCCACCTGCAGGCCCTGCTCGCGCAGGTAGCCGATCGGCACCACGTTGTCCTGGTGGCCGCCGGGCAGCTCCACCCGCATCCGGCCGACCATCCGGCCCGCGATGGTCTCCACCGCGGCACCCAGGATGTTGATGTCGATCTGGTAGGTCCGGGCCAGCTGGGAGACGAAGGGCTGCGCCGGGGTGTCGCCCTGGAAGGTGATCTCCAGGACGGTGGTGCCGGGATGGCCGGTGCCGAACTCGCTGAGCGGGAACAGCTCCCGGGCCAGCTCCGAGCCGGGCTCGGCCAGCAGGTCGGTCAGCTCGCCGGACTCCACCACCCGGCCGCCGCGCATCAGGGCGGCGGAGTCGCAGACGGACTTGATGACGTCCATCTCGTGGGTGATCAGCAGGACCGTCAGGCCCAGCTGCTGGTTGAGGTCGCGCAGCAGCTTGAGGATCGAGCGGGTGGTCTCCGGGTCGAGCGCCGAGGTGGCCTCGTCGGAGAGCAGCACCTTGGGGTCGCCGGCCAGGGCGCGGGCGATGCCCACCCGCTGCTTCTGGCCGCCGGAGAGCTGGTTGGGGTAACTGCGGGCCTTGTCGCCGAGGCCGACCAGGTCCAATAGTTCGGCGGCCTTGCGGCGGCGCTGGGTGCGGTCCAGGCCGATGATCTCCAGCGGCAGCTCGACGTTCTGCTGCACCGTGCGGGAGGAGAGCAGGTTGAAGTGCTGGAAGACCATGCCGATCCGGCGGCGCGCCTCGCGCAGGTCCTTGCCGGCCCGGTTCTCGCCGCCGGACAGGGCGGTGAGCTCGACCCCGTCCACGGTGACCGTGCCGGAGGTCGGGCGCTCCAGCATGTTCACGCAGCGGATGAGGGTGGACTTGCCGGCGCCGCTGGTGCCGACGACTCCGTAGACCTCGCCCGGGCGGACGTGCAGGTCGACACCGGCGAGGGCGGTCACCTCGCGGCCTCGGGAACGGTAGACCTTGGTCAGGTCCGTGGTGGTGATCACAGCTGCTTCCGTGGGTCGGGGGCGGGCGGCGGAGTCCACCGGCCGACCTGCGTTCGATCGGCGGTGTCCTACGACGCCTCACCAAGGGGATCCGGAGCTGCCACCCCTTGATCGTGGCCGCAGGCCGGCCGGGCCGCACGACGGCGCGGCCCTGACGAGTCATCGACGGCCGCCGCTGGGCGGGCACGCCGGAGGGGAGGCTTTCCGGGAGGACGGCGCGCTCGCACGGGCGGGAGCGGCGCCGGATTCTCGCTTCGGGGCGCGAGGGGGAGGCACCCTCGACGGGGTGCCCGGGGGCGGTGGCCCTCAGCAGTGACACATTCGACGGCACATGGCACGCTCACCTGCCGGCAGCGTGCCGGTGGGGGTCCAGTTCGTCGTCGCAGTCATGTGAGCCAGTAAAACAGATGACCCGAATTGCGCCCAACTGTGTGACGGCTACTGTCCGCATTGCGGACACCGGCCGTTCCGACCTGCGGAGATGTGCCTCGACGCCGCCACCGGGGCGTCCGGATGGTGGCGGCGTCTAGGGATGCCCGGGGACGGGCGGGGCTCAGGCGGGTGAGGCCGGGCGGGTGGGGCCCGGGCGGGTGGGGCTCAGGCCGTCGCGGCCAGCTCGCTCGCGACCGGCTTCTCCAGGTGCACGAAGCTCAGCCGGCTGCTGACCTGCTCGACCGAGGTCTGCCGGTAGCCCTGGCGGGCGTACAGCCGCAGGTTGCCGAGGCTGCGGTGGCCGGTGAACAGCCGGTAGGCCGTCACCGGGCGACTGTCCTCGGCCATCCTGCGCTCCAACGCCTCCAGGAGCCTGCCGCCCAGGCCGTGCCGCTGCATCCGGGGGTGGACCACCAGACGCCCTATCCGGCCGATGCCCTCGGCGTCGACATGGCCGCGGACGACGCCCACCACCTCGTCGCCCAGGCGGGCGACCAGGACGTGCTGCTCGGTCAGTTCGGTGCGGAGGCTCTCCAGGCTCTGGGTCAGGGGCTCGATCGCCCAGTCGCCGTACAGCTCCGCCTCGGGCTGGTAGCCCAGGTACTGGAGCTTGAGGATCTGCTCCGCGTCCTCGGCCGCAGCGGCCGAGATGATCACGCTCATGCCCATGTGGAGGGGCCTCCCCAGTCATCGTGCCCGGCGCGCAGAGGGTGGCGCGCCCACGCTCAGTATCCGAGCGTGTGCGCCACCGTCAAGAGTGACGTTCGCCAGCGTGCTACCCGGGTGTCAGGTTCCCTCAACCTTCGGAGGGGCAGACGTGGCAAGGGTCACGCCGCAGTGGGGGCGGGACGCGGCGGGCCCGAGAGGGTGCGGGAGGTGGGGGCACCCGGGTCAGGTGGTCACGCAGCGCGAGTCGGGCCGGGCGCGGTCACGGGTAGCGCTCGGCGTGGAGGAGGAGGCGCAGGCAGGCCAGGCAGCGGGAGCGGGTGGGACCGATGGAGCCGCGCGGCATGCCGAGGCGCTCGGAGAGTTCGCGGTACGTCGGTGGCGGGTCCTCGGCGAGGGCGGCGATCAGCTGGGGGCAGCGGCCGGGCAGGGCGGCGACGGTCTCGCGGACCACGCGGCGGCGGTGTTCGGCGAGGTAGACGTCCTCGGCGGAGGGGACGGACGGAAGGGGGGTGCACACACCGTGGATGACGGGCCCGGGCGGGGCCGGTTACGCCCGGGCCGGGGCGCGCACGCGGGAGGGGCGCGCCGGTCGGCCCGCCGCGCCCCTCCCCCGCCGCCCCAGGGGTCAGCCCTGGGCGACCCACTCCTGCTGCCGCGCCAGGTCCGCCTTCACCTCGGCGAGCTGGACCGCGACGGCCGAGGGGGCGGTGCCGCCGCGCCCGTTGCGGGCGGCGATGGCGCCGTGCACGCTGAGCACCGAGCGGACCTCGGGGGTCAGGTGCTCGGAGATCGAGGCGAACCGCTCGTCCGTCAGGTCCCCCAGCTCGATGCCCTCGGCCTCGCAGACCTTGACGCAGGCCCCGGCGACCTCGTGCGCGACCCGGAACGGCACGCCCTGCTTGACCAGCCACTCGGCGATGTCGGTGGCGAGCGAGAAGCCGGCCGGGGCCAGCTCCTCCAGCCGCTCCCGGTGCACGGTGAGGGTGGCCATCATCCCGGTGAAGGCGGGCAGCAGCACCTCCAGCGTGTCGCAGGAGTCGAAGACCGGCTCCTTGTCCTCCTGGAGGTCCCGGTTGTAGGCGAGCGGCAGCGCCTTGAGGGTGGCCAGCAGGCCGGTCAGGTTGCCGATCAGCCGACCGGACTTGCCGCGGGCGAGCTCGGCGATGTCCGGGTTCTTCTTCTGCGGCATGATCGAGGAGCCGGTGGAGAAGGCGTCGTGCAGGGTGATGAAGCCGAACTCCTTGGTGTTCCAGATGATCACCTCCTCCGCGATCCGGGAGAGGTTGACGCCGATCATCGCGGTGACGAAGGCGAATTCGGCGACGAAGTCGCGCGAGGCGGTGCCGTCGATGGAGTTGCCGACCGAGCCGCCCTCGAAGCCGAGGTCGGCGGCGACGGCCTCCGGGTCGAGACCGAGCGAGGAACCGGCCAGCGCGCCGGAGCCGTACGGGGAGACGGCGGTGCGGGCGTCCCACTGGCGCAGCCGCTCGGCGTCCCGGCCGAGGGCCTGCACGTGCGCGAGGACGTGGTGGGCGAAGAGCACCGGCTGGGCGTGCTGGAGGTGGGTGCGGCCCGGCATGGCGGTGTCCGGGTGCGCCTCGGCGAGGCCGACCAGGGCGTGCTGGAGGTCGAGCAGCAGGCCGCCGATGGTCCTGGCGTGGTCCCGCAGGTACATCCGGAACAGGGTGGCGATCTGGTCGTTGCGCGAGCGCCCGGCCCGCAGCTTGCCGCCGAGGTCGGCGCCGAGGCGCTCCAGCAGGCCGCGCTCCAGGGCGGTGTGGACGTCCTCGTCGGCGACGGTGCCGACGAAGGCCCCCGACCGGACGTCGGTGAGCAGCTGGTCGAGTCCGGCCAGCATGCCGGACAGCTCCTCGTCGGAGAGCAGGCCGGCCCGGTGGAGCACCCGGGCGTGGGCCCTGGAGCCGGCGATGTCGTACGGGGCGAGGCGCCAGTCGAAGTGGACGGAGGCCGAGAGCCTGGCCAGCGCCTCGGACGGGCCGTCGGCGAAGCGCGCGCCCCAGAGGCGGACGTCGGAGGACTGCTGGGCGGTCATCGCGGGGGCTCCTTACACTTGTGCAGTGGGTGGCATAAGTATGCATCACGCCGTATGAAACACAAAACCCCTGCCGCGGGGCTCCGCGGCAGGGGTTCGGGGTCGGGCAGGTGCTACTGCGCCTTGGCCTGGGCGAGTTGCATGAGGTGGTCGGCCAGCGCCTGGCCGCCGGCGGCGTCGCGGCTGATCAGCAGCACGGTGTCGTCGCCCGCGATGGTGCCGATGATCTCGAACACCTCGGCCTGGTCGATGGCCGAGGCGAGGAACTGCGCGGCCCCCGGCGGGGTGCGCAGCACGACCAGGTTGCCGGAGGCGGTGGCGGAGACCATGAGCTCGCCGGCCAGCCGGGCCATCCGGCCCTCGCTGGCCGACTCCCCCATCGGCGCGCGCGGCGTGCGGTCGCCGCCCTCGGCCGGGACGGCGTAGATCAGCGCGCCGTCCCGGTTGCGGATCTTGACCGCGCCCAGCTCGTCCAGGTCCCGGGAGAGGGTGGCCTGGGTGACCACGAGTCCGTCGTCGGCGAGCAGCTTCGCGAGCTGACTCTGCGAACGCACGGGCTGGCGGGTGAGCAGGTCCACGATCCGCCGGTGGCGCGCGGTGCGGGTCTGCGGGACCTGCGGCGTCGGGCCGGCGGCGGACGGGCCGGAGCGGGAATCGGTCATGTGATTATTCTCCCGGACGACGGTCAACTCGCATCGGCCGGGGCGCTCTCGCGCACCGTCCGGAGGATGCCCGGCAGCGCGGCGAGGAAGGCGTCCGCCTCCTGCTCGGTGAGCACCAGCGGCGGAGCCAGCCGTACGGCGTCCGGGACGGCGGCGTTGACCAGGAAGCCCGCCTGCTGGGCGGCGGCCTGGATCAGGGCGGAGACCGGCCGCGTGAGCACGATGCCGAGCAGCAGTCCGGCCCCGCGCACGTGCGAGACCAGCGGGTCGCCGATCGCCTCGACGCCGTGCCGCAGCCGGTCGCCGATCTTGCGGACGTGCTCCAGCAGGCCCTCGGACTCGATGGTGTCCAGCACCGCGAGTCCGGCCGCGGCGGCCACCGGGTTGCCGCCGAAGGTGGTGCCGTGCTGGCCCGGCGTGAGCAGCTCGGCGGCCTCACCGAAGGCCAGCACCGCGCCCATCGGCAGTCCGCCGCCGAGCGCCTTGGCCAGGGTGACGACGTCGGGCTCGACGCCCTCGAAGGCCTGGTGGGCGAACCAGTAGCCGGTACGGCCGATGCCGGTCTGGATCTCGTCCAGGACCAGCAGGGTGCCGGTGGCCCGGGTGATCGCGCGGGCTGCCTCGAGGTAGCCCTCGGGCAGCGGGATCGCGCCGTTCTCGCCCTGGACCGGCTCCAGGAAGACGGCGGCGGTCTCCGTGGTGACGGCGGCGCGCAGCGCCTCGACGTCGCCGAACGGGACGTGGGTGACGTCGCCGGGCAGCGGGCGGAACGGGTCCTGCTTGGCGGGCTGGCCGGTGAGCGCGAGGGCGCCCATCGTCCGGCCGTGGAAGCCGCCCTGGAGGGCGACCAGGTGGGTGCGGCCGGTGCGCCGGCTGATCTTGAAGGCGGCCTCGTTGGCCTCGGCGCCGGAGTTGCAGAAGAACACCCGGCCGCCCTCGCGTCCGTCCAGCTTCAGCAGCCGCTCGGCGAGGGCGATGGTCGGCTCGGCCATGAAGAGGTTGGAGACGTGGCCGAGGGTGGCGATCTGCTTGCTGACGGCCTCGACGACCGCCGGGTGGGCGGTGCCGAGGGCGTTGACGGCGATGCCGCCGAGCAGGTCGGTGTACTCCTTGCCGTCCGCGTCCCAGAGCTTGGCGCCCTCGCCGCGCACCAGCGGGATCCGGGGGGTGCCGTAGTTGTCGGTGAAGCTGTGCTGCCACCGGTCGGTGAGCTGCTCGTTGTGCGTCATGCCAGTCCCCCGGTCACGGTCGGTTCGTCGTCCGGCACGACCATCGTGCCGATGCCCTCGTCGGTGAAGATCTCCAGCAGCAGGCTGTGCTGCACCCGGCCGTCCAGCACGCGGGCGGTGCCCACGCCGGAGCGGACGGCGCGCAGGCAGCCCTCCATCTTGGGGAGCATGCCGCTGGCCAGACCGGGCAGCAGCGTCTCCAGTTCAGTGGCGTTGAGCTGGCTGATCACGTCGTCGGAGTTCGGCCAGTCCTTGTACAGGCCCTCGACGTCGGTCAGCACCACCAGCATCTCGGCGCCGAGGGCGACCGCCAGGGCGGCGGCCGCGGTGTCGGCGTTGATGTTGTACACGTGGCCGTCGGCGCCGCGGGCGATCGAGGAGATGACCGGGATCCGGCCGTCGGCGATCAGCGCCTTCACGGCGCCGGCCTCGATGTTGACGATGTCGCCGACCAGGCCGATGTCGACCTGTTCGCCGTCGACCACCGCGTAGCGCTTGACGGCCGTCATGGTGTGGGCGTCCTCGCCGGTCATGCCGACGGCGAACGGGCCGTGCTCGTTGAGCAGGCCGACCAGCTCGCGCTGGACCTGACCGGCCAGCACCATCCGGACCACGTCCATGGTCTCGGGGGTGGTGACGCGCAGGCCGTTGGTGAAGTTGGACTCCAGGCCGAGCCTGTCCAGCTGGGCGCTGATCTGCGGGCCGCCGCCGTGCACCACGACGGGGTGCAGCCCGGCGTAGCGGAGGAAGACGACGTCCTGGGCGAAGGCCGCCTTGAGGCTCTCGTCGACCATGGCGTTGCCGCCGAACTTGATCACGATGGTCTTGCCGTGGAAGCGCTCCAGCCAGGGCAGCGCCTCGATCAGCGTCATGGCCTTGGGCAACGCGGTGTTGTTGCGGGCCTGTTCGCCCTTGGGTGCGATCTGCACGGGATTCCCTCGTCGGAACGGATGTCGCGGATCAGCGGGTGGGTGGCTCGGCGGATCAGCTCGCGGTGGATCGGCCCGGCGGATCGGGTCGCGGCGGATCGACGCTCGGCGGATCAGCTGGAGTAGGCGCTGTTCTCGTGGACGTAGTCGGCCGTGAGGTCGTTGGTCCACAGCGAGGCGCCGGCCGTACCGGCGTTGAGGTTCGCGGTGATGACGACGTCGCGGGCCTTCATGTCCACCAGCTCGCGGTCCTCGCCCACGCCGCCGTCCTTGCAGACCCAGACGCCGTTGATGGCCACGTCGAGGCGGTCGGGGTCGAAGGCGGCGCTGGTGGTGCCGATCGCGGACAGCACCCGGCCCCAGTTGGGGTCCTCGCCGTGGATGGCGCACTTGAGCAGGTTGTTGCGGCTGATCGTGCGGGCGACCTCGACGGCCTCGTCCTCGGTGGCGGCGCCGGTGACGTCGATCCGGATGTCCTTGCTGGCGCCCTCGGCGTCGCCGATCAGCTGGCGGGCCAGGTCGGCGCTGACGGTGCGGACGGCCTCGGCGAACTCGGCCCGGTCCGGGGTGATGCCGCTGGCACCGGAGGCGAGCAGCAGCACGGTGTCGTTGGTCGACATGCAGCCGTCGGAGTCGATCCGGTCGAAGGTGGTGCGGGTGGCGCCGCGCAGCGCCGCGTCCAGATCGGCGGCGTCCAGGTCGGCGTCGGTGGTGAGCACGACCAGCATGGTGGCCAGGCTCGGGGCGAGCATGCCCGCGCCCTTGGCCATGCCGCCGACCGTCCAGCCGGCCGGGCTGGTGAACTGGGCGGTCTTGTGCACGGTGTCGGTGGTCTTGATGGCGATCGCGGCGGCCTCGCCGCCGGTCTCGCTGAGCTGCCCGGCGGCCAGGGTGACGCCGGGCAGCAGGACGTCCATCGGCAGCCGGACGCCGATCAGGCCGGTGGAGGCGACGGCGACCTCGCCGGAGTTGAGCTCCAGCTCCGCGGCGACGTGCTCCGCGGTGGCGTGGGTGTCCTGGAAGCCGGCCGGGCCGGTGCAGGCGTTGGCGCCACCGGAGTTGAGGACGACGGCGGAGACCCGGCCGCCCTTCAGGACCTGCTGGGACCAGAGCACGGGCGCGGCCTTGACCCGGTTGGCGGTGAAGACGCCGGCCGCGGCGAGCGAGGGGCCGTCGTTGACCACCAGGGCGAGGTCCGGGGTGCCGGAGGCCTTGATGCCCGCGGTCACGCCGGCGGCGCGGAAGCCCTTGGCGGCGGTCACGCCGGTGTTCTGGGTGGTCACGGTGCGACTCCGTTCAGCGGAAGGCCCAGCTCCTCGGGCAGGCCGAGGGCGATGTTCATGCTCTGCACCGCGCCGCCCGCGGTGCCCTTGACGAGGTTGTCGATCGCGCTGATCGCGATGATCCGCCCGGCGGCGGCGTCCAGGGCGACCTGGACCAGGGCGGTGTTGGCGCCGTAGACGCTGCTGGTCTGCGGCCACTGCCCCTCGGGCAGCAGGTGGACGAAGGGCTCGTCCTCGTACGCCTCGGCGTAGGCGGCGCGCAGGCTCTCGGCGCTCACGCCCGGCTTCGCCTTGGCGGAGCAGGTGGCGAGGATGCCGCGCGGCATCGGGACGAGGGTGGGTGTGAAGGAGACCGTCACCGGCTCTCCGGCGACCGGGGTGAGGTTCTGCACCATCTCCGGGGTGTGCCGGTGCACGCCGCCGACGCCGTACGGGCTGACGCTGCCCATGACCTCGCTGCCGAGCAGGTGCGGCTTGGCGGCCTTGCCGGCGCCGGAGGTGCCGGACGCGGCGACCACCACGGCCTCCGGCTCGGCGAGCCGGGACGCGTACGCCGGGAAGAGCGCCAGGGAGACGGCCGTCGGGTAGCAGCCGGGCACGGCGATCCGGTTGGTGCCCTTCAACACGGCGCGGTGGCCGGGGAGTTCGGGCAGGCCGTAGGGCCAGGTGCCGGCGTGGGCGGTGCCGTAGAACTGCTCCCAGTCGGCGGCGGCCCTGAGCCGGAAGTCGGCGCCGCAGTCGACCACCAGGACGTTCTGGCCGAGGGCCTCGGCGACGGCGGCGGACTGGCCGTGCGGCAGCGCCAGGAACACCACGTCGTGGTCGGCGAGCACCTCGGGGGTGGTGGGCTGGAGGACGCGGTCGGCCAGCGGGACCAGGTGCGGCTGCAGCGCGCCCAGTCTGCTGCCCGCGTTGGAGCCGCCGGTCAGCGCCCCGATCTCCACCTCGGGGTGGCCGAGCAGCAGACGCAGCACCTCGCCGCCCGCGTATCCGCTCGCGCCGGCGACGGCGACTTGCAATGCCATGGCGTTCCTCCTTCGTCGTGGCATGAATATACGCGGGAGGGAAAATCCATGCAAGACTGGATGGAGTTCGGACAGGCGCGACGGTTGCCGGGATCGAAGTGGTGGTCGCGGACGTGCCCCGAGTGGCGGCGGCGCCCCGCTGCGGGTTACCGCTTGACCGCGCGCAGCACCACGAACTTGGGGTTCCCGGCGACGAGTTGGCAGTTGCCGAACAGCTTGCGCAGCTTCACGTGGTACCCGAGGTGCCGGTTGCCGACCACCCAGAGTTCGCCACCGGGCCGCAGCGCCCGCCGGGCACCGCTGAACATCCGCCAGGCGGTGGCGTCGGTGGTGGCCTGGTGGGAGTGGAACGGCGGGTTGTTGAGCACCAGGTCCACCGAGCCGGCGGCGAACACCGCCGGGTCGAGCGCGTCGGCGGTGCGGAACTCGGCCGGGGCGTCCGGGCCCAGGTTGGCGCGGAAGGTCTCCTCGGCGGAGGCCACCGCCTGGTGGGACTCGTCCACGAACACCAGCTCGGCACCCGGCCCGGTCAGCGCGGCGGCCGTACCGACGACGCCGTTGCCGCAGCCGAGGTCGACCACCCGGGCCCCGGCGGCGGGGGTGGGCAGGTGGGCCAGGAAGAAACGGGTGCCGATGTCGAGCCGCTCGGCGCAGAAGGTGCCGGCGTGGTTGACCACGGTACGGCCGGCGGCGGCCCCGATGTCCGGCGGCAGCGCGTAGCGGTGCGGCCACGGGCTGGGGCCGGGGTCGAGCGCCGGGTCGGGGGTGCAGAAGATCAGCCGGGCCTTGCGGACGGCCAGCGAGGTGCGGGTCGGGCCGAGGACCTTCTCGAACAGCTGCAGGGTGGAGGTGTGGATCTCGGTCACCATGCCGGTGCCGACCACGACGGTGCCGGGGTGGATCGCCGGGGCGAGCCGGTGCAACTGGTCCTCCAGCAGGGCCAGGCTCTTGGGGACGCGCACCAGCAGGACGTCGATCCGCTCCGGCGGGGTGTCCCGGGTGGTGAGCAGCCGGGCCTCGTCGACGGCGGCGCCGGCCCGGGCCAGGTTCTCCCGGGTGGCCTGCCGGCCGAGGTGGGAGTCGGTGATCTGGACCGGCCCGTACGGCGCCAGCGCGGTGGTGAGCGCGCCCCAGCGGTCGCCGAGGACGGCGATCCGACGGCCGGCCAGCTCGGTGGCCACGCCGTCGGCGCTGTCGGCCTCGCCGGCGAGGTGGCGCAGCAGGTACTCGTCGGCGGCGTCCCAGGCCCGCAACCGCTCGCGCGGGTCCGCCGGGAAGCGGGTGAGGTCGAGGGCGCCCCAGGGCGTGGCGAACGAGGTGGCCGGCGCGGGTTCGGCGGGCGTGGTCTGCGGATTCATCGTGTTCTCAGGCTATCCGAAGGCCACCCGGGAAGGGTTCGGGCAGATACTGGAAGTGCCCGACCGAGAGGGGTGAGGGCAATGGACTGGAAACTCGAAGTCGTGGTGGTCCCGGTGGCGGACGTGGACCGCGCCAAGCTCTTCTACGAGGAGCAGGCCGGCTTCACGGTGGACCACGACACCCGGCTGCGTGACGGGATCCGGGTGGTCCAGCTGACTCCCCCGGGTTCGCACTGCTCCATCGTGGTGGGCACCGGGGTGATCGACGCGGCGCCCGGCTCGGTGAAGGGGCTCCAGCTGGTGGTGGCCGACATAGAGAAGGCGCACGCGGAACTGGCGGCGCGCGGCGTCGAGGTCAGCCCGGTCCAGCACTTCGTGGCGGGGACGCGGGTGGACGGACACGGCGAGACCTGGAACAACTTCGTGTTCTTCAACGACCCGGACGGCAACGGCTGGGCCGTCCAGGAGGCGCCCGCGGCGGCTTAGACCGCGGGGGCCGGGCCCGCGGTGGCTCGGCAGGCAGCGGCTGGGCCCGCGGTGGCCGGGCCCGCGACACCGGACGCGGCTTGGATAGGCTCCGGGGATGGCTGAACACGAGGGAAGCGTGCGGGTGGACGTCTGGATCTGGTCCGTCCGCCTGGCCAAGACGCGCTCGCTGGCCGCGGCCGCCTGCAAGGCCGGCCACGTACGGGTGAACGGCGAGCGGGCCAAGCCCGCCCAGACGCTCAAGCCCGGGGACGAGGTCCGGGTCCGCGAGGAGGGCTACGAACGGGTCGTCGAGGTGCGGAAGCTGATCCGCAAGCGGGTCGGTGCGCCGGTCGCGGCGGAGTGCCTGATCGACAACAGCCCGCCGCGACCGCCGCGCGAGCTCACGGCACCGGTCTTCGAGCGGGACCGCGGCGCGGGCCGCCCGACCAAGCGGGAGCGCCGCGACCTGGACCAGCTGCGCCGGCGGTGACCGGCCGCCGCGCTACGCCGCCACCGTGTCGGTGAGCACCCGGGCCAGGAAGGCGTCGAGGTTGAGCACCGTACGGGCGATCTGGTCCTCCAGCGGCATCGACTCGTCGGGCCGGGTGACCAGGGTGGACTTCTTCAGCCCGCGGACGTAGAGCGAACAGGCCAGGTCGGCGCAGATGTACGTGCCCACGGTGTTGCCCTCGCGCCCGGCGGCCCCGGCCCGGCGGGCGGCCAGCAGCGCGACGCCCGACCCGGCGTGCGCGGTGATGCACAGCGAGCACACGTTGGTCTTGGTCAGGCTGCGCCGGACCGTCGGCGAGCGCAGCGTCACCCCGACCAGCTCGCCCCCGTACGGCGCCACCAGGTATGCCCGGTCGGGCGCGCCCTGGTCCCGCCAGCCGAGGAAGTCCAGGCTCTCCCAAGGCAGTTCGGCCAGGCCCCGGGGCAGGTTGAGCCGACCGGCCTCGCCCTTGGAGCAGTTGACGAAGGACGCGCGGATCTCTGGGTCACTGAGGGGTTCCATGGCGCGGAAGCTAGCACCGTCCGCCGGGCGCTGTCGCGTCAATTTCGCCCGGTACGCACCGGATGGGCGGCCTGCAGCGCGAGCCGCCGGGGGGCGTCCTCGCCGATCGTGGTGAGCAGGTCGTCCAGGGCGAGGAAGGCCTCCCAGCGTTCCCGGCCGGTGGCCTCGGCGAGCCGGTCGACCACCAGGTCCTCCAGGTCGCGGACGCGCCTGTTCTTCCAGGCCTTGTCGGCCAGGCTGACCAGCAGCTCCTCGGTGGTGGTGCCGGGCTCGCCCCAACTCGCGTGACTGCGGGCGAAGCGGGCCAGCGGCTCGGCGACGCCGTGCGCCAACAGCAGGGCGTGACCCGCGGGTTCGTGCGCGGAGCCCGGTCCGGAGAGCTCTTCGGGGTGGATGACTTTGCCGATGTCGTGGGTGGCGGCGCCGAAGCGGACGGCCTCGCGGTCGAAGGCCAGGCCCTCCGCGGCGCAGAATCCGGCGATCTGCTCGGCGACCTGGTGCACGAGCGCGAGGTGGGCGACCAGCCGGGGCGGGGCGTCGACGGCCCGCAGCAGTTCGGCGGCTCCGGTCGGCAGGGGCGGGAGCGGCGGCAGTGCGGTGGTCATGCCGCACGGCATCCGCTCGGGTGAGGGGTTGTCAGCGCCCGGCCGCGGTCTGCGATCGGCCGGTCCCGGCGCCGGAGGGGGCGCCGGGACGGGCCGTGCTCACGCTTCCGAGGCCGTCACGGCCTCACGCCGTCACGGGCTTCACGCCTGCCCGGCCGCACGCCTTCACGCCGTCACGCCTTGACCGCGACGCCCGCGTACGCGGAGACGTCCTGCCAGCCCTCCGGCAGCTCGGTGGTGCGGACGTGCCCCGCGGTCGGGCGCCAGAGCGGCAGCTGGACGAGCCCGGGGCCGACGAACTCGAAGTCGCCGAAGAAGGGTTCGACTCCCGCCCGGGGCCGCAGCACCAGCGGGGCGCTGGCGCTCCGGTAGATCCGGGTGCCCTCGGCGGCACTCTCGCGGGAGGCGAAGTCGGGGCTGCCGTGGGAGAGGATCAGGGCGCTGCCGGGAGCGAGCGCGTCGCGCAGGGTGCGGACGATCCGCTCGGCGCCGTCCTCGTCGCGGATGAAGTGCAGGACGGCGACGAGCATCAGCGCGACGGGCCGGGAGAGGTCGACGGCGGCGGCCAGCGCGGGGTGGCCGAGGATCGCCTCCGGGTCGCGCAGGTCGGCCTCGATGACCGAGGTGTGTCCGGCCGGGTGGCCGGCCAGCAGGGCGCGGGCGTGGGTCGCGACGATCGGGTCGTTGTCCACGTACACGACCCGGGCGTCCGGGGCCACCCGCTGGGCGACCTCGCTGGTGGAGCCCACGGCGGGGATCCCGGTGCCGATGTCGATGAACTGGCGGATCCCCCGGCCCGCCGCGAACTCGACGGCCCGGCCGAGGAACTGCCGGTTGGTGCGGGCCAGCAGCGGCAGCGCCGGGTAGGCGGCTATCGCGGCCTGGGCGGCCTTGCGGTCCGCCTCGAAGTTGTCCTTGCCGCCCAGGTAGTAGTCGTACATCCGGGCGGTGTGCGGGACGCCGGTGTCGAGTTCGCTCGGCGGCTGCCAGTCGTCGGCTCTGGCCCACTCCCAGCCGGTGCGGCTGTCCCGGTCGGTGGCCGCGGTGGCCGCGGTGTCCTCGTGCATCCTGTTCCGCCCCCAATGCGCAATGCCGGAATGTGCCTACTGCCCCGTAACACGTGGTGCGCGGTGATCGTATCCAAGGACACCCCGTGGAAACAGCGGGAGTTCAGGTTTACGCAACACCCGAGAAAAGAGTGTGTGCACGTCAAAGCTGGTTCGGACGGCGGCACCGGATCGCCGGGCGGTGCTGTCATCTCTATGCTGGCTGCCGATGACAGCCGACCGCCGCACCGTACTGCGCACCGCCGCCAAGCTGGCCGCCCTGTCCGCCTCCGCCGGGCTCCTGACGTCCTGCGGCAGCGACACGCCCCGCCGCGCCGAGCCCGGGGCGGCGCTCGCCGCGCACCCCGGCAGTGTCGATCCCCAGCACACCACCGACCCGGCCTGGAAGGGCGGGGAGGAGCCCGCCTCCCCCTCCCCGACCGGCCCGGCGCCCACCGCCACGGGGACCCCGGCGGCCCCCCAGACCTCCGCCCCGCCGACCCCGCCCGTGCTGCCGCCGCTGGCGGCCGGCACCCCGTACGAGGTGGTGCACGGCCCGCGGACCGCCAAGAACGTGGCCCTCACCTGCCACGGCAGCGGCGACCCGAAGCTCGCCACCGCCCTGCTGGAGACGGCCGAGCAGCACGGCGCCAGGCTGACCGTGATGGTGGTCGGCAGCTGGCTGGACCAGCAGCCGCAGATGGTCCGGCGGATCCTGGACGCCGGCCACGAGCTGGGCAACCACACCCAGAACCACCTCGACATCTCCTCGATGAGCCCGGATCAGGCCCGCGCCGAGATCGCCCAGTGCGCCGACCGGCTGAAGGCGCTGACCGGCTCGATCGGCCGCTGGTTCCGCCCCTCCGCCGCGCAGTACGCCACCTCGATGGTGGCCCAGCAGGCCAAGGCCGTCGGCTACGAGCACGTGCTGTCCTTCGACGTCGACCCGCGCGACTACACCGACCCGACCGCCGCCGAGCTGCAGCGCCGGGTGCTGAGCGCGGTGCGCGGCGGCTCGGTGGTGGCCCTGCACATGGGCCACCAGTGCACCATCGACGCGCTTCCGGCGATCCTGGACGGGCTGGGCAAGGCGGGGCTCAAGGCGGTCACCGCCAGCCAGCTGTGCGCCTGAGCGGCTGATCGGACCGACCCGACGGCCTGGTACCCGACGGCCTGAGCGGTCGGGCCGGGCCGGGCCGGGTCGGGCGGCCCACTCAGGCCATCGGGTCGTCGCCCTTGTACGGGCGCAGCCGCAGGGTCCGGGCGTCCGCCGTCCGGATCTCCTCGGCCCGCTGGACCAGCTCCTCCAGGTCGTCGCGCCCGGCGTGGATGAACCGCCCGTGCAGCGCGTCGAAGCGGCCGCGGGCCGCGTCCACGGTGACCGCGACCATGTACGGGATGGAGGCCCAGGCCTTCATGTCCCGGAACATCGGCATCCCGGCGGTCATGTCGGTGGGCACCGCGCCGGGGCTGATGTCGAGGACCACGACGTGGTGCCGGGCCAGCGAGTCCGCCATGTTGTCGGAGAGCTGGAGCAGCGCGCCCTTGGAGGTCGCGTACGCGGTGTAGTTGCCGTCCGGGCGCAGCGCGAAGCCGGAGCTGAGGTTGACCACCCGGCCGCTGCGGCGGGTGACCATGCCGGGCAGGACGCAGCGCAGCAGGTTGTAGGGGCCGCGCAGGTTGGTCTCGACCACCTGCCACCACTGGTTGGGGTCGGTCTCCCAGAGCGGCACCTCCTCCCGGTCGACCAGGCCGGCGTTGTTGACCAGCAGGTCGATCGGACCGAGGTCCCGCTCGACCAGCCGGACGGCCTCGCGCACCGAGCCGTGGCGGCAGACGTCGGCGGTGACGGCGACGCCCCGGGAGCCGTGCTTGACGCACTCCTTGAGGGTCGCGGTCAGCGTGTCGTGGGTGCGGCCGACCAGGCCGACGGCCATTCCCTCGGCGGCCAGCCCGATGGCGATCTCCCGGCCGATGCCCCGGCCGGCGCCGGTGACCAGGGCGACCTGCCCCGTGAGCGATCCCATCGGTACCGTGTTCTCCCTTCCCGTCCCCTGCCCCCGTCTGCGGCATTCTGTCGGGCACCGGGCGGCGGCGGCCCCGGGCACACGCGCGGGCGGCCCGGCCTCACCCGTTCGGAGGACCCGTCGGACCGGCGTCGCGCCGGGAAACGCGCTGGCACTGCGCCGGGGAGGGGGTGACCTACTCGCCGGTACGGAGTAGTAACGTCGTCGGGGCGGTGACCGGTGCACCCATTCCGGTACACCGACCCGTTGACCAGCAGCTCGCTGGGCCACCAGTTCGCTGGGCGACCCCCAGCACCACCGAAGGGCAACTGAGTGAGTGACATCGCGCGCGTCGGAGTAGTCGGCTGCGGACTGATGGGGTCGGGCATCGCCGAGGTCTTCGCCCGGGCCGGGCTGGACGTCATGGTGTCGGAGGCCAGCGGTGAGGCGCTGGAGTTCGGGCGCACCCGGCTGACCAACTCGCTGGAGACGGCGGTCAAGCGCGGCAAGCTGACCCCGGAGCAGCGGGACGAGGCGCTGTCCCGGCTGTCCTTCACCGTCGAGCTGTCCGACTTCGCCGACCGCGACCTGGTGGTCGAGGCGGTCGCCGAGCGCGAGGACGTCAAGGTCAAGATCTTCGAGACCCTGGACCGGGTGATCGAGCGCCGCGACGCGATCCTGGCCTCCAACACCTCCTCGATCCCGATCGTGAAGCTGGCCGCCGCCACCTCCCGCCCGGAGCAGGTCATCGGCCTGCACTTCTTCAACCCGGCGCCGGTGCAGAAGCTGGTCGAGGTCATCCCGACCCTGACCACGTCGGCCGTCACCACCGAGCGGGTCGAGGCCTTCGCCTCCCAGGTGCTCGCCAAGGAGCCGATCCGCGCCCGCGACCGGGCCGGCTTCGTGGTGAACGCGCTGCTCGTGCCCTACCTGCTCTCCGCAGTCCGGATGTTCGAGTCGGGCGTGGCCACCGCCTCCGACATCGACAAGGGCATGGAGGCCGGCTGCGCCCACCCGATGGGCCCGCTGCGGCTGTGCGACCTGATCGGCCTGGACACCATCGTGTCGATCGCCGAGTCGATGTACGACGAGTACAAGGAGCCGCTGTACGCCGCTCCGCCGCTGCTGTCCCGGATGGTCGACGCCGGCCTGCTGGGCCGCAAGTCCGGCCGCGGCTTCTACGACTACACCGCGAGCGCCTGATCCTCGACGGCGGGGGCGCGGCCGCACCGGGTCGGTGCGGCCGCGCCCCCGCCGGGTTCCGGACGGTCCCGGCTACTTGACGCCGGCCTCCGCGCAGGCCTCCTCGTACTGCTGGGTGCAGATGTCCGACGCCTTGTAGAGCCCGCCGGCGACGACGGTGGCCTCCACCCTCGACTTGGTCACCACGATCGGGGTGAGGAGCAGCGAGGGGATGTGCAGCCCGCCGCTGTCCGTGGACGAGGTCGCGGTGGTGCTGATGTCCATGCCCTCGGCCAGCTGGACGGCGATGGTGCCCGCCGCGTCCGTCTCGGGCTTGTACGGCTTGTAGATGGTGTACGCCTGCTCGCCCGTGAGCACCCGGCGGATCGCGTCGATGGAGGCGTCCTGGCCGCCCACCGGCACGTTCTTGATGCCTGCGGCCTTCAGGGCGTCGATGACGGCGGCGGCCATCCCGTCGTTCGCGGCGTAGACGGCCTGGATGCCGTTCTTCCCGAGGCTCTGGATGGCTTCGTTCGTCTTCGCCGTGGCCACCTCCGGCTTCCACTCGCCGGACTGCTCGTAGGCGATCTTGACCTTGCCGTCCAGCGCCAGGTGCGCGCCCGTCTTGAACTGCGCCGCGTTGGGGTCGGACTCGGCGCCGTCGATCATCACGACGTTGGCCGAGGAGGCCTTCGGCCCGAGGGCGTCGAGCAGGGACTGGCCCTGGAGTTGGCCGGTCCGCTGGTTGTCGAAGGAGACGTACGCCGCGACCTTGCCCTGGGCCAGCCGGTCGTAGGCGACGACCTTCACGCCCTTGGCGTTGGCGGCGTCCACCCACGGGGCGGTGAGCTTGGCGTCGACCGGGTCGAGCAGGATGACCTTCACGCCCTTGGCGACCAGGTCGTCGAACTGCTTCTTCTGGGCGTTCGCGTCGCCGCCCGCGTTGGCGTAGCTCACCGTGCACTTCGAGCAGAGGCCCGCCACCGTCTTCTCGATCAGCGGCTTGTCGAACGTGTCGTACCGGGTGGAGGAGGTGCTCTCCGGTAGCAGCAGACCGATGCCCTCGCCGCCGTCTCCGCCGGCCGCCGGTGTCTGGGTCGCGACGGTCTGACCGCAGGCCGTGAGAGCGAGTGCGAGCGACACGGCGGCCGTGCCCGTGGCCGCGACGCGCATGGGTCTGATCATGATCGGTGGTGCCTCCTGTACTGCGCCGCAACACTGCGGCAGGGGAGGGAGTCAAACGCCACCGGGCGAATGCGTCAATGCGGGAGGGATCCTTCGTTATCCCGTTGCTCGATTCGTTACGGGATGAACAGGACTTTCACACTCCCTTGGGTATTTCGCGGGGGGCCGTTCGCGGGGGGGCGAATGCCGGTGCGGCGGGCGACCGGGGCGAACGGCCTCCCGCCACTGCTCCGACCCGGGCGTCAGCCGTCGATGCTGTAGCTGTCGCCGTAGACCTTCCACTTGAGCGGCGGGTTGAGGTCGAAGTTCCCGGCGTTGAGGAACACCAGCTGCTCGGTGTCGACCCGACTGGTGTCGGAGTGCGCGGCCTCCTTCTTCATGGCCACCTTGCGGGCGGCAAGGAAGGCCTTGAGGTAGGTGGCCTCGTCGCCGCCCTGGGCGGGCGTCCTCGCCTTCTTCATCGCGGCCGCGCGGATGCCGCCGAAGCTGTCGGAGCTGTCGCCCGGGCCGTGCATCACGATGGCGTCGTAGTAGGCGAACTGGCCGAGCGCGCGGAGGCCGTCGGCCTTGGCCTGGTTGACGGCGGGGTTGAAGTACACCCGGTCGCGCTCGTCGTTCTGGGCCTGCTGGAAGGCAGGGTCCTTGGCGGCGGCGGCCCAGTCCTTGGTGAAGGCGGTGCCGAGCCCGGCGTGCGAGTCGCTGCCGTTGACCTTCTTCAGCGCGGGCAGGTACTTGGCGAGGACGTTGCCGGGGTTGAGGTCGGTGTAGTGCTGGACCAGCTCCAGCATGTCGCCCGTGCCCGAGCAGAAGCCGATGATGCCGGCGGTGTAGCCGCGGCCGTCACCGATGTCCTCGATGTACTTGTACTGGGCCTTCCAGTCCAGCGACGAGTTCTCCGCACTGGACACCAGCTGCATCGCGATGTCCTTCTTGTGCGGGTCGTCGAGGCCGGCCCCCTTGAGCCGGACGGAGGCCGCGGCCTCGGGGGCGGCCTGGGCGGCCGAGGTGGCCGCGACGGTGAGGGGCGCGGCCACCAGAGCGGCGGCGAGGGCGATGCGGAGGGCACGGCGGGGCTGAGGGCGCATGGGGATGCTCCGGTTCCTCGTAGGTTAGGAAACCTTCCTAACGAGAAGCAAACGCCCAGGGCGCCGTCCCCGCAAGGGATTTGACGTATTCACTTCAACACAGATGTGAACGGCCCAGGTCAGGCAGCCCGACGCCGCACCCACCAGACCGCGGCGGCGCACAGCGCCACGGCGAGCAGGGTCGTCCAGCCGAACTCGATCCACTGGAACGGCCAGAGCCGGTCCGCCGGTTGGTACACCTGGTGCATGGTGTAACCGCCGTCGCTCACCAGGGACTGGAGGTTGGCGTAGTCACGTCCGAGGTTGTAGAAGTCGCTCTCGGAGATCCGGTTGCCGGCCGGGTCGGAGAACCAGACGCTCAGCACCCAGCGGTCGTCCAGCGCCAGCGGCGCCAGGGTGTGCACCGGCTCCTCCACCGGAGCCATGTAGTGCGAACGCACGGCGTACGCGAGGAACGGCAGCGCGACCGAGACCGCCAGGCCGAGGCCCACCGCGATCACCGTGCGGCGCAGCACCGCGCCGGCCAGCGCCGCCACCCCGAAGGCCACCAGCACCCGGCCGACCAGGACGGGCGGCAGCTGCACGAAGGCCTCCGGGCTGAAGCTTCCGCTCGCCATCACCGACGGCACGCTCCACCACCGCAGCAGCAACCCGAACGGCACCGACACGCCGGCCAGCACCGCGCCGCCCACGACCAGGCCGCCCGCCGTCCAGCGGCTCCGCCCCGCACCCTGGGTCCAGGCGAAGCGGACCGTGCCGTGCTCGAACTCCCGTGCCAGCAAGGGGCCGCCGAGGAAGGCGCCGAAGGTTCCACCGAGGACGTAGGACACGGAGGTGAGCATCGGCACGCTGTCGGCGTACTGGTGCAGGAACTGCTTGAACTTGACCCGACAGGCGTCGGTGGCCGGGTCGCAGGATCCCGCGCCCGTCCGGTCCAGCCCGGCGTGCAGGTACCAGCCGTGGAGCAGCAGGGCGAGCGAGACCACGCCCATCACGGCGAGCAGGGTCAGCAGCGCGGGGCGGTGGCGCAGCCCGGCGGCCCGCAGCACGGCGGAGCGGGGCGGGGCGAGGGTGGTCGAACTCACGACAGTACCTTCTGGTTCGGACGGACGGCCCCGCGCGGGCCGGGCAGGGCGGAGGCGGCCGGCTCGCGCAGGTAGGCGAGCACCAACTCCTCCAGGCCGATGCGCTGTTGGCGCCAGCCTCCGGAGACCGGCGCGTCCACGCCGCCGGTGCGGACCAGCAGGTGGGACTGGGCACCGGCCCGGCGGTCGCGGACCACCGGCAGGCGCTCGGCGACCGCGTCGGCCTCGGCGGTCGGGCCGGTGAGCATCCGGTGGTCGGCCAGCAGGTCGTCCACCTCCCCCGACACCTGGACCCGGCCGCCGGCCAGCACCACCAGGTAGTCGCAGCTCTGTTCCAGCTCGTTGACGGCGTGCGAGGAGAACACCACCGACAGGCCGTCCTCGGCCACCGCGGTGAGCAGCGCCGACATGAAGTCGTGCCGGGCGAGCGGGTCGAGCGCGGCCAACGGCTCGTCCAGGAGCAGGAGTTCCGGCCGCTTGGCGAGGGCCAGGGCGAGCGAGACCTGGGCCTGCTGGCCGCCGGAGAGCCGGCCGTACTTGCGCTCCAGCGGGATGCCGAGGCCGTCCAGATGGTCGCGCGCCCGGGCGTCGTCCCAGCGCCGGTTGAGGTGGCGGCCGATCGCGAGCAGGTCGCGGACGGGCAGTCCGGGGTAGAGGGCGGCGTTCTGGGCGACGAAGCCGATCCGGTCCAGGGCCCGTGGCGAGCCGGGGAGTTGGTCGCCGAGGACGGTCATCGCGCCCTCGCTGGGCAGGGTGAGGCCGGCGGCCAGGCTGAGCAGGGTGGTCTTGCCGGCGCCGTTCGGGCCGACCAGGGCCACCACGTGCCCGGCCGGGACGGCGAGGTGGCAGTCCCGCAGCGCCCAGGAGCGGCGGTAGCGCTTGCCGATCCCCCCGCAGTCGATCACCGTGTCCGTCGCCATCACGCCACCACCCCGTCGCGGCCCTCACGCAGGTCGCGCAGCGCGTCCTCGAACACCGCGACCATCCCCCCCTCGTCCAGCCCGGCGGCCCGCGCCGAGCGCATCCAGTCCAGCAAGCCCCGCCGCAGCGCCGCCCGTTCGCGCAGCGGCACCACTCCGGCGGGCATCCCGCGCACGAAGGTGCCCTGGCCGCGCCGGCCGGCCGCCAGGCCGCGGTGCTCCAGTTCCCGGTAGGCCTTGAGCACGGTGTTGGGGTTGATCGCCAGCCCGGCGACCACCTCGCGCACCCGGGGCAGCCGGTCCCCCTCCGCCAACCAGCCCATCCGCAGCGCCTGTTCGACCTGCTGCACGAGTTGCAGGTAGGTCGGGACACCGGAGGCCGGGTCCAGGCGGAACTCGATCGGGGAGGGCCGGTCGGCGCTTTTATCTAGTTCCATAGTTAATGAGTTAAGTGGAGGTGGTGACGGGTTGTCAATCCCGGACAACGCGAAGGGCCCCGCCCGGACCGAGGTTGGTCCGGGCGGGGCCCTTCACAGGCCGTACTGAGGGGCGTCAGGCTCCGCGCAGCACCGCGCCGGTACGGCTGACGGCCTCGGCGACGGCCGCCTCGCGGGCGGCGGTGGCCTCGTCGGCCGTCAGCGTGCGGTCGGCAGCGCGGAAGCGCAGCGCGTAGGCCAGCGACTTCTTGCCCTCGCCGACCTGCTCACCGGTGAACACGTCGAACAGCCGGATGGCCTCCAGCAGTTCGCCCGCGCCCGAGCGCAGCGCCGCCTCGACCTCGGCGGCCGGGACGGCGGCGTCGACGATCAGCGCGACGTCCTGGGTGGCGACCGGGAAGCCGGAGACCGCCGGGCCGTTGACCTTCTGCGGGCCGTCCGCCGTCAACAGGTCGATGTCGACCTCCATCGCCGCCGTGCGGGCCGGCAGTCCGAGCGCCTTGACGACCCTCGGGTGCAGCTCACCGGCGTGGCCGACCACCCGGTCGGTGCCGGCCACGACCAGCTCGGCGCAGCGGCCCGGGTGCCAGGGCGCCCGCTGGCCCTGGCGGACGGTCAGCTCGACACCGGCCGCGCGGGCCACCGTGCGGGCCGCCTCGACGGCGTCCGCCCAGGAGGCCTGGTCGCCCTTGCCCCACCAGCCGGAGGGCAGCCGCTCGCCCGCGAGGGCGACGGCGACCCGGCGCGGCTGGTCCGGCAGCGCGGCGTCCAGCGCGGCCAGCTCCTCGTCGCTCGGCCGGTGGTCGACGGCCGGGCGCGGCGCCACGGACAGCTCGTCCTTCGGCAGGAACACGGTGCCGGTCTCGTAGATCGCCAGGTCGGTGTTGCCCCGGCCGATGTTGCGGCGCAGCGCGCCGAGCAGGCCCGGCAGCAGCGTGGTGCGCAGCGACGGTTCCTCGTCGTTCAGCGGGTTGACCAGCTTGACCGTACGGCGGCGGCGGTCGTCCGGCTCCAGGCCGAGCGCCTCGAAGGCGGCCTCGCCGAGGAACGGGTAGTTGTTGACCTCGACGTAGCCCGCCCCGGCCAGCGCGACGCCGATCCGGCGGTGGATCCGCTGGGCCTCGGTCAGGCCCTTGCCCGGCGGCACGTTGGGCATCCGGGCGGGGACGTTGTCGTAGCCCTCCAGCCGGATGACCTCCTCGGCGAGGTCGTACGGGTCGGTGAGGTCGGGCCGCCAGGTCGGCGGGGTGACCTCCAGGACGTCGGCGCCCGCGACCGAGCAGCCGATCTCCTGCAGGCGCCGGGTGACGGTCTCGCGGCCGTAGGCGGTGCCGGCGACACGGTCGGGCAGGTCGGCGGCGATGGTGATGGTGCGCACCGGGTGCGGGGCCGCGATGTCGGTGACCCCGGCCTCGGCGGTGCCGCCGGCGATCAGCACCAGCAGGTCGACGGCGCGCTGTGCGGCGGCGCGGGCGGCCTCCGGGTCGACGCCGCGCTCGAAGCGCTTGGACGCCTCGGAGGGCAGCTTGTGCCGCTTCGCGGTGCGGGCGACGGAGACCGGGTCGAAGTGCGCGGCCTCGATGATCACCTCGGTGGTGCCCGGACCGGCGGCCGGGTCGAGGATCTCGGTGGAGGCGCCGCCCATCACGCCGGCCAGGCCGATCGGGCCGCTGTTGTCGCAGATCAGCAGGTCCTCGGCGGCCAGCTTGCGCTCGACGCCGTCCAGGGTGGTGAGGGTCTCGCCCTCGGCCGCCCGGCGGACCGTGATCGGGCCGTCCACCCGCTGCTTGTCGTACGCGTGCAGCGGCTGGCCGACCTCCAGCATCACGTAGTTGGTGATGTCGACGGCCAGCGAGATCGGGCGGATGCCCGCCTTCTGCAGGCGGCGCTGCAGCCAGATCGGGGACTTGGCGTTCGGGTCGACGCCGACGACCGTGCGGGCCACGAAGCGGTCGCATCCGGCCGGGTCGTCGACCTTGACCAGGTAGCCGAAGGAGTTGGCCGGCGGCACGTCCAGCAGCGCCGGGTCGGCCAGCGGCAGCCCGTACGCGGTGGCGGCCTCACGGGCCACGCCGCGCATGGACAGGCAGTAGCCGCGGTCCGGGGTGACGGCGATGTCGAGCACCTCGTCGACCAGCTGGAGCAGCTCGATGGCGTCCGTGCCGGGCTCGTACTCCGGCGGGAGCACGATGATGCCGTTGTGGTCGTCGCCCATGCCCAGCTCGCGGGCGGAGCAGATCATGCCGGCCGAGGTGTGGCCGTAGGTCTTGCGTGCCGAGATCGGGAACGGGCCGGGCAGGACGGCGCCCGGGAGCACGACCACGACCTTGTCGCCGACGGCGAAGTTGGTCGCGCCGCAGACGATCTCCTGCGGCTCGCCGGTGCCGTTGGCGCCGCCCACGTTGACGAAGCAGTGCCGGATCGGCTTCTTGAAGCCGGACAGCTCCTCGATGGAGAGCACCTCGCCGACCACCAGCGGGCCCTTGAGGTCGGCGCCGAGCTGCTCGACGGTCTCGACCTCCAGGCCGGCCCGGACCAGCCGCTCGGCCACGTCACGGCCGGTCTCGCCCGCGGGCAGATCGACGTACTCGCGCAGCCAGGAAAGCGGGACGCGCATCAGATCTCCATCCCGAACGGGAGGGTGAAACGCACGTCACCCTCGACCATGTCGCGCATGTCGGCGACGTTGTGACGATTCATCAGGATCCGCTCCAGGCCGAGACCGAAGGCGAAGCCGCTGTAGCGGTTCGGGTCCACGCCGCAGGCGACCAGCACCCGCGGGTTGACCACGCCGCAGCCGCCGAGCTCGATCCAGCCCTCGGAGGAGCAGGTGCGGCACGGGCGGTCCGGGTTGCCGACGCTCTCGCCGCGGCACACGAAGCACTGCAGGTCGATCTCGGCGCTCGGCTCGGTGAACGGGAAGTACGACGGACGCCAGCGCAGCTCCAGGCCGCCGCCGATCAGCTTCTCGACCAGCACCTCGATGGTGCCCTTGAGGTCGGCGAAGGTGATGCCCTCGTCGACGGCGAGGCCCTCGACCTGGCGGAACACCGGGGTGTGGGTGGCGTCCAGCTCGTCGGTCCGGTAGACCCGGCCCGGGCAGACCACGTAGACGGGCGGCTCGCGGTCGAGCAGGGTGCGGGCCTGGACCGGGGAGGTCTGGGTGCGCAGCACCACGCCGGAGTCGGCGGAGCCGTCCGGGGCCTGGACGAAGAAGGTGTCCTGCATCGAGCGGGCCGGGTGGTCCGGGCCCAGGTTGAGGGCGTCGAAGTTCAGCCACTCGGCCTCGACCTCGGGGCCCTCGGCGACCTGGTAGCCCATCGCGACGAAGGTGTCCTCGATGCGCTCGGCCAGCGTGGTCAGCGGGTGCCGGGCGCCGCGCGGGGTGCGGTCGTAGGGCAGGGTGACGTCCACCGCCTCCTCGACCAGCACGCGGGCGTCCCGCTCCGCCTCCAGCTCACCCTGGCGCTTGGCCAGGGCCTGGTTGACGGCTCCGCGGGCCTGGCCGATCAGCTTGCCCGCGGCGGCCTTGGCGTGCGGCGGGAGGGCGCCGATCTCGCGGTTGGCGAGCGAGAGCGCGGAGCGGTCGCCGGTGTGGGCGACCTTGGCCTGCTTCAGCTCGTCGAGCGTGGTGGCGGCGGCGAAGGCGGCGACGGCCTCGTCCCGCGCCTGCTCCACCACCTCGGGCTTGAGGGCCTCGACCTCGACCGGGTCGTACGACTTGTTGGGTGCCGACATCTCTATCTTTCCCGTGCTCCTGCTCGTCCGTGCTCAGGTGTGTGGGCTCGCCTTCGCGTCCCGCCCGGCGGGGCCGGGGCACGGGCAGCCCGTCTCCGTACTGACGGGGAGGGGTGTCCGCGGCTCAGCCGCGCAGGGCGTTGCGCAACGCCAAAGGTCGAGTGTAGTCGCAGCGCGTAGCGCGGCTGCCGTCAAGCCCGTCCGGACCCCGACCCACAGCATGCTGTATCGGTCGTTCATGCCCTTTCAGAGCATGAAGTCGGGCACCCCGGCGGGCAGGACGAATCGGAACCGGGCCCCGCCGCCGGGCGCGCGGTCGACCCTGATCGAGCCACCGTGGGCCTCCACGATGCCCTTGACGATGTAGAGCCCCAGGCCGGTGCCACCGCGCTTGGATCCCCGCCAGAAGCGGGTGAAGACACGCGGCATCGACTCCTCGGGGATGCCGCTGCCTTCGTCGCTCACGGTGACCGCCGTTCCTTCCACGATGCGGGGCGGGGTGCCGGAGCGCTCCCAGACGGGCGCCTCGACGACCTCCTTGGCCGGTGCCACCTCGATGGTGACAGTTCCCTCGCCGTGCCGCACCGCGTTTTCCAGCAGGTTGGCCAGCACCTGGTCGACCTTGTCCGGGTCCGCCCACAGCACGGTCAGCGGCTCGGTGACCCGGATGTCGAAGCGCTCCTCGGCGATGCCGGTGGCCACCTTGCGCTCGACGTGCCGGCGCACCGCGGCCGCCAGGTCGACGACCTGCTTGCGCAGCTCCAGCCGCCCGGCGTCGATCCGGGAGATGTCCAGCAGCTCGGCGATCAGCCGGGTGACCCGGTCCGCGTCGGCGTCCACCGTCTCCAGCATCAGCCGCTTCTGCCCGTCGGTGAACCGCTCCCACTTCGCCAGCAGCGTCGCCGTGAAGCCCTTCACACTGGTCAGCGGGGAGCGCAGCTCGTGCGCGACGGTGGCGATCAGCTCGGCGTGGCTGCGCTCGGTCCGGCGCCGGGCCTCGGTGCCGCGCAGGGCGATCACCAGCCGGTCCACCGGCCCCAGCGGCTCCGCCCGGACGTACCGGGCGGAGACCAGCACCTCCCGGCCGCCGGGCAGCAGCAGGTTGCGCTCGGGCTGGCGGGTGCGGATCGCCAGACCGCCGTACGGATCGGTCAGCTGCCACCAGCGGCGGCCGTCCAGGTCCTCCAGCGGCAGGACGTCCTCCAGCGCGCTGCCGAGCGCGGCTTCCGGGAGCACGCCGGTGAGCCGGGCCGCGGCCCGGTTGAAGCAGACCACCCGGCCCCTCGCGTCGGCGACCACCAGGCCGTCCGGAAGGTCGTCCGGGTCGAGCTCGGGTCCGCTGCCGACCATGGGTTGCCTCCCCGATTACCCACCGTGCCGTTCCCCCCACCGACGCAGACCCTAGCGCCTCGCAGGCCCCGGCAGTAGGGCTTGCAGCGTGGTGATCCCGGCGCGTCCGGGGGCGTGTCAGCTGTGGGGCGCCGGCGTGTCAGCGGTCCGGCGGGGCATGCCGACCGTCGCCGCAGGACGGGTCGCGTCAGCCGTTCGAGCGGCAGCCGCCGGGCGAGCGCTGCGCCCGGGCCGAGGCGTACAGGCAGACGGCCGCGGCGGTGGCCAGGTTGAGGCTCTCCGCGTGCCCGTGGATCGGCACGCGCACGACCTCGTCGGTGAGCGCGCGGGTCTCCTCCGGGAGCCCCCACGCCTCGTTGCCGAACACCCACGCGCCGGGGGCGCCGAGGGTGCCCTCGTCCAGCTCCTGGTCGAGGTCGCGCTCCCCCGCGCCGTCCGCGGCGAGCACCCGGACACCGGCCGCGCGCAGCTGCCCGACCGCCTCCTCGACCGGCACGCCGACCGCCACGGGCAGGTGGAACAGGCTGCCGACGGAGGCCCGGACGGCCTTGGGGTTGTACAGGTCCACCGAGGCGTCGGTGAGCACCACGGCGTCCGCACCGGCCGCGTCGGCGGTGCGCAGCACGGTGCCCGCGTTCCCGGGGTCGCGCACGTGGGCGAGGATCGCCACCAGCTTCGGCCGGGCGGCGAGCACCTCGGCGAACGGGGTGTCGATGAAGCGGCAGAGCGCCACGATCCCCTGCGGGGTCACCGTGTCGCAGATGTCGGCGATCACCTCGTCGGTGGCGGTCAGCACCGGCAGTCCCTCGGCCAGGGCGGCCTCGACGATGTCAGCGTGCCGCTCGGCGGCCTCCAGGCCCACGTACACCTCGACCACGGCGTGCTCGGCCGTCCCCGGCAGCTTGCCGAAGGCGATGGCCTCCCGGACGGCCTGCGGGCCCTCGGCCAGGAAGCGGCGCTCCTTGGTGCGCTGGTTCCGCTTGGCGAGCCGACGGGCGGCGACGACGCGCGGCGAGCGCAGGGAGGTGAGCAGGGGGGTCTCGGTGCTCGGCATGGTCTCGTTCTCTGGAGGCGCTGACTCTGGCTGACTCTGGTGGTGCTGACGGGGGCGGAACGCAGAACCGGACCCGCAGGAGAGCCTGCGGGTCCGGTCGGAGCTCAACCGATCTCGGAAGATCAGGCGGCGTCGGCGGCAGCCTTCGGGGCGTTCACGTCGGCCGGCAGCGCCTTCTGGGCGACCTCGACCAGGGAGGCGAACGCACCCGGGTCGTTGACGGCCAGGTCGGCCAGCATCTTGCGGTCGATCTCGACGCTGGCGGCCTTCAGGCCCTGCACGAAGCGGTTGTAGGTGATGCCGTTGGCACGGGCCGCAGCGTTGATGCGCTGGATCCACAGCTGACGGAAGTCGCCCTTGCGCTTCTTGCGGTCGTTGAAGTTGTAGACCAGCGAGTGGGTGACCTGCTCCTTGGCCTTGCGGTACAGGCGCGAGCGCTGGCCACGGTAGCCGCTGGCGCGCTCCAGGATGACCCGGCGCTTCTTGTGGGCGTTGACTGCCCGCTTGACGCGTGCCACTTGATTACTCCTTGGGTTGGACCACGGACTACTTCACGCGGTCCGTCATTCGAATGGGTCGGGAAGGATCAGCTGCCCCGCACGCGGCTCGCGCCGGGCGGGAGGGCGATCACTTGCCGAGAAGCTTCTTGATCTTCTTGGCGTCAGCGGGGGCCATCTCGACGGTCCCGGCCAGCTTGCGGGTCAGCGTCGAGGGCTTGTGCTCCAGGAGGTGGCGGCGGCCGGCGCGCTCGCGCAGCACCTTGCCAGAGCCACTGATCTTGAAGCGCTTGCTGGCGCCACTGTGCGTCTTCTGCTTCGGCATTTCGCCGTATCTCCTCGTCGGTCCCGTTCACGCCCGCGCGGCCTGCGCCACGCGGGCGTGAACTGGATGGATCTGCGGTGACCGGGCGGGTGCCCCGTCACCGTGGGGGCCGACCCCGGGCTGCCGTGAGCCTTGCGGCTCAGGCGCCCTGGGGAGCGGCCGGCTGCTCGACCGGAGCCTCGGCCTCGGGGGCCTCGGCCTCGGCCGGAGCGTCCTGCGCCTCGGCCACGGCGTCCTCGGTCACGACGTCCTCGTCCGCGGCGGCGGCGTCGGCGTCGGAACCGGTGGTCCGACCCTGCCGCTCGGCCTTGCGGGCGTCCGCGAGGGCGCGGGCCTCGGCCATCGCCTCGGTCTTCTTCTTGTGCGGGCCAAGAACCATGATCATGTTCCGGCCGTCCTGCTTCGGCGAGGACTCGACGAAGCCCAGGTCCTGGACGTCGTCGGCGAGCCGCTGCAGCAGACGGAAGCCCAGCTCGGGGCGGGACTGCTCACGACCACGGAACATGATCGTGATCTTGACCTTGTCACCCTGCTTGAGGAACCGGACGACGTGACCCTTCTTGGTGTCGTAGTCGTGCGGGTCGATCTTCGGCCGGAGCTTCATCTCCTTGATGACCGTGTGCGCCTGGTTCTTGCGCGCCTCACGGGCCTTCATGGCCGACTCGTACTTGAACTTGCCGTAGTCCATGAGCTTGCACACCGGCGGCCGGGCGGTCGCCGCGACCTCGACCAGGTCGAGGTCGTACTCCTGCGCGAGCTCCAGCGCCTTGGCAAGCGGCACGATGCCGACCTGCTCGCCGCTGGGACCGACGAGTCGCACCTCCGGGACGCGAATCCGGTCGTTGATGCGGGGCTCGGTGCTGATGGGGCCTCCTCGGTTGCACCTTCTGCGATGCGGCCGTCGGACGGCGGTCGCACGTAGTGGACTCGACCACTGGGCGGGGCTTCATTCGTGCTGCGCTGCCCGGTGCTGGTTTCCGACACCATGTGCACCGCGACACGAAAAAAGCCCCGCTCGGTACAAGCGGGGCTCCACACAACCGGGGGCGGCGTCCGGTGAGGGACGCTGCGGGCGACTCGGCGCCGTGGCGCCCGTCGCGGACCGGACCCGTCGACCGCGAGGCCGATCAGGTGGGAGACTTTCGCGGTTGCCCTCTCGGGCCTCCTGTGGTGGAGCCTCCACTTGCTGGCCAGGGTGCCCATGCGGGATCCCGGCCGGTCAGTCTCGAAGCTTACAGCGTCGCGGGGTCGAACGCTATTCCGCCCCGGCGCACCGTCTTCGCGGCGCACTGCCCTCCCGGCGAGTCCGGGGCCCCCTTGTACGCTCCACGTGTACCCACACCGCACGACGGAACGAGCCACCCTTGAGCAGCGAGCCCACCCAGAACCCCGGCGCGGACGACGACGCGATCGGCTTCGACGACCTCACCCGCGACATCGCCGAGGTCCCGGCCGTCGAGGTGATCACCACCGTCGCGGTGCACCTGATGAGCGCTGCCGCGGTCAAGTGCGGCCTGGCCGAGGGCGGCGAGAAGGACAAGGACCTCGACGAGGCCCGCAAGCTGATCACCGCGCTGGCCGGACTGGTAACCGCCGGCGCGCCGGAGATCAGCAACTTCCACGCCGCTCCGCTGCGGGACGGGCTGCGCTCGCTGCAGCTGGCCTTCCGCGAGGCCTCGCTCGTCCCGGACGCTCCGGGCGCGGGGCCGGGCGAGAAGTTCACCGGGCCGGTCTACCGCTGAGACCGGTCTTCCGGGGCACCTACCGACGTCGGTGGGTGCCCCGTTCGCTTCTACCGCCGGTACAGCGGCTCCCCCGGCAGCTGCGCGCTCGCCGGCAGCACCGCGAGGTCCAGCCCCCGGTCCAGCCGCACCCGCAGCAGCGGGTCCCCGGCCACCGCCTCGCCGACCCGCTGCGCGGCCGCCTGCAGCCCCGGCTGGTCCAGCGCCGGGTCGAACACCACCGCGAGCACCCCGTCCGAGTCCTCGGACGGCGCCAGCAGCCCGCTGAGCACCTGCGGCTCGGCCGCCAGCAGCGCCCGGACCGCCTCCCGCACCTCCGGGTCCCGCGCCGGCGGCAGGTAGGGGCGGTTCTCCGCCAGCGCCCGCAGCCGGGCGCCGCTCAGCAGGAAGGGCACCGGCCCGGCCGGGTCGACCAGCAGCGTGTCGGCGCGCTCGGAGAAGGCCACCATCGCGGCCTGCGGGGCCGCGGTCGGCGCCGGACGGGCGTCGGCCCGCCAGCGGGTCAGCGACTCCAGCGAGGTGAAGGCCGGCAGCGCACGGCGCCCGTCCGGCGCCTCCAGCACCGGGACGGCCATGTCGCTGCTCTTGTCGTGCCTGTGCCCGTGGTCGTCCACCTCGACCTCGCCGAGGATGGCGACGATCGGGACCATCAACCGGGTCGGGGTCAGCGCCGCCAGCACCTCCGGCTCGGCCGTACGGTCCTGCGACCAGCGGGCGAGGGCCGCGGTCAGCGCCGGGTCCGCCGTTCCGTCGTCGTCGGAGAAGCCGGGATTCGGGATGCTCTTGCCGACGAACGCCGGGTTGGAGAAGTCTTTGCGGTCCACCCGGCCGACCCTATGCCACCTCGAACCGCCGCTCCCATTTCCCCGCACACCCTCTACCCACCGGTAGCCCCCTGTGGCACCCTGCGCGCATGGTCATCCTCGTCACCCGCACTCCGGTATCCGACCGGCACCGGTACGACCGGGCCACCGCCCACCTGGACGGCCCGGTGGCCGTGGTGGACCTCGCCGCCTTCGACGCCAACGCCGCCGACCTGGTGCGCCGGGCGGGCGGCAAGCCGATCCGGGTGGCCAGCAAGTCGCTGCGCTGCCGGGCGCTGCTGGAACGGGTACTGGCCGTGGACGGCTTCGCCGGGGTGATGAGCTTCACCCTCGACGAGTCGCTCTGGCTGGCCCGTACCGGCGTGCGCGACGTGCTGCTCGCCTATCCCTCCACCGACCGGGCCGGCTACGCCGAGCTGACGGCCGACCCGGAGCTGGCCCGCCGGGTCACCGTCGTGCTGGACGACCCGGCCCAGCTGGACCTGATCGACAAGGCCCGCTCCGGCGACGCCGAGGTGCGGGTCTGCCTGGAGCTGGACACCGCGCTGCACCTGCTCGGCGGGCGGGTCCGGGTGGGCGCCCGGCGCTCGCCGCTGCGCACTCCCGAGGAGCTGGGCGCCTTCGCCGAATTCGTCCAGCGGCGCCGGGGTTTCCGGGTGGTCGGCCTGATGGCGTACGAGGGGCACGTCGCCGGGGTGGGCGACCGGGTGCCGGGGCGGCCGGTGCGCTCGCAGCTGATCCGGCTGATGCAGGCCCGGTCCCGGACCGAGCTGGCCGAGCGGCGCGCGGCGGTGGTCCGGCGGCTGCGGCAGGTGGTCGAGCTGGAGTTCGTCAACGGCGGCGGCACCGGCAGCGTGGAGTCCACCGTGGCCGAGCGCGCCGTCACCGAGGTCGCCGCCGGCTCCGGGCTCTACGCGCCGCAGCTCTTCGACAACTACCGCTCCTTCCGGGGCCGGCCGGCCGCGCTGTTCGGCCAGCCGGTGGTGCGCCGCCCCGGGGTCGGGGTGGTGACGGTGCTCGGCGGCGGCTACCCGGCCTCCGGCGCCGCCGGACCGGACCGCTCACCGGTGCCCTACCTTCCGGCGGGGCTGCACTACGACCCGATGGAGGGCGCGGGCGAGGTGCAGACCCCGCTGATCGGCCCGGCCGCCGACGACCTGCTGATCGGCGACCGGGTCTGGTTCCGGCACGCCAAGGCGGGCGAGCTGTGCGAGCGCTTCGCCGAACTGCACCTGATCGAGGGGGACCGGGTCGTCCGGAGCGTCCCCACCTACCGGGGTGAGGGAAGGACGTTCCTCTGACCGGCCGTCGGACCGTGCCCTACCCCCGGGCAGCCGCCGTGGTCCACAACGAACTCAGGGACATGACGGTCCACGGCAACTCATCCAGGGCGGCGAGATCGTCCAGGCGGGGACGATCAACGGCAACCCGAACTTCTGGCCGACCTTTCGACAGCCTTAAGCGGGCCCGATGGAACACCTGACCCGGGTGTTCCGTCGGGCCTTTGCGCTGTTCCGAGCAGACGTGCCGTCAACAACCGCCCGGTGCACGGCTATTGCCTTATGGTCCAGACCAATCCTACGCTCTGGCCGGGGGTCCGCGATCCGGGCCGGCGGCCCCCGAACGGGCAGGCGTGTCCGCTCCCCCACACCCGCCCGGAACGACGGCCGAGGAGTCCCCACCCCATGTCCATCAAGCGAAGCGCCCTGTCCGTCGGCGCCGTCGGCGCCGCCGTCCTCGCGGTGGCCGCGGCCACCGCCGGCACCGCCGCCGCCCACGGCACCATGACCGGCCCGGTCAGCCGGATCGCCGCCTGCTACGCCGAGGGCCCCGAGCACCCGGTGTCCCAGGTCTGCAAGGACCTCGTCGCCGCCGGCGGCACCCAGCCGCTGTACGACTGGAACGAGGTCAACATCGCCAACGCCAACGGCAACCACCAGGCGCTGATCCCGGACGGCAGGCTCTGCTCGGCCAACCGCGACAAGTACGCGGCCCTGGACTGGCCGCGCACCGACTGGCCGGCCACCCCGGTCAGCGCGGGCAAGTTCACCTTCCAGTTCCGCACCACCGCGCCGCACGTGGGCACCCAGACCGTCTACATCACCAAGCCGAGCTACGACCCCACCAAGCCGCTGAAGTGGTCCGACCTCGACCCGACCCCGGTGGCCCAGGCGCAGGTCGACCGCACCGCCGTCAACGGGTACTACACCTACTCGGGCACCCTGCCGCAGCGCACCGGCCGCCAGCTGCTCTACACGGTCTGGCAGCGCAGCGACAGCCCGGAGGCGTTCTACAGCTGCTCCGACGTGGACTTCGGCGCGGCCGGCGCCGCCGGTGCCCCGGCCGTCTCCTCGCTCGCCGCCCCGGCCGGGCCCGGCGACGCCCAGATCGCCGCCGACGCCGCCAAGTCCACGGTCGCCCACCACGGCCACGGCGGGGACGCGAACGCCCCGGCCGGCCAGCCGCTCCCGACCAGCTCCGCGGCCGTGGCCGGCACCTCCGCCACCGGTCCGCTGCTGCTCGCCGGTGCCGCCGCGCTCGGCGTCGGCTGGGCCGGCATGGTGCTCCGGCGCCGTCGCATCGAGGCTGTTCGACGCGACTCCTGACGCCGGACGACGCGGAGCCGGGCCGGCCCACCCCCGTCCGGTCCGGTTCCGTGGCCCTCGCACCCCAGGACACGCCCCGACGAACGGCGACGGCCCACCCGGAGGAGTTCCTCCCGGTGGGCCGTCGCGGTGTGAGGAGCGGGGGGCTCAGGTGCTCTCGGTGCCGGAGCCGTCGGGGCTGCTGCCGCCTGCCCCGGAACCGGAGCCGCCGGAGCCGGAGCCCGGCATGCCCGGGAGGCCCGGGATCTTGCCCTTGAAGTCGGCGATGCCCTTGACGATGGTGTCCATCACCCCGACGTCCGGCGCCTTGTCGGCGATGTCGAAGCCGAAGTGCACCGAGACCAGGTTCTTGCCGTCGCTGGACGGGAAGACCACGGTCTCCACGTAGCCGTTGTTGCCCTTGGCCGCATCGACCTTCCAGCGCACCAGGTAGCCGTCCTTGCCGTTGACCTTCACGGCCTCGGACTTGAGCTCCTGGTGCCCGGTGATGTCGCCGTAGGCGTCCTTGGCGGCCTTGTCGATGTCCGCCTTGGCCGCTGCCTGGGCGTCCGTGCCGCCGCCGTCGATCCGGCCGGTGTTCACCCCGCCGAGGGTGCACTTGTCGGAGCCGTCCGGGCACTTGTAGTCGCCGATGGTGAGACCGGCGTAGCCGTTGTCGGTGGTCCCGCCCTGCCAGCCGGAGGGGACGGGCAGGGTGAGGCCGTTCACCATGTCGATCGCCTTGTTGGCGCCCGGCCTGGCCTTCCCGCCGCCGTTCCCGCCACCGCCGCCGTTCCCGCCGCCCTTGCCGTTGCCGCCGCCGAGGCCCGGGAAGCCGAACAGCCCGCCGCCGCCGTCGTTCGGCGCCGGCTGGGCCCGGGCGGCGCTGCGCTGCGAGCCGCCGTCGTGCTTGCCGTCCATCACCAGGTAGGTGATTCCCGAGCCGGCGCCCAGGCCCAGCACGGCGGCCACGGCGGTGGCCACCACCAGCCGGGAGGGCTTGCGCCAGGCCTTGCGCGGCGGCTGGGCGGGTGCTCCGTACGCCGTGCCGAAGGGCGGCGGCTCCGGGTAGCGGACCGTCGGCCCGCTGTCCAGGACCTCGCCCTCCAGCACCCTGGGCTGCTCCGACGTCTCCGGCCCCGGTGCCGCGGCGGCCGAGGACTCCGGCTGCGGGGCGTCCGAGGGTGCGGGCCGGGTGTCGGCCGTCCAGCCCTTGCCGTCCCACCAGCGCTGCGGTCTCGGGTCGCTGGTGGTGTCCTTCGGGTCCGGGTACCACCCGGCGGGGATCTGCTCACTCACAGCAAAGAATGTAAAGGTAGCCGGATAAACGCGAAATCAGCGCAGCCGGGTATTCCGCGGGTTTTCGATGAGATTACGGTGAGAAGCCACCGGCGACCCAGTGCGGCCACCGGTGCCGACCACCTACAGCGGGGTGACGTACGCCCCGGAGATGCCGCCGTCCACCAGGAACTCGCTCGCGGTGATGAACGAGGAGTCGTCGCTCGCCAGGAAGGCCACCGCGGCGGCGATCTCCTCGGCCCTGGCGAACCGGCCGAGCGGGATGTGCACCAGCCGGCGGGCCGCCCGCTCCGGGTCCTCGGCGAACAGCTCCCGCAGCAGCGGGGTGTCCACCGGCCCGGGCGACAGCGCGTTCACCCGGATCCCCTCCCGGGCGAACTGCACGCCCAGCTCGCGGGACATCGCCAGCACCCCGCCCTTGGAGGCGGTGTACGAGATCTGCGAGGTCGCCGCGCCCATCCGGGCCACGAAGCTGGCGGTGTTGATGATCGAGCCGCGTCCGTGCCGGCGCATGTACGGCAGCGCGGCCTTGCAGCACAGGTAGACCGAGGTCAGGTTGACGTCCTGGACCTTGCGCCAGGCGTCCAGGCCGGTGGTCAGGATCGAGTCGTCCTCCGGCGGTGAGATGCCCGCATTGTTGAAGGCGACGTCCACGCTGCCGTAGGTCTCGTACGCCTCGTCGAACAGCGCCTCGACCATGTACGGGTCGGTGACGTCGGTGTGCACGAACAGCCCGCCGACCTCCTTGGCGGCCGCCCGCCCGGTCTGCTCGTCCAGGTCCGCGCAGACCACCTTGGCGCCCTCGGAGGCCAGTCGGCGGGCGGCCGCCAGGCCGATCCCGCTGCCCGCGCCGGTGACCACGGCGGTGCGGCCGACCAGACGGCGGCAGACGACGTCGTTGTCGCTCCTCGGACTGGCGCTCATCGGACTGTCACTCCTCGCTGTGGATGAAGACGTTCTCGGTCTCGGTGAAGTGGCGCAGCGCGTCCGGCCCCGGTTCCCGGCCCGCCCCCACGCCGACCGCTTCGTGGAAGGTCACGTCCAGGCCGCCGGCCACCGGCATCCGGCGTCCGGTCAGGCGCTCGACCCCGCCGGCCGCGTGCTCCACCAGGTCCCCGGTGGCGGGGTTGCGGACGGCGCTGCCCGGCGAGTCCGTCATGCCTCACATCCGTTCGAAGGACCGGTAGCGCTCCCAGTCGGTGACGGCCCCGTCGTAGGCGGCCTGCTCGACCCGGGCCATGTTCAGGTAGTGCTCGACCACGTCGTCCCCGAAGGCCGTCCGGGCCAGCTCGCTGCCCGCCCACAACTCGGCGGCCTCGCGCAGCGATCCGGGCACCCGGGCGTACTCCTCCACCGCGTAGGCGTTGCCCAGGCAGGGCGTGGGCAGGTCGAGCTTGCGCTGCAGGCCGTGCAGGCCGGCCGCGATCATCCCGGCCACCGCGAGGTACGGGTTGACGTCGCCGCCGGGCACCCGGTTCTCCATCCGCAGGCCCGGGCCGTGGCCGACCACCCGGTAGGCGCAGGTGCGGTTGTCCCGGCCCCAGGCGACGGCCGTCGGGGCGAAGGAGCCGGGGCGGTAGCGCTTGTAGGAGTTGATGTTCGGCGCGTACAGCAGGCTGAACTCGCGCAGTGCGACGAGCTGCCCGGCCAGGAAGTGGCGCATGGTGTCGGTCATCCGGCCGTCCCGGTCGGCGAAGGCGGGGGCGCCGACGGCGTCGCGCAGCGACAGGTGGATGTGGCAGCTGTTGCCCTCGCGCTCGTCGTACTTGGCCATGAAGGTGAGTGCGCAGCCCTGCTGGGCGGCGATCTCCTTGGCCCCGGTCTTGTAGACGCTGTGCTGGTCGCAGGTGGTGAGGGCGTCGGCGTACCGGAAGGCGATCTCGTGCTGGCCGAGGTTGCACTCGCCCTTGGCGGACTCGACGGTCAGCCCGGCGCCGGCCATCTCGTTGCGGATCCGGGACAGCAGCGGCTCGACCCGGGCGGTGCCGAGCATCGAGTAGTCGACGTTGTAGAGGTTGGCCGGGGTCAGGCCGCGGTAACCGCCCAGCCAGGCCTGCTCGTAGGTGTCGCGGAAGACCAGGAACTCCAGTTCGGTGCCGATGTCCGCGGCCAGTCCGTACTCGGCGAGCCGGGCGATCTGGCGGCGCAGCAGCTGGCGCGGGGCGGCGTCCACCGGGTGGCCGCCGTGCCGGGCCAGGTCGGCGGTGACCTGGGCGGTGCCGGGCTGCCAGGGGGTGAGCCGCAGGGTGCCGAGGTCGGGGCGCATCGCGAAGTCGCCGTAGCCGGTGGCCCAGGAGGAGAAGGCGTAGCCGTCGACGGTGTTGAGGTCCACGTCCACGGCCAGCAGGTAGTCGCAGGCCTCGGCGCCGTTCTGCGCCACCTCGTCGAGGAAGAACCGGGCGGCGAAACGTTTGCCCTGAAGGCGGCCCTGCATGTCGGTGAAGGCGAGCGCGACGGTGTGCACCTCGCCCGCGTCCACCAGGGTGCGCAGCTCGGCCAGGGTCAGTGGCGGCCGGGGCCGCGATCCCGCGGCGGCGTTCTCGGGCATGCCGGAACCCTCCTCCTCGATCACTCTTCGAGATCATGCGGTCACAGCGAACCGTACGGCCTGCGGCTTGCGGGGCGGAAGAGGGCGAGCGGGTGTGGCGCGCCGACGCGCGTGATTGACGGGGTATCAGACGGTGCGGGAGGAGAATGCCCGCCATGGATCGCAGGCCTTTCATCGGTGTCAGCACCTACCTGGTGGACGCGAGTTGGAGCGACTGGCGGGGCCGTCGCGTCGCCCTGCTGCCGGAGCGGTACACCGCGTACGTGCAGCGCTCCGGCGGCATCGCCGTCCTGCTGCCGCCGGACTCGCCCGAGCGCGCGCCCGAGGTGCTCGCACGGCTCGACGCCCTCGTCATCGCCGGCGGGCCGGACATCGACCCGGCCTACTACGGGGAGTCGGCCCATCCGTTGACCGACGTGGCCTCGCCGGAGCGCGACCTCTGGGAGGTCGCGCTGCTGCGCGGCGCCCTGGCGGCGGGCATGCCGGTCCTGGGCATCTGCCGGGGCATGCAGGTGCTGAACGTGGTGTGCGGCGGGACGCTGGTGCAGCACCTGCCGGACGTCGTGGACGTCGACGTCCACGGCGGTTCGCCGGGTTGCTACGGCGCCCACGTGGTGCGGCCGGTGCCCGGGACGCTGGTGGGCGGGCTGCTGCCGGAGAGCGAGCTGGAGGTGCCGACGTTCCACCACCAGGCGGTCGGCCGGCTCGGCGCGGGCCTGCGGGTGAGCGCCCTCGCCCCGGACGGGACGGTGGAGGCCGTCGAGGGGCCCGGGTTCACGGTGGGCGTGCAGTGGCACCCGGAACAGGGCGACGACCTGCGGGTCATGCGGGCCCTCGTCCAGGCCGCCACCGCGGCGGCGCTGGACGCGGTGGTGCTCGGTTGAGCGGCGGCGCTGGACGCGGTGGTGCCCGGTTGAGCGGCACCGCGACGCTCGGCTGAGTGGCAGCGCGGCGCTCGGCTGAGCGGCAACGACAACGGTCACCAGTACAGCCTTTGGATCTTTGTCGATTCTGCGGTTCACTTCGGGTGCGGGGCGATCACGCCCGCCACCTCCCACCCGTGCGTCCAGAGAGGATTTCGATGGCCGGGCACGAGCACCACGATGATCATGCGCATGACCACCAGACTCCGCCCGGCCGGAGCCACAACCACAGCCACGGGCACGGGGGTCATGGGCACGGGGGCCACGGCGGGCACTCGCACGGCGTCGCCGCGGATGCCGACCGCCGCTGGCTGGTCAGCGCCCTCGCCCTGATCGTCGTCTTCATGGCCGGCGAGGTCGTGGTCGGCTTCGCCGCCCGGTCGCTGGCCCTGATCTCCGACGCGGCGCACATGCTCACCGACGCCGCCTCGATCGTGCTCGCCCTGGTCGCCATGCGGCTCGCCGCCCGCCCGGCCCGCGGCGGCTACACGTACGGGCTCAAGCGGGCCGAGATCCTCTCCGCGCAGGCCAACGGCGTGACACTGCTGGTGCTGTCGGCCTGGCTGGGCTACGAGGCGATCACCCGGCTGATCGAACCGCCCGAGGTCACCGGCTCACTGGTGCTGGTCACCGCGCTGGTCGGGATCGTGGTCAACCTCGCCGCCGCCTGGTGCATGTCCAAGGCCAACCGCAGCTCGCTGAACGTCGAGGGCGCCTTCCAGCACGTGCTCACCGACCTGTACGCCTTCATCGCCACCGCCGTGGCCGGTGCGGTCATGCTGACCACCGGCTTCGTCCGGGCGGACGCCATCGCCTCGCTGATCGTGGTCGCGCTGATGCTCAAGGCGGGCATCGGCCTGGTCCGGGACTCCGGGCGGATCTTCCTGGAGGCCGCACCCGCCGGGATCGACCCGGACGCGGTGGCCGACCGGCTGGTCACCCAGCCGCTGGTCGAGGAGATCCACGACCTGCACATCTGGGAGATCACCTCCAACCAGCCCGCCCTGTCCGCGCACATCCTGGTCACCCCCGGCGGCGACTGCCACGCCGTGCGGCGCGCACTGCAGCGCCGGCTGGCGGAGGAGTACGGCATCACCCACAGCACCCTCCAGGTCGACCACGTCGGCGAGGACGAGGCGGGCGCGCTGCTGCAGATCGCCGGCCCCGACGACACCCCGGCCGAACACTGCGCCGACGCCCACGGACCGGTGCACCGCGCCGGACCGCACGAGCACTGAGAACCGGGTCATCGTCAGCGCGGTGCGGCATGATCTGAGGCGTGACCGCACCGCGACTGATGCTGCTCGACTCCGCCAGCCTGTACTTCCGGGCCTACTTCGGCGTACCGGACACCCTGCGCTCGCCGCAGGGTGAGCCGGTCAACGCCGTCCGCGGCCTGCTGGACTTCATCGCCCGGCTGGTCCACGACCACCGGCCCGACGAACTCGTCGCCTGCATGGACGCCGACTGGCGCCCCCAGTGGCGGGTGGACCTCGTCCCCTCCTACAAGACCCACCGGGTCGCCGAGGCGGCCGTCGACGGCGAGGAGGAGGTGCCGGACACCCTCGCCCCGCAGGTCCCGGTGATCGAGCAGGTGCTCGACGCCCTCGGCATCGCCCGGGTCGGTTCCCCCGGCTACGAGGCGGACGACGTCATCGGCACCCTCACCGCCCGCGCCAAGGGCCCGGTGCAGATCGTCACCGGCGACCGCGACCTCTTCCAACTGGTCGACGACGCACGGCGGATCACCGTGCTCTACCCGGTCAAGGGCATGGGCAACCTGCAGACCACCGACGACGCCCTGCTGCTGGAGAAGTACGGCGTGCGCGGCGCCCAGTACGCCGACATGGCCGCCCTGCGCGGCGACCCGTCCGACGGCCTGCCCGGCGTCAAGGGCATCGGCGAGAAGACCGCCGCCCAGCTGATCAACGAGTACGGCGACCTCGCCGCGATTCGCGCCGCCGCCCTCGACATCGGCTCCAGGCTCACCCCGGCCCGCCGCCGCAACATCGTCGAGGGCGCCGCCTACCTCGACGTCGCCCCCACCGTCGTCCGCGTCGCCACCGACGCCCCCCTCCCCGACTTCGACCCCACCCTCCCCCGCGAACCCCTCGACCCCATGACCCTCGAACACCTCGCCACCCGCTGGGGCCTCGGCACCTCCCTGGAGCGCCTCCTGGAGTCCCTCGCAGGCACCCGCTGAACCCCCCGGGCGGCCGAAGGGGCCCGCACGTCCGGGACGAACGTGCGGGCCCCTTCTGTCGGGGCTCAGCCCACCGAGGAGTAGGCGATGATGCCGCGGCGGAGGCCGTCGACGGCCTTGCGTGCGGTCTTGCGGAGTTCGGGGTCCTGGGCGGCGGCGTCCTGGATCTGGCCGAGGACGTCGATGAGTTGCTTGGTCCAGCGGACGAAGTCGCCGGCCGGCATGTCGGCGTCGCGCAGGACCTGGTCGAGGTTGTGGCCGAGGGCCCAGCGGTAGGCGACCCAGGCGAAGCCGAGGTCCGGTTCGCGCTGGCCGACGCCCTCCGCGGTGTTGATCCGGTGCTGTTCCTCGAGGGCGTCGAGGTGGCCCCAGATGCGGACCATCTGGCCGAGCGCCTCCTTGGCCGCGCCCTCCGGCACCCGGGGGGCGCCGGCGTCGTCGGACTGGCGCGACTCGTAGACCAACGCCGAGGCGCAGGCGGCGAGTTCGGCCGCGGCCAGGCCGCTCCAGACGCCCTCGCGGATGCACTCGGAGGCGAGCAGGTCGAGTTCGCCGTAGAGCCGGCCGAGGCGCTTGCCGTCGTCGGTGACGGTGTCGCCCTGGAGGTAGCCGAGGTCGGTGAGCAGTGCGCAGACCCGGTCGAAGGTGCGGGCGATGGTGTGGGTGCGGGAGCGCATCCGGCGTTCCAGCAGTTCGGTGTCGCGGTGCAGCCGGTGGTAGCGCTCGGCCCAGCGGGCGTGGTCCTCGCGGTCGGTGCAGCCGTGGCACGGGTGCTGGCGCAGTTCGGTGCGCAGCCGGGTGATCTCCGGGTCGTCGGCGGCGGCCGCGCGGCCGCGCCGGAACCGCTCGGGTTCGAGGTGGCCGGCCTTGGTGCGCAGCGCGGAGGCGAGGTCGCGCCGGGACTGGGGGCTGCGCGGGTTGAAGGACTTGGGGATGCGCACGCGCTCGATCGCGGCGACCGGGTGCGGGAAGTCGACCATCGCGAGCCGCTTGACCTGCCGCTCGGCGGTCAGCACCACCGGGCGCGGGCCGTCCTGGAAGTCGGGGTGGCGCGGGCCGCTCCGGCCGGAGCGGCTGACCGGCGGCAGGCCCGGGTCGAGGACCAGGGCGAGGCCGGCGAACTTGCCGGTGGGGACGTGGATGACGTCGCCCGGCTTGAGCTGCTCGATCGACTCGATGGCGGCGGCGCGGCGCTGGGTGGTGCCCTCGCGGGCCAGTTCGTTCTCGCGGTCCTTGAGCCGGCGGCGCAGCTCCATGTACTCGTCGAAGTCGCCGAGGTGGCAGGTCATCGACTCGCGGTAGCCCTCCAGCCCCTCCTCGTTGCGCTGCACCTGGCGGGCGATGCCGACCACCGAGCGGTCCGCCTGGAACTGGGCGAAGGAGGTTTCCAGCAGCTCGCGCGAGCGGTGCCGGCCGAACTGGGAGACCAGGTTGACGGCCATGTTGTACGACGGCCGGAACGAGGACTTGAGCGGGTAGGTGCGGGTGCCCGCCAGTCCGGCCAGGGCCTCCGGGTCGAGGCCGCGCTGCCAGAGCACCACCGCGTGGCCCTCGATGTCGATGCCGCGCCGCCCGGCCCGGCCGGTGAGCTGGGTGTACTCGCCGGGGGTGATGTCGGCGTGGGTCTCGCCGTTCCACTTGACCAGCTTCTCCATGACCACCGAGCGGGCGGGCATGTTGATGCCGAGGGCCAGGGTCTCGGTCGCGAAGACGGCCTTGACCAGGCCCTTCACGAAGAGCTCTTCGACGACCTCCTTGAACCGGGGCAGCATCCCGGCGTGGTGGGCGGCGATGCCTCGCTCCAGCCCGTCCAGCCACTCGAAGTAGCCGAGGACGTGCAGGTCCTCGTCGGGGATGTCGGCGCAGCGCTCCTCGACGATGGCGCGGACCAGGGCGCGGTCGGCGTCCTTGTTGAGCCGCAGCCCGGAGCTGAGGCACTGCTGGACGGCGGCTTCGCAGCCGGCCCGGCTGAAGATGAAGGTGATCGCGGGCAGCAGGCCCTCGGCGTCCAGCCGGTCGATGACGTCGACCCGGCCCGGCGTCCAGACCCGGCCCGGGCGGCCGTTGGGCATGGAGCGGCCCCGGCCGCGGCCGAAGCGGTCGCGCGGGTTGCGGTCGAGTTCGGAGCGGGCGAGCCGGACCAGCTCGGGGTTGACGGCCTTGCCGGGGTTCTTGAGGCTGTTCCTGGGGCGGCCGTCCCGGTCGGGGTTGGCGAACAGGTCGTACATCCGGTTGCCGGCCATCACGTGCTGCCACAGCGGGACCGGGCGGGTCTCGGAGACGATCACCTTGGTGCCGCCGCGGACGGTGTCCAGCCAGTCGCCGAACTCCTCGGCGTTCGAGACGGTCGCGGAGAGCGAGACGAGGGTGACCGACTCGGGAAGGTGGATGATGACCTCCTCCCAGACGGCGCCGCGGAAGCGGTCGGCGAGGTAGTGCACCTCGTCCATGACGACGTAGCCGAGGCCGTCGAGGGTGCTGGAGCCCGCGTAGAGCATGTTGCGCAGCACCTCGGTGGTCATGACCACCACGGGGGCGTCGCCGTTGACGGTGTTGTCGCCGGTGAGCAGGCCGACCTTGGCGGCGCCGTAGCGCTTGACCAGGTCGCCGTACTTCTGGTTGGACAGCGCCTTGATCGGCGTGGTGTAGAAGCACTTGCGGCCCGCGGCGAGGGCCAGGTGCACGGCGAACTCGCCGACGATGGTCTTCCCGGAGCCGGTGGGGGCGGCGACCAGCACGCCCGATCCGGCCTCCAGCGTCTCGCAGGCCTCCAGCTGGAAGTCGTCCAGCGGGAAGTCGTACAGCTGCTGGAAGCCGTACAGGGCGGAGGCCTGCTCCTTGGCCCGGCGACGGCTGGCCGCGTACGCCTCGGCGGGGCTGAGCTCCCGGTCTTCCTGGGGCTCTGGATCGGGGGTGTTCATCGCCGTCCGGGTGTGGTTGGTGTGATCTCGCATCTCAGCGAGAGGTTACCCGGGTGGAGTGACATCGATAGCACCGTTTTCCGCGCGAGGAGATCACTCCTCTCCCAGATCCATAGTTGCAAATGTCTTCAATCGATCAGGGATGAGCCAGATCCGAACGTCTCCGGTCATTCGCGGTGGAGTGCGGGGATTGCTCCCTACCTTCAAGTGCCACGGCACCCACGCGTGCCGAAGTCACCGACTCACGGGAGGACAGCCACGATGGCGAACCTGGAGATGTCCCTCAAGGAAGCCATGGCGATCGACGGCGCGATCGGCGTCGCCCTGGTCGACTACGGCAGCGGAATGGCCCTCGGCAGCCTCGGCGACGGCGGCGAGATGGACCTCAACGTCGCCGCGGCCGGCAACACCGACGTGGTCCGCGCCAAGATGCGGGCGATGGAGATGCTCAACCTGCACGACAACGAGATCGAGGACATCCTGATCAGCCTGACCAACCAGTACCACCTGGTCCGGCCGATCACGACGCCCAGCGGGCGGGGCCTGTTCCTGTTCCTCGCCCTCAACCGCAGCCGCTCCAACCTCGCGATGGCCCGCCACCAGCTGAAGCGGATCGAACTCTCGCTGGAGATCTGAGCCGGCCGACACCAGGGAAGGGGGGCCTCGTGACGGTGGCGCTCTACCAGGCCAAGGCCGAGTTCTTCCGGATGCTCGGCCATCCCGTCCGGATCCGGGTGCTGGAGCTGCTCCAGGCCGGACCGACGCCCGTCCGCTGCCTGCTCGCCGAGCTGGGGGTCGAGCCCTCCAGCCTGTCCCAGCAGCTCGCGGTGCTGCGCCGGTCCGGCATCGTCACCGCCACCCGGGAGGGCAGCACGGTGGTCTACGCGCTGGCCGGCGGCGACGTCACGGACCTGCTGCGGGCAGCCCGGCGGATCCTCACCGGGCTGCTCGCCGACCGGGACGTCCTGCTCGCGGAGCTGCGGGCGGCCGGCGACTGAGGCCCGTCCGACGATTCCCGCCGGGCGCGCCTAGTCCTTGAGCACCTCCAGGAGCCCGTCCGCGAGCCGCTCGTACTCCGCCGCCCGGTTGTACAGCTGGGCGCTGACCCGCAGCACGCCGCCGCCGGGCCACGGCTTGACCGCCACCCGGACGCCGAGCCGCTGCCACACCCCGGTCACCAGCGCCCGGGCGGACTCCTCGGTGTCGAACCGGCCCTCCGGCAGCCGTACGGCACGCATCCACACCCCGGGCGCCGCGGGCAGCGCCCGCAGCCCCGCCCGTTCGACCAGCACCCGCTGGCCGTACGCGGCGAGCCCGGTGTTGTGCGCGGCGACCGCCTCCGTGCCCAGCTCGCGGAGCAGCTCGAAGCCGGCCGGGGCGGCGAGCCAGGGGGTGTAGTCGCAGGTGCCGCGCCACTCGACGTTGTACGGGAAGCCCCGGTGGTGCTCCCAGGACAGCGCGAGCGGGCGCACCCGGGCCGTCCACTCGGGGCGGACGGACAGGACGCCGGTGGCGCGCGGGGCGAAGGCCCACTTGTGCAGGTTGCCGAACCAGAAGTCGGCGTTGGGGTCGACCGGGTCGGGCAGCATGCCGGGCGCGTGGGCGCCGTCCACCAGGGTCGTCACCCCGCGCTCGCGCAGCTCGGCGACCAGGGCCGGGGAGGCGACCGTACGGGCGGTGGGCGAGGTGATCCGGTCCAGGATCGCGACGGTGGTGCGCCCGTCCACGGCGGCGAGCACCGCCTCCCGCACGGCCCGCTCGTCCGGGGCGTCCACCGGCAGCTCGGCCACCACCAGTTCGGCGCCGGTCTCGGCGGCCCTGCGGGCCGCGGCACGGGTGACGGCGCCGTAGCCGTGGTCGGTGACCAGGATCCGGTCGCCGGGGGCGAAGGGGATGCTGTCCAGGGCGATCGCGGCCGCCTCGGTGACGTTGGCGACCATCGCCAGCCGGTCCGGGTCGGTGGCCAACTCGGCGGCGATCCGCACCCGGGCCGCGGCGATCCGGTCCGGCAGGTCGGCGAAGAAGAGGTCCGGGTCCAGCTCGTGTTCGGTGCGCAGTGCGTGCTGTGCGCGCTGGACCGGGAGCGGTACGGCGCCGAAGGAGCCGTGGTTCAGGTGCGCGGCCTGCGGCGAGACGCTGAACAGGCCCTCGGCGGCGGGCAGCGGGACGGGTGGTTCGGCGCTGCTCAGGTCCTCGGTCACTACAGCCTCCCCTTGGTGATGTGTGACATTTCATAACACTCTAGCGGCCGCCTGGGACGATCCATTGAGTCCGCGAGGCCGAGCTGGGAGACTCCGCACAACCGCCGCCCGGGCCGGGCGGCCAGGCGGGACGGGGAGCACGGGGATGAAGATCGCAAGACCGGGCCCGGTCGGGCAGCGGCAGTGGACCCCGCTGACGGCGACCAACGCGGGCCTCGCCTTCGGCCTGGAGCTCGCGATGCTCGCGGCACTCTGCTACTGGGGATTCAGGACCGGCTCCACGCCGGTCGTCCGGCTGCTGCTGGGGATCGGCGCACCGGCTCTGGCGGCCACCGTCTGGGGCCTGTTCCTGGCCGCGGGCGGGCCGAAGTTCCGCCAGCCGCTGGGGGTGGAGATCGCGCTCAAGGTGCTCGTCCTGGAGACGGCGGCGCTCGCGCTGCACGCCTCGGGGCGGAGCACCCTGGCGGTGGTCTTCGCGGTGCTGGCGGCGGTCAGCGTGGCCGTGGAGTACACGGCGAACTGACGCGCCGAAGACGTACGGACGGACCACCAGGCCGCCGACCAGGATCAGCGGGGCGGCACGGAGCGCCCGGGCCCGGCCTCGCGCCGACTCGATCCCGCCGCCGAACAGCGCAGTAGGGGTGGAACCCGGTCGGACGCGGCCCTCGTGAGGTTCCCCACCGCGTCCGACCGGGGGCCTGTGGCGGCCCGCGGGCCGGGCCTAGGACACGCCCTGCACCTCCGGGAAGTGGCAGGCGGCCTGGCGGCCGCCCGTACCGACGACCTCCAGCAGCGGCCGTTCCGTCCGGCAGCGCTGCTGCGCCTTCGGGCAGCGCGGGTGGAAGCCGCACCCGGCGGGCGGGTCGGCCGGGCTGGGCGGGTCGCCGAGCAGCACGATCCGCTCCCGGGCCCGTTCGGCCGCCGGGTCCGGCAGCGGGACGGCGGACAGCAGCGCCCGGGTGTACGGGTGCGCCGGGTTTCCGTACACCTGGGCCTTGTCGCCGATCTCCACGATGCGGCCCAGGTACATCACCGCGACCCGGTCGCAGACCCGCTTGACCACCGAGAGGTCGTGCGCGATGAACACGTACGCCAGTCCCAGTTCCTGCTGCAACTGCTCCATCAGGTTGACCACTTGGGCCTGGACGGAGACGTCCAGGGCGGAGACCGGCTCGTCCGCGATCACCAGCTTCGGCGAGGTGGCCAGCGAGCGGGCGATGCCGATCCGCTGCGCCTGGCCGCCGGAGAACTCGTGCGGGTAGCGGTCGAGGTGCTCGGGGATGAGCCCGACCAACTCCATCAGTTCTCCGGCCCGTTGGCGCGCCTCCTCGGCGCCCGCGCCCTGGACGAGCAGCGGCTCGGAGATGATCCGGGCCACCGTCTGCCGGGGGTTGAGCGAGGAGTACGGGTCCTGGAAGACCATCTGCAGATGCCGCCGGTGCGGCCGTAGCCGGGCCTGGGACAGCCCGCCGATCTCGGTGCCGTCGAAGGTGACGGTGCCCGAGGTCGGGTCGAGCAGCCGGACGATCATCCGCCCGGTGGTGGACTTGCCGCAGCCGGACTCGCCGACCAGGCCCAGCGTCTCGCCCGCGCCGAGGTCGAAGCTCACCCCGTCCACGGCCCGCACCGGCGCACCGGGCCGCCCGGTGCGCCCGCGCCGCCCGGCGAAGGTCTTCACCAAGTCCCGTACGGAGAGCAGTGGTTCGGCCATCAGACGATCCCTTCCGGCACCAGGGGCAGATGGCACGCGGCCAGGTGGCCGGCGGTGGGCGGGCCGAGGCGGTCGAGCGGCGGGCGCTCGGCCAGGCAGCGGGCGTGCTCCTCGGCGGACGCGGCGGTGGTGCGGGCGCAGCGCGGGGCGAAGGAGCAGCCGGGGGCGGGGGCGAGCAGTGACGGCGGGCTGCCGGGAATGGCCCGCAGCGGGGCGTCGTCGCCGTCGTCCAGGCGCGGCAGCGAGTCCAGCAGGCCCCGGGTGTACGGGTGTGCCGGCGCGGCGAACAGCCGCTCCGCCGGGGCCTGTTCGGCCGCCCGTCCGCCGTACATGACCAGCACCTCGTGGGCGACCCGGGCGACCACGCCCAAGTCGTGGGTGATCATGACGACGCCGAGGCCGCGGTCCTGCTGGATCCGGGCGATCAGGTCGAGGATCTGCGCCTGGACGGTGACGTCCAGGGCGGTGGTGGGCTCGTCGGCGATCAGCAGGTCGGGTTCGCAGGCGAGCGCCATGGCGATCATGACGCGCTGGCGCATGCCGCCGGAGAACTGGTGCGGGTACTCGTCGACCCGGCGGGCCGGTTCCGGGATGCCGACCTCGGCGAGCATCTCGATCGCCTTGGCCCGCCCGGCCTTGCGGCCCGCGCGGAAGTGCACCCGGTAGTGCTCGGCGATCTGTTCGCCGACGGTGTAGAAGGGGTGCAGGCTGGACAGCGGGTCCTGGAAGATCATCGCGATCCGCCGGCCCCGGACGGCGCCCAGCTCCCGCTCCCCCAGCCCGGTCAACTCCTGTCCGTGCAGCCGGATCGAGCCGGTGACGGTGGCCCCGTGGTGCAGGCCCATCACGGCCAGCGAGGTGACCGACTTCCCGCTGCCGGACTCGCCGACCAGTCCGAGGGTGCGCCCGGCCTCGACGGCGAAGGAGATGCCGTCCACGGCCCGGACGGTGCCACGCGGGGTGTCGAAGGCGACCTTGAGGTCCTCGACCTCCAACAGGAGAGCCATCTCAGTACCTCACTCTCGGGTCGACGTACGCGTACAGCACGTCGACCAGCAGGTTCGCGGCGACGATGAAGGTGGCCGCGAGCAGGGTGACGCCGAGGATCACCGGCTGGTCGGAGCGCACCAGCGCGTCGTAGAAGAGCCGCCCGACGCCGGGCAGTCCGAATATCGACTCGGTGATGACGGCGCCGGCCAGCAGCCCGCCGAGGTCCATCCCGAAGATGGTCAGGATCGGCGTCATCCCGGAGCGCAGCCCGTGCTTGACCGTCACGGTGCGCGGCGGCAGCCCCTTCGCCCGGGCGGTGCGGATGTACGGCTCGGCCATCGCCTCGATCATCGAGTTGCGGCTCTGCCGGGCGTACATGGCCGCGTAGAGCAGGGCGAGGGCGATCCAGGGCAGCAGCAGGTTGGAGGCCCAGGCGACCGGGCCGTCCGTGAACGCGTGGTACGACGGGTACGGCAGCAGCCCGGCCGTCCTGACCACGCCCCAGATCAGCATGATCGAGGTGAAGTAGACCGGCAGCGAGGCCGCCCCGACCGAGAACACCATCAGCGTCCGGTCGACGGCCCCGCCCTTGCGCAGCGCCGAGGTGACGCCCGCGCCCAGGCCGAGGACCAGCCAGAGCACGGACGCGCCGACGGCCAGCGAGACGGAGACCGGCAGGCGGTCGGTGAGCAGCCCCCAGACCGGCAGCGAGTACTCGTAGGAGTAGCCGAGGCAGGGGAAGCCGCAGTGGGTGGCGCCGGCCCCGCTGCCGTAGTCGCGTCCGGCGAAGATGCCGGTCACATAGGTGGCGAACTGTTCCCAGACCGGCTGGTCCAATCCCATCGCGGCCTTGACCTCGGCGACCCGCTCGGGGCTGCAGGTCTTGCCGCAGGCGGCCACCGCCGGGTCGGCGGGCAGCAGGTAGAAGATGGTGAAGGTGATCGCGCAGATCGCCAGCAGGATGCCGAGCGCGCCGAGCAGCCGGCGGCCGAGGTAGAGGATCACGACCGGCCTCCCCTGGGGTCGAGGATGTCGCGCAGCGCGTCGCCGAGCAGGGTGAAGGCGAGCACGGCGAGGAACAGGAAGGCCGTCGGGATCAGGAAGTAGGTCGGGTCGGTCTCGTAGAAGCTGATGCTCTCGGCGATCATCTGGCCCCAGGAGGCGGTCGGCGGGCGCACGCCCACGCCGAGGTAGCTGAGCGCGGCCTCGGTGGCGATCATGCCGGGCACCAGCAGGGTGGTGTAGGCGATGACCGGGCCGGAGACGTTCGGCAGGATCTCCCGGGTGAGGATCCGCCAGGGGCGGGCGCCGCCGACCTTGGCGGCCTCGACGTACTCGCGGTGCTTGAGCGAGAGGGTCTGGCCGCGCACCACCCGGGCGATGCCGGGCCAGGTGAACAGCCCGATCACCAGGGTGATCAGCAGGATCCGGTTGACGTCCTTGGCCACCGACATCATCGAGATCATGAAGATCAGCGAGGGGAAGGACATGGTCAGGTCCATCAGCCGGGACAGCACGGTGTCGGTCCGTCCGCCGAAGTAGCCGGCCGCGATGCCGACCAGGGTGCCGGTGACCACCACCACGGCGGTGGCGGTGAAGGCGATCAGCAGCGAGACCTGGCCGCCGTGCAGCACCCGGGCGAACAGGTCGCGCCCGGTGGCGGGTTCGACGCCCAGCCAGTGCCGGGTGCCGATGCCGCCGAAGTCGCCGATCGGCTGGCCGCCGAGGTACGGGTCCACGGCGCGCTTGTCGAACTCCTCGGGGGTCCAGCCGCCGAGTTCGCTCAGCGGCTCGGCGAGGACGGCGAGCAGGATCAGCAGGGCGACGGTGACCAGGCCGAAGCGGGCCGAGCCCTTGGCCCAGAGCTGGTCCCAGACCAGTCGCCAGGGCCCCCTGCTGGAACGTTTCACCGGTGGCGGCGGCGCTTCGGCCGTAGCGGTTTCGATGGTGGTGCTCATCGGAGGAGCCCTCAGCCCTTGCTCTTCGAGGGGTCCTTGAGGCCGATCGTGGCGAAGTCCCACTGACCGGTCCACACCGGGGAGCCGAACGCCCCGGCCACGTTCGTCCCGGCCAGCAGCGGACGGCGCTGCCACAGCATCGGCACGGTGGGCGCCTTCTTCATCAGCTCCTCGTTGAGCTGCTGCCACGCCTTGTTGGCCTCGGTGACGTCGGACATCGCGTTGATCTGGTCGATCCGGTCCGAGGTGACCTGGTCGCGGAACTGCTCGACGTTGCCCTGGTTGCCCTTCTCCTTGATGGTGCGGCCGTCGAAGACCTGCGGCAGGAAGGTCGCGCCGGACGGGTAGTCCGGACACCAGCCGAGGATGGCCAGGTCGGGAGCGTTCTTGGTGTCGCCGATGGTGTCGTAGTAGACGGACGGGTCGGCGGTGGTGATGGTGACCTGGATCCCGACCTTGGCCAGCGACTGCTGCAGCGCCTCGGCCCGGGTCTTGTCCCCGGAGGAGACGGTCAGCGAGAGCTTGAGGTCCGTCCTGCCCGCGTCCTTGAGCAGCTGCTTGGCCTTCTCCGGGTCGCCGGTGGAGGGGATCTTCAGCGGGTCCAGCTTGGTGCCGCCGGCCAGTGCGGGCGGGAGGTAGGAGGTGGCCACGTCGCCCATCGCCGGGCCTCCGTTCGCCGTCACCTGGGCGTCCCGGTCGACCGCGTACATCAGGGCCTCGCGCACCTTGGGGTCGTCGAAGGGCGCCTTGGAGGTGTTGGGGTACAGCATGTCGGTGCAGCCCTGCTGCTCGGCGATCAGCCGGGACCGCACGTCCGCCTTGGGCAGCACCTTGGAGACGGACTCGGGGCGCAGGTTCATCCACTCCACCGCGGAGGCGTCCGCGCCCTCGCTGGCGATGATCCGGTCGTCCACCTGGCCGCCCTTGAGGCCCTGGGTGACCACGATCCTGTCCGGGTACGCCTTGCGGACCGGGTCGGTGGACTGGTCCCAGTTGGTGTTGCGGACCAGGACGAGCTGCTTGCCCCGGTCGTAGGTCTCGATCCGGTACGGGCCGGAGGAGAACGGCCGCAGGTCGTACTGGGGGCCCTTGTCCTGGGACTGCGGCACGGGGGCGAAGGTCGGCAGGGTCGCGGTGTACGAGAACTCGGCGACCGGGCGCTTGAGGTGGAAGACCACCGTCCTGTCGTCCGGGGTCTCGATGCTCGCCAGGTGCTCGCCGTTCAGCGGGCCCTTGTAGTTCTCGTCGTCGGCCAGGTACTGCTGGGCGTAGTCGGGGCCGCCGGTGAGGTCGGGGGCGAAGGAGCGCTCGACGTTGTACTTGATGTCGGCGGACTTGATCGGCGTGCCGTCCTCGTACTTGACGCCGTCCTTGAGGGTGAAGGTCCAGGTCTTCCCGCCGTCCGAGGGCCGGCCGAGGTCGGTGGCGAGGTCCGGGACGATCTCGCTGCCCGCGGCGCCCGGCTCGGCCTTGAAGGTGACCAGGGTGCGGTAGAGCAGCCGGATGCCGAAGTCCATGTTCGGCATGGTCCAGTTGCGGGCCGGATCGAGGTGGGCGAAGTCCTGGTTGGACAGCACCGTCAGGGTGCCGCCCTTCACCGGCGTGCCGCCGACGATCGTCCCCGACTCGGCACCGGGGGCCCGGGTGCTGCCGGCCGCGGCGTCGCCACCGCCACTGTCGCTCTTGTCGTTCTTGCAGGCCCCGAGGCCGAGGGTGAGGGCCGCCGCGAGGGCGGTGGCGAGGATGGCATGGGTGCGCCTGGTCATGTGGCAACTCCGCTGTGGGGGGCCTGCATTGGCCCGCTCTGGGCCTGGTTCGGTCGCGGGGCCCGGCTCTGGCCGCACCGCCGTGTGACCCGTAACATAGTAATGTGAAATTGCACTGCACAAGGGGTGGCGGCCTCCGTTACCCAGCTGTGTCCGTGCGCCCCAGCTCGCCACCCCCGCCTAGGAGTTCACCGGTGACCCTCCCGCAGCCCGGACTCACCACCGGCAGCCACGACCTCCCGGTCTCCCCCGCCCTGGACGCCTTCATGGCCTCCCACTGGGCCGCCACCCCGCTCCCCGCCGACCGGCGCGTCCCCGGCCACTCCGGATTCCCCGGCCGCCGCGCCCGGCTCTCCGCCACCTTCCCCGGTGAACGCCTGATCGTCCCGGCCGGGCGCCTCAAGGTCCGCTGCAACGACCTGGACCACCGCTTCCGACCGCACAGCGCCTACGTCTGGCTCACCGGGCTCACCGGCGAGGACCAGGCCGACCACGTCCTCGTCCTCGAACCGGCCGGCGCCGCGGGCCACGAACCGGTGCTCTACGTCCGCCCCCGCTCCCCGCGCGACGGCGGCGAGTTCTACCGCGACCGCCGCTACGGCGAGTTCTGGGTCGGCCGCCGCCCCGACCTCGCCGAGGCGGCCCAGCTCACCGGACTGCGCACCGAACACCTCGACGACCTGGGCAAGTTGCTCACCGGACCACAGCCGCCCACCCGGGTACTGGCCGGCACCGACCCCTTCGTCGACTCCGCGCTCGACCTCGACGGCGACTCGTTGCGTCACGGCGAACTCGCCGCCGTCCTCTCCGAGTTGCGACTGGTCAAGGACACCTGGGAGGTCCAGCAGCTGCAACTCGCCGTCGACCACACCGTCAGCGGCTTCGAGGACGTCGTCCGCGCCCTGCCCACCGCCCTGCGCCACCACCGCGGCGAACGCTGGATCGAGGGCGTCTTCGACCTGCACGCCCGCGCCGAGGGCAACGGCCCCAGCTACACCACCATCGCCGCCTCCGGCGCCCACGCCTGCGTCCTGCACTGGATCCGCAACGACGGCGCCCTCGACCCGAACTCCCTGCTCCTGCTCGACGCCGGCGTCGAGACCGACACCCTCTACGCCGCCGACATCACCCGCACCCTCCCCCTCGGCGGCACCTTCACCCCCGTCCAGCGCCAGGCCTACGAACTCGTCCTCGCCGCCCAGAGCGCCGGCATCGCCGCCCTGCGCCCCGGCGCCCGCTTCCGCGACTTCCACCGGGCCGCCATGCGCGTCATCGCCGAAGGCCTCGCCGACTGGGGCGTCCTGCGCATCCCGGCCGAGCAGGCCCTCGCCGACGACAACGGCCTGTACCGCCGCTACACCCTCTGCGGCAGCGGCCACATGCTCGGCCTCGACTACCACGACTGCGCCAAGGCCCGCGCCGACCGCTACGTCGACGGCACCCTGGAAGCGGGCATGGTCCTCACCGTCGAACCCGGCCTCTACCTCCAGCCCGACGACGAAACGCTCCCCCTGGAACTCCGCGGCCTCGGCATCCGCATCGAGGACGACCTCGTCATCACCGAGGACGGCGCCCACCTGATGTCCGGCGCCCTCCCCCGCACGGTCAATGCCATCGAGTCCTGGATGGCGGACCTGCTGAGCTGAGTCCGGTCGAGTGGACGATCAAGCCACCTTGATCGTCCGCTCCCCCTGCTTCACGGTGACTTCGACCTCACCGCCGAGGCGCGCCGAGCGCACTACCCCCGCGCGCTCCGCCACAGCTGCGCCACGATGTCCTCCGCCGGGCCCGTGCGGGCGAGCCGGTGGGCGGTGCCCGCCCAGAGGTGCATGGCGTCGGTGTCGGCGCGGCGGGTGGCGGCGGCTCGCAGAGGTGCGGTGAGGTGGTGCACCTCGGGGTAGGCGGGCGGGGCGTACGGGCCGTGGCGGTCGATGAAGGCGTTGCGCAGGCCGCGGGCCGGACGGCCGGTGAAGGCGCGGGTGACGACGGTCTCCGGCAGTTCGGTGAGCGCGGCCCGATGGGCGGCCGAGGCGCCGGACTCGTCGGAGCGCAGCAGCGCCGTCCCCAGTTGCACCGCGACCGCCCCGGCCCGCAGCGCCGCCGCGATCGCCGCGCCGTCGCCCAGCCCGCCCGCGGCGACCAGCGGCAGCGGCGTCACCGCCCGTACCGCGGCCAGCAGTTCCAGCAGCGGCAGCTCCCCCGCCGCGTCCGCCGCCCGGTGGGTGCCGCGGTGCCCGCCCGCCTCCGGGCCCTGCACGCACAGCGCGTCCATCCCGACCGCCTGGGCCGCCCGCGCCTCCTCCGGCGTGGTGACGGTGCCGACCTGCAGCGTCCCCGCCGCCCGCAGCGCCGCCGACTCCTCGGCTGTCGGCAGCCCGAAGGTGTACGAGACCACCGGCACCGGGTCCGCGAGCAGCACGGCGAGCTTGGCCTCCCAGTCGTCCCGGTCCGGCCCAATCTCCTCCGGCAGCGCCACCCCCCACCGCTCGGCCTCCGGCCGCAGCCGCTCCCGGTAGGCGGCCACCGCGGCCGGATCGGCGGGCGGGGCCGGCACGAAGAGGTTCACCCCGTACGGCCGGTCGGTCGACTTCCGGACCACGGCGATCTGTTCGGCCATCCCCGTGGCGCTCTTGTAGCCCGCGGCCAGGAACCCCAGCCCGCCGGCCCGGTTCACCGCGGCCGCCAGTTCGGGCGTCGAGGCGCCGCCCGCCATCGGGGCGCCGATCACCGGTACGGCGAGTTCGTCGAGACGCACGGCCATCGGGGGGGCTCCTCCCACTCCTACGGGTACCTCCCTCACCCTACGCTCAGCGGATCAGCCCCCGCCTGCGCGCCTCCCGCACCGCCGCCGTGCGCGAGTCCACCCCCAACTTGGTGTAGACGTGCACCAGATGGGACTTCACCGTGGCCTGGCTCAGGTGCAGCCGCTGGCTGACCTGCTGGTTGGTCAAGCCGTCCGCGACCAGCCCCAGCACCTCGGTCTCCCGCGCGCTGAGCGCTGCCGACGGCGTGCGCATCCGCTCCAGCAGCCGGTCCGCCACGCTCGGCGCCAGCGCGCTGCGCCCCGCCGCGGCGGCCCGTACCGCCTGGGCCAGCTCCTCCGGCGGGGCGTCCTTGAGCAGGTACCCGGTCGCGCCGGCCTCCAGCGCGGGCAGGGTGTCCGCGTCGCTGTCGTAGGTGGTGACCACCAGCACCCGCGGCGCGCCTGGCCGGGCGGTGATCGCCGCGGTGGCCTGGGCCCCGTTCATCGCCGAACCGGGCCCGAACTGCAGGTCCATGAGGACCACGTCCACCCCCGGCTCGGCGGCCAGCTCGACGGCCCGCTCCGCGGTGGCCGCCTCCGCCACGATGGCGAAGTCCGGTTCGCTCTCCAGCACCGCCCGCAGCCCGGCCCGCACCACCGGGTGGTCGTCGGCGATCAACAGCCGGATCACGGTCCGACCTCCGGGCCGACCGGCAGCTGCACCGCCAGCGCCGTGCCCTGTCCGGGCGCCGACTCCACCGTGAAGCTGCCGCCGAGCGCCCGCGCCCGGGCGCGCATCGAGGGCAGCCCGAAGCCGCCGTCCCCGCCGGTGCGGCCGGCCACCGCCGCCGGATCGAACCCGGCCCCGTCGTCGAACACGTCCAACGCCACCTCACCCTCCATGTAGCTGAGTGTCACCTCGGCCCGCGAGGCCTTCGCGTGCCGCACGGTGTTGCCGAGCGCCGACTGCGCGATCCGCAGCAGGGCCACCTCCTGCGCCGCCGGCAGCCGGACCGGGTCCCCGGAGACGTGCAGGTGGACGGGCAGCGCGCTGTGCGCCGTGGTGGTCGCGCACAGCCGCTCCAGCGCGACCGGCAGCGGATCGCCGTCCAGCGCGGGCGGGCTCAGCGCGCGGACGAACCGCCGGGCCTCGTCCAGGTTGTCCTGGGCGGCCTGCCGCGCCTGCTCGACGTACCCGGCCACGGCCTCGGTCCGCTCGGGCAGCGCCCGCTGGGCGGCCCGCAGCAGCAGCTGGATGGAGCTGAGGCTCTGCGCGAGGGTGTCGTGGATCTCCCGGGCGAGGCGCTCGCGCTCGGCCAGCACCCCGGCCGCGTGGTGGGCGGCGGCGGCGTCGGCGCGGGCCGCGGTCAGCTCGTCGATCAGCCGGCGCCGCTCCTCGCTCTCCCGGTACAGCGCCTGGTAGCCGAGCACGGTGGCGGTGGCGACGGCCGCCCCGAGGGCGGGCCCGATCGAGGCGGCGAGGCTGAAGCTGTGCTGGTGCCAGGACCACGCGGCGATCGAGGCGGCGGCCGTCAGCCCGACCGCGGCCAGGCCGCTGCGCCGGCCGAGCAGGTGCAGTTCCAGGAAGTACAGCGGGAACGCCAGCCACACCCCGTCCTGGGTGGCGACCAGCAGGCCCGCCCAGGTGACGCCGAGCAGCGCCAGCCAGAGCGCCGCGCCCCGGCGCGAGCGGCGGACGGCGGCCAGCCGGGGGCCGACGGCGTACACCGCGGCCGTCGCGGAGGCCGCGGCGGCGACGGCGGCCGGATCGCCACCGCGGTCGACGAAGGCGGCGCGGGCGACGGCGAGCGCCAGCAGGCCCGCCACGAGCAGGTGCAGGCAGACCTGGAGGACGCGGGCGACGGGGATGGTCCTGGATCGTTCGGTCGCCATCCCTCCAGCCTAAGCTCCCGGCCCGCCGAGCAGCATCAATCAAAAGGTTGACCGGCGCTTCGGCCCTTCGATGCCCAGGATGCAATCCCCCGCGCGATGCCCCCTCCCCCTCCTTCGAGGGACGGTGTGAGCATCACCCGTCTGTCCGCAGGAAGGCCCACCGTGTTCGTCGCCTGGAGGGATCTGAGGTTCGCCAAGGGGCGGTTCGCCCTGATGGGAACCGTCATCGTGCTGATCACCGTGCTGGTCGGCCTGTTGTCCGGGCTCACCGCCGGACTCGGCCGGCAGAACATCTCCGCCATCGAGGGCCTTCCCGCCGACCACCTGGTGTTCGGCAAGCCCGCCGACGGCCAGGAGCTCAACTTCACCGACTCCCAGGTCACCCCCGACCAGTGGCAGGCCTGGGCACGCGAGCCCGGCGTCACCTCCGCCCAGCCGCTCGGCATCACCACCACCAAGGCCGCCGCCGGGCAGCGCACCGCCGCCCTCTCCGCCTTCGGCGTCCCGGACGGCTCCGACCTCGCTCCGCAGGGCGGCCGGGTCGGTCCCGGTCGGGCCGTACTGTCCACCGCCGCCGCCGAGAAGCTCGGCAACCTCACCGACGGCGCCGACTTCACCCTGGCCGGCCACCGGCTCACCGTCGCCGCCGTCGAGGGCGACGCCGCGTACAGCCACACCCCGGTGATCTGGACCAGCCTCACCGACTGGCAGCAGTTCGCCCCCGGCGGCACCGGCCACGCCACCGTCGTCGCCCTCCGCACCACCGCGGGCGCCGACCTCGCCGCGGCCGACGCCCGCCACGGCACCGAGACCCGCACCCGGGACGACGCCCTCGCCGCGATCGGCTCCTACACCTCCGAGAACGGCTCCCTCCAGCTGATGCGCGGCTTCCTGTTCGCCATCTCGGCCCTGGTGATCGGCGCCTTCTTCACCGTCTGGACGATCCAGCGCAGCGGCGACGTCGCGGTGTTGAAGGCCCTCGGCGCCTCCACCCGCTACCTGCTGCGCGACGCCCTCGCCCAGGCCGTCCTGCTGCTGGTACTCGGTACGGCCGTCGGCACCGCGATCGCCCTCGGCGCCGGCTCGCTGATCGGCTCCGCCGTCCCCTTCGTCCTGGACGCCCCGACCCTGCTGCTGCCCGCCGCCGTCATGATCGCCCTCGGCGCGGTCGGCGCGGCCCTGTCCATCCGCCGGATCACCTCCGTCGACCCGCTGACCGCCCTGGGGAGCGCCCGATGAGCCTTGTCCTGGACCGCATCACCCTCACCTACCCCGACGGCGACGGCCGGCTCACGGCCTTGGACGACGTCTCCCTGACCGTCCCCAAGGGGACGCTCACGGCCGTCGTCGGCCCCTCCGGCTCCGGCAAGTCCAGCCTGCTGGCGGTGGCCGCCACCCTGATCGGCCCGGACTCCGGGCGGGTCGTCGTGGACGGCACCGACACGGCGGGCCTCGACCGCGCCGAGCTGACCTCGTTGCGCCGCACCAGGATCGGCATCGTCTTCCAGCAGGCCAACCTGCTGCCCTCGCTCACCGCCGCCGAGCAGCTGCAGGTGATGGCCCACCTCGACGGCCGCTCCCCCCGCAGCGCCCTCCCCCGCGCCCTGGAACTCCTGGACGCCGTCGGCCTCCACGACCAGGCCCACCGACGGCCGCACCAGCTGTCCGGCGGCCAGCGGCAGCGGATCAACATCGCCCGCGCCCTGATGAACGACCCCACGGTGCTGCTGGTGGACGAGCCCACCAGCGCCCTCGACCACGAACGCGGGGCGGCGGTACTGGAGTTGATCACCGAACTCACCCACCGGCGGGCCACCGCGACCGTCCTGGTCACCCACGACCGCACCCACCTGACGGCGGTGGACCAGATCGCCGAGGTCCACGACGGCCGGCTGGTGGTGCCTTCGGCCGCGGCCTGAGCTACCTCTTGGCGGAGAGCACGTCGTCCACCGAAAGCGTCACCGTTGCCCCGATCGATTCGGGCAATGTGAATGACTGCCCGGGATGGTGGACGGCGTGCACCTGGTACTCGCTGTCCTTCGGATCGGTCAACACCATGACTCGCTGATTCTTCCGATCCACGATGACGTAAACGGGCACACCAGCAGACGCGTAAACGGTTGGCTTCCGCTTGAGGTCGTCGCTGAGATTCGATGACGTGACTTCGAGTACGAGCCGGAAGACTGCCGGGTCGTAACAGTTGTACTCGATCACGTGGTCATCGATGTCGGCGTCGACGATCGACAGGTCTGGTACGGCATAGTCAGAAGGTCCGTCGGGCAACCAGATACCGATGTTCTGCAGGACCTCGACCTCCTCCCCGTCGAGCCCAGCCGCAAACAGTGCCCGCATGAGGCGGCTCAGCGACTTACCGTGCGAAGCATTTGGCGGCGGCGTCACGGTGATCTGGCTCCCGACGATCTCGACCCGGTACCCAACGAGCTGGTTGGAAATCAGCTCGGCGGCCTCAAGCAGCGTCGGCTGCTCGGCGGCTTCGAGCGGCGGGGCCTGCTCGAAGGGCCCTTCCACTGCTGCGGCGGACATGGATTTCCTCCTGGCTGCCGATGTCGAGAACATCATCGTAGGACCGGAGCGCTTCCCGACACCCAATCTGTCGCATTCACCCCAAAGGGTGGTTTTAACCGCTACCGGGCCCGCAGCCGCAGGGCCGGGCGCTCCGACTCCGCCGTCTCGTCCTGGCCGGCCCAGAGGGAGCGCACATGGCTGAGGTGCCGCGTCATGCAGGCCTCCGCCGCCTCGGCGTCGCCGCCGAGCATCAGGTCGAGCAGCTCCACGTGCTCCACCGCCGAGGACACCAGCTGCCCCTGCTCGTCCAGCCGGGTCAGCCCGTACAGCCGGGAGCGCTTGCGCAGGTCCCCGACCACCTCCACCAGCCGCGCATTGCCCGCCAGCCCCAGCAGGTCGAGGTGGAACTGCCGGTCCGCCTCCAGGTACCCGATCAGGTCGTGCTTGCGCGCGGCCGCGACGATCGCCTCGGCCTGGGGGCGCAGCCGCTCCAGCTGGTCCTTGCTCGCGGTGCGCGTGACCCGGCCGACGGTCGGGACCTCGATCAGGGCGCGGATCTCGGTGTAGTCGTCCAGGTCGCGCTCGGTGAGCTCGGTGACCCGGAAGCCCTTGTTGCGGACGGCTTCGACCAGGCCTTCACGGGCGAGGTCGAGCATGGCCTCGCGCACGGGGGTGGCGGAGACGCCGAAATCGGCGGCGAGCGCGGGGGCGGAGTAGACGACGCCGGGGCGCAGTTCGCCGGAGATGAGGGCCGCCCGGAGGGCGTGGGCGACCTGGTCGCGGAGCCGCTCCTGCACGGAGATCAGGGTGCGGGATTTGAGCTCGGCCATGGTGTTCCTCCGGGTGGGTGCAGAACACCAGCGTACAATGTCACGTTACGTTGAGCATGCAACAGTCCGGGACTCATGGTGACAGCGGCCGCCGGCCCTGACAACGGCCGGCGGCCCACGATCTGCCGCTACGCGGACAGCTGCGCCCGGCGGAACTGCCCCACCAGTGCGGTCAGGCTCGCCGCGCCGCGCCCGGACTCGACCCCGCGTCGGAAGGCCTCGGCCAGGACGGCCGGCAGGGCGTCGTCCACCCCGGAGGCCTCGGCGGTGTGCCGGACGTGCTCGATGCTGGCCAGCGCCATCGCCAGCCGGTCGACGTCCCCGGCGTGGTTCCCGGCCGTGATCCGAGGCGCGTAGAACGCCTGGAAGCCCGGCATGGAGGCCGCGGTCGAGGACAGGTACGGCAGGAACTCCTCGGCCGAGATGCCGTTGGCCTCGGCGATCGCGGTGGCGTGCAGGTAGCCGGCCATGGAGGTCCAGAACAGGTCCATCTGGATCTGGTAGTACAGCTGTGCCAGCCCGGGGTCGTCACCCCGGAAGTCGGCCCCGGTCAGCACCTCCAGCGCGGCCCGGTGCCGGTTGAACAGCTCGACCGGCCCGCTGTAGAAGGTGGACGACTCGGGGCTGCCGATGCCGGAGGGCGGCACCTGCACCCCGCCGGTGAGGTGCCCCGCGCCGCGCTCGGTGAGCCACCGTGCCGCCTCGCGGGCCCGCGCGGGGGTGTCCGAACTGAGGTTGGCGATCACCTTCCCGGCCACCGCCCCTTCCACCGACTCCAGCACCGCGAACACCGCGTCGTAGTCGGTGAGGCTGAGCACCACGAGTTCGTTGGCGGCCACCGCCGCCTCCGCGCCGGGCGCCAACCGCGCTCCCCGGGCGACCAGTTCGTCGGCCCGCGCGGCCGTGCGGTTCCACACCGTGACGGCGTAGCCGGCGTCCAGGTACGCCCCGGCCATGGCGTGCCCCATCGGGCCGAGCCCGATCACCGTCACGGACCGCTTCGCCTGCTGCTCGGTGGACACAGGGATTCCCCTCTCTAGAACGAACGCTCTATCCAGTACCGACGGCGACGCTAGCACAACTCTGGAACGAACGCTCTACTCAGAATCTCGGCTAGGATTCGGCCCGTGAAGACCGCCGAGAAGACCAGCAGCGTCGGCACCCGCGAGCGGATCGTCCGGGCCACCTCCCGGCTGCTGCAGCGTCAGGGCTACGAGGGCACCGGGATCAAGCAGATCTCCCGCGAGGCCGAGGCCACCCTGGGCTCCGTCTACCACTTCTTCCCGGGCGGGAAGCAGGAGTTGGCGGCCGAGGCGATCCGGCACGGGGACCAGGAGTTCGCCGTCATCCTGCGCGCCGGCCTCGGCTCCGCCGAGGACCTGACCGCGGCGGTCACCACCTGCACCACTCTGCTCGCCCGCGAGCTGCGCGGCTCCGACTGGCAGGACGGCTGCCCGATCACCACCACCGCCCTGGAGACCGTCGGCCGAGCCCCGGTGATCGAGCAGGCCGTGACCGAGGCCTTCGCCAACTGGCAGGCCATCGTGGAGGAACGCCTGCGCACCGCCGGCATCGGCGCCGAGGACGCCCGCGAGCTGGCCGGCACCGTCATCAACACCCTGGAGGGCGCCGAACTCGCCGCCCAGGTCGCCCGCAGCGAGGAGCCGCTGCACATCGCCGGCCGCCACCTGGCCCGGCTGCTCGCCACCTACCTCCCGCAGGACTGACGCACGAAAGGAGCCGGCCCGGTGGGGGATCCCTTCCCACCAGGCCGGCTCCGGCCTCCACAACTGCGATGCACTCCCGGCAGTTGGCCCGTACGCTACGGCGCCCGGCGCCGCCCGGCCCGGTACACCTCGGCCGCCACGGCCAGGTCCTCCCAGGCCATCCCGACGCTCTTGAAGAACCGCGGCCGCCCGTCCGGCACCAGCGCGTCGCCGCGTACCAGTTCGGCCAGGTTCCACAGCTGCCGTCCGCCGACGCCCGCCAGCAGCAGGTCCCCGGCCTCGCGCGCCGCCACCGTCCGCGCCTCGACGTACAGCTCGGCCCGGCCGACCAGCACCTCGTCCACCTCCCGCGCCTCCGGCTCGTGCGAGCCGACCGCCGCGACGGCCGCATGCGCGGGCACCAGCGCGCCGTCGAACAGCGGGGTGCGCGCGGTCGTGCAGCACACCACCACGTCCGCCCGCCCGACCGCCTCCGGCCCACCCGCCGAGGCCATGAGTCCGAGCCCCCGCCCGTACGCCACCAGCGCGGCCACCCGCCCGGGGTCGCGCGCCACCACGGTGAGCCGCCGCAGCGGCCGGACGGCCAGCAGCGCGTCCAGGTGCCCGTACGCCTGCGGGCCGGAGCCGAACACCACCAGGTGCTCGGCCTCCGGCTCCGCAAGCCTCGCCAGCGCCGCCGCCGTCACGGCGGGCGTGCGCAGGGCCGTGAGGGCCGCGCCGTCCAGCACGGCCAGCGGCTGGAGCGTGGCCCCGTCCAGCAGCAGGTAGCTGCCGGTGATCCGGGGCAGCCCGCGCGCCGGGTTGTCCGGCACGACCCCGGCGATCTTGACGCCCGCGTACGGCCCGGCGGCGGCCGGCATCAGCAGCAGCTCTCCCGCCGGCACCGGTACGGCCGACCGGGCGGGCGCCGCCTCCGGGTCCAGCCCGTCCAGCAGCACCCGCTCGATCGCCCGCACCGCCCCGGCGGGCCCGAGCCCACCGGTGCCCGGCACGGTGTACTGGAGCGGCTCAGCCCCCGTACCGGGCAGTCCGTCACCGGGCGACGCGGCACCCGACGGCCCCGCACCGAACGGCTCGCCACCGGGCGGCGCAGCACCGCTCACAGGAGGAACCCCGCCCCGAGCGAGTCCCCCGGCTCCACGACGAACAGGTGCTCCCCGGTCCGGAACGCGACGCCGCCGACCTCGGTGACGACCCCGCCCGCCAGCGGGTCGCCCCCGCCCACCGCCCGCCCGGTGAACACCGTGCCGATGATCGACTCGTGCAGCAGTTCCTCCCCCGGCGCGAGCCGCCCCTCGGCGACGAGCACCGCGAGCCGGGCGGAGGTCCCGGAGCCGCAGGGCGAGCGGTCGATCTGCCCGTCCGCGAAGACGGTGACGTTCCGCTGCACCAACGCCGAGCCCTCCGACGGGAGTTCCTCGTACAGCACCACGCCGTACACCCCGGACAGCCGCGGGTCCGTCGGGTGCGAGACCTCCTCTGCGCCGGCCAGCAGCTCCCTGATCTCCCGCCCCACAGCAGTGAGTTCGGGGAGCTGCTCGGCCGACACCGCCAGGCCCAGCGCGGCCGCCGGCACCGAGACGTAGCACGCTCCGGCGTGTGCCACGGCGGCCTCCACCACGCCGCGCGAGGTGGCCAGCGGCAGCTTCAGGGCGCTGACCCGGCTGGGCACGTTGCGGAAGGTGACCCCGGTCGTGCGCCCGCCCGCCCGGTGCACCAGGGCGGTGACCCGCCCCGAGGGCACGTCGATCCGCACCCGGGCCACACCGTCCGCGGGGGCCGGGACCAGCCCGGAGTCGACCGCCCAGGCGCCGAGCGCGATGGTGCCGTGCCCGCAGGCGGTCGAGTAGCCGTCCTTGTGCCAGAACAGCACGCCCAGGTGCGCCCCGTCGTCGTCCGGCGGCACCAGGAAGCCGCCGTACATCCCGGCGTGCCCGCGCGGCTCCCGGACGAGCAGCTGCCGGACCTCGTCCAGCGAGCTCGGCCGGGGCGCGGTGGCGCTGCCGCCCGCGCCGATCGCGACGGCCCGCCGCTCGGCGACGCTGTCGCCCGGGATCGGGGGGATCCCGTCCAGCACGATCCGGAACGGCTCCCCGGCCGTGTGGTAGTCGACCGTGCTGACCCTCATCACAGCCCGCCGCCCGGCAGCACGCTGACCGTCCGGCTGACGGTGTAGAACTCCAGCGCCGCCCGGCCCTGTTCGCGCTCGCCGTGGCTCGCGCCCTTGGTCCCGCCGAAGGGCAGGTGGAAGTCGACGCCGCTGGAGGGGGCGTTGACCCGGATCATGCCCGCGTCCAGCCGGTCGGCGGCGGCCAGGGCCGCGTCCAGGCTGCGGGTGTGCACCGAGGTGGCGAGGCTGTGCGGGGTGTCGTTGGCGAGCGCGATCGCCTCGTCCAGATCGGCCGCCGCGTGCAGCACCGCCACCGGGCCGAAGAACTCCTCGCGTGCCAGCGGGTGTTGGTCGGGCACGTCGGCGAGCAGGGTCGGTTCGACGTACCAGCCGGCCCGCTCGGGCACCCCTCCTCCGACCAGTACGCTCGCCCCGGCCTCGACGGCCGAGGAGACCGCCCCCGTCATCCGCTCCCGCGCGGCCTCGTTGACCACCGGCCCGCAGACCGAATCGTCCACCGCCGCAAGGGCCTTGACCAGCGCCTCGCGCAGCGGCGCGTACGCCGCTCCCACCGCGATCACCCGGCTGGTGGCGGTGCACTTCTGCCCGGCGTACCCGGCGATCGCGGCCGCGATGTGCCCGGCGGCCAGCTCCACGTCCGCGTCCGGCAGCACCAACGCCGCGTTCAGTCCGCCGAGTTCGGCCTGCACCGGCACCCCGCGCCCGGTGGCGGCCCGCACCACGGCCCGGCCGACCCCGGTGGAGCCGGTGAAGGACACCACGTCCGCCGCTTCGACCAGCGCCACCCCCTCCTCGGCCCCGCCGGGCAGCACCGTGAAGACGTCCTCGGGCAGCGAGGCCAGCGCGGTCAGCTCGGCCAGCCGCAGCGCGCACGCCGTCGCCTCCGGCGCGGGCTTGAGCACCGCCGTGTTCCCGACCGCCAGCGCCGGAGCGGCCTTCCAACTCGGGATCGCCAGCGGGAAGTTCCACGGCGCGATCAACCCGGCCACCCCGTACGGCCGGCGCCGGGTGAGCAGCAGCCCCGGCCCGGCGGCGGTCTCGTGCACCGCCCCGGACGGCTCGTACGGCGCCTGGGCGTAGTAGCGCCAGATCGCCGCCGTCCGGGCGACCTCCCCCCGCGCCTCGGCGAGCGGCTTGCCGACCTCGCGCACGATCAGCGCGGCCAGCTCCTCCGCGTGCGCCTCGACCGCCTCGGCGACCCGGCCGAGGGTCGCCGAGCGGGCGCCCGCACCGGCCGCGAGCCAGCCGGCCTGCGCGGCCCGGGCTGGACGCCCTCGTCGGCTACCTCGACGGCGACCTCGCGGTGGTGCCGGTGCTGCTCGGGATGCTGTCCGACGTGGCCGACCCGTTGTGGGCGGGCCGGCTGTCGCTGGCCGCCGACTCGGGGCGGCAGGTCGAGCACCGGAGGTTCGAACGGGGCAACGCCGCCCTGGTGACCAGCATGACCACCGCGAGGCCGGTACGGCTCGTCCGGTTCGAAGGGGCGGGCGGGCGCCCGGGCCCGTCCGACGGCGGCCCGCACGGCCTCGGCGCCGGGCGCCTCGACGGCGACCACCAGGTCGGCCGGGTCGGCGGGGTTGTACGAGGTGATGCTCACAACTACCAGCCCTTCAGAGCGAGTTCACAAAGACAGCATCAGAGCAGGAAGCCCGCCGGGAACGGGTCGTCCGGGTCGAGGAAGTACTGGGCGGTGCCGGTGACCCAGGCCCGCCCGGTGACGGTGGGCACCACGGCGGGGTGTCCGGCCACCTCGGTCTCCTCGACCAGCCGCCCGGTGAAGGTCGTCCCGATGAAGGAGTCGTTGCGGAAGTCCCGCCCGAGCGGCAGTTCACCGCGCGCGTGCAGCTGCGCCATCCGCGCCGAGGTGCCGGTGCCGCAGGGCGAGCGGTCGAACCAGCCGGGGTGGATGGCCATCGCGTGCCGGGAGTGTTCGGCGGTGGAGCCGGGGGCGAGCAGTTGGACGTGGTGGCAGCCGTGGATGGACGGGTCCTCCGGGTGCACCGGCCGGTCCGGGCCCGCGTTGACGGCCGCCATCAGGGCCAGGCCCGCGTCCAGGATGTCCTGCTTGCGCTCGCGCTCGAACGGCAGCCCGAGTTCGGCGAGCGGCAGGATGGCGTAGAAGTTGCCGCCGTACGCGAGGTCGTAGCCGACCGTGCCGTAGCCGGGCACCTCTATCTTGCGGTCCAGCGCGACGGCGTAGGAGGCGACGTTGCGGATCGTCACCGCCTTGGCGGCGCCGCCCTCGACCCGCACCTCGGCGACGACCAGCCCGGCGGGGGTGTCCAGCCGCACCGTCGTCACCGGCTCGACCACGGGCACCATCCCGGTCTCGACCAGCACGGTGGCGACGCCGATGGTGCCGTGCCCGCACATCGGCAGCAGCCCGGACACCTCGATGTAGAGCACCCCGAAGTCGGCGTCCGGCCGGGTGGGCGGCTGCAGGACGGCGCCGCTCATCGCGGCGTGCCCGCGCGGCTCGTACATCAGCAGGGTGCGGAAGTGGTCCAGGTGCTGCTGGAAGTGCACCCGGCGCTCGGCCATGGTCGCGCCGGGGATGACGCCGAAGCCCCCGGTGATCACCCGGGTCGGCATGCCCTCGGTGTGCGAGTCCACGGCGTGGAACACGTGACGGCTGCGCATTCCTCACAACTCCTCTGTCGAAGCGGGCCGGGCGGGCCGGGCGGGCCAGGCGGGCCAGGCGGGCCAAACGAAGCCGAACAGCCGAAGCGGTCGTCGGGGCCGGCTGCCCGCACAGCCGGCCGAACGCCGAGAACTATCCGAGGCCCTCTGCCAGCGCCTTCTCGGTGGCCGCGCGCACCGCCGCCTCGATCTCCGGCTCCAGCGGCAGCCGGGGCGCCCGGACCGGCCCGCCGGGGCGCCCGGCGATGTCCATCGAGAGCTTGATGGCCTGGACGAACTCGGTCTTGGAGTCCCAACGCAGCAGCGAGTGCAGCGACTTGTACAGCGGCAGGGCGGCCCCCAGGTCGTGCCCGACGGCCGCGTCGTAGAGCGCCACGCAGGCGTCCGGCAGCGCGTTCGGGTACCCGGCGATCCAGCCGACCGCACCGGCCAGCGCCAGTTCCAGCAGCACGTCGTCGGCGCCGATGAGCAGGTCCAACCCGGGCGCCAGCTCGGCGAGTTCGTACGCCCTGCGGACGTCCCCACTGAACTCCTTGACGGCCACGATCGAGCCCTCGCCGTGCAGCTGGGCGAGCAGCGCGGGCACCAGGTCGACCTTGGTGTCGATCGGGTTGTTGTACGCGACGACCGGCAGCCCCGCCCGGGCGACCTCCGCGTAGTGCGCCCGCACCGAGGCGTGGTCGGCCCGGTAGGCGTTGGGCGGCAGCAGCAGGACGGAGCCCGCTCCGGCCTCGGCGGCCTGCTCGGCCCAGCGGCGGGATTCGGCGCTGCCGTACGCGGCGACCCCGGGCATGACCCGGGAGCCGTCGCCGGCCGCCTCGACCGCCACCTCGACGATGCGGGCGCGCTCCTCGGCGGTGAGCGTCTGGTACTCGCCCAACGAGCCGTTGGGGACGACGCCGTGGCAGCCGGACTCGATCAGCCAGCGGACGTGCTCGGCGTAGGCGTCGTAGTCGACGGAGTGGTCCGGGCGCAGCGGGATCGTGGTGGCGACCATGACGCCGCGCCAGGGCCGGTTGGTGTCGTGCGGGGTGATGGACACGTTGAGCTCCTTGGTGAGGTGTGACATTTTATAAGCGGCGACAGGCCGGAGACAAGAGCCCCCGCCCCCTGGGTTCCGACCGGTTCCGACTGGGGTTGCGACGGCCCGGGCCCGAAGACCCGGGCCCGGGCCGGACTACTCCGACGCACCTGCCGCCAGCTGCGACAACGGCACCGGGCAGGCCAGCGGCCGCCGGTCCGGCCCCGCCCCCGTGGCGCCGGACAGACAGGCCACGGCCGGACCGCACATCCGCCCCTGGCACCAGCCCATCCCCGCGCGGGTGAGCAGCTTCACGGTCCGCGGGTCGCCCGCGCCCAGCTCCTCCACCGCCTCCCGGATCCGAGCGACCGGCACCTCCTCGCACCGGCACACGTCGGTGTCCGGCCGCAGCCACCCGGTCCAGCCCGGCCCCGGCCGGTGGGCCGCCGCCATCAGCTCGGCGAAGGCCCGCAGCCGTGCCCGGCGGCGCAGCAGCGCCCGCTCCGGCGGCTCCCCGGCGATCGCGTGCGCGGCCAGCTCTCCCTCGGCCAGCGCGAGGTCCGCGCCGCCCACGCCGTTGGTCTCCCCGGCGGACCACAGGCCGGGAACGGTGGTGCGCAGCCGGGCGTCGACCCGCAGGGCGACCGCGCCGTCCGGCCCGGTGCGGGTCTGCGCGCCGAGTTCGGTGGCCAGCTCGATCTGCGGCAGCAGCCCGTGACCGACGGCGAGCGCGTCGCAGTCGATCCGCCGCTCGGTGCCGGGCAGTGGCCGCCAGTCGGCGCCCAGCCGGGCCACGGTGACTCCGGTGACCCGCTCGTCCCCGTGCGCCTCGACGACCGCGCTGCGCGGCCGCAGCCGTACGCCGTGACGCAGCAGCGCGCTCCCGTGTCCGGCGCCCTCGACCAGCTTGGCGGGGACGGCCGCCAGCACGCCGGGGCGCCGGGCGTACCCGAGGTAGCCGCTCGCCTCGACCACCGCCGGGACGTCCGCACCGGCGCCGACCAGCGAGGAGGCGGCCGCGAGCAGCAGCGGCCCGCTGCCGGCCACCACGATCCGCCGCCCGGGCAGCACCAGCCCGGCCTTGAGCATCGCCTGGGCACCGCCCGCCGTGACCACCCCGGGCAGCGTCCAGCCGGGGAACGGCAGCTGCCGCTCGTACGCCCCGGTGGCGAGCAGCACCGTCCGGGCCCGCACGGTGGTCCGCTCGGCGGCCTCCGGCCCGAGGGTGACGTGCACCGCGAAGCCGTCCTCGGTCCGTTCCAGCGCCCACACCTGGTGGCCGCCGCGGAACTCGGCCCGCCGGTGCGCCGTCAGCCGCGCGGCGAGCCCGGTGTACGCCGCCCAGCCGTGGTGCAGCCGGTCGGGGCGGGCCGCGCCGAGTCCGGGCGCGGGGTGCCGGTAGTACTGCCCGCCGGTCCGGTCCGCGCCGTCCAGCAGGACGCAGCGCAGCCCGAGGTCGGCGGCGGTGACGGCGGCGGCCAGCCCGGCGGGCCCGGCGCCCACCACCGCGAGGTCGAACAGCTCAGACGGCGAGGTCGGCACGGCCGTGTCCCTCCTGGGTGGTGACGACGGTACCCGGCTCGGCGGGCAGCAGGCACAGGCGCTGGTTGGCCCGGCCGTTCACGGTGGCCAGGCAGTCGAAGCAGGCGCCGATGCCGCAGAACGCCCCGCGCGGTCGCCCGCCGACCCGGGTGGTGCGCCAGGCGAGCACGCCGTCGGCCCAGAGCGCGGCGGCGATCGACTGCCCGGGCAGGGCGCGGACGGGCCGTCCGTCGAACTCGATCCGGTGGGCAGGCCCGGGGTCGGCCTCGACCAGGGCGGCAGGGGTGCGGCGACGCGTCACGGCTTCTCCAAGGGATCGGTCGAGGCGGGGAACCGGTCGGCCCGGAACGGCGCGAGGTCCAGCTCCGACCGCTTCCCGGTCAGCTGTTCGCTGATCAGCAGCCCGGTGGCGGGCGCCAGCCCGATCCCGGCGCCCTCGTGCCCGCAGGCGTGGTAGAGCCCGGGCACCCGGGGGTCCTCGCCGATGGCGGGCAGGTGGTCCGGCAGGTACGGGCGAAAACCCCGGTAGGTGCGCATCACGGCGACCTGCGCGAGCACCGGGAACAGCGCCGCCGCCTCGGCCGCCAGCCGGCCGATCGCCTCGTGGGAGATGGTCCGGTCGAAGCCGACCCGCTCCCGGCTGGCGCCGATCAGCACCGGCCCGCCGGGGGTGCCCTCGATCACGGAGGAGGTCTGCAGCCCGGCCGAGCCGCTGGCCACGTCGGCCACGTAGTCGGCGGAGTAGACCTTGTGCCGGACGACCCTGGGCAGCGGTTCGGTGACCAGGACGAATCCGCGCCGGGGCAGCACCGGCAGGTGCGCACCTGCCAGCGCGGCCAGCTCGGCCCCCCAGGCGCCGGTGGCGTTCACCACGGCGGGCGCGGCCAGTCGGCGGCGGTCGGTGCGGACGCCGCGCACCGCGCCGTCCGGCCCCCGCTCCACGGCCGTGACGGTCTCGCCGGTGCTCAGTTCGGCGCCCATCCGGCGGGCCTCGCGCAGCAGGTGGGCGGCGGCGAGCGCGGGCTGCACCTGGGCGTCCTGCGGGTAGTGGTAGCCGCCCGCCAGCCCGGGGGCGAGGTGGGGTTCGAGTTCGTGCAGCCGCTCGGCCGGGACCTCCTCGGCGCTCACCCCGACCGCGGCCTGCCCCGCGGCGAAGTCCCGCAGCGCCTGCTGTCCGGCGGCCGTCGAGGCGACCACCACGCCGCCCTTGGGCTCGTACTCGACGGCCGGGCCGAGCTGTTCGGCGAGCTCGCGCCAGAGCCGGAGGCTGAGCAGGGCGAGGTCGAGTTCGGGCCCGGGTTCCTTGTCGGAGACCAGCAGGTTGCCCTCGCCCGCGCCGGTGGTGCCGCCGGCGACCGGCCCGCGGTCGACGACGGCGACAGCGAGTCCGGCGCGAGCGGCGTAGTAGGCGCAGGCGGCGCCGACGACTCCGGCGCCGACCACGACGACGTCCAGGGGAGGTGTCCAGCTCTTCAGCACGCCAGTAATATGTCACATGCCATCCGTGCTGCCAAGAGCGTACCCGGCGCAGCCACGGAAAGGGCCCGGAACCGACGCCGAACAGCGGAAAGCCCCGGTCCTCCGCCCGAGGCGAAGGACCGGGGCCACCCCACGAGGACCGTCAACGGCTCAGGTGATGTCGTCCATCTGCTCCCGCCGCGAGGCCGGCACCGGCGCGCTCGCCGCCGGCGCCGCCGAGGCCTGGACCGTCTCCGCACCCGCCACCGGCTGCACCGAGAGGTCCAGGTGCGAGGCCTCCTCGTCGTCCAGGTCCGCGTCCGGGTTGTTCCGGCGCTTGCGCCGGTCGTTCAGGATCGCGATGCCCACCGCGATGAAGTACAGCGCCCAGATCGGCGCGGCCAGCGCCAGCATGCTCAGCGGGTCGGCGCTCGGCGTGGCGAAGGCCGCGAACACCGTGATGCCCATGACCATGCCGCGCCACCAGCCGAGCAGCCGCCTGCCGGTGACGATTCCGACCTGGTTGAGCATCACCAGCAGCAGCGGGAACTCGAAGGCCAGGCCGAAGACCAGCACCATCCGGGTCGCGATGTCGAAGTAGTCCTCGGGCGGCAGGATCGGCGTGGTGCCGTTCGGGGTGAACGAGATCAGCACCTCAACCGTGGTCGGCAGGGTCAGGATCGCCACGGCCACACCGGCCAGGAACAGCGGCGCCCCGCAGAGCATGAAGACGACCGCGTACTTCTTCTCGTGCTTGTGCAGACCGGGCGCCACGAAGGCCCACACCTGGTAGAGCCAGATCGGCACGGTGCCGACCACGCCGGCCGTCAGCGAGACCTTGAGCATCCAGGTGAAACCGGCGGTCAGCCCGATGTTGGAGACCTGGGCGCACCTGCCGTGGTACTGCCCGGAGGTCTCCGGGGTGCACTGCGGCAGCGGCTCCAGCAGGAAGTGCTCGATCTTCTTGTGGTAGATCGCCGCGATGATCGTGATCACCACGATCGCCAGGACCGACTTCACCACGCGGTTGCGCAGTTCCCGCAGGTGGTCGGCGAGGGCCATCCGCCCCTCAGGATCCTTGGGCGCCTTCGGCGACGCCTTGGAGAGCTTGCTCAACCCCGGTCCTCAACTCGTGCGTCGAGGCCCGCCGGTCGGCGGGCCCCCGTGGTCGCGTGCGTCGCGTACGTCACGCGCGCCGTGTACGTCGGGTGCGTCACATGCGCCGCGCTCAGTGCGGTCGGTCGCCGTCGGGCGCATCCTGCCCGGCGCCCGGCTCGGCGACCGGACGGGCCGTGGCCGAGGCCCCCGGAGCGGTCTGGACGGTCCTGGCCGCCGGCTGCGGCGCGACCTGCGGCCGGGCCGACGGCGCGCTCCCGTCCGGCTCGTCCTCCGAACGCATCGCCTTGGCCTCGCTCTTCAGGATCCGCATCGACTGCCCCAGCGAGCGCGCCAGCTCGGGCAGCCGCTTGGCCCCGAACAGCACGATGGCAACCACTGCGACCACCACGATCGCGGTCATCGAGAAGCGCATGCGTCAACCACCTTCAGCATCCGCGGCCCGGCAGGCCGCCCGCCGCGGATGGTAACCACTGCGGATGACGCCCCGACGACGGCCGCCCGAACAGGACAGCGGCCCCCGGTTCGCGGTTCAGGAGCCACCTGAGAGCGTAACCCGCCCCTACCTCCGAGCAGCATTCCCCGTACCGCCGGTGCCCCGCGTGTGCTGGCAGCCGGACGCCCTACGGGTTCGGAACCGCCGACGCCAGCTCCCCCGCCGCCTCGGTCAGCGCCCGCGAGGCCGCGTCCACGCCCTTGGCGAGCGCCCGCACGTCCAGCCACAGCCGGATCGCGAGGACCCCGAGGACCAGCAGGCCCGCGGTGGCGAGCAGGACGGCGGCGACGAGCATCCAGGGCATGCGCCCACCCTATACGGGGCGCGGGCGCGCTACCCCTCGACCGGGACGAGCCGCATGGTGCGCACCCCCGCCGCGGTGAGCGCCTCGACGATCTTGTCCCCGGCCGGCTTGCGCACCGCCGCCCCGCAGAGCGGGCAGCCGAAGCTGTAGTGCGCCTGCGCCGGGGTCCGGCCGAAGGTCAGCCGGAACTCCTCGGCCGGGAGCTCGACCTTCTCGCGGCACTGCGAGCAGTACACCTTGAATCTCGTCCCGGGCTCCACCGCTCAGACCTGCCCCTCCCCGTAGGCGGCCAGCGCCTCCCGCGCCGCCGAGCGCGCCTGCTCGGCCAGTTCGGGCGGCGAGACGATCCGGCCGTCCCGGCCCAGCCGCAGCGCCAGCGGGCGCAGCTGGGAGGGGTCGGCGCTGCGCAGGGTGATCCGCAACCCGCCGTCGGGCAGTTCCTCGGCCCGGTCGTGGGTGTAGTACTCGGCGACCCAGCGGCCGCCGGAGGAGACCTCCACCACCACCTCGGGGTCGTCCGCCGCCGGGTTGACCAGCCCGCCGCTGAGGTCGCGCGGCTCGCGCCGGGGCGGGTCGGCCGGGACGTCCAGGACGCGGATCTCGGCGACCCGGTCCAGCCGGAACATCCGGTGGTCCTCCGAGGTGCGGCACCAGGCCTCGAGGTAGGTGTGGCCCTCGGTGAGCAGCCGGATCGGGTCGACCTCGCGCTCGGTCATCCCGCCGCGCCCGTGCGAGTAGTAGCGCAGCCAGACCCGGCGGCCCTCGCTGAGCGCGCGGTCGATGTCCGCGAAGACGTGGCTCTCCGCCTCGAAGGTCACGCCGACCCGGGCGCTGCCCTCGGCACTCTCCCCGGCCGCGTTCTCGATCTTGGCGACGGCCCGGGTGAGTGCCTCGCGGTCGCCGGCCCGCAGGCCCGGCAGCCCGGCCACCGCACGGGCGGCCACCAGCAGCGCGGTGGCCTCGTCGGCGGCCAGCCGCAGCGGCTGGGCCACGTCGTCGACGTTGTGCCACCAGATCCGCTCGCCGTCGGTGTCGATGTCGAGCAGGTCACCGCCGCGGAAGCTGGTGCCGCACATCGGCAGCACGTTGAGGTCCCCGATCAGCTCCCGCTCGCTGATCCCGAACGCCCGGGCCACCTCGGCGACCTCGGCCCCGGGCCGCTCGCGCAGGTAGGTGACCAGCGACAGCATCCGTCGCGTCTGGTCGATGGCATTGCTCACGCGCCCGCTCCTTCGAATCCCGCGACCGCCCGCAGCCGGTCGACCACATCCGCCCGCAGCTCCTCCGGCCCGAGCACCAGTACGTCCGGCCCGAACTCGGCGAGGTCGGCGCCCAGCCCGTTGCCGTACGGGATCTCCAGCTCGTCCCAGCCCTCGTCGACCCGGGTGCTGTGCAGCGCCTTGGTGCGCAGCGGGAAGCCCGCGCCCCGGCGGACCCGGACGGTCGCGGTGGCGGTGGCGCCCTCGCCGGCGAACTTGGCCACGGTGGCCCGGACGTCCACGTGCTCGGGCACCGTGCCGAGGAAGGCGCCGCCCTTGGCCTTCACCTTGCCGGTGATCCGGCTGAGCCGGAACACCCGGGCGTCGCCGCGGTCCCGGTCGTACCCGGCCAGGTACCAGTGCCCGCGCCAGCACTCCAGCGCCCACGGCTCGACGCTGCGCTGCTCGACGGCGGCGGCCCCGGCCTTGCGGTACTCGAAGGTGACCGGGCGGCGGTCCCGGGCGGCGGTGAGCAGCGGCTCGAACGCGGCCTCCCGGGCGGGGATGCGCGGCTCCAGGGCCGTACGGCCCTCGGCGGCCTCGCCGAACGGGATTCCGGCCGCGCGCAGCTTCTGCAGCGCGCCGCTGGCCGCACCGGACATCTTGGCCTGCTGCCAGACCCGGGCGGCCAGGGTGAGCGCGGCGGCCTCCTCGGCGTCCAGCGCGATCTCCGGCAGCCGGTTGCGGTCGGGGCGGGCGAGGTAGCCGAGCTCGCCGTCCAGCGCGCTCTCGTCGACGTCGATCACCAGGCCGAGCTCGCGCAGGTCGTCCTTGTCCCGCTCGAACATCCGGTTGAAGGCGTCCTCGCTGCTGTTCTGCCAGGCTTCGCGGTACGCCTCGATCGATTCCCGCAGCTCCTTCTTGGAGAGCGGGCGTCTGGTGTTCATCAGGCACAGGGCGAGATTCATCAGCCGCTCTGCCTTGGCGATCGCCATCGGTGACCCTTCCGGTGTGCCGCGCCGTGCGCGGGGTGCGCCCGGGCGACCCTCACCCGGCGGGACCGACCGTACCGGTAGCGGTACGCACTGCAAAAGCCGCGTCCCACGCCCGTTCGTCGCGCCGTGCCGTTCGGGCCCGAACACGGCCTCGGGCCGGGCCCCCGCAGGGGTCCGGCCCGAGGTCAGCGCAGGCTCAGACGCCCAGCAGGTCGACCACGAAGATCAGGGTCGAGTGCGGCGGGATCGCCGGGGTCGGCGACTGGGCGCCGTACGCCAGGTGCGACGGGATGGTCAGCTCGCGACGGCCGCCGACCTTCATGCCGACGACACCCTGGTCCCAGCCCTTGATGACGCGGCCCTTGCCCAGCGGGAAGCGGAACTCGTTGGGACTCCGGTTCCAGCTCGCGTCGAACTCCTCGCCGGTCTCGAAGGTCACGCCCACGTAGCGGACGCTGACCGTCTGGCCCGGCTTGGCCTCCTCGCCGTCGCCCACGACGATGTCGCGGATCTGCAGCTCCTTCGGAGCGTCACCGATCGGGAAGTCGATCTCGGGCTTCTCGTTGAGGTTCACAGCCATGGTCCCTCTTCTCACGTTCGCGAATTCCATAGACGACCAAGCGGCGGGCGCCCGCACCACGGTCCGTTCCTGGACCACGGTACGGGCGCCCGCCGCCCGTGGGGTGCGGCCACGCGGCCGACCCCGAAGGTCACACGCCCACCATTGTCACCCGAAAGTGGATCAGCCCTGACCGGCGTCCAGGATGTCCACCACGAAGACCAGCGTCGCGCCGGGCGGGATGTCGCCCTGGCCCTTGTCCCCGTAGCCCAGCGAGGCCGGGATCACCAGCTCGACCCGGCTGCCGACGGTCTGGCCCGCCAGCCCCTGGTCCCAGCCCTGGATGACCTGGCCGCCGCCGACCGCGAAGGAGAACGCCTGGCCCTTGCTGAGCGAGGAGTCGAAGACCTTGCCGTCCTTGGCGAGCGCGCCGGTGTACTGGACGACGACCTTCTCGCCCTTCTCCACCACCGGCCCGGTGCCCTTGATCAGGACGTGGGTCTTCAGCTCGGTCGGGTCCTTGGCACCGGCCACCGGGGTGATCTCGGCCGGCTTCTTGCCGTTGTCCTTGACCTGCGGGAAGTCCGCCGGCGGCGGGGTGACGGTACCGCTCACCACGGCGTCCGGCGCGTTGGTGTTGCGGACGTCGATCACGAAGATCAGGTCGTCCTTGGCACCGATCGACATGTCCGGCTTGCCCTGGGAGCCGAAGCCCGCGGCCGGCGGGGCCACCACCAGCAGCCGGCTGCCGGCCTTCTTCCCGATCACGGCCTGGTCCAGCGCCGGGATCAGCGCGTCGGTACCGGCCTGGAAGATCTGCGGCTTGCCCTTGTCGTCGTACGAGCTCGGAATGTCCTTGCCGGTGTTCCAGTCCTTGGCGGTGTAGTCCACCGAGGTCCAGTTGTTCTTGTCCACCTTGGGGCCGCTGCCCTCGGACAGCACCTTCACCACGAAGGAACCGTCGGACTTGTCGCCCGGCACCTGGATGTCGGCCTTCTTGCCGAAGTCACCGGTGACCGTCGGCAGCACCTTGGCGCTGTCCTTGATCGGCGGCACCGGCTCGGCGCTCGGGGTGGGCGGCGCGGACTTGGTGGCGTCCGGCTGGGCGGCCGCGGAGGTGTCCTTGGAGTTGTCCTTGTTCACCATGTACAGCGTGATGCCGCTGCCGACCAGCAGCAGCGCCAGCACCGTGCCGAGGATCACGCCCAGCTTGCCCACACCCGGAGGGTTCTCGTCGTACCCGGCCTCGGAGGCCTCGGCCTTGCGCACGCTGCTGGCGAAGATCTGCGGGGCGTCCTCGGCGTCCGTCCTGGTCCCGCCCGCCGGCCGCGGCTTCTCGCCGGGCTGCGCCCAGCCGGCCTGCTGCGCGAGGATCGCCGGGGGGACGACGATCGACTCGCGGTCCGCCGCAATCGGGCCGCCGGGACGAGAGGCGGCCGGGTCACCCGCAGAGCTGTCGTTCGCCGCGGTGCCGGCCCCGCCCGGGCTCGGCGTCTTCTCAGTCATGACTCCCCATCCATCTCGCCACGAGGTCTTCCAGGTCTTCGCCCGGCGTGGTGAGCGCCGGCCTGCCGCCGCACCGCCCGCCCGGACCTCGGCGCCGGGCGGCGCGTGCCACAGTGCGAGGGCAGTATGACAGCTCAGGATGAGGGCGGACGCTTCGTTGTACGAGCGTCCGCCCAAGCGTACGGAATCCTCCCGGCGACTTCCTAGTGTCCTGAGTCTGGAATTTCATTCATAAATATAGACTGGGGCTGTGGCGCGGACGGGTCGGCCGAAGGTCGAGTTGGTGTTGTCGGAGGATGAGCGGGCTGCCCTGGAGGGGTGGGTGCGTCGCCGGTCGACGCCGCAGGCCTGGGCTTTGCGGTGCCGGATCATCCTGGAGTGCGCGAGCGGCGCGTCCAACAAGGACGTCGCGGAGCGGCTGGGATCGACGCCGCATGCGGTCGGCCGGTGGCGGGCCAGGTTCGTCGAGCACCGGATCGCCGGTCTGGGCGACATGCCCAGGCCGGGAGGTCCCCGCACGGTGACCGACGAGCAGGTGGCCGAGCTGGTCGCCAAGACCCTGGAGCGCACCCCGAAGGACGCTACGCACTGGTCGACCCGGTCGATGGCCAGGGAGACCGGTCTGTCCCAGTCCACCGTGTCACGGGTCTGGCGCGCGTTCGGACTGCAGCCGCATCGCGCTGAGACCTTCAAGCTGTCCACCGACCCGTACTTCGTGGACAAGGTCCATGACGTGGTCGGCCTCTACCTCGACCCGCCCGAGCGTGCCCTGGTGTTCTGCGTGGACGAGAAATCCCAGATTCAGGCGCTTGACCGGTCCCAGCCGGTGCTGCCGATGATGCCGGGCGTGCCGCAGCGGATGACCGCCGATTACGTCCGCCACGGCACCACCACCCTGTTCGCCGCACTCGAGGTCGCCACCGGCAAGGTCATCGGCTCGCTTCACCGCCGCCACCGGGCCGAGGAGTTCAAGAAGTTCCTGCTCCGGCTGGACAAGGAGGTCCCCGAGGGGCTGGATGTTCACCTCGTGCTGGACAACTACGCCACCCACAAGACGCCGGCGATCAAGACCTGGCTGGTCTCCCACCCTCGCTTCCACCTGCACTTCACCCCGACCGGCTCGTCATGGCTCAACCTGGTCGAGCGCTGGTTCGCCGAACTGACGAACAAGCAGATACGGCGAGGCGTCCACAAGTCCGTCCAGGCCCTCGAAGCCGATATCCGTGACTGGATCGCCACCTGGAACACCGACCCGAAGCCCTACGTCTGGACCAAGACCGCCGACGAGATCCTCAACCGCCTAGCCGGATATCTGAAGCGAATTCCTGACTCAGAACACTAGGACCTGTCTTCAAACTCGCGTCTGCGGGGCGGCGCTGGGGCCTAGACCGCTTCCAGAATGTCGATCACGAAGACCAGCGTGGAGTTCGGCGGCACCGAACCCTGTGCCTGGTCCTTGTACCCGAGCGCCGGGGGCACCACCAGCAGCACCCGGCTGCCCACGTTCTGCCCGACCAGTCCCTTGTCCCAGCCCTCGATCACGCTGCCGGTGCCGATCTGCACCGCCTGCGCGCCGCCGTGCGTCCAGGAGGAGTCGAACTGCTGCCCGTTGCTCCAGAGCACCCCGGTGTACTGCAGCACCAGGGTCTGCCCGGACTTGACCTGCTTGCCCTCGCCCTTGATCAGCACCGCCTGCTGGAGGTCGGCGGGCGCGGCCTCCCCCGCCGGGACGGTGATCCCGACCGGCGCCTTGCCGTTGTCCTTGACCTGCGGCAGCGTCGCGGCCGCCTGGGTCATGTTCCCGGTCAGCACGGAGTCCTGCGGCACGCTCTCCATGATGTCCAGCACGAACACCACGGTGTCGCCCTTGTTGACGCCCAGCTGGTTGGAGCCCTGCTCGCCGAAGGCCGCCGCCGGCGGGGCCACGACCAGCAGCCGGGTGCCCACCTTCTTGTCGATCACGCTCTGGTCCAGCGCCGGCACCAGCTGCCCGCTGCCGGCCTGGTAGAGCTGCGGCTTGCCGTTGTCGTCGTACGAGCTGGGCAGGTCCTTGCCGGTGGTCCAGTCCTTCGCCGTGTAGTTGACGGTCACCCAGTCGCCCTTGTTGACCGTCGAGCGCTCCCCGTCGGTGACCGTGTTCACCACGAACTGGCCGCTGGGCTGCTGGCCCTCGGGAATGGTGATGGTGGCCTTGCTGCCGAAACCGCCACCCGAAAGAGTGGGCATCGGGGACGCCTCCCCCACCGGCGGCGGCACCGTCGGCGCGGCGCTCGCCGTGGACGGTGTCGCCGGACCGGCCGCCTTGGGCGAGCTGCTGCAGGCCACCGCGAGCAGCAGGGGCAGGGTAAGAAGCAAACCGGCGGTGCGGCGCACGGTGGTCCTAACTGTCGGTCGAAGTCGGCTCTCCTGGCTCGACGAACAGCGTATGCCCGGCACGCGTCCGGCCCCGGTAGGCACCACCGGGGCCGGACGCGTGCCGGGCGGTCACCCGGGGTCGACGATCACATGCCGGCGATCAGCTTCTCCACCCGCTCGTCCACCGAACGGAACGGGTCCTTGCACAGCACCGTGCGCTGCGCCTGGTCGTTCAGCTTCAGGTGCACCCAGTCCACCGTGAAGTCCCGGCGCTGCTCCTGCGCCCGGCGGATGAAGTCTCCGCGCAGCCGGGCCCGGGTGGTCTGCGGCGGGATCGACTTGGCCTCGAAGGTCTTGAGGTCGGTGGTCACCCGCTCCGCCTGGCCCTTGCCCTGGAGCAGATAGAACAGGCCGCGCCGACGGTGGATGTCGTGGTACGCGAGGTCGATCTGGGCGACCCGCGGGTTGGACATCGTCATCTGGTGCTTGTCGCGGTAGCGCTCGATGAGCTTGTACTTCATGATCCAGTCGATCTCGGTGGCCACCCCGTCCAGCCGCTCGGTGCGCACGGCCTCCAGGGTGCGGCCCCACAGGTCGAGGACCCGGGCGATGGTGCCGGTGTTGATGCCCTTGCGGTCGGCGAACTCCAGGGCCTTGGTGTAGTACTCCTCCTGGATGTCCAGCGCGCTGGCCTCCCGGCCGTTGGCGAGGCGCACCTGGTGGGTTCCGGTGAGGTCGTGGCTGACCTCGCGGATCGCCCGGATCGGGTTCTCCAGGGTGAGGTCGCGCATCACCACGCCGGCCTCGATCAGCCGCAGCACCAGGTCGGTGGCGCCGACCTTGAGCAGGGTGGTGGTCTCGGACATGTTGGAGTCGCCGACGATCACGTGCAGCCGGCGGTAGCGCTCGGCGTCCGCGTGCGGCTCGTCCCGGGTGTTGATGATCGGGCGGGAGCGGGTGGTGGCGGAGCTGACGCCCTCCCAGATGTGCTCGGCCCGCTGGCTGACGCAGTACACCGCACCGCGCGGGGTCTGCAGCACCTTGCCCGCGCCGCAGATCAGCTGGCGGGTCACCAGGAACGGGATCAGCACGTCGGCCAGCCGGGAGAACTCGCCGTGCCGGGCCACCAGGTAGTTCTCGTGGCAGCCGTAGGAGTTGCCGGCCGAGTCGGTGTTGTTCTTGAAGAGGTAGACGTCCCCCGCGATGCCCTCCTCGTGCAGCCGCCGCTCGGCGTCCACCAGGAGTCCTTCGAGGATGCGCTCGCCCGCCTTGTCGTGCGTCACCAGCTCGACCACGTCGTCGCATTCGGGGGTGGCGTACTCGGGGTGGGAGCCGACGTCGAGGTAGAGGCGGGCGCCGTTGCGCAGGAAGACGTTGCTGCTGCGGCCCCAGGAGACGACCCGGCGGAACAGGTACCGCGCGACCTCGTCCGGCGACAGCCGCCGCTGCCCGCGGAACGTACAGGTCACGCCGTACTCGTTCTCCAGCCCGAAAATCCGGCGGTCCATGAGCACTCCTATCTGGTCGGAGCTGTCCGAAACCGCCTCCACGACGACTGGGCCGCCGCAGGGGCACCGGAGTCCCGTACGACGGCGGTCCGGCCGCCGTACGGGACTCCGCCGTACTACTCGTCCGACGGCGTGGTGTCCGCCGGGCTGTCCTCGTCGTCCGCCTCGGCGGACTGGTCGCCGTCGAGCAGGCGACCGAGCTGGTTGCCCAGGATCCGCTTGAACTTGCGCTGCTGGAACCGCTGGCGGTCGAGGACCGCGACCTCCAGCTGTTCCGGGGTGAGGGCCCGCGGGCTGCCGCCGTTGGGGTCGCGGGCGAGCGAGTCCACCGCGACCTTCACCGCCTCGGTGAGGCTCATGCCCACCCGGTGGCGCTGGCCCAGGTAGTTGCCGATCGAGTCGGCGTTGCCGCCGACCACCACGTAGTTCTTCTCGTCGACGACCGAGCCGTCCGGCGTGAGCCGGTAGATCTGGTCGTTGTCCGCGGTCCGGCCGACCTCCGCGACGATCAGCTCGACCTCGTACGGCTTCTCGCCGACCGAGGAGAAGACGGTGCCCAGGGTCTGGGCGTACACGTTGGCGAGGCCCCGGGCGGTGACGTCGGCCCGGTCGTAGGAGTAGCCGCGCAGGTCGGCGTAGCGGACGCCGCCGATGCGCAGGTTCTCGAACTCGTTGTAGCGGCCGACCGCCGCGAAGGCGATCTTGTCGTAGATCTCGGAGACCTTGTGGAGCGCCCTGGAGGTGTTCTCCGCGACGAAGACGATGCCGTCGGCGTAGGTGAGCACGACCACGCTGCGGCCGCGAGCGATGCCCTTGCGGGCGTACTCCGCGCGGTCCGCCATGGCCTGCTGGGGTGAGACGTAGAACGGTGTCGACACCGGCGGTCGTCCCTTTCCTGTGAGGTGATGGCTAGATCAGCGGGGCCCGCGGGCCGTCGGGCCGGGTCAGGCGCTCGTCGGTGATGGCGACCACGGTCTCGGCGACCTCGGCGTCGGTGAGCCGGCGGAAACCGTCCTCGGTGATCAGCGAGACGATCGGGAAGATCTTGCGGGCCAGGTCCGGCCCGCCGGTGGCGGAGTCGTCGTCCGCCGCGTCGTAGAGCGCCTGGACTACCAGGGTGACGGCCTGCTCGGCCGTCAGGTCCTCGCGGTAGAGCTTCTTCAGCGAGCCGCGGGCGAAGACCGAGCCCGAGCCGGTGGCGGCGAAGCCGCGCTCCTCGGAGCGCCCGCCGGTGACGTCGTAGTTGAAGATCCGGCCGCGGCCCCGGTCGAGGTCGTAGCCGGCGAAGACCGGCACCACCGCGAGGCCCTGCATCGCCATGCCGAGGTTGCCCCGGATCATGCTGGTGAGGCGGTTGGCCTTGCCCTCCAGGGAGAGCGTGGTGCCCTCGATCTTCTCGTAGTGCTCCAGCTCCAGCTGGAACAGCCGCACCATCTCGACCGCGAGGCCGGCGGTGCCGGCGATGCCGACGGCGCTGTACTCGTCGGCCGGGAACACCTTCTCGATGTCGCGCTGGGCGATGACGTTGCCCATGGTCGCCCGGCGGTCACCGGCGATGACCACACCGCCGTCGAAGACCGCGGCCACGATCGTGGTCCCGTGCGGGGCCTCCACCACGGATCCCTCGGGGAGCCCGGTTCGGCCGGGGAGCAGCTCCGGCTTGTGCTCGGCGAGGAAGTCGAGGAACGAGGAGGACCCCGGGGTCAGGAAGGCAGCCGGTAGACGCCCGGTGCCACGAGTGTTGGCTTCCACACGATTCCTTCCAGGTAGCTTGAAGCGCGCAATGCCCGCACCCTACCCGCCGACGATCACTGTCCACGCGTGGAGGGGCCGGTGCCGGGCGGCCGGACGGCCGCTGCCGTCCGGCCGCCCGGGACGGTCGCGACCGTGAATTCCCGAATACCGGGGAAGGGCTATTGCCCGCCCTTCTGCACGAAGCCGCGCACGAAATCTTCCGCGTTCGACTCCAGGACCTCGTCGATTTCGTCCAGCACGGCGTCGACGTCGTCGCTCAGCTTTTCCTGGCGTTCCTTGAGGTCATCGGAATTCTGGGTTTCCGCGACCTGCTCCTCGACCTCCTCGGAGGAGCGGTTTGCCCGCTGCTGGCCGCCGCCGGTGTCCTTGCTCGCCATTTCCCTCACCCCGCTCGAATCGTCTGGCACGGTTTGGTCGGTCGGTCGTTGCCGGTTGGCTCCGACCCTATACACAAGGTGCGACTGCCGCTCCCGGTTTGCCGGTGGCGCCTCCTGTCCAACACCCGCTGCCACCCCGGATGATTCCCATTCGGCGGACGTTCACCCGTGGTGATCGAAAAGTTACCCGCCGGCCAGTACGCGCAGCAGGTCCTCCGCCGTGCGGCAGCGGTCCAGCAGCTCCTTGACGTGGTTGCGGGTGCCGCGCAGCGGCTCCAGCGTGGGCACCCGCTGCAACGAGTCCCGGCCCGGCAGGTCGAAGATCACCGAGTCCCAGGAGGCCGCCGCGACGTGCTCCGCGTACTGCTCCAGGCAGCGCCCGCGGAAGTACGCCCTGGTGTCCTCGGGCGGCTTGGTGACGGCCCGCTCGACCTCCTCCTCGGTCAGCAGCCGGTCGAACCGGCCGCGGGCCACCAGGCGGTTGTAGAGGCCCTTCTCGGCCCGTACATCGCTGTACTGGAGGTCGACCAGGTGCAGCCGCGGGTTGTCCCACTGCAGGGCGTCCCGGCTGCGGTAGCCCTCGAGGATCTCCCGTTTGGCGACCCAGTCCAGCTGCTTGGAGAGCGACATAGGGTCGCGTTCCAGCCGCCCGAGGACGTCCTCCCAGCGCGTGAGCACGTCCACGGTCTGCTCGTCGGCGTCGTTGCCGAAGCGGTCCTCGACGTACTTGCGGGCCAGCTCGAAGTACTCCAGCTGCAGCTGGACGGCGGTGAGCTTGCGCCCGTTGCGCAGGGTGATCAGGTGCTTGAGCGTCGGGTCGTGGGAGACCCGGTGCAGGGTGCGCACCGGCTGGTCGACGGCGAGGTCGGAGGCGATGAAGGAGTCCTCGATCATCGACAGGACCAGTGAGGTGGTGCCCAGCTTGAGGTAGGTGGAGATCTCGGAGAGGTTGGCGTCCCCGATGATCACGTGCAGCCGCCGGTACTTCTCGGCGTCGGCGTGCGGTTCGTCCCGGGTGTTGATGATCGGCCGCTTGAGGGTGGTCTCCAGGCCGACCTCGACCTCGAAGTAGTCCGCCCGCTGGCTGATCTGGAAGCCGTGCGCCGAGCCGTCCTGGCCGATGCCGACCCGGCCGGCGCCGGTGACCACCTGGCGGGAGACGAAGAACGGGGTGAGGTGGCGGACGATGTCGGCGAACGGCGTCGCCCGCTTCATCAGGTAGTTCTCGTGGGTGCCGTAGGAGGCGCCCTTGTTGTCGGTGTTGTTCTTGTAGAGGTGGATGTTCTGCCCGTTGGGCAGTTCCAGCGCGCGTTGCGCGGCGGCCGCCATGATCCGCTCGCCGGCCTTGTCCCACAGCACGGCGTCGCGCGGGTTGGTCACCTCGGGCGAGCTGTACTCGGGGTGGGCGTGGTCCACGTAGAAGCGGGCCCCGTTGGTCAGGATGACGTTGGCGAGGCCGATGTCCTCGTCGGTCAGCTGGCTCGCGTCCGCCACCTCCCGCGCGAGGTCGAAGCCCCGCGCGTCGCGCAGCGGGTTCTCCTCCTCGAAGTCCCAGCGGGCCCGCCGCGCCCGGTGCATCGCCGCCGCGTAGGCGTTGACGATCTGGGACGAGGTGAGCATGGCGTTGGCGTTGGGGTGCCCGGGCACGGAGATCCCGTACTCGGTCTCGATGCCCATCACGCGCCGTACGGTCATGCGGCCCTCCTTGCCCGGTGCACCGCCCCCGACGGACGGCACACGCTGACGTACCGCTGAACAACACCGACGCCGGCGGACTGCCCGCGGACGGTGGGTCGAGCCTAGAATGCGGCGTCGACCGGCGGGCCCCGAGACGCGCCGTCCGGCTGCGGGGCCGCGAGGCGCCACAGCCGGACGGTGTGCGTACAGCTCCGGGGACCGCTGCCGGCCCGGACAACCGCGTGCTTACAGGTACTGCCCCGTGTTGGCGACAGTGTCGATCGAGCGGCCGGACTCGGCGCCCTGCTTGCCGGTGACCAGCGTGCGGATGAAGACGATCCGCTCGCCCTTCTTGCCGGAGATGCGGGCCCAGTCGTCCGGGTTGGTGGTGTTGGGCAGGTCCTCGTTCTCCTTGAACTCGTCCACGCAGGCGGCGAGCAGGTGGGAGACGCGCAGACCGCGCTGACCGTGGTCGAGGAAGTCCTTGATGGCCATCTTCTTCGCGCGGTCGACGATGTTCTGGATCATGGCGCCGGAGTTGAAGTCCTTGAAGAACAGGACCTCCTTGTCACCGTTGGCGTAGGTGACCTCCAGGAAGCGGTTCTCCTCGGTCTCGGAGTACATCCGCTCCACGACCGACTGGATCATCGCCGCCACCGTGGCCTCGACGGAGCCGTCGTGCTCCTTGAGGTCGTCCGGGTGGAACGGCAACGAGTCCCTGAGGTACTTGGAGAAGATGTCCTTCGCGGCCTCGGCGTCCGGGCGCTCGATCTTGATCTTGACGTCCAGGCGGCCGGGCCGCAGGATCGCCGGGTCGATCATGTCCTCGCGGTTCGAGGCGCCGATGACGATGACGTTCTCCAGGCCCTCCACGCCGTCGATCTCCGCGAGCAGCTGCGGGACGATGGTGTTCTCCACGTCCGAGCTGACGCCGGAGCCGCGGGTGCGGAACAGCGACTCCATCTCGTCGAAGAAGACGATGACGGGCGTGCCCTCGCTCGCCTTCTCCCGGGCCCGCTGGAAGACCAGGCGGATCTGCCGCTCGGTCTCGCCCACGTACTTGTTGAGCAGCTCGGGGCCCTTGATGTTGAGGAAGTAGCTCTTCCCCTGGGGGCGGCCGGTGACCTCCGCGACCTTCTTGGCCAGCGAGTTGGCGACCGCCTTGGCGATCAGCGTCTTGCCGCAGCCGGGCGGGCCGTAGAGCAGCACGCCCTTGGGCGGGCGCAGCTCGAACTCCTTGAAGAGGTCGGCGTGCAGGTAGGGCAGCTCGACCGCGTCGCGGATCTGCTCGATCTGGTTGCTCAGGCCGCCGATCTGGCGGTAGTCGATGTCCGGGACCTCCTCGAGGACCAGCTCCTCGACCTCGGACTTCGGCACGACCTCGTACACGTAGCCGGAGCGGGGTTCCAGCAGCAGGGCGTCCCCGGCCCGGATGGTGACCTCGCGCAGCGGCTCGGCGAGGCGCACCACGCGCTCCTCGTCGGTGTGGCCGATGACCAGGGCGCGCTCGCCGTCCTCCAGGATCTCCTTGAGGGTGACGATCTCGCCGATGCGCTCGAAGGCCATCGCGTCCACGATGTTGAGGGCCTCGTTGAGCATCACTTCCTGGCCGCGCCGCAGTTCGTCGAGGGCGACGTTCGGGCTGACGTTGACGCGGAGCTTGCGACCGCCGGTGAAGATGTCGGCGGTACCGTCCTCGTTCGCCGCGAGGAAGGTGCCGAACCCGGCCGGGGGCTGTGCCAGCCGGTCCACTTCCTCCTTGAGGGCCACGATCTGGTCGCGGGCCTCGCGCAGGGTGGAGGCGAGTCGTTCGTTCTGGGCGGTCACGCCGGCCAGGTTGGTCTGGAGCTCGACGATCCGCTCTTCGAGGATTCTCGAATTGCGCGGCGAGTCGGCGAGCTTGCGGCGCAGTACGGCGATTTCCTGCTCAAGGTACGAGACCTGAGCGGCCTCGTCGGAACCACGAGCGGGCCTGCCGGTGCTGCGGTTGTAGTCGTCATCGTGGGCTGCCACGGTCCTCACCTCCTCCGGGGAGCTGGACGCTTCCAGACCCTACCTGGGACCAGGGGTCCGTAAACCCCTAGATCAAGAAAGATGGAACGGGCGTGTCCGATCTTCGCCCCAGCGTGCTTCCCCTCTGCTAAGGGGATACCCACCGCGCACCACCCAAAGCGGGCCAGATGTATCGTCGAGCGAAGTGATATCCGACCGCGACCGCGGTACTCGGGTCCGATCGTTGTACGAATGGCGGGATTGCTCCAGGAATAGGGGCGACCCGGGACAGAAACGGCAGGGGACATGTCGGTGACGGAGCAGACCGCGGCGGCGACCGAGGAGCTGGAGGTGTGGATCGACCAGGATCTGTGCACCGGCGACGGCATCTGTGCCCAGTACGCGCCCGAGGTCTTCGAGCTGGACATCGACGGACTCGCGTACGTGAAGGGCCCGGACGACGAACTGCGCCAGCAGCCCGGGGAGACGGCCCCGGTGCCGCTGACGCTCCTTCAGGACGTGGTGGACTCGGCCAAGGAGTGCCCCGGCGACTGCATCCACGTGCGCCGGGTCACCGACCGGGTCGAGGTCTACGGGCCGGACGCCGAGTAGGGCCGACGCGGGCCTCAGGCGGAGCCGGCCGGGGCGGCGGACTGGGAGCGTTCCCAGCTGCCGCCCCGGTGCGTCCAGGTGAGGTCGAGTGAGACGTCGGGGCGGAAGCGCGGGACGTCGTCGCTCGAATACCCTTGCGCGCGGCCGGTGATGGCGCCGTCGGAGCGCACCGCGAGTCTTCCGATGGTGAGGTTCTCGCGCTCGGTCAGCAGGGTCGCGACCACCACCGGGCGCTCGCCCGGGCCGAAGCCGAGCAGGTAGACGGAGTCCGGGGGGTTGCCGGTGTCGGTGGCGCAGTGCGCGGCGACGACCGTGCCGGGGTGCCCGTCGCCCAGGTCGGCGGGCACGCTGAGCACCGTCTTGACCGGGAAGGGGCCGCAGTCCATCGGCAGTTGGGCCCGGGCCGGGTCGGGGGCGGTGCTCGCGGCGAGGGCCTTCGGGGTGCCCCTGGCCGCCAGCGGGGTGCCGGTCGCCGGGGAGGCGGCGAGCGCCGCGGCCACCACCGCGCCGCAGCCGGCCAAGGCAACGGCCCAGTGCCGGGGGGCGGTTCGCGCGCGTCCGGGCCCGGAGCGGCCCCGCGGTGTCTGCTGTCCAGCCGTCGCCGTCGTCGTCCCGACCGCGGTCTCCACCAGGCGTCCCCTCCAGAGCTCCAGGAGCTGGTCTGCGTGAGCGAGCATCGTCCCACACCGCGCGCGTCCGCTCTCGACCGGGGAGCCGAAGGGCGCGCCGGTGCCGAGAGCGACAAAAGGAAGGGGTGGTGCGGGCGTCGAGCTCGCACCACCCCTTCTCGGGTTCCGGGTCAGCCCAGGTCGGGCTGCTCGTCCTCCGCGCCGCGGGAGGCCTTGCGGGCCGCGGCCCGCTCCTGCAGGGTCGGCTCGGGCGCCCCGCTGTCGTAGTCCTCGCCGTAGGCGCCCTTGGCCGGGCGGCGGCGGCGCAGCGGCGGCTCGACGCCGTCCGCCAGGCGGCGGGCGGTGAGCAGGAAGCCGGTGTGGCCGATCATCCGGTGGTCCGGGCGGACGGCCAGGCCCTCCAGGTGCCAGGTGCGGACCATGGTCTCCCAGGCCTGCGGCTCGGTGAAGGTGCCGTGGTCGCGCAGCGCCTCGACGGTCTTGGACATCTGCGTGGTGGTGGCCACGTAGCAGCAGATGAGGCCGCCGGGGACGAGCGCCTTGGAGGCGACGTCCAGGCACTCCCAGGGGGCCAGCATGTCGAGGATGACGCGGTCGACGTCGGTCTCGACCAGGTTGTCCTGGAGGTCGCCGACGGTCAGCTTCCACGCCGGGTGCGGGCCGCCGAAGTAGCGCTCGACGTTGCCGCGGGCGATGTCCGCGAAGTCCTGCCGGCGCTCGTAGGAGGCCAGCGAGCCCTGCTCGCCGACGGCGCGCAGCAGGTAGGTGCTGAGCGCCCCGGAGCCGACACCCGCCTCGACCACGCGGGCGCCCGCGAAGATGTCGGCCATCGCCAGGATCTGCCCCGCGTCCTTGGGGTAGATCACGGCGGCGCCGCGCGGCATGGACAGGACGTAGTCGGGGAGCAGGGGGCGCAGCGCGAGGTACGGGACGTTCCCCGTGGTGCGCACGACCGTGCCCTCGGGAGCGCCGATCAGCTCGTCGTGCGGGAACGCACCCTTGTGGGTGTGGAACTGGTTCCCGGCCTGGAGCGTGAACGTGTAGTGGCGACCCTTGGGGTCGGTCAGCTGGACCTGGTCCCCGACCTGGAAGGGCCCGCGTCGGCGGGCGGCACCGGTCGGTTCGGACATGCGGCCAATCCTAAGGGAAGCGGGCCGCCCCGCCTCACCAGGGCCTGGTCACCTGCCCGAGACGGCGGCGGTGAGGCGCCGCTCGATGTCGGTGAGCGCGGCCACGCCGTACACCCGGCCGTCCGCCTCGACCACCAGGTACTCCCCCGCCGGGGTGGCCTGGACGGCCCGCAGCAGGTCCTCGCCGCCGAGGTCGACGTCCAGCCGCAGCCCGGGTTCGAGGTCGCGGGCGAGCGGGCCGACGGCCACCCAGGGGCGGCGGTGCTCCGGTACGGCGCGTACCGCGGACTCGCGGACGATGGCGATCGGGTCGCCCCGGCCGTCCACCACCACGACCGCGCCGGCCTGGGCCTCGCGGGCCCGGCGCATGGCCTCGCCGAGCGGGGTGTCGGCGGTGACCTCGACGGTGCGGCGGGCGAGGTCGCGCAGCCGCAGTTCGGGCAGCGCCTCCTTGAGCCGGGCGTTGCGCAGGCTGCCGGTGGCGCCGTTCCAGATGATCGCGGCCAGCACGGCGGCCAGCACCGCGTCGACCAGGGTGTCGGTGGTGGTGCGCTCGCCGCTGCGGGAGGCGCTGACCAGCGGCAGGCCGACCAGCACCACGATCGCCAGCGCCCGGCCGATCCAGGCGGCGGCCACCGTGCCGGTCATCGCCCTGCCGCTGACGGCCCAGACCACGGCGCGCAGCATCCGGCCGCCGTCCAGCGGCAGGCCCGGCAGCAGGTTGAAGGCGGCGACCACCAGGTTGGAGACCATCAGGCCGGTCAGCAGCACGCCGGGCACGCTGGACAGTTCGACGGCGCGCAGCGCGAGGTAGAAGACGCCGCCGAGCACCAGGGACAGCAGCGGGCCGACGAAGGCCAGCCAGAACTCGCGCCAGGGGCTCTCGGCCTCGTTCTCGATCTCGGAGACGCCGCCGAAGAACTGCAGCTGGATCCGCCGCACCCCGAGCTTGTAACGCAGCGCGACCAGGGTGTGGGCGAGTTCGTGGACCAGGACGGAGGCGTAGAAGGCGACGGCGAAGAAGAAGGCCAGCAGGTAGCGCACGCCGCTGCCGAGTTCGGGCAGGACGTCGCCGAGCTGCCCGCCGAACACCCAGGTGATCAGGGCGGCGATGACGAACCAGGACGGCGTGACGTAGATGGGCACGCCGAAGGGGCGCCCCATCAGGAGGCCGCCGCCGCGCTCCGGGGGCGGCCCGGTGGGGCGCCCGCCGTCCTGCGGTGGCTGGTCGGAGGTCTGCTGCCCCCTGGTGTCGCTCACCGTGATCCCTTCGGTCGTCCGCCCGTCGTGTCCCCGGTGCGCCCACGCTACGTGATCGCGGCCACTCGGTGCCGCGCGCCCCTCTGTCAGGCTTCATACCCACTGGACCGGCCCCGGACCGGCTCGGACCGGCCCCGGACCGGCTCGGACCGGCTTCGGACCGGCGGGGCTGCCCCGCCGGTCCCGGCGCCGTGGCAGCACGGTGGCAGCGGGATGACAGCAAAGGGCAATAGGGTCGTAGCCATGCAGCAGACCGACACCAGCAGTGCCGCCGGGGCCCCGGCGCGCCCGGCGGCGCCCCCGACCGGGCTGTCCCCGTCCCGCGCGGGGGACTTCCTCACCTGTCCCCTGCTGTACCGGCTGCGGGTGATCGACCGGCTGCCGGAGCCGCCGAGTCCGGCGGCGACCCGGGGCACGCTGGTGCACGCGGTGCTGGAGCGGCTGTTCGACAGCCCGGCGGCCCAGCGGACGCCGGAGCGGGCGCTGGGCCTGCTGCGCCCGCAGTGGGAGCGGCTGCTCGGCGAGCGCCCGGAGCTGGGTTCGCTGTTCCCCGACGACCCGGACGGCGCGGCGCTGACCCGCTGGCTGGCCGACGCCGAGAAGCTGGTCGGCCAGTGGTTCCGGCTGGAGGACCCGACCCGGCTGCACCCGGTGGAGCGGGAGCTGTACGTGGAGACGTCACTGGAGTCGGGGCTGCTGCTGCGCGGCTACATCGACCGGGTGGACGTCGCCCCCACCGGCGAGGTCCGGCTGGTGGACTACAAGACCGGCCGGGCGCCCTCGCGGGACTTCGAGGGCAAGGCGATGTTCCAGATGAAGTTCTACGCGCTGGTGGTGTGGCGCTGGAAGGGCGTGATCCCCAAGCGCCTCCAGCTGGTCTACCTCGGCGGGGGCGGGGACGTGGTGAGCTACGACCCGGACGAGGCCGACCTGCTCGCGGTGGAACGCAAGCTGCAGGCGCTGTGGGAGCGGATCAGCCACGCGGTGGCCACCGGGGACTTCCCGGCCACCCGGAACCGGCTGTGCGACTGGTGCGACCACCAGGCCAGCTGCCCGGAGTTCGGCGGCACCCCGCCGCCGTACCCGCTGCCCGTGCCGGCACAAGCCCGTACGTCGGATGAGAGCGATCCCACGGGGGATCCGATGAGCGAGGAGTCCTAGTGACGATCCGAGTGCTGCTGGTCGACGACCAGCCGCTGCTGCGCACCGGTTTCCGGATGATCCTGGAGGCCGAGTCCGACCTGGTGGTGGTCGGCGAGGCCGGCGACGGTCAGCAGGCGCTGGACCAGGTGCGGGCGCTGCAGCCCGACGTGGTGCTGATGGACATCCGGATGCCGCGGATGGACGGCGTCGAGGCGACCCGCCGGATCGCCGGACCGGGGCGTGACGGCCCGGCCAAGGTGCTGGTGCTGACCACCTTCGACCTGGACGAGTACGTGGTGGAGGCGCTGCGCGCCGGTGCCAGCGGCTTCCTGCTGAAGGACGTCCCGGCGGAGGAGCTGGTGCAGGCGATCCGGGTGGTCGCGGACGGCGCGGCGATGCTGGCGCCGAGCATCACCCGCCGGCTGCTGGACATGTACGCCACCAAGCTGCCCTCGGGCGAGGAGGCGCCGCCGCAGGCGCTGAGCGCGCTGACCGAGCGGGAGTTGGAGGTGCTGAAGCTGGTGGCGCGCGGGCTGTCGAACGCGGAGATCGCGGCCGAGCTGTTCGTCAGCGAGACCACGGTGAAGACCCACGTCGGCCACGTGCTGACCAAGCTCCAGCTGCGCGACCGGGTGCAGGCGGCGGTGTACGCCTACGAGAGCGGGCTGGTGCGCCCGGGCACCCTGTAGACAGCGCGGCGGCCCGCCGCCTCTCCCGGGTCCGGGGGAGGCGGCGGGCCGCCGCGCGCGGGGCGCTACTTCTTGTTGCGGCCGATCTCCCAGAAGCGGAAGACGCCGGTGGTGTCGACGGTCGACTCGACGCCGGTGACGTACGGCTTGGCCGCGAAGAAGGCCTTGGTCTGGAACATCGGGATCAGCGGCACGTTCTCCGCGACGATGCCCTGGACCTGGTTGTAGATCCCGTTCACGGCGCCGCGGTCGGCCTGCTTGAGACCTTCCGGCAGCAGCTTCTGAGTGACCCGCTCGTCCACCCACCCGGTGCGGTAGACGCTGTCCTCGGTGACCAGCGGCCCGATGTAGTTGTCGGGGTCCGGGTAGTCGGCGGTCCATCCGACCAGGTACGCCTGGTACTTGCCCTCGCTCCGGCCCTTCTGGTAGGCGGCCGAATCGTTCTCCACCTGGGTGGTGACCTGGAACAGACCGCCCGTCTCCAACTGGCGCTTCAGGGTGTCGATCTCGTTGGTGCCGGTGCGCGAGCGCCCCGAGGCGAGATTGAGCTTGACCGGCACGGGGACCTTGGCGGCTGCGAGGATCGCCTTGGCCTTGGCGACGTCGGGGTCGCCGTACTTGTCGGAGAAGACGGTGTTGTGGCCGGCGATGCCGGTCGGGACCATCGAGTACAGCGGCTGGACGGTGCGCGCGAAGACGTCGCGGGCGAGGGCCTTCCGGTCGACCAGCTGCGCCACGGCCTGACGGACGGCGAGGTTCCCGGTGGTGGCGTCCTTGGTGTTGAAGGCGATCGAGTTGGTGTCGGAACTGTCGCCCTGGACGACGGCCAGGTCGCCCTTGCCGTTCTGCTGGTCGTCGAGGATCCGGGCGGCGGTGTTCGGCTCCAGGCTGTTGTCGGTGAGGTCGACACCGCCCTTGTCCAACTCGTCCTTCAGCGCGGCGGGGTTGTCGAAGTACCGCACGGTGAACTTGTCGTTCTGCAGCTTGGCGTCGCCGGCGTACTTGCTGTTGGGAGTCAGCACGACCTTGGCGAGGACCTTGGCGCTACCGCCCTCGGGGGTCATGGTCTCGACCGAGTCGAGCTTGTACGGGCCGGAGCCGACGACCTTGTCGTTGTCGAGCAGCTTGTCGGCCGGGTAGACCTCGTGGTCGACGATGGCGCCGGCCGGGGTGGCCAGCTTGGCCGGCAGGGTCGCGTCGGGTGCGGAGAGGTGGAAGACCACCTCGTTGTCGCCCTTCGCCTCGACCGACTTGATCGTGTCCAGCAGGCCGCTCGGACCGTTCGGGTCCTTGATCTTCTTGGTCCGCTGGATCGAGAACACGACGTCGGCGGCCGTGAGGGCGTGGCCGTTGGCGAACTTCTGATCGGGGCGGAGCACGCAGTGGTACTGGGTGGTGTCCCCGCTGACGAACTCGCAGGACTGGGCGGCGTCCGGGGTCGGGGAGCTGGCGGCGGGAGGGAAGGCGAGCAGCGACTGGAAGGTGTTGGAGAGCACCAGCCACGAGCCGGTGTCGTAGGCGCCGGCCGGGTCCAGGACGCTGGTGAGGCCGCGGGTGCCCATGGTGATCGCCTTGCCGCCACTGTCCCCCTTGACGGCGTCGGTGACCGATCCGCAACCGGCCACCGTCACGGCGACCAGACCGGCGCAGCCGAGTGCTGCCAGGCGTTCAGCTGAAGTCTTCAAGGGAGCGTCCTTCGGGGGTGTCACGAACCCGAGTAGCGTGCCATATCGAACACGCACGACCGCTACCCGTGCAGATGACGTTTGGGACACGGTGATCGGGGGCAGCGAGGCGCACCCGACGAGTTGTCAGGCAATGCCCGTTTTCTCCCCGGCCGGCCGTCCCCAGATGCCCGGTGGGAGCGTTTACCGGCGAGTAGGGGCGAGGCGCAATGAGATGACAATCACATCAAGCGCTTCCCACTCCGCCCGCCCCGGCTACACCCGCGAGGCGACCAGCGAGCGCAGCAGTTCGAGATCGACCTGCTCGAGCGAGGGGACCACCAGCCGGCCGGGCGCCGCCTCGATCGGCGCCACCGAGGGCACCGCGATCACCGGGCAGCCGGCCGCCTCGCCCGCACGCACCCCGGTCGGGGTGTCCTCGACGACCACGCAGCGGCCCGGCTCCGCGCCCAGCCGGCAGGCCGCCGCCAGGTACGGGTCCGGGAACGGCTTGGTGCGCGGCACCTCGTCCCCGGCGATGCTGAAGGCGAAGTACTCGGCACCCAGCGAGCGCAGCACGATGTCGATCACGTGCCGGTGCGAGGCGGACACCAGCGCGGCCGGGACGCCGTGCGCGGCGAGGGTGTTGAGCAGTCGCTCGGCGCCCGGCATCAGCGGCACGCCGCCGGCCAGCAGGTCGACGAAGCGCTGGTTGACCAGCACCCCCAGGTCGGCCGGGGCGATGTCCACCCCGGTGCGGGCGACCAGGTAGTCCATCACCCGGGTCATCGGGCCGCCGACCACGTGCGCCCGGTCCTGCTCGTCCAGCTGGTGGCCCAGCTCGGCGAAGAGCGTGGCCTCGGCCTGCCACCAGAAGTCCTCGGTGTCCACCAGCGTCCCGTCCATGTCCAGCAGCACCGCCTGCAGGCCGCGGTCGTCCCCGTGGTCGAGTGCCAGGGCGGTGGTGGAGCTGGTGGTCATGGCGCGTCCTTCCGGCAGTGCCCCGCGGAGCGTCCTGGGACGCCGCCGGGGATGGCACAGGCCGGCCCGCTGGTGAGCGGACCGGCCCGTTCAGGATCATCAAGGATACGCCCGCTTCGCCCGGAAAGAGCGAACGGAGAAGGGCGTCCGGATTACCGGGCGTTGAAGTACTTCGCCTCCGGGTGGTGGATCACGATCGCGTCGGTGGACTGCTCCGGGTGCAGCTGGAACTCCTCGGAGAGCACCACGCCGATCCGCTCGGGCTTCAGCAGCTCGGCGATCTTGGCGCGGTCCTCCAGCTCGGGGCAGGCTCCGTAGCCGAGCGAGAAGCGGGCGCCCCGGTACTTGAGCGCGAACATGTCCTTGACGTCCTGCGGGTCCTCGCCGGAGAAGCCCAGCTCGTAGCGGACCCGGGCGTGCCAGAACTCGGCGAGCGCCTCGGCCAGCTGCACCGACAGGCCGTGCAGCTCCAGGTAGTCGCGGTAGGAGTTCCCGGCGAACAGCTCGTTGGCCGCCTCGGAGATCCGGTTGCCCATGGTGACCACCTGCAGGCCGACCACGTCCCGCTCGCCGGACTCCTCCGGGCGGAAGAAGTCCGCCAGGCAGAGCCGGCGGCCGCGCCGCTGGCGGGGGAAGGTGAAGCGGGTCCGCTCGGTGCCGTCCTCGTGGAAGACGATCAGGTCGTCGCCCTTGGAGTTGGCCGGGTAGTAGCCGTAGACCACGGCCGCCTCCAGCCAGCCCTCGGTCTGCAGCCGGTCCAGCCAGGCCCGCAGCCGCGGCCGGCCCTCGGTCTCCACCAGCTCCTCGTAGGACGGGCCGTCGCCGTTGCGTGCGGCCTTCAGGCCCCACTGGCCCTTGAACAGCGCGTCCTCGTCCAGCCAGGAGGCGTAGTCGGCGAACGGGATGCCCTTGACGATCCGGTCGCCCCAGAACGGCGGGGTGGGCAGCGCGTTGTCCAGCGCCACGTCGGAGCGGATCTGGCCGAGGTTGACCTCGGGCTCCGGCTCCTCCACCTCGACCCGGGCGTGCCGACGCTGCTTGAGCTCCGGCAGGGTCGCGCCGGGCACGCCGCGCTTGACCGCGATCAGGGCGTCCATCAGCCGCAGGCCCTCGAAGGCGTCCCGGGCGTAGCGGACCTCGCCCTCGTAGATCTCGTGCAGGTCCTGCTCGACGTAGGCGCGGGTCAGGGCGGCGCCGCCGAGGATCACCGGGTAGCTGGCGGCCAGCTTGCGCTGGTTCAGCTCCTCCAGGTTCTCCTTCATGATCACGGTGGACTTCACCAGCAGGCCTGACATGCCGATGACGTCCGCGTTGTGCTCCTGCGCGGCGTCCAGGATCGCCGAGACCGGCTGCTTGATGCCCAGGTTGACCACGTTGTAGCCGTTGTTGGACAGGATGATGTCGACCAGGTTCTTGCCGATGTCGTGGACGTCGCCCTTGACGGTGGCCAGCACGATGGTGCCCTTGCCCTCGCTCTCGGACTTCTCCATGTGCGGCTCCAGGTGGGCCACCGCGGTCTTCATCACCTCGGCGGACTGGAGCACGAACGGCAGCTGCATCTGGCCGGAGCCGAAGAGCTCGCCGACCACCTTCATGCCGGACAGCAGCGTGTCGTTGATGATCTCCAGCGCGGGGCGCTCGCCCAGGGCCTCGTCCAGGTCGGCCTCCAGGCCGCCCCGCTCGCCGTCGATGATCCGGCGCTGCAGCCTCTCCTCCAGCGGGAGCGCGGCCAGCTCCTGCGCCTTGGAGGCCTTGACCGAGGCGGTGGAGACGTTCTCGAACAGCTCCAGCAGGCGCTGCAGCGGGTCGTAGCCGTCCCGGCGGCGGTCGTACACCAGGTCGAGGGCGGCCTCGCGCTGGTCCTCGGGGATCCGGGAGATCGGCAGGATCTTGGAGGCGTGCACGATCGCCGAGTCCAGGCCGGCCTCCACGCACTCGTGCAGGAAGACCGAGTTGAGCACCACGCGGGCGGCCGGGTTGAGGCCGAAGGAGATGTTCGACAGGCCGAGGGTGGTCTGCACCCCCGGGTGGCGGCGCTTGAGCTCGCGGATCGCCTCGATCGTCTCGATGCCGTCCCGGCGGGACTCCTCCTGGCCGGTGGCCAGGGTGAAGGTGAGGCAGTCGACCAGGATCGAGCCCTCGTCGATGCCGTAGTCGGAGGTCAGCTCGGCGATCAGCCGCTCGGCGATCTCCACCTTCTTCTCGGCCGTACGGGCCTGGCCCTGCTCGTCGATGGTCAGCGCGATCAGGCCGGCGCCGTGCTCGCGGGCCAGCGACGCGATCCGGCCGAAGCGCGAGTCGGGGGCGTTGCCGTCCTCGTAGTTGACCGAGTTGAGCACCGCGCGGCCGCCGAGCGCCTCCAGGCCGGCCTGCAGCACCGGCGGCTCGGTGGAGTCCAGCACGATCGGCAGGGTGGAGGCGGTGGCCAGCCGGCCGGCGATCTCCTTCATGTCGGCGACGCCGTCGCGGCCGACGTAGTCCACGCACAGGTCCAGCAGGTGCGAGCCGTCCCGGATCTGGTCCCGGGCGATCTCCACGCAGGCCTGCCAGTCGCCGGCCAGCATCGACTCGCGGAACTTCTTCGAGCCGTTGGCGTTGGTGCGCTCGCCGATCGCCAGGTACGAGGTGTCCTGGCGGAACGGCACCGCCTGGTAGAGCGAGGCGGCCGAGGGCTCCGGCTGGGGATCGCGCCGGGCGATCGGGCGGCCCTGGACCTTCTCCACCACCTGGCGCAGGTGCTCGGGCGTGGTGCCGCAGCAGCCGCCGACCAGCGAGAGCCCGTACTCGCGGGTGAACACGTCGTGCGCCTCGGCCAGTTCGGCCGGGGAGAGCGGGTAGTGGGCACCGTCCTTGCCGAGCACCGGCAGGCCCGCGTTCGGCATGCAGGACAGGCCGATCCTCGCGTTCTTGGCCAGGTAGCGCAGGTGCTCGCTCATCTCGGCCGGGCCGGTGGCGCAGTTGAGGCCGATGAAGTCGACGCCGAGCGGCTCCAGCGCGGTGAGCGCGGCGCCGATCTCGGAGCCGAGCAGCATGGTGCCGGTGGTCTCCACCGTCACCTGCACCAGCACCGGGAGGTCCAGCCCGGCCTCGGCCAGGGCGCGCTTGGAGCCCAGGATCGCGGCCTTGGTCTGCAGCAGGTCCTGGCTGGTCTCCACCAGCAGCGCGTCGGCGCCACCGGCGATCAGGCCGGCCGCGTTCTGCTGGAAGCCGTCGCGCAGCGTCTCGTACGGGGCGTGGCCGAGGGTCGGCAGCTTGGTGCCGGGGCCGATCGAGCCGAGCACCCAGCGGGTGCGGCCGTCGGCGGCGTGGGCGTCGGCCACCTCGCGGGCGATCCGGGCGCCGGCCTCGGAGAGCTCGAAGATCCGCTCGGAGATGTCGTACTCGCCCAGCGCGGCGAAGTTGGCGCCGAAGGTGTTGGTCTCGACGCAGTCCACGCCCACCGCGAAGTAGGCCTCGTGCACGGAGCGGACGATGTCCGGCCGGGTGATGTTGAGGACCTCGTTGCAGCCCTCGAGGTCCTGGAAGTCCTCCAGCGTCGGGTCCTGCGCCTGGAGCATGGTGCCCATCGCACCGTCGGCGACCACCACCCGGGTGGCGAGTGCTTCGCGCAGCGCGTTCGCGCGGCTCTGCTGAGTGATGGACGGGTCGGCTGCAGTGGCCATGGGGCGTCTCCCTGGTGCGACGGCTGTCGGCTTTGCGAACCCGCTTCGTCGGGCCCGCACGCCGCCAGGGTATCCGGCCCACGGGCCGCTACGCGGGCCCATTCCGTATCCTGAGCGCTCGACCGCAAGGGGGGAGCAACCGCGTGGCCCGATTCAGGACCGCCGCGCGGCGCACGGGCGGGGCCGTGACGGCCCCGTTCCGGGCGCTGCGCGAGCGTTGGAGGGGATGGTCCCGGTGGCGGCGGGGGCTGCTGGCACTGGGGCTCGCGGCGGCCGTGCCGGTCGCCGCGCTGGGCACGGTGTTCGTGGAGATCCGACTGCACTACACGGGTGAACCCGCCTCCGGGGCCCGCACCCGCGGCAGGGACGCCGTCTGGCTCGGCCACGCCTGGGTGGACGGCCGCAAGACCGACGCGGACGTGGCGGCGCTGGCCGAGCAGCTGGCCGGCACCGGGGTACGCGACCTGTACGTCCACACCGGCCCGCTGGAGCACGACGGCTCGCTGCCGGCGTCCGTCCACCCGCGGGCCCGCTGGTTCACCGAGGCCGCCCACCGGGCGCTGCCCGGGGTGCGGGTGCAGGGCTGGCTGGGCGACGAGGTCAAGCCGGAGAAGGACGCCCTGGACCTGGACGAAGCACCGACCCGGGACCGGGTAACCGCCTCCGCCCGCCAGGTGCTGGACCAGGGCTTCGACGGCGTGCACTTCGACATGGAGCCGATCCGCCCCGGCACGGCCGGGTGGCTCGCCCTGCTGGACGAGGTCCGCCCGGTGACGGCCGCGCGCGGCGCCGTGCTGTCGGTGGCGGCCGCGCAGATCGACCCCGTCCCCGGTCTGCACACCGCGGGCATCCTGCTCACCGACCACGGCAAGTGGTGGGACGAGGCGTACTTCCACGAGACCGCCCGCCGGGTCGACCAGGTCGCGGTGATGGCCTACGACACCTCGATGCCCACCGAGCCGCTGTACGGCGGCTACGTCGCCCAGCAGACCGAGCTGGCGCTGCGGGCGACCCCGCCGCAGGTCGACCTGCTGATCGGCCTGCCGTTCTTCTGGGACGACAAGTGGGGCCACTGGGGCGACGCGGAGACCGTCCCGGCGGCCGTCCGGGGAGTCCGGCTCGGCCTCGGCCGCCAGGGCCTGGGACGGGCCAACTTCGGCGTCGCCCTCTACGTGGACTTCGCCGCGACCCCGGAGAACTGGGCGGCGTACCGGCGCGGCTGGGTGGACCCGGCCTAAGCCGCCATCCGGTGCGCCAGGGCGCCGAGGTAGCGGTGGACGGTGGCGTCCTCGCCGGTCAGGTAGTGCGAGACGGCCCGGGACAGCGGCCTGCGGACCTCGCCGCGCTCGGTGACGGTCAGCGAGCAGCCGGGCCCGGCCGGGGTGAGCTGATACGTCCAGGTGCCGCCGTACGGCAGGTCCGGGTCGGCGATGCCGGTCACCAGGCGGTGCGGGGCCTCGCTGGCGACCACCTCGTAGGTGGTGTGCCCGTGCCGGTCGTACTCGCGCCAGCGCAGGCGGCCGCCGGCCCCGGAGGGCAGCCGCTCGACGTGGGTGAGGCCGGGGCGCCAGGCCGGGTAGAGGTCGATGTCGGTGAGCACGTCCCAGACCGCGCCGGGCGGCTGGGCGAGCTCCAGCCCGCCCTCGGTCACGTGCTCCACCGGCAGCCTGCGCCCGGCGCGGTCCGCCGCCAGCAGCGCGGCCCCGGCCAGCGCCGCCGCGCCCGCACCCGCGAGGATCCACAGCCGTCGGTTCATCGGTCGGCCCCTTCCGCCCCGCTCACCATCATCGCGCCGCTGTGCCCGGGCGGCACGGTCGTGCGCCCGGTAGCCGGTCGGGCCCCGTGCGCCGCCGTCCGGGCGGGCTGCCGGGGGCGTCGGCCGTCACGGTGCGGATAACCGCTGGATCGGGGCGGCCCGCTCCCCCAGACTGTCCCGGTGCCCGGCCGCCTTGCGCATCAAAGCCCGTAGGCTGGGCAGGTAGGGACCATGGAGCGAGCCGTTCCATGGGAGACGAGAGGTTCGACAGGCGGGAGCCGGCCCGTCAGTGCCCCGGCGGCCAGCCGAGGCGGTGCCGGTCCGACCGCCGACCGGAGGGAGACGCTGGGTGATCGAGCTGGAAGATGTTCCCGAGTTGATCGACCCGGTGATGGTCTGCGCCTTCGAGGGGTGGAACGACGCGGGTGACGCCGCCTCCGCGGCTCTGGCGCACCTGGACGACACCTGGGGCGGCAAGGTGTTCGCCGCCCTGGACGCGGAGGACTACTACGACTTCCAGGTCAACCGGCCGACGATCTGGCTGGACGGCGGCATCCGCCGGATCACCTGGCCGACCACCAGGCTCTCGGTGGTCCGGGTGACGGAGCCGGTGACCAGGGACGTGGTGCTGGTGCGCGGCATCGAGCCGAGCATGCGCTGGCGCTCGTTCTGCAACGAGCTGCTCGGTTTCGCCCACGAGCTGGGCATCGAGCTGGTGGTGATCCTGGGCGCGCTGCTCGGCGACACCCCGCACAGCCGCCCGGTGCCGGTCAGCGGAGTGACCTCCGACCCGGAGCTGGCCCGCCGGCTGGACCTGGAGGAGAGCCGTTACGAGGGCCCGACGGGGATCGTCGGGGTGCTGCAGGAGGCCTGCACCCACGCCGGGGTGCCGGCCGTGACGCTGTGGGCCGCGGTGCCGCACTACGTCGCGCAGCCGCCCAACCCCAAGGCCACGCTGGCACTCCTGAACAAGCTGGAGGACCTGCTGGACCTGCGCATCCCGCCGGGCGAGCTCGGCGAGGACGCCCGGGCCTGGCAGCTCGGCGTGGACCAGCTGGCCGCCGAGGACAGCGAGGTGGCCGAGTACGTCCAGCAGTTGGAGGAGGCGCAGGACACCGCGGAGCTGCCGGAGGCCTCCGGGGACGCGATCGCGCGCGAGTTCGAGCGCTACCTGCGCCGCCGGGAGAACGTCGGGCCGACCGGTGAGAAGCCGGTGTCCGGGCACGCGACGGCCGAGCGGCCGGCCGAGCCGGAGTCGCCGGGCACGACCCGCGAGAGCCAGGAGGGCGCCGAGGAGGAGTAGTCCTCCCTCCCCGCCGAACGCCGAAGGGGTGTCAGGACCTCGGTCCTGACACCCCTTCGGCGTCGTTGCGGGACGGGTGCCGGACTACAGCGCGACGCCGAGCAGGGCGTCCACCGTCCGGGTCACCAGGCCGGGCGCGCCGATGTCGGTGCCGCCCTCGCTCTGCTGCTGGGCGGCCCAGCGGTCGACGGCGGCCAGCGCGGCGGGCGCGTCCAGGTCGTTCGCCAGCGCCGCGCGGACCTCGGCGAGCAGCTGCTCGGCCGCCGGGCCGTCCGGCCGGGAGACCGCGGCCCGCCAGCGGGCGAGGCGCTCGACGGCCTCGTCCAGGACGGACTTGGTCCACTCCCAGTCCTCGCGGTAGTGGTGCGAGAGCAGCGCCAGGCGGATCGCCGCCGGGTCGACGCCGTCGCGGCGCAAGGCCGAGACGAAGACCAGGTTGCCGCGGGACTTGGACATCTTCTGGCCGTCCAGGCCGACCATGCCGGCGTGCACGTACGCCTTGGCGTACGGGTGGGCGCCGGTGGCGACCTGGGCGTGCGAGGCGCCCATCTCGTGGTGCGGGAAGGACAGGTCGCTGCCGCCGCCCTGGACGTCGAAGGTCATGCCCAGGTACTGCAGGGCGATGGCCACGCACTCGATGTGCCAGCCGGGGCGGCCGTGGCCGAGCTCGGTGTCCCAGGCGGGCTCGCCCGGGCGGGCGGCCAGCCAGAGCAGGGCGTCCAGCGGGTTGCGCTTGCCGGGCCGGTCCGGGTCGCCGCCGCGTTCGGCGAAGACCGGGCGCATGGCCTCGCGGGTGAGGCCGGAGACCTGGCCGAAGTTCGGGTCGGTGTCGACCGAGAAGTAGATGTCCTCGTCCACCTTGTACGCGGCGCCGGAGGCCAGCAGCTTCTGGACGATCGGGACGATCCACGGGATGGACTCGACGGCGCCGACGTAGTGGGCCGGCGGGAGCAGCCGCAGGGCGGTCATGTCCTCGCGGAACAGGGCCGTCTCGCGCTCCGCCAGGGCCACCCAGTCCTGGCCGGTCTCGACCGCGCGCTGCAGCAGCGGGTCGTCCACGTCGGTCACGTTCTGGATGTACAGGACGTCGTGGCCGGCGTCCTTCCAGACCCGCTGCACCAGGTCGAAGGCGTTGTACGTGGCGGCGTGGCCCATGTGGGTCGCGTCGTAGGGGGTGATGCCGCAGACGTAGATCCGGGCGGTGCCGTCCTGCGGCACGACCTCGCGGACCTTGCCCGCTGCGGTGTCGAAGATGTGGAGGGGGAGCCCCTGACCAGGCAGGGCGGGAACCTCGGAGGCGGGCCAGGCATGCATGGCATCGACTTTAACCTTGAGAACATTTGAAAGCCTAACCAGTCAACAAGATCGTCTGAATTCTGATCCCGTCGTTGCCTGACTGCTTTCCGACTGATAGTGAGCGTTCGGGCGCGGGGGTGAGCGCCCGGTCGGCCCTGCCGCCGACCGGGCGCCCGGCAATCGGCAGTTTCGACGCGATCGGCGCGCTCTCCCGCGCCAAGTAACTGGGGCAGCGGGACCTGCAGGCGGTGCAACGGCAGGTCCGGCGCGGTTCTGGGGGTGGTCCGTCGCACGTCCATCGGAGCAGTGTGCGACCGATTCCGGCAACAGGTCCAGACCACCGGCCGGTAACCTCGCCGGGGCCCGGAACCGAACGGCCGCGCCCGTGCCCGGCCCGGCGCCCGGGCCCCGGGACCTACACCGGCGGCCAGGGGATCGCGGGCCAGTCCGCGGAGGGCAGCGGATGCCTGCCCGAGCTGCGCAGCGCGGCCACCCGGGCGCGGGTGGCGTCCAGTTCGGCGCCGGTCAGGTGCGGGGCGAGGCGCTCGGCCAGCTCCCCCTCCAGCTCCCGGGCCAGCCGGGACAGCACCTCCAGCGCCTCGGCGGGCAGCGGGTCCCCCGCCCAGCCCCAGAGCAGGGTGCGCAGCTTGCCCTCGGTGTTGAAGGTGACGCCGTGGTCGATGCCGTACACCCGGCCGTCGGCGGCGGGGATCAGGTGGCCGCCCTTGCGGTCGGCGTTGTTGAGCACCGCGTCCAGGACCGCGAGCCGGCGCAGCCGCCGGTCGTCGTGGTGCACCAGCAGCGCGGTGCGGCCGTCCTCGACCTCCGCCCGGACGATCGGCAGCCAGCCCGCCTCCGGGCCGTTCGGGTCCTGCAGCGCCAGCAGCGGCTCGGCCCGCGGGTCCGGCTCGACCCACAGCTGCAGCATGCCGGGCCCGTGCGGGCCCTCGCGCAGCACGGTGGGCGGGATCAGCTCCCAGCCGGTCGCCGCGGACAGCTCGTACGCGGCGACCTCGCGGCCGGCCAGGGTACCGTCCGGGAAGTCCCAGAGCGGGCGCTCGCCGGCCACCGGCTTGTAGACGGCCTGCGCGCTCAGCGAGCCGTGCTCGACGGTGCAGTACAGCGCCGCGTTGGAGGCCTCGGTGAGGCGGCCGTGCACGGTCAGCGCGCCCTGGCGCAGCAGCGCCAGGGCGGTCGGCGCATCGGCGGCGAGGGCGGCGGCCGCCGCCGGGTCGGCCTGCGGCGGGGTCTCGGTGTTCAGCGCCGGTAGCCGTTCGCGCGCGGGCACAGGTGGCCCTCCGGGTCCAGCGGCAGGTTGCAGAACGGGCAGGGCTTGCGGCCGGCCGCGACCAGGTCCAGCGCGCGCTTGGCGAACACCCGGGCCATCGCGCCGGTCAGCCGCACCCGCAGCATGTCCGGGCCGTCCTCGTCGTCCCGGAAGACCGCCTCCTCGCCGTCCTCCTCCTCGTCCTCCACCAGCGCCTGCGCCTCGACCACCAGGCAGGCGTCCACGCTGTCCCAGGCCAGGGCCATGGTGCCGACCCGGAACTCCTGCTCCAGCGGGAGGTCCAGCGGGGCGGTGTCGAGCAGGTCCTTGGGCGCGGCGGCCGGGATGGCGGCGTCGCCGCCGCTGCGCCGCAGCGCCTCGTCCAGGACCTCCTCGATCCGCTCGGCGAGGGCGGCCACCTGGTTCTTCTCCAGCAGCACGCTGGTGACCCGGCCACGGGCGCTGGCCTGCAGGTAGAACGCCCGGGCGCCGGGCTGGCCGACGGTGCCGGCCACGAACCGTTCGGGCTGGTCGTAGAAGAAGACCTGACGGGGCACGCTCTAGCTCCGGATCGTGTCGGTCGGTACGGATCCGCCACGCGGGACCGCGGGTTGTCCAACGGGCGGGGTCGTTCAACGGGCGGGTGGTCGAACTAGGGGGCACTCAGAACTACGGGACGCTCACCAGTCACCCTACGACCTCCGGGGCCCGGCCGGGGAGCCGAGCCGGAGGCCGCGGGCGGGTTGCACCGGTGGGCCCGGGCGGTGTCGCGGGCGGTTCAGGCGGTTCCGCCGACCACCGCGTCACCGGCCGGGGTGGCCGTGGCGGCGGAGGGCTTGGGCGCCAGCGAGGAGAGGTCGCCGGTGTCGCCCATCCTGAGTACGAAGGGCCGCTGCGGCGTGTAGCGGATCGCGGTGACCGAGCAGGGCTCGACGCTGATCCGCTGGAAGTGGTCCAGGTGCAGGCCGAGCGCGTCGGCCACCACCGCCTTGATCACGTCCCCGTGCGAGCAGGCGACCCAGACCGCGTCCTCGCCGTGTTCGGCGGCGATCTTCGCGTTCCACTCGCGGACCGCGCCGACCGTGCGGTGGCTCAGCTCGCGAAGCGACTCGCCGCCCGGGAAGGCCGCGGCGGCGGCGTGGTCCTGCACCGTGCGCCAGAGCGGCTCCTTGGCCAGCTCGGCCAGCGGGCGGCCGGTCCACTCGCCGTAGTGGCACTCCCCCAGCCGTTCGTCCTCGGCCGGCGGGCCCAGCTCGGGGCGGACGGCGAGCAGCGGCTCCAGGGTCTGCCGGCAGCGCTCCAGCGGGCTGCTGACGGCCTGCGCCAGCGGGACCGCGGCCAGTCGGCCGGCCAGTGCGGCGGCCTGGGCGCGTCCGGTGTCGTCCAGGTCCACGCCGGGGGTCCAACCGGCCAGGATTCCGGCGGTGTTCGCGGTCGAGCGGCCGTGGCGGACGAGCAACAGGGTGGGCATGGGGCTCAGCCTACGGCCTGCGGGCACGGCGGTGGGGTTCGGTTCCCGGTCGGACCGCCGCCGCGAGCACCGCTGCGGCTCAGGTCGTCGCGCAGGCCCGGCATCGTCCGGCGTTCCCGGGGAACAATGGCCCGCATGATCGTCCACTGCGCCGCGTACCAGGACGGCCGCCGGATCGGGGCCTCCGAAGATCTGACCGACGCGCTCACCACCGCCCGCCGGGCCGGCCCGGGTGCCTTCGTCTGGATGGGCCTCTTCGAGCCCACCACCGAGGAACTCGACCGGGTCGGCAAGGAGTTCGCACTGCACCCGCTGGCCGTCGAGGACGCCGTCAGCGCCCACCAGCGCCCCAAGGTCGAGGCCTACCAGGGCTCGCTGTTCGTCGCCCTCAAGACCCTCGGGCACCACCCCGAGACCCACGCCGTCACCAGCGGCGAGGTGATGGTCTTCCTCGGCCCCGACTTCGTGATGACCGTCCGCCACGGCACCGACAGCCCGCTCAGCGGCCTGCGGGCCCGGCTGGAGCAGGAGCCCGAACTGCTGCGGTACGGGCCCAGCTCGGTGCTGCACTCGGTCTGCGACACCGTGGTGGACGGCTACGTGGAGGTGGCCGCCGCCCTGCAGGTCGACCTGGACGAGCTGGAGGCGGACGTCTTCGCCCCCGGCCGGGTCCACCGCGACGCCGCCGGCCGGATCTACGGCTGCAAGCGCCAGGTGATGACCGTCCGGCGCGCCGCCTCCCCACTGCTGGAGCCGATGCTGCGGCTGGAGCGCGGCGCCCCGTTCGTCCGCCCGGAGACCGCCCCCTACCTGCGGGACGTCGCCGACCACCTGGCCCGGGTGAACGACCAGGTGGACGGCATGGACCGGCTGCTGTCCGACATCCTCGGCGCCAACCTGGCGCAGGTGAGCGTGCAGCAGAACAACGACATGCGGAAGATCTCCGCCTGGGCGGCGCTGGCCGCCGTACCGACCATGATCGCGGGCGTGTACGGGATGAACTTCGACGTCATGCCCGAGCTGCACGAGCCCTGGGGGTACCCGGCGGCGCTGTCGCTGATGGCGGTGGTCTGCATGGTGCTGCACCGGGTGTTCAAGCGGCACGACTGGCTGTAGTGCCGCCGGCTGTGGCGCCGCCCGCGTCCGGGTCGTAGGCGACGGGTTACGCGAGCCCGGCCCGCTCCAGCGCCTCGACGCCCGTGCGCAGCGCCTGGATCCGCTCGTCCAGGGTGAAGCCGGCCGGGGCCAGGGTGAGCGTGGTGACGCCCGCGTCGGCGTAGGCCTGCATCCGGTCGGCGATCCGGGCGGTGTCGCCGACCAGCGAGGTGGCGTCGATCAGGTCGTGCGGGACGGCGGCCGCGGCGCCCGCGTAGTCCTTGGCCAGGTACTTCTCCTGGACCTCGTCGGCGGCCTGCTCGTAGCCCATCCGCCGGGCGAGCTGGTTGTAGAAGTTCTTCTCCTTGCTGCCCATGCCGCCGATGTAGAGCGCGGCGTAGGACCGCTGGGAGTCGACACCGGCCTTGATGTCCTCGCCCACGGCAATGGTGACGGTCGGGCAGAGGTCGAAGTCGTCCAGGGACTTGCCGGCCTTGGCGCGCCCGGCCTTCAGCGGGTCGAGGGAGAGCGCGGCGTGCTCCGGGGCGAAGAAGATGCCGAGCCAGCCGTCGGCGATCTCGCCGGTCTGCTCCAGGTTCTTCGGGCCGATCGCGGCGATGTACAGCGGGATGTGCTCGCGCACCGGGTGCACGGTCAGCTTGATCGGCTTGCCCGGGCCGCCGGGCAGCGGCAGGGTCCAGTGCGCGCCCTCGTGCACCAGGCGCTCGCGGGACATCGCCTTGCGGATGATCTCCACGTACTCACGGGTGCGGGCGAGCGGCTTGTCGAACTTCACGCCGTACCAGCCCTCGGACACCTGCGGGCCGGAGACGCCGAGGCCGAGCCGGAAGCGGCCGCCGGAGAGGGTGTCCAGGGTCGCGGCGGTCATCGCGGTCATCGCCGGGGTGCGGGCCGGGATCTGGAAGATGGCCGAACCGACGTCGATCCGCTCGGTCCTGGCGGCGACGAAGCTCAGCACCGTCGCGGCGTCCGAGCCGTACGCCTCGGCCGCCCAGCAGACCGAGTAGCCGAGCCGGTCCGCCTCCTGGGCCACCGCGATGTTGTCGGCATCCATGCCGAGTCCCCAGTAGCCGAGGTTGATGCCGAGTCGCATGTGCCGAACCTTCCAGTCGGGTGGGCTTGGTGGTCGAGCGTAGTGCCGACCGCGCGGTCATGCTACTGACGGGTAGCGGTGGCCTGGGTCACAGCGGGCGCGGGCCAGGCGGGCCCGGGTCAGGAGGGCCCGGAGGCGAGCGGGCGACTGGCGAGTGAATGATCGTTCTGCGGGTCTCCGCCCCTGCCCGGGTACCGGCCGCTACGCTCAGCCGACGTGGGGAGCGCTCTTCCCACCTGCGCGTTTACAGGGCTACCGGCGCCACCGGCGCCGCCCGGCCAGTGGAGGGCCCGTCGGATGGAAAAGCGTCACCTCGGCCGTACCGGCCTGCAGGTCTCCCGCCTCGGTCTCGGCACCATGACCTGGGGCCGCGACACCGACGAGCACGAAGCCGCCGAGCAGCTCAAGGAGTTCGTCGACGCCGGCGGCAACCTGGTCGACACCGCCGACGTGTACGCCGACGGCGGCGCCGAGTACCTGATCTCCCGCCTCACCGACAGCCTGATCCCGCGCTCCGAAGTCGTCATCGCCACCAAGGCGGGCAGCGTCCCCGAGTCCGCCCGCCGCTTCGACGGCTCACGCGGCCACCTGCTCGCCGCCCTGGACGCCTCGCTGCGCCGGCTCGGCACCGACTACGTCGACCTGTGGCAGGTGCACGCGTTCGACCCCATGACGCCGGTCGAGGAGACCCTCAGCGCCCTCGACATCGCCGTCTCCTCCGGCCGCGCCCGCTACGCCGCGGTCTGCGACTTCAGCGGCTGGCAGCTCGCCAAGGCCGCCACCTGGCAGCGCGCCCACCACGCCCGGATGCCGCTGGCCGGGGCCCAGTGGGAGTACTCGCTGCTCCAGCGCGGCATCGAGCGCGAAGCACTGCCCGCCGCGCTGGACGCCGGGGTCGGGATCCTGGCCGGCTCACCGCTCGGGCGCGGGGTGCTCACGGGCAAGTACCGGCACGGGGTGCCCCAGGACTCGCGCGGCGCCTCGGCGTACCTGTCCGGATTCGTCCAGCCGTACCTCGGGGAGCGCTCCCGGCGGATCGTGGACGCCGTGGCCACCGCCGCCGACGGGCTGGCCAGCAGCCCGCTCGCGGTCGCGCTGGCCTGGGTCCGCGACCGGCCCGGGGTGGCCTGCGCGCTGGTCGGGGCCCGCACGGTGGCGCAGCTGCAGGCGGCGCTGTCAGTGGAGGCGCTTACGCTTCCGGATGAGATCCGCGGCGCGCTGGACGACATCTCGTCGCCGGTGCACCGCTACCCGGACCAGGGGTGGACGGAGCTGTAGCCCCGGACCGGGTCGTCGAGCAGAACGTGCAGTGCAGAACGTGCGGTGGAGTGAGCTTTGGAGCGGACGACGATGAGTGACACGGGGAACGGCGCTCCGGAGGCGACCCCCGGGGTCCGGCTGACCGCGGAGGAGAAGGCGGCGAAGTTCGCGGAGCTGGCGCAGCGGATCCGCGGCATGCAGCCAGAGGATGCCGCGGCGAGTGCCGCACGGGCGGGTGCCGCACGGGCGGAGGCCTCGATGGCGGAGGCTCCGGAGTCCGAGCCGGCGGTGCCGGCCGAACAGGCCGCTCCCCCGGTTCCCGCCCCGGCGGCTCCGGCCGCTCCCTCCGCCCCGGCCGCTCCCTCCGCCCCGGCGGCTCCGGCCGCTCCCTCCGCCCTGGTGCTGCGGCCCGCCGAGCCGAGCGCTGACGTGCTCCAGCGGACGGTCGCGGTGCTGTCCGCCGGTGGTGCCCCCGTCGAGCTGGCGGCCGCCGCGGTGGCCGCGTTCGGCGACGGCGCGGCCGAGCGGCTGCGCGAGGACCCGTGGGCGGTCCTCGGGCTGCCCGGCGTGCGCCCCGAGCACGCGGACCACTTCGCCCGCGGCCTGCTCGGTGCCTCGGTCGGCCCGGACGACCCCCGCCGGGCCCAGGCCCTGGTGGTCTGGGTGCTGGAGCAGGCGGCGCTGCGCGGGCACTCCGCCCAGGAGCTGTCCGAGGTGGCCGCCGGGCTCGAACGGCTCCGGATGCCCGAGCCGGCCGCCGCGATCGAGGAGGCCCTCGCGGACGGGCGGGTGCTGCCCTTCCAGGAGGAGCTGACCGGAGCCGAGGCGCACGCTTCGGCGGCCGGTGACGGGGACGAGGACGAGCCGCCGACGCGCACGCTGCTCGCGCTGGAGACGCTGGCGATGGCGGAGGTGAGCCTCGCCGAGAAGCTGCTCCAGCTGATGGCCTCCTTCGTGCCGGGCGAGGACGGCGGCGAGCAGGACGGCGACGAGCCATCGGCGGAGTCGGAGTCCGAGTCGGAGCCGGAGGGGCCTGCCGAGACCGCGCCCGTCTCCCCCGGTCCCGCCGCCTGGGAGGCCGCCGCCGAGGCGGCGCCGTCCTCCTCCGCGACCGCCCTGATCCGGGCCGTGGCCGGGAGCGCCCTGGTGCTGCACACCGGCGGCGAGGCGGCCCGCGCCGAGCCGGCCGCGCTGCTCGCCGCCGCCACGGGGCTCGGGCTGCGCGCCTGGGCCGCCACCTGGACCGACCAGGGCAAGGCGTCCTTCGCCGCCCTCGGCGAGGCCGGGAGCCCGGTGGTCACCCTCGCCGAGCTGCTGTCCGGGACGGCCGGCCCCGGCCGCGCGGCCGACGGCACGCTCGCCCTGGACCTCCTGATCGTGCTGGACGCGCCGCTGCTGGACGTCGAACTGGCCGCCACCGTGCTGGAGTCGCTCGCCGACGGCACCCGGCTGGTGCTCAGCGGGGACCCGGGCCAGCTCTGGTCGGCCGGCCCCGGCCGGTTCTTCGCCGACCTGCTGGCCGCCAAGGTCTGCCCGGCGGTCGCCTCCCGCACCCCGGACTTCGGGCCGATCGGCGAGCTGGTCTCGGGGGTCGGCATCGGCGAGCTGCAGCCCGTCGAGGCACCGGACAAGGAGGTGGTCATCCTGACCGCCAAGGACGGCGGCGAGGCCGTCCACCGCGCCGTCCAGCTGCTCACCGACTCCATCCCGCGCGCGCTCGGCATCCCCGCCGAGCAGGTGGTGCTGCTCACCCCGGGCCACGGCGGCCCGGCCGGTACGCGGGCGCTGAACGCCGCCGCCAAGGCCCGGCTGAACCCCGGCCCCGGCCGGTTCGGCGGTTTCGACCCGGGCGACCGGGTGGTGGAGTCCCCCGCGCCCGGGGTCGTCCGCCCCGCCCGGGTGGTGGACGGCGACGCCGCCGGTCTGCATCTGGAGTACCCGGACGGCTCGCGCCGGACCGTCCTGCCCGCCGAGGCCGGGCGGCTGCGGCACGGCTGGGCGCTGACCGTCCACCAGTCGCTGGGCCGCCGTTGGCCCGCCGCGGTGGTCGTGGTGCCGGAGGACGCCGCTCCGGCGCTCTCCCGGCAGTGGGTCTACACCGCGTTCGGGCGCGGCGAGCGGCACCTGTCCGTGGTCCACACGGCGGGCCCGGCGCTCGTCCAGGCCGTCGCCGAGCGCCCGGCGCAACCGCGCACCACCCGGCTGCGGGCAATCCTCGCGGAGAACGCGGTCGACGCGGACTGACCCGGTGGCCCGCCCGTGGCCGGTCCGGCCGGCTGACGCGCGGAGGGCGGCCCCGGTGCTCCCGGGCCCGCCCTCCGCGCGTACGGGCGACGTCAGTCTTCGGGGTCCTCGTCGTCGTAGACCTCGCTCACGTCGAACCGGCAGATCAGCAGCTGCGGGTCGGCGTGCTCGAAGGGCTCCGGCAGCCACTCCCCCGGCTCGGTCGGCGCGGCCGCCGCGACCCAGAGCGTCGAGTCCGCCTCCTCCAGGCCGAACTCCTCGCTGCGGGCGGCGATCTCGTCCGGTTCGTACTCGCCGAACAGCACGCCGAGCGCGGTGTTCACGCCGCCGGCGCCGCCCGGGGTCAGCGACTCGTCGAGCCGCTCGGCCTGCGCGCGCAGCCGCTTGGGGTCGACCACGTGGTAGTCGCGGCGGATCAGCACGCTGATCGCCTCGGGCTGCTCCGGGCCGTGGTAGCCGCCCGGTCCCTCGTCGCCGGGGATCTCGAAGGGAGTGACCTCGTCGTAGACCTCGTACAGGAGTTGGTCGTAGGCGATGGCCGCCGTCGCGAGCTGCTCGTAGGCAGCGGACACGGCGGGATCATCGGCTGCGTTGGGGCTTGACACCGCTTCCAGATGACGGTCGATGGCGGCCTTGACCGCCTCAGCGGCGGCGCGTACCTCGGCAATGGTGGGCTGCGCGGCATCAGACATGGTGCAGACGCTATCTCCCCACGGCGCCGGTACGCACAGCGGTTGTCACCTACACCCGCGATTTCACCGCAACTTCCCCCCTGATGTCCGATTCAGGGGTTTCTGTCCACCGGCAGAACCGGCGCGGTCGGGCGCGAAGGGCGCGCAGCCGGTTCTGCCGGGGCCGTCCGGGTGCGGCTGTGCGCGCCGGTATCGGGATATCCACTCCACAACCGCAACAGAACTGATGGACTGTCAGATAAGTGCCCGGGGAGAGCCGTCGGACCGTCGCAGCGGGACGGGAGGACGGCCGGAAATACCCGGGCCGACTGTCCGCGGCAGGCCGTAGGCTTGCGTGCAGGTGATCCTCAGGAGGAGCGTTTTGACCCCACCGAAGCCGGTCCGGCAACCGGAGTACGAGTACCAGTCGCTGCGCATGCCGCGCGGGACCACGCGCAACGCGGCACGCCAACTGCTCACCGAGCACGCCGAGTACGGGCACTGGGAGCTCGACCGGCTGAGGCTGTTCCCCGACGGGAGCCGGACGGTCCGGCTGAAGCGGCGGATCATCCGGCAGGTCCGGAGCTGGTGACGGACGGCGTCCGGTCCGCCCCGGGGGGGATGCGCGCCGGGCTTTCACGCAGCCGCGGCCGCCCGTGGTTCTACGGGCGGCCGCGGGTGCGTCGTTTCGTCGGCGGGTGCTTCGCTCCACCAGCGGGTTGCCGCTGAGCGGTCGGGGTGCTCAGCGGGCGGAGGGGCTCAGTCCGCCGAGTGACTCAGCGGGCGCCGACGCGGGCGCGGCGGTAGAGCACGCCGCCGCCGACCAGCAGCGCGAGCCCGGCGGCGCCGAGTGCCTCGACTCCGCCGGCGCCGGTGTGGGCCAGCTGATCGCCGGTGGCGACGCTCTGCGCGGCGGGGGTGGCCGGGGCGCTGGTGCGGGCGGCGGCCGGGACGGCCGGGGTGCTCGGGGTGGCGCTGGTGGACAGGCCGCCGTTGCGCGGCCCGCCCGGGCCGGTGTCGCCGCCGGACGCCGGCGGGGTGGAGGGGGTGTGGCCCTCGGGGATGTCGTCGGTCGGCTTCGGGGCGGGGTGGGTCACGTTGCCGCACTCGTTGCCGAAGGCCGGGTTGGCGACGCCGACCACGTCCACGGAGTTGCCGCAGGCGTTCACCGGGACGTGCACCGGGGCCTGGACGCTGTTGCCGGAGACCACCCCGGGCGAGCCGACGGCGGCACCGCTGGCGGAGGCACCCGAGGCGGAGGAGCCGCGGCTCGCCCCGGCGCCGGAGCTGTCGCTTCCGCCGGAGTGACCGGTCTGACCGGGCTGACCGGGCTTCGGGGCGGCGTGCCGGCCGCCGCTGACATTGGCGCAGCGGTTGCCGAACGCCGGGTTCAACGCGCCGACCACGTCGACGGTGTTTCCGCAGGCGTTGATCGGCACTTCGACGGGCACCTGGACCGAGTTCCCGGAGGCGACGCCCGGCGATCCCGCCGCACTCCCCTGCGCCTCGGCGGCCGCGTAGGCGTAGCCGGCGGTGGAGGCCAGCACGCTGCCGGTGGCCACGGCAGTGAGGATCCCCTTCTTGGTGACGTTCCTCATGATTTCCCCTGACGTTTCGAGACGGCTTGTGCGACCTTGACGTGAACCTTATGAAAATCGGAATTTCTGTATATGCGGCAATCACGCAAGGTCTTAGACTGCACAGGAGTTAACGAGAGGCGAACGGCGGAGTTGGGCCGAACGAAGCGGCTTCACCCGATCGAGCGATCGGGGCCTCGGGGCCTTGCCGCGCCGCGCGGCGGGACCGCACGAAGGCCCCCGGTTGACGGCGCGCGCACGAAGGCCCCCGTGCGGCGCGTCCGCCGCCCGGGGGCCGTGCTGAATCGGGCTCAACGGGCCCCGAGGGCCCGGAGGTTGACTCAGACGTTGGCGCAGTGGTTGCCGAACGCCGGGTTGATCAGACCGATCACGCTGACGGTGTTGCCGCAAACGTTGACCGGCACGTGAACCGGGATCTGGACCTGGTTGCCCGAAACGACGCCCGGGGAGCCCGCGGCCACACCCTCGGCACCGGCACCGCCGTGAGCGGACGCGACACCGGCGGCGGCGAGCACCAGGCCACCCGTGGCGGCGGCGACAGCGGCGATCTTCTTGACCTTCATCATTCCTCCTGTATGGACAACGCAACCCGTTCGGCGGGCTGCACAGGAATGAACGACGCTGCGGCGAACGGGGTACGGAACAGATTTCCCATTCACCCGCAACGGTGACGCTTCGCACAGATAAGCGGCGCAAAATTGCGGGCAGAATCGTTTCTGTTGATCTCTTTCCACCCGTCCCACAATCATGCGCTCGGACAATGCGCTCGGCCCGCTCCCGGCCGTCCGGGAGCGGGCCGACCCAGTCGCCTGATCAGCAGGCGCGACGGAATCGCGGGGCGCTCAGCAGGCGTCGATGAAACGGTCCAGCACCCGGACGCCGAACTTCAGCCCGTCCACCGGCACCCGCTCGTCCACGCCGTGGAACATCCCGGCGAAGTCCAGCTCCGGCGGCAGCTGCAGCGGCGCGAAGCCGAAGCAGCGGATGCCGAGGTCCTGGAAGGACTTGGCGTCCGTCCCGCCCGACAGGCAGTACGGCACCGCGCGGGCGATCGGGTCCTCCGCCCGCAGCGCGGTCTGCATCGCCTCGACCAGCGAGCCGTCGAAGCCGGTCTCGATCGCCCGGTCCGAGTGCAGGCTCTCCCGCTTCACGCGCGGGCCGAGCACGCTGTCCAACTCGGCCAGGAACTCCTCCTCGTAGCCGGGCAGGAAGCGCCCGTCCACGTGCGCGGTGGCCTGGCCGGGGATCACGTTCACCTTGTAGCCGGCGCCGAGCATGGTCGGCTGGGCGGTGTTGCGCAGCGTGGTGCCGATCATCTTGGCGATGCCGCCGAGGACGCGGAGCGTCTCGTCCATGTTCTCCGGGTCCAGCTCGACGCCGAGCGCGTCGGACAGCTCGTCCAGGAAGGCCCGGACGGTCTTGGTGATCCGCAGCGGGAACTTGTGCCGACCGAGCCGGGCGACCGCCTCGCACAGCTCGGTGATCGCGTTGTCGTCGTTCTCCATCGAGCCGTGCCCGGCCCGGCCCTCGACCGTCAGGCGCATCCAGTGCATGCCCTTCTCGGCCGTTTCCACCAGGTAGAGCCGCACCTGGTCGTTGACCGTGAAGGAGAAGCCGCCGACCTCGCCGATGCCCTCGGTCACGCCCTCGAACAGCTCGGGGTGCTTGTCCACCAGGAAGCGCGCGCCGTACGTGCCACCCGCCTCCTCGTCGGCGAGGAAGGCCAGCACCAGGTCGCGCGGGGGCTTGCGGCCGGTGCGCAGCCGGTCGCGGACGACCGCGAGGGTCATCGCGTCCATGTCCTTCATGTCGACCGCGCCGCGCCCCCAGACGCAGCCGTCGGCGATCTCGCCGCCGAAGGGGTCGTACGTCCAGTCCGCGGCGTTGGCCGGCACCACGTCGGTGTGGCCGTGGATCAGCAGGCCCGGGCGGGACCGGTCCTCGCCCTCGATCCGGATCACGGTCGAGGCCCGGCCCTTGGCCGACTCGAAGATCTGCGGCTCCACCCCGAACTCGGCGAGCTGTTCGGCCACATACTCGGCCGCCCTGCGCTCGCCCGGGCCGGAGCCGTCGCCGTAGTTGCTGGTGTCGATCCGGATCAGATCGCGACAGATCTCCGCGACCTCCGACTCAGCCGTCACCTTCGGCGCCGCCGACTCGCTCCGCTCGCTCACGGTCACTCCTCGTCTTGGGCCCGCACCGACGCACCAGCGCGCCACCCCCAGGCTCTGCACCCGGGCCGTACGAGCACGTCCGCCCATCCTCCCCCAGCGCCCGATCCCGATCCACCCCCCGTACCGCCCCGAAACCCGCTGGTCACGCCCCCGCCACAGGCCGGGCCCTGCTCCCGCCACCGGCCCGGCCACCCGGTCCGGAGCCGTTTTGGGAGCCCAAGCCGATCTTTGCTACAGTTACATCTGTCAGCGCGACGGACGAGAGATCGGAAGCCGCGAGGGCGACACCCGGTCCGGGTGGCGGAATGGCAGACGCGCTAGCTTGAGGTGCTAGTGCCCTTTATCGGGCGTGGGGGTTCAAGTCCCCCCTCGGACACCAGCTAAGGCCCCAGTTGATCTGGGGCCTTCTGCGTTTTCCGGGGCCCGGGGGTTCAGCTGCGGGCCAGCTCGGCGGGCTCGGTGTTCTGGTTCACCCGGAAGACGTTGGCGGGGTCGCACTTCGCCTCCAGTTCGGACAGGCGCCGGTGAGCGATTCCGGCAGCGCGCCGAATCGACGAGCAGACGCACGAGTTCGGCATCGGAGAGCCCCGCCGCGCGGTGCGGCGGGTGCGGCAGGCGGGGTGCCGGATAGGCCCCGAGCAGCAGCCGCTCGGGCAGTCGGCGGCCCTGCTCGGTTCTGCACAGGGTGAGCCGATGGGCGAGCAGCGCACCCATGCTGTGCCCGTAGAGGAGATAGGGGCGGTCGAGCGGCGGGCCGAGGTCGCGCGCCAAGGCGGCGACCAGGCTCGACAGGTCTGCCCGGCAGTGGCCGCCGGTGGCGTCCCGGCCGGGGAGCCGGACCGGGACGTCCCTCGCCCGCTCCCCCGGGGCGCGCCGCCGGCCGGTGAAGAAGGCCGTACTGCCTCCGGCCGGGTGCAGCCCCGGCAGGGCGATCGGGGCGTCGTCGGGTCCGGGCTCCGCCGTGGCCGGGTGTGCGACCGGGGACCGGCCCCGGTTGCACACCCCGGGCGCCGTCGCCTCGCGGCCCGGACGGTGGCCCGGACGGTGGCCCGGACGGTGGCCCGGACGGTGGCCCGGACGGTGGCCCGGGCGGTGGCCCGGGCGGTGGCCCGGGCGGTCAGGCCGCCGGAGCATCGGCCCGCCCCGCTCCGTGCGAGCGCGTCGAGGAGGCGACCGCGCCCGCCGCGGAGGACCAGCCCTCGGGGGCGAGGTCCGGCCTGGCGGTCTCCACCAGCCGCGCGAACTCCTGCCAGGCGGCGGCGCATTCCAGGGCCAGCTGGGAGACCCGCCCGGCGCAGTGCGGCGGGACGCTGCGCACCAGCTGGTCCCGCTGCTCGGCCGGGGGCAGGCTGCTGGTCAGCATCCGCAGCAGGTGCCGGCCGCTCTCGGTCAGCCGGAGGGCGGGGTCGCTCATCAGCCGTTCCATGGTGCGGGCAAGGTCCGGGCCCGCCTGCTGCGAGGCGGGGGCGCGGCGCCCGGCGGGGACGGGATCCTCGCCGCGCCGCAGCCGCTCCCGGACGTCCCGGACCGTCCCCGGGGAGATGCCCGCCTCGTCGGCGATCGCCCGCAGCGAGGCCCGGGGGTTGGCGGCGATCAGCTCGCTCGCGCGCAGCCGGCCGGTCGCGCTGTCCAGCGGCCGGGCGCGCCCGTCGCGGCCGATCCGGGTCGCCGAGTGCGGGATCGCCCCGTCCATCTCCCGCCGCAGCGCCCGTACGGTCTTGGTGGACAGGCCGGTGACCTCGGCGATCATGCGGTCCGCCCAGTCGGCGTGGGAGCCGAGGATCCGGCTGGCCGCCGCCGTCCGCTCGGCCCGGGAGAGCGGCAGGCCGTGCCGGGTGTTGCTCTGGACCGAGAGCACGAAGGCGTCACGCTCCAGGCCCTCGAAGAAGCGGACGGGGATGTCGGGTCTTCCCTCGGCGGCGGCCACGCGCAGCCGGTGCATGCCGTCGATCACCCACCCGCATGGTCGAACGGTGGACGATGATCGGCGGCAGGTCGCGGCCGAGTTCGGCCAGCGTCCTCAGGTGCTCCGGGTCCTCGCCGCGGGCGCGCGGCGAGTCGGCCGGCAGCAGTGCGGCGACCGGGACGGTCACCACCTCGGACAGGGCCGGGGCCCATTCCGGGGACGGCGTGCGGAGTGCCGGGTTCTCCTCGGCTCGGACGGTTGCGGTCTCTTGCTTCACGGCGAGTCCTCTGACGTGCAACACGGGAGCGTGGCCGGGCGGACGGGGCCGCTGTGCGCACCGCTCGTCCGGCCTCGGGGACCGTGCCCGTCCCGCTCCCTGGGTCTGCTGGGGCGTCTCCTCGTCGAGGCAGGCCAAAGGGGGCATGCTTCGCAGCGATCGTAGGCCACACACATACCTTTGGGACGGTATTTTAATGCGGCCGCAACATGCGGCAGCGAGACCGTTGCGTCCAGGGGGCGGCGGGCCCGGGTGATCAGCGTGCCGCGGCCCCGGCCGCCAGCGCACCGGCCGTCAGCTCACGGGCCACCGGCTGACCGGCCGTCAGCCCGTCCGCCGTCAAGGCGTCGGGCGGAAGGGGCCTGCCGACCGGCAGCAGCCGGGCCCCGGGCACCCGGTCGACCAGGTCCGGGTCGCCGACCACCACGGGGTGCCCGACCTCGGTCAGCATCGGCAGGTCGGAGACGTGGTCCCCGTAGCCGTAGCAGTCGGCCGGATCGACGTGCGGGTACGCCCGGAGCAGGGCGCGCACGGCCCGGCGCTTCTCCTCGCCGATCACCGGCTCGCCGACCAGTTCGCCGGTGAACACCCCCCGGCGCACCTCCGGCCGGCTGCACACCACGTGCGCGGCGCCGATGTCCCGGGCGACCGGCTCGACCAGCGCCGGGAAGGAGCCGGACACCAGCACCACCGGGTCGCCCGCCGCCCGGTGCCGCGTCAGGGCCTCGCGGGTGGCGGCGATGTAGAAGCCGGCGCTCCGGGAGCGCTGGGCGAACCACTCCCAGCCGGCCGCGCGGACGGACTCCTCCCGCTCCCCGGCCCAGACCCGGTAGTAGGCCCGGTTCGCCTGCTCGCGCGGCGTCCCGGCGGCCACCAGGGCGACCAGCTCGGCCCGCACCCGGGCCGCCCGCCGGACGCCCGAGGCCCCGTACCGGTCGCCGAGGTAGAAGTCCAGGAAGTCGAACATGCTCTTGCAGTCGATCAGCGTCTCGTCCAGGTCGCTGAATGCCAGACGGTCGGACTGGACCACGGAGGGCTCCTCGGGGGCCGGGGTCACCCGCGGGTGACGGGTCGGTCGGGGTCGGCGGCCAGGCTCGGCCGGGCACGCAGGGCGGGGAACAGGGTGTCACGCACCTCGCGCCACCGCTCGGCGAAGTCCGCGCGGCCGTTCAGGTTGTCGGAGATGTGCTGGGCGCCGAAGAACGCCGCGACGGCCACCCGCGCGGCGACGTCCGGATCCACGTGCTGCGCCAACTGGCCCTGCTGGTGGGCCTCGCGCATCAGCATCGAGATCAGGTTCGTCCAGTCCACGTAGGGCGGCGGCAGCTCGACGTCGACGGCGTCGCGCTCGTTCTGCAGCCTGGTGCCCGCCTGCATGATCGGGTCCTCCAGGAACGCGACGGTCGCCGCGTTGAACATCTCGATCACGGTGTCCAGCGGCGAGAGGCCCTTGCCGCGCACCGCCTCCAGCGTCACGGGCCAACGTGAGTACAACTCGTCCACCACGGCGATGGCAAGGGCCTGCTTGTTCGGGAAGTGGAAGTAGACGGCACCCTTGGTCATGGCCACCTCGTCCGCCACGTCCTTGATGCCGGTCTGCTGGTACCCGCGCTCGGCGAAGATCCGCGCGGCACAGTGCAGGATCTGCTCCCTGGTGCGTTCGGCGCGCTCCTGGCGCAGCAGCGGCCCGGTCGCGCCCGATCGCTGGATCTTGGGGGTCGGCCACAGCGACTCCACGGCAACACCCTTGTTCTGACTCACTGTTCGCCCTTTCTTTCTACATCGGGCACTTCTGGCGATATACCTTCTCCCAGGTATATTTTCAGCCCGGGATCAACGGTCACCTGACATGACCCTCGCCCGCAGATGGGGTGGCACCACCTTAGGGAACGGCACACCAACGGGGAGACGTGCTCGCATGTCCATCATCACCGCACCGCCAAAGTACCTGCCGTCGGACCAGGCAGTACCACTGTCGTCCGGCTCCAGGATCTCGTTCAGTCACCGACTTCCGGCCGCTTCGGTCCACAAGACCTCCGCGGCCGAGGTCCTGCTCACCGACGCCGTCCGCACCGGCGACGGCCGCTTCACCGTCGGCGCCGCATGGCTCCGCGACCACTTCCTCCACCACAGCGGGGACGGCCGGTCGCCGGATCCGCTGCTGCTCGCCGAGACGGTCCGCCAGACCCTGATACACCTCTCGCACCGCTTCCACGGCGTACCGCAGGGGCACCCGTTCGTCCTCGACCGGCTCGACCTGGAGCTGCCGGACGGTGCTGCACCGCTGCGGCCCGGCGCCCCGGCGCACGTCACCCTGGACGTCACCTGCACCCGAACGGTGAACACGCCGCGCCGCACCGGCCTCGCCCTGGAGGCGGCGGCGTCCGTCGACGGCGTCCCGCTCGGCCGGGCGGGCATCCGCTGGGAGGTCCTGGACCCCGCCTTCTACCAGGTGGTGCGCCACCGCGAGGCCCGCCCGAGGACGGCGGCCGGGGCACCCCGGCGCCCCGAGGCTCCGCTCGGCCCGCTGCGGCGGCTCGCTCCCGGCGAGGTCGGGTACCCGGGCGACGAGCACGTCCTGCTCGCCCGGGACTCCTCCGACGCCCCCGGCACCTTCTGGCTCGACCCGGATCCGGGCCACCCGGTGCTCTTCGACCATCCGTCCGACCACGTCGCGGGCATGGTGCTGCTGGAGGCGTTCCGGCAGGCCGGCCGCGCCCTGGGCGCTGCACTGCACCCCGCCGGGCTCTCCGCGAGCTTCACCGCCTTCGCCGAGCCGGACCTGCCGGTGGCCGTCACCGTGACGCCCGGGCCGGACGGGGCCGCGCGGACCGGCGGCCCGGGCCGGATGCGGACGGCCGAGGTCACCGCCGCCCAGCGCGGCGTCGTCCTCGCCACGGCCCGGCTCGCCTACCCGACGGACCGTCAGGAGGCCCCGTGAAGGCGCCCGTCGCGAACACCGCCGCCCCGCCCCCCGCCCTGCCCGCCGACGCGATCGGACGGGTGGTGGACGCGGCGCGGCGCGACCTGGCCGGCGTGGAGGACCGGCGCCGGCTGGGCCCGGAGGCGGTCGCGGCCGTCGTGGCCGCCGGGTTCCCCCGCCACTTCGTCCCCCGCGAACTCGGCGGCACGGCCGGCACCTTCGCCGAACTGCTCGGCGCGTCGGCCGAGATCGCCCGGACCTGCCCGTCCACCGCCTGGTGCGCCATCCTGTTCGCGGCGCACGGCCGGCTCGCCGCCTACCTCCCCGAGGAAGGGCGGAAGGAACTGTGGGGGGCCTCGCCCGACGTACTGATCGCCACCTCGATCATGCCGCCGCAGGGCGAGGCGGTCCGGGACGGCGACGGCTGGCGGATCCGCGGCCGCTGGGACACCGCCAGCGGGGTCGACCACGCGTACTGGCTGCTGCTGGCCACCCGGACCGGCCCCGCGGACCGGCCCGAGCACCGGATCTTCGCCGTCCCCCGGTCGGACTGGACCGTCCTGGACACCTGGCGGAGCCTGGGCATGCGCGGGACGGGCAGCAACGCGGTGGAGGTGGCCGGGGCGTTCGTCCCGGACCGGCTCTCCTGCACCCTCGCGGACCTGCAGCGACCGCTGGGCGTGGACGCGGCCCGCTGCCACCGGGTGCCGGTCCACCTGGCCGGGGCGCTGATGTTCGCGGCGCCGGTGCTGGGGGCGGCCGAGGGCGCGTTCGACGCATGGCGCTCGGCCGTGACGCCTCGGCTGCCCGCCCTCTCCCCCGCCCGGCGGGCGGAGGCCGAGCTGGCGCTCGGCGAGGGCTCGGCTCGGATCGCCGCGGCCAGGCTGCTGCTGGAGCGGGTCGCCGAGCGGGCCGACCGTGCCGAGGTGACCCCGCTGCTGGTGGCGGAGAACCGGCGGGACGCGGCGATGGCCGCGGCCTGGTGCGCGGAGGCGGTCGACCGGCTCTTCCGCGCGGCCGGATCGCAGGTGCAGCGGGAGGACTCCCCCATCCAGCGGTACTGGCGCGACGTCACCACCGCGGCCTCGCACGGTGTGCTGGGCCCGGCGGCGGCCGCCGCCGACTACGCCGCGGCCGTGCTCGACGGGTAGGCGCCCAGGCCGCCGAACCCCGTGCCGCCGTGCGGCCGCGCCGCCCTGGCACGCTGCGCAGCGTCCCGCGCCAGGGGCCGACCGCCCGCCCGTCGGAGCGTCGGTCGACCCCTGGTGCCCAGCTCCTCCATCGCCCCAGAAACATACCTTCACATAGGTATGTTCCTACCTCTGCGGCGCCACGCCCTCGTCGCCGCGCCCGGCCAGGCCGGCCGCCTTCGGCCAGGCCGGCCGACCAGGGAGCCGGTCTCCGGTCAGCCGGCTTCCCGGTCGGCCGCGGCGATGAGGGCGTCCAGCAGGCCGGGGAAGGCCTGCTCCAGGTCGTCGCGGCGCAGGGTGTTCATCTTGGACGTGCCGACGTAGTACTGCCGGATCAGCCCGGACTGCCGCAGCACCCGGAAGTGGTGGGTGCCGGTCGACCGGGTGACCGAGATGTCGAAGGTGCCGCAGGCGGTGTCGCCCGCGGCGCGGGCGATCTGCCGGACGATGCTGCGCCGTACCGGGTCGGCGAAGGCCTCCAGGATGCGCTGCAGGGTGATGTCCGCGGCGTCGGGGTGGTCCCCGATGCGGTCGACGGCGGCCTGTGCGGTCACGGTGCACCTCTCTGGTTCGCGGCCTCCTCATCGTACGAGCGCGATCGCACGACGGCCACTTTATGACGACCGTAATCAAATTTGACAGCCATCGTCATATGCCCTTCAGTGGGGTCCCGCACACTCGCCAACTCGACCATCGCCATGGTGAGTTGCCCGCTCCCCGGGCAGCCGCCGTCCGCAAGAGAAGGAACCAGCGATGACTACCGCCGAGACCCGCCTGGCGCAGACCGGCGCCCCCGCCTCCGCCCCACCGGACTCCTCCAGCGGCCCGAAGATCGCCGCACTGGCCACCGGATTCGTGATGGCCACTCTGGACGTCACCATCGTCAACGTCGCGGGCGCGACCCTCCAGGAGAGGCTCGGGGCCACGCTCACCCAGCTCACCTGGGTCGTGGACGGCTACATCCTGACCTTCGCCTCCCTGCTGATGCTGGCCGGCGGCCTGGCCAACTGGCTCGGCGCCAAGAGGGTCTACATGGGCGGCATGGGTCTGTTCCTGCTGGCCTCGCTCGGCTGCGCACTCGCGAACACGCCCGAACTGCTGATCGCCGCAAGGATGTTGCAGGGCGCCGGTGCCGCGCTGTTCATGCCGAGCTCGCTGTCCCTGCTGGTGTTCTCGTTCCCCGAGAAGCGCCGGCGCACCAAGATGCTCGGTCTGTGGTCCGCGATCGTCGCCACCTCCTCGGGTGTCGGTCCCACCCTCGGCGGCCTCATGGTCGGCTCGCTCGGCTGGCAGAGCGTCTTCCTGCTGAACCTGCCGATCGGCGTGATCGGCATGCTGATGACGCGGCGGTTCATCGCGGCGCCGGAGGCGCGCGGCGACCGGCCGGCCCCGTTCGGCCACCTGGTCTGGATCGTCACGCTCGCCGCGGTCAGCTTCGCGCTGATCGAGGCCCCCCAACTCGGCTGGGCCGCAACCCCGGTGGTGGTCTCCTACGCCGTGGCGCTGGTCGCCGCCGCCGTGCTGGTACGGCGTGAGCGCAGCAGCGACAAGCTCGTGATGCCGTGGACGCTCTTCCGCCACCCCGGCTTCTCGGGCGCCAACCTGGTCGGCTTCTTCTTCAACTTCGCGTTCTTCGGCACCATCTTCATGCTCGGGCTGTTCTTCCAACACGCCCAGGGCGCCAGCCCGTTCGTCGCCGGGCTGGAGCTGATCCCGATCACCGTCCTGTCGCCGGTGGCCAACGTGGTGTACTCGAAGATCTCGGAGCGCTACGCCAACGGCCCGCTGCTGACAGTCTTCCTGCTGATCGCCGGGGTGTGCTCGCTCGGCCTGACCGCGATCTCCGCGTCAACCCCGTACTGGATCATCGCCGTCGGCATCGGCGTGGCCTGCCTCGGCTCGGGCATCGTCTCCCCCGGCATGACGGCGGCCATGGTGGACTCGGCCGGCCCGGAGCACGCCAACGTCGCCGGGTCCGTCCTGAACGCCAACCGCCAGATCGGCTCGCTGGTGGGCATCGCCGTCGTCGGCGTGGTGCTGCACGCGACGCCCGACTGGAGCCGGGGCGCCTCGGTGTCGTTCGTCCTGGTCGGCGTCGCCTACCTGCTCGGCGCGGGGTGCGCCTGGCGGCTGGTCGCCCACTCGGAGCGCCGCACCGAGGCCGCGGCCGCGCCCGCCCCGGCCCGTACCTGACCTGCCCCGACCTGACCGGCCCCGCGATCCGGGAGTCCGTCACCCCGTGTTCCCGCGCCGCCCGGCCCCCGGAGGGGGGGCGGGAACGCCGAACGGCCCCTCCGACCGGACCACGCGTCCGGTGGGAGGGGCCGTTCGGCATGCTGCGACGCGGTCCGCCGGGCCGGTTCAGGGCCGGCGGGCGTCGCCAATGGCGCTCTCGATGCCCTGGACCATCCGCCACAGCGGGGCCCGGCGGCTGGCGACCAGGACCACCACGTCGTCGGCCGCGTCCTGGCCCTCCGGGGCGTCGGCGGGGCGGTCGCTCCAGGTGGAGGTGACGAAGGCCATCGCCGCGTCCACCTCGGCCACCCAGTCGCTCTCGCCGCCCGAGCGCAGCCAGGTGCGCAGGGCGTGGTTGTGGGCGGCGACCACGGCCGCGGCGATCACGTCGGCGCGAAGCGGGCCGTCCGGGCGGTCGGCGAAGCGGCCGCGCAGGTAGGCGGCGAGGGTGTGCTCGTAGCGCCAGACCACCGACAGCTCGTACGCCCGCAGGCCCGGGACCTTGCGGGTGAGGCGGTACCGCTGGACGGAGAAGGAGGGCTGCTCGGCGTACATCCGCAGGACCAGCCGGGCGGCGTCGCAGGCGTGCTTCACCGGGTCCTCCTCGCCGGTGCCGGAGTCCAGGAACTCCGTCATCTCGGCGAGGCTGCGCTCGTGGTCGGGGAAGACCACGTCCTCCTTGGCCGGGAAGTACCGGAAGAAGGAGCGCCGGCCGACGCCGGCGAGCGAGACGATGTCGTCGATCGTCGTCTGCTCGAAGCCGCGCTCCAGGAAGAGTTCGAAGGCAGCGGCCACCAGCGCCTCGCGCATCGCCGGCTTCGAGGGCCCGTCGTTCATGGGCAGGTCCTGCTCTTCCTTCTCGCTCATTCTCCGGAACTTAGCATCGGCGCAACGTGTCGGCCCCGACGGCCGGTGGGCTGACCCGCCCGGCCGCCGGGGCGTCCCGGGGGGCGCCGTTACGGCAGGTTGCGGGCCATGACGATCCGCTGGACCTGGTTGGTGCCCTCGTAGATCTGGGTGATCTTCGCGTCCCGCATCATCCGCTCCACCGGGTAGTCCCGCGTGTAACCGTAACCACCCAGCAACTGCACCGCGTCCGTGGTCACCTCCATCGCCACGTCCGACGCGAAGCACTTCGCCGCCGCACCGAAGAACGTCAGATCCGCGTCCCCGCGCTGCGACTTCGCCGCCGCCACGTACGTCATCTGCCGCGCGGCCTCCAGCTTCATCGCCATGTCCGCCAGCATGAACTGGATCCCCTGGAACTCCGCGATCGCCTTCCCGAACTGCTTGCGCTCCCGCACGTAGCCCTTCGCGTAGTCCAGAGCACCCTGCGCGATCCCCACCGCCTGCGCCGCGATCGTCACCCGGGTGTGGTCCAACGTCCTCATCGCCGTCTGGAACCCGCTCCCCTCGGCACCGATCATCCGGTCCGCCGGAATCCGCACGTTGTCGAAGTACACCTCACGCGTCGGCGAACCCTTGATCCCCAGCTTCTTCTCCGGAGCACCGAACGACACACCCTCGTCGCCCTTCTCCACCACGAACGCCGAGATCCCCTTCGAACGCATCGAAGGATCCGTCACCGCCATCACCGTGTAGAACTCCGACACCCCCGCGTTGGTGATCCACCGCTTCACACCGTTCAGCACCCAGAAGTCACCGTCACGCACCGCCCGGGTCTTCATCCCCGCCGCGTCACTGCCCGCCTCCGGCTCCGACAGGCAGTACGAGAACATCCCCTCACCCCGCGCCAGCGCCCCCAGGTACTTCGCCTTCAACTCCTCCGAACCCGACAACTGCACCGGCAGCGACCCCAGCTTGTTCACCGCCGGAATCAACGACGACGAGCCGCACACCCGCGCGACCTCCTCGATCACGATCACCGTCGCCAGCGCGTCCGCCCCCGCACCGCCGTACACCTCCGGCACGTGCACCGCGTGCAGATCGTTGCCCCGCAGCGCGTCCAACGCCTCCTGCGGGAAACGCCCCTGCTCGTCCACCTCCGCCGCGAACGGAGCGATCTTCGCCTCGGCCAGCGAACGCACCGCCTCACGGAGCATCTCGTGCTCCTCGGAGATACGGAAGAGATCGAAGTCCTGGCTCATGATCGCCACTCCTGTTTCACGACGGTACTCAGTACCCTTCATTATGCACGGGCACGGCAAAAAGGGAACTCAGTGCCTTCACAGGGCGGCACTGAGTTCCCTATTCTTTTCCTGCCGCACTACAGCCGAACTACTGGCGTACTTCTGCCGACAGAGCCGGTCCGAGCGCAGGGAGATGACGACGTGGTCCACTCAGCCATCGATGCCGACACCCGGAGTACGACGCTGTACTTCCAGCGCTGTACCTGGTGCAACAACCCGACCTTCCAGCGGCTGCTCTGCCCCACCTGCGGCTCCACCGAGCTGCGGCTGGAGCCCAGCGAGGGCACCGGCGTCGTGCGGCGCTGCGCGGTCGAGCAGGCCCGTACGCCGCTGGTCCGCCAGAAGTCGCTGATCCGGATGGCCGAGGGGTTCGACGTCTGGTGCATCGTGGACGGCATGCGCAGCACCGTGCCGGTCGGCACCCGGGTGAGGCTGTACTCCTCCCCCGGCTCGGACCAGCCCGAGCTGCGGCTGCTGACGGTGGAGGAACCGCCGGTGGAGCAGGACCCGGAGCCGCGCCCGCTGCCGCCGGTCAAGGGCGGGTTCACCCAGCACCTGGCGGCCTTCGCCGAGTAGTCGGCGGGACGGCACGACGGAGGGCGTGGCACTCGGTACCGGGGGTACCGAGTGCCACGCCCTCCGTGCGGCTTCCGGGGGATCAGCCCTTGCGGGCCTTCACCTCGGCGGTGAGCTGCGGCAGGACCTCGAAGAGGTCGCCGACCACGCCGTAGTCGGCGAGCTCGAAGATCGGGGCCTCGGGGTCCTTGTTGACGGCCACGATGGTCTTCGAGGTCTGCATGCCGGCCCGGTGCTGGATCGCGCCCGAGATGCCGTTGGCCACGTACAGCTGCGGGGAGACCTGCTTGCCGGTCTGGCCGACCTGGGAGCTGTGCGGGTACCAGCCGGCGTCGACGGCGGCGCGCGAGGCGCCGACGGCCGCTTCGAGCGCGTCCGCGAGCTCCTCGACCACGCCGAAGCCCTCGGCGGCACCGACGCCGCGGCCGCCGGAGACCACGATGGCGGCCTCGGTCAGCTCGGGGCGGCCGGTCGAGACCCGCGGGGTGCGCGAGGTGACCCTGGCGGCGTTGCCGGTGAACTCCACCGACACGTTCTCGACGGCGCCGGCGGCCGGAGCGGCCTCCGGGGCGACGGCGTTCGGCTTGACGGTGATGACCGGCACGCCGTTGCTGACGCGGGATTCGACGGTGTACGAGGCGGCGAACACCGACTGGGTGGCGACCGGGCCCTGGTCGCCGGCGCGGACGTCCACCGCGTCGGTGATGATGCCGGAGCCGAGGCGCAGCGCCACGCGGGCGGCGACCTCCTTGCCCTCGCCGGAGGAGGTCACCAGCACGCCGGCCACGTCGTTGGCCTTGGCGATCTGGGTCAGGGCGTCCACCTTGGGGACGACCAGCTGGTCGGCGAACTCGGCGCCGTCCGCGACGTACACCTTGGCGGCGCCGAACTCGGCGGCCTTGGCGGCGATGTCGGCGGCCGCGGCACCGGCGCCCAGGACGACGGCGGACGGCTCGCCGATGCGGCGGGCCAGGGTCAGCAGCTCCAGGGCGGGCTTGCGGACCGCACCCTCGGCGTGGTCGACCAGGACGAGAATCTCAGCCATGGTTCGTTGCTCCTGATCGATCGTTGGATGCGCTGACGGGCGGGACTAGATGAACTTCTGGTCGGCGAGGAAGGCGGCGAGCTGCTTGCCGCCCTCGCCCTCGTCCTTGACGACCGTGCCCGCGGTGCGCGCCGGGCGCGCCGCCACCGAGTCGACCGCCGTCCACGAACCCGCCAGGCCGACCTCGTCGGCCTCGATGCCCAGGTCGTCCAGGTCCAGCGACTGCACCGGCTTCTTCTTCGCCGCCATGATCCCCTTGAAGGAGGGGTAGCGGGCCTCGCCCGACTGGTCCGTCACCGAGACCACGGCCGGCAGCGGGGCCTCCACCAGCTCGGTCGCCGCGTCACCGTCACGACGGCCCTTGACCACGCCGCCCTCGACCGACACCTCGGACAGCAGCGTCACCTGCGGCACACCCAGCCGCTCCGCCAGCAGCGCCGGCAGCACACCCATCGTGCCGTCCGTCGACGCCATGCCACCGATCACCAGGTCGAACCCGGTCTTCTCCAGCGCCTTCGCCAGGATCGCCGACGTCGCCAGCACGTCCGAACCGTGGATGTCGTCGTCGTTCACGTGGACGGCCTTGTCCGCGCCCATCGACAGCGCCTTGCGCAGCGCGTCCTTCGCGTCGTCCGGACCCACCGTCAGCACCGTCACCTCGGCACCGTCGTTCGCCTCGGCGATCCGCAGCGCCTGCTCGACGCCGTACTCGTCCAGCTCCGACAGGAGGCCGTCCACGCCCTCCCGGTCGGTGGTGTGGTCGTCCGCGAAACGACGGTCACCCGTCGCGTCCGGCACGTACTTCACACAGACGACGATCCTCAAGCTCATGAGCGGTTTCTCCTGTCACGGGTGCACGGATGCACTGGATCCATGGCCTCAGGTCAGGCCGAGGGTACTGAGTGCCAAGTCCGGCCCGGCCGCGGTCCGCGCGCCGTAAGCGCCACCTGGACCGGCATGCCGTGTCGGCTGTCTTCGACTGGCGTCAGAGGCTCCACCGAAAGAATACGGCACTCAGTACCCCTCGTAAAGGCACTCAGTACCCTACCCGGTGTCCGGCCGCCGGGAGCTGACACCAGGTTTCCACAAGCCCTGCGCCCCACCCGGGGACCGGTCACGACCCCACCATCCGGGACGTTCCCTGCTGGTGTCAGCCGTGCAGGGCTACGGCTGCCTCTCCCGTGTACACGCTGAACGTGAGCGACTCCTGAAGGTAGAGTTCCACCGAATCCGAGTCGTGGGAGAGGTAGCCCACCGAGACGTCCTGGCCCAGGCAGAGCTCGAAGTCCCCTCCTCGGGTGGACAGCAGGAACGCGCCCTCGATCGCGGGGGCCCAGATGATCTCTCCGTCGAGCAGCCGGGCCAGGTGGTTGTGGACGGGGTAGCCGTGGTCGCTGGTCTCGTTGACGGCGGTGAAGACCTCGGCGCCGAGCAGGAGTGAGTACGGTCCGCCGACGCCCGCGAGACGGAGGGCGGTGAGTCCGCGGCTCACGGCCTCCGGGTACTCCCGTACGTCGTCGGGGAGTTGGACCGGCGGGTTGCTGGAGCCCGCCCGGATGCCCTCGATCCCGGCGGCCCGGTAGCCCTCGAACACGGCGCGGTCCTCGGCGCGGGCGAGGGTGCGGGCGGCGTCCTTGACCGGTTGCCAGTCGGAGTCGCGGGAGCCGCGTTCGACGTCGTCGACGGCCTCCCGGCCGACGGTGAAGGGGACGCGCAGTTCGACCACCGGGCGGCTGGCACGGGCACGGGCCTGGACGCCGTGGAGGGGTGGTTCGACGCCGGTGAGGTGGCCGGTGCCGACGGCGGCGAGGGTGGTGCCCTCGGGACCGGCGAGGTCGACCACCCGGCGTCCGGCGATGTGGAGCTTGAAGGTCTGGCGGGCCTCCTCCTCGATCTCCTCCCAGGCGACGGCGGAGACCGGGGCGAGTTCGCGGTGCAGGTTGTTCATGGCGCAGGTCCTGTTCAGGGGGCGGCTTCGGACAGGCGGCTTCGGGCGGGCGGTTTCGGGCGGGCGGTTTCGGGCGGGCGGTTGTCAGGAGGGCGCCTTGAGGCTGCCGATGCCGAGCGAGCCGTCCGAGCGGTCCTCGGTGGCGGGAACGGCGGCAGCAACGTCAGCGGGGACGGCATCGGCGGCCCGGGAAGCCGGCGGCGGCGGGGAGTCGAGGAAGTCGGCCGTCGGAACGTAGAACAGCGAGCCGGTGACGGCGGTGGAGAAGTCGAGCAGCCGGTCGGTGGTGCCGGGCGGGTTGCCGAGGAACATGTTGCGCAGCATCTCCTCGGTCACCCCGGGGTCGCGCGCGTAGCCGATGAAGTAGGTGCCGAACTCGCCGCCGCCGTCGAAGGAGCCGAAGGCCATGTTGTAGCGGACGATCTTCTGCTCCACGCCGTCAGGGCCGGTGATCACCGTGAGTGCCACGTGCGAGTCGGCGGGTTTGGCCTCGTCGTCCAGTTCGATGTCGGTCAGTTTGGTGCGCCCGACCGCACCTTCCTGCTGCTCGACGCTCAGCGCGTTCCACTTGTCCAGGTCGTGCAGGTACTTCTGGACGATGACGTAGCTGCCGCCGGCGAAGTCCGCGTCCTCCGCCCCGACCAGGGTGGCCTCGGCGGCGGCCCGGCCCTCGGGGTTCTCGGTGCCGTCGACGAAGCCGAGCAGGTCCCGGTCGTCGAAGTAGCGGAAGCCGTGCACGGCGTCGGCCACGGTGGCCGCCCCGGCGAGGCGCGTGGTGAGCTGGCCGGCCAGTTCGAAGCAGAGGTCCATCCGCTCGGCCCGCAGGTGCAGCAGCAGGTCGCCGGGGGTGGCGGGGGCTCGGTGGCGAGGGCCGGCCAGTTCCTGGAAGGGGCGGAGGTCGGCGGGCCGGGGGCCGTCGAAGAGGCGGTCCCAGAGCTCGGAGCCGATGCCGGTGACGCAGGTGAGGCCGCCGTCGGGGGCGCGGAAGCCGACGGAGCGGCGCAGCCCGGCGAGGTCGGGCAGGAGGTCGCGGACGGCGTCCTCGCCGCCGGGTTCGACGGTGAGGACCAGGAAGATCGCCGCGCCGGTCAGCGGGGAGAGCACGGCTTGCGGTTCGGACTGCATGGCAACGATCACATCCCACAACGGACGCATCGGCATGGTCGACACGCAGCCCGAACGGCCCGCCGAGGGAGCCGACGGCACCGCCGGGGATCGCACCGCGGGGCCGTTCGGGTGACGGGGCCGTACTGCCCGAGCGCAGGCGGAAGGGGCGGGCGCGCTCCTTCGCGCACCCGCCCCCTCGACCGTCCGGCCTCAGACCCGCAGCGCTGCCAGCTGTTCGGCGAACGGGACCACCTGCTCGGGCACCGCCGCCTCCGCCACCGGGCCGTGCCCGGCCAGCAGGCCCGCCAGCTCACCCGCCGCGCGCTCGATCCGGCCCGGCAGGCCGTCGGTCAGCGCGTCCCCGGCCGTGCCCCAGTCGTCGGTGGCCGCGTACACGGCCGTCGGCAGCACCACCGCGCGCAGGTAGCTGAACAGCGGCCGTACGGCGTGCTCCAGGGCGAGCGAGTGCCGGGCCGTACCGCCGGTGGCGGCGATCAGCACCGGCTTGCCGGTGAGCGCGTCGTGGTCGATCACGTCGAAGAAGGACTTGAACAGGCCGCTGTAGGAGGCGGTGAAGATCGGCGTCACGGCGATCACCGCGTCCGCCTCCGTCACCGTGCCGATCGCCTCGCGCAGCGCTGCGGCCGGGAAGCCGGTGACGAAGTTGTTGGCGATGTCCACCGCGAGGTCGCGCAGTTCGATCACCGCGACCTCGGCCTCCCGCCCCTCCTCGCCGAGCCGGCGCACGGTCGCCTCGGCGAGCCGGTCGGCCAGCAGGCGCGTCGAGGACGGCTTGCTCAGTCCGGCGCTCACCGCCGCCAGCTTGAACGCGGTCACTTGGCGACCTCCTCCTTCTCGTTGGTGCCGGCGGCATCGCGGGCCGCGACCAGCGCGGCGTGGGTCGGCCCCTCCGGAACCCCGGCCGGGCGGCCCTTGGCGAACTCCTGGCGCAGCACCGGCACGACCTCCTCGCCGAGCAGGTCCAGCTGCTCCAGCACGGTCTTCAGCGGCAGGCCGGCGTGGTCCATCAGGAACAGCTGGCGCTGGTAGTCGCCGAAGGTCTCGCGGAAACCGAGCGTCTTCTCGATGACCTCCTGGGGGCTGCCCACGGTCAGCGGGGTCTGCTCGGTGAACTCCTCCAGCGAGGGCCCGTGTCCGTACACCGGAGCGTTGTCGAAGTACGGACGGAACTCGCGCACCGCGTCCTGGGAGTTCTTCCGCATGAACACCTGCCCGCCGAGGCCGACGATCGCCTGCTCAGGCGTGCCGTGGCCGTAGTGGGCGAAGCGCTCGCGATAGAGCCCGATCAGCTTCTGGAAGTGCTCCTTGGGCCAGAAGATGTTGTTCGCGAAGAAGCCGTCGCCGTAGTAGGCGGCCTGTTCGGCGATCTCGGGGCTGCGGATCGAGCCGTGCCAGACGAACGGCGGGACGTCGTCCAGCGGGCGCGGGGTGGAGGTGAAGGACTGCAGCGGGGTGCGGAAGCGGCCCTGCCAGTCCACGACCTCCTCGCGCCACAGCTGGTGCAGCAGCGCGTAGTTCTCGATCGCGAGCGGGATGCCCTGGCGGATGTCCTTGCCGAACCAGGGGTAGACCGGGCCGGTGTTGCCGCGGCCCATCATGAGGTCCACCCGGCCGTCGGCGAGGTGCTGGAGCATCGCGAAGTCCTCGGCGATCTTCACCGGGTCGTTGGTGGTGATCAGCGTGGTCGAGGTGGAGAGGATGAGGCGGTCGGTCTGCGCGGCTATGTAGCCGAGCATCGTCGTCGGCGAGGACGGGACGAACGGCGGGTTGTGGTGCTCGCCGGTCGCGAAGACGTCCAGGCCGACCTCCTCGGCCTTGCGGGCGATGGCCACCATCGCCTTGATCCGCTCGTGCTCGGTCGGGGTGCGGCCGGTGGTCGGGTCGGGGGTGACGTCGCCGACGCTGAAGATTCCGAACTGCATGCTGCTCACCACACTCCAGAGGGTCCCAGGTAGTCCAACTTTCAACCACCCTAGCAGTCGGCCGCGGATCGTTATTCCCCCGGCTCCCCCCGACAATGGAAGGCGGGCCCCCGACAGCGGCCCGGCCCTCCGGAAGGGCGGCGAACCGATGGCGCCGTACATCGCGGTGAGCGCACTGAGCCACGAGGGCCTGGTGCGGGAGCACAACGAGGACAGTCTCACGGTCGGCCCCTGGACGCTCTGCGCCACCGTGACCACCAACCCGCAGACCCTGCTCTTCCCGCTCGGCCCGCCCTGCGTGGTCGCGGTCGCCGACGGCCTCGGCGGCCACCCCGGCGGCGAGGTGGCCAGCGCCCTGGTCGCCCGCCGGCTCGCCGTCGGCGGAGGCGGACTGGACGGCGAGGAGGCCGTCCGGGACGAGCTGCAGGAGTGCAACCGGGCGGTCTACGCGGCCACCGCCGGGGACCCGGAGCTGGCCGCGATGGGCACCACCGTCGCGGGGCTGGTACTGCTCCCCGGGCAGGCGGTGGTCTTCAACGTCGGCGACAGCCGGGTCTACCGGATCACCGGGGACGGGCTGCAGCGGGTGAGCGTGGACGACAGCCCGCCGCTGCCGCCCGGCCGGCGCACCACCTCGGTGGTCACCCAGACGCTGGGCGGCTCGCTCGGGCTCACCTTCGTCGAACCGCACGTGCGGACTGCGCCACTGACCGTCGGCGACCGCTACCTGGTGTGCAGCGACGGCCTGACCGACCCGGTGACCGAGGAGGAACTGAGCGGAGTGCTCGCCCGGCCGTCCGACACCTCCGAGCGGGCCGACGGCAAGGCCGCCTTCGAGCTGTGGAAGGCGGCGATCGAGGCGGGCGGGCCGGACAACATCACCCTGGCGCTGGTGCGGATCGGCGAGTGACGCGATACGTTTCCGGTCCGCCACGTTTCCGGTCCGCCGCACGCGGGACGCACCGGAAACGCGCGGAGGCCGCGGCGGCGATCGGCCACCACGGCCTCCGAGACGGGGGGTCGAGCCCCTCGCCCCCGGTGTCGGGCTACTTGCGCAGCAGCAGGATGACCCCGGCCGTCGCCAGGCCGACCAGCACGGCGGCCACGCCGTACGCCAGGCGGTGCGCCTTCAGCACCGGCAGGAAGCGGTCCACCGCGTAGCGGCCCGGGCCGGTCAGCGCGAGGGCGGCGGCCCCCGCCGTCAGCAGCAGCTCGTACTCGTTGCCCTTGGGGGCGAAGAAGCCGCCGCCCCAGGTGACGGCGATCGCGTTGACCATCGTGCCGACGACCGCGGCACCCGCCAGCGGGGTCAGCAGGCCGACGGCGAGGCCGAGGCCGCCCAGAATCTCGGTGAGGCCGGCGACCACGGCCATGGTGTTGCCCGCGGGATAGCCGCTCATGGTGAAGAACTGACCGGTGCCGTCGATCCCGCCGCCCCCGAACCAGCCGAACAGCTTCTGGCTTCCGTGCGCGGCCATGGTCAGGCCGAGCACCAGGCGCAGGAGCAGGAGTCCGGCGTCATAGGCGTGCGGGGAGGTGGTCGCGGGCCCGGAGCCGTTCCGGTTCCGGGCCGGGCCGGCGGGGCTGGTGGCGGCGGTCGTGCTCGGGCTGCTGCTCGGCATGCGCGTCTCCATCGATCGGGATCGGTCGTAGGGGTGTGGCTGGTGGTGCGGCCGGGCGGGGTGTGGCCCCCGCGCCTGTTGTTCAAATTTGAACCGGCCGCTCCTCGACCGTACCGTGGAGTTCGAATTTGAACAACTGACGGTCCGTGAGCGACTCGCGTGCCCCGGCGGTACCGGGGCGGCCGCCGCCACGGCCGCCCGGCAGGCCTGGGAGGTGCCCGGCACCGCCGGGCTCACCGTCCACCTCTCCTTCGGCGACGTCTCCGGCCGGTACCACCTGGACCAGCTCACCACCGACCTGGTCGTCCACACCTGGGACCTCGCCCAGGGCATCGGGAAGGACACCCGGCTCCCGGGCGACCTGGTGGACTTCACGCCGGACCGGTTCGCGGGCTATGGCGACCTCTCCGGCAGCGGGCTGTTCGACCCGCCGCTGCCGGTGCCCGAGGACGCGAGCCCGCAGACCCGGCTGCCGGCCCTCACCGGGCGGCGGGGCGGCTGAGACGCGCGCCCGGCCGGCCCCGGCCCGGGCGGGTCGCGGGTTCCGTCCGGCGGCGCCGGATACTGGACAGTACGGGGGGCAGTCCCGATCCCGGAGGAGAGGCGGTCACGCCATGAGCCGCAGGCCGGACATCCTCGGCGAGTTCACCGCCGACCACAAGGCGGTCACCGAGCTGCTCGACCGGGCCGAGACGGCACCGGCCGGCTCCGCCGAGCGCGCCGAGCTGGTGGCCCGGCTGACCGATCTGCTGTTCACCCACTGCGCCGCAGAGGAGGAACACCTCTTCCCGGCCGTCCAGCACGACGTGCCCGAGGGCGGGGCAATGGTCTTCCGCAGCATCCACGACCACCTGGCGATCGGGCAGTACCTCTCCGACCTCCAGGGGCTCGACCCGGCCGACCCGGCCTTCGACACCCTGCTGCGCGGCCTCGCCGACACCCTCCGGCGGCACCTGACCGGTGAGGAGAAGCTGCTCTTCCCCGCCGCCCGCAAGGCCCTGCCCGCGGCGGCCCGCGCGGCGCTCGGCGAACGGCTGCGGAAGGAACGGGAGGAGCTCGGCGATCCGGAGTGATCCGGGAACGCTTCCGGCGGCCTCCGGTCAGCCCTTGGGGCTGATCACCGCGAACCGGGCGCCCTCGCGGTCCCGCAGCCGGGCCACCCGCCCGTACGGGGTGTCGAAGGCCGGGCCGATCACCGAACCGCCCAGCTCCAGAGCCCGGGCCAGCGCCCGGTCGGCGTCCTGGACGGCGAAGGAGATCTCCCAGTGCGGCGGCATGCCCGCCGGGCCGCCCGCCTGCTCCTTGGCCAGCGCCGCGACGCTGTGCCCCTCCGCCCGCAGCACCACCCGGTCGTGCTCCCAGCGAACCTCGAAGCGCTCCGGATCCCGGCCGTCCCAGCGGAACACCTCGCCGTAGAACAGCGCCGCCGCGAAGGGGTCCGGGGTGCGCAGCTCGATCCAGACCGGCGCGCCCGGCAGGTCCAGCCTCCGGGCCCGGCCCAGCGGGCCCTCCCAGATGCCGAACACCGCCCCGACCGGGTCCGCCGCGAAGGCCACCCGCCCGGCGTCGAAGGCCAGCGGGCCGACCGCCAGGGTCGCGCCGCGCTCGCGCACCGCGTCGGCGACGGCGTCGGCGTTCTCCGTGCCGAAGTAGCTGGTCCAGGCGAGCGGCACCGCCCCGGTTCCCGCGACCCCCAGCCCGGCCACCGCCTCCCCACCGGTCACCGCGTGCACGTACGGCCCGAAGCGCTCCGGCCCGGGCTCGAACTCCCAGCCGAGCAGCGGACCGTAGAAGTCCTTGGCGCCCTCCAGGTCCCGGGCCATCAGGCTCACCCAGCACGGAACGGCCGCCACGCAGCGCACCTTGGCGGTCGTCTCCTCGCTGTCCATAGCGAACCTCCTCGCCACCCGGCCGCCGGGCCCCTCCCGACTCCCGCGACCCACCGGCCGCCCGGGACGCCCAGCCTAGGCCGACGGGGCTACCCGCCCCGGGAAGACATGGCCGGGCTCAGCGCACCCAGTTCTTCAGCGGCTCGGTGTCCAGGGAGATGCCGACCGGCTCGGGCAGGCGGACCGTCTTTCCGAAGGGCAGGGTCTGGACGGTCTCGGAGCGGACACCGTCGGGCCGGCTGCGTACGAGGACCTCGGCGGAGTCCCGGTCGATCAGCAGGTGGACGGGGATGCCGGTCTCGGCGTAGGCCCGCGGCTTCTCGACGCGGTCGCGGCGGTCCGTGCCGGAATCGAACGAGGTGACCTCCGCGACCATGAGCACCCGGTCGGGAGCGGCCCAGTCACCGTGACCGACGAACGCGTCGGCGTCGGCCAAGGTGCCGTCCGGGCGGGCGAATCCTCCTCGACAGCCTTGCACCTTGAGGCCTTGGTCATGCAGGTAGAGTTCCGGCCGAGCCTGGATGCAGATGCGGAGCAGCCACTGGATGATGCGGCCGTGGTCGCCGTCCGGCACGGGTTTGACCCCCAGCTTCCCGTTGATGAACTCCGGCCGTACACCTTCGGCGGTCGTGGCCAGATGACGAGCGAACTGCTCGAACTCCTCGGGCAGCATCTGCGGGCGGTCGGAGATCGCAGTCACGGGCCTTGCTCCTTCGCCTAGGCACCCGCCGGGAGAACGAGCACATCGGCGAGCGGTTACGGAGCGTCTGGCTTCCGACGATACCGACCACGTCCGACGACCGCCCCGATGTGATGCGGGTCACATCACGGGCGGAAATTACGGGGACGGATTCCCCGTTTTCCAGTACGTTGGTAGAAGCGGGGACAACTTCCCCGGTATCCTGGAGGAGCAGTAGCCATGACCACCGTCGCCGCCGAGACGGCCCGTTGCCCGGGGAGCGTGCGCACGCCGAAGCTGCGTGCGGACGCCAGCCGGAACCGGGAGCGGATCGTGCTGGCAGCCCGGGACGCGTTCGTCGAGCACGGCGCGGACGTGCCGCTGGACGAGATCGCGAAGCGGGCGGGGGTCGGCAATGCCACGCTGTACCGGAACTTCCCGGACCGGGTGGCGTTGATCCGCGAGGTGGCACTGCTCGTCAAGAACCGCATCCTGGCGCTCGCCGAGACGGCGACTGCGGAGGCGGATGCGCCTGACGGCGGAGGCCCGTTCGACGCTCTGCAACGGTTCGTGCACGCGAACGTCGCGGAGAAGATCGGCGGCCTCTGCACCTTGTTCAGTAGCCACATCGACCCGCACGACCCAGACCTGACCGAGGTCCGGGAGCGCCTGCAGTCCGCCGTGGGCGGGCTGATGGAGCGCGCCCGGGCCGCGGGCGAGCTGCGGCCGGACGTCGACCACGGCGACCTGTTCATCGCGATGAGCCAGCTGACCCGACCGCTTCCGAACACCTCCTGCCGGCTGCTCGACGAGTTCGTCCACCGGCACCTGCAGATCTTCCTGGACGGTCTGCGCACGCCCGTCCGTTCGGTCCTGCCCGGCCGGGCCGCGACCTTCGAGGACTTCCAGACCAAGAACTGACCGACCACCAGCACCGACCCGACGCGCCGCTGGCCGGCGCCGCCTCCGACGCGTTCGCGCGCCCTCGCACCCGTACGGCAACCTGCCGGTGCCGTACGGCAGTTGACCGTTCTCGCACACCCACGCACCGTGAAATGGGTACCCCCATGTCTCAAACCGACGCCCGCCCGGCGACGCTGCCCGATCCCAGGCGCTGGAAGGCCCTGATCTTCATCGGCCTCGCCCAGCTGATGGTCGTCCTCGACGCCACCATCGTGAACATCGCCCTGCCGTCCGCCCAGCGGGACCTGGGCATATCCGACGGCAACCGCCAGTGGGTGATCACCGCCTACGCGCTCGCCTTCGGCGGCCTGCTGCTGTTCGGCGGCCGGATCGCGGACCTGTGGGGCCGCAAGCGGACCTTCATCGTCGGCCTGACCGGCTTCGCCCTGGCGTCCGCGCTCGGCGGCGCCGCGGTCAACACCGCGATGCTGCTGGGCTCCCGCGCCCTCCAGGGCGTGTTCGGCGCGCTGCTGGCGCCGGCCGCGCTGTCGCTGCTCGCGGTGACCTTCACCGAGGCCAAGGAGCGCGCCAAGGCCTTCGGCATCTACGGCGCGATCGCCGGTGGCGGTGGTGCCATCGGTCTGATCCTCGGCGGTTTCCTGACCGAGTACATGAACTGGCGCTGGACCTTCTTCGTCAACATCCCGTTCGCCGTCGTGGCCGCCACCGGCGCCGTCATGGTGATCCGCGAGCCCGCCGAGGGCCGCAACCGCAACAAGCTGGACGTCCCCGGCGTGCTGCTGGTGACCACCGGCCTGGTCTCGCTGGTGTACGGCTTCACCCGGGCCGAGTCCAGCGGCTGGACGGCCGGCAGCACCCTGGGCCTGTTCGCCGCGGCCGTCGTGCTGCTGACCGCGTTCGCCGTGGTCGAGCGCACCGTCAAGGCCCCGCTGCTGCCGCTGCGCGTGGTCCTGGACCGCAACCGCGGTGGGGTGTACCTGTCGCTGGGCATGGCCGTGATCGGCATGTTCGGTCTGTTCCTCTTCCTGACCTACTACCTGCAGGTCGTGCGCGGCTACAGCCCGGTGCTGACCGGCGTGGCCTTCCTGCCGATGGTGGCGGGCATGATCACCGGCTCGACCCAGATCGGCGCCCGCCTGATGACCCGCGTCCCGGCGCGGTTCCTGATGGCCCCCGGCTTCCTGACCGCCTCGATCGGCATGTTCCTGCTGACCCACATCGGCCTGGACACCTCCTACCCGGCACTGATCCTGCCCGGCCTGATCCTGATGGGCCTCGGCATGGGCACCGCCTTCATGCCGGCCATGAGCCTGGCCACCCACGGCGTCCAGCCGCGGGACGCGGGCGTGGCCTCGGCCATGGTCAACACCTCCCAGCAGGTCGGCGGTGCCATCGGCACCGCGCTGCTGAACACCATCGCGGCCAGCGCCACCACCACCTGGCTGACCTCGCACGCCCACGCACTGGCCACCGCCGCCTCGCCCGAGGCCGCCAAGGCCCTGCAGTTCCAGGGCATGGTGCACGGCTTCACCACCGCGATCTGGATCTCCTTCGGGATCCTGGTGGCGGCCGCCTCGGTCGCCTTCACCTTCATCAACGCCGGCCGCCCCGGCGCCACGCGTGCGGCCGCCGGCTCGGACGCGGCGAAGGTCGACGAGGTGCCGGTGCTGGTGCACTGACGCCGGCCGCCCTTCGGGGCGCCGGTCCGTCCCGGTCACGTGGGTGCGTTCGCGGCCCGTCCGGTGTCTCCCCGACACCGGGCGGGCCGCTCGGCGTTTCCGCCCCGGCCGCTCCGCGAACGGACCCCGGGTAGAAGTGGGGAATACCCCCCGATTATTGTGACCCCAGCGCGAACCGGGGAACTATCCCCGTTTCCTTCGGACTGAGGTGCGTGCACATGACCCGGAATCAGAACCCAGGGCGGGGGCGGCGGGCCGCCGACTGGACGGACGGCCGGCTGGGGATCCACACCCTGGCCAGGGCCAACCTGCGGAAGATCTTCCCGGACCACTGGTCCTTCATGCTGGGCGAGATCTGCCTCTACACCTTCCTGATCATCATCCTGACCGGCGTCTGGCTGACCCTGTTCTTCAAGCCCGGCATGGGAGAGGTGGTCTACAGCGGCTCGTACGTGCCGCTCAAGGGGATCTCGATGTCCGAGGCCTACGCCTCCACCGTGGACATCAGCTTCGAGGTGCGCGGCGGACTGCTGATCCGGCAGGTCCACCACTGGGCGGCGATCGTCTTCGTCGCGGCCATGTTCGTGCACATGATGCGGGTGTTCTTCACCGGCGCGTTCCGCAAGCCGCGCGAGATCAACTGGGTCTTCGGCTTCCTGCTGCTGTTCCTCGGCATGCTGGACGGCTTCTTCGGCTACTCGCTCCCGGACGACCTGCTCTCCGGCACCGGCATCCGGTTCATCGAGGGAGTGGTGCTGGCCGTGCCGCTGATCGGCACGTACGTCCAGATGTTCCTGTTCGGCGGGGAGTTCCCCGGACACGACATCATCCCGAGGTTCTTCACCATCCACGTGCTGCTGGTGCCCGGCATCATGCTCGGACTGCTGGTGGCCCACCTGATCCTGGTCTTCTACCACAAGCACACCCAGTGGGCCGGACCGGGCCGGACCGAGAAGAACGTCGTCGGCATGCCGCTGATGCCGGTCTACGCGGCCAAGGCCGGCGGGTTCTTCTTCCTGGTCTTCGGGGTCGTCGCGCTGATGTCCGCGGTCGCCACCGTCAACCCGATCTGGTTGTACGGCCCGTACCGTCCGGACCAGGTCTCCACCGACGCCCAGCCGGACTGGTACATGGGCTTCGCCGAGGGCCTGATCCGGGTGATGCCCGGCTGGGAGGTCAGCCTCTGGGGGCACACCCTCAACCTCGGGGTGCTGGTCCCGTTCACGCTGTTCCCGGTGATCCTCGGCGCGATCGCGCTCTACCCGTTCGTCGAGAGCTGGGTGACGGACGACGGGCGCGAGCACCACCTGCTCGACCGTCCGCGCAACGCCCCCGTGCGCACCGCCCTCGGCGCGGCCTGGATCAGCGTCTACCTGGTGATGCTCGCGGGCGGCGGCAACGACCTCATCGCCACCCACCTGCACCTGTCGCTCAACGCGATCACCTACGCGGTGCGGATCGGCTTCTTCGTCGTCCCGGTGGCCGTCTTCGTGGTCACCAAGCGCTGGTGCCTGGGACTGCAGCGGCGGGACCGCGACAAGGTCCTGCACGGCCGGGAGACCGGCACCGTCCACCGGTTGCCGCACGGCGAGTTCACCGAGGTGCACGCCCGGCTCACGCCCGCCGAACTGCACCGGCTCACCGCCCACGAACAGCCCCGCCCCCTCGAACTGCCGCCCGCGGTGGACGAGAATGGAGTGGCCCGGCCGGCGGACGTGCTCACCCGCACCCGGGTACGGCTGTCCCGGGCATTCCACGGCGAGCACGCCCGGATCCCCCGGCCCACCGCCGAGGAGTACCGCGAGATCACCGAGGGCCACGGTCACCACTGACCCCGCCGCCCCCCGCGAGAGGGAGGAGATCATGCACGCCCGAACCGAGCGGCTCGCCGACAGCAAGTACCTCCTGCTGACCACCTTCGGCGACGACGGCAGCCGACAGGACTCGCAGCTGTGGGTCGTGCCCGACGGCACGGCGCTCGGCGTCTGGACCCCCGCCCACTCCGGCGAGGCCGAACGGATCCGCCGCCACCCCAGGGTGCTGATCGGCCCCTGCGACGCCCACGGACGCCCGACCGGGCGCCGGCTCCCGGCCCGCGCCCGGCTCTGCGACGCCGACGCGACCGCGCGCTACCGCACCTCGCTGATCAACAAGTACGGCCTGACCGCGCTGATCGCGCTGGCCCGCAGCCGGTTCCGGGTGGGGCTGGACGGGACGGTCGGGATCCGGATCACGCTGAACGAGCTGGAGCAGCGGCTGGTCGGGCCGGAGTGGCTGCCGCCGGCCACGTACTGCGCCAACTGACCGTTCGCTCGCGGTCAACTGACCTTCCGTTCGTTCCGGTTGGCCCGCCGAGTGGCGGGACCCGCGGGCACGCGGGTCCCGGCACGCGGCGTCACCCCCCGGGCGTCAGGTCCCCTCGTCCGGCGCCCGGGCCAGGTCCCCCGGCTCGCAGGCCTCGCGACCGGTCCCCACGTGCACCACCTTGACCGTCCGCTCGGGACCGCCGGGGACGACCTGCTGCTCGTGCCCGCAGCGCGGGCAGATCAGCGGGATGCGCGAACGCTCCGGATCCCGTCCGGCATGGTCACCGGCGGGGTGCGGGGCGGTCACGAGAGCGGATGGGTCGGGACCGGGCTGACCTCCTGGATCTCCCCGTGCGCCTTGGAGAGCAGCTGCGAGGCGAGGTCGTTGAGCGCGCGGGCTCCCGCGATCTCCTCGCCGACCCTCAGCTGTTCCGGGTCGGAGGGGTGGCGGCTGCTGTAGCCGTGGGCGCGCAGTTCGCTCCCGTCGCCGAGCCGGAGCAGGGCGGCCGCGGTCGTCCGCGGGCCGTCCTCGCGAAACTCCATCTCGATGTGCCAACCGACCAGAGTCTGCATGGCGGATCACCTCCATCGGTTACTCCTCCAGAGTGCGCCGCACCCCACGTGAACACCAGGCCAGCCGGAGCGAGGGTGAGTTGAACGCGTTCAAGTCGGCGCGTAGAGTCACCGGCGAAGCATTTGAACGCGTTCAAGAGGGGGTGGGCCCGCCATGGGCAAGGGCACGACCGAACTGGTGGACCTGCTGGTCCTGCTCGGCATGGGCGCCGTCCTGCCGCTCGGACTGGCCCTGATCGACGAACCCGGACTCGCCCGGGTCCGCCGGCTCTGGCCGCTCGCGGCCGTCCCGGGGGCGCTCTCGCTCTGGCTGCCGCGCGGGGGCCTCGCCACCGGCTGCGCGCTCCTCTACGCGCTCGGCACCCTGCTGGTGGCCCTGCACGCGCCGCTGCGGCTGGCGAGGACCCGCTCGCTCGCCGCCGCCGAGGTCGCCGTGCTCACCGCGCTCACCGCGCCCTCGGTGGCCGGCGTGGCACTGGTCGCCGAGCGCTCCGGTTACCCGCTGTTCGGCTTCGAACCGCACATCCTGGCGCTGACCGTCCCGCACTTCCACTACGCCGGATTCACCGCCGCACTGATCGCCGGGCTGGTCTGCCGCGCCGACCACGGCTCCCGGCCGGCCCGCTGCGCGGCGCTCAGCGTCCCGGCGGGCACCCTGCTGGTGCTGGCCGGGTACTTCCTGGGCGACTGGTGGCAGTTCGCCGGAGCCGTCGTGCTGAGCGCCGGGATGTGGCTGGTCGGCCTGATCAGCTGGCGCGAACTGCGGCCCCGGACGGCGGACCGGGCCACCGCCCGGCTGCTCGCCGCCTCCTCCGCCGTCCTGGCCCTCACCATGCTGCTCGCCCTCTGGTGGGCGCTCGGCCGGGCCGCCGGGCTCCCCCACCCGACCCTGACCTGGATGGCCGCCACCCACGGCCTCGGCAACGCGCTCGGCTTCGCCCTGTGCGCGGTCCTCGCCTGGCGCCGGATCACCACCACCGTGGAGACCCACCGTTGAACGACCACAGCCGCCCCGGCAACGACTACAGCTACCCCGAGCAGGGCGCCAGCTGCACCGGCGACCTGCCCGCCGGCTACCGCCACCTGCGCCACCGGGCCCGGATCGGCCATGGCCGCCCCGCCCTCGACGTCGCCGGGGGCGCCCTGCTCGGCTGGCGGATGCACCGCCTGGCGGGCGTGCGGATCGACGCGGAGGCCGAGGAGGCCGCACCCGGCGTCGCCGTGCGGTGCGCCATCGGCCTCGGCCCGCTGCGGGCGGGCGCGCCCAACCGGGTGCTGGCCACCGTCAACGGCCCGGACCGGTACGGCTTCACCTACGGGACCAGGCACGGGCACCTGGGCCGGGGCGAGGAGACCTTCCTGGTCGAACTGGCACCCGACGGGGCGGTCTGGTTCAGCGTCACCGCCTTCAGCCGCCCGGTCGCCTGGTGGGCCCGGCTGGCCGGACCGCTGTTCCCGCTCCTCCAGCACGCCTTCGCCCGGCGGTGCGGACGGGTGCTGGCCGCGATCGCGGCCGACGCGGCGTAAATCCTCTGGTCGGCCGGCGCGGCCTCCGGCATCATCGCCAGGTGATCACGATGCAGCCGGTACTGGAGACGGGTGCCCCCGACGAGGACTTCGCGCTCTGGCCGACGGCCGCCGTCGAGCCGTACGGATTCCTGGTGCTGGACGGGCGGTTGACGCCGCAAAAGGTCGGCTCCGCGGTGTGGCGGATCGCCGACGCCAACGAGGACGCCCCTGAGGACGGCCCTGCGCCCGACCCGCCGGCGGCCTTCCTGTACGGGCTGCTCACCGCGGAACACCTGCTCGCCCCCGGCGGCTTCCGGGTGACGGACGGCGTCACCGGCGCCGTCTTCGCACCGGGCTGCTGCAACGGCCTGGAGGAGTGGCGCGAGTGGCTGGACGTGGCGGACGGCACCGCCGAGGGCTGGTTCGGCCACGACCCCCACGCCGCGGCAGAACGCCACGGCGGCACCGTGCGGTTGATGGTGGACACCCGGGCCGGGAGTGGCCAGGTGATCGAGCTGCCGGTGGACGAGCTGCGCCGACTGCTCGCCGGGGCCGAGCAGGACCTGCGCGACTTCGTCCGCCTTGCGGGCTGCTGGGCCGAGCGGCAGCTGCCGGGGCATGCCCGGGCCCTCACCGCCGCACTGGCCCGGGCCCTCGCCCTGGAGCCGTCGCCGTGACCAGCTTCCTCACCCACCGCGCCCGGGTGCACGACGCCGCCCTCCCGCCGTACCGGCGGCACAGCGCCCTGCGGACCTGCCTGACCGAGTTCGCCCCGTACGGCCTCCGGGCGACCTACCACCACCTCACCGTCAGCGCGCGGATGCCCCGGATCCTGGAGGCCGATCCGGACTCGCTGGTGCGGGCGGTGGAGGAGCTGAACGAGGCACGGGCGCTGTGGCTGGCCCGGGCGGAGCAGTACGCGGCGCAGCGGCGGGCGGAGAAGCGGGCCGGGCGGCGGGAGCCGCCGGTCACGGCGTGGTGGGACCGGCCGTGGCCGGGCTCGCCCGATGCGGTGTGGTACCAGGACCCCTTCCTGCACCCGCCGTTGAGCCTGCCCGACTACGTCCGGCGGCAGAACGCACTGCTGGACGGGGCCGGACTGCCCGGCTGTCCGGCCTGCGGAGAGGAGGGGCCGGCGGTGCCGGTCCCGACCGGCCACGGCCGGGCCGAGCTGTGCCGCTGCTGCGCACGGGTGCTGGTGCCCTGCCCGTGCGACCGGTGGCACGGCTACCAGCCGCAGCCGCCGGTCGGCTGGAGCCAGACCTGGCGTCGGGCGCACATGACCGGCAGCGGCGAGCCGAACCCGCACTGGCCCACCCTCCTGGAGACGGCCCGGGTCGAGCGGCTGGTCGCGTACGAGTCACCGCACGGGCCGTGCTGAGAACGGCCCGGCCCGGGTCAGGCCTTGTGCGCCGGGACGGAGACCAGCAGGGCGTCGGTGCCCTGGACCCGCACCTCGAAGTGGTCGATGTCGTGCGGCTGGAGGGCCGCGCCGCCGGTGGTGCGCAGCGTCTCCCGGTTGTCCGGCTCGTCGTAGCCGCCGGCCGGGACGCTCCAGGTGGTGACCGTCTGGTGCTCGCCGCCGTGCGAGACGGCGACCAGTCGGCAGGTCAACGGGCCTTGCACGCCGGAGAGTTGGAGGCTGATCTGGCTGCCCCAGGACTGTCCGTTGATGCCGACGGTAGCCTTGGCGCCGGTGGTCGGGTCGGTGGCGCTGAACTGTTCGGCGACGGCGACCACGGAGGGCGTGTTCTCGGCGGTGAGCACCGCGGCCGTGACGGCCGGGCCCGCCGCGATCATCGCGGTGGCGGTCAGGGCGAGGGCCAGCCGACGTATCCGGCCCCGCCGCCGGCCGGCCCTGACCTCGGCGACCAGCCGGTCCAGGAGCCGCCCGCCCGGCATCGGCAGGGGCCCGGCAGGGTCCAGCCCGGCGGCCGCGGTCGAGGCCGCGTACTCGGCCAACACCCGCTGTACGGACTCGAGTTGCCGCACCTCCTCGGTGCACTGCGGGCAACCCGCCAGGTGCCCTTCGAAGGCGGCGTTCTCGGCGGGCTCCAGCACGCCGAGAACGTACGCTCCGACGGCCAGGTGCACGGCTCCGGTGGGCAGGCCGGGATCGGGGGCGGGCCACGTGGTCACGATGTCACTCCCCTTTCCTCCAGCGCGAGCCTGAGCGAGCGCAGTGCGTAGAACACCCGCGACCGGACGGTCCCGGCCGGGATGCCGAGTTCGGTGGCGGCCTCCTTGGCGGTGCGGCCCCTGAGGTAGGTCTCGACGATGACCTCCCGGTGGGCGGGCGAGAGGTCGGCGAGGGCGTCCGCGACGGTCATCATCCGCAGGGCCCGTTCGATGTCGTCCTCGGCGGGCAGTTGCTTCAGGGCCTCCGCGTCGACCTCGTGCGGGCGGGCGCGGGCGCTGCGGTGGTCGTCGATCACGATCCGGCGGGCAACGGTGACCAGCCACGGCCGCAGCGAGTCGACCTGCGGGTCGAGCCGGTGGATGTTGCGCCAGGCCCGGACCAGCGTCTCCTGGACGACGTCCTCGGCCCGCTGGCGGTCGCCCGCGACCAGGTGGAGGACGAAGGCGAAGAGCGGACCGGCGTGCTCGCGGTACAGGGCCCGCATCAGTTCCTCGTCGGCGGCCCCCGCGCCGTGTGCGGCGGAACCGCCGACGGGGTGCTCATCGGTCACCACTTCATCCTTGCGCACCCCGGCCTCCCCGGCGAGGGCGGTGATCGACAGCCGTCAGCGGCCGTCGGTCGTCGGCGGCGGCGGCGGTCGGGCTCGGGGGCGGTCAGTGGCCATCGGTCAGCCCGCCGGTCGGTAGCCCGGGGCGCTGGACGTCGGGGTGGGGTCGGTGGGCCCCGGCGAACCGTTGAGGGTGCCCCGCTCGACGCCGCCGGAGCGGGTGACGGTGCCGAGCGGCTTGCTGTCGGCGCCCTTGGCGGTGACGTTGCCGCGGGCCTGCTCGGGCGGCCGGAGCGTTGCCCAGTTACCGTTGCAGTAGGACTTCGGCGGACTGGTCCCGTCCTGGTCGAAGCGGTAGAGCGTGAAGCCCGCACTGTCGGTGACGATCGTGCCGAGCCCGGGGCCGTGCGCGGTCCGCAGGGTGACACCGGCCGGAGCGCCGGTACCGCCGGACGTGCCGGTGGCGCCCGACTTACCCGACTCGGATGATCCGCAACCGGCCACCCGGGCGGCCGCGGCGGTGCCGGTGGCGGCGACCCGGCGGGTGCGGGGTGTGCTGCGCATTGGGGCGCCTCCCGCCTCGGCGAGCGGACTGGACACTCATCTGTACGGACGGTGGCCGCCGCGTGCTCAATCCGGAGGCCGACCGGAATACCCCTGTGGGCATCACCGTTGTCCCGGGCGCACGATCTGTGCCGACACCCGATCTGTACCGCCACCCACCGGAAGGGAAGGATCCGCGAGATGAGCAACACGGTCGAGCTGACCAAGGAGAACTTCGACGACATCGTCCCGGGCCCGGAGGGCAAGGACTTCGTCTTCATCGACTTCTGGGCCGGGTGGTGCGGGCCGTGCCGGCAGTTCGCCCCGGTGTACGAGAAGGCCGCGGAGCGCCACCCCGACCTGGTCTTCGCCAAGGTCGACACCGAGGCCCAGCAGGAGCTGGCCTCCGCGTTCGGCATCCAGTCGATCCCGACGCTGGCGATCATCCGCGAGGGCGTGCTCGTCTTCTCGCAGGCCGGCGCGCTGCCGGAGCCGGTCTTCGAGGACCTGATCGGCCAGGCCCGCAACCTGGACATGACCGAGGTCAAGCGCAAGGTGGCGGAGGAGCAGGCGGCCGAGGGCCAGGCCTGACGGCCAAGGGGTCCGCGGGTGCTCCACCCGCGGCTCCGTCCGGCGCTCCTTCCGCGGCGGGAAATCCGGGCGCGATCCGTCCGGTTCGGCGCCTAGAGTCGCCGGTGACGGGGTCCCACCGCGGAAGGAGCGTCCACCATGAGCACGTTCGTACTGGTTCCCGGCTTCTGGCTCGGCGCCTGGGCCTGGGACGGCGTGGCCGCGCCGCTGCGCGCGGCCGGCCACCGGGTGCACCCGGTGAGCCTGCCGGGGCTGGCGGAACGGGCGGGCGAGCAGGGCGACTTCGGGCTGGAGGACCACATCGCGGACCTGGCCGAGCTGCTGGTGCGCGAGGACCTGTGGGACGTGGTGCTGGTCGCGCACAGCGGCGCCTGCGCACCGGTGGGCGGCGTCGCGGACCGGATGCCGGAGCGGATCCGGCGGGTGGTCTACCTGGACAGCGGCCCGATGGCCGACGGCGCCTCGGTGTACGACCTCTGGCAGCCCGACTTCCGGGCCGAGGCCGATGCCACGGCGGTCGACGGCCGCTTCCCGATGCCCTCCTGGGAGTACATGACCGCCCACGGGTCCAGCACCGAGGGCCTGGACGACGCCGCCCTCGCGCAGATCCGCACCCGGCTGACCCCGCACCCGGTCGGGGCCTACCGGGACGCGCTGCGGCTGACCGGCGCCGGGGCCGCGCTGCCCCAGGCGCTGGTCTCCTGCTCCTTCCCGCTCGAACAGGTGCGGGCGCTGATCGCGGCCGGGCACCCGTGGTTCGCCGGGATGGACCGGCCAAACTGGGAACTTCGCGAACTGCCCACCGGGCACTGGCCGATGTTCTCCCGCCCCGCCGACACCGCCGCCCTGCTGGCGGAGCTCGCGGCAATCTGAGCCCGTCCGCGTGTTCGCCCGCGCGCGGGCCCCTCCGCGTCGCAGGATGGGGCCCACGCCTGCGGCCGCCGGGAGCGGCCCGCACCGGGCGCAACGACGCGAGGCCCGCGAGACCACGGAGGACGCGACATGACCAGCAGCACCGCCGAGGAGTACGACGTCATCGTCCTGGGCGCCGGCCCGACCGGCGAGAACGTGGCCGACCGGACGGTCGCCGCGGGCCTGCGCACGGTGATCGTGGAGGCCGAACTGGTCGGCGGCGAGTGCTCGTACTGGGCCTGCATGCCGAGCAAGGCGCTGCTGCGCCCGGCGGCCGCGCTGGACGACGCCCGCGCGGTGGGCGGCGCCCGGGAGGCGGTCGGTGGCGGACAGCTGGACGCGGCGGCGGTGCTGGCCCGACGGGACTCCTTCACCTCGCACTGGAAGGACGACGGCCAGGTGCAGTGGCTGCGGGACACCGGCATCGAGCTGGTCCGCGGACACGGCCGGCTGGCGGGCGTGCGGACCGTCGCGGTGGAGGCGGACGACGGCACCGAGCGGGTGCTGACCGCCCGGCACGCCGTCGCGGTGTGCACCGGCAGCCGCCCGGTGCTGCCCTCCGACGTGCCCGGGCTGGCGGACGCCCACCCGTGGACCAACCGGGAGGCGACCGGCTCGCCTACCGTCCCCGGGCGCCTCGCGGTGGTCGGCGGCGGGGTGGTCGGGGTGGAGATGGCCTGCGCCTGGCGGGCGCTGGGCTCCGAGGTGGTGCTGCTGGTGCGCGGCGACGCGCTGCTGCCGCGGATGGAGCCCTTCGCCGGCGAGCTGGTCGCGGAGGGCCTGCGGGGGGCGGGGGTGGACCTGCACTTCGGTACGGAGGTGACCTCGCTGGAGCGGGCCGGGGCGACCGGGCCGGTGGTGCTCTCCCTGAACGACGGCGAGCGGCTGACCGAGGGCGAGCGGCTGAGCGCCGATGAGGTGCTGTACGCGACCGGACGGGCCCCGCGCACCGCCGACATCGGACTGGAGCAGGTCGGGCTGCGGCCGGGCAGCTGGCTGGACGTGGACGACAGCTGCACGGTGCTGGGCGTGGACGGCGAGTGGCTGTACGCCGCCGGGGACGTCAACCACCGGGCGCTGCTCACCCACCAGGGCAAGTACCAGGCCCGGATCACCGGTGCGGCGATCGCGGCCCGCGCCCAGGGGCGCGCGCTGGACACCTCGCGCTGGGGCGCGCACTCCGCGTCTGCCGACCTCGCCGGCGCGCCGCAGGTGGTGTTCACGCAACCGGAGGTCGCGGCCGTCGGCCTGACCCTGGCGGCGGCCGAGCGGCTCGGACTGCGGGTCAAGGCCGTCGACCAGGAGATCGGCGACGTCGCCGGGGCCTCGCTCTACGCCGACGGCTACCGCGGCCGGGCCCGGGTGGTCTTCGACCTGGACCGGGAGGTGATCGTCGGCGCCTGTCTGGTCGGCCCGGCCGTCGCCGAGCTGCTGCACTCGGCGACCGTCGCGGTCGTCGGCGAGGTGCCGATCGACCGACTCTGGCACGCCGTTCCCGCCTACCCGACGATCAGCGAGGTGTGGCTGCGGCTGCTGGAGGGCTGCCGGGGGTAGCGCCCGGCCCCTGCCTCTGCACGGCCCTTGGCCGGGGCGCGCGGCGCGGCGAGATGTGACCACCGGCGGACGGCGGGACACTGGCGACGGGGCGTGCCGACGCGCCCCGGGGGGCGTCCCGGGGGGCCGTGCTCGTGATCAGGTGGTGTGAGGCATGACCGAGGTGCTGTTGGCCGTCGGAACCGAGAAGGGCCTCTTTCTCGGCCGCAGCCGCGACCGGCTGGACTGGGAGTTCAGCGGGCCGCACTTCCGGATGAACGCGATCTACTCCGTCTCGATCGACCGCCGCGAGGGCCGGACCAGACTGCTGGTCGGCGCCGACAGCAGCCACTGGGGCCCCTCGGTGTGGCGCTCCGACGACCTCGGCGCCAACTGGCACGCGCCGTCCCGACCGGCGATCCGCTTCCCCGAGTCCACCGGTGCCTCGCTCACCCGGGTCTGGCAGCTCCAGCCCGCCGGGCCGGAGGCCCCCGGGGTGGTGTACGCGGGCACCGAACCGGCCGCGCTGTTCCGCTCCACCGACGGCGGCGAGACCTTCGCACTGGTCGAGTCGCTCTGGAACCACCCCCAGCGGCCCGAGTGGGGCGCCGGCTACGGCGGCCAGGGCCTGCACACCATCCTGACCGACCCGCGCGACCCCCAGCGGCTGCTGGTCGCCGTCTCCAGCGGCGGCGTCTACCGCAGCAAGGACGGCGGCGACAGCTGGACCCCCTCCAACACCGGCCTGCGCGCCGAGTTCTTCCCGGCCGAGCGGCAGTACCCCGAGTTCGGCCAGTGCGTCCACAAGATCGCCCCGGACCCGGTCCACCCCGACCGGCTCTACCTGCAGAACCACGGCGGCGTCTACCGCAGCGACGACTGGGGCGGGAGCTGGCGCTCCATCGCGGACGGGCTGCCCGCCGAGTTCGGCTTCGCCGTCGCCGCCCACCCGCGCCGGGGCGACACCGCCTACCTCTTCCCGCTCGGCGGCTCGGACGACCGGATCCCGCCCGGCCACCGCTGCCGGGTCTTCCGCACCACGGATGCCGGCACCAGCTGGGAGCAGCTCGCCGACGGGCTGCCCGGCCAGGACCACTACGGGATCGTGCTGCGCGACGCCCTGCGCACCGACGACGCCGACCCGGCCGGGATCTACTTCGGCAACCGGACCGGCGACGTGTACGGCAGCCGCGACGAGGGCGGGACCTGGTCGCTGCTGGTCTCCCACCTGCCGGACGTGCTCTGCCTCCGCGCGGCGGTGGTGGGCTGAGCCCGGTCCCACCACGAACGCACTGGCCGAAAACCCCTTGCACCGGGCTCCCGCCACTGGTGAGCATGGGCGCCGACGAACGAACTCGTGAACGGGGTGGGTGCCATGGCCGAGGCGGACTGGGTGACCAGGCGGCACGGCGACGGCGTACCGGTCCTGCGGTACCGGTTGGGCGAGCGGGAGGGGCGGCCCTGGGCCGACCTGCTGGAGGTGCTGGACGACTCGGCGGACCCGGCGGAGTACATCCGCGCCGAGCTGCCCGGCTGGGTCGTCTCCGGGCCGCCCGAGCTCGGGCAGCGGCTGCTGGCGCAGGGCGCGACCGCGCTGCGGCACGCCCACACCTTCCGGCGCGACCTGCGCGCCGATCCCCCGCCCGCCGACTGGACCGGGACTCCACTGCGCGAGGGCCTGCGGGCGGTGCCCTGCGACCGCTCGCCCGAGGAGATGCTGGAGTCCTGGCGGGCCGCCTTCGACCCGGCCCACGTGGACCACTACCCCGGCGACGACGCCCGGGCCGTCGCCGACCGGATCGGCCCGCTGCTGGCCGGGCAGGCCATCGGCCCGGTGCTGCCCTCCAGCCTGCTCGCCGTGGATGCCGAGGACCGGGTGGTCGGCGCGGCCGTGCTGACCGACCGCGACGGCCTGCCCTGGGTCGCCGAGGTCTTCCGCCACCCCCGGCGCGGCTACCGCGGCCTCGGCGCCGACCTGCTGCGCCGGGCGCTCGGTGACGCCGCCCACCGGGGGCTCGCCGACGTGCACCTGGTGGTGACCGAGGGCAACCCGGCCCGCCGGGTCTACGAGGCACTGGGCTTCCTGCGGCAGGAGACCTCCCTGACGGTGATCGTGCCGGACGCCGTCTAAGGCGCGGCGCCGGGCGGCTCCCCGCACGCGGGAACACCGCTGGTCGGAGGTGCTGTGTAGGCTCACTGGTCATGGCGAGGGTGACACGGGACGATGTGGCGCGGGTGGCGGGGACGTCCACAGCGGTCGTGAGTTATGTGATCAACGACGGACCGCGCCCGGTGGCGGCGGCCACCCGGGCCCGGGTCCTCGCGGCCGTGGAGGAGCTCGGCTACCGGCCCAACCGGGTCGCCCAGGCGATGGCGCGGCGGCGGACCAACCTGCTCGGGATGGTCGTGCCGGACGCCCGCCAGCCCTTCTTCGCCGGGCTGGCGCACGCCGTGGAGCAGGCCGCCACCGAGCACGGCCGGCTGCTGCTGATCGGCAACTCCGACTACGCCGACGAGCGCGAGGCGCACTACATCCGGGCCTTCCTGGGGATGCAGGTGGACGGCCTCATCCTGGTCACCCAGGACCCGGCCACCCCCGGGCTGACCGGCTTCGACTCGGCCGACGGCACCCCGGTCGTCCTGCTGCACCACCGCGCCGAGAGCGCCGACGGCGTGGCCGTGGTGGCGGACGACGAGGGCGGCGCCCGCGAGGTGGTCCGTCACCTGCTCGGCCACGGCCACGCCGAGGTGCACTGCTTCGGCGGCACCCTGGCGCTCAGCCCGCTCGACCCGGTCACCGGTCGGACGGCCGGCTGGGCCGGGGCGCTGGCCGAGGCCGGGCTGTCCACCGACGGGCGGCTCACCCGGGCGCCCTTCGACCGGGTCCGGGCGCACGCCGAGGCGCTCGCGCTGCTCAGCCGGCCCGACCGGCCGTCCGCCGTGTTCTGCGCGACGGACGACCAGGCGATCGGACTGCTGCGGGCCGCCGACGACCTGGGCATCCGGGTGCCGGAGGACCTCGCGGTGGCCGGTTTCGACGACATCGCCGAGGCGGTGATCGCCGGACCGGCGCTGACCACCGTCACCACCGCGCAGGACGAGATGGCCCGGGCCGCGCTGGACCTCGTGCTGGGCGGGCCCGAGCGCCGCGCCGCCGGGGACCGGACCTTCCCCGCCAAGCTGGTGGTGCGGCGCTCCTGCGGCTGCCCGGCTGCGCCGGCGCGCTGAGCAACCGCCGTAGGTCACCGGTCAGTTCAGCTGGAAGGCGGCCTCGACCGGGTAGTGGTCGCTGGGCGCGTCGGTGTCCAGCCGGCCCGGCGCCCAGCCGGCCTGCGGGTCGAAGTCGATCTTCACGTTGGACATCGAGGTCGGCACCGGACGGCCCGGGGCGTTGAGGTAGCCGATGTAGTCGAGGTCGTCCCGGTAGTCGGTCGGGAAGGTCTCGACGCCCGCCATGTACTGGCACCAGGAGGAGACCGGGCAGTCCATGGTGGTGCGGGCCTGCGTCGGGTCGGTGGCCGGGGTGCCGAGCACGCCGTTGACCGCGTTCTGGGCGTTGGCGTAGTCGCCGCGGCTCTGGCCGTGGAAGTACTCGACGTTGAGGTCGCCGCCGATCAGCACCGGCGCGCTGCTGCCGACGATGCCGTCGACCCAGGCGCGGATCTCGGCGAGCTGGCCGAGCCGGGTGGACTGGGTGGTGTCGGTCGAGGTGTCGGACTCGTCGGCCTGCAGATGGGTGCCGACCACCCAGGCGGTGCCGCCGTTCTTCTTCACCTGCACCAGCGCCGCGCCCTTGTTGGCGTGGTAGTCCCAGGTGCCGTACGTGGAGTTGCTGAAGACGTGGGCGTACTGGGCGGTGATCGGGTACTTGGAGAGGATCATCGTGCCGCCGTTGATGACGAACAGCGAGTTGGAGCAGTTGCCGCTGACGCCCGTCCAGCCGCCGCCGGAGCAGACCCCGCCGACCACCGGGGTGCGGTACGGGTAGAGGTCGGCGAGCTTGGCGTTGATGTCGGCGGTCGAGCTGTTGTTGAACTGCTCGTCCAGGACGACCACGTCGGCGTTGTGCTGCCGGACGATCTGCTCGATCACCGGAGTGCGGCGGGCGGCCTGCTCGTTCTGGGTGCTGTCGACGATCGCGGTGCCGAGGTCGACGTTGAACGCGAAGACGGACAGCGTGGTGGGGCTCGCCGGGGTGGTGGCGAAGGCCGTCGGCGCGGTGCCGCCGAGCAGAAGTGCGGCGGCGGCCGCCGAGGTGAGGGCGGTGGCCGTGCGACGCGAGAGCATGGGCGTTCTCCTGGTCCGTCAATCCGGTGGGGCCCGGCCGGGCCGGGGTGCGGCCGCCGGGGATTGGCGGGGGAACGCTAGCTACTGCTCGGTACCAGGGGAAGAACGGCAGGCGATCAGTTTCGATCGCTCCTGTGGCGACGAGGTGTCTGTACAGGTCAGGACAGTTGGCTGACAAGATGTCTGTACACCCTTGCACCGGGCGCCGAGGGGCCGGTGAACTTCCGTCAGCCGTCCGACAGTTCGTCCGCGAGCAGATCCATCAGCAGGTTGTCGTGCCAGCTTCCGTCCGGCCCGCGCTCGTACTGGCGCATGGTGCCGACCGGGCGGAAGCCCACCTTGGTGTAGCAGCGGATCGCGGCGAGGTTGTCCGCGGCCGGGTCGATCACCAGCCGGTGGTAGTGGTGGTCGTGCACCAGGTGCCGGGCCATGGTGCGCACGGCGTCGGTGCCCAGCCCCAGGCCGTGCACCGACGGCTCCAGGTAGAGGTCCATCCCGGCGTGCCGGTACTCGTCGTCGTTGTTGGCGTACCACTGGACGGCGCCGACCACCCGGCCGCCCAGCTCGATCGCGAAGGTCTCGGTGTCGGGCGATTCCAGGTCCTCGGCGACCTCGTCGACCAGGTCGTCGCCGCCGCGCCAGCGGGCGAACACCTCGGGCGTGCTGCGGATCGCCGCCAGTGCCGGGATGTCGTCGGCGGTGGCCGGGCGGAGGGTGACCAGGGTGCCGTGCAGAATCGTCCCCATACGGGGCATGTTGACACGGAACGCCGCCCCCGGCGAGCGGTTCGCGCGGGCGAGCAGCGGCCCCGGGCAAGCGGTTCGTGCGCGGAATCAGCGGCCGAGCGGGAGCTTCGCTTGCCCGGCCCGCATCTGCGCCCTTCGCCGCGGCGGGTGTCGATCCGGCGCCCGCTACGGAACGTCGTCCTGGCGCAGCCGGGCGCTGACCGCGCCGAGGCTCTCGGCGAGGACGGCCAGCTGCTCGCGGGTGAGCACGTCGATCAGCAGCTCGCGCACCAGGGCGACGTGTCCGGGCGCGGCCCGGCGGATCATCTCCCGGCCCTGGCCGGTGAGTTCGGCGATGACGCCGCGCACGTCGCTGGGGCAGGAGCGGCGGGCGACCAGGCCCATCCGCTCCAGCTGGGTGACCTGGTAGGTCAGTCCGCTCTTGGAGGTGACCAGCTTGTCGGCGAGTTCGGTCATCCGCAGCGAGTCGCCGGGGGCGGCGGACAGGTGCACCAGGATCTCGTACTGCTGGTGGGAGAGGCCGGAGTCCTCCTTGAGCTGGCGCTCCAGCCGCCGGTTGAGCAGGTTGCTCGCGACGACGAAGCCCCGCCAGGCGGCCATCTCGTCCCGGTCGAGCCAGCGGGGTTCGTTCAGTGCGGACATGGGGTGAAGCCTACTCCTGTTGTTCAAATTCGAACGAAGGTGTACGGTCGGTCGGTATAGGTTCAAATTTGAACTACTTGGCCCCCAAGCCCCCGACCGATCCCGAGGAGGACGCCATGAGCGCCGCGGCCCCCGAGCGCATGCCCGCCCTGTACCTGTCGCACGGCGCGCCGCCGCTCGCCGACGACCCGATCTGGCCGGGCGAGCTGTCCGCCTGGTCCGCCGACCTGCCGCGTCCCAAGGCCGTCCTGATGGTCTCCGCCCACTGGGAGGAGGCCCCGCTCGCCGTCGGCGCCGTCACCACCGTCCCGCTGGTGTACGACTTCTGGGGCTTCCCCGAGCACTACTACACGGTTCGGTACCCCGCCCCCGGCGCGCCGGAGCTGGCCGAGCGCGTGCGCAAGCTGCTGCGCGCCCCCGGCACGCCCGTCCAGGACATCCCCGGCCGGGGGCTCGACCACGGGGCCTACGTGCCGCTGGTGGAGATGTTCCCGGAGGCCGACATCCCGGTGCTGCAGATCTCCATGCCCACCCTGGACCCCCAGCGCCTGCTGGAGATCGGCCGCCGGCTCGCGCCGCTGCGGGACGAGGGCGTGCTGATCATCGGCAGCGGCTTCTTCACCCACAACCTGCGGGCACTCAGCAGCGACGGCCGGATCAGCTCGGTGATGGCCGAGTTCGACGACTGGGGCAGGCGCGCGCTGGACGCCCACGACCTGGACGCGCTGCTCGACTTCGAGCACAAGGCCCCGGCCGGGCGGCTGGCGCACCCGCGCACCGAGCACTTCGCCCCGCTGTTCGTCACCCTCGGTGCGGGCGAGGCCGACCTCGGCAGCCAGCGCAGCGTGATCGACGGGTTCTGGATGGGGCTGGCCAAGCGGTCGATCCAGCTGGGCTGAACGGGTCATCCGCGTCAGGCACGCCCTGAGGCGCAGCAGGTGAAGCGCTCGCCGATGTGCTCGGGCTGCTCGATCTCGTCCACCAGGGCGACCGCGTAGTCCGGCACCGAGATCCAGCTGCGGCCCTCGCCGTCGGTGAGCAGTTGCTCCAGGCCGGTCCGGTAGCGGCCGGTCCGCTCCCCCGGGCCGATCTCGGCGGCCGGGCTGAGCACCGTCCAGCGGATGTCGGAGACCGTCCGGTAGTAGTCCAGCGCCTCGCCGTGGGCGTGCATGATCTGCAGGATCGGCTCCGGCAGGCCCGGGGTGTCCCAGACCCGCACCCCCGGCGCGGTCTCCAGGCTGCCCGCGCCGCCGACCGCGACCAGCCGGGGCGCGCCGCCGACGAGCGAGCGCAGGCCCTCGACCAGCGAGCGGGCGGCGGGTTCGATCAGCGTCAGGTGGCCCGGGCCGTCGCCGCCGCCGACGGCGCTCACCAGGACGTCCCGGCCGGCCGCCACCCGGGCCACGTCAGCCGGTTCGAGCACGTCGCCGCGCTCCACCGAGGCGGCCCCGCCCCGGTAGCGGTCCGGGTCGCGGACGACCGCGGTGACCTCGTGCCCGCGCGCCGCCGCCTCCTCGACGACGGCGCTGCCGATGGTGCCGTTGGCGCCGATCACGGCGATTCTGGCCATGGGGTACCTGCCCTGGTTGCCGGGGTGGACGCGATGGCGTCGGACAGGGTCGATTATCGACCGAGCCCCCGGCGGCGGCCCGGGGGCTCGGCCTGTCGTGTGACGGCCCTTCCGGGCTCTTAGCCGGGCTCAGGCGGCGCCGGTGGCGACCCGCTCGGCGTGGCTGCGCTCGACGCACAGCTCGTTGCCCTCCGGGTCGGCCAGGGTGACCCAGCCGGTGCCGTCCGGGCGGCGGAGGTCCGCCAGCACCGTGGCGCCCAGGGCGACCAGGCGCTCGACCTCCTCGTCCCGGCTGCGGTCCTGCGGCTGGAGGTCGAGGTGGACCCGGTTCTTCACCGACTTGCCCTCGGGCACCCGGATGAAGAGCAGCGAGGCGCCCTCGGAGTTCACCACCGCCTCCTCGTCTCCCGGGTTGTCGTCCTCGCCCACCGTGCCGTCCAGCGCCTGCGCCCAGAAGGCGGCGAGGGCGTGGGGATCGGCGCAGTCGATCGTCACGTGCCGTACCAGAGAAGCCATGCGCTCACTCTGACCCGTGCCGTTCGATCACGTCCAGCGCTTTCCGGGAGTGCCGGTGGCCGTCCAGCGGGAACTCCGGCGGGAGGGCGGTCAGCAGTTCCTGGAAGACGTAACCGCTCTTCTCCGCCACCCTGCAGGAGGCGATGTTGTCCACCTGGTGCAGCAGGTCGATCCGGCGCAGGCCGTCCTCGGCGAAGGCGGCGAAGGCCCAGGCGGTGAGCGCCTCCACCGCGCGCGGGGCCACGCCCCGGCCACGCGCCGGGGCCGCCGTCCAGTACCCCACCTCGGCCGTGGCCCCGCCCGGGGCGCCGCGCTTGAGCGCCACGTTGGCGACCAGTTCACCGGCTTCCAGGACGGCGAAGGAGTAGCGGGTGCCCGCCGCCCGGCCCTCGTACTGGATGCCCAGCCAGCGCGCGGCCTGCTCGGCGTCGGTCACCGGGACGCGGGTGAAGCGGCGCAGCGTGTCGTCCCGGTAGGCCTCGATCAGGGCCGGTGCGTCGGCGTCCTCGAAGGGGCGCAGCAGCAGGCCCTCCGCCGTCGGGCGGGTGTTCACTGTGACGGTCATTCGGCGGTCTCCCCCTGGGTTCGGAACCGTACTCGACGATCTCCCTGACGGACGGTCGTGGGCTGCCGCTCGGTTGCGGTCCCGCGCTTGACCCTGACGCTGGCGGCAGGGTCGGAGGCTTCCCGGCATGAACGACGAGAACGTGGTGGAGCAGCGGGTCGTGGTGGTCACCGGGGCCGGGACGGGGATCGGGCGGGAGACCGCGCGCGCCTTCGCGGCCGAGGGTGCCCGGGTGGTGGCAGTGGGCCGGCGGGCGGAGCCGCTGGCGGAGACGGCGGCCGCGCACCCGGGGCTGATCGAGCCGCTGGTCGCGGACGTCACCGGACCGGACGCGCCGGAGACGATCGTGGGAGCGGCCCTGGAGCGGTACGGGCGGCTCGACGTGCTGGTGAACAACGCCGGCATCGTGCAGAGCGGGCAGGCCGTCGGCGGCTACCGGCGGGCGGGCATCGAGACGCTGCTGGCCACCAACCTGGTCGCCCCGGTCCTGCTCGGGCAGGCCGCGCTGCCGGCGCTCGGCGAGAGCCGGGGGGTGGTGGTCAACGTCAGCACGGCCGTGGGGCAGCGCGGCTGGCCGGGCAACGCGGTGTACGCGGCGGGCAAGGCCGCGCTGGAGACGATCACCCGCAGCTGGGCGGTGGAGCTGGCGCCGCGCGGCATCCGGGTGGTGGCGGTGGCGCCCGGGGCGATCGACACCCCGATCGGCGAGCACGCCGGTCACGGCCCCGAGCAGTCGGCGGCGATCCGCGCGTGGCAGCTGGCGCACACCCCGCTGGGCCGGATCGGCCGGCCCGCCGAGGTGGCCTGGGCGATCACCCAACTCGCCTCGCCGCAGGCCTCGTTCGTGACCGGCGTAGTGTTGTCGGTGGACGGGGGCGCACTGGTGGGCTGACGGGCGGGGGCGCGGTAGGGGTGCTGATCGGGGAGCTGGCACGGCGGACGGGCAGTACGGCCCGGGCGCTGCGGCACTACGAGCAGGCCGGGCTGATCGACTCCGAGCGGGCGGCCAACGGCTACCGGGAGTACGGGGAGCCGGCGGTGGTGCGGGTGCGCAACATCCGCGCCCTGGTGGCCGCCGGGCTCACCCTGGAGGACCTGCGGCCGCTGCTGGGCTGCCTGGACGGGGACGTGATGTCCCGGCCGCCGTCCGAACGGGTGCTGGGGATCGCCCGGGAACGGCTGGCGGTGCTGGAGCGCCGGATCGCCGCCCAGACCGACGCCCGGGACCGGCTGGTCGCGGCGCTGGCGGCGGCCGGCCGCGAGCCTGGGGAAGGGCCGGGGATCGAGCCGGAGAACGGCCCGGGAAGCGGCCCGGGCAGACGGACGGACGGGTGACCACCCCCGATCGGGGGTGTGCAGGGGGCCGACCGCGGAGGACAGTGGGCGCATGCAGATTCCACTCTCCGTGATGGACTTCCTCGACCGGGCCGAGCTGGTCTACGGCGACCGGGTCGGCATCGTCGACGAGCCGGTGCAGCCGGCCGAATCCTGGGGCGAGCTGAGCTACCGGCGGGTCGCCGAACTCGCCCGGGCCCAGGCGACCGGGCTGGACCGGCTCGGCGTCGGGCCGGGAGAGCGGGTCGCGATCGTGTCGCACAACTCCGCCCGGCTGCTCACCTCCTTCTTCGGGGTGAGCGGGTACGGCCGGGTGCTGGTGCCGGTCAACTTCCGGCTGCGGGCCGAGGAGGTCGCGTACATCGTCGAGCAGAGCGGCGCCTCCGTCCTGCTGGTCGATCCCGAACTCGCCGACGCGCTCGACGGGGTGGTGGCCGAGCACAAGTTCGTGATCGGCGCGGACAGCGACGCCCTGCTGTACGACTTCGACAACGCGCCCCGCCGGTACGCGATCTCCGAGAACGACACCGCCACCATCAATTACACCAGCGGAACCACCGCCCGCCCCAAGGGCGTTCAGATCACCCACCGCAACGCCTGGCTGAACGCGACGCTGATGGGCCTGCACTACGGCGCGAGCGACCGGGACGTGTACCTGCACACCCTGCCGATGTTCCACGCCAACGGCTGGGGCCTGCCGTTCGCGATCACCGGGCTCGGCGCCCGGCACATCGTGCTGCGCAAGGTGGACGGCGCGGAGATCCTGCGCCGGGTCGAGCGGCACGGGGTGACCTTCCTGTCCGGCGCGCCCGCCGTGGTGCAGATGGTGCTGGACGCGGCCGCCGACTGGGACGGCCCGGTGCCCGGCCGGGACCGGGTGCGGATGATCGTGGCCGGCGCGCCGCCGCCCACCTCGGTGGTTCAGCAGGTCGAGGAGCAGCTGGGCTGGGAGTTCATGCAGCTCTACGGCCTGACCGAGACCGCCCCGATCGTCACCGTCAACCGCTCGCGCGCCGAGTGGGACGCCCTGCCGGCCGCCGAGCGGGCCGAGAAGCTGGTGCAGGCCGGCGCCCCCGCGCTGGGCACCCAACTGCGGGTCGACGCGTCCGGCGAGGTGCTGGTGCGCTCCAACACCGTCCTGGACGGCTACTGGCGCCAGCCGGAGGCCACCGCCGAGGCGCTGCGGGACGACTGGTTCCACACCGGCGACGGCGGCACCCTCACCGACGGCCAACTCACCATCTCCGACCGGAAGAAGGACGTCATCATCAGCGGCGGGGAGAACGTCTCCTCGATCGAGGTGGAGGACTGCCTGTACGGCCACCCGGCGGTGGCCGAGGCAGCGGTGATCGGGGTGCCGCACGAGAAGTGGGGCGAGACGGTCAAGGCGCTGGTGGTGCTCCGGGACGGCCAGGGGACCGTCACCGAGGCGGAGTTGATCGCCCACTGCAAGCAGCGGCTGGCCGGCTACAAGTCGCCGACCTCGGTGGAGTTCCGGGACGCACTGCCTCGGACGGCCACCGGGAAGCTGCAGAAGTTCCGGCTGCGCGAGCCGTACTGGAGCGGACGGGAGCGCCAGGTCAACTGACCAGGCCGGACTCCTTCGCGGTGAGGGCGAGTTCGGTGCGGTTCCGGACGCCGAGCTTGTGCATCGCGGACTTCAGGTAGCCGGTCACGGTGTTGCAGGTGAGGCCCAGTTGGGCGGCGATCTCCGGATTGGTCCGGCCGGTCGCCGCCCAGCGCAGCACCTCGTGCTCGCGCCGGGTCAACGGCGGTACGGGGGCGGTCGGTCGGGGCACCTGCGATCGGGGCCTCTCCGGCCGGGGCCTCTCCCATCGGGGCCTCTCCGGCCGGGGCTCCTCCCGGCTCCAGGCCGCAGCTCCGGCGAGCGCCCGGGTGGCCGCCGCTGCCAGCTTGCCGACGGCGCAGATCCGGACGTCCCCGAACGGCACGACGGTGCGCAGCGAGGCGTACACCACGCCGTGCACGGTACCGCCGTCCATCAGCGGGACGGTGAGCATCGCGTACAGGTCCTCGGCGGCCACGGCCGCGTCGTAGTGGTGCGAAATGGTCGTCGCCGCCCGGTAGTCCGGCACCCAGGTGGGCGCGCGCTCGGCGAGCGCCCGACCGCCGAGGCCCAGGCCGGCCGGCACCGGCACGTCGTGCAGCAGGTCCGCCCGGGTGCCGGCCCAGTGGCGCAGCACCATGCCCTCGCTGCCGGGACGGCTCCCGGGCAGCGGCTCGGGCACGCCGACCAGGCCGACGTCGGCGCCGCACTCGGCCACCACCCGGCGGGCGAGCGCCGAGCACGGCGTCGCGAACCAGCTCGGCCGCACGCACGGCGAGTTCGGGGTCGTCGGTTCGCGCAGCGGTGAGGGTGTCCGCAGCCTCAGGGCCCGTCATCGCGGAATTGTCACATGCGGTGGGGCCGGTGGCGAGAGTCCTGACGTGCCTGTTTCGTGGAGTGGCGGGCACCGGCGCCGGGCCGGGCGTAGGGTGCGGCGGCGGGGCTACCGACGGGTAGCGACTGCCTTGAACCGAGGGGAAGCCGATGACCGACCCGAACGCCGCGGGCGACGTCCTGCACGGCCTGCTGGCCGACCTGCGGGCCGAGAGCGCCGTCCTGGACGCGCTGGTGGCCGGGTTGCCGGCCGACGGCTGGGCCGGGCCCACCCCGGCCGAGGGCTGGACGGTCGCACACCAGATCGCCCACCTGGCCTGGACCGACGACTGGACGGCACTGGCCGCCCGGGACCCGGAGGGCTTCACCGCGTCGCTCGGCGGCAGCTTCACCGCCCTGCTGGCCACCGGGGCCGACCCGGTCGAGGAGGGCGCCCGGGAGGGCGCGGCCGCCGCCCCCGCCGCCCTGCTCGCCCGCTGGCGGACCGGCCGGGCCGAGGTGCAGGACGCCCTGGCCGCCGCCCCCGCCGACGCCCGGCTGCCCTGGTTCGGCCCGCCGATGAAGCCCGCCTCGATGGCGACCGCCCGGCTGATGGAGACCTGGGCGCACGGCCAGGACGTCGCGGACGCGCTCGGCGTGACCCGGGAACCCACCGCCCGGCTGCGGCACATCGCCCACCTGGGCCTGCGCACCCTGGGCTTCGCGTTCGCGGCCCACGGGCTGCCCGCGCCGGAGCACCCGGTGCGGCTCGAACTGACCGCACCCGACGGCAGCACCTGGGCCTTCGGCCCGGCGGACGCGGCGGACGTGGTGACCGGCCCGGCCCTGGACTTCTGCCTGCTGGTCACCCAGCGCCGCCACCGCGACGATCTGGCCCTCACCGCCACCGGCCCGGTCGCCACCGCCTGGCTGCCGATCGCCCAGACCTTCGCCGGGCCCCCCGGCAAGGGCCGGGCGGCGGCCTCCGGCGCCTGAACGGCCCGGGGCGGGTCTGTGCATAGACTTCGAGTCGGCCGAACGCACAGACCGGAGGAGGCGCCATGAGCTTCTACGAGCAGCACCGCGAATACGTCGAGGAGGTACTGCGCACGGCCCCCGACGGCGTCCGCGTCGAATGGTCCGGCGACACGCTGATCATGCAGGCGCCCCCTTCCAGCATTCACCAGTTGAACCTCGGACTCGTCCAGCGGCAGTTCGAGCGCCACGCCCCTGACGGCTACATGCTCAGCGGCAACAGCGCGCTGACCACCCCCGACGTGACGAAGGAGCGGACCCCCGATCTGACCTACCTTCCGATCACTTCCCTCGCCCGGGAAGGCAACACCACGCTCGCCGAGGAGGCCCTCGTCGCGGTCGAGGTGGTCTCGCCTTCCAATCCGGGGACCGACTGGGTGGACAAGCTCCGCGACTACGCGGTGATGGGCATCCCCCTCTACCTGATCGTCGATCCGCGGGAGGGGGTGGTCACGCTGTTCTCCGAACCGAACCGCGACCGCTACCACGTGCGGCACGACCGGAAGTTCGGCGACGGCATGCGCATTCCCGATCCGTTCGACTTCGACCTGGATCTGAGCGCGCTCGTGCGCTACCCCGACTGAGTCGCGGGAGGGCCCAGGGCTCACAGGCCGATCCGCAGGGGGGTGAGCCGGGTGGCGATCAGGTTGGTGGCGCCCCGGTCGCGTTCGACGTGGCCGTGCACCAGCAGGCCCGCCCGGTCCAGGGCGGTGCGGCGCTGGGACTCCCAGACCGGGCGGTTGCAGATCACGTTGATCAGGCCGGTCTCGTCCTCCAGGCTGAGGAAGAGCACCCCGCCGGCCGTCGGCGGCCGCTGCCGGTGGGTGACCAGGCCGCCGACCACCACCGCCGTTCCCGGTGGCACGTCCGGGAGTTGGTCGGCGCGGAGCGCGCCGCCGCGGTCCAGGTGGGCGCGCAGGTGCTGGAGCGGGTGGCTGGTGGCGGAGGTGCCGGTGGCCCACAGGTCGGCGATGGTCTCCTCGACCGGGCTCATGCCGGGCAGTTCGGGCGCCGCGGTGCCGGGGGTGGTGCCGGGCAGCAGTTCGGCCGAGATTCCGGCGAACGCCCCGGCCGCCCAGAGTGCCTGACGCCTCGTCAGACCGAAGCAGTCGAAGGCGCCGGCCGTCGCCAGCGCCTCCAGGACGGGTGCGGGCAGGCCGGTGCGGCGGGCGAAGTCCTCCAGGTCGGCGTACGGCTGTCCGGCCGCGATCGCCTCGGCCTGCGGGGTGCCGATGCCGCGCACCGTCTCCAGGCCGAGCCGGATGGCGGGTTGCGGGCGGCCGGCGGTCAGCGGCGGCTCGGGGGTCGGGCCCCGGTACGGTTCCAGGGTGGGGCGCGGGCCGCTGGCGTTGACGTCCACCCCGCGCACCCGGACGCCGTGCCGCCGCGCGTCCGCGACCAGGCTGAGCGGCGAGTAGAAGCCCATCGGCTGGTTGGCCAACAGGGCGCAGGTGAAGGCCGCCGGGAAGTGGTACTTGAGCCAGGCACTGGCGTACACCAGGTACGCGAAGCTGATCGCGTGGCTCTCCGGGAAGCCGTAGTTGGAGAAGGCCTCGATCTTGCCGTAGACGTCCTCGGCCACCTCGGGCGGGATGCCGCGCTCGGCCATCCCGGTGAGCAGCCGCTCGCGCAGCCTGGCGACCCGCTCGCGCGAGCGCTTGGCACCCATCGCCTGGCGCAGCTGGTCGGCCTCGGACGGCGTGAACCCGGCGCAGTCGATGGCGAGTTGCATCATCTGCTCCTGGAACAGCGGCACCCCGAGGGTTTTGCCGAGGGCGTTCTCCATCAGCGGGTGGGGGCAGCCGGCCGGCTCCACCCCGGCACGGCGGCGCAGGTACGGGTGGACGGAACCGCCCTGGATCGGGCCGGGTCGGATCAACGCGACCTCGACCACCAGGTCGTAGAAGTGGTCGGGCTTGAGCCTGGGCAGGGTGGCCATCTGCGCCCGGGACTCGACCTGGAACACCCCGACGGTGTCGGCCCGGCGCAGCATCGCGTACACGCCCTTGTCGTCGTCCGGGATGCCGGCCAGGTCGTAGCGCAGGCCGTGGTGTTCGGCGACCAGGTCGCAGGCGTCGTGCAGCGCGGCGAGCATGCCGAGGCCGAGCAGGTCGATCTTCACCAGTCCGGCGCCGGCGGTCGACTCCTTGTCCCACTGCAGCACGGAACGCCCGGGCATCCGGGCCCACTCGGTCGGGCAGATCTCCCCGATCGGCTCCTTGGTGAGCACCATCCCGCCCGAGTGGATGCCCAGGTGGCGCGGCAGGCCGTGGAGTTGGGCGGCGAGCGAGAGTACGTCGGCGGGAATGACGGCGTCCGCGCCGGGCGCGGAACGGAAGTCCGTCTGCCGGCTGAAGGCGTCCACCTGGCCCTGCGGGTAGCCGAGCACCCGGGCGGCGTCGCGGATCGCCAGCCGGGGCCGGTAGGTGATCACATTGGCGACCTGGGCGGCGTGCTCGCGCCCGTAGCGGCGGTAGACGTACTGGATGACCTCCTCGCGGCGGCGGTTCTCGATGTCCAGGTCGATGTCGGGCGGGCCGTCCCGGGCGGTGGAGAGGAAGCGTTCGAACAGCAGCTTGTAGTGGATCGGGTCGACGGCGGTGATCCCGAGGGCGTAGCAGACCGCCGAGTTGGCGGCCGAGCCGCGGCCCTGGCACCAGATGTCCTGGCTCCGGCAGAAGTCCACGATGTCGTGCACGATCAGGAAGTAGCCGGCCAGGTCGAGGTCCTCGATCACGTCCAGTTCCCTGGCGAGCTGGCGGCGGGCAGCGGCGTTGCCGGGGCCGAAACGGGCCGGGCCGCCGGCTGCGACCAGGGCGCGCAGGTGGCTGATCTCGGTCTCGCCCTCCGGGACGGGGTAGCCGGGCAGTTCCGGGTCCAGCTTGGCGAAGTCGAAGGCGCAGGCCCGGCCGAGTTCGGCCGTGGCCCGCTGCACGCCGGGGAAGCGGGCCAGTCGGGCGGCCATCTCCCGGCCCGAGCGCAGGTGCGCGGTGCCGGCCGCCCGTGTCCAGCCGGCCGCCTCCTGGAGGGTGCGGCGTTCGTGCAGGGCGGCCAGGCTCTGCGCGAGGCGGCCCTGGGCGGGGCCGGCGTGGTGGGCGTTGGTGGAGGCGACGACGGGCAGCCGCAGTTCGGCGGCCAGCGCGGCGAGGGCGTCGTTGCGCCGGTCGTCGCCGGGCAGCCACTGGTCGATCAGCTCGACGTGGACGTTCTCGCGGCCGAACGCCTCGGTGAGGGTGCGCAGTCGCCGCTGCGCCTCGTCCCGGTCGGGCAGCGCGGCCGGGACCCGGCCGAGCCGGCAGCCGGTGAGCACCGCCCAGTGGCCGTCGTGTGCCCCGGCGAGCGTGGCGAGGTCGTACACCGGGCGGCCCTTGGCGCCGCCGGCCAGCTGGGCGGCGGCGATCGCGGCGGAGAGGCGGCGGTAGCCGGCCGGGTCGCGGGCGAGGACCAGCAGGTGTTCGGTGGCGCGGTCGGTGGCGCGCGCCGTGCCGTGCTGGGTGCCGTGTTCGGTGTCGCGCGCCGTGCCGCGTTCGGTGCCGCGTTCGGTGCCGCCTTCGCGGCTGAGCGTCAGTTCGGCGCCGAACACGGTGGCCACGCCCGTCCCCCGGGCCGCACCGGCGAGCCGGACGGCGCCGTACAGGCCGTCGTGGTCGGTGATCGCCAGGGTCTCCACGCCCAGCCGGGCGGCCTCGGCGACCAGGTCCTCCGGGTCGCTTGCGCCGTCCAGGAAGCTGAAGGCGGAGTGGACGTGCAGTTCGGCCCAGGGTTCGGCGGGGCCGGGGCCCTCGGACCTCACGACCGGGGGTTCCTCGACGCGGCGGCGCAGCGGGACGACCGTACGGTCCGGCGCGGCGCCGGTCATCCGGCGGTGCAGCTCGCTCCAGGGGAGGGTGGGGTGGCTGGTGAAGCCCATCGGGGGTTGCCTTCGTCGTTCTCGTGCTCGTCCTGCCCCCCTGCTGCTGCGGGCCCTCGGGCCGCTGGTCCTCGGGCCGCGGGTCCTCGGCCGCAGCCGGTCGCTTGGCCGGCCGCTAGTCGTAACCGGCCTCCAGGTACCACGCACCCCCCTCCACGGTGAGCAGCAGCGCCCGGCCGCCGTCCACCACCATCTGGAACCGCGCCCGGCGGCGGGCGAGCGACTGGTCCCACCAGTACTCGACCGCCGGCCAGGGCCCGGTCCAGCCCGCCACCCGCTCCTCCCGGCCCCGGACCACGACCAGGGCCGGCCGGGCCGACACCCCCGCCCGGCCGTCCACCGTGACCGGCCGCCCCTCCTCGTCCAGCACCCGTACGGGAGCCGGCTCGCGCAGCACAACGGCCGGCCAGAGGTCCGCCGACCGCTCCGCCAGACGCCCCGGCCAGGGCGCTTCGGCCGGGGCCGCCGCCTCGTACGGTTCGCCCCACGGCACCCTGACCTGCTGCTCGCCCGGGCCGCGCCCGCCGGCCGGCTCGATCCGGCGCAGCCCGGCGTGCCCGAGCACCGCCTGCACCCGGGCCACCGCGCGCTCCACCCGGTCGTCCGCGACGGCCTGACCCCACAGGGCGAGCTGGCGGCCCTGGTCCGGGGAGAGCCCGTCGGGGGCGAGGCGGAGCAAGGTGAAACCCGCCTGACCGCCGCGGTCACCGCGGTCACCGCGGTCGCCGGTGAAGGTACCCATGCCCTGCCAGGCCTGGAGCTGCCAGCGGACCCGCTCGGCCAACGCCGTCGCGGACAGCCGGCCCTCGTGCCGCCACAGCCGCGAGGCCGTCCGACCGTCCGCGCAGGCCACCTCGACGGCCACCCGGCGGCAGGTCAGCCCGGCTTCGGCCAGCCGCTGGTGCAGCTGCTCGGCCAGCGTGCGGGCGACGAACACCAGCGGCTCGGCCAGCGGCTCCGGCGGGTCGAAGCGCTGCTCGACGGCGAGGTCCGGCTCCTCGTCGCGCGGCACCAACGGGCGCGGCTGCAGGCCCCGGGCCAGCCGGTGCGCGACCGTCCCGGCCGGGCCGAAGCGGTCCGCGACGGCCTCGGGCGGCAGCGCGGCGAAGGCCCCGACGGTGGGCAGACCGAGCCTCCCGAGCAGTTCCGCCAGCGCCTCGTCGCCCAGCGTGCCCACCGGGTAGGGGGCGAGGAACTCCGCCGTACGGCCGGCGGGGACCAGCACCCCGGCGCGGGCGGCGAGGACGGCGGCGAACAGGCCGTCGGCCACGCCGATCTGGGCGTGGGGGGTGGTTCGAGGGGCTGTTTCGGCTCCGGCTTCGGGTTGGGGTGTGGGGTCGGGGTCGGAGTCGGGGTCGTTTGCGGTTTCGGTCCCGGGCACCGTCACTGCGCCGGGGACGGCGTCCGGGACGGGGGGCCGTTCGAGGGCTTCCGTCACCGCCGCGCCCACCATCGCCGCCAGCGCCTCCTCGCCGCCGAAGTAGCGGCCCGGACCCTTCACCGGGATGGCGCACAGGCCCGGACGGATCACCTCCACCCGTGGCGTGAACGCCTCCACCGCCGCGACCACCGGCTCGAAGCGGCGGGCCTCGGCCTCCGGGTCGCGGTCGCGCAGCTCCAGCTCCGGGCAGAGCCGCTGGGCCAGCTTGAGCCGCTGCCCCTGCCGCACCCCGGCCGCCCGGGCGCCCGCCGAGCAGGCGAGGATCCGCCCGCCCTCGGTCACCGCCACCGGGTCGTCGCCGGTGACGGCCACCACCGGCCAGTCCGGGCACCAGACCACCAGCACCCTGGGCGTCCTGCCGTCGCCGGGAGTCGTCGATGTGGTTGGCGTGGTCGGCGTGGTCGGCGTGGTCGACATGTCAGACCACCGCCGCCACGAGTGGTGCCGCCGGTTCCACGGGGCCGGCCACGGGCTGCGGCTGTTCCCGGACCGGGCGATGCTGAACCGGATGCTGCTGGACCGGGCGCACCGCGCCGTGCTCGTCCGGCAGCCAGAGCCGGGCCGTCCGGCCGCGCACCGCCGAACCGCGTCCCTCGGCCACCACCTCCACCTGCCGCCCGGTGAGCTGCCCGTAGCCGTCCCCCAGCCCGAACCAGCGCCCGGACCGCACCCCCAGCCGCAGCACCGCGCCCGGCCACGGCCCGGCCACCAGCAGCACGCAGCCGCTGCGCCGCAGCACGGCGGCCAGCCGGGTGGCCAGCTTCGGGGGCACCGGCCCGTCCGGGCGCAGCATGATCAGTTCGACCGCGCCGGCCAGCACCGACACCACCTCGGGCCAGTGCGCCCCCGGGTCGTCCGCGACCAGCAGGCGGCGCAGGTCCAGCCCGTACCCCTCTGCGGCGGCGAGCCCCAGGTCCGGCAGCCCGACGGCCGCCGCCCAGCCGCCCTCGGTCTCCCGCACCCCGGCGGCCAGGGCCAGCAGCAGTCCGGCGTCCCCGCCCGCCACCGACACCGCCGTCCCCCGCCGCAGTCCGCCGTCCGGCAGCACCTCCCGCAACGCGGGTACCACCGGCACCAGCCCGCGCCTCGCCGCCGCCTGCCCGTCCTCGGGCACGGCAGCCGTCAGCGCCACCGGCCGAAGCGCGGGGCGTTCGGGCTGCTCAGCGGCAGATTCGAAAACAGATTCGAAAACGGGCACAGCCCCAGGATCGAACATCCGTTCGCAAAGATTCAAGTCCGGCGCAGCGCCTCCACCCCGTTACGCTCCGTAGCGGGTGCGTCGAACGCGCGACAGCCCTCGGCCGACCGAGCTGCCGACAGGCCGGCGAGCCCGGAGCAGGTCTGGGAGGTGATCGCCCGAGCCAGGCATCGGCTCCTGGTTCATGGGGCGCAACGAACTCGACCCGCGCGAGGGCGGGACCGCCACCATGGAGACCGGCGGCCACCGCGAGGAGGCCGTCATCACCGCCTACGAGCCCGGCAGGCGACTGGCCACCCGCACGACCGCCGCCGAGGACGGCCGGTTCATGGCCTTCGAGTACCTGATCGAGGGACAGGACGGCGGCAGCACCGTACTCCGTGTCGTCCACAGCGGCCTGCTCGGCGACGACTGGCAGGATGAGTACGACGCGCTGCGCCGCGGCTGGCCCTTCCACCTGCACACCCTCCGCGAGTACCTCACCCGCTTCCCCAGGCGCACCGCCGTCCCCGTCTTCGCCGCCGCCCCGGCCGCCTGACGGACCCACATCCGACCGCCCCAGACCCAGGCACAGACCAGATCCAGATCCAAAGCCAGAGCCACACCTGACTCAGAGCCACGAGAACCGAGGAACCACCCATGCGCACCCTGATCAGCACCGCCTTCGTCTCTCTCGACGGCGTCGTCGAGGCCCCCGGCGGCGAACCCGGCTACCGGAACTCCGGTTGGACCTTCAAGGACGTCGAGTTCCTCCCCCAGGCGTACGAGATCAAGGGGCGGGAGCAGGAGGAGGCCACCGCCATGCTGATGGGCCGGGTCAGCTACCAGGCGTTCAGTCCGGTGTGGCCGGACATGGCGGAGTTCGCCCGCTACCGGACGATGCCGAAGTACGTCGTCTCCACCACCCTCACCGAGGACGACCTGGTCCCGAACTGGGGTGAGACCACCATCCTGCGCTCGGTCGACCAGGTCGCCGCCCTGAAGGAGACCGAGGGCGGTCCGATCATCCTCCACGGCAGCGCCGCCCTGAACCACAGCCTCTCGGACGCCGACCTGATCGACCGCTACCACTTGCTCGTCTACCCCCTACTGCTCGGCGCCGGCAAGCGCCTGTTCAGCACCACGGACAAGGACGCCCAGAAGCTGAAGCTGGTCGAGCACGAGGTCTACGGCAACGGCCTGCAGAAGCAGGTCTTCGACGTCGTCCACCGTCCTTGACGTTTCGTCATGCGATAAACGGGTGGACAGGCTCCCGACGGTCAACAAACTCATCCCATGACGGTGAACACAGACGACAAGAACGACCTGCTGATCTACGTCCAGGATGCCCGCGACGCCCTGATGTGGAAGCTGGAAGGCCTCTCCGAGTACGACCTCCGTCGACCGCTCACCCCCACCGGAACCAACCTGCTGGGGCTGATCAAGCACGTCACCGGGGCCGAGGCGCTCTACCTCGGCGAGACCTTCGGGCGCCCCTTCCCCGAACCGACCCCCCTGTGGATCATCGGCACCGCAGAGCCGAACGCCGACCTGTGGGCCCGGGCGGACGAGAGCACCGAGGAGATCCTCGGACGCTACCGCCGGGTCTGGGCGCACTCGGACGCCACCATCGAGGCGCTGCCACTGGACGCGATCGGCCAACTCCCCTTCGGCGGCCGCCCGAAGCAGACCCTGCACCGGGTGCTCGTCCACGTGATCGCCGAGACCCACCGCCACGTCGGCCACGCCGATCTGGTCCGCGAACTCATCGACGGCGCCACCGGCCAGCGCTCCCACGGCCCCAACACGGCCCCCGGCGACACCGCCTGGTGGCAGGCCCACCACGACCGCGTGGAACAGGCTGCCCGACAGGCCGGCGGACTCGCCTGATCGCGGGGCGCCGTGCGGGGATCCATGGGGCGGTGAGGTGGTGGGCTGGTGAGGTGGTGAGGTGGTGGGCAGACCTGGGCGGGGCCCTGCGGCTCGCTCCGCGCCGCAGCGAACATGTGGCCCGCGCAGGCGGAGAGTTGGTGCTGAGTGCCGGGGAGATCGGACTCCGGCGGTCGGGAGGCGGCGGAGCCGTCGGCGGGGGCTGGGAGGTCGAGAGGGTCAGCAACCTCTCCACCGGCTACTGCCCGGACGTCACCTCCTGCCCACCGTCGCCACCGCCCTCTACCGCCCTGTCGGCCCCCTGCCCGACCGCTGACGGACGACGAAACCGCCCGTGGCGGTGTCGGGTCGGCCCGCTAGGGTCGGGTGGGTCAGGGGGCGGAGCGGGGAAGGGCGGGGGCAGTGGGGTGTGTGCGGGTGTCCGGGGTTCCGGGCGGGGTGGTGCACGAGGGGAGCCGGGAGTTCCTGGTGCGGGAGGGGCTGCCCACGACCGGGGCGTTCCTGGACTTCGGGGCGCTCGACGCCGGGCCGCTGAGGGCCTTCCCGACCAGCGGGGCGGAGCGGCTGTTCGTCCTCGGGGAGACGGACTACTGCACGCCCTTCGCCGCCGTCGGTGACCTGGTGCTGCTGGACGGGACCACCGGCGAGGTGTGCCTGGGCAACGGTGGCCCCCGGCGGGACCGGCTGGCCTCCGACCTGATCGCGCTGGCCGCACTGGTGCGGGAGATCGAGGCGGTGGGCGAGGCGGCCCGGCGGCCGGAGGCGCTGGACGGGCGGCGCGGGCCCACGGTGGTGGCCCAGGTGATGGCCGGGGCCGAGCGGCGGCTGCGGCAGATCGACCCCCGGCTGTTCGGGGGCGACGCCCCGCCCGCGCACTGGGGGACGGCACTGCTGGTGCGGGCACTGGGCTGGGGTGCGCTGCCCGGCGGCCCTGACGGGCCCGCGTACGAGGTCGGCCCGGAGCTGGTGGCCGAGCTCGCGGCGCTCACCGACGAGGACGGCGGGGCGGGCCTGGTGCACCGGTTCCGGCCGGAAGGGCTGCCCGCCGCCCTGGCGCACGAACCGACCCGGCGGCTGCTCACCGAGGTCGGGCTGCCGCTCGGCGGGGCGATGTTCGGGGTGTGCGCGGAGCCGCTGGTCACCATGGCGGAGGCGTACCCCGAGTACTTCGACGGCGAGGAGGAGCGCCCGTACCAGCGGGACTTCCTCGCACTCGGGGACTGGCCGACCGACCTCACGATCGCCCTGGACGGCGCCACCGGCCGGCTCGAACTGCCGGACTGGTACGACGACGGCCAGCCCGAGGCCTACCTCAACCGCGACTTGTCCGCCCTGCTCTACGCGCTGTGGACGTACGAGCGGCTGCGCGCCGAGTGGGAGCGCTGGGAGCACGGCCGGGGCCGGGACACCTGGGCGGTGTTCGACCCGCAGTCGCTGCTGAGCACCGTGGTGGACCGGCTGGTCGAGGGTGTCGACCCGGAGGCCTTCGCCTCACCGGGCCGCTCCTGGCGGCTGCTCGCCGAGGACGGACACCTGGGCGGGCTGCTCGGGTGAGCCGCTGCGAGGTGCGTACGGTGCCGGGCCGGGCGGCCGTGATCCGGGCCGGCTGGACCAGCCGGACCGTGATCCGCGCCGGCCGGGCCGTGATCCGGGCCGGCCGGGCCGTTGCGCCGGTACGCTGCCTCGGTGACGAACATCCGTACGGCGGCCGGGCGAAGACGGACGGTGCTCCTCGGCATCAGCGCCGCGCTCTCCCTCGCCTCGGCGGGCGCCCTGTACGCCCTGCTGTACGTACGGTCGCTGGACTACGGGGACCGCTGCGAGCGCGGCCTGGTCTCGGGCGGTGGGCGGCTGCTGGAGACGGGTGCGTCCTGGCTTCCGCCGGACGCCTGGTGCCGGTTCGAGCACCGGAGCCTGTCCACCACGCCGTTCTGGGCGCTGCTGCTGTTCTACGTGCTGCTGACCGTGGTGGTCTCGGCGGTCACCTCGCTGGTGCGCACCCTTCGTCCGCGCCCGAACCCGGGACTGGACTGGCAGCCGGGGCACGGCGCCGGCCCGGGCTGGTAGCCGCGTCCACCGCGGGCGGTGCCCCGGGCAGTACTCCGGGCGGTGCCACGGGCGGTGCCACGGGCGGTCGGCGGCGGGTGCGCAGCGGGGACAGGTAGACCGGCAGGAAGGCGGTCGCGAGCACCGCCCCGCCGAGCCAGAGCGTGGCGTGCGTGCCGAACAGTTCGCCGAGCAGCCCGGAGATCGCGGAGCCGACCGCGAGCGCGCCGAAGAGCAGGAACCGGAAGGTGGCGTTCATCCGGCCGAGCAGCGGGTCCGGGGTCATCCGTTGGCGCAGGCTCACCCCGAGCACGTTGTCCATGCCGGTCTTCAGCGAGACCAGCAGCCAGCCGGCCCCGGCCAGGAGCAGCCGCGGCCCGTCACCGATCAGCGGCACCAGCAGCCCGGCGGGCGCCAGGCACAGGCCCGCCAGCGCGAGGGTGCGGCCGTCGCCGAGTCGGGCGCAGATCGGGCGGGCGCAGCGCGAGCCGAGCAGGATGCCGACCCCGCCGACCGCCCAGAACAGGCCCAACGCCCCTGCCGGTAGGTGCAGTTCCCGTACGAAGAGGACCGGGAGGAGGGTGTTGAACAGCTGCGACCCGAGGTTGTTGAGGGCGGCGGTGACGGCCAGTGCCCGCAGTTCCGGGGCGCCGAGGACATGTCGCAGGCCTTCGGTGATCTGTGCGCCGAGGCCGGGGGTGGGCGCCATGGGGGTGGGGGCCGTGGGGACTGGGGTCGCGGGGGTGGGGGCTGCGGTAGGGGTCGCGGGGGTGGTGGTCGCGGGGGTGGTGGTGCGGCGCAGCGCGGTGAGCCGCAGCGCCGAGCCGAGGTGGCTGAGTGCGGTCACGGCGATCGCCAGCGGTGCGGTGAGCAGTTGGACCAGGATCCCGCCCGCGCCGCGTCCGGCGACGTTGCCGATCGCCATCAGGCCGACCACGGCGGCGTTCGCGTCCACCAGGTGCCGGCGACCGACCAGCCCGGGCAGCACGCTCTGCGCACCCACGTCGAAGAACACCGTGGCGCCACCGGTGAGCAGCGCGACCGCGTACAGCTGCCCGAGGCTGAGGCCGCCGAACCACCAGGCGAGCGGGACGGAGGCGTAGAGCACGGCCTTCACCAGGTCCGCGACGACCAGGACGCGGCGGTGGCGCATCCGGTCGACCCAGGCACCGGCGGGCAGACCGATGAGCAGGAAGGCGAGGGTGCTCAGGGTGGCGAGCAGGCCGGCCTGCCCGGGGCCCGCGCCGAGCGCGGCAACGGCCACCAGGGGGACCGCCACGTAGCCGACGTTGGTACCGAGTTGGGTGAGGGCGGTCGCGGCGAAGAGGACGCGGAAGTCCGGGATCCGCCAGAGGGAGTCGGGGCGCATGGTCCGTTTCAGTCGGTGAGCAGCGGAACGACGGTGCGGGGCTTCGGCCGGTGCTTCACCAGGAACACTCCGGCGAGGACGACGGCCGTCCCGGCGACCGCCCGTACGGTCAGCCGCTCGCCGAGGACCAGTGCGCCGAGCACGGTGGAGACGACGGGCAGCAGGTAGCCGACGGCGGCAGCACTGGTGGGGCCTTCGGTGGCGATCAGGCGGTAGTTGAGGTGGAAGGTGAGTCCGGTGCAGGCGACGCCGAGGACGGTCACGGCGGCCAGGCCGACCGGATCGGCGCCGCTGAAGCCGCTGAACGGGTTCAGCGGGCCGCCCGCGGGCAGGGCTACCGCGCTCAACCCGGCGGCGGCGGTGAGCTGGGCGGCGGAGAGGGCGAGCGGGGCGGTGCCCGTCCCGGCGAGTGCCCGGGCCATGTGGGCGAAGGCGACCGCGTAGCTCGCGGCCGCGCCCAGCAGGGCGAGCGCCCCGGGGGTGCTGATGCCGCCGCTCTCGCGCCAGGGGGCGAGGATCAGCAGCACTCCGGCGAAGCCGAGCAGCAGGCCGGTGAGGCGCAGCGGGGTCGTTCGGTCGGTGCCGGTCGTTCGGTCGGTGCCGAGGGCGAGGCCTATCAGCAAGGACCAGAGCGGGGTGGTCGCATGCAGCACTCCGGCCGTGCCGGAGCCGACGCTGCGTTCGCCGTACGCCGTGAGCAGGAACGGCAGGGCGTTGCAGAAGAACGCCGCCACGGCGAGCCGCCGCCAGAGGGCGCCGCCGCGCGGGAGGCGTTGCCGGGCGGAGCAGGCGAGCAGCAGCAGGACGGCGGCGCCGAGGGCGGCCCGCAACACGGTGATCTGCACCGGGGTGAGCCCGTGTTGCAGCGCGATCCTGATCCAGAGGAAGCCCGAGCCCCAGAACAGGGCGAGGACGGCCGTCCGCAGCACGGGGTGCCTTCCGGTTGGTTGATGAACGAGGTGTCGGACGACGATCGCGCCGGATGATCACATAGCACAAGCGAAAATTTCTTCAGAATACTTAAGCTGAGCTACATGAACGCCTCGCTCGACATCCGCCGGATGCAGGTGCTGCGCGCCGTGGTCGACCACGGCTCGGTGAGCGCTGCCGCCGCCGCGCTCGGCTACACCCCGTCCGCCGTCAGCCAGCAGGTGACCACGCTGGAGCGGGAGACGGGGACGGCCCTGCTGGAGCGGATCGGGCGGGGCGTACGGCCGACCGCAGCCGGGCTGCTGCTCGCCGGGCACGCGGCGGCCATCGACCGGCAGGTCGCGGAGGCCGGTGCGGCGCTGGCCGACCTGCGAGCCGGGCGCAGCGGCAGCCTGACCGTCCGCTACTTCGCCACGGCCGGGGCCACCCTGGTGGCCCCGGCCGTGGCCGCCTTCCGCCGGAAGCACCCGGGCGTGCGGCTCGACCTGGGCCTGACCGAACCGACGGACCAGCTCACCGACGTGCGGGACGGCCGGGCCGACCTGGCCGTGGTGTTCTGGGCCGACGAGGCCCCGGCCGGCCTGCGACTGGTTCACCTGCACGACGATCCGTACCGCGCCGTACTGCCCCGGGGGCACCGGCTGGCCGCACGGCGTGTCCTGGACCTGACCGAGCTGGCCGAGGAGCCCTGGGTGGGCGCCGAACCGCCCGGGCCCTGCCGGAGCCTCGTGCACGACGCCTGCGAGGCGGCCGGATTCCGTCCGGCGGTCACGGTGGACGGCGCGGACTACCTGACCGCACAGGGGTTCGTCGCGGCGGGGCTGGGGGTTTCGCTGCTGCCCGAACTGGGCCTGACCCAGCGGCACCCCGGCGTCACGGTGCACCGGGTGCGCGGTCCGGAACCGGTCCGTGCGCTGCACGCCGCCGTACGGGAGGGGGCCTGGGGGCAACCGGTGCTCGGGGCCATGGTGGAGGCGCTCCGCTCGGCGGCCGAGGCTGCGGGAGGCAGGGGGTCGGTGCCGTGACCGGCTCGGCGCGGCGGTCGACTTGAAGCTTCCGCAGCGGCAGCTCCTACGGTCATGACCAGGGCCGGAGGAACCGGCCCCGGTCCGACCGAACGTGCACGTCGATGGACGTGGGACCGAGCGCGTGGAAGCGCAGGACTCGAGTGAGGAGACGGCAATGGCCTGGCCGATCGCGGAGGTCGCCCGGATGTCGGGCGTGACCGCCCGGACCCTGCGGCACTACGACGAGATTGGGCTGCTGCCTCCGGCCTGGATCGGCTCCAACAGCCACCGCTACTACGAGGAACGGCAGTTGCTGCAGCTGCAGCAGATCCTCGTGCTGCGGGCACTGGGTGTGGGGCTCGCCGAGATCGCCCGGATCATCGGCGACCAGGTGGACGAACTGGAGTCCCTGCGGAGCCACCACCGCCGACTGGTCGTCGAGCGCGACCGGCTCGACGCCCTGGCCACCACCGTCTCGCGCACGATCGCCGACCTGGAACGCTCCCGGAAGGATGGCACGCCCATGACCAGCATCAACCGACCCGAGAACCTCTTCGAGGGCATCCAGCCCGCCGATGTCGACGCCAGCCTGCGCGACTTCCCCGAGCACGCCGAGGCGACCCGGCGCGCGACCGCCGCGATGACCCCGGCCGAGATCGAGGCCGGCCAACGCGAGCGGACCGCGCGGATGGTCCGACTGGCGGAGCTGATGGCGGCCGGCCACCCGGCCGACGCCGAGCCCGTGCAGCACATGATCGACGAGGAGTATCAACTGCTCAGCGGGCTCCGGACGGTCGCCGTGGCGGACTACCTCGCCATCGCGCGCTCGTGCACGGATAACGAGCAGTGGAGCGCCGCGTACGAGGCCATCGCCGCGGGGCTGGCCGGCTACCAGCGCGCCGCCATGGAGGCGTACGCGGCGGCACGGCTCTCCTGAGCCGGGCGGGGGCGCGGCCGGCGGGCGGGCGGTGCGGGTAGGGGGGCGGGCCCGGGGAAGCGGCTCCCGCCCTCCGGCCGATCGCCCGGCGGTCAGCCCACCGGGTGACCGGAGCCGCTCCCCCGCGGTTGCTGCCGTCGCTACCGGCGCTACCGTCCCGGCCATCCCCGGCGTCCCGGGCCGTCCGTGCCGCCCCTGCCGTCACTCGGTCCGCAGCGCGGTGACCGTCCGGGTGCGGGCGGCCCAGGTGGCCGGCAGCAGGGCCCCGACCAGGGCCAGCACCAGGCCGCCGAGTATCAGGGGCCCCACCACCGATGGGGCGAACACGGTGAGGTCCACGTCCGGCACATCGATCCCGGCGGCGTTGGCCATTGCGGGCATCACCAGGTGGTGCACCACGACCCCGATCGGGACCCCGACCAACCCGGCCAGCAGTCCGCTGCCGCAGACCGAGGTGAGGACCATCCCGGTGGTCTGCCGGGGCGACATCCCGAGTGCCTTGAGCACCCCGAGGTCGTGCACCCGTTCCCGGGTGTCCAGCAGCACCGTGTTGAGCACCCCGAGGCCGGCCACCACGGAGAGCAGCAGTGTGAGTGTGCCCGCCAGGGTGTTCATCGCCAGCACCACGATGTTGATGTGCGCCTCGCCCGGGTCGGCGCTCAGGCCCATCGGCGACACGGCCGGGTCCAACCCGTCCGCGTAGGCCTTCACGTCGGCCCCCGGGGTCAGGTCGATGTGGAACGAGATCGCCTCGGCGTGGATCGCACCGCCGAGCGGCTCCAGCGAGGACCGGTCCGTGAACACCACGTCCTGGGTGGTCAGGACCTCGCCGATGATCTTCGCCGGGGTGTTGCGCCCGTGGTCGGTGAGGGTGACGGTGTCACCGACCTTCTTCTGGTCGGTCCGAAGGAAGGCCGCGCTGACCGTCACCTCACCGGGGCCGTGGAACCAGCGGCCCGAGACCAGTTGGAAGCCGCTCCACGAGGCGTCGCCAGCGAATGCGACCACCTCGGTGCGTCCGGTGTTCCCGGCCACGGTGGCCGCGACCGGCACGCTGCTGTACCAGGCCTTGGTGCCGGGGCGGGACTCGATCGCCTTCACCACGGCCGCCTCGTCCACGTGGTCGACGGGCTTGGAACCGTCGAACGGGGCCTGGACCACGACCTTGCCCGTGCGGTCGGCCTCCAGCCCGCCCTGGAGGGAGCTCAGGGAGAGCGTCAGACCGACGCACAGGGTGACCCCGACCGTCCCGAGCACCACCGCGGCGGCGGTGGTGGCCGAGCGGCCCGGGCGGTTCAGCGGGGACGCCAGCCCGAGGCTGAGTGCGCGCGGCACCGGCAGCCGGCCGATCAGGTCCTGCACCCGGGACATCAGGCCCGCCGCTCCGGCCCGCCCCGCCGCTCCCCCGGCGGCCGCCCGCTTGGCCCCGGGCGCCGTCCGGCCGACCGCGAGCGCCTCCACCGTGCGCAGCCGTCCGGCCCGCAGCGCCGGCACCAGCGCCGTGCCGACCACCGCGCCCAGGGCCGCCACCGCGACCACCACGTCCACCCAGATCGGGATGCCGAGCAGACCGCCCCGCAGCGCCTTGTGGGCGATCCCGAGCACGGGTACGGACAGCAGGTTGCCCCCGAGAACACCCAGCGCGGTGCCGATCCCGGCGGGGATCAGCGCCTGGCCTACGTAGGCGCGCGCCACCTGGGCGGGGGTGAAGCCCAGGGACTTGAGGATGCCGATCCGCCGGGTGGCGGCGCTCACCGCACCGCTGACCACGACGCCGATGATCAGCACCGACATGGCCAGTCCGAGCACCCCGAAGGCCGTGACGAACGGGACGAAGGTCGAGGCCGTGCGGTTGGCCTCCTCCCTGACGGGCCGGTAGGTGGTCGCCTTGGTGATCGCACCGTTCGGCACCGCAGCGGCGATCGCCGCGTGGTCGGCTTCCATCTCGGCGTCGCTGCCGGCGTGGGCGAAGCGGTAGAGGTACTGGGCGGCGGGCGTGGTGCCCGGCGCGGTCAGCCCGGCCACCTGCTCGGGGGCGACCCAGCCGTCCGCGCTCCAGGAGACGGAGGTGGCCAGGCCGACGACCTTGAGCGTCGGGTGCCCGGGCAGGTCGGGGAGCTCCATGCTGTCGCCGACGGCCAGCGGGGAGTGCCCGTCCAGGAACACCACCTCGCCGGGGCTCGCGATCCAGCGGCCCTTGGTGATCCGCAGGTCGTCCATCGGGCCGTGCTGGGCGCGGCCGACCAGCGTCATCGACGGCAGCGGGCTGCCGGCCGGCGGCAGCGTGGTCTCCGGGCCCGAGCGCGGCTGGACCATCACGGCTGGCAGGGGACCGGCCGAGGCCGTGACGCCGGGCGCGTGCGCGGCCGCGGCGAGCTGTGCGGGGCTCACCTTGCTCTGGTCGTACACCACGTTGAGGTGCGCGCCGTGCTGGTCGGTGAAGGAGCGTTCGTACGGGCCCTGGGCGGCGACCAGCAGCCCGAGAGCGAGGATGCACGCCGTCACCGACATCATCGTGGTGAGCACCATGACCAGGGTCTGCACCCGCTTGCGGCCGACTCCCGCCCGGACCACCTTGCTCATCGCACTCATCGGCCACCCCCCGACGTCGGCGCCGCCGCCGTGTCCCGGACCAGGCGGCCGTCCAGCAGTTCGATCGTCCGGTCTGCGCAGGCTTCGGCGAGCGCGTTGTCATGGGTGACCAGCAGGATCGTCTGGCCCTCCGCGTTGAGCCCGCGGAGCAGGTCGCGGACGTCGGCGGCGGAGGCGGTGTCCAGCGCCCCGGTCGGTTCGTCGGCCAGCAGCAGCGGCGGGCGGTTCATCAGGGCCCGGGCCACCGCGACGCGCTGGCGTTCACCGCCGGAGAGCCGGCCGGGGAAGGCCTTGGCGTGCCGGACCACCCCGAGTCGCTCCAGCAGCTCCCCGGCCCTGGCCCTGGCCTGCTCCCGCTTCATCCCGGCCAGTTGGGCCGGGAGCAGCACGTTGTCCTCCACGTTCAGGTCGTCCAGCAGGTTGAAGAACTGGAACACCATGCCGATCCGTGTCCGCCGGTACTCGGCCAGCGCGGCCTCGCCGAGTTCGTGGACGGCCACGCCGTCCACCTCGACGCCGCCCTCGCTCGGGCGGTCGAGGCCGGCGATCAGGTTCAGCAGGGTGGACTTGCCGCTGCCCGAGCGGCCGAGCACGGCCAGCGCCTCGCCGGCCCGTACCTCCAGGTCGAGCCCGGCCAGGGCGGGACGGGCGCTGTCGGATCGGTCGTACGTCTTGCTGACGCCGCGGATCCTGATGATCGGCGCGTTCACGGGCCCTCCACGGTTCGGGGTCCGGCACCGGGGGAGCCCGGACCGGCTGACGGAACATCACGCTAGGAATCCGCGGGCGGGTACGGACAGCCGTCTGAGCGGCGTCCTGGGGGTGTATCCAGATACACCCCGAACTGGGTGTTCAGGCCTAGAGCATCGGGCTTCCGCGCGGGGCAGACTGACCCAGCGAAAGATCGGAACGGGGCGCCGGGCCAAGGCTTGTGAGCCCCGGGCGGGGGCTCAGGACGGAGGGGTGCGAGATGGAGGCCGAAATGACCGGCAAGGTGGCCCGGCGGGTGGGCCGGGCCTGTGTGGACAGCGTGCGCGCCTGGTACGTGGCGACGCTGGCCGTGACGGGGCTGGTCTCCCTGCTGGCCGGGCCGATCCTGCTGGCCTCCGCGCTGTTCGGCCCCGACGAGTCCCGGCCGTTCGGCTCCCCCGGCGGGCCGCTGATCCTGCTCGTGCCGATGGCGCCGGTCGCCGCCTGGGCGCTCTGCTGGGCCACCGGGGGCGGCGGCCGGGCGGTCGGGGCCGCGCTGTTCGCCCCGGGCGCGCTCGCGGTGACGGCGGCCCACCTGTACGGCGGCGCCGCGCCCGGAAGCCGGTCCGTCTCGCTCTGGCTGGCGCCCTCGCTGCTGGTGCTCGGGCTGTTCGGCGCACGCTGGATCGCGACCGAGAGCCGGCGGGTCGTCGACCGGTGGAGCGGACGGCCGATCCCGGAGCCGTACCGCCGGCCGGGCAGCGGTTCCGGCTCCTGGCAGCGGTTGCGTTCCGGCGGCTGGCTGACCGACCCGGCGACCTGGCGGGATCTCGCCTGGGCGCTCCTCACCGGCCTCGCCGTGCTGTTCACCGCCGCGGTCGTGGTGCTGACCCCGATCGCCCTGGAGATCTTCGGCCGGAACGGACTGCTCTTCCCACTGGTCCTCGTCTACGGCATGGGCGTCTGGGTGGCCCCGTTCGCCCTCCTGTGGGCCGCCCCGCCCGTCCTGCGGATCCACGAGAAGGCCGCCCGCTCCCTGCTCGGGCCCTCCCGACGGGCCGAACTCGCCCGCCGGGTGAGCCACCTGGCGCGCACCAGGGCGGACACCATCGACGCCGGAGCGGCCGAGCTGCGCCGGATCGAGCGGGACCTCCACGACGGGGCCCAGGCCCGGTTGGTGGCACTGGGCATGCTGCTGACCGTCGCCGAGCAGGTGAAGCACGACCCGGACGCCCTCGGGCCGCTGCTGGCGGAGGCCCGGACGTCCTCGGTGAAGGCACTGGGCGAGCTGCGGGACCTGGTCCGGGGCATCCACCCACCGGTTCTGGCCGACCGCGGCCTGGCAGACGCGATCGAGGCGACCGCACTGGACCTGCCGCTGCCGGTCACCTTCACCGGCGGTCTGCCCGGCCGGGCCCCGGCTCCGGTGGAGTCGGCCGCCTACTTCGCGGTGAGCGAACTGCTGGCCAACGTGGTGAAACACGCCGAGGCCTCGCAGGTATGGATCGAGATAGGGCACAGTGACGGGCTGCTGCGGATATCGGTCACCGACGACGGGCGCGGAGGCGCCGAACCGTCCCGGGGAACCGGCCTCAGCGGAACCGAACGCCGACTGGCCGCCTTCGACGGGGTGCTCGCGATCAGCAGCCCGTCCGGTGGTCCGACCATCGTGAACCTGGAGATCCCGTGCGCGTTGTCATCGCCGAAGACCTCTTCCTCCTCCGGGACGGGTTGACCCGGTTGTTGGAGGCCAACGGCATGAAGGTGACCGCGGCGGTCGAGAACGGCGAGCAGTTGCTCGCCGCCGTGGCCGCCGACCGGCCCGACATCGCCGTGGTCGACGTGCGGCTGCCGCCGACCTTCACGGACGAGGGGCTGCGCGCGGCCCTGGCGGCCAGGCAGGCCCACCCGGGTCTGCCGGTGCTGGTGCTGTCGCAGTTCGTGGAACAGCTGTACGCCCGCGAGCTGCTGGCCGGCAGCTCCGGCGGAATCGGCTACCTGCTCAAGGACCGCGTACTGGATGGCGCGCAGTTCCTCGACGCCGTCCGGCGAGTCGCCCAGGGCGGCACCGCGATGGACCCGGAGGTGATCACCCGGCTGCTCACCCACAACTCCTCGGCCGGCCCGGTCTCCACCCTCTCCCCTCGGGAGCGGCAGGTGCTCGGACTGATGGCCGAGGGCCGCTCGAACGCGGCGATCGCCCAGCAACTGGTGATCACCGAGCGGGCGGTCGCCAAACACACCGCGTCGATCTTCGTACGGCTCGACCTCCAGCCCTCCGATGACGACAACCGACGCGTCCTGGCCGTCCTGGCCTACCTCAACAACTCCTGAAGGTCTCGACACCTCTGGAGGAAAGGGAGCCGCCATTTGGAAGGAGCCACTGAGCGGAACGGCGCCACCGATCACCAACCATCGCAATTCTTGACAAGTCGCGGACAATTAAGAAGTGGCCCCTCCTCGGTAGGGGGCTCGCCCGCCGCGGAGCGCGTCATTTAGGCTGGTCGGGTGCTCATCCTTGTTCGCCGCCGTCACGTGGACCTGCTCCGCGTGACCAGCATGTCCTGTCGACGCTCCGGCTGAACCTCGCTTTACCCACCCTCACGGCGGTCCCGAGCGGCCGCCACCACCTCCCGGTTACCGGAGCACCCGCCGCACCAGGCGCGTCTCCGGCCATCCCTGGTCGACCACCGGGACCAGCCGGGACGAGACCAGCGGATGTCACACATGACGCAGCAGTACACGCCCATATCCGGAACTGGCATATCCGGAACCGGCTCCACCCCGGAGGCGCACCCCGAGGCCCTCCCCGTGATCGACCTCTCGCTCGCCGACGGCACCCCGGAGGACCGCCGCCGACTGCACGACGAGCTCCGCGCCGCGGCCACCGGTGTCGGCTTCTTCCAACTCGTCGGCCACGGCGTGACCCAGGAGGAAAAGGCCGCGCTCACCGGAGCCATGCGCGCCTTCTTCGCCCTCCCCGAGGCCGACCGGCTCGCCGTGAGCAACCTCAACTCCCCGCACTACCGCGGCTACACCCGTACCGGCGACGAGCGCACCGGCGGCAGCCAGGACTGGCGCGACCAGCTGGACATCGGCGCCGAACTGCCCCCGCACGCCCCTGGCGCCGGCGAGCCGCCGTACTGGTGGCTGGAGGGACCCAACCAGTGGCCGACCGCGCTCCCCGAGCTACGCACCGCCGCGCTCGGCTGGATCGACCACCTCGGCACGGTCGCCCGCCGCCTGCTGCACGAGCTCCTCGCCTCGATCGGCGCCCGCCCCGACTTCTACGACGACGCCTTCGCGGGCCACCCCCACCTGCGCCTCAAGCTGGTCCGCTACCCAGGCACCGCCCCGGACGGCGCGGGCCAGGGCGTCGGCGCGCACAAGGACTACGGCTTCATCACCCTGCTCCTCCAGGACACCGTCGGCGGCCTCCAGGTCGAGCGCCCGGACGGCACCTTCCTGGACGTCCCCCCGCTCGACGGCGCCTTCGTGGTCAACCTCGGCGAGCTGCTGGAAGTGGCCACCGACGGCTACCTCAAGGCCACCAGCCACCGCGTGGTCAGCCCAGCCGGAGCCCGTGAGCGCTTCTCCGTCCCGTTCTTCTACAACCCCCGCCTCGACGCCCACATCGAGCCGCTCGACTTCCCCCTCGCCCACCACGCCCCTGGCGCGACCGAGGACCCGGCCAACCCGCTCTTCGCGGACTTCGGCTTCAACGAGTGGAAGGGCTACACCCGGGCCCACCCCGAGGTCACCCGCCGCCACCACGCCGCCCTTGCCTGACCTGCCTCGACCGAGCGGCACCACCGAGCGGCACCACCGACCACGGAGCACCGAACACCGGCCCCCGAGCGCCGACCACCGGTCGCTCGGCAACCGGACCGACCGGCACGCCCCCCGCACACCGGGGCGCGTGCCGGTTCGCTCGTTCCAGGGCCCAACGGCTCGCACCGCCAGGGCCACGGCCACCACTCCCGCGATGGACCTGATCGCACCGCACTGTCACACTGCTGCTGTCACAGCAGGAGTGTGCCAGCGTGGGAGGCAGCAGATGGGGGAGCACGGCGCCGGGGTGGGCGAGGTGCGGCTGACGGTGGACGAGTTGGCGGCACGGGCCGGGGTGACGGTGCGGACGGTGCGGTTCTACGGGACCAAGGGCCTGCTGCCGCCGCCAGAGCTGGGGCCGCGACGGGTGGGCTTGTACGGAGCGGCGCACCTGGACCGGCTGGGGCTGATCGAGGAGTTGCAGCGGCAGGGGCTGACGCTGGCCGCGATCGAGCGGTACCTGGCGCGGCTGCCCGAGGACAGCACACCGCTGGGCCTGGCGATCCACCGGGCACTGGTGGCGTCCTGGACACCCGAGGCGGCCGAGGAGATGGGCCGGGCTCAGTTGGAACGGCGGGCCGGCCGTGGGCTGTCGGAGGAGCAGCTGGAACGCCTGGTCGCGATGGGCGCGCTGGAGCGGACGGCCGACCCCGACGTGTTCCGGGCGGACCCGGGCCTGCTGCCGCTGGGCGTGAGGATCCTGGACGTGCCGATCCCGTTGGAGACGCTGCTGGCCGCCCGGGCGGTGGTGCTGGAGCACAGCCGGGCGACGGCCCGGGAGTTGCAGCGGCTGTTCCGGGAGACGGTGTGGAAGCCGTACCGGGAGAGCGAGCCGGACCCGGCGGAGCTGGCCCGGATGAAGGAGCTGACCGACCACATCCAGCCGATGGTGGCGCAGGCCCTGGTCACCGCGTACCAGCGGTCGCTGCGGGAGGAGTTGGGCGAGGAACTGGGCGACGAACCGCGCCACTGACCCGCGCCGGGAACCGGATGAGGAACCGCGCCGGGAACCGGGTGAGGCCGCGCGCGGCACGGCCTCACCCTGATCCACCCCGGCCGAAGCGCCCGGGGTGGTACTCGGCCCGGGTCAGTCGGTGAAGGTCCGCCCCTCCGCCGCGATCCGCTCCAGCAGCGCCGGCGGCGCGAACCGCTCACCGTACGTGGCGGCGAGTTCGCGGGCGCGGGCCGCGAAGCCGGCCGGGCCGCCCCGGTAGCCGTTGATGTACTGGAGGACGCCGCCCGTCCAGGCCGGGAAGCCGATGCCCAGGATGGAGCCCACGTTGGCGTCGGCGACCGAGGTCAGCACGCCCTCCTCCAGGCAGCGCACCGAGTCGAGCGCCTCGCTGAACAGCATCCGCTCCTTGAGGTCCTCGAAAGGCACCTCGACCTCCCCCTCCCGGGAGAAGTGCTCCAGCAGCCCCGGCCAGAGCCGGCCGCGCTTGCCGTCCTCGCCGTACTCGTAGAAGCCGGCGCCGCCGCTGCGGCCGGGGCGGCCGAACTCGTCGACCATCCGGTCCACCACCGCGTCCGCCGGGTGCGGCGTCCAGGTGCCGCCCGCGGCCTCGACCGCGAGCCGGTACTCGTCGCGGATCTTGCGCGGCAGGGTGAGGGTGAGCTCGTCCATCAGGGAGAGCACCTTGGCGGGGTAGCCGGCCTGGGCGGCGGCCTGCTCGATCGAGGAGGGGTGGATGCCCTCGCCGACCATGGCGACGCCCTCGTTGAGGAACTGGCCGATCACCCGCGAGGTGAAGAAGCCGCGCGAGTCGTTGACCACGATCGGTGTCTTGTCGATCTGCCGGACCAGGTCGAAGGCCCGGGCGAGCGCCTCGTCGCCGGTCTCCGGGCCGCGGATGATCTCCACCAGGCGCATCTTGTCGACCGGCGAGAAGAAGTGCAGGCCGATGAAGTCGCCGGTGCGCTGGACGCCTTCGGCGAGCACGCCGATCGGCAGGGTGGAGGTGTTGGAGCACAGCAGTGCGTCGGGGGCGACCACGCCCTCGATCTCCTTGAACACCTTGTGCTTGAGCTCGGTGTTCTCGAAGACCGCCTCGATCACCGCGTCGCAGCCGGCCAGGTCGGAGGTCTCGGAGGTGGGGGTGATCCGGGCGAGCAGGTCGTCGCGCTTGGCCTCGGTGGAGCGGCCACGGGCGATGGCCTTGTTCAACAGCCCCTCGGAGTAGGCCTTTCCGCGCTCGGCGGCCTCGACGCTGACGTCCTTGAGCACGACCTCGATGCCGGCCTTGGCGCAGGCGTACGCGATCCCGGCGCCCATCATCCCGGCGCCGAGCACCGCGACCTTGCGGACCGGCCGCTTCTCGACGCCCTTGGGGCGCCCCGCACCGGAGTTGACCGCCTGCATGTCGAAGAACAGCGCCTGGATCATGTTCTTGCTGGTCTGCCCGCAGGCCAGCTCGGTGAAGTAGCGGGCCTCGATCACCATCGCCGTGTCGACGTCGACCTGGGCACTCTCCACCGCGGCGGCGAGCACGTTGCGCGGCGCCGGGTAGGGGGCGCCGTTCAGCTGCTTGCGCAGGTTGGCGGGGAAGGCGGGCAGGTTGGCGGCGAACGCGGGGGTGGCGGGGGTGCCGCCGGGGATCTTGTACCCCTTGACGTCCCAGGGCTGCACGGCAGTCGGGTTGGCCTCGATCCAGGCCTTGGCCCGGGCAGTCAACTCCTCTGTGCTGTCCACCAGTTCGTGCACCAGACCGTGCTCCAGCGCCTGCGCCGGGCGGTACTGGCGGCCCTGCAGCAGGTACTTCAGCAGGGCGTCGGTGATGCCGAACAGCCGGACCGTACGGACCACACCGCCGCCGCCCGGCAGCAGGCCGAGGGTGACCTCGGGCAGGCCGATCCGGCTGGCGGGGGTGTTCAGCGCGATCCGGTGGTGGCAGGCGAGGGCGATCTCCAGGCCGCCGCCGAGCGCGCTGCCGTTGACGGCGGCGACGACCGGCTTGCCGAGGGTCTCCAGCTTGCGCAGCGAGCGCTTGATCCGCATGGACTTCTCGAAGACGGCCTCGGCGTCCTCCGGGCGGGCGGCGGAGAGCATCCGCAGGTCTCCCCCGGCGAAGAAGGTCTTCTTGCCGGAGGTGATCACGACCCCGCGCAGCGCGTCGGAGGAGGCCAGTCCGGCCAGTCGCTCGACCACGGCCTCGAAGTCGGCCGTGAAGGCCTCGTTCATGGTGTTGACGGACTGGGTGGGGTCGTCGAGGACGAGGGTGACCACGCCGTCCTGGTCCTGCTCCCAGCGGATGGTGGTGGTGTCGCTCATGAGTTTCAGGGTCTCCAGGTCTACCGGGGAGGGAGGGAGTCAGACGCGCTCGACGATGGTGGCGACGCCCATGCCGCCGCCCACGCACAGGGTGATCAGGCCGTAGCGCAGGTCGCGCCGCTCCAGCTCGTCGACGACGGTGCCGAGCAGCATCGCGCCGGTGGCGCCCAGCGGGTGACCGAGGGCGATCGCGCCGCCGTTGACGTTCACCTGGTCGTGCCGGAAGCCGAGTTCGCGGATGAAGCGGAGGGCGACCGCCGCGAAGGCCTCGTTGATCTCGACCAGGTCGATGTCGGCGGCGGTGAGGCCGGCCTTGGCGAGCGCCTTGCGGGTGGCCGGGGCGGGGCCGGTGAGCATGATGGTCGGCTCGGAGCCTGAGACGGCGGCGGAGACGATCCGGGCGCGCGGGCGCAGCCCGTACCGCTCGCCGACCTCGCGGTTGCCGATCGCGACGAGGGCGGCGCCGTCCACGATGCCGGAGGAGTTGCCCGCGTGGTGGACGTGGTCGATGGCCTCCACCCAGTGGTACTTCTGCAGGGCGACGGCGTCGAAGCCGCCGGCCTCGCCGATCGCGGCGAAGGAGGGCTTGAGGCCGGCCAAGGTCTCGACGGTGGTGCCGGGGCGGATGAACTCGTCGCGCTCCAGCACGACCAGGCCGTTGCGGTCGCGCACCGGGACCACCGAGCGGTCGAACAGGCCGTCCGCCTGGGCCTTGGCGGCGCGGGCCTGGGACTCGGCGGCGAAGGCGTCCACGTCGGTGCGGGAGAGGCCCTCGATGGTGGCGATGAGGTCGGCGCCGATGCCCTGCGGGACGAAGTTGGTCTCGTACGAGGTCATCGGGTCGGCGAACCAGGCGCCGCCGTCGGAGGCCATCTTGACCCGGGACATCGACTCCACGCCGCCGGCCAGGATCAGGTCCTCCCAGCCCGAACGGACCTTGGCGGCGGCCAGGTTGACGGCCTCCAGGCCGGAGGCGCAGAAGCGGTTCTCCTGGACGCCGGCCACGGTGTCGGGCAGGCCGGCCGCGATGGCGGCGATCCGGGCGATGTCGGAGCCCTGGTCGCCGACCGGCGAGACCACGCCGAGCACGATGTCGTCGATCGCGGCCGGGTCCAGCTCGGGGTGGCGGCGGCGGATTTCGTGGATCAGGCCGACGACCAGGTCGATCGGCTTGGTGCCGTGCAGCGAGCCGTTGGCCTTGCCGCGGCCGCGCGGGGTGCGGATCGCGTCGTAGACGTACGCTTCGGTGGTCACGATGGAAATGCCTTTCGGGGCAGGGGGGTTCCTGAGGGTCCTGGGGTGGCGGAGCGGGGCAGAGGGTGCGGAGCGGGGCAGAGGATGCCGAGGGCGGCCCGGTGTGCGCAGGAAGGGCGGGCGCTCAGCCGAGGATGGAGCGACCGACGATCTCCTTCATGATCTCGGTGGTCCCGCCGTAGATCGTCTGGATGCGGCCGTCGGTGAACGCCCGGGCGACCGGGAACTCGCTCATGTACCCGTAGCCGCCGTGGAGTTGGAGGCAGCGGTCGGCCGTGCGCTTCTGCAGTTCGGTGGCCCACCACTTGGCCATCGAGGCGTCCGCCGGGGTGAGCGCGTAGCGGTTGTGCTCGGTGATGCAGCGGTCGACGAAGGTCCGGGTGATCGCGCACTCGGTGGCGAGCTCGGCGATCTCGAAGCGGACGTGCTGGAGCTTGGCGAGCGGACGGCCGAAGGCCTCGCGCTGCTTGACGTACTCGGTGGTGATCTCGACCAGGTACTCGGCGCCGGCGATCGCCGCGGCGGCGATGGTGAGCCGCTCCTGGGCGAGGTTCTGCATCAGGTGGATGAAGCCGCCGTTGAGCTCGCCGAGCAGGTTCTCCTTCGGCACCCGGACGTCCTCGAAGAACAACTCGGCGGTGTCCTGGGCCTTCTGGCCGATCTTGTCGAGGTTGCGGCCGCGCTCGAACCCCGGGGTGCCGCGCTCGACGGCCAGCAGGCTCAGTCCGTGCGCACCGCCCTCCGGGGTGGTGCGGGCGACCACGATCACCAGGTCGGCCAGGATGCCGTTGGAGATGAAGGTCTTGGCGCCGTTGAGCAGGAAGTGGTCACCCCGGTCGACCGCCTGGGTGCGGATGCCCTGCAGGTCGGAGCCGGTCCCGGGCTCGGTCATCGCGATCGCGGTGATCAGTTCGCCGCTGCAGAAGCCGGGCAGCCAGCGGCGCTTCTGCTCCTCGGTGGCGAGCGAGGTGAGGTACGGGCCGATGATGTCGTTGTGCAGCCCGATCGCCAGCCCGGAGGCACCGGCCCGGGCGAACTCCTCGGCGAGCACGGCGGCGTAACGGAAGTCCGGGGTACCGCCACCGCCGTACTCCTCGGGCGCGGCGATGCCGAGCAGGCCCTGCCGGCCGGCCGCCAGCCAGACGGAGCGGTCGACGATGCCGGCCTTCTCCCAGCGGTCGTAGTGCGGCAGCACCTCCTTGGCGAGGAAGGCCTTCACGGTGGCCCGGAAGTCCTCGTGCTGCTCGGTGAAGATCTCGCGCTGCAACGCTACTCTCCTTGCTCTGCTGCGGAGTTGGATGGTTCCGTGCCGTCGGCCGCGGAGTCGAGGGACGGAACGGCCCAGTCCCGGGCGACCTCCGCGGTGTCCGCACCCGGCCGGGCCGGCGGGCGGCGCAGCGCGCCGGGGGTGGCGGAGAAGCGGGGGGCGGGAGCGGGCTGGGTCACGCCGTCCGCCTGGACGTACGTCCCGCGCGCCAGCAGGTGCTCCTCGCGGGCTGCCTGGCGCATCGTCAGCACCGGCTCCACGCAGGCGTCCGAGCCGGCGAAGACGGCTTCCCACTCGGCCCTGGTCCGGGTGGCGAAGCGGGCGGCGATCAGGGTGCGCAGTTCGGTCCAGCGGGCGAGGTCGTACTGGCCGGGCGCGTCCGGGCCCAGCTCCAGCAGCCGGGCGAACTCGGCGTAGAACCGCGGCTCCAGGGCGCCGACCGCGAGGTGCCCGCCATCGGCCGCCCGGTAGATCGCGTAGAACGGGGCACCGCCGTCCAGCAGGTTGACGCCCCGGCGGTCCTGCCAGTGGCCGGCCGCGAGCAGCCCCCACAGCATGCTGCCGAGGTGCGCCGCACCGTCGACGATCGCCGCGTCGACCACCTGGCCGGCGCCGGTGGCCCGGGCGTGGTGCAGCCCGGCCAGCAGGCCGACGACCAGGTAGAGCGAGCCGCCCGCGTAGTCGCCGAGCAGGTTCGCCGGGATTCCGGGCGGCGCCTCGGCCCCTCCCGGCGAGGCGACCATCCCGAGCACCCCGGCCACCGCCGCGTAGCCGAGGTCGTGCCCGGCGGTGGCGGCCCGCGGGCCGTACTGCCCCCAACCGGTCATCCGCCCGTACACCAGCGCCGGATTGCGCGCCAGACACGCCTCGGGCCCCACCCCGAGCCGCTCCGCCACCCCCGGCCGGTAGCCCTCGATCAACAGGTCGGCCCGCTCGACCAGGTCCAGCACCAGCCCAGGCCCCTCGGGCGACTTGAGGTCGACCAGCACCGACCGCTTGTTCCGGTTGCTCAGGTCGTGCGCCGGATCCGTCCCGAGCGGCGACGGCTCCGGCCGGTCCACCCGCACCACGTCCGCCCCGAGATCGCCCAACAGCATGGCCGCGAACGGCCCCGGCCCGATTCCCGCGAGCTCGACGACCCGCACACCCGCCAACGGCCCCGGACCACCCGCACGGCCCGCCGGACTGCTCGTGTCACCCACTGGCTGCAGAACCCTTCGGGGTTTGACAGTAAAGCTGTAACACTCGCGATGATAGGCAAGCGACCCGCCGGTAACAAGACCTCGCCCACCCCCGATCCCCCGCCACGAACCCGCGACGGACTCCGACGAACCCGACCACACCCCGTGCCAATGGCACCACGGAGGGTGCGTCGGTGCACTGACGGAGCGGGCCTGTACGGTCGTCATGTCGCAGAGGGTGCACGAACCATCTGTACACCTGGGGAGGATTGCACACACATGGTCAGCCCGTACTTCACCACCGGCCCGGTGGCCCCGGCCACGGACCCGATGCCGAGCACCACCAAGAAGTCGCCGTACGCGCCTCCGGCGCCGGCCGACAACGGCAACACCGTGCCGCCCCTCCCGCTCCTCCCGCCGGACAGGCCCACCACCCAGCTGGACACCCCGTACGAACTCACCGCCTCCGCCGGGCTGGCCCGGCAGATCGCCACCGACCTCGACAACGCCAACGCCAAGGCGGGGCCCGGTTCGCACAGCCTCACCGAGTACGCGAGCACCGCGTCGACCAGGATCCGCGGCTTCTCCTTCGGCAGCGCCCTCACCACCGCCACCGAGCGGTGGCTGCAGCAGTGCAAGACCCTGCACGACAAGGTCGACAACGCCGCCACGAGCCTGGACCGGACCCGCGAGTACTACCACGGCAACGAAATCACGACGGTCGCCGACCTGAACGCGGCCCGCTGACCAGAACAGGGGGAACAAACGGATGGTTTCCTTCAAGGAACTGCACGAGGCCGACTTCGGTCAGCTGGAGCCTGCCGAAGGGCGCCAGGAACGACCCGGACAGCGACAAGTTGGCGAAGGACCTGGACGCCAAGGCCAAGGCCAAGGCCATATCGGAGCGCCTGGCCAAGGCCGTCGAGAAGGCCACCACCGCCGACCAGCGCGCCACCGTCGACCTCCAGAGCGACATCGGCACCAGCACCACCGCCTTCAACCCCACCCCGGGCGGCGGTGGCCCGGTCGCCGACGCCAAGCGGGCCACCGACCTGACGTCCAAGGGCGGCAGCCTCTCCGACGACCAGCTCAAGCAGTTGCAGACCCTGCTGGCCGCCAACGCGGAGAACAAGGACTTCTCCACCACGCTGCTCAACGGCCTCAACTACGGTGGCAAGACCGGTCCGGAGGCCCTGCTGGAGTACTCCAAGGTCTACGGCGACCTCGCCCACGGCAACCACAATGCCAAGGGCTACCAGGACGTCTACGGCGGCCTGTCCGTGGCCCTCGCCACCGCCACCCGCGACGGCGGCATGGGCAAGGACTGGGAGGACGGCCTCCTCGCGGCCGCCCGCCGCCCGGGCGGCTCCGCGGCGGGGTGGAACGACAACTACCCGGCGCTGACGACTCTCATGGGAGGCGGCGGCAAGTACGACAAGGCGTTCCTGGTCAAGGTCGGCAACGACCAACTGGAAAGCCAAGATGGACTACCACTACATCGGCACGCTCGCGAACATGCTGCCGGGCACGGACTGGCTGCCAGTGGGGGACATCGCCCAACGCTACGTCGACGTCGCCACGTCCGACTGGGCGAACAAGGTCAACGCAGCGATCGACACCAAGGCGCAAGGCGACCTCAGCAGCCTCTACACCACGGGACAGTCGCAAATGCAGGTCATGCTCCAGCGGAAGGCCGCCGACATGGGCGTGCCAAGTCGTGATGTCCTGCTCGACCAACTGACCGACTCGGCCAAGGTCCACTACTACACATCGATCACCCAGGCCCACAACGCAGCCTTTGGGAAGGGGTGACCCGGTGACGGGACGACAGCACGGAACGCCCTCCGACGGGACGGCCGAGGGGATCGGTGCGGCACTCGAGCGGCGCGGGTTCACCACGCGGGCGCTGCGGGCGCGGGCGGCGGTCGTTGGGGTGGCGCTGGCGGTGGTCGCGGCCGGGGTGGGGGCGTTCCTCGTAGGCAACCTGAGCAATGCCTTCGGGCCGGGCAGCGTCTGTGAGGGGGCGGTGAGCGCCGACGCGCTGCACGATGCGCTCGGGCCGGGCACGGTCGGTGAGCAGAAGTACGGCGACGGGAGCCTGCACAGCGGCACCGCGTTCTGCACGGCGACGGTGAGTTACGGAGTGTTCGGGAACGAGCGGTCGGTCACGGTGGAACTCCGCAAGGACACCGGCCTCTCCATCCTGGCGGACAACGCGGACGAGGCGGAGGCCCGGATGTTCGGCGCTTCGGCCAACGGCGGCGCGGCCGGCGCGGCCTTCGACCACCGGGCGTGGGCGCTGCTCCCCGAGGACTGCGGCAGCGGGCTGCGGGTCGCGGTCCGATCCGGTGGCAGCGACAGGCCAGGCGCCCGGAAGCTCGCCGGACTCGCCGTGTCGGCTGCCAACCGCGTCGCGATGCAGCGGGCCTGCGGAAAGGCGCCGATGCCAGCACCCCGGGAGCTGTCCGAGGCGGGGAAGGAGCACGACCTGGACCGCAACGCCGTCTGCGGTCTACCCGGGCTCACCCTCGCCGAAGCCCCCGGGAGTACCGGTCTCCGGGAGACCGTGACCACCGCCACCGATCCCTTGTGGGCCTGCCGCATCCACTCGACCGGGGACCCGACGTCCTCGGCCGCCTTCACCATCGGCACCGAGCCGCGGCTGCTGACCGTGGGCGCCCCGAAGGACGAGCCGGGGCTCGGCCGGGCCCGTTGGGTGGAACCCGGCGAGATGGTGACGACCTGCCACGGCAAGCCCGCCTACTTCCGAATGAGTTGGGACGGCATCCAGAAGCTCGTCCCCGACAGCGACGAGACCTGGAAGCAGTTCCTCACCGCCGGGGGCAGGGCGATCGGATGCGAGCCGATCGTGTAGGGACGGAAAATGGGGCGGGCGAATGTCGGCGTAATGGTCTATCGTGCGAGCGATCCATTACGTACGACATCGGGGGAAGCAGCATGACCACCGCTGAGCAGGCCGTCGTCACCGGACGCACGATCGTCGCCGTTTCCGAGCGGCTGGTGTTGACGCGGCCGCAGGAGGGGGATGCCGAGGCGATGTTCGCGATCCACGGGGATCCGGAGACCAACCGGTACAACCCGGACGGGCCGCAGCGGGACATCGCGCAGGCGCGGGAGCAGTTGGCCGGGTTCGTGGCGGACTGGCCGCGGGACGGGGTCGGGTACTGCATGGTGTCGACCCGGGAGGAGCCGGAGGTCGTCATCGGGGTCGCCGGGCTGTTCCTGCACAGCCTGGACGGGGAGCCGGTGTTCAACCTGTACTACCGGTTCCGGCCGTCCGCCTGGGGCAAGGGCTACGCGGCGGAGGCGTGCCGGGCGGCGATGGCGGAGGCGCTGCCGCGATTCCCGGGGATCCCGGTGACGGCGTTGATCCGGGAGGACAACCTGCCCTCGCGCCGGCTCGCCGGGCGGCTCGGGCTGGTGGCGGACCCGGACGGGCGGGTGGACCATGAGGACCGCCTGATCCACCGGATGGCGTGAACGGCAGGGCCGGGGATCCCCCGCCGGAGGGAGGGGGTTCGCCCCCACGGCGGAGGCCGCGGGCCGGGTCCGGAGGCAGCCTGGGGGCATGAGGATCGACGAAGGGCGGGTACGGGCCCTCGCCGGGTGGACCGCCGTGGCGGCGACGGGACCGTACCTGACGCTCAAGGCGCTGTGGCTGACCGGGCACCCTGTGGGATCGGGCGATCCCGGGGCGATGGACGAGCTGTGGCTGGTGAACCTGCTGACCGTCGGAATGGACGCCATAGCCGCGGCCCTGGCGCTGGCCTTCGTCCGGCCCTGGGGACGACGGGCCCCGGCCGGGCTGGTGCTCTTCCCGATGTGGGTGGCGACCGGGCTGCTCGGCACCATCCTGCTGGCGCTGCCGCTGTACCTGTTGAGCAGTCTGCTCCTGGGACCGGAGCGGAACACGGGCCAGGAACCCGGCGGCGGCCTCGGCGGCTGGGTCTTCCCCGTGGTGTACGGCGGGTTCGCCGTCCAGGGGCTGGCGCTGATCACCGCCTTCGTCCTGTACGCCCGGCACCGCTGGGCCGCACTGCTGCGGGCCGGGACCGGCGACCTGCCGCGCTCCCCCACCCTGGCCGTGCAGCGCAGTCTGGCCTGCGTCGCCGCGCTGCTCGGGCTCGGTACCGCGGTGGCGCGGGCGTACTGGGCGGCGGGTGGCACGGCCGGGCTGCCGGCTGCCCTGGCACAGGACCGGTCCAGGGGTGTGGCGGTGATGGACGCCGTGACGGCGGTGATGGCGGTGGCCGCCCCCGCGGGGCTGCTGGTGCTGGTGTTCCGGCTCCGGCCTCTGAGGCCGCTGCGCGTACCGTTGTTGGTGGTCTGGACGGCTGCCGGGTCGCTGTTCGGCTGGGGCTGCTGGCAGTTGGTCGCCTTCGGCGCCACCGCGGCCGGGACGACCGGCCCGCTGGCCCTGGTCCAGGCCGCACAGGTGCTGACCGCGGTGCTGGTGCTGGCCGCCGGCGCGGTGGCGCTGGTCGAACGGGCGGCCGCGGCGCGCGGCGCTGTCGTAGAGTCACCCGGGTGGACACGGGGGGCGGCCGGATTCGGCGGGCGGGAGCGGCGTTGTTCGGGCGGCGGGCCCGACTGCGCTGGGTGCACCTAGTGCTGGGTGGCGCGCTGCTCATGCCGTACTACCTGCTGTCGGTGGTGGCGCTCGGAGCGCTCAATCCCGACCAGGGGGAGGTGCGCCGAGTCCTGTTGCAGTTCCTCGCGTTGTTCACCTCGCTGCCGATGGCCGCAGTCACCGCCCTGGTGCCGACCGTCCGGGGGCTGGAGGGGGCGGCCGCCCGGGCGCTGTGCGCGGTGGCACGGCCGGAGGAGCTGGCCACCGGGCCGGCCCGGTCCTGGGCGGCCCGTCGGCGTACCGCGCTCTGGTTCGTGCTGCACCTGTTCTCCGGCGGGGTGGTCGCCGGGATGACGCTGGCCGGGGTGCCGTTCGCGGTGGTGCTGCTGTTCGGCTTCGTGGGGAGTGAGGAACTCGCCAGGTTCTGGACGGACCGCTTCCCCGGCTGGATGCTCACCGGCCCGGCGCTGGGCCTCGCCCTGCTGCTGCTGATCGTCGGGACCAGTGCCGCCTGCGGCGCACTGCTGGCCCGCTGGGCGCCCGTCCTGCTCGGTCCCACTCCGGAGGAGCGGCTGGCCGCCGCCGAGCGGCGGGCCACCGTACTCGCCCAGCGCAACCGGCTGGCCCGCGAGCTGCACGACTCGGTCGGGCACGCGCTGAGCGCGGTCGGCATCCAGGCTTCGGCGGCCGCCCGGGTGCTGCGCACCGACCCGGACTTCGCCGCCGAGGCGCTGCGGGCGATCGAGGAGACCGCCCGCGGGGCCGTCGCCGAACTGGACACCGTGCTCGGGCTGTTGCGCGAGGAGGAGGACGCCGCCGCCGGAGCGGCCGGGCCCACCCTGGCCGGGCTGGACGACCTGCTGCGCCAACTCGCCCGCACCGGCGTGACGGTGGACGCCGAGCTGGCGCCCGGCCTGGGGGCACTGCCGGCCGAGGTCTCCCGCGAGGCGTACCGCATCGTGCAGGAGGGACTGACCAACGTGCTGCGGCACGCCGGGCCCGCCCCGGCCGGACTGCGGGTCGCGCTCGACGCCGACCGGCTGGAGATCGAACTGACCAACCCGCTGGGCCCGGCCCGCCCGAGCCGCCCCGGCGGCGGGCGCGGGCTTCGTGGGATCGGGGAACGCGCGACGGCCCTGCACGGCGGCAGCGCCGTGGGGCCGAGCGAGGACGGAACGACGTGGCGGCTGGCTGTGTGGCTGCCGGTGGGAGGGACCGCGGGATGAGCACCGAACACGACACCGAACAGGACCGCGCACGGGACAGCGCACAGGGCACCGAACAGGACAGTGGGCACCGGACCGACGGGAGCGGTGCCATCCGGGTGGTGATCGCGGACGACGAACGGCTGGTCCGGATGGGCCTGCGGGTGGTGATCGACGCCGAGCCCGACCTCTCCGTGGTCGGCGAGGCCTCCGACGGCGCCGAGGTCGTCCCGCTGGTGCGCGAACTGCGCCCGGACGTGGTGCTGATGGACGTCCGGATGCCCGGCATCGACGGCATCCGGGCCACCGAACAGCTGGTCGGCGGGATGGCCGAGCCGCCGAGGATCCTGGTGGTCACCACCTTCGAGCACGACGACCACGTGTACGACGCGCTGCGCGCGGGCGCGGCCGGGTTCCTGCTGAAGCGGGCGCGGGCGGAGGAGATGGTCCAGGCGGTGCGACTGGTGGCGCGCGGGGACTCGCTGCTGTTCCCGGCGGCCGTACGCGAACTCGCGCTGCGGCACGGCGCGGGCGGCCGGCGGGAGGCCGCCCCGAACCGTGGGCCGATCGGGCGGCTGACCGAGCGGGAGGGTCAGGTGCTGCGGCTGATGGCCACCGGACTGAACAACGGTGAGATCGCGCGGCAGTTGGTGGTGAGCCAGGAGACGGTGAAGACCCATGTCGGCAGCGTGCTGGCAAAGCTGGGCGCCCGGGACCGCACCCAGGCGGTGATCGCGGCGTACGAGTCGGGGTTCGTGCTCCCGGGCTGAACCCGCGGCCGCCCGGCGGTCCGCGGGTCCGGAACGCGGATTCCGATCTCCCGGGCGCAGCACGTAGAGTACGAACTTCCGATCAACTGTCCGATACCTCCCGTATCGCCTGGAACGAACTGGTGGCCGCATGACCGTCCGGACCCGCCCGGCGCTGTGGTGGCGCGCGGGCATCGTGCTCTCGGCGGGCCTCGGCCTGGTCCTCGGCGAGTCCTCGCTGGTCTACTTCACCGTGCAGAGCAACGTCATCGTGCTCGGCTACTTCATCGGCGCGGTGTACTGGATGGCCGAGCGCGACACCGTGGACGCGCCCGCGCCCCGGCTGCGCGGGGCCGCCACGCTGTACATCCTGATCACCGGGCTGGTCTCGCACATCCTGCTCCAGCACGGCGCCAACCCGCTGCCCGGACTGGTCAGCGGGCCGGACCGGCTGGCGCACTGGTCGTCCTTCTTCCTGCACTACGTCACGCCGGTGATGGTGCTGGTCGACTGGCTGGTGCTGAAGCCGCGCAACGCGGCGGCCTGGAAGGACATCCCGCTCTGGCTGGCCTTCCCGCTCGGCTACGCGGCGGTCGTGCTCGCCCGCAACGCCCTGTTCGACGACTTCCCGACGCCCTACCCGTACTTCTTCTTCGACCCGACCAGCAAGGGCTACGGCTACGTCTGGGGCCAGATCGCCCAGCTGACCGTCGAGTTCGTCGTGCTCGGCGCCCTCGTGGTCGGGCTGGACCGGCTGGGCACGCTGGTCGCGGGCACGGCCCGCCGGGCGCTCGCCGAGGAGGCGCAGGACTCACCGGACGACCACGACGCCCAGGCCGCCCAGCTCGCCCAAGGCGCCCAGGACGACCACGGGGCCCGTGGCGCACAGGACTCGCAGCACTAGCTACATCGGATCCACCGCCCTCAGTCCGCCGTCCAGCTCCAGCCACCTGGTCAGCCCAAGGCCGCGCAGGAACGGCAGGTCGTGGCTGACCACGACCAGCGCCCCCCGGTAGGCGGCCAGCGCCTGGGTGAGCTGCCGAACGCTGGCGAGGTCCAGGTTGTTGGTCGGCTCGTCGAGCAGCAGCAGCTGCGGTGGCGGGTCGGCCAACAGCAGGGCGGCCAGCGTCGCCCGGAACCGCTCGCCGCCGGACAGCGTGCCGGTCGGCTGGTCGGCCCGGCCGCCGCGGAACAGGAAACGGGCCAGCCGGGCGCGGACGGCGTTGTCCCCGGCGCCCGGGGCGAACAGCTTGACGTTCTCCGCGACCGTCAGCTCGTCGTCCAGCAGGTCGAGCCGCTGCGGCAGGTGGCGCAGCGGCACCTGGGTGGTGACCATGCCGTCCAGCGGGGCGAGTTCGCCCGCGATGGTGCGCAGCAACGTGGTCTTGCCGGAACCGTTGCGGCCGACCAGGGCGATCCGCTCGGGGCCGCGCAGGTCGAGGTCGACGGTGACGCCCTCGGGCAGCCCGGGCAGCCCCGGCAGCCGGACCTTCTGCAGGGTGAGCACCCCGCGCCCGGCCGGCACGGCGGTGCGCGGCAGGTCGACCCGGATCTCGGCGTCGTCGCGCACCGCCTCCTCGGCCGCGGTGAGCCGCGCCCTGGCCTCCTCCAGGCGCTCGGTGTGCATGCCGGTGAGCCGGCCCGCCGTCTCCTGGCCCTTGCGTTTGAGCATTCCGGCGAAGATGTGCGGGTCGTTGCGGGTGACCGAGCGCTTCCGGCCGTAGCTGGCGCTGCGCTCCAGCTTGCTGCGGGCGTCGACCAAGTCCCGCTTCTGGCGCTGGACCTCGGCCTCGGCGTTGCGCAGCAGCCGTTCGGCCGTCTCCTGCTGGGCTGCGAGGGTGCGCTCGTAGTCGTCGAAGTTGCCGCCGTACCAGGTGACTTCGCCGTCCCGGAGGTCGGCGATCTGGTCGACGTGCCGCAGCAGCTCGCGGTCGTGGCTGACGATCACCATGACGCCGTGCCAGCCGGCCACCGCCTCGTAGAGCCGCTCGCGGGCGGCCCGGTCGAGGTTGTTGGTGGGCTCGTCGAGCAGCAGCACGTCGGGGCGGCGCAGCAGCAGGGCGGCCAGTCGCAGCAGCACCGCCTCGCCGCCGGAGAGTTCGCCGGTGGTGCGGTCGAGGCCGAGCCGGTGCAGGCCGAGCCGGTCGAGGGTGGCGCGGGCGCGCTCCTCGACGTCCCAGTCGTCGCCGACGGCGTCGAAGTGCCGCTGGTCGGTGTCGCCGGACTCGATGGCGTGCAGGGCCTCGCGGGCGGCCCGGATGCCGAGCGCCTCGTCGACCCGCAGGCCGGTGTCGAGTGTCAGCCCCTGGGGCAGGTAGCCGAGTTCGCCCGCGATCCGGACGGTGCCGCCGGTGGGGGTGAGCTCGCCGGCGAGCAGCCGCAGCAGGGTGGACTTCCCGGCGCCGTTGAGGCCGATCAGTCCGGTGCGGCCGGGGCCGACGGCGAGGTGGAATCCGTCCAGGACGGACTTGCCGTCGGGCCACTCGAACGCGAGGTCGGTGCAGAGGACGGCGGTGGTGGGTTGTGCCATGCAAGGCCTCCCGGGTGGTTGCTGAAGGAACGAGGAGCAACACGGGGAGACACCGCGGGTGCGGAACCGGAACGGCCGAGGGACAGGGCGGCGCTAAGGGGCGCCACGGGGCCGTGACTGAGGTCGCACACTCGCGCACCACGCGGCAGGAGCAGGGCCTGGCGTGGCGGGGCGGTGTCCCGGGACCTCAGTAGATCAACGGCCTTCTCCTTGTCTGGCGGATGACACGGACCATGCTAGGCGGGCCGGTGGACGGAGGCAACCGATTTGTTCGGCCTTGCCGCCGGGGCCGTTTCCTCCCCCCCGGCGAAGGCCCGGTGCCGATCCCGTGCCGATCCGGTGACAGCCCCCGTCCCGGCGAGGGGCGGATGTAAGGAGTTCCTCATCCGCATGGCAGACTCCTCACCTGCCATACCTGCGGCCCGAAGGCCGTACCCGAGGAACAGGGCGTATGGCGGTAGTCAACAGGGGGATTTGAACTCATGTCACCGATATCCCGGCCGAGCCGTGCCGTCCTCGGCGCTTCCGTCGCCGCGCTGACCATGGTGGTCGCCACCGGTTGCGGGCCGGACAACAGTGACCCGGCCGGTGCCCAGAGCACGGCTCCGACGGTCGCGGCCTCCGCCTCCGGGAAGCCGGGCGCCGCGCCGCTCAAGCTGCCGACGGTCCAGGAGCTGAAGACCTGGAAGCTGGAGGACTGGGACAAGTGGGCCCAGGCCAACGTGATCACCCCGGCGGTCAAGGGCTACTGGACCCTGCAGAAGCTGCTCAACGCCAAGCCGAAGCCGCTGCCGCAGGCGCCGGGCCAGGCCCCGACGCAGGACCCGGCCCAGCCGACCGCGCAGCCGACCGGCGCGGCCCCGGCCCAGCCCACCGCCGCCCAGCCGCCGACCGGGCCGGGTGACCTGCCCGCGGTCGTCGCGGCGAAGCCGGTGGCGCACCCGTTCCCGAAGAACACGCACGTCAACGGCAAGATCTTCTTCAAGGACGGCAACGACGACTACGTGTGCTCCGGCACCGTCGTCTCGGACCCGGCCAACCCGGGCAAGAGCAACCTGGTGTGGACCGCGAGCCACTGCCTGCACGGCGGCAAGGGCAACAAGTACTACACCGACATCACCTTCGCCCCGGCCTTCAACAGCAACGGCGTGCTGAGCAACGGCAACAAGCAGAAGTCCAAGCTGGAGGACGCCGAGCCGTACGGCGAGTGGGGCGCGACCGCCGGCATGGTCTCCCCGCAGTGGACGCAGGAGGCCGACCCGGAGAAGGGCGGCCCCTGGAGCCAGTACGACTTCGGCATCGTCAAGGTCGCCAACCCGGACCCGAACGGCAAGTCGCTGGAGGAGACCGTCGGCGGCTCGGTGCCGCTGTGGTTCAACGCCCCGCGTGACCAGCTCGCCTCCGTCTCCAACTACGGCTTCCCGGAGGGCAAGCCCTTCGACGGCGTCGAGCTGGAGCACTGCGACGGCGGCAAGCCGGCCGCGAAGCCCGGTGTACCGGACCGCCCGGCGATGCTGATGATCGGCTGCAACATGACCGGCGGCAGCAGCGGCGGCGGCTGGTACGCCACCAAGGACGGCAAGCCGGCCCTGGTCAGCGACACCTCCGTCGGCAACGGCGCCAACACCTACGAGGCCGGCCCCTACCTGGAGGACGTCGCGGCGCACATGTTCGACTACTTCTCCAAGAAGGCCAAGTGACCCGATAGGCAGTGATCCACGGATCACCCCCGGGGCCGCGGCTGCCACAGCCGCGGCCCCGGGCTTTTCCGGCTCGGGGCCCGGTCCTCCTACAATCGGCCCATCATGAGCGCCACACTCGTAGTCAAGGACCTCAGCGCCGGCCACGGCGAACGCACCCTCTTCTCCGGCCTGGACCTGGTCGTCGCCCCCGGCGACGTGATCGGCCTGGTCGGCGTGAACGGCGCCGGCAAGTCGACCCTGCTGCGGCTGCTGGCCGGGCTGGACACCCCCGAGGGCGGGTCGCTGCGGCTCAGCCCGGCGAGCGCCAACGTCGGCCACCTCCCGCAGGAGCCGGAGCGGCGGGAGGGCGAGTCGGTGCGCGACTTCCTGGCCCGGCGCACCGGTGTCGCGGCCGCCCAGGCCGCACTGAACGAGGCCACCGAGGGGCTGGTCGAGGGCCGTCCGGGCGCCGACGACGCGTACGCGGCGAGCCTGGACCGCTGGCTGGACCTCGGAGGCGCCGACCTGGAGGAGCGGGCCGAGGAGGTGGCCGACTCGCTCGGCCTGAAGGTCTCCCTCGACCTGCCGATGACGGCGCTGTCCGGCGGCCAGGCCGCCCGCGCGGGCCTGGCCTCGCTGCTGCTCTCCCGTTACGACGTGTTCCTGCTCGACGAGCCCACCAACGACCTCGACCTGGACGGCCTGGAGCGGTTGGAGTCCTTCGTCAAGGGCCTGCGCGCCGGAACCGTGCTGATCAGCCACGACCGCGAGTTCCTGGCCCGCACCGTCACCAAGGTGCTGGAGCTGGACCTGCACCAGCAGCAGGTCAACCTGTACGGCGGCGGCTACGAGGCGTACCTGGAGGAGCGGGCGGTGGCCCGTCGGCACGCCCGCGAGGAGTACGACGAGTACGCCGACACCAAGGCCTCGCTGGAGGCCCGGGCGCAGATGCAGCGCAACTGGATGGAGCACGGCGTCCGCAACGCCCGCCGCAAGGGCGGCGACAACGACAAGAAGGCCCGCGCCACCCGCGCCGAGTCCACCGAGAAGCAGGCCTCCAAGGCCCGGCAGACCCAGCGGATGATCGAGCGGCTGGACGTGGTCGAGGAGCCGCGCAAGGAGTGGGAGCTGCGCATGGAGATCGCCACCGCGCCGCGCTCCGGCTCGGTGGTCGCCACCCTGCGAGCGGCCGTCGCCAAGCGCGGCGACTTCGCCTTCGGCCCGGTGGACCTGCAGATCGACTGGGCCGACCGGGTCGCCATCACGGGTGCCAACGGCGCGGGCAAGTCGACCCTGCTGGCGGCCCTGCTCGGCCGGCTCGAACTCGACGGCGGCAGCGCCGTGCTGGGCTCCGGCGTGGTGGTCGGCGAGGTGGACCAGGCGCGCGGCCTGTTCTTGGGCGGGGAGCCGCTGGCGGACGCCTTCGCGGCCGCCGTACCGGAGTTCACCGACGAGGAGGTGCGCACCCTGCTGGCCAAGTTCGGACTCAAGGCGGCGCACGTGCTGCGCCCGGCCGGCACCCTCTCCCCCGGCGAGCGCACCCGGGCCGCGCTGGCGCTGCTGCAGGCGCGCGGGGTCAACCTGCTGGTGCTGGACGAGCCCACCAACCATCTGGACCTGCCGGCGATCGAGCAGCTGGAGTCGGCGCTCGGCTCGTACACCGGCACCCTGCTGCTGGTCACCCACGACCGGCGGATGCTGGACACCGTGGCGGTGAACCGGCGGATCGAGGTCCGTGACGGCCGGGTGCACGAGCTGTAACCCTCCCCAACCCTCCCCGGCGCAGGACGGCCACTCCCGGAATTGGTCTCTACCTCTTCCCGGAGTGGCCGTCATGTGCTGTGCTGTCGGCCATGGTTGACAGCGCAGTGGCAGGGGCGTCCCACCCGACCGTCCCGCTCACCCCCATGACGGTGCCGGCCCACCAGGCCGAGGACCGCAGCAAGGCCTTCCACGACGTGATGGCGCAGCGCCGGACCGTCCGCGACTACGACAGCCACCCGATCCCGGACGGGGTGATCGAGTGGGCGGTCCGCACCGCGAGCACCGCGCCCAGCGGCGCGCACGTCCAGCCCTGGCGGTTCGTGGTGATCACCGACCCGGAGCGCAAGCGGCTGCTGCGCGAGGCGGCCGAGGCCGAGGAGCGCGAGTTCTACAGCCACCGGGCGTCCGAGGAGTGGCTGGCCGCACTGGCGCCGATCGGCACCGACTGGCACAAGCCGTTCCTGGAGGACGCGCCGGCCGTGATCGTGGTCTTCGAGGTGCACAAGGGGCCCAACTCGCCGCGCCCGTACTACACCAAGGAGTCGGTGGGGATCGCGGTCGGGCTGCTGCTGGCCTCGCTGCACCAGGCCGGACTGGCGACGCTGACCCACACGCCGAGCCCGATGCGGTTCCTCAACGAGGTGTGCGACCGCCCGGCGGAGGAGCGCGCGGCGTACGTGATCCCGGTCGGCTACCCGGCCGAGGGGGCGCGCGTGCCGGACCTGCGGCGCAAGGATCTCGACGAGGTGATGGTCCGGCTCTGAGGCGCCGGGGGCGCGCCGCCCGCACCCCCGGTCGGGAGCTCCGGTCGCGCCCCCTTCCGGATGTGGCAGGTCCGGGGCAAGGACATAATCGCGGCCATGAGCCGAGCACAGTCGCACTCCTGCGAGCCCGCCCGGGCGGCACCCGCGGGCACGGCGGCCCCGGCGGTACCGACGGAGGCGCCCGAGGCGCCCGAGGCGACCACCGGACGGCCGCCCGAACTGCTGCGGCTGCCCGGCGGCCTGCGGTTGCACCGCCGTCGCAGCGCCCACGCCCCGGCGCTGAACCGGGCCGTCCGCGCCAACCTGGAGCACCTGCGGCCCTGGATGGAGTGGGCGGCCGAGGCCCCCACCCGGGCCCGGACCGCCGAGCTGACCCGGGCCGGCACCGCCGCCTGGGAGGCCGGCACGGACTTCATGTACCTGGCCGACCTGGACGACGCACCCGGCCGGGTGGTCGGCGCCTTCGGCCTGCACGGGCGGATCGGCCCGGGCGCGCTGGAGATCGGCTACTGGGTCGCCGCCCGGCACGTCGGCCGCGGCATCGCCACCGCCGCGGCCGGGGCGCTGACCGAGGCCGCCCTGGCCCTGCCGGGAATCGCCCGGGTGGAGATCCGCTGCGACCAGGCGAACGGCGCCAGCGCGGCCGTCCCGCGCAAGCTCGGCTACCGGCTGGACCGGGTCACCGAGGCCGCCGCCCGGGCCCCGGGCGAGACCGGACGGCAGCTGGTGTGGGTGAAGGAGCGCTGAGGGTCAGTAGTAGCGCCCGCCCTCGGCGGCGGGCAGCGCGTCCAGCTCGGCCAGGTCGTCGGCGGAGAGCGTGAGCCCGGCGGCGCCCGCGTTGTCCAGCAGGTAGCGCGGTGTCCTGGTGCCGGGGATCGGGAAGACGTACCGGCCCTGCGCCAGCGTCCAGGCCAGCGCGACCTGGGCGGGTGTGGCGCCGAGCCGGTCGGCGATCGCCCTGACCCGCCCGACCAGCTCCAGGTTGGCCTGCGATTCCAGCCTCTACCCCTCATCGACCACCAGGCTGTTCATATGCTCATCGACCCACCATGGAGGCGCGGACGGGGCGCGCGGCTCCGGTTTCACCACCGGGCTACCCCACCCGGCCGTCGGCCCGGGGTGTTCGTCCCCGCACGGCCCGCCGGGCCCCGGCGGCCCCGCCCCCGCCAAACCGGCGCGCGAGAGCCCGCCCCGGGGCACCCCGCACCACCGGGCGCCGCCCGCCCGGTCTTGGCACGGCTCGCCGGGACGGTCGACGCTCTGTTCGCGGCCGATCAACTCGGCCCGGCAACACGGAAGTGACCGAAAAGTCACGGAACTCGGGGAGGAACCCATGTCGTTCTCGCGCACCCGCACCGCCGCGCTCGCCCTGGCCGTCGCCGCCACCGCCCTGACCACCACCGCGCTCGCCGCCCCGGCCCAGGCGGCCGGCCACCGCGCGTTCAGCCGCTTCGACGACGGCAGCTTCGAGTCCCCCAAGGCGCCTGCGGGGAACTTCACCGAGTTCGCCGCCGGGCAGACCATCGGCCCGTGGCGGGTCACCAGCGGCAGTGTCGACCTGATCGGGGCGGGCATGTGGCAGGCCGCCGAGGGCGACCAGGCTCTCGACCTCAACGGCAACGCCGCCGGCACCATCGCCCAGACCTTCACCACCGTCCCCGGCGCCACCTACTCGGTGACGTACGCGCTGGCCGGCAACCCCGACGGCGGGGTCGCCCTCCGGACCGGGCGGGCGCTCATCGACGGGCAGGACTTCCAGGACTACTCCTTCGACGTCACCGGCAGGACCAGGGCCGCGATGGGCTACGTCGGACGGCAGTTCAGCTTCGTCGCGCAGAACTCCAGCACCACGCTGGCCTTCGAGAGCACGGTGGGCGGCCCGTACGGCCCGGTGCTCGACAACGTGCAGGTGAAGGAGTGCAAGTCCTGCTGCGGCTGAGACGGCCCGCGGGAGGGCGGTCCTTAAACCCGCCCTTAAACCCGCCCTAAAACCTGCCCGGGACGGCTTCCGGAAGCCGGGAAGTGCTTGACGTGCACAGCTGGTCTAGTCCAGTTTGATCCTCAGCACCGCGCTCCTCCCCGCACCGGACCAGCCCCCATGCTGCCGCCCGCCCCGTGTCCCCCCCTTCACGGCGCGGGCGGCCCCACGTCCCGAGAGGCACCCCCATGCCCAGTGCGCTCCAGCACGCCCCCACGCACCGCCGCCCCACCGGCCGGACCGAACTGCTGAGCCTCGCCGCCGCCGCGGTGCTCGCCGCCGGCGGCCTCGCCACCCTCGCCGGGAACGCCGGCGCCGCCGACGCGAACCTGCTCGCCAACGGCGGCTTCGAGAGCGGCGCCCTCGGCCCGTGGAGCTGTTCCGCCGGCACCGGCAGCGTCGTCAACTCCGGCGCCCACAGCGGGGCGTACGCACTCAAGGGGGCGGCGAGCGCGAGCGACACCGCGCAGTGCGGCCAGACCGTGAGCGTCCAGCCCAACACCACGTACAGCCTCAGCGCCTGGGTGCAGGGCCAGTACGTCTACCTCGGCGTTACCGGCAGCGGCGTCACCGACCCCGCCGTGTGGACCCCCGGCGGCTCCAACTGGCAGCAGCTGTCCGCCGGTTTCACCACCGGCCCGACCACCACCAGCGTCACCGTCTACCTGCACGGCTGGTACGGGCAGGGCGGCTACGTCGCCGACGACGTCACGCTCACCGGCCCCGGCGGCAGCGGTCCGACCACTCCCCCGACCACCCCGCCGACCACTCCGCCCACCGGCGGCCCGACCACCCCGCCGCCGAACGTCGCCCTCCCGGTCGCCCCGTACATCGACATGGGCGCCTGGCCCACGCCGTCCATGCCCGACATGGCCAGGGCGGGCGGCGCCAGGGGTTACAGCATGGGCTTCGTCACCGGCGTCGGCTGCAAGGCCAGCTGGTTCAACGCCTACGACCCGCGCACCGGTTGGGCCAAGGACCAGGTCGACGCGCTGCGCGCGGCGGGCGGCGACGTCAAGCTCTCCTTCGGCGGCGCAGCCGGGACCGAACTCGCCGCCGCCTGCACCTCGGTGGACTCGCTGTTCAACGAGTACGACGCCGTGGTCAACGCCTACGACCTGCGCTACGTCGACTACGACATCGAGGGCGCGGCGATCGCCGACACCGCCTCCAACGACCGCCGCTCGGCCGCGCTCGCCAAACTCCAGCAGGCCCACCCCGGCCTCAAGGTCTCGCTCACCCTGCCCGTCCTGCCCGAGGGCCTGACCGGCGACGGCGTGGCCGTCGTCAAGTCCGCCCGGGACGCCGGGGTCAACCTCGACCTGGTCAACGTCATGGCGATGGACTACTACCGCTCCGGCACCGACTACGGCAACGCCACCGTCCAGGCCGCCCGGTCCACCTTCGGCCAGCTCAAGGCGCTCTACCCGGCGAAGACCGACACACAGTTGTGGGCCATGGTCGGGGTCACCCCGATGATCGGCGAGAACGACGACCACCAGATCTACAACCAGGCCGCCGCCCAGCAGTTGGTGACCTTCGCCAAGCAGAACCACCTCGGCCTGCTCGCCTTCTGGGACGCCACCCGGGACGCCAACGCCTGCACCGGCGGCTCGCTGGCCAAGTGCACCAACGTCCCGCAGCAGCCGTACGAGTTCGCGAAGATCTTCAGCCAGTACACGGGCTGAGCCCGGTAGCGGGAACGAGGTGCCGGCGGCCCGGGAAGGGCGGCCGGCACCTCCGCGCGTTCCGGCGCGGGTGTCCGGAAACCGGCGCGCGGCTCCGTCGTTCGCCCGGGAACCATCTAGCATGCGGTGACGACGACCACACGGATGGTAGTCGCCTCCCTGCGCTCCCTGCGCTTCCCCTGTGCCGAACGATTGGGACCTCTCGTGCGTCACCGCCTGCTCCGCGCCGCCCTCGCCTCCGCCGCCGCGATCGCCCTCGCCACCGCCACCGCGCCCGCCGTCCACGCCATGCCGACCGCCCCGAGGTGTCCCAAGGGGCACCTGTGCCTGTTCGATGGTCCGCACCAGACCGGGCGCATCCTGCTCAACGAGGACGCGCACGTCACGAGCGAGGGCTTCAGCCTGCGCGAACTGGACGACATCGAGCCGCCGATCCACCCGCGCTCGGCCGTCGCCCCCCTCCCGAACGACTTCGGCTGCATCATCCGGCTGAACGACCAGCCCCACTTCGCCGGTGACGAGCAGGAGCTCGCCCACTTCGGACCCCACGAGCTCGACGGCCGCCGGGTCGGTTCACTGACGCCCGACTGCGGCTGAGCGCCCGGGCCACCCCCGGCGGAAATTGGCATCTCATCCTTCCGGACCGTCAACTACAGTCCCTCCCACCTGTACGGAACGAGGGGGCGGACATGACGGTCCGGGACGACCACCATCAGCTGATCATCGACACCACGACCAGCGAAGCCGCGTGCGCGGCGGGCCTCACCCCCGAGGAACTCAGCGCGTTCAGCCGCACCCTGGGCCGCCTCCGCGGCCTACCCTCCCACGACCGCACCCGGCTGCACGCCGAGCGGCAGCTCAGCTCCTTCGTGACGGAGAGCCGCAAGCGCCGTCGCCAGGAGGCCAAGGAGGCGCTCCGGCAGGCCGACGCCGACCTGCTCGCCGCCACCGCGACCGGCGCCCGGCACCGCCGCGAGGACGCACCGCTCACCGCAGTCCCCACCGGGCCGGTCGGCGAACTGCAGGTGCCGCGCAGGTGCTACGTCTGCAAGCAGCCGTACCGCCGCGTCGATGGCTTCTACCACATGCTCTGCCCGGACTGCGCGGCCGACAACACCGCCCGCCGCGGCCTCTCCACCGACCTGCGGGGCCGTCGGGCGCTGCTCACCGGGGGGCGGGTGAAGATCGGCTTCCAGCTCGCCCTGATGCTGCTGCGGGACGGCGCCGAGCTGACCGTCACCAGCCGCTTCCCGCAGGACACCGTGCGCCGCTTCCGCGCCGCCGAGGGCAGCGACCAGTGGTGGGAGCGGCTGACGGTGGTCGGCATCGACCTCCGCGACCCGCGCCAAGTCCTCTGCCTGACGGATCAGTTGTGCGCCGACGGCCGCCCACTGGACATCCTGGTCAACAACGCCGCGCAGACGCTGCGCCGCCCGCCCGAGTCCTACGCCCTGCTGGCGGCGGGCGAGACCACGGCCCTGCCGGCCGCCGACCGCCGGGCCGTCACCCGGGCGCCGGGATTCCGGCCGTTCACCGGCGCGGCCCAACTCCCCTCCGGGGCGGGTCCCTTGCTGGACCTCACCGACGAGGCCGGGCTGCTGCCCGACCTCGCGCCCGCCAACTCGTGGTCCGCCACGCTCGGTTCGCTCGACCCGGCCGAGGTGCTGGAGACCCAGCTGGTCAACGCCCTCGCCCCGGCCCTGCTCTGCGACCGGCTGCTGCCGCTGCTGCTCGCCTCCCCGCACCGCGCCCGCTACATCGTCAACGTCACCGCGGTGGAGGGCCGGTTCGCCGTCCGCAACAAGACGGCACGCCACCCGCACACCAACATGGCCAAGGCCGCGCTCAACATGCTCACCCGCACCAGCGCGGCCGAGCTCGCCCCGCGGGGCGTCCACATGTGCGCCGTGGACACCGGCTGGATCACCGACGAGAACCCGGCGCCCAGGAAGACCCGGATCGCCGCCCGGGGCTTCCGCACTCCGCTGGACATCGTGGACGGCGCCGCCCGGGTCTACGACCCGATCGTCCGCGGCGAGGCGGGCGACCCGGTGTCGGGGGTGTTCCTCAAGGACTACCGGGTCGCGGAGTGGTGACGGGCGGGGCCCGGCCCGAACAGGGCTGAGGGCGCCCCCGGCGGCCCGGTCCGGGAGTTCCCGGGCCGGGCCGCCGGGGTGAGGGTACTCAGCGGCCGGTGGGGAGGTTGGCGCCGCCGGTGCAGTCGAGCACGACGCCGGTGACGAAGGTGTTGGCGGCGAACATGTGGATCGCCCGGGCGACGTCCTCGGGGCGGCCGACCCGGCCGACCGGGGTGGTGGCGGCCAGGCCGTCGAAGAGGGCGGTGCGCTGCTCGGAGGGGACGCGGTCCCACCACGGGGTGTCGATCACGCCGGGCGAGACGGCGTTGACCCGCAGCGGGGCGAGTTCGACGGCCAGCGGCGGGACCATCGCCTCCAGGGCACCGTTGATGGCGGCCAGTCCGGCGGTGCCGGGGATGGCGGCGCGGGCCGAGGCGGCGGTGATCAGGGTGACCGAGCCGTCCTTGCGCAGGTGCGGCAGGGCCGCCTGGAGGACCCGGACCTGCGGCCAGAACTTGGCGTCGAAGCCGTGCGCCAGGTCGGCGAGGTCCAGATCGGCGAACGCGCCGCTGCCGGCCGCGCCGCTGACCGCGACGACCAGGTGGTCGACGGTGCCGGTCGCGGTGAAGAAGGCGGCCAGGGCGGCCGGGTCGGTCGCGTCCAGCTGGACGCCGCTGGTGCTGCCGCCGATCCGGGCGACGGCGACGTCCAGCTTCTCGCGGTCGCGGCCGGTGATCACGACCTCGGCGCCGTCCGCCGCGAAGGCGGTCGCGGTCGCCTCGCCGATGCCCGAGCTGCCGCCCATCACGACGGTGCGCTGTCCGGCGAAGACGTTCGATGCAGATGCAGTGCTCATGGTTCTGGCCTTTCCGGCTACCTGTTCGCCAGCTTGTCGAGACCGTCAGTTCTGGTAATGATGGTTGCCGAGACTGCTAGTCTTGTCAAGCGGGGGCAGAACGAAAGGGAACACGATGAGCGAGACCGACCCGCGGGCGGCCGAACAGGCCCCCTCCGCCCGGCCGCACACCGGCCGCCGCCGCAACGAGGCGGCCCACCGGGCGATCCTGGACGCGGCGCTGCACCTGCTCGCGGACTCCGACGGCACACCCGTCACCATCGACGCCATCGCCCGTACGGCCGGCGTCGGCAAGCAGACCGTCTACCGCTGGTGGCCCTCCAAGGGCGCGGTCCTGCTGGACGCCCTCACCGACCGCGCCGACCGAGACGTCTCCGACCAGCCGGACACCGGCAGCCTGCGTACCGACCTGCGCGCCTTCATCGAGACCACCTTCGACGCCGCGCAGCGCAGCACCACCGCCTCCGCGCTGCGCACCGTCGTCCGGGAGGCCGCCCGCGACCCCCACCTGGCCGAACTGATGCAGACCTTCACCGCCACCCGGCGGACCGCGCTGCACGAACTCCTCGCCCGGGGCCGCGAACGCGGCGAACTGGACGGCGGCGCCGACCTGGACCTGATCGTGGACCAGGTCTACGGACTGTTCTGGTACCGCTTCCTGCTCGGCCACGCCCCGCTGGACGCCGCCGCCGCCGAACGCCTCGCCGCCACCCTCACCGAGGGGAACCGGGTCAGCTAGCGCTCCGGCGCCGGACCAGCGGCAGGTACACCTCGTCCACGATCTCGACCAGCACGTCGTCGGGCGCACTCGGCACGCCTCGGACGACGAACTCGTTGCGCAGCAGCACCACCGCCACCGTCGCCACCCGCGGGTGCAGTACCTCCGGCGCCGCCTCGCCCCGGGCGACGGCCCGGCCCAGCAGGGTCAGCCAGGGGGCGGCCGCGGCGTCGCCGGACTGGTCCTGCAGCTGCGCCAGGAACTCCGTCGCGCCACCGGCCGCGGCCAGCAGTTCGCGCAGCACGCCGCCGAGCGGGGAGCTCCAGTGCCGGTTCGCCTGGCGCAACAACTCCAGGGCGTCGCCGCGCAGTTCACCCGTGTCGGGGAGCGGGGCGGCCTTGGCGAGCTGCTTGTAGGCGGCGATACCGAGGGCGAGCCGGTTGGGCCAGCGCCGGTAGAGGGCGTTCTTGTTGGTGCCCGCGCGGGCGGCGACCTTGTCCATGGTCAGCCCCGCGTACCCGGATTCGGCGAGTTCCGCGACGGCGGCCGCCAGGATCGCCTCCTCCAGCGCCGCTCCGCGCCGCCGCGTCTGCCCGGCCATGCTCCCGCTCCGCCCTCGCTGCCGCCCGTACCGCCACCATGCTTACTTGCCGCGCTGGGGCCACGGCAACTACGGTACTGGCCGTACCGTAAGTTTCCGATCCTCCGTGAAGGCAGGAGACCATGCGCGCCAGGGGAATCAGCTACGACACCGGATTCGTCCGGGGCGGCTCGTACTCACGCAAGCTGTTCGACCCCCAGGTCGTCGAGCGCGAGCTGCGGATCATCCGCGACGAACTGCACTGCACCGCCGTACGGATTATGGGCGGCGATCCGGACCGGATCGAGCTCGCCGCCGGATACGCCGCCGGGCTCGGGCTGGAGGTCTGGTTCTCCCCGTACCCGCTGGAGCGCACCGCCGAGGAGATGCTGCGGCTGTTCGCCGACTGCGCCGGGCGCGCGGAGCGGCTGCGGCTGGGCGGGGCCGAGGTGGTGTTCGTGGCCGGCGCCGAACTCAGCCTGATGAACCCGGGGTTCCTGCCCGGCGACACCACGGAGGAGCGGATCGCGCTGCTCGCCCGGCCGGAGGCGGTGCGCGAGCACCTCGGCGCGGTCCGCGGCAAGGTGAACGCCTTCCTCGGCGAGGCGGTGGCCACCGTCAGAGAGCACTTCCACGGCAGGCTCACCTACGCCGCCGTCCCGCTGGAGCAGGTCGACTGGACGCCCTTCGACGTCGTCTCGCTCGACCTCTACCGTTCCGCCGGGACCGCCGACCGCTTCGCCGACGGCGTCCGCGAGCTGACCGCCCAGGGCAAGCCGGTCGCCGTCACCGAGTTCGGCTCCGCCACCTACCGCGGCGCGGGCGACCGGGGCGCGCTCGGCCTGTCGGTGGTCGAGTACGGCCCCGACGGGCCGGTGCGCCTCGACGGCAGCTACCAGCGCGACGAGCCCGGCCAGGCCGCCCACCTGCGCGAGCTGCTGACGGCCTTCGACGCCGGCGGGATCGACGCCGCCTTCGTGTTCACCTTCGCGCTCCACGACTTCGTCCACCGCCCGGACGGCGATCCGCGCGAGGACCTCGACCTGGCCAGCTACGGCATCGTCAAGGTCCACGAGGACCGCCCGGGCAGTGCCTTCCCCGGGCTCCCCTGGGAGCCGAAGGAGGCCTTCGCCGCGGTCGGCGAGTACTACCGCACGCACTGAGACGCGGCGCTGCGCAGGAAGTCGGCCGGTCCGACTTCCTGCGCAGCGACCGGGTTCACGCGGTGCGGCGGCGGTAGTAGGCGATGCCGAGGGCGATGGTGATCGGACCCCAGAGCGCCGCGGGGCCGATGCACACCCGGGCCAGCGCCTCCCACCACCCGTTGCTGAAGCCCACCTCGTCCAGCGCCCCGATCCAGGCGAGCGGCTGGAGCCCGAACAGTCCGAACAGCACCAGCCCGCCCAGCAGCGTCGCGACGAGCGGCCCGAGCGGCGGCACCCGGCGCCCGCGCAGCAACGGCACCCAGCGCGGGAACACCTCGCCCCACCCGCTGACCAGGCCCAGGGTGAGCAGCGCCAGCCCCTCGGTGACCAGGCTCAGCGCGAAGACGTACGGGGCGGCCCACCAGGTGAGGGGCGGCCGGCCCGGCTCGACCGTGCCCATCGTGAAGTCGAAGGCGAACGGCAGCCGCCACAGACAGTGCGGCAGCAGGACGAACGGTAGGGCCTTGGCGAGGCGCAACGCCCAACGGGGAACGGGGCGTTCGGTGTCACCGACCGGAATGTTCTTCAACATGCGTCCACCCTCGCCGCGACCACCCCGCCCCCACCTCGACCGCAGGATCGAACCGCCTCCCCCGGCAGAGCCAGTCGGGCATGCGCCAGCAGGCTGACGCGCCCCCGCCCGGACCGCGTCATCCGGGCGTCATCCGACCGTCTTCGCGGCCTTGGCGGCGCGCTCGGCGAACACCTGCTCGCGGCGGTCGGCGGTCTGCTTCATCATCCGCTTGCGGTCGCGGGCGGAGAGCCGGTCGATGTAGAGGCCCCCGTTCAGGTGGTCGGTCTCGTGCTGGAGGCAGCGGGCGAAGTAACCGGTGCCCTCGATCGTCACGGGCTCGCCGTGCTGGTCGACACCGCGCACCACCGCGCGGGCCGGGCGGGCGAGCCGGGTGTTGGCTCCGGGTACGGACAGGCAGCCCTCGACGTCCTCGATCAGCGGGCGGCCGGGGTCCTGCTCCTCGACCACCGGGTTGAGCACGTGCCCGACGTGCCGGACGCCGTCGTCGTCGGGGCAGTCGTAGACGAACAGGCGCAGGTCCACGTCGACCTGGTTGGCGGCGAGTCCGCAGCCGTCGGCGACGTACATGGTGGCGAACATGTCGTCGATCAGCCGGGCCAGGCGCTCGCTGCCGAAGTCCTCCCCGGTCGCCGTGCGGCAGGTGCGGCGGAGGATCTCCTCCCCCACCTCGGTGATCCGTAGGACGGTCGGACGTTCGCGCGACTCGGACACTGTCGCTCCCCCTCATCTTGATGAACCTGCTCGATGGCCTTGCTGTCCACTTTGCAAAGTAGCAGACTTTGCAAAGTGACCGAAGACATCGTCAGAACCGGCGCCCTCCCTGAACACGCCGTCCGCACCGCGCTGCTGGAACTGCTCGCCGAACGCCGCACCCTCACCTCCACCGAGGCCGCCGCCCGACTCGGGTACAGCTCCGGCCTGTGCTCCTTCCACCTGCGGCAGCTCGCCCGGTACGGAGTGATCGAGGAGGCCCCGGCCACCGACGGCCGGGCCCGGCCGTGGCGACTGGCCCAGGCCCAACCGCCCACGACCGGCGACGGGTTCGGCGAGCTGGCCCGCGGCCTGGAGGACGAGAGCTACCGGCACTGGCTCGCCCGGCGCGCCGAAGCCCCGGCCGAGTGGCAGCAGGACGAGGCGTTCAGCACCGTCGTCCACCTCACCCCCGAGGAGCTGACCGCCGTCGCGGACGCCGTGCGGCAGCTGCTCACCCGTTACCGCGGCCGGGACACCGACCCGCGGACGCGGCCCGCCGGGGCCCGTCCGGTCGCGGCCGTGGCGCGCCTGTTCCCCCTGCTCGACCGGTAGTCAGACCGCCCGCGCCCTGGTCATCGCCCGGGCCACCGGTCCCACCACCAGCCCCAGCGCCGCCCCCAGCACGACGCCCTGCACGCCGTCCCAGACGTCCTGCACGTCACACGCCCGCCCGAGCGCGGGCACCGCGTACTGCAGCCCCGACACCGCGAACGGCAGCATCGCCGTACCCAGCAGCGCCACCGCCGCCCGTCGCCGCGTCCCGGCCAGGGCGGCCGCGAAGCCCACCGGCGCGTAGGTCGCCAGCTTGAGCTCGATGTGCCGCACGTGCAGCAGCTCGTACGGCGAACGCGGCCGGGCGCCCGCCACCGAGCAGTGCCGCGCGGCCTCCGCCGCGTGCCGGAGCACCGACGGCCGGAACGCCTCCGGCAGCAGCGTCGCGACGACCACCCCGCCGAGCCCGAGCAGCAGCAGGAAGCCCACCACCCAGTGGGCCCGCAGCAGCCGCCCCACCGGCCGGTTCAGCAGGGCCGCCGGCACCAGCGAGAGCAGCAGCCCGGGCCAGAAGTTCGGCATCCCGCCGAGCACCGCACTGATCACGCCTCAACGGACGCCCCGAACACCCGGTCGGTTCTCGCGTAACGGCCGGAACGGACGCCGGGTTCACAGGACGCCGGGTTCACAGGACGCCGGGTTCACAGGACGCCGGGTTCACAGGACGCCGGGGCCACGGTCGCCGGGGCCACCGGACAACGGGGCCACCGGACGCCGGATCCACCGGTCGCCGGGGCACAGCGCACCGAACCCCGCCTCAGTGCGGGATCGAGGAGATCAGCTCCTGCGCGCCCTGCCGCTTGAGTGCCAGGGCGACCGAGGTGCCGAGGTCCTCCGGGCTGAGCACGCCCGCCCACTCGTGGGCGTCCAGCACCCGCTTGCCGTCCGGGGTGAAGACCCGGCCGCGCAGCGAGAGCCGGCCGTCCGCCTCGGCCCTGGCGTAGCCGGCGATCGGGCTGTTGCAGTGGCCCTGCAGCACGTGCAGGAACATCCGCTCGGCCGCCGCCTCGCGCCAGGTGTCGTGGTGGCCGAGCCCGGTGACGGCCTCGATGGTCGCGGTGTCGTCCTCGCGGCACTGCAGGACGAGGATGCCGGCGCCGATCGGCGGGCACATCGCCTCGACGCCGAGGACCTCGGTGATCCTGGCCTGCTCGCCGATCCGCTCCAGGCCGGAGACGGCGAGCAGTAGCGCGTCGGCGTCCCCGGCCGCCAGCTTGGCGAGCCGGCTGTTGGCGTTGCCGCGGATCGGGACGCACTCCAGGTGCGGTTGGGTGGCGGCGAGTTGGGCGATGCGGCGGACGGAGGAGGTGCCGATCCGGGTACCGGGCGGGAGTTCGGCCAGGGTCAGGCCGCCGGGGTGGACGAGCGCGTCGCGGATGTCGTCGCGGCGCAGGTAGGCGGCGAAGACGGTGCCGGCGGGCAGCGGGCGGTCGGCGGGCACGTCCTTGAGGCAGTGCACGGCCACGTCGGCCTCCCCGGCGAGCAGCGCGGCGTCGACCTCCTTGGTGAACGCGCCCTTGCCGCCCAGCTGGGAGAGGTCGCCGGTCCAGCGGTCGCCCGAGGTGGTGACCGGCACCACCTCGGTGCGCAACCCCGGGTGCAGTTCGGCGAGTTCGGTGCGGACCCGGTCGACCTGGGCGAGTGCCATGGGCGAGGAGCGGGAGACGATGCGGATCAGCTCAGCGGTGGCCATGGCGCGATGATAGGCGCTCCGACACCGACGATCGACGATGCGTCAGCCATGCGGCGGACGGCCGGGCGGCGAATCACCCGGCCGTCCACTTGCCGCAGCACCTCACTCGTTGTGCAGCACCTCGGCGATCGGCAGCCGCGCCGCCGAACGGGCCGGGACGAGGGCGCCGAGGACGGCGATCGCGACGCCCGCCAGGGCGAGGGCGGCGAGCAGCGGGGCGCCCCAGACGTCGATCATCGAGTCCGGGAAGGCGATGATCCGGACGTGCTCGACGATCAGCCGGTGCACCAGGATCCCGAGCGGGATGCCGACGATCCCGCTGACCACGCCCTGCCAGGCCACCGAGGTGATGGTCATCGCGACGACCTGCCGGGGCGTCATCCCGATCGACTTCAGCATGCCGAGGTCGCGGCGGCGTTCGCGGATGGTGAGCAGCAGGGTGTTGAAGACGCCGAGCGCGGCGACCACCGACAGCAGGGCGGAGAAAGTCGTGCTGAAGGTCTGGATCGCGACCACGGACCCTTCCGTCCCCGGCGTGACGACCGAGGCCGACAGGCTGGGGTCGGCGCCCGTGACGGCCTTCTGGTAGGCCCCGGCGTCGGCGCCTACGGCGAGCTTCACGTCGTACTCGACCACGTGCGGGTCGGGGGTGAGCAGGGCTCGGGTGGCGTCGTTGGAGGTGATCGCGTTGGCGTTGCCCTGGATCTCCTTGCCGACGATGGTGACGGTGGTCTGCCGCCCCTCCAGGACCAGGGTGACCCGGTCGCCGAGCTTGAGCCCGTGCTGGTCCAGGAAGGCCGGCCCGGCCTCGATCTCGTTCAGCCCGGTCGCCAGGCGGCCCTCGACCACGTTGAGCCGCCGGTGGTCGACCATGGCGTCGCCGCCGTAGAAGTCCGCGAAGACGAGTTGGGGCTGGCCGAGGATGCCGACCCGGACCAGGCCGCGGACGGACACCTGCTCGGCGCCGGGGGTGGTGTGCAGCATCGCCGTGGTCTGCTCCGGGGTCAGCCGGGGCGCGATCTTGTTCTCCGAGAAGGCGCTGGTCTGCACGTCGATGTGGGTGCTGCGGTCGGGCGCGGCCATGGACTTGGCCAGGGTGGTGGTCACCCCGGTGGTCACGGTCACGGTGACCACGCCGAGCACGATCGCCGCCATGGTCAGCGCGGTGCGGGCCGGGCGGGCGAAGGGCTGGCCGAGGCCGAGGCTGACGGCGCGCGGAAGCCGGGTGCCGCTCAGCCAGCGCTGGACCTTGAGGCCGCGCCCGGCGCGCGGGGCGCTGCCCGCCGAGATGGCCTGGGCGGCGGACAGCCGGTGGGCGCGCGAGGCGGGGACGAGCGCGGCGAGGGCGGCCAGCAGCGGGACGCTGACCAGGGTGGCCACGGGCAGCCAGCCCGCCGGTTCGATCACGGCGGTGCCGGTCGAGATGCCGGAGAACGCGGCTTGGAGGATCGGGCCCGCCGCCACCCAGCCGGCCGCCGTACCGAGGACGGTGCCGACGACCGCGGGCACCGACACCATGGTCAGGTAGACCGTGACCACCTGGCGCGGCGTGAAGCCGATCGACTTGAGCACCCCGATGTGCCGGTAGCCGGAGATCACCGCGCCGCTCACCACGTTGCCGACGATCAGCGCGGCGACGACCAGGCCGAGCACGCCGAAGACCGTCATCAGCGGCAAATAGGCGTCGGCGCCCGCCGAGAACGCCTGCTTGAGCACCAGGTAGGACTGCCCGCTCTCGACGGCGCCCTCGGGCAGGCCCTCAGTGGCGTTGGCGAGCGAGGTGGTGAGCTGCTGCTCGGTGGCCGCGTCGGTGAAGCGGTAGAGCATCTGCCGCCCGGTGGGATGCAGGGCGGCCGCCTGCTCGGGGGTGACCCAGCCGCCGGAGGACTGGCTCATGTCGGTCGCGAAGCCGACGACGGTGAGCTTCACCCCGGTGTTGGTGGTGAGCGGCGTGCCGACGAACCGGCTCGCGGCGCCGCCGCCCGGGTTGTTGACGACCACCTCGCCGGGTGCGGAGGCCCAGCGGCCGGCCAGCAGCTCCACCCGGTCCACCGGCGCGGACGCGGGGTCGGGCCGACCGACCAGGGCCAGCGGGCCCGGCGGGCGGCCGACCCAGTCGGCGGGGATGGTCACCACGGCCTGGTCGAAGGGCCCGGCAGCCGCTTCCACGCCCGGCCGGTGGGCGGTGGCGGCCAGTTGCTCCGCCGAGGCCTTGGCCGGGTCGAAGAGGGCGGTGACGTGCGATCCCCGCTCGGCCTCGAAGGCGTCGTCGAACGGGGCCCTGGCGGCGCTGATCACCGCGAGGGCGAGCAGCACGGTCGCGGTGGAGCAGAAGACGACCAGGCCGATCACGACGGTCTGCACCCGGCGGCGCTTCACGGCCGCCCGGGAGGCGCGCCACACGGCACCGCTCATGACGAGGCCTCCAGCATCCGCTCGCGCGCCACCTTGCCGTCCGCGACCTCGACCAGCCGACTGGCGCAGCGGGTGGCCAGGTTGGGGTCGTGGGTGACGATCAGCAGGGTCTGCCCGATCTGGTTGAGGTCGATCAGCAGGTCCATCACCTGCTCGCCCGAGCGGCTGTCCAGCGCGCCGGTCGGCTCGTCGGCGAGCAGCAGGGCCGGCCGGTTCATCAGGGCGCGGGCCACCGCGACGCGCTGGCGCTCGCCGCCGCTGAGCGCGGCCGGGTAGACGTCCTTGCGGTGTGCGACGCCCAGTTCGTCCAGCAGCTCCAGCGCCCGGCGACGGGCCTGCCTGGCCGTGGTGCCGGTCAGCTGGGCGGCCAGGGCGACGTTGTCGAGGGCCGGGAGGTCGTCGATCAGGTTGAAGAACTGGAAGATCATGCCGACGTTGCGGCGGCGGAAGAGCGCCAGCCCGTTCTCGTTCAGCCCGCCGAGGTCCTGCCCCTGCACCCGGACGGTGCCGGAGCTGGGCCGGTCCAGTCCGGCCACCATGTTCAGCAGGGTGGACTTGCCGCACCCCGAGGGGCCCATCACGGCGACCGCCTCGCCCGCCCTGATCCGCAGGTCGACGCCGTCGAGGGCCTTGGCGTCGCCGAACTCCTTGTGCACCCCCGACAACTCGACGACGAAGGGCGCGTCGTCGGGGCGGGTGGTCCCGTCGTGGTCGTTGCTCATGGTCGACGACGGTAGGCGCGCCGGCCGGGGCCGGTCGTCCCACCCGGGGTGTAACCGCAGGTCGCCGTAGTACCGGGGATGTACGGGAGCGGCACCCCCGGATGATGTCGATCAAGCTCCCAGCTGCGAAGCTGGCGCCGTGTGGGGAACAGGGACGGACTGGATCGCGGTGGCGGTGGCGGGCACGGCCTGCGCGGGCGCCGGCTGGCTGGGCGTCGCGCTGGTCCGGGCGCGCCGGCTGTACCGGGCGGCCATCGGCGAGCGCGGCTGGCTGCTGGAACGGGAGCGGGAGAGCGCCGCGAGCGCCGCCGTGGACGCCGAACGGGCGCGGATCGCCTCCGAGCTGCACGACATCGTGAGCCACAACGTGAGCCTGATGGTGGTGCAGGCCGGGGCCGCGCGCGAAGTGCTGGCCACCATGCCGGAGGAGGCGGCGGCCGCGATGGGCGCGGTCGAGGCGGCCGGGCGGGACACGATGACCGAACTGCGGCATCTGCTGGGCCTGCTCGCCCCGGCCGCGGACGGCAGTGAGGAACCGGAGCCGGAAGGTTTCTCCCCGCAGCCGAGCCTGAGCCGGCTGAGCCCGTTGATCGACCGGTTCGCCTTCGCCGGGCTGCCGGTGGAGGTGCGGATCTCCGGCGAGCCACGGCCGCTGCCCGGCGGCATCGACGTGACGGCGTACCGGATCGTCCAGGAGGCGCTGACCAACGCGCTCAAGCACGGGGAAGGGGTGACGGCGGAGGTGACGGTGCGGTACGCGGACCACTACCTGCGCGTCGAGGTGCTGAACAGCGGCCCGAGCGTGCTCTCCGGTTCGTCCGCCCCCGCACCGAAGCAGGCGGACGGCGCCGGGCGCGGGCTGCTCGGCCTGCGCGAGCGGGTCGCGGTGTACGGCGGGGACCTGGACGCCCGGCGCCGGCTCGGCGGCGGATTCCGGGTGCGCGCCCGCATCCCGCTGGACCGGCCGTGACGGAGGGGACCGTGGAAGAGACCGAACAGCGCCGCCCCCGGGTGGTGATCGCCGACGACCAGGAACTGGTCCGCACCGGCTTCCGGATGATCCTCACCGCCCGCGGCATCGACGTGGTCGCCGAGGCCTCGGACGGCGCGGAGGCGGTGGCCGCCGCCGTCCTGCACCGGCCCGACGTGGCCCTGCTGGACATCCGGATGCCGACCATGGACGGCCTGGAGGCCGCCCGCCGGATCCTGGCCCAGGCGCCCGACTGCCGGGTGATCATGCTGACCACCTTCGACCTGGACCACTACGTCTACGCGGCGCTGTCCGCCGGCGCCAGCGGCTTCCTGCTCAAGGACGTCACCTCGGCCCACCTCGCCGCCGCCGTACGGCTGGTGGACACCGGCGACGCCCTGCTCGCCCCGTCGATCACCCGCCGGCTGGTCGAGCGCTTCGCGACCGGCGCCCCGCACCCGGCGGCCCGCGGCGCCGACTCACCGCGGCTGCACCGCGATCTCGCGCCGCTCACCCCGCGCGAGGTGGAGGTGCTCGGACTGCTCGGACGCGGGCTCTCCAACACCGAGTTGGCGGTCGAGCTGACCCTCAGCGAGTCGACGGTGAAGACCCATGTGGCCCGGATCTTCGCCAAGTTGAACCTGCGCGACCGGGCCCAGGCGGTGGTGCTCGCCTACGAGACGGGGCTGGTCGCCCCCGGCGACGCGAACGGCTGAGCGTCAACTCGTCCACACGTGCGGTGAATTCACCTGACAATCAGCTATCTCACTCCTTAGGGGGAACCGCCCTCGGAGTCCACATCTTTACCAGTCCATGGGGAAGCATCTGGATGTCCGCGCCCGAACCACCCGGAACCGTTTCGGGCGCCATCACCCCGCACGACGAAGACCATTGGACAGGCCCGTGACCACCACCGCCCCCGTGTGGGAGTGCCCCTTCCACCACACCGACGGCCTGGAGTTCGACCCCCTCCTCAAGCGGTTGCTCACGGAGGCCCCGATCGCCAGGGTCCGACTGCCGCACGGCGAGGGTGAGGCCTGGCTGGCCACCCGCTACGAGGACGTCAAGGTGGTCACCACCGACCGCCGGTTCAGCCGCGCCGCCGGCATCGGCCGCGACCTGCCCCGGATGACGCCCGCCCCCATCGCCCAGGCCGAGTCGATCAACCTGATGGACCCGCCCGAGCACAACCGGCTGCGCCGCCTGGTCGCCCAGGGCTTCACCAACCGCCAGGTCGAGCGGATGCGCCCGGCCACCCAGCGGATCGTCGACGGCTACTTCGACGAGATGGAGGAGCACGGCGCCCCGGCCGACCTGGCGCAGTTCCTCTCCGCCCGGCTCCCGCTCACCACCATCTGCGAAGTGCTGGAGATCCCCGCCCAGGACCGCGACCGGCTGCGCGGCTGGGCCGTCGCGATGATGCGGATGGGCCCGGGCAGCCGCGAGGGCCAGGAGGAGGCCAAGGCCGGGCTGCGCGCCTACTTCACCGCGCTCACCGCCGAGCGCCGCGCCCACGCCGGCGAGGACCTGATCAGCGCGCTCGCCACCGCCCGCGACGGCGACGACCTGCTGGACGCGGACGAGCTCGCCGTGATGGCGATGGTCCTGCTGGTCACCGGCCACGACACCAGCACCTACCAGCTCAGCAACATCACCTACACCCTGCTCACCCACCCCGAACAGCTCGCGAAGCTGCGCGCCCGGCCGGAGTCGCTGCCGCAGGCCCTGGAGGAGCTGCTGCGCTTCATCCCGTTCCGCCAGGGCCCCGGCATCGCCCGGGTCGCCACCGAGGACGTCGAACTGGGCGGGGTGCCGATCCGGGCCGGCGAGGCCGTCCACGTCTCCTACCTGACCGCCAACCGCGACCCGGCGGTGTACGAGCACCCCGACGAACTGGACCTCGACCGCACCGCCGGGCCCGTCAACATGGCCTTCGGTCACGGCCAGCACCGCTGCCTCGGCTCACACCTCGCGCTGATGGAGCTCCAGGTCGCCATCGGCACCCTGCTGCGGCGTTTCCCCGGGCTGCGACTGGCCGTCGACCCGTCCGGACTCGACTGGAGCTCCGGCTCGATCTGGCGCTTCCCGCGCACCCTGCCGGTCGCCTGGTAGTCCCTCCCCTCGACACACTGTTCCCGCACCGGGGAGACCCACGCCATGGCCACACTCTGCCGCCCCGCGGTCGCCGTACCCGAGCACGTCATCACCCTCGAGGAGACCCTCGACCTGGCCAGCGCGCTGCACGCCGGTCATCCCCAACTCGGCCTGGCACTGCGGCTGATCGAGAACACCGGGGTGCGGACCAGGCACCTGGTCCAGCCGATCGAGCAGACCCTCACCCACCCGGGCCTCACCGTCCGCAACCAGGTGTACGAGCGGGAGGCCAAACGCCGCGTCCCCGAGGTGGTGGAACGCGCTCTCACCCACGCCGAGTTGCGTGCCCGGGACATCGACCTGCTCATCTACGTGTCCTGCACCGGCTTCATGATGCCGTCGATGACCGCCTGGCTGATCAACACCATGGGCTTCCGCTCCGACACCCGCCAGGTGCCGATCGCCCAGCTCGGCTGCGCGGCCGGCGGCGCCGCCGTCAACCGCGCCCACGACTTCTGCCGCGCCTACCCCGGCGCCAACGTGCTGATCGTCGCCTGCGAGTTCTGCTCCCTCTGCTACCAGCCGACCGACCTCGAAGTCGGCTCGCTGCTCTCCAACGGTCTGTTCGGCGACGCCGTCGCCGCCGTGGTGATGCGCGGGCGCGGCGGCAGCGGGGTGCACATCGAGCGCAACGGCTCGCACCTCGTCCCGGACACCGAAAACTGGATCTCGTACGGGGTCAAGGACACCGGCTTCCACTTCCAGCTGGACAAGCGGGTGCCCGGCACCATGGAGATGCTCGCCCCCGCCCTGCGCACCCTGGCCGGACAGCACGGCTGGGACGTCTCCGGGCTCGGCTTCTACATCGTGCACGCCGGCGGCCCGCGCATCCTGGACGACCTCTGCCACTTCCTCAACCTGTCGCCGGAGAAGTTCCGTTACAGCCGGGCCACCCTGACCGAGCGCGGCAACATCGCCAGCGCCGTCGTCTTCGACGCCCTCGCCCGGCTGTTCGCCGACGGCGGCGCCCCCGAGGGCACCCCCGGCCTGATCGCCGGCTTCGGACCGGGCATCACCGCCGAGATCTCCCTCGGCAGTTGGATCGGCGCCCCGCCGGAACCGGCGCACCGACGCCTGCGCGCCATCTCCACCTCCGACATCGCCCTCGTCCATCAGGGCGTCCCCCGCCGTTTCCCGACCGGCACTACGATCACCGATTGACTTCCTCCCCTCCCGAAGGGAGATGATTCGACTTCCTGCTTCACCGACGACCGCCCGCCCGGAGTGCTCCGTTGAGGTCTTACACCGTCTCCCCAGGCTGCCACCGCCGGCCCGGCGGCCAGGACGTTGCGTGCCGCGTTCACGCCCCGGTCGTGGACTGCCAGGTCCTCGACCACGACCGTTGGGTGCCCACGGACGAGCCGAGTGGTGAGTTCACCCCCGGTCGGTCGAGCCGGTCGAACCCCTGAGCCTGCGGGCGAGGTCCCGTCGTGCCCTGGCGAGAGCAGTGCCCGATCAGGGCGTTCATGCCCGCGGGCGTCCCGCCCGCCGCGCGGAGAAGTTGCCGACGGCCGCTCGGAGGTGTCGGAGCGTCTGCTGAAACGGCACGGACCGGACCTCGGACGGGCAGGCCGGTTCCCCGGTTCTCTCCCACGCCGTCAGCATCGCCGAGGTGGGGCTGTCATCGGCGGCGCTGTCATCGGTAGCGCCGCCCTTGACCGCTCGCCGAACTGCCGGCCCTCCCCGCGGCGTCAGGACACCCCACCCCCCGCCGGAGTCGGGGGCATTCATGAAGGAGTCATCATGACCGACACCACGGACCGCACCGACACCTCCGCCAGAGCCGCCGAACTCGCCGTCCTCTTCCCGGCCTTGCACGCGCCGCAGTACTGGGCCTGGGGCCGCTACGACGCCCAGTTCTCCACCGAGCTGCCGCCGGACGAGCTGGTCACCAACATCCACCTGGTCGGATTCGCGGACGGCGACGTGGTGCTGTGCCGCGACGACCGGGACCACTGGTTCCTGCCCGGCGGCACCCGGGAGCAGGACGAGTCCGTCACGGACTGTCTGGAGCGCGAGCTGCGCGAGGAGGCCGGCGCCCGGCTGCTCGGCGAGCCCGGCTGGCTGGGCGCGCACCGCTGCCACACCGAGGACGCGGTGCCGTACCGGCCGTGGCAGCCGCACCCGGACAAGGCCTGGCTGTGGGGCTGGGGCGAGGTCGTGCTCGACTCGACGCCCACCAACCCGGCGGACGGCGAGCAGGTGGTCGAGGTCCGGGCCGTCCCGGTGGACGAGGCGCAGCGGCTGCTGCTCACCGGGCACGACGCCTGGTGGGGCGAGCTGATCGAGCTCGCGGCGGAGCTGCGGCGGCGGGCGGGGCTGGGCTGAGGTCGCCCTGGGCCCGGGATATTCCCGTCGAGCCGCAAAGCCACTGGAACGGCGTAGCACCGGACGGCGATGTCCGTTTTGCGGTGATATGACTCGGCCATGGACACCTACGCGTTGGCCACTTCGCTGGCCGTGGACTACCCGGTGCTCAACATCTTCTGGACGATGTTGGAGCTGTTCCTGTGGATCCTGTGGTTCTTCCTGCTGTTCAAGATCATCACGGACATCTTCCGCAGCCACGACATCGGCGGCTGGGGCAAGGCCGGCTGGCTGGTCCTGGTGATCTTCCTGCCGCTGATCGGCATCCTCGTGTACCTCATCGCCCGTGGCCAGGGCATGGGGAAGCGGGACCTCGAACAGGCCCAGCAGGCCGACGCGGCGCTCCGGGCCTACATCCGGGAGGCGGCCGCGACGCCGACCGCGACGCCGGCCGCGACGCCGGCCAGGACGCCAGCCGCGACGCCGGCCGCAGGCGCTGCCGGCGGTGGCGGCGGCCGCGGCCACGTCGAGGACCTGGCGAGACTGGCGGACCTGCGGGACCGGGGCGCCATCTCCGACGAGGAGTACCAGAGGGCCAAGGAGAAGCTGCTGATGTGAGCGCAGAAGGCGGCCGGGGCCGGTGGGCATCGCGCCCACCGGCCCCGGCCGTGACCTGCACGGGTCAGCGCCGCCCGGAACGCCGGTCCTTCGAGCCGCCGGAGTCGCCGCCACCTGCCAGGCCGGCCCGGCGCAGCGCGTCCGCCATGGCGCTGTTCGCCAAGGCGCCGCCGCCGAAGCCGCCCCGGTCGCCCCGGTCCCCGCCGCGGTCACCGCGACCGCCCTGGCCGCCACCCCTCCGCTCCTGGCGCGGCGGGCGGGCCTGCCGCTCCCCGCTCCGGTCGCCCCGGTCTCCGCCCCGGTCGCCGCGCTCGCGGCCGACCTCGTCGTCCAGCCGCAGGGTGAGCCCGATCCGCTTGCGCGGCACGTCCACCGAGACCACCCGGACCTTCACGATGTCGCCGGGCTTGACCACCTCGCGCGGGTCCTTGACGAAGTTCCGCGACAGCGCCGAGACGTGCACCAGCCCGTCCTGGTGGACGCCCACGTCGACGAAGGCACCGAAAGCGGCGACGTTGGTGACCACACCCTCCAGCACCATGCCGACCTCCAGGTCACCGATCTTCTCGACGCCCTCCTTGAAGACCGCGGTGCGGAAGGCCGGACGCGGGTCCCGGCCCGGCTTGTCGAGCTCGCCGAGGATGTCGGTGACGGTCGGGATGCCGAAGGTGTCGTCGGCGAAGTCGGCCGGGCGCAGCGCCCGCAGCCGCTCGCCGTTGCCGATCAGCTCGCGCAGTTCCCCGCCGGTCGAGGCGAGGATGCGGCGCACCACCGGGTAGGCCTCGGGGTGCACGCTGGAGGCGTCCAGCGGGTCCTCGCCGCCGGGGATGCGCAGGAAGCCGGCGCACTGCTCGAAGGCCTTGGGGCCGAGCCGGGAGACGTCCTTGAGCTGCTTGCGGGTGCGGAACGGGCCGTTGGCGTCGCGGTGGGCCACGATGTTGTCCGCCAGCGTCGCGGTGATGCCCGAGACCCGGGTGAGCAGCGGCGCCGAGGCGGTGTTGACGTCCACGCCGACGGCGTTGACGCAGTCCTCGACCACGGCGTCCAGCGAGCGGGAGAGCTTCACCTCACTCAGGTCGTGCTGGTACTGGCCGACGCCGATCGACTTGGGGTCGATCTTGACCAGCTCGGCCAGCGGGTCCTGGAGGCGGCGGGCGATCGAGACCGCGCCGCGGATCGACACGTCCAGGTCCGGCAGCTCCTGCGAGGCGAAGGCGGAGGCGGAGTAGACCGAGGCGCCGGCCTCGCTGACCATCGCCTTGGTGAGCTTCAACTCGGGGTGGCGCTTGAGCAGGTCCTCGGCGAGCTTGTCGGTCTCCCGGGAGGCGGTGCCGTTGCCGATCGCCACCAGGTCGACGTCGTGCTTCTTCGCCAGCGCGGCCAGCGTGGCCAGGGCCGCGTCCCACTTGTTGGCGGGCTGGTGCGGGTAGATGGTCTCGTACGCGACGACCTTGCCGGTGGCGTCCACCACGGCGACCTTCACCCCGGTGCGGAAGCCCGGGTCCAGGCCCATGGTGGCGCGGGTGCCGGCCGGGGCGGCGAGCAGCAGGTCGCGCAGGTTGGCGGCGAAGACGCGCACCGCCTCGTCCTCGGCCTCGGCGCGCAGCCGGGCGCGCAGGTCGATGCCGAGGCGCACCAGGATGCGGGTGCGCCAGGCCCAGCGGACGGTGTCGCCGAGCCACTTGTCGGCCGGGCGGCCGCGGTCGGCGATGCCGAAGCGGGCGGCGATGCGCTGCTCGTAGTCGTTCCCGCCGGGCAGGTCGCCCTCGGACTCGCCGTCGTAGGGCGACAGTTCGAGGTCGAGCACCTCCTCCTTCTCGCCGCGCAGCATCGCCAGGATGCGGTGCGAGGGGAGCTTGGTGTACGGCTCGGCGAAGTCGAAGTAGTCGGCGAACTTGGCGCCGTCGCCCTCCTTGCCGTCCCGGACCTTCGCGACCAGGCGGCCGCGGGTCCACATCCGCTCGCGCAGCGAGCCGACCAGGTCGGCGTCCTCGCCGAAGCGCTCGACCAGGATCGCCCGGGCGCCCTCCAGGGCCGCCGCGCCGTCCGCCACCGACTCGTTCAGGTACTGGGCGGCGAGCGCGGCCGGGTCCTGGGTCGGGTCGGCGAGCAGGGTGTCGGCCAGCGGCTCCAGCCCGGCCTCGCGGGCGATCTGCGCCTTGGTGCGCCGCTTGGGCTTGAACGGGAGGTAGATGTCCTCCAGCCGGGCCTTGGAGTCGGCCGCCAGCACCTGGGCGCGCAGCGCGTCGTCCAGCTTGCCCTGGGACTCGATCGACTCCAGGACGGCTGCCCGCCGCTCCTCCAGCTCGCGCAGGTAGCGCAGACGCTCCTCCAGGGTGCGCAGCTGGGCGTCGTCCAGCGAGCCGGTGACCTCCTTGCGGTAGCGGGCCACGAACGGCACGGTCGAGCCGCCGTCGAGCAGTTCGACCGCCGCCTTCACCTGCCCCTCGCGGACGCCCAGTTCCTCGGCGATCTTGCGCTCGATCACCTGCTGGGCCTGCCGGGCCACCTGTTCGACTGGCGTGGTCACGAAGCCGGTCACCTTCTCCTTCAGTGCTTTCGCCGTACGCCCTGCATTCTGGCAGGTACCGGTGACGGCCACCGGCCGCGCCCAGGGCGGCGGGCGTGGCGCGGTCTCCCCCGCCGGCGACCGGCGGGTGACGGGCGGGTGGCGCCGTGGTGGCCGGCGGCTGGAACTCGGCCGGACCCCGTGCTGATCGAAGTCGTGTGCGCAGTTCGCGAATCCGGCTGATCCCCGGCGATCTGCGCTGTACGCTGCCGGGCATGTGCGCTGCCGCCCGGATGCACCCCGATGAACCGGTCGTCGACGCGGCCCTGGTACGGCGGTTGATCTCCGCCCAGTTCCCGCAGTGGGTGGGCCTTCCGGTCACGCCCGTAGGGTCCGCCGGGACGGACAACGCGATGTTCCGGCTCGGGCCCGAACTCGCCGTCCGGCTGCCCCGGGTGGAGTGGGCCGCCGGTGACGTCCGCCGCGAACACCAGTGGCTGCCCCGGCTGGCACCGCAGCTGCCGCTGCCCGTCCCCGCCCCGCTGGCCGTCGGCCGCCCGGCCGCGAACTACCCGTGGGAGTGGTCGGTGGTGCGCTGGCTCGACGGCGTCAATCCGGCGGTCGGCGTGCTCGCCGCACCCGAGGCGCTGGCCCGCGACCTGGCGGGCTTCGTCAACGCCCTGCGCTCCGTCAACCCCGCCGGCGCCCCGGCCGGCCACCGCAGCGTGCCGCTCGCCTCCCGGGACGGCTCCACCCGCGCGGCGATCGCCCAGCTCGCCGGCACGATCGACACCGCGGCCGCAACCGCCCTGTGGGACAAGGCGCTCCGCCTCCCCGAGTACGCCGGCCCGCCGGTCTGGATGCACGGCGACCTCACCCCCGGCAACCTGCTGCTCAACAGATCCGGCCGGCTCGCCGCCGTCATCGACTTCGCCCTGATGGGCGTCGGCGACCCCACCGCCGACCTGATCGCCGCCTGGAACCTGCTCCCCGCCTCCGCCCGCCCCGCCTTCCGCGCCGCCCTGCGCGCCGACGACGCGATGTGGGCCCGCGGCCGGGCCTGGGCCTTCTCCATCGCCCTGGTGACGATCCCGTACTACCGCCACACCGACCCGGCGCTGACTGCCAACGCCCGCCACGTCGTCCGCGAGGTGCTCGCCGACCGCAGCGTCTAGGACGCCACCGCCAGCGCCAGCAGGTGGCTCAGCAGGGGGCTCCGGTCGTCGGCGCGCCAGGCGAGGGCGGAGTGGGTGCGGGCGGTGCCGGGGTCGACCGGGCGGAAGGCGACGCCCCGCAGCCGGATCCGGCGGATGCTCGCCGGGGCCAGTGAGACGCCCAGGCCGGCCCCGACCAGGGCGCACACCGTCTGCCACTCCACCGCGTGCTGCCCGATCCGCGGGGTGAAGCCCGCCCCGGCGCACAGGCCGGTGATCCGGTCGTACAGCGGCGGCCCCTCCTCCCGGGGCAGCAGCACGAACGGCTCGTCCGCCAGCTGCCCGAGCCGGACGGTCCGTTGGGCGGCCAGCGGGTGGTGCGCCGGGAGCACGGCGACGAAGGGTTCGCTGAGCACCGTACGGAAGCACAACTCCGGCGCGTCGGCAGGTGGTTCGCGCAGCAGGCCGACGTCGATGCGGCGGTCGCGCAGTGCGGCGAGCTGCGGGGCGCCGGTCATCTCCCGTACGTCCAGCCGCACACCGGGGTGGCGCTCCCGGTAGCCGCGCAGCAGGCCGGGCAGGACGGTCAGGGCCAGTGAGGCGGAGAACCCGATCCGCAGCCGGCCCGCCTCGCCACTGCCGACGGCCCGGGCGGCGGCCAGCCCGTCCGCGAGCTCTCCCAGGGCCCGGCGCGCGGCGGGCAGGAGTTCGCGCCCGGCCGGGGTCAGGGTGATGCCGCTGGGCGCCCGGAGGAACAGCGGGTGGCCGACCTTCTCCTCCAGACGGCGGATCTGCTGGCTCAGCGGCGGCTGGGCGACGCCGAGGCGGGCAGCGGCCCGGCCGAAGTGCAGCTCCTCGGCGAGCACGACGAAGGCGTGCAGCTGCGGCAGGGGGAGTTCGGGGCGTTCCATACCGCCAGGGATATCAGACGGGCGCCGCAGGAGTATTGGACGTATCCCCGCAGGCCACCTAGCGTTCGGCGCATGACAGAGCGACGCGCGGTACTCAGCGGTTCCACCTTCGAGGAGCAGATCGGCTACGCCCGTGCCGTGGTCGACGGCGACTGGGTGCACGTGTCCGGCACGACCGGCTTCGACTACACCACCATGACCATCTCCGAGGACGTGGTGGAGCAGGCCGAGCAGTGCCTGCGCAACATCGGGTCCGCACTCGCCGAGGCGGGCTGCGGCTTCGCCGACGTGGTGCGGGTACGCTACCTGCTGCCCGAGCGCGCCGACTTCGAACCCTGCTAGCCGGTCCTGCGCCGCTGCTTCGGCGACGTCCGGCCGGCCGCGACGATGCAGGTGTGCGGCCTCGCCGACCCCCGGATGCGGATCGAGATCGAGGTGACCGCCCGGCGCGCGGGCGGGTGACCCAGGCCGACCCGACATTTATCCTACCGGGTCAATAACCTTCCCGGGTCAAGCCTGGCTGCTAGCCTGGCCCGCATGAGTGGACTGCGAGAGCTCAAGAAGGAACGGACACGGCGGGCCATCTCCGAGGCCGCCATCGCGCTCTTCCTGGAGCACGGCTTCGACCAGGTCTCGGTGGCGGACGTCGCGGCGGCCGCCGAGGTCTCCAAGCCGACCCTGTTCAGCTACTTCGGCAGCAAGGAGGACCTGGTCGTCCACCGCTTCGCCGACCACCAGGAGCAGGCGGCGGACGTGGTCCGGGGCCGGGGCGAGGGTGAGACGGTGCTCGACGCCCTGCGCCGGGACTTCCTCGACGGCCTGGCCCGGCGGGATCCGGTCACCGGCCTCAACGACCACCCCCAGGTGCTGGCCTTCACCTCCCTGGTCTACGGCACCCCCAGCCTGGCCGCCCGGGTCGGCGCGTACGTGGCCCGCGCCGAACGGTCCCTCGCCGACGCCCTGCGCGAGGCCCCCGACCTCGCCCCGCCCCGCGAGCTCACCGCCCAGCTGCTCGCCGCCCAGGTCACCGCCACCCAACGCGTCCTCGCCCTGCACAACTGGCGTCGCATCCACGAGGGCGGCCGCACCGCCGACGACCTCCACCCCGAGGCCGCCGCCGACGCCGACCGCGCCTTCGAACTCCTCGCCCGGGGGTACACCCCCTGACCGCGCTGGCTAGAGTGCGGCACATGTCAACGCGTCACATCGAGTTCGAGGCCCTGCACAACTTCCGCGACCTGGGCGGCTGTTCGGCCGCCGACGGACGGACCGTCCGCCGGGGCCTGCTCTACCGCTCCGACTCGCTCGGCAAGTCCTCCCCCGCCGACCTGGAAAAGCTCCGGGCCCTCGGCGTGCGGACCGTGATCGACCTGCGCTACGACTGGGAGATCGCCGCCAAGGGACGGGTCCCCGACTTCGACGGGCTGGACTTCCACAACCTCTCGATCGAGCACCGCCCGTACGACCAGGCCTCGATCGACCCGGAGCTCGACCCCTGGCGCTACCTCGCCGACCGCTTCGCCGAGGTCGCCGAGGACGGGGTCAAGGAGATCCGCCGGACCTTGGAGGTGATCAGCGCCGCCGAGGCCCCCGTGGTCTTCCACTGCATGTCCGGAAAGGACCGCACCGGGTTGATCGCCGCCCTGGTGCTCACCCTGCTCGGCGTCTCCGAGGACGACATCGCCGCCGACTTCGCCCTCACCGAGCACGCCACCGCGCACCTCGTCGCCGACTGGCACGCCGCCCACCCCGGCGAGACCCTCCGCTGGCCCGGCTACGGCCGCGCCCCGGAAACCGTCATCCGCCTCGCCCTCGCCGACCTCGCCACCCGCTACGGCTCCGTCGAGGCGTACGTCACCGGCACTGTCGGCCTCGACCGCGACCGCATCGACGCCCTGCGGTCACGGATGCTCACGTCCTGACCACGCGGATCCTGCCGGACCGGCCCTAGCGGCGGCGCGGGCGGCCTGAGCGGCCGCCGCCCTGCGGGCGGGGGCCGCTGCGGGGCTTGCGGTCGGTCGTGGCCGCCGGGGCGGTCTCGGGCCAGTGGGTGGGGCGGGTGAGGGTGGCCGGGAGACGGGTGGTGGCGTCGCCGCGGGCGGCGTTGAGCTGGATTTGGGTGAGGAAGAGGGCCGTGCTGAGGTCGGCCCCGGCGAGGTTGGCGTCGCGCAGGTCGGCGCCGATGAGGTCGGCGAGTCGGAGGTCGGCTCCGGAGAGGTCGGCGGCGACGAGGAGCGCGCCGCGCAGGTTGGCGCCCTGGAGGTCGGCGCCGCGCAGGCGGGCGCCGAAGAGGTCGGCGCCGCGGTGTTCGCGGCGGCGGGGGACGGCGGCGCGGACGAGTTCGCCGGCGCGCAGCAGGAGGTCGCTGATCCGCCCGCGGTGGGCCGGGACGTCGACGGCGAGGATCTCCTCGGGGGTGCCGGCGGCGAGGCGGTCGGTCTCTTCGAGGGCCTGCCGCAGTTCGGCGTGGAGGGGGCGGGCGGGCGCGAAGGTGAGCGCCTCGGTGAGGTACGAGAGCAGTTCGTGGAGCTGCCGCACGATCGGGAACACGTCGGACATCGGCTTGGCGTTGTCGGGCTCCTCGCGCCAGCTGACGCCGCCGAAGGTGATCTGGGAGACCCGCTGTCCGGCGCCGAAGCAGTCGTAGACGGTGCAGCCCTGGAATCCGCTGTCGCGCAGCCGGGCGTGGATGCCGCAGCTGAAGTCCGTCTGCAGGTTGCGGCAGGCGCTGCCGGCGGCCTTGTTGACGGCGAAGTCGGTGCCGGCGGCGAAGGGCAGGGCGACGCAGCAGAGTCCGAAGCAGTTGCCGCAGTCGGACTGGAGCGGAGTCGGCGCGGCCGCCGTGGGGTCCTGCGGCGACTCGGTCTCGCTCACGGTCCGGGTCCTCTCAACTGCTGGTTGCCTTGAAGCGGGAATCCTACTGGGCGGAGCCGCCCTCGGGCCGGTAAGGTGCCAGATGGAGATAAGACTATTACTCACGTACACGCGTACTCACGGGGGTGGGCGCCATGCCGCAGCCGAACGTCACCGAGCTGGTCCGGATGTGGATCAGCGGCTGGGTCGCCTCCCGGGGCGCGGCCGATCCGGTGGGGCAGCCCTGGGGCTGGACCATCGACGTCGGCGCGCCGACCGGGGAGGTGGCGCGGCACGTGCTGCCCGAACCGACCGAAGCCGAGGTCCGCAAGCTCGCCGAGACGACCACCGCGCCGACCACCTGGCTCAAGCTGTTCGCCGAGGACGACACCGTACGGCCGTGGCTGGGCCCGCAGTGGCGGCTGGACCAGCCCGGCTTCCTGATGACCACCCCGCTCACCGTCGAAGAGCCCGCCCCGCCGGCCGGCTACACCCTGACCACCTGGGCCCGCGGCGGCGTCCTGCGCGCCCTGGTGCGCAGCGAGGAGGGGCACCTCGCCGCCCGCGGCCAGGCGGGCCTGGCGGGTGCGGTGGCCGTGCCGGACCAGATCGTCACCGCCCCCGACCACCGCCGCCGGGGCCTGGGCTCGGTGGTGATGCGGGCCCTGCAGTCCGGCGCGTACGAGGCGGGCGCCCGGACCGGGGTACTGGTCGGCACGGCGGCCGGCCAGGGGCTGTACACGGCGCTCGGCTGGACCACCCGCGCCCCGATGGCGAGCCTGGTCCTGGAGGCGGAGACCCCGGAGGGGACCTACCGGTAGGGCAGCAGCTCCGGCCGCTTCGGCGGGCGGCCGTCGCCGGAGGAGCGGCCGGTGAGGCGGCGGCCGATCCACGGGCCGAGGTGGGCGCCCAGCCATCGGGCGTCCGAGCGCAGCTTCTCGGCGCGGCCGGGCGGGGCGGCGGCGGGCAGCGGGGCGCGCCAGTCGGAGGCGGTGGGGCGGCCGAGCGCCTCCAGTACGCCCTCGGCGACCCGGCGGTGACCCTCGGGCGACAGGTGCAGCCGGTCCTCGGCCCAGAGCCGGCGGTCGTCGAAGCAGGGCGCGGAGAACAGGTCGACGACGGCGAAGCCGTCCTGCTGCCCGAGTTCCTGCACGAAGGCCTTCATCCGCAGGATGGCGGGCAGCAGCCGGGCGCTGCCGGCCAGTCGGCGGGTGGGGTCGGTGCTGGTGAACAGCACCACGGTGGCGCCGGTGGCGCGCAGTTCGGCGGCGCAGCGGCCGAGTAGCCGCTCGACCCGGGCGATGTCGCAGCCGGGGCGCAGCACGTCGTTGAGGCCGCCGGCCAGGGTGACGAGTTCGGCGCCCATCCCGACTGCGGTGGCGAGCTGTTCGTCGTGGATCTGGCCGATGAGCTTGCCGCGGACGGCGAGGTTGGCGTAGCGGAAGTCCCCGCCGGCCCCGGCCTCGGCGGCCAGCGCGGAGGCGACCCGGTCGGCCCAGCCGCGGTAGTGGCCGTCGGGATGGAGGTCGTCGCACATGCCTTCGGTGAAGGAGTCGCCGACGGCGACGTAGCTGGCGTAGCTGCGGCTGGTGGTGGGCACGGACTGCCTCCGCTCTCCTGAGATGGCTCCGCGACCCGACGATCGTACGTGTGCACTTACCAACCAGTTCCGCCGGGGTCGGGCCGCTCATTCGGCGTCCACCGGGCGTTTATCGGTCCGCGCCATCCTGGGACCACGGGGCGGCGGCCGGCGACGGGGGCCTTGCCGCCGCCCCGCCACCGCCTTCCGGCGGCTCCCGAGGACTCAGCCCGGGACCGCCGCCTTCGGCGCCGTGAACCAGTGCTCGCGCACCGCGTCGGTGGGCCGCTGTTCGCCCAGGGCACTCAGCCCCCACGCTCCCAGCGCCTCGATCACCGGCCGCAGTTCGCGTCCGCGCTCGGTCAGCTCGTACACCGTCGCGTTGGCCGGCCGTTCCAGCCGCCGCCGTTCCACGAGCCCTTCGCCCTCCAGCTGCTTGAGCCGGGCGGCGAGGATGTCGGTGGAGACGCCGGGCAGGTCGGCGTGCAGGTCGGTGTAGCGGCGCGGGCCGCCCAGGAGTTCACGGACGATCAGGAGGCTCCAGCGCTCCCCCACCGCGTCCAGGGCGCGGGCGACGGCGCAGTACTGGTCGTAGCTTCGGCGTGACATGTGGATCAGCATAGCCAAGAGGTTGGACTTTCCAAGTGCCAGCTTGGTAGAACAAAGCAGAAGCAACGGAGCGGTGGTGACGGTCGGGAGGCCGCAGATGGAGTTTCGGCAGTCCAGCAAGCTGAATGACGTGTGCTACGAGATCCGGGGGCCGGTGGTCGACCAGGCCAACGCCCTGGAGGAGGCCGGGCACAGCGTGCTGCGCCTGAACACCGGCAACCCGGCACCGTTCGGCTTCGAGGCGCCCGAGGAGATCATCCAGGACATCATCCGCAACCTGCCCTCGGCGCACGGCTACAGCGACTCCCGCGGCATCCTGCCGGCCCGGCGCGCGGTCGTGCAGTACTACCAGCAGCGCGGGGTCGAGGGCGTCGGCGTCAACGACGTCTACCTCGGCAACGGCGTCTCCGAGCTGATCCAGATGGCGGTCACCGCGCTGGTCGACGACGGCGACGAGGTGCTCGTCCCGATGCCGGACTACCCGCTGTGGACGGCGTCCGTCCGGCTGGCCGGCGGCAAGGCCGTGCACTACCTGTGCGACGAAGAGGCCGAGTGGTACCCGGACCTGGACGACATCGCCGCCAAGATCACCGCCCGCACCAAGGCGATCGTCGTCATCAACCCCAACAACCCCACCGGCGCGGTCTACCCGAAGGAACTCCTGGAGGGGATCCTCGACCTGGCCCGCCGCCACCAGCTGATGGTGCTGGCCGACGAGATCTACGACAAGATCCTCTACGACGGCACCGAGCACCACTGCCTGGCCGCCCTCGCCGACGACGTGCTCACCCTCACCTTCAACGGCCTCTCCAAGGCCTACCGGGTGGCCGGCTTCCGCAGCGGCTGGCTGGTCGTCTCCGGCCCCAAGCAGCACGCCACCGACTACCTGGAGGGCCTGACCATGCTCTCCGGCATGCGGCTGTGCCCCAACGTACCCGCGCAGTACGCCGTCCAGGCCGCGCTCGGCGGCCACCAGTCGATCAACGACCTGGTCCTGCCCGGCGGCCGGCTCACCGAGCAGCGCGACATCGCGGTCAAGGCGCTCAACGAGATCCCCGGCGTCAGCTGCGTCAGGCCCAAGGGCGCCCTGTACGCCTTCGCCCGGCTCGACCCCGCCGTGCACCGGATCGTCGACGACGAGCGCTTCGTCCTGGACCTGCTGCTGCGCGAGAAGATCCACGTCGTCCAGGGCACCGGCTTCAACTGGCCCCGCCCGGACCACTTCCGCTTCGTCACCCTGCCGCGCGCCGACGACCTGGAGACGGCGATCAACCGGATCGGGCGCTTCCTGGCGACGTACCGGCAGAGCTGAGCGCCTACGATCGGCCCCATGGCCGTCCTCCGCTCCGTCGCCCTGTTCGCGCTCGCCGCGCTCGCCGAGATCGGCGGCTGCTGGCTGGTCTGGCAGAGCGTGAGGGAGCAACGGCCGTGGTGGCTGGCCGGGTTGGGCGTGCTGGCGCTCGGCGCGTACGGCTTCGTCGCGGCGCTGCAGCCGGACGCGGACTTCGGCCGGGTGCTGGCCGCCTACGGCGGGGTGTTCGTGGCCGGGTCGCTGCTGTGGGGCGTGGTCGTGGACGGCTTCCGGCCGACCCGCTACGACGTGCTGGGCGCGCTGGTCTGCCTGGCCGGGGTCGGCGTGATCATGTACGGGCCCCGGCGCTGAACCTCCAGCGCCGGGGCCGCACCGGACCGCTCGGGGCCGAGCCGATCGGAAACGAGCCGATCGGGGACTACCAGCCCCAGCCGCCGCCCTGCCCGTCGTCGTCGCCGCTGGAGTCCCAGCCCTCGCCGACCTTGCGCAGGATCGTGTAGTTGTCGATCTGCGTGCCGTTCTCGGCCAGCGCGGTGACCTTCATGACCGACTTCTGCCCCAGGTGGGCCGGGGTGACGTCGACCTTGATGAAGGAGTAGCCGGTGTAGCGCACCCGCGACCACTGGATGGTCTCCGGGACCTTCACCCTGCCCTTGCCCCAGTAGTAGGTCTTCACCTCGTCCTGGTGGTTCTCGTGCCCCTCGTAGGTGTCCGGCACGTCGAACTTGTACAGGCTGCGGCCGGCCGCGCCCGCGGTCACGTAGACCACGCCGTCCTTGGCGGGCTCGATGGTGGCGCCGCTCGGCACCTGCTTGGAGACCTTGTTGCCGAGGATGGCGTCGGTGCGCTCGTAGATGTGGTTGTGGCCGTTGATGACCAGGTCCACCCGGTACTTCTCGAACAGCGGCACCCAGGCCTCGCGGACGCCGCCCTCGGAGGCGTGGGCGACGGTGGTGGAGAAGGCGCAGTGGTGGAAGAAGACCACGACGAAGTCGACGGTCTCGTCGCTCCGCAGGTCCTTGAGGGTGCGCTCCAGCCACTTGGTCTGCTGGTTCGCCGAGATGCCCAGGTTGGCCGGGATCTCGTAGGAGACGTCGTTGGCGTCCAGCGAGATGACGCCGACGTTCTTGTAGCGGAAGGTGTAGACGCCGGGGACCTTGCGCGGGTCCGGGCCGTTGTCCGGCAGGAAGAAGCGGCTGTTCTCGCCGCCGTAGCCGTTGGGCGAGTACCAGGCCTCGATGTCGTGGTTGCCGTACGCGACCATCCACGGGATGTCGGCGGCGACCGTCTCGGTCTGGACCAGGAAGTCGTCCCAGGTCCTCGCGTTGAAGACGGACTTGTCCGGGTCGGTGCCGGAACCGGCCGGGTCGGCGTAGCAGATGTCGCCGGCGTGCAGGTGGAACGCCGGCTTCTGGGCCCTGATGATGTTGTCGTTGCCGGCCGCGTGGGCGCTGACGCCCTGGTCGCCGAAGGCGGTGAAGGTGAACGGCTCGTACACCTTGCCCCAGCGGTGGTCGCGGGAGGGCGCGGTGCGGAAGGTGTGCAGGGTGGAGATCTGCTGCTGCGAGGCCGGGTCGAAGCCCTCGTGGCCGACGCCGTAGTAGTAGGTGGTGTCGGGGTGGAGGTCCTCCAGCGCCACGTGCAGGTAGTACTGGTCCACCGGCTGGCTGTTCGGGGTCAGCGCCGGGGTGTGCAGGGCGCGGACCTCGGCCTGGACCTTGTGACTGAGCTCCCACGGGTGCTTGCCGAAGCGCAGGAACGGCTTCTTGACCGGCGCCGGCACCTGCCAGGAGATGCGGAACTGGGTGTCCGGCTCGGCGCCGAACTGGAGGTGGCGGCCGATCGGCGCGACCAGCGCGCCGTCGATCCCGGCCGTCGTGGCGCCGGTCAGCAGCTGGGGACCGGCCGGGGCGGCGAAGGCCGGCGCACTGCCGAGTGCACCGCCGACGGCGACGGCGCCCACGGTCACCGCGCCGGCGCGCAGCATCCGACGGCGGGAGAAGCGGGCCCGCAGGTACTCGTGCTGCTCGGCCATGCTCATGCGGTCGGCAAGCTTGGCCGGCACGCCCATGTTGGGGATATCCATGCGCGGGACTCTGTCAGCGGTGCGTTGACCGCACACGGACTCCCGGTGAACGGGCGTCAGCGCCTCCGCCACTCGAACACCAACGCTGGGTCACGAATCAGTAAAGAACATGTCCGTATCAGAAAGATGACGGATCATCTCCCCGGCTCACCCCTCGATCCGGCGGGTGCCGGAGGGGGGGTCAGGTGGAGGGTTCGTCCCAGAGGTTCGCGGACCGGTTGCCGGTGCCGTCGCAGGTGCGGCAGATCTCGTCCCGGTAGGCCTGCTTGGCCCCGGTCGCGTCCACCCGGTAGCGGACGTACACCCCGGTGCCGTCACAGAGGAAGCAGTTGCCGCCCCCGCCGCCCACCTCGGTGGTGCCGGTGCCCTGGCAGGTGCGGCAGTTGAGGCCGGCGGTGCGGCCGGTGCCCGCGCAGATGCGGCAGACCGTCGTCATCGTCTTCCTCCTTCGCGCGGAACCGCTGGATGCCACCGGTCATGGTAGTGGGCCGACCTCGAAGCCGTCCCGGGTCGCGCAACTGACGAAAAGTCAGTGGCGGCCGGCCGGTGGCGGCGGCTCAGTGGCGGTCGGTCACTCCGCGAGGCCCTCGCGGACCCGGCGGGAGACCGAGATCAGCTGGAGGTCGAGCAGCCCGGGCGGGTCGGCGAGGCCGGGCCCGCCCGCGTGCGCCCAGGCCGCTATGTCGTCGATCATCTCGTCCATCAGCACGAAGCCGAGCCAGACCGGACGGCCACCCGCCGCCCGCCCCTCGCTGGACGGGCCGACCACCACCACGTTGGACTGGGTGCACACGTCCAGGCACGTGACGGCCCGGACCCGGCCGGCCGAGCCGACAGCCGTCCGCAGCCGCTCGTACTGCCCCGCGTGGTCCACCCCCGGGTGCTTCGCCTCGGTGCCGCAGCAGCAGCCCCGGCAGACGGTGACGGTCACCGGGGAACCGGTGCCCCGCCTGCCGTCCCGGCCACGGCCGCCCTTGCCGTCACGGTCACGGCCACCCTCGCGGTCACGGTCTCGGCGGCTCATCCGCTCTGGTCCCCCTCCTGGTCGGCGGCCCCGGTCGACGGCACGCTCTGCACCGGAACTGTACCTGTCAGGCCGCAGGCCTCCGAGGGCCACCCGATCGGCCTGGAATAGGATCCGACCGACGAACGGCCGAGGAAAGAGGAACGGGCGAATGCCGAAACGGAGGGCCCGGGGCCTGTGGTTCGCGGTGGCCGTGGCGGTGGCCGGCATCCTGTGCGGGGCGCTCGGGCTCTCGGTGGTCCTCACCGGCGGCTACTCCGTCCACCGCATGGACGGCACGGCGATGGAACCGGTGCTCCGCCCGGGCGACCGGATGCTGGCCGACAAGGTCGCGGCGGCGGACGTCCGGCGCGGCGAGATCTACATCGCCGACTCCCCCTGGGGCCTCCAGGGCTCCCCCGTGTTCCGGGTGACGGCCCTCGGCGGCCAGCGCATCACGTGCGCCGGCGGGCGGCTCAGCCTCGACGGGCAGCCGCTGGACGACCCGGCCGACCGGCAGTCCGACACCTGCCGGCGCGACTTCGACGTCACCGTCCCGCCCGGACGGGCCTTCCTGATGGGGGACCGGCGGGCCACCGCGACCGACTCCCGGCTCCACCTGGACGACGGCCACCAGGGCACCGTCGACCTCGCCGCACTCACCGGCGACCGCGTGGTCTGGCACTCCGGCAACGACTCCCCCGCCCTGCCCGGCAAGCTGATCGGCGCGGCGCTGCTGATGGTGCTCGGCGCCCTGCTCACCGTCTTCGGGGTGCTCGGCTCGGTGGTCATCGCCTCCTTCGCCGCCGCCCGGCGCCGCGCTCCGGCCGTCCCCCTCGACTGACGTCCCTCTCGGCTGGCGTCCCTCTCGGCTGGCGTCCCTCTCGACTCGCGTCGACCGACTCGACCGGCCTCGACCGGCGCTCGAATTCCGCTCCACCGCGTATCGGAGTTGTTTTCGAAACACGGTGGAGCGGAATTCGAAATGTCACCCGGTGCCATCTGACGGGTTTTCCGGAATTTCCGTCGAAAGCATGGACGCCGCCGAAACCTGGCAGTAACTTACCTGCGAGTAGCTGTGGCCCGGCTCGGCACGACCCCCCACCCTTCGTTTCTCTCCCCCAGGAGGAACCGTGCTCCGCCCTGCCCGGAATTCCCGGCGACTCCGCAATTCGAGCGTGCTCGCCGCCGTCGCCGTCGGTGCAGCCCTCGCGCTCACCTCCACCACCGCCCAGGCCGCCATCCCCGCCCCGAAGCACTACGTGGCCCTCGGCGACTCCTACGCCGCCGGCGCCGGCGTGCCCGGCCAGTCGGCCGGCCTGTGCCTGCGCTCCGACCACAACTACGGCCACCTGGTCGCCGCCTCGCTCGAGGCCGGCGCCTACACCGACGTCACCTGCGCGGCCGCCAAGGTCAAGGCCATGACCCAGCCGCAGTACGACGCCTTCATCCGGGTCAACGACCCGCAGCTGGACTCGGTGACCGCCGACACCGACCTGGTCACCCTCGGGATCGGCGGCAACGACCTCGCCGCCAGCGACCTCGGCCTCGGCGAGCTGGTCGCCACCTGCATCGCCGGCGCGACCGTCAACCCGCTCGGCACGCCCTGCAAGGACGTCTACCACCACGGCTACTGGGACTGGAACACCTGGTCCTGGCAGTACGGCAACGACGACCTGGCCGAGCGGGTCACCACCACCATCGCCCCGCAGATCGCCACCACCCTCCAGCAGATCCACGCCAAGGCGCCCGGGGCCCGGGTGCTGCTGGTCGGTTACCCGTCCGTGCTGCCCGCCGACGGCTCCGCGTGCATCCTGCGCCAGCCGGTGACGCCGGGCGACGTCGAGTACATGTACGGGGTGCTCAACAAGCTGAACGCCGCCCTGAAGTCCACCGCGGCCGCCAACGGCGCGACGTACGTGGACACCGCGACGCCGACCCGCGGACACGACGTCTGCTCCGACGACCGCTGGATCGAGGGCGCGCTGCCCGGCTCGCCCGCCGTGCCGTTCCACCCGAACGCGACCGGCGAGCAGGTGATGGCGAACGCGGTCCTCGCCGCGCTGAGGTAACCACGGCGGCAACGGGCTCCGGAAGGTCCCGAACGACGGCACGGGGCTCCGGAAAGACCCCGAGGGGCCGATGACCAGACCCCGGTCACCGGCCCCTCGGTTGCGTTCGGCGCTTTTCCGCGGCTATTCCGCCTCTGCGGCGGAGGCGGCCGCCAGCCCGGCCGACCACTTCTCCTCGACCTTGCCGAACTTCCAGAACGCGATCGCCCCGATCCAGGTCAGCACGAACAGGCCGACGATCGCGTAGCCGACGAAGTTCAGGTCCAGGTCGCCGATCCAGGCGATCGGCCCGCTGGTGATGTCCAGCTTCTCGCCGAGCAGGCCGATCAGCTCGACCAGGCCGATGACCAGCGCGACCAGCACCGACAGCCCGGTGACGGTCAGGTTGTAGTAGATCTTGCGGACCGGCTTGGAGAACGCCCACTCGTAGGCGAAGTTCATGAACGAGCCGTCGATGGTGTCCAGCAGGCTCATCCCCGCCGCGAACAGGATCGGCAGCGTCAGCAGCGCGTACCAGGGCAGCGAGAAGGCCGCCGCGCCGCCCGCCAGCACCAGCAGGGACACCTCGGTGGCGGTGTCGAAGCCCAGGCCGAACAGCAGGCCCACCGGGTACATGTGCCAGGACTTGCTCACCGCCCGGGTGACCTTGCCGAGGATCCGGTTCATCAGCCCGCGCCGCTCCAACTGGCGCTCCAGCTCGGCCTCGTCATACTCGCCCAGGCGCATCCGGCGGAACACCCGCAGGATCCCGTTGAAGGCGCCCAGGTTGATCAGACCGAGCAGCAGCAGGAACGAGCCGGAGACGGTGGTGCCGATCAGGCCGGTCATTCGGTGCAGGGTCGAGTCGTCCGCCTCCACCTGGTCGGCGAGCGTGCGGATGCCGAAGGCCAGCAGCGCGCACAGGCCGAAGACGATCGAGGAGTGCCCGAGCGAGAACCAGAAGCCGACCGACAGCGGCCGCTTCCCCTGGCCCATCAGCTTGCGGGTGGTGTTGTCGATCGCCGCGATGTGGTCCGCGTCGAAGGCGTGCCGCATCCCGAGGGTGTAGGCGGTCAGGCCCATGCCCGCGCCGAACACCTGGCCACCGACGTCGTAGTGCTCGGGCGCGACCAGGGCGAGCAGGGTGAACCAGCCGATGACGTGCAGCGCGAGGATGAAGCCGCCCATCCCGGCCAGCCGGATCCACTCCTCACGGGTGAGCCGGTCGCGCCATCTGACGGGTGCGGCGCCTGCCGGGGCACCCGGGGCGGTGCTGGGCATCCTGTGGTCCTTTCGGGTGATCCGGGCGGAGCTGGGCCATCTTTCCCCGCTCGGGCGAGCAGTTGCAAGTCATGCGCAAATGCCGGACGGCGGCGAACCGATCCACGACGGCGCAGGCCGGGGGCGCGCGACCCACCGCCGCGCGCTTCCGGGGCATCACCGCCGCGGGGCCTTCGTCAGGAAATCGGGCGCTTCCTCCCCTAGGGTCGGAATGCCGACCTCCTCACCCAGGGTCGGAATGCCGACGCCCACGGCGCGATCCCCTCCGCGCCCCCGGCCGCTCGGCGCTCACCGGCCCGGGATTCGATGGGAGCGGCCATGCCGTCGTACCCCTTCCACACCACCCGCGAGGACGTCCGCATCCCGCTGCCCGACGGCACGGAGCTTGCCGCCCGTGTGTGGCGCCCGGTCGGCGGCGAGCCCGTCCCCGCCCTGCTGGAGTACTCGGCCGACCGCCTCGGCGACCGCACCGCCGCCGAGGACGCCCGCCGCCACCCCTGGTACGCCGGCCACGGGTACGCCGCCGTCCGGGTCGACACCCGCGGCCACGGCAACTCCGGCGGCCTGCCCGGCGAACCCGGCGACGAACAGGAACTCGCCGACGGCACCGCCGTCATCGACTGGATCGCCCGCCGCCCCTGGTGCAGCGGCCGGGTCGGCCTGCTCGGCGTCGGCGCCGCCGGGACCACCGCGCTGCGGCTCGCCGCCCGGGTGCCGGACACCGTCGGCGCGGCGGTCACCGCCTGCCCCCAGGGCGGCCACCGCCTCGGCGGCGCCCTCCTCGCCGCCGACCTGCACACCCGGCTCACCGCGCTGGTCGCCGACGCCGCCCTGCCCCCGGACCCGCTCCGGCTCGGCGACGCCTGGCGGCCCGGCTGGCTGGCCCGGCTCGAATCGCTGGAACCCCCGGTCGACGCCTGGCTCGCCGCCGGGGACACCACCGTGCCGGTGTCCGTCCCGGTCCTCGCAGTGGCCGGCTGGGGCGACCCGTCCTGCTCCTTCGTGCTGCGCCTGCTCTCCGAGTCCCCCACCGCCCGCGCCCTGATCGGCCCCTGGCCGCACGGCCTGCCCGAGGCCGCCCTGCCCGAGACCCTGCGCTGGTGGGACCACTGGCTGCGGGGCGTCGACACCGGCGTCGCCAAGGAACCGGCCCTGCGCAGCTGGATCAGCACCCGCTGGACCGGCGACGAGGCCTGGCCCTCGCCCGACGTCCGGGAGATCCACTGGAACCTCGACGGGCAGCTGCGCACCGCCGGCACCGCCTCCGACGACCGCTACGTCCACGTCCGCTCCCCCCAGCACACCGGCCTCAACGCCGGCGCGTACGTCTCGCACGGTCGCGCCGCCGAACAGCCGCCGGACCAGCGCGAGGAGGACGGGCGCTCGGTCTGCTTCGACTCCCAGCCGCTGCCCGAGCCCGTCGAACTGCTGGGCATCCCCGTCGCGCGACTGCGGCTGCGCTCCGACAGCAGGCCCGTCCAGGTGGTGGCGCGACTGTGCGCGGTCGGCCCCGACGGCGATTCCACCCTGCTCACCCGCGGCGTGCTGACCGCCGCCGGCCCGGACGCCGAGGTCGAGCTCGCCGCCTGCGCCGCGACCGTCCCGGCCGGACACCGGCTCCGGCTCGCGTTCTCCTCCGTCTACTGGCCCTGGGTGTGGCCGCCCGCCGACGACACCGGGTACGCCCTCGACCCGTCCCGCTCCACCCTCAGCCTGCCGGTCCGCCACCTGGCGGCCGACGTCGGCGCCCCGCCCGTCACCTTCGAGACCCCCTCGCTGCCCGACCCACTGGCCGTCCACCTCACCGAACCGCTCACCGCCCGGCCCGAACACCTCACCGTGCACGACATCGGCCGCCACGAATGGCGCACCGAACTCTCCCCCGCCACCGACGGCACCCGCACCCACCCCGACGGCCTGGTCCGCGACGAGCACACCGTCACCGCCTACCGCATCCTCACCGGCGCCCCGCTCAGCGCCCAGGCCCGCACCGACCGCACCGTGCGGCTGGAGCGGCCGGACCTCGGCTGGGACGTGACCGTCCAGACCCGGACGCAACTGCGCTGCGACGCCGGGCACTTCATCAGCGTGGTGCAGCTGCGGGCGCTGGAGGCGGGGTCGGTGGTGTTCACCCGGGAATGGCAGCACCGGGTGGAACGAGAGAGTTGATCAAAGATATCCTTATGCACTTGCCTTGATTTTCCCGCTTGGCTTATAAATGGCCGCATGAAAACCCTCGGCCTGATCGGCGGAATGAGCTGGGAATCCACCGCCGAGTACTACCGCACCCTGAACGAACTCACCCGCGCCCGGCTCGGCGGCCTGCACTCCGCCCGACTCGTGCTCCACTCGGTCGACTTCGCCGACATCGAGCAGCTGCAGGCGGCGGGGCGGTGGGAGGAGGCCGGCGCCGTCCTCGCGGACGCGGCCCGCTCACTGGAGGCCGCGGGCGCGGAACTGCTGCTGATCTGCACCAACACCATGCACAAGGTCGCCGACCAGGTCGCGGCCGCGGTGACCGTCCCGCTGCTGCACCTGGCCGACGCCACGGCGGACGCGGTCCGGGCGGCGGGCTTGCGGCGGATCGGGCTGCTGGGGACGGCGTTCACCATGGAACAGGACTTCTACCGGGGCCGGTTGGCCTCCGGCGGCCTGGACGTCCTCGTCCCCGACGCCGAGTCCCGCGCCCTGGTGCACCGGGTGATCTACGAGGAACTGTGCGTCGGGGTGGTCCGCGAGGAGGCGCGGACGGCGTACCGGCAGGTCATCCAGGAACTGGTCGCGGCGGGCGCCGAAGGCATCGTCCTCGGCTGCACCGAGATCGAACTCCTCGTCGGGCCCGGGGACAGCCCCGTCCCGGTCTTCCCCACCGCCCGCCTGCACGCCGAGGCCGCCGTGTCGGCCGCCCTGGCGGAGGACTGACCTACCCTCCCGGGGTCGACACTTCCCTCGCCAACCAGTCCAGGTACCAGTCCCGGAACTGCGGCCCGGGATTCAGGCCCTTGTCGTACGCGAGGTCGTCCGACCACACCTGGCCACGGGCCTCGCCGGTCACCACCAGCCGCAGGAACCCACCGCAACCGAGCTCGGACAGCACCATCGATCCGGTGAACCAGCAGGGGTCGAAGGACTCGTCGTCCGGGGTGTGCCGGGCGCAGATCTCCAACTCGGGCCAGGGCTGGAACCGTTCGGTGTGCGGGAAGGGGACGGCGAAGTGATCGGCCCAGTCGGGGCCCAGGTCGGTCTGCAGGCGAGCCCAGGTGGTACTGCCCCAGCGGTACAACCCGTAGTTCGGACCGGCGCCGCCGCCTCCGACGGTGGTGATGAACGCCCGGTACGAAGACGGAAGTTCGAAACCGTGCGCCGCCTCGAAGCGGGCGATCTCCGGCTCCGGCACCGGCGGATCCAACCGGTACCGGTGCCGGTTCGCGCCGAAACGCCGGTACCGCGGATCCGCCTCTGCCAGCTCCCGCAGTCGTGCGCGTACGCCCTCGACGTCCCACATGTCGCCCATGCTCGCACGGCGGGGCCTGCCGACCCCTACCGTGGGGGGATGCGCGAGGAACAGCCGTACTGGAACACCAATGTGGCGCGGCACGCCGGGATCCTGCGGGCGGTGCCGCCGGAGTGCGGGGCGGCGCTGGACGTGGGGTGCGGGGACGGGCTGCTGGCGGCGAAGCTGGCGCGGCGGTGCGGCCGGGTGGTCGGGGTGGACAGCTCGGCCGGGATGGTCGCCCGGGCCCGGGCGCTGCACGCCGAACCCACCTTCCTGGAGGGGGACTTCCTGACGGTCGACCTGCCCGCCGAGGGCTTCGACTTCGTCTGCTCGGTGACGGCCGTCCACCACATGGACTTCACGGCCGCGCTGACCCGGATGAGAGAACTGCTTTGCCCCGGTGGGGTGCTGGTGGTGGTCGGCCTGGCGCGGGAGGAGACGGCGGCGGACTGGGCCCGGCGGGTGGCGGCCGCGCCGCTGGTGCGGACCGTGAAGGTGCTCCGGCGTGCCGGGGGCCCGACGGGCATGCCGGAGGCCGCGCCGGGGATGGGCTACCGGCGGGTGCGGGAGGCGGCAGAGCAGGTGCTGCCCGGCGTGCGCTACCGGTGGCACCTGCTACGGCGGTACTCGCTGACCTGGCGGAAGCCGTGACTTCCCGGCCACTGCCTGTGCTCGGTCTGTGCGGCTGCCCCCGAACCACGCCGACCCGCTGGTCTCCGCGTTCCCCGCATTGATTGGCGGCCGGTGCCGCGGCCGTACGGGCAGTCCTCCCGGCTGCCGGGCACGCGCCCGCCGACCCCTTCCTGGTCCTCGTCCTCGTCGAGGGCGACCAGATCCCCGAACGCCCCTGGCCGAGTCTCGCGCCCGGATCCCCCGCCGCGCTGCACGGTTACTGCTGAGGCCGGCGGCTCAGCGCTGGGCGACGGCCGCGGCGAGCAGCATTCCAGCCGGGAGCAGCGCGACGAACACGAAGAGGAGCCCGAGTACCCGACCGCCCGCGGCGTACCACCGGGTGGGCTCGAGGCCCAGCAGGCCCAGGGCCCACGGCGAGACGTAGCCCGCGCCGTGCCTGCGCACCGCGTCGGCGATCAGCTGCCGGCGCCCGCCGTCGGCGAGCAGGACCACCCAGCCGCCGGAGCGGTCCGCCAGCGAGACGAAGGTCCGCGCACCGTCCCTCGAAATAGCCTCCCAGGCACGCACGATGGCGAGGTCCCGCAGGTCCACCTCCCGCTCGCCCGACCAGGTGCGCGCCCGCACCACCCCGCCGGCCACCCGCACGCTCCTGCGCCGCGCCGTCGCGGCCTCCAGCAGGACGGCGGGCCCGAGCGCCGCCACCAGCCCGGACGCGATCAACGCCCCCGAACGCGCGAACGCCGGCCCGACCACCAACGGCGGCACCACGACCGCCGCCAGGAGTACGGCCCAGCCGACGGAGAAGAACACGCGCCGTCTTCGTACGGCGCCAGTCGAAGCACTCACCGCGCCAACGTAGACCCACCAACCACCCGAGCACCATGGCTCGTTGCTCACCCGTCCAAGCCGGGCCCGGCAGGAACAGGAAGTCGACCGGGCCGACTTCCTGCGAAATGCTGTTGAGCCCGTGCCAGCGGGTCAGAAGACTGCCGTCATGGCGTTGGGCGCAGGCCGTCCCGGCCGCTGACGTGCGGGGGCGATCGAGGGAGGTGCTCCATGGTGCGGCCGGTGCTGCTGCTGGACGTGGACGGGCCGCTGAACCCCGATGCGGGGAAGCCCCACCGGCGGCCCGAGGGGTACGGCACCCACCGGCTGGTGACGCCGCGCTGGGCGGCCGCCGAGCGCCGCCGGCTCGCCTGGTGGGGCACGCCCCACAAGCGGCCGAAGCCGCTGCGGGTCTGGCTCAACCCGGAGCACGGGCCCGCGCTCACCGCGCTGCCCTACGACCTGGTGTGGGCGACGACCTGGGAGGAGGAGGCCAACGCCTTCATCGCGCCGGTCCTCGGGCTGCCCGAACTGCCGTTCATCACCTGGTCCGAGCCGCGGCCCGAACCGGAGGGCGGGGTGTTCTGGAAGACGCCGGAGATCGTCGCCTGGGCCCGGGGCCGCCCCTTCGCCTGGGTCGACGACCACATCACGGACGCGGACCGCTCCTGGGTCCGGGCCCGTCACGACGGCCCGGCGCTGCTCCACCGCGTCGACCCGAAGGTCGGGCTGACGGCGGGCGACTTCACACGACTTGCGGAGTGGGCCCGCTCGTTGGGCTGAAGCAGTCGGTCAGCCGGGCCGGTGTGCGACGGCTGCGAAGATCGTCACCGACAGGTGGAAAGCGCCCTGTTCGCCGGCGGCCGCCAGGTCTGTGTGGAGCCGGTCGCGCTGCTCCTCCGTGGTCAGCCCGCGTGCCTGCGCGGCCGAGGCGAGTCCGCAAACGCCGGCCCGGATCCGGACGGTGATCTCTCCTGGGCCCAGCCCAGGAGAGAGCCCGGACCCGGGAACGGCGGTCTACCGGGGTGCGTCGGGGTACGCGGCGGTCGCGCGGATCTCGACGAGGAGTCCCGGGCTGGCGAGGCCGCTGACCCCGATGATCGTCCAGGTCGGGTAGGGGGCTCGGACGAGGCGCTTCTTGGCCTCGATGAAGCCGGGCAGGTGCCGGCGGATGTCGACGTGGTAGCTGGTGACGTCGACGAGGGCGGACGTATCGAGGTTCTCCAGCCGAAGGATCTCCTCGATCTTCCGGAGGGCGATCTCGGTCTGCTCCTCGATGGTGTCCGGAATGGTTCCGTCGGCACGGCGGCCGATCGTTCCGGCGATGAACAGGAGGCCGTGCGCGCGGACCGCGGCGGAATAGCCGAAGCTCGCGAAGGCGCTGGTGGTTTGCCCGAAGACTGCGTTGTCCTCGGGAACCTCGACGGTGTGGGCGGTCATTGCGGTGCTCCTCTTTCCTTGTTGACGGGCCGTCGGCTCCGTGGAGTCAGCTGCCCCAGCGGGACGAACGGTAGAAGTGCTCCAGCCGGGTCCGTCCGAAGGTCTCGCGTTCGCGGAGGAGTTCGCCGGGGGTCGTGTACCGGGGTGCGTTCTTCGGCTCCTTCGCGGCCTGCGCGACGATCGCGTCGGTGAGTGAGCGGATCATGTCCAGCCGTGGATAGGCGGCGTGCACGGCGTCGGCCTGCTCGTCGGTGACGGCGTCGACGTGGTTGGCGCCCACTCGGCCGCCGAAGTCGAGGGTGACGCCCTCGCGGACGAGCACGCACAGCGTGCCGCGGCGTTCCGCGATGCCCGAGGAGGTGTGCAGGGCGATGGCCTGCCAGACCTGGTCGGCGTCGGCTGCGGATACTCCGCGGTCGGTCAGGAACGAGGCGGCCCGGTCGGCGCCCTCGACCTCGAACCGCTGGCTGTGCGGGCCGTCCGACGCCAGGCCGAGGTCGTGCATCGCGCACGCGGCGAACAACAGGTCGTCCTGGTAGTCGTGGCCGGCGGCCAGGCCGAGCCGGCCGGCCACCAGCCGGGCGAACAGGTAGCTGCGGATGCTGTGGTTGAAGACGGACGGCGTTTCCACCGGCCGGATGAGGTTCACGACGGCGTCGGCAAGCGGTGTGCCGGGCAGCGTGATCAGGTCGGCGGTCGCCTCGTGGGTAGGTCCGGTCATGTCTTCAGCCTGGCCGCGACCCCTCTGACCTGGTGAGAGGCAAAGTTTCCATACTTCGATAGAATCTTGCCATGGCAGTGCATCGAGTCGCGGTCCTGGCGCTGGACGGGGTCACCCCGCTCGACCTGGCGATCCCGGCCCAGATCTTCACCGCCCGGCCGGAGACCCCCTACGAGATGACCCTGTGCGCGCTGGACGCGAAGGTGGCCACCAGCGCGGGCTTCGCCCTGGTCGCCGACGGGGGCCTGGAGCAGGTGCGCGCCGCCGACACCGTGATCGTGCCGGGATTCGAACCGCTCCTCCCCTTGCCGGACGCCGTACTCGACGCGTTGGCCGAAGCCCGCGACCGGGGCAGGCGTGTGGTGTCGATCTGCACGGGCGCCTTCGCGCTGGCCGCGGCGGGCGTACTGGACGGGCTGCACGCCACGACCCACTGGAAGCACATCGACGAGTTCGAGCGGGGCTTCCCGGCCGTCACGGTCGACCGCGACGTGCTCTACGTCGACGAGGGCGACGTGCTCACCTCGGCCGGAGTGTGCTGCGGCATCGACCTGTGCCTGCACATCGTGCGCCGCGACCTGGGCGCGGAGGTGGCCAACCAGCTCGCCCGCGGTCTGGTCGCCGCCCCGCATCGCGACGGTGGACAGGCCCAGTACGTGCCGGCCCCTGTCGCGGTGGCCGGTGAGGCGTCGCTCTCCAGTACCCGGGGATGGGCCCTGCAACGGCTCGGCGAGCCGCTCACGCTGCGCGTGCTCGCCCGGCACGCGGGCGTCTCTCAGCGCACCTTCATGCGCCGGTTCACCGAGGAGACGGGCACGACCCCGTTGCAGTGGCTGCTCAACGCCCGGGTCGGCAGGGCACGGGAAATGCTGGAAACCACGGAGCTCTCGGTGGATCAGGTGGCGCGGGACTGCGGGCTGGGCACGGCAGCCAACCTGCGGCTGCACTTCCGGCGCGCACTGGACACCACCCCCACCGCCTACCGCCGCACCTTCGCACGCTCGACGTCGGACAGTCCGGCCCCTCGGTAGCCGCCCGGTGGATCCGGCCGGGCGGCGTGGGAGGGGCGGGGGGTCAGGCCACCGGTTGGCGGTCGCGGGCCGGGGCGGGGGTGGTCGCGGTGACGTCGTCCGGGCGGTGGGGCATCCGCAGGACGGCGATCGCGCCGAGGCCGAGGACGGCGATGGCGAGGATCAGGAGGGAGAGGAGGGCGAGGCCGATCAGGAGTCGCACGGGGTGTCGTCCTCACTGCTGTTGTCGTGGGAGCGGAGGAGGGTGAGGAGGTTGAGCACGGTGCTGGCCGGCGCGTTGCCGAAGCGGACGAGGACGCGGCCGTCCACCACGCTGTCGGTGGTGGCGGAGGGCCAGAGGAGGCCGAACCGGCGGCCGCGCTCGGCGAGTTCGGCGAGCAGGTAGGTGACTTCGATCTCGGTGTAGGTGCGCATCAGCGGGTCGTCCGGCTCGATCGGACGTCCGCTGCGGTCGTCGGCGGCGGAGGCGGAGGCGGGGACGGCGCTCACGCGGCGGCGTCCAGCTCGAACCAGACGGACTTGCCGGCCTTGCGGGGCTCCGTGCCGAAGCGGTGGGTGAGCGAGCGGACGAGGTGCAGGCCCCGGCCGGAGACGGCGTAGGGGTCGGGGTCGTCGCGCTGGGCGGGGAACAGCGGGTTCTGGTCACTGACGGAGACGCGCAGGACGCTGCCGATGATGAGGACGACCACCAAGGGCGCCGCACTGCCGCCGTGGCGCCAGGCGTTGACGAAGAGTTCGAGGAGCGCGACCTCGGCGTCGGCGACCAGGTCGGGCTTCCACCCGGCGCGCGAGGTGGCCTCGCGCAACTCCTCGCGCGGGACCGACCAGTCAGGGGGGAGTTCGAGGGAGAACACGAAGGAACCTCCGTGGGGGGCGAAATGGATCACTCATCGCCGCATGCCGGCAGGCACGCCTTGGACAACGGCGAGCCACAGGCCGCCATATACAGAGTGCACACGGTCGACTACGCTCAGCATGGGGCCTATGCGCTGCTCGACGCAACTCCTTCGCAAGAAATCGCATATATGCAAATCGAACCTGAATTCGGCAGTCAGGACTGCCAGTTGTCGGTAGCGCTGGTGCCCTTCACACAGGCAGACTGGTCAACTGACAGCTCAGGAGGGGACAACATGGCAGTCTCGACCGTGCGCCGACGGAGGCTCGGCGGCGTGCTGCGAAAGCTCCGTGAGGAGCGGAAGCTCACCGCAGAGGTGGTCGCAGAGGCCACCGGCATGAGCCAGCCCAAGCTCACTCGGATCGAGACAGCTCACACCGCAGCAAAGATCGAGGACGTCAACAAGCTCCTCGACTACTACGGGTGTGACGATGAGGACTTCCGAGCCGGGCTGATCGCCATTACCAAAGACGGCAGCAAACGAGGCTGGTGGCTGAGCTACCGAGATGTGCTTCACGCGACCGCCACGGATCTGATCCTGCTGGAATCCGATGCTTCGACGTTGCGGACCTACGAACCGGCATTCATCCCCGGACTCTTCCAAACGCCCGAGTACGCCCGCGTTGTCATCGACCGGCTTCGAACCGAGTCCAGCGGAACGGTCGAGGACATGGTCCAGGTCCGAATGGCACGACAATCGATCCTCACCCGGCCGAACCCAGTCCAAGTCTGGGCCGTCATCCATGAGACGGCGCTGTGCGCAAATGCCAACCGCCCCGACATCATGTCCGCCCAACTGGACAAGCTCGTCTCGTTGAGCCGCCTGTCCAATGTCAACATCCAGGTCATGCCGGCAGGAGCAGCAATCCACCCCGGAATGGCAGGAGCCTTCGCCCTGCTCGGGTTTCCCCAACGTGCGGACCTGGACGTCGTCCTCGCGGAAGGGCTGATCAGCAGCCTCTGGGTTGAGCACCCAAACGACGTGGAGATCTACCGAGCGAAGTTCCAGGAGATCACGGCTGAAGCTTTGCCGGTCGACTCATCGCTCGATTTCATCACCGCACAGAGAGACAAACTCAAGTGACCTACTACTACCCCAACGCTTCCGCCACCGGGCTCGCTTTTCGGAAGTCAAGCTATAGCGGGGGTAACGACAACTGCGTTGAGTGTGCCTTCCTTCCCGAGGCGGTCGCGATCCGAGACAGCAAGGACCCCTCCGGTCCTGCTCTCGCCTTCGACCGCGCGGCGCACGCCTCGTTCATCCAGGCCGTCGCCATAGGAGAGTTCGACTTCGGTCTCCTCTAGTCGGCACCCTGCGGCGCCTCGCCCGATCCCGGGCGAGGCGCCGCCGTCCATCACTCCCCCTCGGGGACCTCCACGATCAGCAGGGTCCCCCGGCTGCCCGGCCGCACCGCGTGCCGAGCACCGGCCGGCACCTGGCACAGTTCACCGGCGCCGACCGTCAGCGCCTCCCCCTCCACGTCCAGTTCCAGGACGCCATCAGCAACGAACAGCACCTCGGCCGTCCCGTGCACCTCCTGCTCCAGTTCCCGGCCGTCCATCCGCAGCACCTTCACCGCCGTCGTCCCGACCCGTCCCAGCACCACCGAGCGCCAGGCGTCGGGCAGTTGGGCCGCACATTCCCTCAGGTCCACCAAGCTCATGACCAGGGACGCTATCCGGGCCGACCATCAAATTGGTCGACCGTTTGGCAAAACCTGCCAGGATCTCCAGGGTGAACGCTCGCGCGCTGTACGAGGTACTACTCGACACCGAAAGCCCCTACGAGGACGTCATCGCCCCCTGGCTCGCCCAGGCCGCCACCGACGACTACCGAGCCCGTCTCCGCATCACCGCCACCCCTCACGACCGCTGGTGGGCCGACAACGGGGACCTCCTCGAAGAGCTCTACGCCCTCAGCCGCGTCAGCGACTTCCTCCTCCTCGACCCCCAGCTCCCGCCCTACCTCCTCCTCTTCACCGCCCTCGGCATGACCCCCTTCGACACCCTCTCCCCCTTCGACCCCTTCCTGCACGAGATCACCGAGGTCGAACAGGCCGACGACCCGGACACCCCCATCGAGATCCTCGGCGCCCGCTGGCCCGGCCTGATGCTCGGCGAGCTGCTGTTCAGCCGCGCCGGCGTCCGAGTCAGGGCCGGCGCCGCCCACGCCGAGCGCGGGGTGGCCGACCGCTGGCCGCTCTACTGGACCCACCGCCGCGCCCATCGCCCCACCCGCGACCTCTCCCAGGGCTGGGGCAGCAACTCCCAGTGGAGCACCGACTTCCGCCTCGACTACCGCACCCCCGACGGCGACCTGCTGAACGCCGCCGAGGACGCCCCGATCGACGGCCGCCCCGACCTCCACCCCGACGCTCCTCACAACCTCGGGCCCGACGAGCGCCTCCTCACCCCCGCCGAACGTCGCGAACTCCTCCGCCACCGCACCTTCCTGCGCACTCCCGCCGCCTCTTCCGACCCCGCCTGGGCCGCAGACCTCTTCCCCTTCGAGTGGTGTCTGCCCGCCGGCATTGAATAATGAGCTGGAGGCGCACTGGCGGCTACGACCTCAACGTGCTCGCCCACCGGCTCGGTATCAAGGACTCCGGTGAAGTCGACGACCGCCGGCCGTTTCTCGTCTACGTCATGGGGCCGGGAATCGGGGACGAGGAGCTGTCTTTGCTGGTCGACTGGGATCTACATCGGCGATAGGTGCGCTTCCATGGTCCGGCTCATCGGGTAGACGCGCTCTGCGGGCAGGAGTCGCTGCGCCTGGGCGGCGCGTCCGTTCCGGACGAGCGCTGCGGCCTTGTGGACCTGCGGGGTGAGGTCAGTGAGGCCGACGACCCATTCTTCGGCGAACGTGCGGATCAGGTGGCGACCGATTCCGACCTGGATGCTGTAGTGGTTCAGAGCCGCTCCACGCAGCGAGCGCTCGGGGTCCCACTGCAGGTGCACGGCAGCTTGAGCCACTGCCTTTGGATCCGCGGTCGTATGTACGGCCTGGGACAGGGCCTGCTCCCAGCCTTCCCGTGTCATCCGCACTGCGAGGACGCGCTCCTGCCCTGGCTTGCGGGCCCAGTTGCTGCGGTGCATCAGCCACAGGAACGAGGGCTTGATCCACGTCATTCGCTGGAACGAGAACGGGGTGACGAAGCGTCCCGCCCGCAGTGCGGCGTCGGCGATCGTGGATGAGTATGCCTGGTAGACAACGATGGTACGGGCATCGTAGTCGGCACGGATCTGATGCTGCGGCGTCATGCACCGCACGTTGCCATCCGCCGTACGGGTGCCGCCAACGGTTTCCCACCGCGTGCGGCCCCATTCCGACCGCCGCCGGAGAGCAGTTGTACGAGGAGGCGCAGCGGATCACCACCACCGTGGGCACCGCCCTGGAGCGGGTGCGCGAGGCCGCGCGGGGCGAGCAGCGGCTGGTGGTCGCCTTCTCCCCCGGCCTGCGCGTGTCGGAGGCGATCCGGGCGTTCACGGCCCGCCACCCCCACGTCACGGTCGACGTGCTGCCGCTGCGCTGGTGGGAGCAGGACGCGCCGCTGCGCGACGGCCGTGCCCACGTCGGCTACCTGCGGCGGCCCTTCGACGACACCGGCCTGCGCACCGTCCCGATCGGCCGGGAGACCAAGGTCGCGTGCCTGCCCGTGACCCACCCGCTGGCCGCCCGCTCGAGCCTCACCACGGCCGACCTCGACGGCGAGCCGGTCCTCGACACCCGGGCCCGGCGGACCTACACCCTGGACGAGAAGTTCGAGCTCATCGCCGCCGGGCAGGGTGTCGCCCTCGTCCCGGTGAGCATCACGGGCTCCTACTCCCGCCCCGACCTGGTCTATCTCCCGGTCACCGACTTCCCACCCGTGAAAACCTGCCTCGCCGTCCCGGCGGGCGGCGACGGTCCGGGCCCCGTACGCGAGTTCCTCGACCTCGCCGTCCCCGCGCTGCGGCAGGCGGCTCAGTCCCGCACCGCGAGGTCCTGACTCCCCACCACCTTCAGTAGCCGCAGCGCGGAGTGCGAGGGGGTGCCGGGGGCGGCCGTGTAGAAGATCGTCCACTGGTCCCGGTGCGGGTCGTGGAGTGCCTCGCAGTCGAGGTCGAGTGGGCCGACCACCGGGTGCACGATGCGCTTGCTGGTCGAGCGGCGCACTTCGACGTCCTGACGGGCCCACAGGTCGCGGAACTCGGCGCTGCCCGCGAGCAGCCGGTCGACCAGGCGGCGCAGGTCGCTGTCGGCGGGGTAGCGGGCGGCGGCGGAGCGAAGGTCGGCGACCGCGCGGCGGGCGAAGTCGGCCTGCCCGGCGGGGTCGTGGAGGGCGCGGGCGTCCGGGTCGGTGAAGAAGCGCCAGATCAGGTTGCGCTCGCCGGGCGGCAGGGCGGAGAAGTCGCCGAGCAGGGCGGCTGCCATGGCGTTCCAGGCGAGGACGTCGCGGGCGGCGCTGCAGACCATGGCCGGGGTGTCGTCCAGCCGGTCGAGCAGGTGCAGGATGCCGGGCCTTACGTCGCGGGGCATGGCGCTCGGGGGCAGCGGCGGCTCGCCGACCAGGTGGTGCAGGTGGGCGGTCTCGTCCTCGGACAGCCGCAGGGCCCGGCTGATCGCCCCGATCATCTGCCGGGACGGGCGCGGGCCGCGGCCCTGTTCGAGCCGGATGTAGTACTCCACCGACATCCCGGCGAGCTGAGCGACCTCCTGGCGGCGCAGGCCCGGGGTGCGGCGCCGGCCCCCGGCCGGCAGGCCGACGTCGGCGGGCTGGATGCGGGCGCGCCAGCGCCGCAGGAAGGCGGCCAGCTCCGCCCGGTCCACGTGTTCCACACCCCAAGTCTGGCCCTGCCGCCGCGCGCCGACCATGGGACCGCCGGTACCACCCTCGGCAGTGCTCTCCCGCGCTTCGTACGGCCCGGCCAAGGTGGTGCACATGAACGACAACCACGGCAACCACCGCATCGTCCTGATCACCGGCGCCAACAAGGGCATCGGCCTGGCCACCGCCGGCGAACTCGCCCGCGCCGGACACACCGTGCTGATCGGCGCCCGCGACCCCGAGCGCGGCGCCGCGGCCGCCACCGGGCTGGCCGAGCAGGGCCTGGACGCCCGCTCCGTCCGCCTGGACGTGACCGACCCGGCGACCATCGCCGCCGCGGCCGAACTGATCGCCGCCGAGTACGGCCGGCTGGACACCCTGGTCAACAACGCGGGCATCACCCGGGACTTCGGCACCACCCCGGAGACCCTGCCCCTCGACGACCTGCGCGAGACGTACGAGACCAACGTGTTCGGCGTCGTCGCCGTCACCAACGCCATGCTGCCGCCGCTGCGCAGGTCCCCGGCCGGCCTGATCGGCAACGTCTCCAGCGGCCTCGGCAGCTCCGCCGTCCTCACCGACCTCGACCACCCGGCCGGGGAGCACGCCATGCTGCTCGGCTACAACACCTCCAAGGCCGCGCTCAACGCCGTCACCCTGGTCTACGCCCGCAGTCTGCGGGACGCCGGCATCAAGGTCAGCTCGCTGGAGCCGGGCCACTGCGCGACCGACCTCAACCACCACTCCGGGCCGTCCAGCGTCGAGGAGGGCGGCCGCCGGATCGCCCGCCAGCTGGGCGAGGCGCTGGCGGGGCCGAGCGGCCAGTTCTTCCACCCGGAGGGCGGCAACTACCCCTGGTAGGCGGCGATGAGGCCGGGCAGCTCGCGCATGTCGTCGAACACGACCGTGCCCGGCCCGGCCAGCCGCTCCGCCGCCGTCACGCCGCCCGCGTAGCCGAGGGCGCGCATCCCGGCGGCGCGGGCGGCCTGCACGCCGGGCCCGCTGTCCTCGACGACCAGGCAGCGGGCCGGATCGACGCCCATGCGGCGGGCGGCGTGCAGGAAGAGGTCGGGCGCGGGCTTGCCGCGCCCGACCTCGGTGGCGCTGAAGATCCGGCCCTCGAACCGGCCGTACAGGCCGGTGCGGCCCAGGGTGTGGCGCATCTTCTCGTGCGTCCCGCTGGACGCCACACAGGTCGGCAGCGCCAGCGTCTCCAACGCGTCCAGCACCTCCGGCAGGCCGTCCACCGGAGTCAGCCCTGCGTCCACGGCCTCGGCGTGCAGCTCTCGGAAGCGCTTGTCGAACAGCGTCGCGGTCTCCTCGTCGAACCGCTCGGCGACCATCGCGTGGTTGGCCGCCTCGGACCGCCCGACGAACCGCTCGATCGCCTCGGCCTCGGTGAGCGGCCAGCCGAACTCCTCCCCTAGCTGCACCAGGACGCGCACGGCGATCACCTCGCTGTCCACCAGGACGCCGTCGCAGTCGAATATCACCAGTTCTATCGGCTCGATCATCCGATGAGCATAGGACGCCCCCGATCCGGTCAGGGCCCCGGCGGCGGGAAGTTCGCCGCCGACTGCGGAACGCTGTCCGGCAGGTGCAGGGAGTTGAACGAAGCCGGAGCAAACAGCAGGGCCCGGCGGCCGAAGCCGCCGGGCCCTCTACCGATCGGGCGTCAGCTGGTCTGGATCGAGGTGTCGTCGATCACGAAGCTGGTCTGCAGCGAGGAGTCCTCGGTGCCGGTGAACTTCAGGGTGACGCTCTTGCCCGCGTAGGCGGACAGGTCGAAGGTGCGCTGCTGGTAGCCGGCCGCGGCGTCCGCGTTGGAGTAGGTCTTCAGCGTGGTGCCGTTCACCGACACGGTCAGCTTGTCGTACGCCGTCGAGCCGGTCTCGGCGGTGTCGATGTGCAGCCAGAAGCTCAGCGTCGCCTTGCAGCCCGCCGGGACGGTGACCGTCTGGGACAGGGTGTCGGTGTGGCTGCTGCCGTAGCCGTCCAGGTAGGCCTTCCAGCTTCCGCCGTGGGCCGCCTCCGAGGAGCTGTTGTCGACCACGCCGCTCGAAGCCGTCCACGGCGCCGCCGAGCCCGTCTCGAAGCCCGGGTTGCCGAGCAGCTGCGCCGGGGTGCAGGAGCCGCCGCCGCTGCCGGCGACCGTCCAGCCGAAGCTGGTGGTGGCCGACTTGCCGGCCGCGTCGGTGACGGTGACGGTGACGGTGGAGCTGCCGGCGGTGGAGACGGTGCCGGAGATCAGGCCGGTCGAGGAGTTGATCGACAGCCCGGCGGGCAGGCCGGTCGCGCGGTAGGACAGCGGGGCGGTGCCGCCGGAGGCGTTGATCTGGAGGCTCACCGCACCGCCGACCGCGGTGGACTGGTCACCGGGGCTGGCCACCGACACGGCGGCGCCGGCCGGCTTGGTGAGCAGGCAGCCGGGCACGGTGAGGTCGATGGCGCGGCTGGAGTTCAGGCAGGTGGTGAACCAGTAGGTCTCCTCGCCGTAGCTCTGGCCCTTGGTGGCCGTGGTGGACCCGTCGGCGGCGACCTCACAGGGGTTGTTGAGGGTGCACATCTCGCCGTCGTCGTTGCCGGTGTTGTTGATGCCGACGATCCGCCCGCTCGCGGAGTCGATGATCGGCGAACCGGACGTGCCGTGCGTGGTGTTGCAGCCGGAGCTGTAGCGCAGCGAGTCGTGCCAGGTCCACTGGTCCTCGCGCAGGGTGGGCACGAACCCGTTGACGGAGCAGTTCCAGACCTGCTTCCAGTACGAGGACGGGATGTACATCGAGGCGCCGTCGGTGGGGTGGGCGTCGTTGACGGTCAGCGCGGTGGCGCCGTACTTGGAACTGATCGAGCCGTAGGTGTCGGTGAGTTCGTAGAGCGCGACGTCGGTACCGGTCATCGTCGCGTAGATCACCTTGTCGGCCTGGACGGTGCCGAGGCTGTTGCCGGCACCGTCCAGCAGGGTGCCGCTGCGGCTGGCGCTGACGTTCTGGATGACCTGGCCGTACGGGGGCATGGTGGGCAGGCAGTGCCCGTTGGTGAGCATCATGGCCCGGTCGCCGGCCACCGAGGCCGGGAACCGGACCAGCGAGGCCGAGCAGTCGTCCAGGGCGATGGTGGACGTCAGGTCGGCCGCCTGGGCGGCGTGCGCGGGGACGGCGGCTAAGGCCAGCCCGCCCGCGACGACGGCGCTCGTACCGGCCACCGCGACAAGTCTCTTGAACATGGCTCTCCTTGTGGGGGATCGCGGGGTGCCCGGCTGGTCGCCGAGGCCCGCGCGCACGAAAGTGCCATGGTCACTTCAAGTGGTCAACAGTTCCCGCACAACTCGCCACTGCACAGGATGGGTTGTGCCACCAAATGGCAACGACCCGTCCTGGTATGCCCGTTACGGGCAGCTGCGGTGAACGCTACGGCTGCGGGAAGGAGTTCGGATCCACGTCGTTGGTCTTGGCGTTGCCGTCGGCCACCGGCTGCAGGGTGATCTCCCAGGAGGTCGAGGTGCTGCCGGTCTCGTACGGGAAGTTGTCCTCGAACTTGGTGAAGGCGCAGTTCTGCGTGAAGGCCTTGGTCGCGGAGTCCCAGTCCGCACCCTCGGAGACATAGACGTCATACGTCCCGTCCTCCACGCCCTCGACGCTGGCCTTCTGTCCCTTGGCCACGAACACCGAGTGCACCGCCTTGCCGTTCAGCACGAGCGAGACGACCGCGTTCACCTTGCCGCCGTTGTCCACCTTGAACACCCCCTCGCCGCGCAGCTTGCCCTTGCTGACCATCGTGCCGTTGTCCAGCGAACGGGATTGCTGCTTGGGCAGCGGTGGGACGCTGAGGCTCGCCGAGTAGCCGACCGCCGACAGTTTGGCGAGGAGTGTCGAGACCGACGCCAGCCCCTGCGAGTCACCGAGTTTCGCCTCGGCCGAGCTCAGGGCGCAGACGTCCCTCGCCTTGATCGCGCCACGGACGTTCGCAACATCTTCCTGGAGCACGCTCAACGCGTTCGCCAGGTCATGCCTGTCCTCCGCGGCCGCAGCCGGGGCGTCCGCCACGTTCAGAGCCCTGGAAGCCTCGTGCGCGGCGGTGTCGAGGGTGCTGAGCACGCCATCGAACTCGCCCAGGCTCTTGACCCCTGAGATCTGGGCGAGCGCGGCATTGACCGGATCGATGTTCTTGCTGAGCACCGGACCGAACGGCGTCGCGCCGGCCGTCGGCGTCGCACTCGGCGCGGCCGTACCGCCCCCGCCCGAGCACGCGGCGAGCAGCAGCGCCGCGCCGACGGCAAGAACGGACCTGCCCGCGGACCCCGAGAACTTCACAACCCCACCCCGATGACACCGTGCGCACACGCCGTGCACATGCGGGCGACATCGTGCCGATCATGAACCGCCCCGGTCAAACGGTTTCGAACGACCACCCCCAGGGGCCGTCCCGAGCCGTCCACCAGGGTCCTCTACGATCGGGCACGTGCTCAGTCTCACCGGCCTCCCCCTCCAGATCATCGCCTCGGCCTTCGCGATCGTCGTCTTCGCCGCCACCATGTGGCTCTGGCCGAAGTTCAGCGGAAAGGGCTGGAAGTCCTGGCTGGGCCGGATCGGCGCCTTCCTGGCCACCCAGCTCTCGGTGCTGGCCGCCATGGGCCTGATCGCCAACAGCTACTTCGGCTTCTACAGCTCCTGGACCGACCTGCTCGGCACCAGCGGCGGGCTCGGCACCGTCGTCGACCACCAGCCGAACGCCTCCGGGGTGTCCGTCACCGGTGAGCAGAAGTTCTACTCGGCCCAGGGTTCGGAGCCGGACCGCTCCGGGCTGATCCAGAAGGTCGACGTCAAAGGAGCCGGCAGCGGCCTGAGCACCGAGGCGTACGTCTACCTCCCGCCGCAGTACTTCCAGCCGGGCTTCGCCAAGCAGCGCTTCCCGATGGCCGTGGTGCTCACCGGCTACCCGGGCACCCCGGAGAAGCTGATCTCGCTGATGCAGTACCCGGCGTCCACCCTCGACGCCATCGAGCAGAAGAAGCTGCCGCCGACCATCCTGGTGATGACCCGGCCCACGCTGGTCGGCGACCGGGACACCGAGTGCGTCGACGTGCCGAACGGCCCCCAGGTCGAGACCTTCTTCACCAGCGACCTGCCCAAGGCCCTCGCCACCACCTACCGGATCGGCACCGACCCGGCCAACCGGGCCGTGATCGGCAACTCCACCGGCGGCTACTGCGCGCTCAAGTTCGCGCTGCGCAAGCCCGACTCCTACCCGGCGGCGGTCGCCCTCTCCGGCTACTACAGCGCGGCCCACGACCCGACCACCGGCGACCTGTTCGGCGGCAACGACAAGCTCAAGCAGGAGAACGACCTGCTGTGGCGGCTGAAGAACCAGCCCGCCGCCCCCGTCTCGCTGCTGCTGACCACCGCCTACGACGAGAACAACTACGACGAGACCAAGGCCATGGTCGCCGCCTTCAAGGCCCCCACCAAGATGTCGACCATCACCCTGGACACCGCCGGCCACAACTTCCACACCTGGACCCGGGAGATCCCCCCGGCCCTGGAGTGGCTGGGCAAGCACCTCACCATGCCGGCCGCCACGGCCTGAACCGGGAAGCCGGCTCGAAGCCCGGATGAGCACTCCCTGAACGCCCTGAGTGCCCGGCCGCACGGGTGAAACGGGACAGATCACACCCGGCTCACAGCCTCGTCTCACGGTTCTCTCAGCCTCGCCACGCACGGTATGGCGCATGACCACGAGCAGCTACTCCCCTCCGGCCGGCGATCCGTGGCCCGAGGCCGCGAACTATCCGCCGCCGGAGGTGCCGCAGCCGGGCGCCGGTCGGCCGGGTCCGGCGCCGCTCTTCCCCGAGCAGCCCCTGCCGCCCATCGGCCCCAAGGGCCCCGCCTCCTGGTCCGGACGGCTGCGCACCCTCCCGGCCCTCGCCTGGCGCGGCCGCGCGGACGACCCGCGATGGGTGCGCCCCGCTCTGCTGGCGCTGATGGCCGCGACCGTCGTCCTCTACCTGTGGGGCCTCGGCGCCTCCGGCTGGGCCAACGCCTTCTACTCGGCCGCGGTCCAGGCCGGCAGCCAGAGCTGGAAGGCCTTCTTCTTCGGCTCCTCCGACGCCGGCAACTTCATCACCGTCGACAAGCCTCCGGCGTCGCTGTGGCCGATGGCGCTGTCGGTGCGGATCTTCGGCCTCTCCTCGTGGTCGATCCTGGCCCCGCAGGCACTGATGGGCTCGGCCACCGTCGGCGTGCTGTACGCCACGGTGCGCCGCCGCTTCTCCCCGCTCGGCGGCCTGCTGGCGGGCGCCGCGCTGGCGCTCACCCCGGTCGCGACGCTGATGTTCCGCTTCAACAACCCGGACGCCATGCTGGTGCTGCTGCTCACCCTGGCCGCGTACGGGATGGTGCGGGCGGTCGAGACGGCGAGCACCCGGTGGCTGCTGTTCACCGGGGTGATGTTCGGCTTCGCCTTCCTCACCAAGACCCTCGCGGCGTTCCTGATCCTTCCCGCCTTCGCGGTGATCTACCTGGTCGTGGCGCCGACCGGCTTCTGGCGGCGGCTGCGGCAGACCCTGCTCTCGGGCCTGGCCCTGGTGCTGTCCGCCGGCTGGTGGGTGGCGATCGTCCAGCTGCTGCCCGCCTCGGACCGCCCCTACGTCGGCGGCTCGCAGGACGACAGCTTCCTGTCGCTGACCTTCGGCTACAACGGCCTCGGCCGCGTCGACGGCAACGAGCGCGGGAGCGTGGGCGGCGGCGGCCACCTCCCGGCAGGGCTCGACCTGCCGGCCGGCGCGATGCACAACCGGGGCTGGGGACAGACCGGCATCACCCGGCTGTTCGGCAGCGACATCGGCGGGCAGATCGCCTGGCTGATGCCGGCCGCGCTGATCCTGCTGGTGGTCGGCCTGTGGGCGACCCGCCGTTACGGCCGTCCGGACACCGCCCGCGCGGCGTTCCTGGTCTGGGGCGGCTGGCTGGTCTCCACCGCACTGATCTTCAGCTTCATGTCCGGGATCTTCCACCAGTACTACACGGTGGCGCTGGCGCCGGCCGTCGCGGCCCTGGTCGGCATGGGCGTGGACGGCCTGTGGCGGGCGCGGCACCGGCTGCCGTACGCGCTGCTGCTGGCGGGCGTGCTCGCGGTCACGGCGGTGTGGGCGTTCGTCCTGCTCGGCCGCAGCGCCGACTTCCTGCCCTGGCTGCGCTGGGCGGTGCTGGTCGGCGGACTGGCGGCGGCGGTCGGGCTGGTCGCCGGGCAGCACCTCGGCGGCGTCTCCGGACGGACCGGCGCGCGGATCGCCTCGGTGGCGGGCCTGGTGGGCGTGGCGGCGGCGCTCGGCGGTCCGGCCGCTTACGCGGTGGACACCGTGGGCACCGCGCACAACGGCTCGATCATCACCGCCGGGCCGTCCGTGAAGGGCGCGTTCGGGCCGGGGTCGTTCGGCCGCAAGGGCGGCAAGGGCGCGATGGGCAACGGCCGGATGTTCGGTCAGGGCGGCCAGGGTGGTCAGAACGGCCAGGGCGGCTGGGGCGGTTTCCCGGGCGGCCAGGGTGGCCAGGGCGGCCGAGGCCAGGGCGGCTTCCCCGGCGGCTCCGGCCGGGGCGCCGGAGGCGGCACCGCCCCCGGCGGCCACCACGAGCGCGGTGCCGGCGGCAACGGCGGTGCCACGGGCTTCCCGGGCGGCTTCCCCGGCGGCCAGGACCCCGAGAGTGCCGGCAACTTCGGTGGCCCCGGCGGCTTCGGCGGTCCCGGCGGCCCCGGCGGCCCCGGCGGCGGCATGGGCGGCCTGCTCGGCGGCACCAAGGTCAGCGACGAGGCCGCGGCGCTGCTCTCGCAGGACGCCGGCCACTACACCTGGGCAGCCGCCACCACCGGTTCGCAGAACGCCGCGAGCTACCAACTCGCCACCGGCAAGCCGGTCATGGCCCTCGGCGGCTTCAACGGCACGGACCCCTCGCTCAGCCTGGAGGGCTTCCAGAAGTACGTCCAGCAGGGCAAGGTGCACTGGTTCATCGCCGGTGGCTCGCACCGCGGCTTCGGCGGCGGCGCGGGCGGTGAGGGCGGCGAAGGAGGTCAGCAGACCGAGGCCGCCCAGATCGAGGCCTGGGTGACCGGCCACTTCACCGCCAGGACGGTCGGCGGGGCCACCTTCTACGACCTCACGGCTCCGAAGTCCTGACCGACCGACCTCCCGAGCCGGGAGCCGGGCCCCGGGAACCCTGACCCGGGGCCCGAACTCCCCAGGGGGCGTGCCGCGTTCGCGCGGCGCGCCCCCTCTTCGCGTTCCCCGGCTCAGTCCGAGGCGCAGCGCGTCCCGGCGGCCGGCAGCACCCCGTCCACCAGGAAGGCGGCGACGGCGTCGCGCACGCACCCGCTGCGGTCCCAGGACATGTGCCCGTCGCCCTCGCGGGTGAGCAGCACGCCGTGCTGCAGCCCGGCCGCCATCCGCTGCGCCCACGCGTAGGGGGTGACCGGGTCCTCCGTCCCGCCGATGACCAGGATCGGCGCGCTGCCGGCCGCCGTCACGGTGTGGGGCCGCTCGGTGGAGCGGTACGGCCAGCGGCGGCAGTCGGGGTCGAGCAGGGTGACCCGGGTGTCGTGCCGGCTGGTGAGCGGGGCCCGGGCGGCGAGGTCGGCGAGGGCGGCGCGCAGGTCCGCGTCGGTGGGGGCGAGCGGGGCGTCGGCGCAGTGGATGGCCGCGTAGGCGTCCGCGGCGGTGTCGTAGTCGCCGCCCTCGTCGCGGCCGGTGGTTCCGTCGGCGAGCTTGAGCAGTTCGTCGGCCTCGCCCTGGGCGAGGGCCGGGTCGAGGGCGGCGCGCAGCCGGGGCCAGTTGCGGTGGCCGTCGGCGAGGGCGTCGAGGACACCGGTCCAGGCGAGGGCGGCGGTGAGGGTGCGGCCGTCGTGGGCGGGCAGCGGGTGGTCCTTGAGGCCGTCGAGGAAGCCGGCGAGGCGCTGGGCGGCGGCGGCCGGGTCGCTGCCGAGCGGGCAGGTGTCCCCGTCGGCGGCGCAGTCGGCGGCGTAGGCGCGGAAGGCGGCCTCGGTGGCGACGGCCTGTTCGCCGTTGAGGTGCATCAGGTCGGTGCTGCGTTCGACGGCGCCGTCGAGGACGAGCCGGCCGGTGCGGTCGGGGAACTCCTCGGCGTAGAGGGCGCCGAGGTAGGTGCCGTAGGAGAGGCCGAAGAAGTCGAGTTCGCGTTCGCCGAGGGCGCCGCGCAGCACGTCCATGTCGCGGGCGGTGTCGCGGGTGCCGAGGTGGGGGAGCAGGTCGGCGTACTTGGCCCGGCAGGCGTCGGCGAGGACCTGGCCGTGGTCGTAGGCCGGGTCGTCGGTGCTGGTCCACTGGTCGCGGGTGCGGTCGTCCAGGCAGTGGACGGGCAGGGTGCCGCCCGCCGCGCGCGGGTCGAAGCCGATCAGGTCGAAGTGGTCGCGCAGCGGGCCCTGGTTGCCCTTCCAGCGCCGGGCCAGGGTGACGCCGGAGATGCCGGGGCCGCCGGGGTTGAGCAGCAGGGCGCCGGTGCGGTGGCCGGGGTCGGCGGCGGGCACCCGGGCGACGGGGACGTCGGTGGTGCGGCCGCCGGGGTCGGCGTAGTCCAGCGGGACCTTCAGGGTGGCGCACTGCAGGTCGGGTTCGTCCTGGTCCGCGGGGTCCGCGACGGCGTCGCAGGGGGTCCAGTCGAGCCGCTGGTCGTAGAAGGCCCGCAGGGCCGGGGAGGTGTCGGCGGAGACCCGCTCGGCGAGTGGTGGGCGACTCGCCGGCGCGCCCGCCTCGCGTGCGCCGCCGGGGCCGGAGCAGCCGACGGGCAGGGCGAGGAGGAGGGCGGCGAGGGCGGGCAGGGCGCGCCGCGGGAGGCGGGGGGTCATCGGGGACACCGCCCACGAATACCACCCCCGCCAGGTCGCCGACGAACCCCGTTCCCCGACGTGCCGGTTGCCTCAGCCGCCGATCGCCGACATCGGCCGCTCGGGCCGGACGAAGTCGGCGCTGCCGATGGCGTGGCCGGGCCCCTTGCCGGCCACCGAGGCCCGCCAGGCCTCCTCGATCCGCCCGTCGTCCGCGCCGCCGCGCAGCAGCGCGCGCAGGTCCGACTCCTCGGTGGCGAACAGGCAGTTGCGCAGCTGCCCGTCGGCGGTCAGCCGGACCCGGTCGCAGCCGCCGCAGAACGGGCGGGTGACGGAGGCGATGACCCCGATCACCGTGTCCGTCCCGGCGATCCGCCACTCCTCCGCCGGGGCGTTGCCGCTGCGCCCGACCGGGACGAGCTCGAAGCGCTCGCCGAGGCGGGCCAGGACCTCGTCGGCCGTCACCATCGCGGCCCGGTCCCAACTCCCCTGCGCGTCAAGCGGCATGGACTCGATGAAGCGCATCCGGTAGCCGTGCTCGACGGCGAAGGACGCCAGCTCCGCGATCTCGTCCTCGTTGACCCCGCGCACCGGCACGGCGTTGACCTTCACCGGGTCCAGTCCGGCCGCCTTCGCCGCCGCCAGTCCGGCGAACACGTCGTCGATCCGGTCCCGCCGGGTGAGCGCCGCGAACCGGTCCGCGCGCAGCGTGTCCAGGCTGACGTTGACCCGATCCAGCCCCGCTTCCCGGAGTTCGACGGCGGTACGCGCCAGGCCGATCCCGTTGGTGGTGAGCGAAAGCTCCACGCCCAGCGCCGCCAGCCGTGCGACCAGCCCGGGCAGTCCCCGGCGCAGCAGCGGCTCCCCGCCGGTCAGCCGCACCGAGCGCACCCCCAGCCGCTGCACCGCGATCCGCACCAGCCGCACCACCTCGTCGTCGCCGAGCACTTCCGCCCGGGGCAGCCAGTCCAGCCCCTCCGCCGGCATGCAGTAGGTGCAGCGCAGGTTGCAGCGGTCGGTCAGCGAGACCCGCAGATCGGTGTGGACCCGTCCGAAGCGGTCCACCAGCGGGTGCGGTGCGGTGTTCATCGCCCCAGTACAGGGGCAAGCGCGCCGCCGGACCAGCGGCCGAACCGCCGGGGAACGCCGCCGCGCCGCGTCTTCGTCCTGTGGATTCGTACAAGCCGCGAACCGCTGCGCGGGCGCCCCCGGAACGGGCAGGCTGGGCGCATGCAGAGCACACCGCCCGCCGCCGTACCGGCCCTCGTCCTCGCCGCCGGGGGCGGACGCCGGCTCGGCGGACGGCCCAAGGCGCTGGTCCGGTACGCGGGCCGGCCGCTGGTGGAGCACGCGGTGGCCACCGTACGGGCCGGCGGCTGCCCGGACGTCACGGTGGTGCTGGGCGCGGAGCGCGACCGGGTCCGCTCCACCGCGCACCTGCCGGGCTGCCGGCTGGTGGCCAACCCGGACTGGGCCCAGGGCATGGGCTCCTCGCTGCGGGCCGGGCTGGCCGCGCTGGCGCCGGACGCCGCCGCGGTGCTGGTGATGCTGGTCGACACCCCCGCCGACCTGGCCCGCTGGTCGGCCCGCTGATCTCCTCCGCACGCCGACGGCGCCTCCTCCCTGCGAAGGGTGCGGCCGAGCGGCCTGCCCTGATCTGTCCCTGAGGATTGCGCCATTCCGCGCCCAGCGCCGGAGGTTTCGGGGAGCATGGGAGGCACCCACCCACCCGACCCCGACGGACGGAGCCCGCGATGGCAGGACTGCCCGACGACTTCACCGGACACGACCCCGCGCGGCCAGGGCCCGGGGCGGGCGGTGCCGCCCGGGCGATCCGCTGCCCCGCCTGCCGCCGCGAGCACCTGTACGAACCGCCGTCGCTGCCCTGCCCCTGCGGCGCCTCGCTGAAGGTGCCGCTGCTGCGCGGCGGGGTGCCGGTGCAGGTGCGGTTCCGCTCCTGGGAGGACTCCTGGCTGAGCATGCGCTGCCCGCACTGCGGCCGCTCCGACCAGTGGCCGCAGCCCGAGTTCACCTGCAACTGCGGTGCCACCGTCCGACTCCCGGTGGACCGCACCACCCGGCTGGGCAGCGGCACGGCCGGCCCGCTCGCCGCCCCCGGCCCGCAGGCCTCCCGCCCGTACCCGGCGCACCCGGTGAACACCCCGGCGCCCGCCCCGCCCGCCGTCCCCGGCGGCTCGGCCGGCCGCTCCCGCCCGTTCCGCCACCGCGCCCCGTTCCGCCCCCACCCGGTGCGCACCTCGCAGGACGCGGTGTTCACCGCCGCCCGCTACCTGGAGTGGCTCGGTTTCGACGACCTGGAGCTGACCGAGGCCCAGGAGCGCGACGGGGTCACCCTGCTGGGCAGCCGGATGGTCGCCCAGGTCGACACCTGGACCGAGCCCGCCGACGTGAAGTCCGTCGAGTGCCTGTGGCTGCAGACCCTGCACGCCGAGGAGATGGCCGCCGCCATGTTCACCCTGGCCGGCTACTCCCACCAGGCCACCGTGCGCGGCGAACAACTGCTGGTCGCCCTGTTCAGCCTGGACCTGGCCGGCGTGCCGCAGCCCGCCAACGGCGCCGCCGAGGCCCTGATGGAGACCGGCTGGACCTCCTGACCCGACCGCCGAGACCTCCTGCCCCGACCGCCGACCCCTCTAGATCATTTCCCCGGCAAAAGCAACAACCTCCGCTCGTGATCTGGTGCACAAGCTCGCCCCCGTGTTGAATTGCCGCCACAGCGCGGGCCTTTCGCCCTGCCGTCGCCATGCGCACGGTCGTGGCGGCAGGGCCCCAGGGGCAGGTCCGTGCCCTGCTGGATGGCGCACACAAGGAGGTGGCGTTGTCGGAGCACGGATGGAGCCCGAACGGCCCGGACGGACGGGGGCGGGCGGCAGCGGAGGAACCGGGCGACACCGTGTGGCGGCTGCGGTCCCGGGGGTGCTGGCAGGAGGCCGCCGAACTGCTGCGACCGGCCGCCGAACACGACCCGGCCGCGGCCCTCGCACGGGCCGAACTCCTCATCGAACAGTGCCTGTTCACCGCCTCGCAGTGGCCCCAGGCGGAACAGGCGTTACGACTGGCCGAGGCCCTGGCGGAGGGCACCGAGCAGCGGGCGGCCGCCGCCTGCGCCCGTGGCTTCCTCGCCTACCTGGCCAGCGTGCTCGGCCCGCGCGACCGGCTGGACGAGGCGCAGGCCGCACTCGGCCGCACCTCGGCCCTGCTGCCGCCGGACGCCCCGGGCCGCCCGCTGCTGGACTTCCGGCGCGGACTGGTCGCCGAGAACCTGCTGCGCGACCGCGGCGCCGCCTGGATCGCCTACCGCCGGGCGCACGAGGGCGCCGGCGAGCGCGGGGACGAACTGCTGCGCTCCTACACCTGGCGGCACCTCGCCGCACTGGCGCTCTCCCGGGGGGAGCGCGGCAACGCCCGGGAGGGCTTCGACGCCTCCCTGCGGCTGCGCGAGCAACTCGGCTTCACGGTGGGGGTGGCGCCGGCGCTCGCGGCGCTCGCCGAGGTGTCCGAGCCCACCGAGGCCGTGCGGCTGCGCGCCGAGGCCGCCCGTCTGGTGCACGCCCTGGGCGGGGTGCCGGTCTGGCTGGCACGCCAGTTGTCCAGCACGCCCCCGGGCGGTGTCCGTACGCCGGGGTCTCCCCCGGACGGTGTCCCCACGCCGGGGCCTCCCCCGGACGGGCGCATCACCGGCGAGACCCGAGGGGCAATCAGCTAAGGTGAGCCTAACCTGCCTGGGGTGAGCAGCGCCCCGGGCAGGTCGCCTTGCTGTCCCCCGGGCACCGCCGTGCCCCGGTCCGGCCGGGCCCGGCTCCTCGCGGCCGGGCGGCCACCGGCCGGACCACCGGCGCCCCGGTCGACCCGATGGGGCCCGCCATGACCGCGAGCAGCACCCGGCCCGGCCCCGCGCCGTGCGCCCCCCGCACCACCGAGGCGCACACCCCGGCCCACGCGCCGGACACCCCGACCCCCTGCGCGCCCTCGTACCACCGGCTGACCGCGCTCACCCCGATCCTGGACGTGCGCTGCGCCCCACCCCGCCGGGGCGGCGGCTGGCTGCCCGTCGCCGACCTCACCGCCGACCCGGGAGCCGTGCGCGAGCTGGTCGCCCACAACGCCCGGCAGGGCCTCGCCCGCTACGGGCGGCCGCTGCGCCCCGACGTGGCGGCCGGCTTCGGGCTGCACCGCCTGGTCTGGCCGGTCTCGCTGCTGTTCACCGTGCCGTGGTTCCTGGAGCGGCGCGTCCCGCTGCTCGGCCCCGACGACGTCTCGCTGCGCCGCGGCCCCGCCTCCGCGGAGCTGACGGTGCGCCCGGAGGCCTTCGTCTGCCTGCCGGACGACCCGGCGGCCGGCTCGCCCGGGGCCCGTACGGCGCCGGACGAGAACGCGCTGGCGGCCCGACTGCGGTGCTCGCTCGGCGAGTTCCTCGCCCCGGTGCTGACCGCCTTCCGGCCGGAGGTGCGGCGCGGGCCGCGGGTGCTGTGGGCGATGGCCACCGACGCGGTGGTCGAGGGGCTCTGGTACGCGGGCGGGCTGCTCGGGGAACGGGAGCGGGCGCGTGCCGAACTGTCCGCGCTGCTGGTGCCCGGGGAGCGGTCGGCGTGCGCGCCCGGCGCGGGCCCGACCCCCGCTCCCGCCCCGGCCCCCTTCACCCCCGGCGCCGGTTTCGCGCCCCCGGCGCCCGGCCGCACCGGTGCTTCGGGCACCGACCGGTCCCGGGCCAGCTGTTGCCTCGTCTACACCGTGGAACCCGGGGAGATGTGCGGCGGCTGCCCCCGCGTCACGCGGCGTTGACGAAAGTCCGTACGATTCAGGATTCGAAAAGCCCGCAATTCCGGGAACCTCCCACGTCGAATTCATATGACCATGCGATTGGCGACGGGTCAGAAATCCCTCTCCCCAGCGCATTGACGGCGAATCCGCCTTTCGCCCGTCGGGCATCCGTCATGATGGTCCCCGCCGCGCCGCTGGAGCGCAGTGGGCGGCGCAGGAACGCGACGCGCGACGCAGAAAGCGAGGCTGGTTCCGGCGATGAAATTGTCCGACATACCGCTCGGCTGGGCCGTCACCGGGGTAGTGGGGCTGCTGGTCAGCGCACTCCTGCTGGCCCTGGCCCGAAGCCGGGGATCCGCCGCCGGCGGGGATTCCTGGGAGCGTTCCGAGGAACGGCGCCGCAACAAGGAATCCCTGTACGGCGCCGCCTCCTACACGCTGCTGTTCTGCTGCGCCGGGGTCGCGGCCGCGCTCTCCTTCCACGGACTGGTCGGCTTCGGCGTGCAGAACCTCGGCCTCTCCGGCGGCTGGGAGTACCTCGTCCCGTTCGGGCTCGACGGCGCCGCGATGTTCTGCTCGGTGCTCGCCGTCCGCGAGGCCAGCCACGGCGACGCGGCACTCGGATCCCGGCTGCTGGTCTGGCTCTTCGCCGGCGCCTCCGCCTGGTTCAACTGGGTGCACGCCCCTCGCGGCTTCGGCCACGCCGGCGCCCCGCAGTTCTTCTCCGGCATGTCGCTGTCCGCCGCCGTCCTGTTCGACCGGGCGCTCAAGCAGACCCGCCGGGCCGCACTGCGCGAACAGGGCCTGGTGCCCCGCCCACTGCCGCAGATCCGCATCGTCCGCTGGCTGCGCGCCCCGCGCGAGACCTACGCGGCCTGGTCGCTGATGCTCCTGGAGGGCGTGCGCAGCCTGGACGAGGCGGTGGACGAGGTCCGCGACGAGAAGCGGGAGCGCGCACTGGAGAAGGAGCGCCGCAAGCTGGCCGGCCGCCGGGAGCGGGCCGAGATCCGGGCGATCAACCGCGGCAGCAGCCACTGGCGCGGACGCGGCGGTGCCGCACGGCAGTTGGAGCCGGCCGGCTCGGAGCCCGCGATAGCCGGCGGGCCCGGGGCGGAACTGCCGGCGGGCGCGCGGGAGGTCGGGGCGCCGGCCGCTGCCGAGCCGGGTGCGCGTGAGGTCGAGGCGGCCGAGGGCACCGTCGTCCAGCCCGGGCTGCCGGCCCGTCCGGAGCGGCGCACCATCGACCTCACCGTCGACGAGGACACCGTCACGCTGCCCCGGCTGGACTCGCTGGAGCGCAAACTGAAGGACCTGGAGCAGCAGTTCGGCTGATCCGTTCCGGGCCGGCCCCGGCCCGGAACGGTCAGGCCGCGCTCGCCCCGCTGAGCTCGAACCACATCCGCTTGCCGGACCCGCGCGGCTCCACGCCCCAGGCGTCCGCCAGCGCCTCGACCAGCATCAGCCCGCGCCCGGAGGAGGCCTGCTCCCCCGGCGTCCGGCGGGTCGGCCACAGGTCCGACTCGTCCTCCACCTCGACCCGCAGCCGGGCCCGGCCGCCGTCCGAGGCCGGCTCCCGGTAGAGCCGGGCGGTGAACATGGCGTCCCGGTCGGTGTGCCGGATCGCGTTGGTGACCAGCTCGGAGGAGAGCAGTTCGGCGGTGTCGATGAACTCGGCGACGCCCCAGCGGCGCAGCGCGTCACGCAGTTCGGCGCGGACCTCGGCGACCCGCGCCAGGTCGGCCTGGCCGATCCGGCGGCGCAGCTGCTGGGCGGCGAGCCCGCCCGCCGGGCCGTCCCAGCGCAGGAGCAGCAGCGCTATGTCGTCCTCACGCTCGTTGGAGTCGGCGGCCTGGGAGGCGATCCGGTCGGCCAGCTCCTCCAGCGGGTCGCGGGCCGCCTCGTCGGCGACCGGCAGCGGGCGGGCCAGGGTGCCGGTCAGCCGGCCGATGCCCTCGTCCAGGTCCATGCCGCGTGCCTCGACCAGGCCGTCGGTGCACAGCACCACCGTCTCGCCCGGGTCCAGGCTGAACCGGGTGACCCGGTACTCCTGGTCCGGGTCGATGCCCAGCGGCAGCCCGCCGGCCACCGGCACCACGGCGGCGGTGCCGTCGGCACGGCGCACCACCGGGTCGAGGTGACCGGCCCGCACCGCGTAGACCACGCCGTAGTCCACGTTGACCTCGGCGTAGGTGCAGGTCGCGAAGTGGTCGGTGTCCAGGTCGGCCAGGAAGCGGGAGGCCCGGGCCATCACCGCGGCCGGCGGGTGGCCCTCGGCGGCGTAGGCGCGCAGCGCGATCCGCAGCTGGCCCATGATCCCGGCGGCGTGCACGTCGTGGCCCTGGACGTCGCCGATCACCAGGCCGACGTGCCCACCGGGCAGCGGCACCACGTCGTACCAGTCGCCGCCGATCTGCAGCCCGGAGCCGGCCGCGAGGTAGCGCACCGCGGTGGTCACGCCGGAGATGGACGGGACGGTGCGCGGCAGCATCACCCGTTGCAGGCCGGCCGCCAGCTCGTGCTCGGCGTCGTGCAGCCGGGCCCGGGCCAGTGACTGGGCGACCAGTCCGCCCAGGGTGGACAGCAGGGTGCGCTCGTCCGCGTCCAGTTCGCGCTCGTCGTCGAAGCTGACCACGCACACGCCGATCGCCCGGCCGCTGGCCACCAGCGGCAGGTACGCCCAGGAGCCGCGGCCGGTGCTGCTGGTCTGCTCCCAGACGTCGGGGTGGCGGTCGCGGAAGTCCTCGCGGCTGGAGATGAAGACCGGGGCGCGGTTCCTGAGCGCCTCGGCGGCCGGGTGGCCGGCGGGCAGCACGGCGCGGTCCCAGACGGCGAGCGCCTGGGAGCGGTAACCGGAGGCGCCGAGGATCCGGGCCCGTCCGGCCTCGAAGGCGGCGAGCACCAGGCCGTCCGGCGGCAGTCCGGGCAGCGGCAGCTCGGTGAACACCCGGGCCACGTCACGGACGGTGACCGCTTCGGAAAGGGCGCGCGCGGCCTCCTTGATGAACCGGGAACGCTCCTCGCGCAGCTGGGCGAGCCGGTCGGCCCGGTCACGCTTGTGCAGCTCGACGGTGGCGTCCCAGACGAAGCCCACCATCCGGGAGGCGCGGCCGAAGGCGTCCGCGAGCACCCGGCCCCGGAAGCGCACCGCGCGCATCGTCCCGTTCGGCCCGACGGTGCGGTAGTAGGCGCCGCACTGGCCCAGTTCGGCGACCGCGCGCTCGACCCGGCGGCGCACCACGGGCGCGTCCTCGGGGTGCAGCAGGGACAGGAAGGAGGCGGCGGTGCGGTCGAAGCGGTCCCGCTCGACGGAGTCCAGGCCGAGGATCGTGCAGGCCCGCTGGTCGCCCTCCAGGACGTCGCGGCGGATGTCCCAGTCGAAGGAGCCGATGCCGTTGGCGGCCATCGCGGGCTCCAGCCAGTCCGGCATGGAGTCGCCGGAGGAGGGCGGCAGTCCGCCGGACAGCACGGGCGCCAGTCGCCCGGAGGCGAGCGCGGGGGGCGTGCGCACGGAGTTACGGCGGGTGGCCTGGGCGGGCGGCCGGACGGCTGGCGGCGGCTGCACGGCGGGCGCGCCGGGAGGAAGGGACGGCCCCTGCGACTCGGGCTCAGTGGGCATGCTGCTCCTGCCGCTGCCGTGGCGGACCGCGCCGACCGTCCGGACGGGCCGCGTGGCGGTGTGATGGGTCGTGCTGGATCGGACGGTGCCGACGGACGGTGGTCAGTCGAGGTTCGGTCTCCCCGCTGCTTCCCGCACGTGGACACACATTCCCACCATCCTGGCCAATGTTCGGCCGAGCGGCAATGGCAACGGGCCGGAAATCTTGCGCCCCGCCTTGCGTTCAGGGCATGCTTCGATAACGGATCAATCGACGGCGAACAATCCTGCGGGCGCGCTGTGCGGTTCGTGCGGGGCGTGCGGTGCGGTTCGCGCCGTGGGTCGTGCGGGGCGGAGGCGGGGCTACGGCAGGGCGAGTTCGAACCAGGTGACCTTGCCGTCGCCCAGCAGCTGCACGCCCCAGGAGTCCGCGAGCGCCTCCACCAGGAGCAGTCCCCTGCCCGAGGTCGCGTACTCGGCCTCCGGATCGCGCCGACGCCCGGGCAGCCGGCTCGTGCCGTCCTGCACCTCGACCCGCAGCCGGCTGTCCGAGCCGAGCGCCGCGTCGAAGACCGCGCCCTTGGCGGTGTGCAGCAGCGCGTTGGTGACCAGCTCGGAGGTGAGCAGCTCGGCGGTGTCGGACAGCTCCGGCACCCCCCAGTGGCTCAGTGCCGTGCGCAGCCGGTGCCGTACCGCGCCCACCGCGACCAGGTCGGCGGGGTCGAGCGTCAGGTGCAGCCGGCGGTGCAGCGCGCACCCCGGGGCCGGCGCACCCGGCAGGGTCGTCCCGGTGCCGGTTCCCATGCCGACGCCGGTGCCGGTGCCGGTGCCGGTGCCGTTGACCGGGCCCTGGGCCGTCCCGGACCGGTAGGCGTCGCCCGAACTCGTCCGCTGCCGCGGGAATCGCGACTGACCGTCCATCACCACATGCCCCCGCCCTCGAATCCGGGCCCCCGCCTCCGGATCCCCCGCCGGCCGGGTGGCCCCCTCGTTCTGACCACCCATCCTCATGCCCAGTTGACGGCGTTTGCAACAGTGTGCGTCCGATCACGTGGGGTGAAAGGGGCACGGGGAGGTTCACGTGATCCAACTGCCCGCGCCGGACAGGTTTGCGAAGCGCAGAGGCTGCTTTCGAGCCCGCTCCCACTCGATCCCGCGCACACCCGGCGCCCGTACGGACCGCGCGCGGGCCGCGCGCCCCGTCTCCGCCACCACCGCGCCGGGACCCCCGCGCACTCCGTCCTCCACGCCCCTCACCCCCGCCGCGCGCCCGACAAGCCGAACCTCCGCGAAGCGGCAACGCTGGACACGACGCCCCTGCGCGGGTTCAATGACCCGAGATGTTTGAACGCCGTTCTAACATCACCCCGGAAGCCCCGGCCCCCCGAGCCGACCCCCTCCCCGGCGACCGCGAGCGAGGAACCGTGCGACTGACCCCCACCGAGCGGGACCGACTGCTGATCTTCACAGCAGCCGAACTGGCCCGCGCCCGCCGAGCCCGGGGCGTACGCCTCAACATCCCCGAGGCCACCGCCCTGATCGCGGACACCGTCTGCGAGGCCGCCCGCGACGGCCGGCGCCTGGCCGAGGCCATCGAGGCCGGCCGCTCCGTGCTGACCGCCGACGACGTGCTGCCCGGCGTGCCGGACGTCGTCACCGTCGTCCAGGTCGAGGCCGTCTTCGACGACGGCACCCGCCTCGCCGTCGTCAACGACCCCTTCAAGGGCGCCGGCTCGCTCGGCGACGAGGCCCCCGGTGGCGCGCTGGTCGGCGACGGCGCCGGCTACGACCCGATCGAGGAGACGCTGCTCCTCCCCGTCCACAACACGTCCGCGGTGCCGATCTCGGTCACCTCGCACTTCCACTTCTTCGAGGCCAACCCGCGCCTGGCCTTCGACCGCGCCGCCGCCTACGGCACCCACCTGGCCGTCCCGGCCGGCTCCTCGGTGCGCTTCGACCCCGGCACCACCGTCGAGGTCGGCCTCGTCCCGATCGGCGGTGACCGGGTCGCGATCGGCTTCGCCGGACTGGTGGACGGCCCCCTGGACGCGCCCGGCGCGAAGGAGGCCGCCCTGGAGAAGGCCCGCGCGACCGGCTACCTGACCAACTTCGACGACTCGGAGGTGCCTTCGTGAGCTCCATCACCCCGCACGACTACATCTCCGTCCACGGCCCGCGCGCCGGCGACCGGATCCGCCTCGGCGACAGCGGACTCATCGTCCGCGTCGAGTCCGACTCCCAGGCGCCCGGCGACGAGTTCCTGGCCGGCTTCGGCAAGACCGCCCGCGACGGCCTCCACCTCAAGCCCGCCGCCGTCCGCGACACCTGCGACGTGGTGATCAGCAACGTCCTGGTCATCGACGCGATCCAGGGCATCCGCAAGACGTCCATCGGCCTGATCGGCGGCCGGATCGCCTCGATCGGCCGGGCCGGGAACCCGGACACCCTGGACGGCGTGGACGTGGTCGTCGGCACCGGCACCACGATCGTCTCCGGCGAGGGCCTGATCGCCACCGCCGGCGCCATCGACACCCACGTGCACCTGCTCTCGCCGCGGATCATGGAGGCCTCGCTCGCCTCCGGCGTCACCACGATCATCGGCCAGGAGTTCGGCCCGGTCTGGGGCGTCGGCGTCAACTCGCCCTGGGCGCTGCGGCACGCCTTCAACGCCTTCGACGCCTGGCCCGTCAACATCGGCTTCCTGGGCCGCGGTTCGTCCTCCGACGAGGCCCCGCTGATCGAGGCACTGGCCGAGGGCGGCGCCTCAGGCTTCAAGGTGCACGAGGACATGGGCGCCCACACCCGTGCGCTGGACACCGCGCTGCGGGTCGCCGAGGAGTACGACGTCCAGGTCGCGCTGCACACCGACGGGCTGAACGAGTGCCTGTCGGTCGAGGACACCCTGAAGGTGCTGGAGGGCCGGACCATCCACGCCTTCCACATCGAGGGCTGCGGCGGCGGTCACGTCCCCAACGTGCTCAAGATGGCGGGCGTGCCGAACGTCATCGGCTCCTCCACCAACCCCACCCTGCCGTTCGGCCGCGACGCCCTCGGCGAGCACTTCGGCATGATCGTCTCCGCGCACGACCTCAAGGTCGACCTGCCCGGCGACGCCGCCATGGCCCGCGACCGCATCCGGGCCGGGACGATGGGCGCCGAGGACGTGCTGCACGACCTCGGGGTCATCGGCATCACCTCCTCCGACGCCCAGGGCATGGGCCGCGCGGGCGAGACCGTGCGCCGCACCTTCGCCATGGCCGGCAAGATGAAGGCCGAACTCGGCCCGCTCGACGGCACCGGCTCCTACGGGACCACCGAGAGCGGCGACGACAACGAGCGCGTGCTGCGCTACATCGCCAAGCTCACCATCAACCCGGCCATCGCCCACGGCCTCTCCCACGAGGTCGGCTCGATCGAGGTCGGCAAGCTCGCCGACATCGTGCTGTGGCGCGCGGACCACTTCGGCGCCAAGCCACAGCTCGTCCTCAAGTCCGGCTTCCCCGCGTACGGCGTCGTCGGAGACCCCAACGCCTCCACCGACCGCTGCGAACCGCTCGTCCTCGGCCCCCAGTTCGGCGCCCACGGCGCGACCGCCGCCGACATCTCGGTGGCCTTCGTCGCCCAGGCCGCCGCCGACGCCGCCTACCTCGACCGCCCCGCCGACGGCCTGCCCACCCGCCGCCGCCGCGTCGGCGTCCGCGGCACCCGCGGCATCGGGCCGCGCGACATGGTGCGCAACGCCCGGGTCGGCCAGGTCGACGTCACCGAGACCGGGCTGGTCTCCCTCGACGGCTCGCCGCTGCGCTCCGAACCCGCCGACAGCGTCTCCCTCAGCCGCCTCTACTTCCTCTGATCCCCCCTTGTTGAGGACTCCCACGATGACCACCCCCACGCCCGCCTCCCTCGGCTACCGGATGCCCGCCGAATGGCACCCCCACGACCGCACCTGGATGGCCTTCCCGACCGCCAACCCCACCTTCGACAGCCCCGAGGCACTGCACGCCGGCCGCCAGGCCTGGGCCGCCGTCGCCGACACCGTCGTCCGGTACGAGCCGGTCACGCTGATCGTCAACACCGGTGAGACCGCCGAGGCCCGCAAGTACGTCTCCGAGCAGGTCGAGATCGTCGAGCGCCCGCTCAACGACGCCTGGATGCGCGACATCGGCCCGTCCTTCCTGATCGACGGCAAGGGCTCGCTCGCCGCCGCCGACTGGATCTTCAACGGGTGGGGTGCCCAGTCCTGGGCCCGCTGGGACAAGGACCAGCACATCGCCGAACACATCAGCGAACTCGCGGACGTCCAGCGCTTCGCCTCCCGGCTGATCAACGAGGGCGGCGGCATCCACGTCGACGGCGACGGCACCGTGCTCGTCACCGAGACCGTCCAGCTCGGCGAGGGCCGCAACGCCGACTGGACCAAGGAGCAGGTCGAGGCCGAGCTGCACGCCTTCCTCGGCACCACCAAGGCCATCTGGCTGCCGCGCGGACTCACCCGCGACTACGACGAGTTCGGCACCCGCGGCCACATCGACATCGTCGCCTCCTTCGTCCGCCCCGGCGTCGTCGTCGCCCACGTCCAGCCCGACCCCTCCCACCCGGACCACGCCGTCTGCCAGGAACTGGTCACCCTCCTGCGCGCCTCCACCGACGCCCGGGGCCGGCAGCTGGAGGTCATCGAACTGCCCGCCCCCACCGTCCTGTTCGACGAGGACGGCGAGCCGGTCGACTACTCCTACATCAACCACTACGTCGCCAACGGCGCCGTCGTGCTGTGCGCCTTCGACGACCCGCGCGACCAGCAGGCCGCCGACATCCTCGCCGAGGCCTACCCCGGCCGCACCGTCGAACTCGTCGACGCCCGCGAGATCTTCGCCAACGGCGGCGGCATCCACTGCATCACCCAGCAGCAGCCCAAGGCCTGACGCCCCCGGCCACCGGGGTGGGGGCACCCGCCCCCACCCCGGTACCCTCCGGTCCTGCCCACCTCCTCCCAGGAAGCAGCCCCACCATGGCCGACCCCCGCCCGCGCCGACCGGCGCGCCCCCGCGAGGAGGTCTTCGCCACCGCCCGGGCCGCCATCGCCGAACACGGGCTCGCCAAACTCACCATGGCCGGCCTCGGCAAACAGCTCCAGATGAGCGCCGGACACCTGCTCTACTACTTCGGCACCAAGGACCAGCTCCTGCTGGAAACCCTCCGTTGGAGCGAGGACCAACTCGGCGCCCGCCGCCGCGAAGCCCTCACCGACCCCACCCTCGACCCCTGGCAGCGCCTCGACGCCTACCTGCGCCTCTACCTGCCCGAAGGCCCCGGCGACCCGCGCTGGATCCTCTGGGTCGAGGTCTGGGGCCGCTCCCCCGCCAGCGACGAGCTCCGCCGGGGCCAACAGGAGATCGAAACCCCCTGGCAGGCCGACCTGGTCACCCTCATCGAACAGGGCACCACCACCGGCCACTTCACCCCCGGCCCCGCCACCGCCCGCGCCGCCCGACTCCGCGCCCTCCTCGACGGCCTGGCCGTCCCCATCGCCATCGGTCTCCCCGACGCCCACCCGCCCACCGCCCTCACCCACGCCACCTCCGTCGCCACCACCCTCCTCCGCACCTGAACCCCTGCGGCCCCCATCCGTCAACTCAAGGGCGTGACAAGGGTCGTCGTTCCCCTGGTCTAGGGTCGCCCGCATGGCTGAGCCCTCCTTCCTGACCGCCGTCCGCGAGTCGTACGACACCGTCGCCGCCGCTTACGTCGAACGCGTTCCGCCTCCAGCCGCGATGGATCCGCTGTCACGCGCGATGCTGGCGGGGCTCGCCGAGCTCGTGCGGACGGCCGGTCCCGGTCTCGTCGCGGACCTGGGATGCGGCCCCGGCCGCGTGACGGTGCACCTGGCCGAGCTGGGAGTGTCCGCCTTCGGCGTCGATCTGTCACCGAACATGATCGAGCTGGCCCGGCACGCCCACCCGAACCTGCGGTTCACCGTGGGATCGATGACCGCGCTGGAGATGGAGGACGACGAGCTCGGTGGCATCCTGGCCTGGTACTCCACACACCACACGCCCCCTCAGTGGCTGCCGGCGGTGTTCGCCGAGTTCCACCGCACGCTCGCGCCCGGCGGCTACCTCCTCTGGGGGGACTACGTCGGCGACGAACGGCTGCAGCCGACCCGGGGCTACGGCCAACCGGTGTCCTACGAGTCATACCTCCTGCCCCTGAACCGCATGGTCGACCTGCTGGAGCAGGCCGGACTCGTGGTCACCGCGAAGCTGGAACAGGAACCCGGCGGGCGGGCGAACAGACCGCGCGCCTGCCTGCTGGCCCGCAAACCCGAGGCGCCTTGACGGGGCTCACTCCCGCGGCGAGGCCGCTGATGCCGTATCGCCGCACACCTGCACGCCCCGCGACATCGCGGGGGCGCTGGGGCGCTGGGGCGCCCACGCGAGGAGGTCGGCGGGGCCCGCAGGAGAAGTCGACCAGGCCGACTTCCGGCGCAACGGCCCCGGGCGACTGACCGGCAGACAGACAGGCCCGGCCGGGCGCGGGCAACAGCGACACCGCATCCACGCACCGGTGGCCGCAGGCCGATCACCCCAAGCGGCAAACCCGGTTCCCGGGCCCGCGGGTGTGGGCCCGGAGCGGGACCGGACGCACCAGAAGTCGGGTGGGCCGACTTCTGGTGCGGGGCCGTGTCTACTCGGTCCAGATGGCGGCGGCGGTGCGGTCGTCGGCGTAGCCCTTGGCGCGGACTTGGACCTGGCGGAGGAAGTCGACGGTGCCCGGGGGGTGGGGGTGGGCCCAATGGGCGGAGAGGAAGTGGGCGACGGCGGGCTCGTCGGCGATCGGGTGGGACAGGCCCGGGGTGCACAGCAGGAGGATGTCGCCCGGGGTGGCCGGGACGAGGCGGAAGCGGAACGGGCGCGGGTCCGGTACCGGGGCTTCCGGAACGGGCGGTTGGCCGTCCGGGTGGTGGAGCAGCCGGGCCGCGTAGGCGTCGATCCAGTGGCCGGAGCGCAGCAGGTAGAGCCCGCCGGGGCCGACGCCGAAGGCGGCGCGGTAGCCCGCCGCCGGGTCGAGCGACACGAGCAGGCAGTGCAGCGAGGCCGGGAACGGGGAGTCGTCCCCCTCCTTCCGGGGTGCCAGCGCACGCAGCGGGGCGGCGGCGCCGGTGGCCAGGCGCTGGAGGCCGTAGCGCAGGCGGTCCCTGGCGCCCTCGCGCAGGTCGGCGGCCAGGCCGGCCCGGCTGCGTCCGATCGCGGCGGCGAGCTGGCGGCAGGCCTCGCCGGTAGCGGCGGCGACGGCCTGCGCGGTGAACGACTCGTCCTCGGCGCCGTCGGTGCGGTCGTAGCCCGCGAGGACGGCGAGCAGCAGCCCGTCGGGGCCGTCGCCGAACCTGGTGACGAGCAGGCTGTCCCGGCGCGGCTCACCCCGGTAGCGGGCGGAGTCACCCCGGACGGAGACGGCGCGCAGCACGGTCGTCCCGTACTGGGCGCCTTCCAGCGCGGTGTCCGGTACGACGGCGTTCAGCGTGCCCGGGTCGGCCTCGGGTACGGCCGTCGGCTCGGGCCCGTACGTGGGGGGCCGCTCGCCGACGTGCGGGACGGCGGGGCCGCTGTCGGTGAGCGGGGCGCGGATGGCCAGGCGCGGGTCGGGGATGGGGGCGGAGCGCTCCGGGTCGGGCTGCGGCGCATGGTCGGGTTCGGGTTCGGGGGCCGGTTCCTTGACGGCGACGGGTTCCGGGGCAGGAGCGACCTCCGGTTCGGTGGCAGGGGCGACCTCCGGCTCCGGTGCCGGGGCAGGAGCGGCCTCCGGCTCCGGCTCCGGCTCCGGTTCCGGTTCCGGTTCCGCAGAGGATTCCGGTTCCACGGACGGTGCAGGTTCGGGTTCGGGTTCGGGGGCCGGGGCGGGCTTTTCCAGGGAGACCGGGGTGGGCGGGGCCTCTGGCTCCGGCGCGTCGGCGGCGGTCTCGGTCGAGCGGCGCTGGCGTCCGATGCCGCCGGTCCCCCCGATCACGCCGAGGGCGGTGTCGAACCAGTCGTCGAGGCCGTCCCGCGCCACCACCGGTTCGGCAGCAGGCGCCACCACCGGCTCCGTGACCGGCTCCGCAGCCGGTTCGGCAGCAGGCGCCACCACCGGCTCCGTGACCGGCTCCGCAGCCACCACCGGCTCCGCAGCCACCTCCGGCTCCGCCGTCCGCTGCTGCCCGATCAGTCCCGCCGCCGTGTCGAACCAGTCGTCGACGCTGCCGTCGCCCGGGTCGGCGTGCGGGGTGTCGGGGAGGGTGCCCGCCGGCCCGTCGTAGACGGTGTCCCACCAGCCGTCGTCGGGCCGGGGCGGCTGTGCGGGTGCACCCTGCTTGCTCATCTGGCGGCTCCTGGTCGGTCCGTGGTCGCGCCGCCCCCGGCGGGGCCGGACTGGCGTCATTGTCTCCAAGTGCAACGACGCTGTCCGGGTTTCGGCGACAACCGGTCACCGACCGGATCATCCCGGCCACCGCGTTCACCTGGTGCTTAGCCGGCGGCGGGGCGGCAGGGCGGCGGCAAGACGGTACGGCCGTCGTCACGGCGTGCGTTTCCGTTCCGTCCGCGCTTGCCGGATGTGCCCCGAGCAGGGCGTTTCCTGGAGATTGCGGGGTGTTGGCGGCCGAAAATGAGGGCCGATGAGGGGCATCGCTTCACCCGTTCGGCTGATTAAATGTGCGCATGACCGCGTCGGCCCCGAGCTCACCCCGACCGGGGAGGGCCGCATCGGCGGGCCGCCCGGCGGGTGCGCTGTTGGGCCTGCTGCTGGTCGCCCTGTTGACCGTGCTGCCGTGTACGGGCCTGGCGAAGGCGGACGCGTCCGCCCGTCCGGGGCCGGGCCCGGTGAGCGCCGTCTCGGTGGTCACCGCGGCTGAGGCCACCGCGCAGACCCCGCTCGCGCGTGAGGCGGCACGGGACACCGCCCGTGACGCCGCGCGCGACACCGCCCGGGCCTCCGACGGCCACCACCGCATCGCGGAGCAGCAGGATCACTGGATCCTGTGCACCGCCGACGGCCAGCCGCCGCACAACAACGGCTGCTCCAGCCACCCGTTCTGCCCGCAGGACGCCCAGCTGCCGAACCCGCCGCCGCATCCGCAGCCCGCCGCATGGCCACTCGTCTCCCCGGCACCCGAGGCGCTGCCCCGGGTGGTGCCCGCGGGACTGCTGGACGGCCCGCACCCGGCCCCTGATCTGCACGAGCTCCAGGTCCACCGGTCCTGAGCGGAACCCACCGCCGACGCTTTCCCTTCGGCGGGTCCGCCACTCCCCCCTCTTCAGCCGACCGCCGCCACCAGCCGTGCGCGGCGGGGACAAGGACAACCATCATGGGTTCCGCCTCTAAGCAGTCCAACAAGCCCGGCGGCAAGGGCGGCGTCGACCGCCGCACCCGGATAGCCGAGCTGCGCGCCGCCGAGCAGCGCCGCGACCGCCGCAACAAGGTGATCGCCTCGGTGGCCGCCGGTGTGCTGGTGATCGGCGCGATCGCGACCGGCACCTGGTTCGTCATGGACCAGAACCAGAAGAAGAAGGACCGCGAGGCCGCCGCCAACGCGGACATCCCGGGCGTGAAGACCTTCGGCGACCTGAGCCGCAACCACGTCAAGGACAAGGTCAACTACCCGATGACCCCGCCGGTCGGCGGTGACCACAACGCGGTCTGGCTGGACTGCATGGGCCACGTCTACGACAAGCCGGTCGAGAACGAGCGCGCCGTCCACTCGCTGGAGCACGGCGCGGTCTGGGTGACGTACAACGGCAAGGCCACCGCGGACGACATCAAGATCCTCACCGACAAGGTCAAGGCCACCCCGTACTCGCTGATGAGCCCGTACCCGGACGAGCAGGGCACCATCACCCTGAACGCCTGGAGCACCCAGCTGATCGTGGACAGCGCGAGTGACCCGCGGGTCAACCAGTTCTTCACCAAGTACGTCCAGGGCAAGCAGACCCAGGAGCCGGGCGCCTCCTGCACCATGGGGGAGATGTGACCGCCGACGGGACCCGCCCCGAGGAGACCTCGGCAGCGGGCGCAACGGACGCAGCGGGCGAGCCGGAGGAGCAGACCGCGGAGCGACCCGGCCGTCGCCGGATGTGGTGGCCGGCCGTGCTGGCCGCCGTGGTGGCGCTGGCGCTCGGGGTGCCGGCCCTGGTGGCCGGCGGGACCTCGGCCTCCGGTTCGTCCTCGATCGCCGTCCCCGCGGACGACTCGCCCGAGGCCGGTTTCGCCCGCGACATGGCGACCCACCACCAGCAGGCGGTGGACCTGTCGTTCATCGTCCGGGACCGCACGAGCGACGAGCCGACCCGCACCCTCGCCTTCGACATCATCAACACCCAGGCCAACCAGCGCGGGATGATGACGGGCTGGCTCGACCAGTGGGGGCTGTCGCAGCACTCGACCGCCAAGCCGATGACGTGGATGAAGATGGACCACGACTACCAGGCGCACGACGGTTCGCTGATGCCGGGCATGGCCACCAACGCCCAGATGGCGAAGCTGCGCACGCTCAGCGGGCGGGACGCCGAGGTGTACTACCTCCAGCTGATGATCGAGCACCACAAGGGCGGCGTGGAGATGGCCCAGGGCTACGTCGACATGGCGAAGAACGACGTCGAGAAGCGGCTCGCCCAGTCGATGGTGGTCGCCCAGACGTCCGAGCTGGAGCTGATGACCGGCATGCTCAAGGAGCGCGGCGCCGCCCCCGGCGTGCCCGCGTCCTGACTCCCGCAAGCCCCTCGTTCCCCCGGACGGCCGGGGCGCGACGACGGTCCCGCGACCGCCCGTACCGCGCCCCGGCCGTCCGCCGTCCGCACCCCGTCCGCCGTCCGCACCCCTCCGCTGTCCGCACCCCCTCCTGGAGCACTCCCGCATGACCACCGACGCGCCCTGGCTGATCGCCGGACTGGGCAATCCCGGCCCCTGGTTCCGGCTGACCCGGCACAACGCCGGCTTCCTGGCCGTGGACCGGCTGGCCGAGCGGTACGGCGCGCGGTTCCGCCGGCGCGGGATCGGCGCCGTGGTCGCGGAGATCGAGGTGGACGGCCGGCAGGTGCTGCTGGCCAAGCCGCTGTGGTGGTCCATCAACCTGTCCGGCCGGCCGGTGGCCGCCCTGCTGCGCCGCTACGGGGTGCCGGTCGAGCGCCTGGTGGTCGTCCAGGACGACCTGGACTTCGCCTACGGCACCGGCAAGTTGAAGCGCGGCGGCGGCCCGGGCGGGCACAACGGGGTGCGGTCGGTGGGCGAGGTGCTCGGCACCCGGGACTTCGTCCGGCTGCGCTTCGGCATCGGGCGCCCGCCGAAGGGGCAGAGCGTCGGCGACTACGTGCTGAAGAAGTTCTCGGACGGGGAACTCGCCGCGATGCCGCAGGTGACGGACCGCTGCGCGGACGCCCTGGAGACGCTGGTGCGGCTCGGGCTGAACCGGGCCCAGGACGCCCTGAACGTCAGCGCGTAGCCGCCGGACGGCTCCGAGGGGCGGCGGGCCGGGTCAGCGCGACCGCCGCCACCGCGACCGCCGCCAGGACGGCCAGCACCGTCCGCCCACCGGACGCCGCGCCCGCCAGGTGGACACCGAGGACGGACAGCGCCATGCCGAGCGCGGTGCCCAGGCTGCGCGCCATGTTCACCATGCCGCCACCGACGGCCGAGCACTCCGCCGGGATCGCCCGCATCACCAGGGCGTTGTTGGCGGGCAGCAGCAGGCCCAGCCCGTACCCGGCGACCAGCAGCGGAGCCGCGACGGCCGCGGCCGAGACCGGCAGTGCGGCGAACAGCAGCAGTCCGGCGGCGGCCAGGCCGGCGCCGAAGCGGCACCGGGTGACGTCCGACCAGCCCCGGGGCAGCAGTCCGCCGCCGACCGTCGCCGCGACGGCGAACGCGGCGGGAAGCAGCGTGACCACCAGCCCGGCGGCGGCCGTCGACACGCCCGCGCCGGTGAGCCGCACCGGGCCCAGCACCAACGGGCAGAACAGCAGCAGGTAGCCGATCAGCGCCACCACCAGCCCGGACCGCACTCCCGGGGTGTTGACCAGCCCCGGCGCCAGGATCGGCCGGGCCGCTCGCCGCTCCTGGCGCACCAGCGCCACGGCGAGGACGGCGGCGGCCAGCAGCAGGGCCGCGACCGCCCAGCCGGGCAGCGGCAGGCCGGAGGCGGTGGACAGGGCGAGCAGCAGCGCGGTGGTCGCGCCGGTGAGCAGCAGCATGCCGGGCAGGTCGAAGCGGGGCTCGCGCGGGCTCCGGGCACGCGGTCCCCGGCCTCGCGCCCCCCGGCCACGCGGCTGCGGGACCGTCGTCGGGACCGCCGCCGGCGGGCAGGTCCGGGTGCGGGGCAGCAGGTACCAGCCGGCCACGATGCCGAACACGGCGATCGGCACGTTCACCCAGAACACCCACTGCCACGAGGCGTGCTCCACCAGCAGCCCGCCGAGGCTGGGCCCGAGCGCCAGCCCGAGGCCCTGGGCGGCGGCCTGGATGCCGAGGGCGCGCCGCATCGCGTGCTCGGGGACGCCGCGTGCGACCAGGGCGACGCTGTTGGCCTGCATCATCGCGGCGCCGACGGCCTGCACGGCGCGGCAGCCGACCAGGATCCACAGGCTCTCGGCGAACCCGGCGCCGAGAGAGGAGAGGCCGAAGACGGCGAAGCCGCCGATGTACATGGTCTTGCGGCCTACCAGGTCGGACAGCCAGCCGATCGGGGCCAGCAGGGCGACCAGGACGAGCAGGTAGGCGAGGGCGACCCACTCGACGGCGGCGAAGCCCGCGCCGAAGTGGCGGCCGAGGGCGGGGAAGACCAGGGCGATGACGCTGGCGTCGAGCTGGCCCAGGAAGGCTCCGAGACAGACGGTGCCGACGGCCAGCCAGTGGGCGTGGCGCCAGCCGGCTATGCCGCGGGGCCGGGGCCGCTCGGTGAGCAGGCGCGCGACAAGAGCGGTGGCGTTCATATCACAAATATATCGGATGCAGATATGTTCTCTCTACGAGTTGCTCGTGCTGCGATACGAAGGATCTCGCGGTGCGTCCACCCCGCGTCCGAGCAGCGGACAGCGCCCCCGGAACGCCCCGCACCAGGCGATACGCTGTCCGCCATGCCGTCGTCACCGCTCGTTCCCGACTCCGCCGCCGAAAGCCACGACCCGGCGGTCGAGCACGCCCGGCGGCTGACCGACACCGTCACCCGGCTGCGCCGCGCACTGCGCAGCAGCATCCGCACCGACTACCCGTGGGAGTCCCTGCCGATGGCGCAGGTCGAACTCCTCCAGACCCTCGCCGCCGCCCCGCTGCGGGTCGGCGAGCTCGCCGCCCGCCAGCGGCTCGCCCCCAACACCGTCAGCGGACTGGTCGGCAAGCTGCTGGAAGCCGGATTCGTCGACCGCCAGGCCGACCCCGGCGACCGGCGCACCGCCCGGATCGCCCTCACCCCGGCCGGACGCCGCCAGCTGGACGACTGGCAGCACGCCCACGAACGCCGGATCGCCACCGCGCTCGGCACCCTCGCCCCGGCCGACCGCGAGGCCGTCGTCCAGGCGCTGCCCGCGCTCGAAAAGCTCGCCCGCGCCCTGGCGCAGCCGGGCGCTCTCACCGAGGGGCCCGCGAGCAGCTGAACGCGGACGTCCGAGGCGGACGGTCGAAGCGGACAGTGGAAGCGGCCGGTCGAAATCGGGTGGCCGCCGGGATCCGGAGGCCACTACCGTCCCCGTCATGACCGAGATCGCGGTACGGATCGAGCCCTGGACGGACGCCGACCTCGCGCTGCTGCGCCGGGTGAACACCCCGGAGATGAAGAAGCACGTCGGCGGACCGGAGACGGAGGAGCAGCTGCTCGTCCGGCACGGGCGCTACCTGGACTTCGTCCCCTCCGGCCTGGGCTGCATGTACCGGATCGTGCTGCTGCCCGGCGGCGAGGCCGTCGGCACGGTCGGCTACGGCACCCGCACCTGGGCGGGCGGGACCGTCCACGAGATGGGGTGGAACGTCCTGCCCGGGCACCAGGGGAAGGGCATCGCCGTGACCGCCACCCGGGCCGCCGTCGCGGCCGCCCGGCGCGAGGCCGCGCACCGCTTCCTGCACGCCTTCCCCTCGGTGGACAACCCCGCCTCCAACGCGGTGTGCGCGAAGGCCGGGTTCACGCTGCTCGGCGAGACGGAGTTCGAGTTCCCGCCCGGCCGGTTCATGCGCAGCAACAACTGGCGGGTGGACCTGCGGGACTGACGCCCTTCACCCCGCAGGCTTCGCGCGCCGCACGCGCCGGGTCAGAAGAGGGTGCCGCTCTCCAGCTCCAGCAGCCGGCGCTTGCGGTCCACGCCCGCCGCGAAGCCGGTGAGCGAGCCGTTGGCGCCGAGCACCCGGTGGCAGGGGCGCACGATCAGCAGCGGGTTGGCGCCCACCGCGCCGCCGACCGCCCGGACCATCCGCGGCGACTCGCCCGCCAGCTCGGCGAGTCGGCCGTAGGTGACGGTCGTGCCGTACGGGACCTCGTCCAGCGCGGCCCAGATCCGCCGGCGGAACTCGGTGCCCTCGGGAGCGAGCGGCAGGTCGAAGGTGGTGCGCTCGCCGCTGAAGTAGGCGGTCAGCTGGGCGACCGGTTCGGCGAGGGCCTCGGGGTCGAACTCCCAGCCGTCGGCGGGCTCGGCCAGCGCGTACTTCTGCCCGGGCGCGGTGACGGTGGCGAGGGCCGCCGCGCCACCGCCCTCGGGAAGCACGCCGCTGAGCAGCAGACGGCCGAGGGGGCTCTCCATGGTGGTGTAGACGGTGGTGCTCATGCCGGGTCGTTCTCCGTTCCGGTGCTGGTGCTGAAGCTGGTGCTGGATCCGGTTTCGGTGCCAGTGCCTGTGTCGGCTCCGGTGCCGGTGCCGGTTCCCGTTCCGACGCCGCCCGGGGCGGCGCTCACGGGCCCGGCCCACAGCCGGTGGACGGCGTAGGAGCGCCACGGGGCCCAGGCCTCGGCGGCGAGGGCGGCGGCCTTCGGGTCACCGGGGGCACCGAGCCGGATCAGGCCGTGCTTGACGCCGATGTCGCTCGGGAGGAAGACGTCGGGGTCGGCGAGGGCGCGCATCCGCAGGTAGCCGACCGTCCACGGGCCGATGCCGGGCAACGCCAACAGCTGGGCGGCGGCTGCCTCCCGGTCCACCCCGCCGTCCAGCCGCACCACGCCCTCGGCCAGCGCCGCGCACAGGCCGGTGAGCGCGCGGCGACGGGCCGCAGGCATCGCGAAGTCCTCGGGGTCGGCGGTCGCCAGCGCCGCCGACGTGGGGAAGAGCAGCCGCAGGCCACCGCTCGGTTCGGGCAGCGCGGCGCCGTACCTCTCCGCGAGCCGGCCCGCCAGAGTACGGGCGGCGCCGACGGTGATCTGCTGGCCGAGCACGGCGCGGACGGCCAGCTCGTGCGGATCCACATGTCCGGGCGAGCGCAGACCGGGGCGCTCCCGGACCAGCGGGCCGAGCACCGGGTCGGCGCCGAGCTGGTCGTCGACGGCGTCGGGGTCGGCGTCCAGGTCGAACAGGATGCGCAGGCGCTGGACGGCGGTCGGCAGGTCGCGCAGGTCGGCGAGCAACAGGCGGCAGTCGAGCCAGCCGCGGGTGCGCGGGTCGTCCGGAGCCAGGCCGTCCACCTCGGCGATGCCGTGACCGTACGGGAGCGCGAGGGTGCGCCGGTAGGTGCGCACGCCGGGGCGCGCGCCGGGCACGACCTCCTCCACCCCGGGGACGGCGCGCAGTCCGAGGAAGTCGATCAGGTGGTCGCTGTCGATCGCGCCGCGGTAGGCCAGGCGCAGGGTGAGGCCGCCGGCCGGGGTCGCGGTGCGGCGGCCCGCCACGACCTCGGCGCGCAGGCCGCTGGGGGTGCGGTCGTAGACCTCCCGGACGGTGTCGTTGAACTGGCGGACGGAGGCGAACCCGGCCGCGAACGCGATGTCCGTGACGGGCAGCTCGGTGGTCTGCAGGAGCAGCCGGGCGGTCTGGGCGCGGCGGGCGCGGGCCAACGCGATCGGGCCGGCGCCGAGCTCGGCGATGAGCTGGCGCTGCAGCTGCCGCGCGCTGTAGCCGAGCCGACCGGCCAGGCCCGCGACGCCCTCGCGGTCCACCACGCCGTCGCCGATCAGGCGCATCGCGCGGCCGACCAGGTCGGCGCGGTGGTTCCACTCCGGGGAGCCGGGCACGGAATCCGGTCGGCAACGGCGGCAGGCCCGGAACCCGGCGCCTTGAGCGGCCGCGGCACTGGGGTAGAAGCGGCAGTTGGCACGCTTCGGGGTCACGGCGGGGCAACTCGGTCGGCAGTAGATGCCGGTGGAGGTGACGGCCGTGAAGAAGACCCCGTCGAAGCGGGAGTCCCGGCTGTCCACGGCTCGGTACCGGATGTCGTCGTCGATCACGCTGTCCAGTCTGCGGCACCGACGAGGGGGCGACTGGCGGGAATCGGACATCACCGTTCAGGGGTTGCCCATCGGCTGCTTGCCCGTCGCCGCTCCGGCAGCGCCGGAGCGGCGACGGAACGATCAGGTGGGAATCGGCCACCTGGTTCTCTGGGCCCCTCCTCCTCCCCCCGCCCACCCGCCGCCACCACCGCGCGTCCATCTACCGCCCCCGCCGTGCCCACCACACCCACGCGCCCCAGCCCCACCTGTTCTGGCCGGCCGCTGGCGGCCGGCCAGAACAGGTGGCACTCCAGGTGGCCGCAACAGCCAGGTGGTCAGCGCAACTGTCCAGCACCAGCCGGGCCCGGCTGACGCCCGTCCCCTGAGCCGGGAACCCGTCCGCTCAACGCTTCACCGGACCTCCCGCCGCACGCATCGACTTGGTGATCGCCTTCCACTTGTTCAGCCGGGCCTTGGCCACCCGGGCGTCCGAGCGGGAGGCAATCCACTCGTTCTCGCGCTGGAGCTTGAGGTAGCTGTCCATCCGGCGCTGCGGCAGGGTGCCGTCGGCCAGCGCCGTCCGCACCGCGCAGCCGGGCTCGGTGTGGTGGTTGCAGTCGTGGAAGCGGCATTCCTCGGCCAGCTCGGCTATGTCGGCGAAGGCCAGGTCCACCCCCTCGCCACCGTAGAGGCCGACCTCGCGCAGCCCGGGGGTGTCGATCAGCACGCCCCCGCCGGGCAGTGCCATCAGTTCGCGGGTGGTCGTGGTGTGGCGGCCCTTCTGGTCGACCTCTCGGGCCTGCTGGACGGTCATCACCTCGGCTCCGACCAGCGCGTTGGTGAGGGTGGACTTGCCCACGCCGGACTGGCCGATCAGCACGGTGGTGCCGGGAGCGCAGGCGCGGAGCACGTCGATGCCCTCGCCCGTCTCGGCGCTGACCACCAGCACGGTGACGCCGGGGGCGACCGCTTCGACGTCGGCCCGGATGAAGTCCGCGTCGTCCACCAGGTCGGCCTTGGTGAGGACGACCAGGGGTTCGGCGCCGGACTCCCAGGCCAGGGCGAGGAAGCGCTCGATCCGCCCGAGGTCGGGATCGGCCGCAAGGGAGGCGGCGATCAGGACGGTGTCGACGTTGGCCGCCAGCACCTGGCCGTCGGAACGCTTGCCGGCCACCTTGCGGATGATCGCGGTGGAGCGCGGCAGCAGCGCGGTGACGGCGGCCATCGGTTGGGCGTGCAGGTCGACGGCGGCCCAGTCGCCGGTGCACGGGCAGTTGATCATGTCGGCGTCGCCCACCCGCCGGGTGTCGAACCGGACGGTGCGCAGCGCGCCCGTCTCCGGGTCGGCGAGCACGGCGTCGCACTGGCCGCGGTCGACCCGGACGATCCGGGCCGGGAGCAGCCCGGCTTCGGCGAGCGGGGCGAAGAGCTCGTCGAGCTCGGGCGTCCAGCCGTAGCCGGCCAGCGGGGAGCCCGCGACTGCGGGGTCGGCGAGGTTGTCGGCGAAGGTGTCGCCGGAGAAGGAGGAGGAAGAGAACGACGGAACGGAGGCAGCGTTGAACAACGCAGTGGCCCTTCGGGAGGAGATGGTCCCGGCGGGCTACGGCTGGCGCGGAGGGCTCAGCCGGCGGCCGGGAAGAGGAGGTGAACGCGAGTGCTGCCCAGGGCAGCTATCGGGGCGACAACGACCACGGGGTTCACCTCCTGCTCTCTACTCCTCGGGCGGCCCAATGGCCCCCGAACCTGACGCGTCACACGCTAGCGGGGGCCGCGCCGACGGCCAACACATTTTTGACCTGCGGAAACGCGCTCCGGAGGGGAAACGAGGACTACCCGCCGTACCGGTGCTTGAGGTTCGGGTCGTCCAGCCACCACGGCCGCATGCCCGTTTCCTCCTCCTCCGGCAGCCCCGCCGCCCGGGCCTGCGCGGCCTGCGCCTCGAAGCGGGCGTCGAGCTCGGCGTCCACGGCCTTGATCTCCTCGCGCCCCTGCACCACCATCCGCCGCACCAGCGCGGCCACGAACGGCAGCCCGACGAAGTCACCCAGCACCCAGAAGGCGTTGCCGCCCCAGGTCTGGTCCTGGGCCAGGCTCGGCCCCCAGGGCCGCCCGAGCGCGACGTAGTAGTGCTCGGCGACGAGGTGGCCGCCGTAGATCAGCACGATCCCGAGCCCGGCGTCGAAGATCACCTCGGCGAAGGTGATGAACAGCCCGACCAGGTGCGGGTACTCGTGCCCGACCGGGTCGAGCTGCAGCCGCGGCCAGAAGTAGGCGAGGCCCAGCAGCACCAGTGCCAGGTGCAGCACCACGTTCCCGACCCCGCTGGAGAGCGACCACTCGTACCAGGGCGTGAAGTAGAGGAGCCACGGCGGCGCCATCAGCAGCGCCGTGGAGACCGCCGGGAACATCAGCACCTTGGACGGCCTGCTGCGCAGCACCCGCAGGATCCGCTCCCGCCGGTGCTCCGGCGAGGACTCGACCAGCAGCGAGACGGGCGCGCCCAGCGCGAGCAGCAGCGGGACGACCATGAGCAGCAGCACGACCTGCACGGCCCGGTCGGTGAAGAGGATGCGCTCGTACACCCCGAGCCCGGAGCAGGTGCACCAGATCCACAGCAGCAGCCCGCCGAGGAAGGCCGCGGTGCGGGTGGGTTGCCAGCGCTGGCCGTCGCCGCGGTGGACGGTGCGCACCGCGGTCAGGTACCAGCCGCCGAGGAGCACCGACAGGGCGGGTACGAGCGGTTCGAGCGTCCAGGAGGTGGCCAGGTCGGACCACTGCCACGCGGGCGGTCCGCTGTACGCGAGCGCCCGGGCCGCGCCACCGTGGCCGAGCGCCTGGACCGCGACATCCACCGCGCCGTTCATCCGTCCGCCCACCTCGTCCGCACCCGCTCCCCGGGGTCGCCGGGGAGGGCGCCGGGAGTCGCCGGGCAGGGGCCGCGGCGCCCGGCCATGATGTCCCTTCCGACCCGCCCCGCCGCAGCCGGGGCCCACCTCTATACCCGGCCCTGAACAAAGCTTTACCGAAGCCCGGCAAAGCTTTGCCAAGGCAAAGTTCTGCCCTTGCCGGGCCCGCAGGCGCAACCGGCGCGGGGCCGCGTTCGTCTGGCAGGATGCACCGTCGGCGCGATACCGGCCACGTGGGTGACAACAAGGGGACGACAAGAGGTGCAAAGCACTGCACGCGGCGAGGGCCGCCGGCTGGCCGCGCGCCACCGCAACATCGAGCTGGGCCTGTTGGCGCTCGCGGTGGCCGTCTGTCTGGCCGGACACATCGACGCCTCGCTGGCACTGACCGGCAAGCTGCCGTCCGGGCTGCTGGTCCACGGCCTGTCCCTGGGGGCGCTGGTCGCGGTCGCGCACCTGGCGGTGCGCCGGTTCGCGCCGTACGCGGACCCGCTGATCCTGCCACTGGGCGTCTTCCTGACCGGCTTCGGGCTGATGCTGCTGGACCGGCTGGACTTCAGCTACAAGGCCGCGCACCCCGGCAAGGGCGACTACCAGAAGCTCCCCGCCGCGCCCTCGCAGATGATGTGGGTGTTCATCTCGGTGGCGGCGGCGATCGCGCTGATCGTCTTCGTCAAGCACCACCGCTTCTTCCAGCGGTACGTCTACGTGATGATGGCGGGCGCCCTGGTCCTGCTGACCGCACCGGTGTTCTCGCCGACCGACAGCTTCGGCGCCAAGCGGTGGATCAAGCTCCCCGGGCTGCCGTCCTTCGAGCCGGACGAGTTCGTGAAGGTCGCGATCACGATCTTCTTCGCGGGCTACCTGATGGCCAACCGGGACGCCCTGGCGCTGGCCGGGCGGAAGGTCTGGGGGATGACCCTGCCGCGCGGCCGGCACGCCGGCCCGGTGCTGGCGATCTGGGCGGTCAGCCTGCTGGTGCTGATCTTCGAGCGCGACCTCGGCACCTCGCTGATCTTCTTCGGCCTCTTCATCGTGATGCTGTACGTGGCGACCGAGCGCACCAGCTGGGTGGTGCTCGGCCTGCTGATGGCGGTCGGCGGCGCGACGGTGGTCGGCACCCTGGAACCCCACGTGCACGGCCGCGTCGAGGCCTGGCTGCACCCGCTCGACTACTACAAGCCGGTGCACGACCCGGCGATCTCCGAGCAGCCCGCCGAGGCGCTGTTCAGCCTGGGCACCGGCCACATCACCGGGACGGGCCTGGGATCGGGCCGGCCGTGGCTGATCGGCTTCGCCGGACGCAGCGACTTCATCTTCACCACCATCGGCGAGGAGCTGGGCCTGGCCGGGGTGACGGCCGTCCTGCTGGTGTACGTGCTGCTGATCCAGCGCGGCCTGCGCACCGCGATCGGCCTGACCGACCCCTTCGGCAAGCTGCTCGCGGCCGGGCTGTCGGCGGCGCTCGCGCTGCAGATCTTCGTGGTGGTCGGCGGCGTGAGCGGGCTGGTCCCGCTGACCGGGAAGGCGCTGCCGTTCCTGGCGGCCGGTGGGTCCTCACTGCTGGCGAACTGGCTGATGGTCGCGCTGCTGATCAAGCTCAGCGACTCCTCGGGACGCACCGCCCTCGACCCGGTCCAGACCTCCCCCGAGCCGCTCCCCGCACAGACCGGCCCGGGTGACCGCCCCGCCGCCACCGACCCGGCCCCGCCCGGCGGGAGCCAGGGCCGGGGCCCGAACCCCGGCCCGGGCCACACCCTGGGCGGCCCGGGCCGACCCCTGGCCCCGGAATCCGACCCGAGCGCACAGACCACCGCCGGCCCCGGCGCGGACCCGGGCGCCGCCACCGAGCTGCGCCCCGCGTTCGGTCGCCCGCCCGCCGCACCGCACCCCGCCGGGCCCCAGCCGCCCGCCCCGCAGGCCTCGTACGGCTACCCGCCGGTCAACGAGCAGCACACCCAGGGCTACGGTCTGCCGCCGCAGTCCCCGTTCCCCTCGAACCCGTCCGCCTGAGGACACCCCGGACACCCCGGACACCCGGGACACCCGGGACACCCGGGACGAACGCACAGGGCCTCCCCCGCGACCCGCGAGGGAGGCCCTGTCCCGTACCTGCCGACGGAGAACCCGCTACCGCTGCTCCCACGGCGGCCGCGGCGGCCTGGACGGGTAGCCCGGCCCCGACCCCGGCCGCTCCGGCGGCAGCCCAGGCCCCTGCGGCCCCTGCGCTCCCGGCCCGGGCCGCCCCGACCCCGGCTGCTCCCCCGACGCCCCCGGCGGTGCCCCCGGCGACGGCCCCACCGGCCGGTCGCTGTCCGGCGGCGGCGGAGCGGGCCGGTGGTGCGGCCCGGGCCGGGCGGTGAGGCGCCCGCGTACGTTGTCGGCCGCCAGCACGTCGGCCCACCGCTCGGGGTACTCGGCGGGCGCGTCGACGTCGTCCGCCTCCTCCTCGCCCCACTCCTCCTCGACGCCCTCGGCCAGCCCCAGTTCGCGGGCGCGCCGGGCCCGTTCGACGGCCCGCCGGGCGGCGACCTCGCGGACCACGGCGGCGGCGGCCTCCTCGTGGGCACGCTCGTTCTCGGCACGCGCGTCGGCGGTCTCCAGGGTGGGCCAGCGGCGGTCTATCGCGGCGTTCATGGCCGCGCCGATGAGCACCGCGAGGGCCACCACGAAGATCCACAGCAGCACGGCCACCGGCGCGGCCAGCGAGCTGTACACCGAGGGGCCCTCGATCGAGCTGACCAGGTAGATCCGCAGGCCGACGCTGCAGAAGACCAGCACCACCAGGGCGACCAGCGCGCCGGGGATGTCCTCGCGCCAGGGTGTGGAGACCGGTACGGCCAGGTGGTAGAGGGTGGTCAGGGAGACGATCAGCAGCAGGATCGCGACCGGCCAGTAGGCGGCGCTGACCACCCCCGTGAGACCTGACACGGCGTTCTCGACCAGTCCGGGCCCGGCCATCATCAGCGGCAGCACCAGGGACCCGATGACGAGGGCACCGAGGTAGAGGCCGAGCGACATCAGCCGGGTCTTGACGATGCCCCGCTTGCCGTCCAGCCCGTACATGACGGTGATGGTGTCGATGAAGATGTAGAGCGCCCGGGATCCGGACCACAGCGAGAAGAGGAAGCCGATCGAGATCAGGTCGGGCCGGACGTGGTCGAAGACCTGGCTGAGCAGCGGTTTGACGACCTCGTTGACGGAGGACTCCGAGAGCACCGTCCCGGAGGCCGAGACGATGTCGTGCTTGAGCCGTTCGATGGTGCCGGCGCCGAGGAACTTGTCGAGGTAGCCGAGGGTGGCCGCCAGGCCGAGCAGCAGCGGCGGGATCGACAGCAGGGTGAAGAAGGCCGCCTCCGCGGCGAGGCCGGTGACCCGGTACTCGACGCAGGTGTTGGTGGTGTCCTTGACCAAGTCCCACGCCGTACGGCGCCAGGTGGCCCGTTTGGCCGCGCGCCGGGAGCCCTTGCCCCGACGCCGGGACGGCCGCTCGGGGTTCGGTCTGCTCGTATCGCCTGCTGCTTGCACAGCGCTAACGGTATCGGGCCGGGACGCTCCGGTTGATCTCCCCCAGGGGTACGGGCGCGTGCGCACCGCAGGTAAGGGCGCCCGGCGGGGAGCGGCGGGAACGCCCGACCGTCCCACATCTCGAAACCACAGCGTCCAGCATCCGGATGTTAGTGGACCGGGAGTCCCGGGCCGTGCGAATCTCTTGCCATGCCTAGCGCCGGAACCACCCTAGTAGGTCGACTCCACGTCGATCTCCTTCGCGTGTCCAGCGCCATCTGTCCGGTGACCTGAGCCGCCACCCCGCCGCACCACCGCACCCGGCGCCGACCCACCGCCATCCCCGCACCAACGGATGCGCAGGCGCCCGCCCGGCCCGGCCACTGCTCTCCCGGAACCTGAGAAACCCGCAGGTCACAGCAGCGCCGCAGGGCCGAGCACGCTCCGCGACCCACCCTGCGTCAGCGCCACCTGCCCCGAAGGACTTCAGCATGGCCACCTCTCCCGAGACCGTCGAGCCCACGGCCGACCGCACCGCCGCGCGCCGCCCCGCCGCAGCGCGCAAGGTGACCCGCCATCGCGGCGAGGGCCAGTGGGGCATGGGCCACTACACCCCCCTGAACGCCAACGAGCAGATCAAGAAGGACGACGACGGTCTCAATGTGCGGACACGCATTGAGACGATCTACGCGCACCGCGGCTTCGACTCGATCGACCCGGCCGACCTGCGCGGCCGGATGCGCTGGTGGGGGCTCTACACCCAGCGCAAGGAGGGCATCGACGGCGGCAAGACCGCGATCCTGGACCCGCACGAGCTGGACGCCGAGTACTTCATGATGCGCGTGCGCATCGACGGCGGACGGCTGACGGTCCCCCAGCTGCGCGCCGTCGCCGAGGTCTCCGAGCAGTACGCCCGGGGCACCGCCGACCTGACCGACCGGCAGAACATCCAGTTCCACTGGATCCGGATCGAGGACGTCCCGGCGATCTGGCAGAAGCTGGAGGCCGTCGGCCTGTCCACCACCGAGGCCTGCGGCGACACCCCGCGCGCCATCCTGGGCTCCCCGGTGGCCGGCGTCGCCCGGGACGAGATCATCGACGGCACCCCGGCGATCGAGGAGATCCAGCGCCGCTTCATCGGCAACCCGGAGTTCTCCAACCTGCCGCGCAAGTTCAAGGCCGCCATCTCCGGCTCCCCGCTGCTGGACGTCGCGCACGAGATCAACGACGTCTCCTTCGTCGGTGTGGTCCACCCCGAGCACGGCCCGGGCTTCGACCTCTGGGTCGGCGGCGGCCTGTCCACCAACCCCAAGCTGGGCGTGCGGCTGGGCGCCTGGGTCCCGCTGGAGCAGGTGCCGGACGTCTTCGGCGGTGTGATCAGCATCTTCCGCGACTACGGCTACCGGCGCCTGCGCAACCGCGCCCGGCTGAAGTTCCTGGTCGCGGACTGGGGCGTGGAGAAGTTCCGCCAGATGCTGGAGGACGAGTACCTGAAGGCCCGCCTGATCGACGGCCCGGCGCCAGCCGAGCCCGTCGCCCGCTGGCGCGACCACGTCGGTGTCCACCAGCAGCAGGACGGCCGCTACTACATCGGCTTCGCCCCGCGCGTCGGCCGGGTCGACGGCAAGCTGCTCGGCCGGATCGCCGACCTCGCCGCCGCCCACGGCAGCGACCGGGTGCGCACCACCACCGAGCAGAAGATGCTGATCCTCGACGTCGCCGAGGAGCACGTCGAGTCGGTGGTGGCCGGCCTGGAGTCGCTCGACCTGCGGGTCAGCCCCTCGCCGTTCCGCCGCGGCACCATGGCCTGCACCGGCATCGAGTACTGCAAGCTCGCCATCGTCGAGACCAAGGAGCGCGGCCGCTCCCTGATCGACGAACTCGAACAGCGCCTCCCGGACTTCGCCGAACCGCTGACCATCAACATCAACGGCTGCCCGAACGCCTGCGCCCGCATCCAGGTCGCCGACATCGGCCTCAAGGGCCAGCTCGTCACCGACGAGCACGGCAACCAGGTCGAGGGCTACCAGGTGCACCTGGGCGGCGCGCTCGGCCTGGAGGCCGGCTTCGGCCGCAAGGTCCGCGGCCTCAAGGTCACCAGCGCCGGCCTGCCCGACTACGTCGAGCGCCTGCTGACCCGCTACCAGGCCGACCGCACCGAGGGCGAGCGCTTCGCCCAGTGGACGGCCCGCGCCACCGAGGAACAGTTGTCGTGAGCGAGCGGAGCGAGCGAACCGAAAGGGCAGTGCGTGTTCGCGAAGCGAACGCCGAGCGGAGCGAGGTGGGCGATGAGTGAGCGAGCGGCGCCGTTCTTCTGCCCGTACTGCGGGGACGAGGACCTGCGCCCGTCCGAGGCCGGCCACGGCGCCTGGGAGTGCCACGGGTGCCGCCGCGCCTTCCAGCTGAAGTTCCTCGGCCTGCTGTCACCGACCAACGGGGGTACGTCCCATGAGCAGCACCGCGACTGACTACGAGGCGATCGCCGTCCGGGCCGGCCGCGACCTGGAGGAGGCCACGCCGCAGGAGGTCCTGCGCTGGGCCGCCGACACCTTCGGCAAGCGGTTCTGCGTCACCTCCTCGATGGAGGACGCGGTGGTCGCCCACCTCGCCGCGTCGGTGTTCCCCGGCGTGGACGTGGTGTTCCTGGACACCGGCTACCACTTCGCGGAGACCATCGGCACCCGGGACGCGGTGGCGGCGACCATGCCGGTCAACGTCATCACGCTCACCCCGCTGAGGACCGTCGCAGAGCAGGACGCCGAGTACGGCCCGAACCTGCACGACCGCGACCCGGACCTGTGCTGCTCGCTGCGCAAGGTCGAGCCGCTGGACCGCGGCCTCGGCGGCTACGACGCCTGGGCCACCGGGCTGCGCCGCGACGAGTCCCCGACCCGGGCGAACACCCCGGTGGTCGCCTGGGACCCGAAGCGCCGCAAGGTCAAGATCGCCCCGATCGCCCGGTGGACGCAGGAGGACGTGGACGCCTACGTCGCCGCCAACGGCGTGCTGCTCAACCCCCTGCTGTGGGAGGGCTACACCTCGATCGGCTGCTCGCCGCTGTCCTGCACCCGTAAGCCGGGCGAGGGTGAGGACGCCCGGGCCGGCCGCTGGTCCGGTTCCGGCAAGACCGAGTGCGGCATCCACCTCTGACGATTCCATCACCACTCTCGCGTTAGGAAAGAACCGTGACAGCTGACACTTCGGTAGCCGACGGAGCCGCAGAGGCGGCCCGCGCGGCCGCCCCCTGCGAGCGCGGCGCCACCGTGTGGCTGACCGGGCTGCCGAGCGCGGGCAAGACCACCCTGGCCTTCGCACTGGCCGAGCGGCTGCGCGCCGAGGGCCACAAGGTCGAGGTCCTGGACGGCGACGAGATCCGCGAGTTCCTCTCCAAGGGCCTCGGCTTCTCCCGCGAGGACCGGCACACCAACGTCACCCGGATCGGCTTCGTCGCCGAGAAGCTCGCCGCCAACGGCGTCAAGGTGCTCGCCCCGGTGATCGCCCCGTTCGCCGGCTCCCGCGCCGCCGTGCGCGAGCGGCACGCGGCGGCGGGCACCGAGTTCCTGGAGATCCACGTCGCCACCCCGGTCGAGCTGTGCGCCGAACGGGACGTCAAGGGCCTGTACGCCAAGCAGGCCGCCGGTGAGATCTCGGGCCTGACCGGCGTCGACGACCCGTACGAGGCTCCGGAGAACCCGGAGCTGCGGATCCAGACGCAGGGCCGCGAGGTGGCCGACTCCGCCGCCGAGCTGCACGCCTTCCTGACCGAGAGGGGCCTGGCATGACCACCGCGACCGACAGTCCGGTCCGCACCGACGACACTCCGTACGCGTTGTCCCACCTGGACGCGCTGGAGGCCGAGTCGGTGCACATCTTCCGCGAGGTCGCGGGGGAGTTCGAGCGCCCGGTGATCCTGTTCTCCGGCGGCAAGGACTCCATCCTGATGCTGCACCTGGCGCTCAAGGCCTTCGCGCCCGCCGCCGTCCCCTTCTCGCTGCTGCACGTCGACACCGGGCACAACTTCCCCGAGGTGCTCGCCTACCGCGACCGCGTCGTGGCCGAGCACAACCTGCGCCTGCACGTCGCCCACGTCCAGGACTTCATCGACCGCGGCGTGCTGCGCGAGCGCCCCGACGGCACCCGCAACCCGCTGCAGACCGTCCCGCTGCTCGACGCCATCGAGCAGAACCGCTTCGACGCCGTGTTCGGCGGCGGCCGCCGGGACGAGGAGAAGGCCCGCGCCAAGGAGCGCGTCTTCTCGCTGCGCGACGAGTTCGGCGCCTGGGACCCGCGTCGCCAGCGCCCCGAGCTGTGGTCGCTGTACAACGGCCGGCACGCGGTCGGCGAGCACGTCCGGGTCTTCCCGCTGTCCAACTGGACCGAGCTGGACGTCTGGCAGTACATCGAGCGCGAGGGCATCGAGCTGCCGGAGATCTACTACGCGCACGAGCGGGACGTCTTCTCCCGGGGCGGCATGTGGCTGACCGCCGGCGAGTGGGGCGGCCCCAAGGACAGCGAGCCCGTCGAGCGGCGGCTGGTCCGCTACCGCACCGTCGGCGACATGTCCTGCACCGGCGCTGTCGACTCCGACGCCACCACCATCGAGGCCGTGATCGCCGAGATCGCCGCCAGCCGCCTCACCGAGCGCGGCGCCACCCGCGCCGACGACAAGCTGTCCGAGGCCGCGATGGAAGACCGCAAGCGCGAGGGGTACTTCTAATGAGCACGACCATCGAGACCAGCGCCACCTCCCTGCTGCGCTTCGCCACCGCCGGCTCCGTCGACGACGGCAAGTCCACCCTGGTCGGCCGGCTGCTGCACGACTCCAAGTCGGTGCTCGCCGACCAGCTGGAGGCCGTCGAGCGCGTCTCCCTGGGCCGCGGCCAGGAGGCGCCCGACCTCGCGCTGCTCACCGACGGCCTGCGCGCCGAGCGCGAGCAGGGCATCACCATCGACGTCGCCTACCGCTACTTCGCCACCCCCCGGCGGCGGTTCATCCTCGCCGACACCCCCGGGCACGTGCAGTACACCCGCAACATGGTGACCGGCGCCTCCACCGCCGAGCTCGCCGTCGTCCTGGTCGACGCCCGCAACGGCGTGGTCGAGCAGACCCGCCGGCACGCGGCCGTCGCCGCCCTGCTGCGGGTGCCGCACGTCGTGCTGGCCGTCAACAAGATGGACCTGGTCGACTACGCCGAGCCCGTCTTCGCCGCCATCGCCGAGGAGTTCAGCGCCTACGCCGCCTCCCTCGGCGTCAAGGACGTCCTCGCCGTCCCGATCTCGGCCCTCGCCGGGGACAACGTCGTCGAACCGTCCGCCCACATGGACTGGTACGGCGGCCCGACCCTGCTGGAGCACCTGGAGACCGTCCCGGTCGGCAGCGACCCGAGCCGGGAGCCCGCCCGCTTCCCCGTCCAGTACGTGATCCGCCCGCAGACCGAGGAGCACCCCGACTACCGCGGCTACGCGGGCCAGTTGGCCTCCGGGGTGCTGCGGGTCGGCGACGCCGTCACCGTGCTGCCCTCCGGCCTGACCACCACCGTCGCCGGGATCGACGCCCTCGGCCGCGAGAGCGACATCGCCTGGGCGCCGCAGTCGGTCACCGTCCGGCTCGCCGACGACCTCGACATCTCCCGCGGCGACCTGATCGCCGCCGGGGCCGCGCCCGTCCCCACCAAGGACATCGTGGCGACCGTCAGCCACCTCAACGAGCGGCCGCTGCGCGCCGGGGACAAGGTGCTGCTCAAGCACACCACCCGCACCGTGCGCGCGCTGGTCAAGGAGATCTCCTACCGGATCGACATCGACACGCTCCAGCGGCGTTCCGGCGCCGAGGGGCTGAACGTCAACGACATCGGCCACGTGAAGCTGCGCACCGCCGAACCGCTGGCCCTCGACGACTACACCGACAACCGCCGCACCGGCTCGTTCCTGCTGATCGACCCGGCCGACGGCACCACCCTCACCGCCGGCATGGCGGGCGAGGCCTTCGAGGCCGTACACGGCGACGACGCTCCCGGCGCATCCGAAGAGGAGGACTGGGTCTGATGCCCAGCGAGGCGTTCTCGGGCATGGACAAGGAAGGCGGCCGCATCGGCAGCGGCGTCCTCGGCAGCGGCCAGGGCGGCCTGACCCGATGTGTGGGCCGACGGGGCTGAGCACGCCCCGTCACCGGGCCGCGTCCCCACCGCAGCCCGGCCTGCCCCGGCACCGACGTGCCGCGCACACCACTTCCAACAGACCACCCGGGACCGCTTTCCGACGGTCCGTCCGCGAACAGGACCCACCACCATGGCACCCAGCCCGGCCTCCTCCCATGCCTTCGTCCGCCCCAACGCCGGGCGGATCAGACGCTCCGCCGCGGCCGCCCTCGCCGGCCTGACCGCCGTCGCCCTGCTGTCGGCCTGCAGCTACGGCTCCAAGGCCGCCGACAGCGGCTCCGGCGGCTCGGCCGACACCGCCGCCGCGACCGGCGCCTCGGGCGCCAAGCTGTCCTCCCCCACGGTGAAGATCGGCTACTTCGCCAACCTGACCCACGGCACCGCCCTGGTCGGCCTCCAGGAGGGCATCCTCCAGAAGGAGTTGGGCGCCACCCAGATCAAGACCCAGGTCTTCAACGCGGGCCCGGCCGAGATCGAGGCGCTCAACGCCGGCTCCATCGACATCGGCTGGATCGGCCCCTCCCCCGCGATCAACGGCTACACCAAGTCCGACGGCAAGTCCCTCAAGATCATCGGCGGTTCGGCCTCCGGCGGGGTCAAGCTGGTGGTCAACCCGGAGAAGATCTCCTCGCTGGACGACCTCAGGGGCAAGAAGATCGCCACCCCGCAGCTGGGCAACACCCAGGACGTGGCCCTGCTCAACTACCTGGCGGGCAAGGGCTTCAAGGTGGACGCGGCGTCCGGCGCGGGCGACGTCTCGGTGGTGCGCACCGACAACAAGGTCACCCCCGACGCCTACCGGCAGGGCTCCGTCGACGGCGCCTGGGTGCCCGAGCCCACCGCCTCCAAGCTGGTCACCCTCGGCGCGAAGGTCCTGCTCAACGAGAAGGACGTCTGGCCGGACAAGAAGTTCGTGATCACCAACCTCATCGTCTCGCAGAAGTTCCTCAAGGAGCACCCGGACGTGGTCGAGGCCGTGCTGCGCGGCTCGGTGAACACCAACGCCTTCATCAAGGCCAACCCCGAAAAGGCCAAGGCCGACGCCAACGAGGCGATCAAGAAGGAGGCCGGCAACGCCCTGGAGCCGGCCGTCCTCGACCCGGCCTGGGCCGACATCGACTTCCTGGACGACCCGCTGGCCGGCACCCTGCAGGCCGAGGCCGACCACGCCGTGACCGCCGGGCTCCTCAAGAAGCCCAACCTCAACGGCATCTACGACCTCACCCTGCTGAACAAGGTCCTCGCGGCCAAGGGCCAGGCGCCCGTGGCGGACGCCGGACTCGGCGCCAAGTAGCGCCGACCGGCGCGAGTAGCGCCAGCCGTACGGAAGTCCGCCCCAGAATCCGCGGTCCGGTCCCCGCCCGCCCGGTCGATCCCCGATCGATGCCCACCGGGACGGGCGGGGGCCGGACCCCTGCCCCCGCTTCGCAGCCCTTTGCCAGATCACTCAGCAGGAGGTCCCCGATGACCCCGGCACTGACCACCGAGGCCGACGCCCCCGTCCTCGACAGCGACGGCGGCGCGCCCGCCGTCCGGATCTCGCACGTGCACAAGTCCTTCGGCCGCCCGGGCGCCCAGACCCACGTGCTGGACGACATCACCCTCGACGTCGCGCCCGGCGAGTTCGTCACCCTGCTCGGCGCCTCGGGCTGCGGCAAGTCCACCCTGCTCAACCTGGTCGCCGGCCTCGACAAGCCCAGCCGCGGCAGCATCGAGGTCCCCGGCGGCCGGCCCGCCCTGATGTTCCAGGAGCACGCCCTGTTCCCCTGGCTCACCGCCGGGAAGAACATCGAGCTGGCCCTCAAGCTGGCCGGTGTCCCCCGCCCCGAGCGCCGCGCCGAGGCCGAGCGGCTGCTCGAACTGGTCCGGCTGGGCGGCGCCTACGGAAAGCGGGTGCACGAGCTGTCCGGCGGCATGCGCCAGCGCGTGGCGATGGCCCGCGCCCTCGCCCAGGGCAGCAAGGTGCTGCTGATGGACGAGCCGTTCGCCGCGCTCGACGCCATCACCCGCGACGTGCTGCACGACGAGATCACCCGGATCTGGGCCGAGCGGCAGCTGTCCGTCCTGTTCGTCACCCACAATGTGCGCGAGGCCGTGCGCCTGGCCCAGCGCGTCGTCCTGCTCTCCTCCCGGCCCGGCCGGGTCGCCCGCGAGTGGCGGATCGACCTGCCGCAGCCGCGCCGCATCGAGTCCTCCGGCGTCGCCGACCTGTCCATCGAGATCACCGAAGAACTGCGTGGGGAGATCCGTCGCCATGTCCAGCACTGACACCGCCCCCGCCAGGAACGACGGCGACACCGCCGAGGTCGGTGCGGGCCTGGACGCCCTCGACTCCGTCGCCGCCCAGCGCAGCTCGCTCGGCGAGGTGCTGCGGACCAAGGCGCTGCCGCCGCTGATCGGCGTGCTGGTGGTGCTGGCGCTGTGGCAGGGCGCGTACAGCCTCCACCTCACCTCCTCGTACAAGCTGCCCAGCCCCGCCGACGTCTGGCGCTCCCTCCAGGACCTCTGGTACCAGGGCACGCTGTTCTCGATCATCTGGACCAGCGTGTGGCGCGGCCTGTCCGGCTTCCTGCTCGCCGTCGTCATCGGCACCCCGATCGGCCTGGTCGTCGCCCGGGTCGGGCCGGTGCGCACCGCCATCGGCCCGGTGCTCCAGGGCCTGCAGTCGCTGCCCTCGGTCGCCTGGGTGCCGGCCGCCGTCATCTGGCTCGGCATCAACGACTCGATGATGTACGCGGTGATCCTGCTGGGCGCCGTCCCCTCCATCGCCAACGGCCTGGTGGCCGGCATCGACCAGGTGCCGCCGCTGTTCCTGCGGGCCGGACGCACCCTCGGCGCCACCGGGCTGACCGGGGCCCGACACGTGCTCATCCCCGCCGCGCTGCCCGGTTACCTGGCCGGACTCAAGCAGGGCTGGGCGTTCTCCTGGCGCTCGCTGATGGCGGCGGAACTCGTCGCCTCCTCCCCCGACCTCGGCCGGGGCCTCGGCCGGTTCCTGGAGGACCAGCGCGAGTTCTCCGACATGTCCGGAGTGCTGCTCGGCATCGTCCTCATCCTGTTCGTCGGCATCGCCATCGAGCTGCTGGTGTTCACCCCGGTCGAGCGCCGGGTGCTGCGCGACCGCGGCCTGCTGGCCTCCACCAAGTGAGGCCCCGCTGATGCCCGCCCTGCTGCTCATCGCCCACGGCAGCCGCGACCCGCGGCACGCCGCGACCGTCGCCGCCCTGGTCGGGCAGGTGCGGGCCCAGCGGCCCGCCCTGGAGGTAGCCACCGCCTACCTGGACCACTGCGCCCCGCGGATCCCCCAGGTGGTCGGCCGGCTGGCGGACGCGGTGGCCGTCCCGCTGCTGCTGAACCGGGCCTTCCACGCCAAGCACGACATCCCCGCCGCCCTGCGCGCCGCGGGCTCCTCGCTGCCCCTCGCCGATGTCCTGGGGCCTTCCCCGCTGCTGCTCGCGGCCCTGGACCGCCGCCTGGCCGAGGCCGGACTCGACGTCGGCTCGGCGGCAGTGCGTTCCCGCACCGGCGTGGTGCTGGCCGCGGCCGGCTCCTCCGACCCGGCCGCCGACGCCGCCACCCGCGCCGTCGCCGCCGAGTGGCGCCGCACCCGCGGCTGGGCCGCCGCCGAGGTCGCCTACGCTTCCGCCGCCGGCCCACGCGTCCCGGACGCCCTCGCCGCCCTGCGCGCCGCCGGCGCCACCCACACCGCCGTGGCCCCCTACCTGCTCGCCCCGGGCCTGCTGCCGGACCGCATCGCAGCGGCCTCGACCGACGCGGACACCGTGGCCGACCCCCTCGGCCCCGCCCCCGAACTGGCGGCCCTGCTGCTGCAACGCTACGACCGGGCACGCCTGACGGCTCCCGTGGTTCCTGCCCTTACCGCCTGAGGGTCACGAGCCTCAGGCGCAGTCCAGGATGCTGTGCTCACTGAGATCCGGGGCACAACGCGCCACGGTGCGGTAGTCCGCATCGTCGTGGAGGACCGTGAGTCCGTGGTGCGCAGCAGTCGCCGCGATCATGAGGTCAACTGCGGAAGCACTGCGATGTTGCCCGGCGAGCGCCATCCGCCGTTGCACCGTGTCGATCCAGCGCCCTGCGTTCTTGGGCACTGAGACGTCCGGGTAGAGGTCGGCGAACATCTCGGAGATCTCGTCGTACTCCCGGCCGTCGCGCGCGCTGTAGAGAAACTCGGCACGCTGCGGATAGCACGACGCGATCGACTCCGCGTCGATCGCGTCGTACCAGGCCGCCTGAAGCTTCGGCTCGCGCAGCAGCCGGACCAGCGCGGAGGTGTCGAGCAGATAGATCACCGGGTGTCCTTCTCGGCTCGGTGCAGCCGCTCGGCGTCCTCGACTGCGCCCCAATGCCGGGCGCGCTCGAAATGCCTACTGATGCGGGCGGCCCGTTCCTGCTGCTCCGCATAGAAGCGCAGCGCGAGGTTGACGGCTTCCTTCTTGGTCCGCACGCCTGCGAGGGCCATCGCCCGCTCCAGCGCCTCTTCATCGATGTCGATCTGTGTCACGGACATCCAGCACCTCCGTCGACCGATGTTGGTGATGTACATGGAATTGTATGTCACCAACAATGGCGAGGCGAGGATCCGGCTTCCCGGGAGCGCGGCACGCGGAGGCGTCGACGGCGCGCGGCCGGGGCCGCGCACGCCGGATGGATCGGACCAACGCCAGGTGAAGGTGCCGGCCGGTTGGGATCAGGCGGGGGTTCCACTTCTGTCTGGCGGCGCGGTCGCGGTCCCGGACACCCGGATGGTTGCCGTTGGCGGTGGAGTAGCCCGGGCCGGAGCCGCTCAGATCCGGCGCAGGGTGAAGGCGTCCGTCGGGTGGCCCGAGGCGGCGGCGGCGAGGCCGCCGGAGAGCAGGTAGAGGCTGCCGGCCGGCCCGGCGACGGGGGCCGTGGGGGTGGTGTCCGGGGAGGGGTGGACGGCGGTGAGCCGGGCGGTGCGCCAGTGGTCGTCGGAGCGCAGTTCGAGCTCGGCATCGCGGCCGGCCCCGAAGAGGGCGTTGGTGACGCCGGCGATGGTGCCGTCCGGGCGGCCGAGCAGGCCGTCCAGGTGGAGCAGGGACGCGCCACCGGCCACCTCGACGCGTCGCAGGGCGGCCGGGTTCCCCAACGGGACCCGCCACAGGGTGCCGTCGTCCCACTTGCCGAGGATCAGGTGGCCCTCCCGGTAGACGATGCCGTTGAGGCCGTACGTTCCGGGGGCGGGGGTCAGGCGCGGGTCGCGCAGCAGGACGGAGGCGGTCCCGTCCGGCGTCACCCGGTAGACGACGGGGGCGAAGGAGTCGGTGACGTAGGCGGTGCCGTCGGGGGCGACGGCGATGTCGTTGGCGAGGTGGCTGCCGCCGTCGCCGGCGACGGTGGCGAGGTCGGTGTAGAAGAGGCGGCGGCCGGTGTCCAGGTCGTACGCCCCGATCCCGGCGATCTTCCCCAGCGTCGCGGCGGTGCTGCGCTCGCCGATGCCGTTGTCGAGGTCGGTGACCAGCACGCGGCGGTGGACGGGGTCGATCCGCAGACCGGCGATCTCGGTCAGCGCGGGGTCCTGCACCAGGGTGCGGACGCTGCCGTCGAGGGCGACGGCGGAGACGGTGCCGTGGCGCAGCGAGCCGAGCAGGAAGCGGTGGTGGGAGGCGTCCCAGACGCCCGCCTCGGGGACCAGGGTGGGGGCGTGGCCGACGATCACGGCCGGGGTCGGGCGGTGGGCGGCCGCGGCGGCGGGTAGCGTACCGGCGGTGCCGAGCAGGGCGGCGGCCGCGATCGCGACCACAGTGCGGCGGATGGCTGGATTCTGACGGTTCATCATGGATCCTTCGGAGCTGGCTTGCGCTGTCGCGATCAAGCCTGCCGCTCGGGCCGGGGCCGCGGCAGTGCGTGGGGATACTGGTAGTTCGACCACCAGGAAGGACGGGGGACATGGCCGAGTCGGAGGAGCGCCGCACCGAGCTGTCGGGCTTCCTGCGCAGCCGCCGGGCCCGGTTGACGCCGCAGGAGGTGGGGCTGGCGCCGGGGGGCCGGCGGCGGACGCCGGGGCTGCGGCGAGAGGAGCTGGCGCTGCTGGCCGGGGTGGGGGTGACCTGGTACACGTGGCTGGAGCAGGGGCGGGACATCCATCCCTCGCCGGAGGTGCTGGCGAGCCTGGCCCGGACGCTGCGGCTGGACCGGGCGGAGACGGCGTACCTGTTCCGGCTGGCGGGCAGCCATCCGCTGGACGGGGAGGTGGGCGCGCCCGCGGAGGTGCCGGCGTCGCTGCTGCGGCTGATGCACGCCCAGTGGCCGGCGCCGGCCTGGGTGATGGACGCCAACTGGGACCTGCGGGCCTGGAATCCGGGCGCGGACGCGCTGTTCGAGCTGTCCGGTCGACCGCCGCAGGAGTGCAACCTGGCCTGGGTGGTGTTCGGCAACGCGGTGCACCGCCGGCGGGTGGAGCACTGGGAGCAGCACGCCCGCCGTTTCCTGGCCCAGCTGCGGGCGGCGTACGCGGAGCGCGGCGGGGAGGCGACGGCGGTGGGCCGGCACCTGGGCCGGATGATCCAGCACGTGCGGGGCGAGCACCCGGAGGCGGACCGCTGGCTGGACGAGCACCAGGTCGCGGAGCGCTCGGGGGCCGAGAAGGTGCTCCGGCACGAGGAGTTGGGCGTGTTGCGGATCGACCAGCACGTGCTGCTGGCGGCGGAGGGGCTGCAGCTGATCGTGATGTCGCCGCGTGACGCGGAGACGGCGGAGCGGTTGCGCCGACTGGCTCCCATGCCCGTCACGGTGTAGCCATCGGACAAAGGCCCGCCGCCCGGCGCGAACAACCGGGCGGCGGAGCAGAATTGGCCAGAAATCAGGTGGGCAGGTTCCACTTCTGGTTGGCGGCGCCGTTGCAGTCCCAGATGCCGAGCTGGTTGCCGTTCGCGGTGGAGAAGCCGAGGTCGTCCAGGCAGCGGCCGGACTGCGGGTTGAGCAGCGAGCCGTCGGCGCGGTACTGCCACTGCTGGGCGCCGGTGCCGTTGCAGTCGTAGAGCTGGACCATGGTGTGGTTGGCGGTGCCGCCGCCCGAGACGTCCATGCACTTGCCGAGGGCGCGGACGGTGCCGTCGACGCCTGTCCGCCACTTCTGCGCGATCGTGCCGTTGCAGTCGTAGATCTGGACGGGGGTGCCGTTGCCGAGGTTGGCGCCCCGCACGTCCACGCACTTGCCGACGTAGCCGGTGATCTGGCCGGTGGGGCCGGCCGGCGGGGTGGCGCCCATGATGATGTGCGGGAACATCACGCTGTCGCCGACGCCGCAGGCCGCGGAGAGGCTGCCGTCGCCGACGGCCACGCCGCCGATGGCGGGCCGGCTGAACTGCACGGTGTGGGTGGAGTTCCAGTAGTAACAGGTGGCGCCCACGGACCAGGTCTGCATCGGGTCGAGGCCACTGCAGCTGCCGACGGCGCTCCAGCCCGCGACGAAGGCGCTGCAGGCGGGCGCGGCCTGGGCGGCGGTGGCCGGTGCGGCCAGGGCGGCGGCCCCCGCGAGCAGGGCGGTGGACAGCAGGGCGGAGGTTCGGCGCATCGGGACGGTGGTCCTTCCGGGGTCGGCGAATCACGTCAACTCAACATCTGCACAACCGTGGTGACTGTGCGACAGATGTGCGGGCCGGGTAAAAGAATCCGGGCTGGACGGTCCTCCGTCAAGCGTTGGTTCAAGGCGAACTGCGACGGGTTCATCTCAGCTGCCGGCCCCGGCCGGGGCGAGCCTGCCCGGAAAACGCGGAACGGGCCCCGTGCTCCCCCGTGGCGGGGAAGACGCGGAGCCCGTTCGGCAGGATTCGGTCCGGGGACGACCGTCAGTCGAACTTGCGGCGCTGGCGCCCGGTGCCGTAGTTGCCACCGGACTTGGAGCCGCTGCCCGGCCGGGCCCGGCCGGAGGAGCGCCCGATGAACCCGGCGGCCTGCGGCCGCTCGCCCTGGCCGGCGGCGCCCAGGCGCTGCTTGGGGCGCGGGCGGCGCGGGTTGCCGTTCATGTCGACGTCGGTGGGCAGTCCGGAGCGCTTGCCGGGGCGGCGGCGCGGGCTGCCCGACTTGCCGTCCGCGCCCTTGCCGTCGGCGGAGGCGGCCTGGGCCGCGGGCTGGGCGGCGGCCGGGACGGCCAGTGCGACCGGAACGCCGCTGGGGGTGCGGGCGCCGGTGATCCGAGCCAGGTCGGCGTCGCCGGGGCGGATCCTGGTCACGGTGGGGCGGATCCCGGCGACCGTCATCAGCCGGTTGACCTCGCGGCGCTGCTCGGGCAGCACGAGGGTGACGACCGTGCCGGACTCGCCGGCCCGGGCGGTGCGGCCGCCGCGGTGCAGGTAGTCCTTGTGGTCGATCGGCGGGTCGACGTTGACGACCAGGTCGAGGCCGTCGATGTGGATGCCGCGGGCGGCGACGTTGGTGGCGATCAGCGCGGTGACCTCGCCGTCGCGGAACTGGTCGAGGACCCGGTTGCGCTGCGGCTGGGACTTGCCGCCGTGCAGCGCGGCGGCCATCACGCCGGTGGCGCGCAGCTGCTTGGCGAGCCGGTCGGCGCCGTGCTTGGTGTGCACGAACATGATCACGCGCCCGTCGCGGGAGGCGATGTGGGCGGTGGCGGAGGCCTTGTCGGTGGGCTCCAGCTGCAGGACGTGGTGGTCCATGGTGGTGACCGCGCCGGCCGAGGGGTCGACCGAGTGGGTGACCGGGTCGGTCAGGAAGCGCTTGACCAGCCGGTCGACGTTGCGGTCCAGGGTGGCGGAGAACAGCATCCGCTGCCCGCCCTCGGCGACCTGCTCCAGCAGCTTGCTGACCTGCGGGAGGAAGCCCATGTCGGCCATCTGGTCGGCCTCGTCGAGGACCGTGATGGCGACGTCGGACAGGTTGACGTCACCGCGCCCGATCAGGTCGTCCAGGCGGCCGGGGGTGGCGACCAGCACCTCGGTGCCGCGGCGCACCGCGTTGGCCTGCCGGCTGATGCCCATGCCGCCGACGACGGTGGTGATCCGCAGGTTGACGGCGGTGGCGTACGGGGTGAGCGCCTCGGTGACCTGCTGGGCGAGCTCGCGGGTGGGCACCAGGACGAGCGCCAGCGGGTGGCGGGAGTCGGCGCGGCGACCGGCGGTGCGGGCGAGCAGCGGCAGGCCGAAGGCCAGGGTCTTGCCGGAGCCGGTACGGCCGCGCCCGAGGACGTCGCGCCCGGCGATCGAGTCGGGCAGGGTGGCGGCCTGGATCGGGAACGGCTCGGTGACGCCCTCGCGGGTGAGCGCGGAGAGGATCGCCTTGGGCAGGTCCAGCTCGGCGAAGGAGGCCGCCGGCGGCCGGGCCGGGGTGCCCTCGACGACGGTGAAGTCGGCGGGCTCCGGGACGGCGGTGCGGCCGGTCTTGGTGGCGCCGGCGCGGTTGCGCGGCTTGCGGGGGGCGCGGTCGGCACCCTCTCCGCTGTTGCGGGTGCGGTCCGGGGTGTCCGCGCCGCGGCGCGGGCGGCCGGTGCGGCCCTGCTCGCCCGAGCGGGCGGCGGAACGGTCCGCGGTGCGGTCGGTGGTGCGGTCGCCGCGGTCGCGGGGCGTGCGGGCAGGGGTGGTCACGGGGTCTCCGTCCGTCGGTCGTCAGCCCGCGGTCGCGGACTGGTCGGCCGTCGTCTGGGAGTGCGCCGCCCCGGCCGTACGGCGGCATGAGCGGGGGCCCGCACCGTCGAGCGGTGCGGGCCCCCGCTTCACGGGATCACAGGGGATCGCGCATCAGCGTGAAGCTGACGTCAGGCGATGACCTGGATGTTCTCGCCCTGCGGGCCCTTCTGGCCCTGGGTGACGTCGAACTCGACGCGCTGACCCTCGACGAGCTCACGGAAGCCCTGGGCGACGATGTTCGAGTAGTGGGCGAAGACGTCCGGGCCGCCGCCGTCCTGCTCGATGAAGCCGAAGCCCTTTTCGCTGTTGAACCACTTCACGGTGCCGGTAGCCATAACCGTCTCCTCCTATTGGGGCATCAGGGATCCACACCTCGTGAATCCCCAAGTAGCCGCGATCCCCATCCGGAGACTGAAACACCGGACAAAACAAATGCGCCTGTTGGTTGGTACCAGCAGGCGCACACACACGTTCATGGGAACCAAAACTGCAACTGCTTCGACTGTAGCACGGTCGCACCCCGATTGACCGGGGACTTTTGTGCCCGACAGATCACGTTTGACGCTGCCGGAAAACGGGGAGCGGCGCCCCGCCGGAGCGGGGCGCCGCCTGGTGTTCGGCCGCCGTTCAGACCTTGATCGGAAACGGCCGCACGTCGGTCATCGCCGGCCGACCGGCTCCGCCGGCACGGTGGTGCCGACCCGCGGGGCCGGGCCCCCGCCGTGGCCCGGGCGGGCGTCCGCACCGTGTCCGGGCCACCAGGCCTTGTTGCCGATCAGCGCGGTGAGCGCCGGCGTGAAGAACATCGCCATCACGAAGGCCGCCAGCACGATGCCGAAGGCCATCGCGAAGCCGAACTCCAGCATGAAGGTGTTGCCCGCGAGCATGAAGGTCCCGAACGAGGCCGCCAGGATGAAGCCGGCCGCCGCGACGGTCGGGCCGCCGTGGCGCAGCGCCTCGCGGGCCGCCTCGCGCGGGGAGCGGCCCTCGCGGGCCTCCTCGCGCAGCCGGGCGATGATCAGGATGTTGTAGTCCGTCCCGATCGCCACCACGAAGAGGTAGATCAGGATCGGCATCATGAACATCAGGCCGGTCTCGTGGCCGATCTTCTGGAAGAGCAGCGTGGTGGCACCGAGGGTGGCGCCGAAGCCGAGGCCGACCGAGGCCATCAGGTACCAGGGGGCGACCACGCTGCGCAGCTGGAGCGCCAGGATGAGCAGGATGAGCAGCCCGGCGATCGGGAAGACCAGCTTGTAGTCGTGGGTCATCGCCAGGTTGATGTCCTTGAACACCGAGGTCAGGCCGGCGACCTTGGCCTCGGTGCCGGCCGGGGCCTGCGCGTGGGCGACGGTGCGCAGCTCGGTGACGGTGTCGATGGCCGCGTTGCTGGAGGGTTCGTCCTTGAGCATCACGGTGAACTGCGCGGTGGTGCCGTCGGCGCTGACGGTCTTGCTCTGGCCGTCGGAGGCGGTGCTGGGCAGGATCACCTGGGCGACGCCGGGGACGCCCTGGAGCTTGTCCCCGTAGGCCTTGAAGGAGGCCGGGTCGAGCTTCTTGCCGTCGGTGCTGCTGAGGTAGACCTGGCTCGGGTCGGCCGCGCCCTTGGAGAAGGCGGTGGACATCGTGTCCTGGACGACCATCGACTCCGCGGTCTTGGGCATCGAGCTGCCGGCCATGTCGAACAGGCCGTTGTAGCTGAGGGCGCCGAAGGTCAGGGCGACCAGCACGCCGCCGGAGGCGATGGCGGTGAGTGCCGGGCGCTTCTCGACGACCCGGCCGATCGCGGTGAAGCGCGCGTCGCTGGGCTCGCGCATCCACTTCTTGCCGGGCCAGAAGACGGCCCGGGCCGGGATGACGGCGAGCAGGGCCGGGGCCAGGGTGACGGAGGCCAGGGCGGTCACGACGACGGCGATGGCCAGCGCCGGGCCGAGGGCCTGGAACATGCCGAGGCTGGAGAGGATCAGCGCGGCGAAGGCGATGGTGACGGCGCCGGCCGCGGAGGCGATCGCCTCGCCGACCCGGCCGACGGCGTTGGCCACGGCCTCCTTGCGGTCGTCACCGGCCCGCAGCCGCTCGCGGTAGCGGAAGGCGAGGAAGAGGAAGTAGTCGGTGCCGACGCCGAGCACGACGACGATGAGGATCGCCATCAGGATCGGCGTGCTCTTGAGGTCGAAGGCCTTGGTGGCGTAGTTGATCAGCCCCATCGAGGTGGGGAGTCCGATGATCAGCGAGACCACGATCGGCAGCAGGCCGGCCAGGATGCTGCGGAAGATGATGCCGACGATCACGATGACCAGCAGCAGGGTGGCCATGGTGATGATGCCCTCGGCCGAGCCGGAGGCGTCCTTCTGGTCCAGGGCCTGTGCGGCGGATCCGCCCAGCTGGAACTTCAGGTCGGTGCCGGTGGCCAGTGCCTTGCCGTCGTCGCGCAGTGCCTTGGCGACGTCCGATATCAGGTTCTGGTCCTGCTGCTTGGCCTTGTCGATGGAGACCAGGGCCATCCCGTACTTCTGGTCCTGCGAGTAGCCCATGTCCTTGGTCGGCGGGATGATCTTCACCACGCCGTCGATCTTCTTGTCCGTCAGGTCCTGGACGAGCTTGCCGATCGCGGCCTTGTCACCGTCGGTGAAGGCGGCGCCGTCGTTGCGCTCGAACAGGGCGAGGGCGTCCGGCGTGAAGGCGGACGGGAAGGCCCGTGCCTGCACCTCCGCGGCCTGGATGGACTCGTAGTGCCTGGGCAGGAACGACGCCTCGTCCGCCTGGGAACTGACCTTGGGCGCCGAGATGAAGATGGCGATCATCGCGACGACCCACGCCGCGATCACCCACCAGGCGCGGCGGACGACGAAGTGTCCTAGTCGGTGGAACATGCTCGATGCCTCCTGGGCATGGTTCACCGCAGCCCTTGGGGGACGGGACGCTGGGCGACGGCAGGACCGGGCGGGCCACGCACGCTGGCGTTCCCTAGCCGGTCGGCAGGTAAGTAGGTCTGGGCGTCATCCTACGAGTACGTGCTTGCCGCGCGGCAAGGAAGCCCCCGTCGTCCAACCCCCGTTGCGGGCCGCCCCGAACGGCCCCGACCCATTCTCTCCCGGCCGCAGTTCCCTTGACCTCGTGCTCCGGGTGGAGTCTTCTCCCCCTCAGGGTGGAGCCCGCCCCCTACCTCCGAGGAGGAGGCATCAGGGTCCCCGGGTAGGGAAAACCCCACCCCGCCCCCCGGGACCAAGGTCCCGGCCCCGCCCCGTGCGCCATGATGATCTCCGTCCGGAGCCCTCCGGACGGACGACGGCGGAACGGAGCCCAGCCATGATCCCCTTCGACGAGGACCGCGCCCGGCTGCTGCTCGCCCACGCCTGCGAGTCCGCCGGACTCCCCGCCCCGGGCGACGCCCGGCTGCTCGCGCTCGGCGAGAACGCCGTCTTCGACCTCGGCGACCCGGCCGTGGTCGCCAAGGTCGGCCGCGGCCCCGAACTGTACGACCGGGCGCACCGCGAGCTGACCGTCGCGCACTGGCTGGCCGGGCAGGACGTGCCGGTGGTCCGCCCGTACGAGGCGGTGGTGCCCGAACCGCAGTCGGCCGACGGTCACCCGGTCACCTTCTGGCACCGGCTCGCCCCCGCCGTCCGTCCGGCCCGCCCGGCCGACCTCGCCCCGCTGCTGCGCGCCCTGCACCGGCTGCCGCTGCCGCCCTTCCCGCTCGGCCGCCGCGACCTGCTGGCGCCGGTCGAGCGTTGGCTGGCCTCCGCCGAGGGGCACGTCGACCCTGCGGACGTCGCCTTCCTGCGCCACCGTCGGGACGCCTTCGAGGCCGCCCTGCCCGACCTCGTGCCGCGACTGCACCCCGGAGTGATCCACGGTGACGCGCTGCCCCGCAACGTCCACGTCGGCCCGGACGGGCCGGTGCTGCTCGACCTGGAGAACGTCTCGCGCGACCTGCGCGAGCACGACCTGGTGGTCCTCGCGCTCAGCCACGACCGCTACGGCGTGCCGGGCGAGGAGTACCGGGCGTTCACCGAGGCCTACGGCTGGGACGTACGGGACTGGCCCGGCTTCGCGGTGCTGCGCGGGGCCCGGGAGACCGCCAGTGCCTCCTGGGTCGCCCAGCAGGCGGCCGGGAACCCGGCGGCGCTCGCCGAGTTCGGCCGCCGGGTCGCCTCGCTCCGCGAGGGGGCTACCGAGGTGCGGTGGTACCCGTTCTGAGCGGGCGCACCGCTGCTCCTTCTACGGGGCGCACCGCTACTCCTTCCGAGCGGTGGACGCAAACCCGGCCCGGTGTGAGAAGCCTCTTAGGCCGGACCGGTCCGGCGCGCAACCGGGGCACGTACGATCGGCGTCCTGTCACCCAGTCGTCCTGACCGATGGACCGATGGATCGGCACCCTTCCCGCCCCTCAGGAGCCGCCGCCATGCACCGGAACGCCGCCCGCCGCCGCCCCGCCCACCCGATACGTCCAGCCCGTCCAGCCCGTCCGGTCCGTCCGGCGCGCCCGGCCGCCGGCCGCAGTCGGCTGGTCGCGGGCTGCATCGCGGTGGCCGCCGTCCTGGGCCTGTCCGCGTGCGGCACCGCCAGCGGGGCGCTGCAGCCGACCACCGCCGCGGCCACCCCCGGCTCCGCCTCTCCCCAGCAGCAGCCGACCGGCACCGCGGCCTCCACCACCGCGCCCGCCACCGGCTCGGACGGTGCCACCGGCTCCGGCCCGGCCGCCCCGTCGGCCGCCGCGAAGCCCGGCACGTCCGGCGTGTCCGGCACGTCCGGCACGCCCAGCGCGTCCGGCACGTCCGGCACGCCCGGCGCGTCCGGCACGCCCAGCGCGCCGGCCCAGCCCGCGGCCACCGCCCGGACCACCTCCCCGGCCACCACCCCGGCCACCGGCACGCCCGCCCCGCCGCCCGCCCACCCCGGGACGGCGACCAAGGTGATCGGCTCCACCGCCTCCGGCGGCCGCACCGTCGCGCTCACCTTCGACGACGGCCCCGGCCCGGCCACCGGCCAGATCCTCGATCTGCTCGCCCAGTACCACGTCAAGGCCACCTTCTGCGAGATCGGCCAGAACGCCGCCGCCAACCCGGCCCTGGTCAAGCGGGTGGTGGCGGAGGGCCACCGGCTCTGCGACCACAGCGTCCACCACCCCCAGCCGTTCGAGAAGCTCTCCCACGACAAGGCGGTGTACGAGATCGGCGCCGCCCACGACATGATCGTCAAGGCCGGCGGGCCCAGCACCGAGGTCAGCTGGTTCCGCGCGCCCGGCGGCGGCTTCGACGCCGACAACGAACACATCGCGGCCGGGCTCGGGATGTCCTCCCTCGGCTGGTCCGTGGACCCGCGCGACTGGGCCCGCCCCGGCGCGCCCGCGATCGTCTCCACCGTGCAGCAGCAGCTCAAGCCCGGCGGCGTGATCCTCATGCACGACGGCGGCGGCGACCGCAGCCAGACCGTCGCCGCACTGAAGCAACTGCTGCCCTGGCTCGTCGCCCAGGGGTACACCTTCGACCTCCCCGCCGCGTAAGGGAGTTCGACGACGGGCCTAGGCTTGGGCGCCGTGACCCACACCGCGCCCGCGCCCAGCCCTGCCGAACTCGCGGCCGCCGTCCCCGGCCTCGCCGAGTACCTGCGGCCCGCCACCCTGCTCAACCCGTACGCCGCGCAGCCCGTGCCGGGGGCGAGCGGCATCGGCGGCCCGGCGCTGTGGGCGGTGGGCGCACCCTGGCCGCACTGCACCGCCAGGCACCCGGAGGACGAGTACCTGATCCCCCGCAGTGCCCCGGTACCCCCCACCGTCCCAACGGCTCTGATCACGCTCGCGCACCTGCGGGCCGAGGACGCGCCGCACCTGCCGTGGCCGGAGGGCACCGACCTCCTCCAGGTGCTCTGGTGCCCCAACGACCACGACGACATCCAGGGCGAGCGGTTCTACTACGGCCCCGCCGTCGAACTGCACTGGCACCGAGCCGCCGACCTCGCCCCGGCCACTCCTCCGCCGCCCCGGTGCAGCCAGGAGGATTACTACCTGCCGCAGCCGTGCGCGCTGCGCCCCGAGCAGGTCCTCGACCTGCCCGACCGGGACGAGCTGCAAGAGGAACTCGCCTACGCCGTCAGGGAGTTCACGGCGCGGCAGGGCATCGAGTACCAGCGCGACCACGGCCGCGCGGACGGCTGGAAGCTGGGCGGCTGGCCGTCCTGGCACTCCACCGACCTCGTCCCGATCGACTGCGGCCGCTGCGGCGAGCGGATGAACCACCTGCTGACGGTGGAGAGCGGCGGCGACCCTGGTCTGTGCGTCGGGCGGCACGGCGAACTGCACGTGTTCGTCTGCCCGGTGGACGTGACGCACCCGGTGGGGCTGGACCTTCAGTAGCGGTCAGGGCAGGCGCAGCCGGTAGACCTGGCGCGAGCCGCCCTCCGGTCCGGGCTCGGCGGCCTCGGCGGGCGTGAAGCCCAGCCGCTCGTAGAACGTCCGGGCGCCGCTGGTCACCGCGCCGGGGTGGTCGGGGCCGAAGGTGACCACCTCGACCGCGGCCGGGGCGCGGACGTGCCTGCGCAGCGCGTCCTCCACCAGCGCCCGGCCGATGCCCGTACCGCGGGCGCGCTCGGCCACCACCAGCCAGTGCAGGTGGTGCAGCGGGGGCCCGCCGCCGAACAGCAGGCCGCCGAGCAGGCCCCGGTCGTCCGCCACGACGGTCGCGCTCCCCCGGCCGACGGACCTCTCCACCGCGCGGTGGAAGCCGGGTTCGGCCACCATCGGCCCGAACCAGTGCTCGACCTCGGCGGCGAGGGCGAGGAAGCCGGGCAGGTCCCCGGGCCGGGCCGGGCGTACGGCCGCGGTCATCCGGTCGGCCCCGGCAGCTGCTGCTCGGACACTCTGGACGGCCAGCGCGGATCCACCACCGCCAGCGGGTCCTTGCCGCGGCGCAGCCAGGCCTGGAGGCCCTCGGCCCACTCCCGGTACCAGCCGATCTGCCGGGCGTGCAGTTCGGCCGGCGCCACCTCCCCCACCTCGGCCGGGTAGCGCCCGGCCAGCGCGACGGCGACCCGTACGGCGGCCAGCGCGTCACTGCCCGCCTCGTGGGCGTCCGTCAGCTCCACCCCGTACACCTCGCACACCCGCTGCAGGGTGCGGGAGCCCTTGCGGTACCTGTCCACGGCCCGGTCGATCACCAGCGCGTCCAGCACCGGCCCGACCGGCCGGCCGAGGCGCTCGGCGAGCGTCGGCAGCCCGTACCGGCGCAGCTCGGCGTCGAGGAGCGAGAGGTCGAACGGCGCGTTGAAGGCCACCACCGGCCGCCCGTCCGCGATCCGCGCGCACAGCGCCGCGGCTATCTCCTCCACCGCCTCCTTGGCCTGCCGCCCCCTGCTGCGCGCCAGCGCGTCTCCGATCCCGTGGATCGCCTCCGCCTCGGCGGGGATCGGCACCCCGGGATCGAGCAGCCAGTTGGCGGCCTCCACCCGGACGGCGCCGACCGTGTCCACGAGCGCGGCCGTGACGATGCGGTCCACGGCCGGGTCGGTGCCCGTGGTCTCCAGGTCGAAGCCGACCAGTGGCTGCTGCCACCAGCTCATCAGGTGTGTCCTTCCGTCCTCCAGCGAAACAGCCCCCATCATCACCCGCCCCACCGACAACCCGACCGCCCGGGGAGGCGTCCCGGCTGCTCCGCGGCCTTGAACCGCCGTCGGCGGGCTCCGGCGGTCCTGCACCGCTGGGCGACGCCGGGCACCGACGGCTTCCCCGGCTTCCTGCTGTCGACGCCGTTCGAGGGGCCGGAGTTCGGGGCGCGTTCCTACCGCGCCCCGGTTCCCGGCCGACTCGGTCTCCCGGGCCTCGGGCGCCTGCCGCCCGATGGCTGTCCGGACGTCGCACACCCTCCACCCGTCAACTCGCCGGGCCCGCGGGGGTCGGGCCGGCTCCCGGTGCATGGTGACGTCGATCGGGTCCTCGTGGACGACCTCGAAGCCGTGTCGTGCGTCCAGACGGGGAGGCTGTTCACGGCCCGCAGTGTTCCACCGGCGGCGGCCCGCCGACCACGGGATGTCTCACGATACGTTGCGGGAGTCCGCCCAGATCCCCTCGAACTCCTCGCGGTAGACCTCCAGCAGCCCCGGTTCGGTGCCGCCCGGCTGCTGGCCGGCTCCGCCGCGCAGGATCAGGGCCGGGGACTCCATGCCGCGGGAGCGGCGCAGGTAGGGCTGGATGACGCCGAGGTCGCGGCTCTGCCGGCGGCCGGCGACCGGGCCGGTGGGGCGGGGGCCCTCGACCAGGTAGGCGGTGAAGCGCGGGGTCTCGTCGAAGACCCGGATCTCGAAGCCGCCCTGGTCCCGCAGCCGGGCCCGGACCCTGCGCACGTGCATGATGTTCATCTCGATGGATCGGGACAACTCGCCGCGGGACAGGCCGAGTTCCCGCTCGCGGCGGCGTACGGCGCTGCTCGCCGGGTTGAGGAACAGCAGCCGCACCCGGCAGCCCTCGCCGGCCAGGCGGACGAGCCGCTTGCCGGTGTAGTTCTGGCAGAGCATGCCGAGGCCGATGCCGAGGGCGTCCAGGCGGCGGGCGCCGTCGAGCAGGTCCTCGACGGGCAGGTCGCGCTGCAGCCGGACCCGGTCGGCGTGCACCGCGACCACGTCCGCGTAGCGCCCGGCGACGAGCGACTCCACCACGTCGGCGGGCACCCCGCCCGCCCCGCCGTCGAGGACGGCGAGCAGCCGGGCGGCGGCGCGTTCGGTCTGGGCCAGCACGGTCTGGGTGAGCACCCGGTTGCGGGAGACCACGTGCCGGGCCACTTCCAGCTCGTCCAGGGCGAGTTCGATCTCGCGCCGGTCGGCGAGGTAGGGCTCGAAGCAGGGCCAGTGCTGCACCATCAGTTCGCGCAGCTGGGGCAGGGTGAGGAAGACCAGCGGGTCGTCGTCGGCCGGGTCGAGCAGGTAGCCCTTGCGGCGGCTGACCTCGCGCACCGCGCCGGCCCGGTGGGCCCATTCCTCCCCGGCCGGTCCGGCGGCGGCGGTGACCCAGTCCTCGCCGTGGGCGGGGGCGTAGATGGGGTGCAGCACCTCGTCGACGAGGGAGCGCAGCCGCTGTTCGACCAGGTTGAGCCAGACGTAGGCGCGACCGGAGAGCCGGACCCGCTGGTAGGCGTCCTCCCACTCGCCGGCCGACCAGGCGAGCGCGGGGACCTCGACGGGGCCGCCCTGGGCCGGCACCAGGGCGCGGCCGGTCATGGTGGGGCGCATGACGACCGTGGGCGCCTCGCTGCGGGCACCGCCCCGGTCGGGGCCGTCGGGCCCGGAGCCTCGCCCGCCAGCGGGGAACACCATGCGCCACCTCATCTGCGGCTGACCCCCGCGGGCGCGGGGTCCGTTGACGGGCCGTTGACAAGCACCGGTCGGCCGGGGCGGCCGGACGATCAAGGGTACTGCCCGCCGAGAGCCGCCCGCAGCCGGTTGGCCGAGGGGCTCGCGCGCACCACCCGCCCCATTCTTCACAGGATTCGCCGCTGGACACCCGTTCGGACTAACCCCGGCACTATCTCCCGGCCGTCGGGGAAGGGCTCGGGGAGTATTGCGGGCTGTGCCGTGCGTCACGGCGCGCGAGCGTCGCACATGCCCGACCACCCGGCCGGGAAGAGAGCGCACGGGTCCGGGCAGATCGTCGGACTATAAGCCAGTTTCCGTACAGCATAGGGAAGTTGAGGACGTCATGCAGGTCTGGCCCGGTAAGCCCTACCCCCTCGGCGCCACCTACGACGGGGCCGGCACCAACTTCGCGGTGTTCTCGGAGAGTGCCGACCGGATCGAGTTGTGCCTGCTCGACGAGGACGGCTCGGAGACCGCCGTCGAACTGCGCGAGACGGACGCCTTCGTCCGGCACGCCTACCTCCCGGGCGTCCAGCCCGGCCAGCGCTACGGCTTCCGCGTGCACGGCCCGTACAACCCGGGCCTGGGCCAGCGGCACAACAGCGCCAAACTGCTGCTGGACCCCTACGCCAAGGCGATGAGCGGCCACATCGACTGGGACGAGTCCGTCTACGGCTACCACTTCGGCGCACCCGAGCGCCGCAACGACCTCGACTCGGCCCCCCACACCATGCACTCGGTGGTGATCAACCCGTACTTCGACTGGGGCACCGACCACCCGCCGCGCACCGACTACCACCGCACCGTGATCTACGAGGCCCACGTCAAGGGCCTCACCCAGCTGCACCCGGGCATCCCCGAGGAGATCCGCGGCACCTACGCGGGCCTGGCCCACCCGGCCGTCATCGAACACCTGGCCAAGCTCGGCGTCACCGCGATCGAGCTGATGCCGGTGCACCAGTTCGTCCGCGACCACCGGCTGCGCGACCTCGGCCTGGCCAACTACTGGGGCTACAACACCATCGGCTTCTTCGCCCCGCACTCCTCCTACTCCTCGGGCGGCGACCGCGGCCAGCAGGTGCAGGAGTTCAAGTCGATGGTCAAGGCGCTGCACGCGGCCGGGATCGAGGTGATCCTCGACGTCGTCTACAACCACACCGCCGAGGGCAACCACCTCGGGCCTACGCTGTCGCTGCGCGGCCTGGACAACGTCTCCTACTACCGCCTCGCCCAGGACCAGCGCTTCTACGAGGACACCACCGGCACCGGCAACAGCCTGCTGATGCGCAGCCCGCACGTGCTCCAGCTGATCATGGACTCGCTGCGCTACTGGGTCACCGAGATGCACGTGGACGGCTTCCGCTTCGACCTCGCCGCCACCCTGGCCCGGCAGTTCCACGAGGTCGACCGGCTGTCCTCGTTCTTCGACCTGGTCCAGCAGGACCCGGTGGTCTCCCAGGCCAAGCTGATCGCCGAACCCTGGGACCTCGGCGAGGGCGGCTACCAGGTCGGCAACTTCCCCCCGCTGTGGACGGAGTGGAACGGCATGTACCGGGACACCGTGCGCGACCTGTGGCGCGGCGAGAACGCCACCCTGGCCGAGTTCGGCTCCCGGCTCACCGGCTCCTCCGACCTCTACCAGGACGACGGCCGCCGCCCGATCGCCTCCATCAACTTCGTCACCTGCCACGACGGCTTCACCCTGCGCGACCTGGTCTCCTACAACGACAAGCACAACGAGGCCAACGGCGAGGACAACCGGGACGGCGAATCCTTCAACCGCTCCTGGAACTGCGGCGCCGAGGGCCCGACCACCGACCCGGCCGTCGAGGAGCTGCGGGCCCGCCAGCAACGCAACTTCATCGCCACCCTGATGCTCTCCCAGGGCGTGCCGATGCTCTCCCACGGCGACGAACTCGGCCGCACCCAGCAGGGCAACAACAACGCGTACTGCCAGGACAACGAGCTCACCTGGGTGCACTGGCCCGAGGGCGAGGGGCCGGAGGCCCGGCTGCTGGAGTTCACCCAGGGGATGATCTGGCTGCGCCGCGACCACCCGGTGTTCCGGCGCCGGCGCTTCTTCCACGGGCGGCCGGTACCCGGGGGGCACGGCGCCGGGGCCCCCGCCCCGAACGGCTACGACGACCTCACCGACATCGCCTGGTTCACCCCCGCCGGGGAGGAGATGACCAAGCGCAACTGGGGCGCCAGCTACGCCAAGTCGCTGACCGTCTTCCTGAACGGCTACGCCATCTCCGAGCCGGACCGGCGCGGCGGGCGGATCGTCGACGACTCCTTCCTGCTGATGTTCAACGCCCACTTCGAGCCACTGGAGTTCACCGTGCCCGCCGACCACGGACAGGAGTGGCAGATCGTGGTCGACACCGCCCAGCCCGAACTGCCCGCCCCGGGGACCGGCGCGCGGGTCAAGGCGGGGGACGCCCTGTGGCTCACCGACCGCTCGCTCATGGTGCTGCAGCGACCGGCCTGATCCCGCGTGCGCTCACCTGTTCGGGTCAACAGCGGGTCTTGGCGGCGGCCCCGGCCGGGTACCTATGGAGCTATGACCTCCGCCGCCGAGCCCGCGCAGCCCCGCCCGGCCGCTACCCGCCCCTGGTCACCGCCGACCCCGCCCCCCACCGCCTCCTACCGCCTCCAGCTCCAGCCCGGCTTCACCCTCCACGACGCCACCGCCGCCGTCCCCTACCTGGCCGCCCTCGGCGTCTCCCACCTGCACCTCTCCCCCCTGCTGGAGGCCGCCCCCGGCTCCACCCACGGCTACGACACCGTCGACCACACCAGGATCAGCGAGCAGCTCGGCGGCGAGACCGCACTGCGCGCCCTGGCCGCCGAGGCGCACCGGCACGGCCTGCGGCTTGTCGCCGACGTGGTGCCCAACCACATGGCCGTGCCCGTCCCCGAGCGCCTCAACCAGCCGCTCTGGCAGGTGCTGCGGGACGGCCCCGACTCGCCGTACGCGCGCTGGTTCGACATCGACTGGACCGCCCAGCCCGGGCCCGCCGACGCCCCCGGGCGCGGGCGGGTGCTGCTGCCGCTGCTCGGTGACCGGCTCGGCGCCGTCCTGGACCAGCTGACGGTGGACGGTGATCGGCTGCGCTACCACCGGCACGAGCTGCCGCTGCGCCCGGGCACCGAGCAGCTACCGCTGCCCGAGCTGCTCGCCCGCCAGTGGTACCGGCTGGCCTGGTGGCGCCTGGCCCGCACCGAGCTCAACTACCGGCGCTTCTTCACCGTCAACGAGCTGATCGCCGTCCGGGTCGAGGAGCCGGAGGTCTTCGCCGCCACCCACGCCGTGCTGCTGGGACTGCACGCCGACGGCGTCCTGGACGGCTTCCGGATCGACCACCCGGACGGGCTGGCCGACCCGCGCGGCTACCTGCGGCACCTCGCCGACGCCACCGGCGGCGCCTACGTCGTGGTCGAGAAGATCCTCACCGGCGAGGAGCGGCTGCCCCAGGACTGGCCGGTCGCGGGCACCACCGGCTACGACGCACTGCGCCGGATCGACGGCGTGCTCACCGACCGCACCGGCGCCTGCCGGCTGGCCGGGGCCTACGAGTCCTTCCTGCACGGCGGGCCGGTCCGCGACCTGTGCCAGGACCCGCACCCGGCCGTCGCCGCCGCCCGGCGCGGCCGGGCCGACATGACCGGGCCCGGCGGCGAGCTGACCTCCGAGGTCGAGCGGCTGGTCCGGATCGCGCTGCGGATCGGCGCCGCCGAGCCGGCCCACGCCGACCACGCGCCCGGGCAGCTGCGGGCGGCGCTGCGGCGGCTGCTCACCGACTACCCGACGTACCGGCCGTACGCGCGGCCCGGGGAGCCCGCCTTCGACGACCCGCTGCAGGCCACCCGCTCGCTCGGCCCGGACGGCCCCGCGGACGGCCCGGACGGCTCCGCGGACCCGACCGAGCGCCTGGTCGCCGCGCTCGCCCTCGGCGAGCTGGGCCGCAGCGCCGACAAGGACGAGTTCTGCGTGCGCTTCGCCCAGACCGCCGCCGCCGTGGCCGCCAAGGGCGTCGAGGACACCGCCTTCTACCGCTGGAACGCCCTGCCCGGCCTCAACGAGGTCGGCGGCGAGCCGGCCAGGCCCGGGGTGCACCCGGTCGAGTTCCACGACTGGTGCCGGTACCTGGAGCGCACCTGGCCCCACAGCATGACGGTGCTCTCCACCCACGACACCAAGCGCAGCGCCGACGCCCGGGCCCGGCTCGCCGTCCTCGCCGAGCAGCCCGATGCCTGGGCCGCCGAGGCCGCCGCCTGGTCCACCGCCGCCGGGCCGGGCTTCGACCGTGACGCCGACTGGGTGCTCTGGCACACCCTGGTCGCCGCCTGGCCGATCACCCCGGACCGGCTGGTCGCCGCCCTGCTCAAGGCCGCCCGCGAGGCCAAGCTGCACACCTCCTGGACGGCCCCCGACACCGGGTACGAGCAGGCCCTGGAGCAGCGGGCGCGTGCCGTCTTCGGCAACGCCGGACTGCTGCCCCGGATCGAGGGCCTGGTCCACTCCCTCGCCCCGTACGCCCGCTCCAACACGCTGGCCGCCGCCCTGCTGCACCTGACCGTCCCGGGCGTGCCGGACCTCTACCAGGGCAGCGAGGAGCCGCTGTACACCCTGGTGGACCCGGACAACCGCGGCGTGGTGGACCTCGGCGCGCTGGCCGTACGGCTCACCGACGCGGCCGCCCCGCGCCCCGGCGACCTCGCCCGGGAGAAGCTGCACCTGACCGCCACCGCCCTGCACCTGCGCCGCTCCGGCCCGCTCGGCGCCTACCGGCCACTGGCCGCGGCGGGCCCGGCCGGTGACCACCTGCTGGCCTTCGCCCGGGGCGAGGACGTGGTCACCGCGGTCACCCGGCTGCCCTACGGGCTGGCCCGGGCCGGCGGCTGGCGCGACGAGGTGCTGGAGCTGCCGGGCGGCGCCCCCTGGACGGACCAGCTGTCGCTGCGCAGCTTCCCGGCCGGGCCGGTGCCGGTGGCGGAGCTGCTGACGACGTACCCGGTGGCACTGCTGAGCAGGAGGGGCTGAGGATGTCGCGCTACGAGGTGTGGGCGCCGTACGCGACTCACCGCGTCGACGTCCAAGTGGGTGAAGCCATCCACGAGTTGGCCCGCTGCCCGGACCGGGACGGCTGGTGGACGGGCGAGGCCCCCGAGGGCGACTACTCCTTCCGGCTGGACGGCGGCCCACCGCTGCCCGACCCGCGCTCGCCCCGGCAGCCGCACGGCCCGGACGGGCCCAGCCGGGCGGTGGACCACGCCGCCTTCCGCTGGTCGCGGACCGGCTGGCACGGCCGCGCGCTGCCCGGCGCCGTGCTGTACGAGCTGCACGTCGGCACCTTCACCGCGCGCGGCACCTTCGACGCGGCCGCCGAACAGCTCGACCACCTGGTCGAGTTGGGCGTGGACTTCGTCGAGCTGATGCCGGTCTGCCCGTTCCCCGGCAGGCACGGCTGGGGCTACGACGGGGTGTCGCTGTGGGCCGTGCACGAGCCCTACGGCGGGCCGGAGGGCCTCAAGCGCTTCGTGGACGCCGCGCACCGCAAGGGCCTCGGGGTGGTGCTCGACGTCGTGCACAACCACCTCGGCCCGTCCGGCAACCACCTTCCGGCGTACGGCCCGTACTTCACCGACCGGCACCACACCCCGTGGGGCTCGGCGGTCAACCTGGACGCGCCCGGCTCGGACGAGGTGCGCGCCTACCTGATCGGCAGCGCACTGGCCTGGCTGCGCGACTACCGGATCGACGGCCTGCGGCTGGACGCCGTGCACGCCCTGGCGGACGACCGGGCCGTCCACTTCCTGGAGGAACTCTCCCACGCGGTCGAGAGACTGGCGGTCGCGAGCAACCGGCCGCTGTTCCTGATCGCCGAGTCCGACCTCAACTCCCCGCGCACCACCGACGCCCGCGAGGCTGGCGGCCAGGGCCTCACCGCCCAGTGGAGCGACGACTTCCACCACGCCCTGCACTGCGCGCTCACCGGCGAATCCCAGGGCTACTACGGGGACTTCGCGCGCCAACCGCTCGCCGCGCTGGCCAAGACCCTGCGGCGCGGGTTCTTCCACGACGGCACCTGGTCCTCCTTCCGCGAGCGCACCCACGGACGGCCGTTCGGCCCCGGCGGCGGCCACCGGCTGCTCGGCTACCTCCAGACCCACGACCAGGTCGGCAACCGGGCGCTCGGCGACCGGATCTCCACCTCACTGCCCGCCGGGCGGCTGGCCTGCGGGGCCGCGCTGGTGCTCACCTCGCCGTTCACCCCGATGCTGTTCATGGGCGAGGAGTGGGGCGCCGCCACCCCCTGGCAGTACTTCACCGACCACACCGACCCGGACCTCGCGGAGGCCGTCCGGCAGGGCCGGCGCCGGGAGTTCGCCGAGCACGGCTGGGCCGCCGAGGCCGTCCCGGACCCGCAGGAGCCGGCCACCGTACTGCGCTCGGTCCTCGACTGGACCGAGGCCCGGCGCGCCCCGCACGCCGAACTCCTCGGCTGGTACCGGACCTTGATCCGGCTGCGGCGCGAACGCCCCGAGCTGGCCGACCCGGACCTCGGCGCGGTGCGGGTCGACTTCGACGAGGCGGCGGGCTGGCTGGTGGTGCACCGGGGGCCGTACCGGGTGGCGGTCAACCTCGGCCGGGGCGGGGCGGTGCTGCCACTGGCGGCCGCCGGGCGGGAGGTGGTGGCGGCCTTCGGGGCGGCCGCCCTGGAGGGCGGGGCGGTGCGGCTGGACGCCGACTCCGTCGCCGTCGTGAGCACCTGACCGCTCACCAGAGGAAGGTGGCGATCCGCTCCTTGAGCGAGGCGGCGTCCAGGCCGTACGCGGCCAGGTGCTCGGCCATCGAACCGTAGTGCCGGTGCTCGCCCCGCGGCACGCCCAGGGCCAGCACCCGGTGCGGGTGGTCGGCCAGCGCGGCGTGCGCCTCGTTCGCCGAGGTGCCCTCCAGGTACGGCTCCACCAGCACCACGTCCGTCCGTTCGCCCAGTGCGGCGCGCAGCCCGGCGGTGTCGAAGGGGCGCACCGTCGCCGCGTACAGCACGGTGACGTCCAGGCCCTCGGTGGCCGCCAGCACCGCGTCCAGCATCGGGCCGACGGCCAGCACCACACCGCGCGAGCCGGTGCGCACGGTGGCGAAGCGGCCGGGCTCGACCGGGACGGGCGCGGCGTTCTGGTGGTTGGAGAGCCGGACGTACACGTTGCGGTCGCCGTCGGCGACGGCGTGGCGCAGCAGCTGCTCGGCCTCCTCCGGGTGGCCGGGAACGTGCACCGTCCAGTCCGGGAGGGTGTCCAGCAGGGCGACGTCGCCCGGGGACATGTGGGTGCGACCGGCGGCCGGGTTGTCGTAGGAGCCGCCCGCGCTGACCAGGACGGCGCCGACACCCTGGTGGACCAGGCTCAACTTCAGCTGCTCGAAGGGCCGTTCGACGAGGAAGCTGGCGAAGGTGTGGGCGATCGGACGCATGCCGCTGAGCGCCAGGCCACCGGCCGCGCCGATCAGCAGCTGCTCGCGGATGCCGACGTTGACCACCCGGTCGGGGTGGCGCTCGCGGGCGGGCTCGAAGGCGGCGGCGGTGATGTCGGCGAGCACCACGGCCAGCCGGGGGTCCTCGTCCAGGAGACGGGTGGTGACGTCGACGAAGCGCTCGCGCATGGTGTCCATCGGTGACGTGCCTTTCACTTTCGTGGTGCTGGCTGGATCAGGGGCTTTCGGGGATCAGGAGTACTTCGGCTCGACCCGGGCGACCACCACGTGCGGGCGGCCCGGGTGCGCGGTGGTGTAGGCCCGGTGCAGCGCCTCGTGGTCCCGGCCGTCCACCGTCGCGGTCGACCAGCCCTCGGCGGCGAACCGCTGGGCGATCCCGCCCTGCCAGCCGTGGGTGGCCGAGGAGTTGTCGATCACCACCGCGTGCAGCCGGTCCAGCCCGTAGGCGCCGGCGAAGGCCATCGCCTCGTGGTTGGAGCCCTCGTCGAACTCGGCGTCGCCGAGCAGCACCCACACCGCCGGGTCGGTCAGCCCCTGCGCCCGCAGGCCGAGCGCGGTGCCGACGGCCAGCGGCAGGCCGTGCCCGAGCGAACCGGAGGAGATCTCCACGCCGGGCAGCAGGGTGCGGTCCGGGTGGTAGCCCAGCGGCGAGTCGTAGCCGCCGAAGCTCGGCAGCACGGCCGGGTCGATGAAGCCCTTGGCGGCCAGTACGGCGTAGTAGGCCATCGGGCCGTGCCCCTTGGAGAGCAGGAACCGGTCGCGGTCCTGCTCCTCGGCGGTGTCCGGGGTGACCCGCAGCACCCGGTCGTACAGCACCCAGAGCGCGTCCAGCGTGGAGGTGGCCGCGACGTCGTGCTTCTCGTCGCCGGTCATCAGGGCCATCAGCGGCTGGAGGTCCTCGAAGCGGGCCGGGGCCGCCGTCTCTGTCTTCGTCGTCATGAACCGATCGTGCAACTTAAAGCGAGCTTGAGGTCAAGCGGCTACAGTGAGCCCCCATGACCGCGATTCCCGACGGCGGCCGCACCACCGGCCCGCGCTCCGGCGACCTGCTCACCATCGGCCAGCTGGCCGCGCGCAGCGGCCTGGCCGCCTCCGCGCTGCGCTACTACGAGAGCCTCGGCCTGATCCACGCCACCCGCACCTCCGGCGGCCAGCGCCGCTACCTGCGCGGCACGCTGCGCCGGATCGCCTTCGTCCGGGCCGCCCAGCGGGTCGGACTCTCCCTGGACGAGGCCCGGGTCGCCCTCGACCGGCTGCCCGAGCGCCCCGCTCCCAGCGGCGCCGAGTGGACCGCCGTCGCCGCGTCCTGGCAGGGCCGGATCGACGAACAGATCGCCGAACTCGAACTGCTCAAGGCCAAACTGACCGGCTGCATCGGCTGCGGCTGCCTCTCGCTCACCCGCTGCGCCCTCTACAACGCCGACGACCGGGCCGCCCAGGCCGGCCCCGGCGCCCGCTACCTGCTCACCCGCGACCCGGCCACCGGTCCGGAACCCGCCCCGGCGGACGTCCCGGGCGGCGGCGGCCGCCGTGACGACACGCCCTGAAAAGCCTTTGCCGCAGGGCGGTCGGCGTGCGTACCGTGGCGCCGTGCTGCCCCCGGTCGAGACGGACGAGCAGTGGGACGCGGTCGTCCCCGACGAGTCGGTGATGCGCCCGGGCGCCGAGGCGCTCTGCGCGCGACTGGGCCTCGGCGGGCGGCCGTTGACCCGCTTCGCGGAGGGGTCCGTCCCGGTCTACGCGGTCGGCGAGGAACACGTGCTCAAGCTGTTCCCGGCGGCCAGCGCCGGGGACGGCCTGGCCGAGCAGCGCGTCCTGACCTTCCTGGAAGGCGCCCTGCCGATCCCCACCCCCGCCGTCCGGGCGGCGGGCGAGTACGTCAACGGCTGGCGCTACGTCCTGATGTCCCGCCTCCACGGCGAGGGCCTCGCCCCCGCCTGGCCGCGCATCCCCCGGGCCGGCCGCGAGCGGATCGCCCGCGACTGCGGCGAGGCGCTCGCCGCCCTGCACTCCCTCGACGCCGCGCCGCTCGCCGGCGCCCTCGCCCCCGGCGACTGGCCCGCCTTCCTGGCCCGGCAGCGCGCGGGCGCCGTCGACCGGCAGCGCGAACGCGGGCTGCCGGCGGCGTGGTTGGAGCAGATCCCCGGGTTCCTCGCCGCCACCCCGCTGCCGACCGCGCCACAACGGTCCCTGTTGCACACCGAGTTCATGCGCGAGCACCTGATCGCCGACCCGACCGGCCACTGGCGGCTCACCGGGCTGATCGACTTCGAGCCCGCGATGATCGGCGATCCGGCCTACGACCTGGTCGCCGTCGGCCTCTTCACGACCCGCGCCGACCCGCAGCTGCTCGGACAGCTGCTCACCGCCTACGGCCGCCCGTTCGAGCCCCGGCTGCTGATGGCGTACACGCTGCTGCACGTGTACAGCAACCTGCCGTGGTACCTGCGGGAGTTGAGGCCCTCGGCGCGGACCCTGGACGGCCTCGCCGAAGAGTGGTTCGGGGTCGCCTGAGAGCCTTGAGCCAGGACCTCTGACTCAGGACCTCTGACTCAGGACCTCGGGTTCAGGGCCTCAGGTCGGTGCGCAGCAGCCCGTAGAACACCCCGTCGCGCCACTGCCCGGCCCGGAAGTTCACCGCACGGTGGACACCCTCCCGGGTGAAGCCGACCTTCTCCAGGGCGCGCTGCTCCGCGATGTTGTCGACGTCCGTGTCCGCCTCCACCCGCATCGTCGGCGTGTGTGCGAACAGGTAGTCCACCAGGAGCCGTTGGGCCTCGGTGCCGATCCCCCGTCCGCGTGCCTGCGGCATCAGCTGGATACCGATGCTCCAGTACGGCGCCGTCGGCAGCATCCCCTTCCGCCTGGCGGCGACGAAGCCGCAGAACTCTTCGCCGGCCACGACCGCGAAGATCCACTGGTCGTCGCCGAGCAGCCCGTGCTCCGCCCACCGGCGCCGGAAGCGCTCCGGGTCCCGCCAGCCGAACCACTGGAACTCGCCCACCACCTCGGGGTCGTTGACCAGCCGACCGAAGGCGGGGAGGTCGGCTTCGGCTATCGGACGCAGGGATACCGCTTCATCGTTCACGCAGGCGCCAACGCGCGGACCGCCGAGGGGGTTCCGCCGGGTGTCCGCCTGGTTCTACGCCCCTGCCGACCGCGCGAGCCGGAAGCCCACGTCGTCGATCCGCAGGGTCGGGTGGCTGCGGCGGCGGACGGAGGCGCGGCAGCTCCAGTGCTCGTCGAACCAGCCGCCGCCGCGCAGGACGCGGTAACTGCCGTACACCTCGGGGTCGTACAGCTCCCAGCACCACTCCCACACGTTGCCGAGCAGGTCGTACAGCCCGTAGGCGTTGGGCCGCAGCTCTCCGACGGAGTGCGGGCGCTCGCCCGAGTTGCCGCGGTACCAGGCGATCTCGTCCAGCGGACCGTAGCGCGGCCCGTCCGTCCCGGCCCGGCAGGCGTGCTCCCACTCGGCCTCGGTCGGCAGCCGGTAGCCGTCGGCGCTGCGGTCCCAGGAGACGTCCTCGCCGTCCACCCGGTAGGCGGGCGCCAGCCCCTCGCGCCGGGACAGCTCGTTGCAGTAGCGGACGGCGTCCAGCCAGGACACGCTGTGCGCGGGGCGACGGTCGCCCGCGACGCCCTCGTACTGCTCACGGGTGACCGGACAGACCGCCAGCTCGAACGGGGCCACCTCCACGCCCCAGGTCCGCTGGGTACGGCGGTCGGAGAGCATGACGCGGCCGGGCGGCACGGCGATCAGTCCGGTACTCGGTTCCATGATCGACGATCCTACGGGCCGCCCCGATCGGCCTGTCCCCTGGCGCGGTGATCTGATGTCACATCAGAATGAGTGGCTTTGGCCAACGGACGGAAGGCGGCAACGACCATGGCGGTCCTGACAGTCAGCACAGTGGTGGAGGCTCCCGCGGAGCGGGTGTGGGAGCTGGTCGGGGACTTCCACGCCCTCGGCGACTGGCACCCCCACCTGCCGCCCAGCCGGCTCGGCAACGGCCTGGCGGGCAACGCGATCGGTTCGGTCCGGGTCTTCGAGCTGCCCGACGGCGTCGTCCTGCACGAGACGCTGCTCGCCTACGACGACGAGGCCCGCAGCTACACCTACAGCTTCCCCGACGGCACCTTCCACTTCGACGGCTACCGCGCCACCCTGCGGGTCACCCCGGTGACCGAACTGGCCGCCAGCTTCGTGGAGTGGAGCGTCCGGTACGACATCGAGGCCGAACACCGCAAGGACTCCACCGAACGCGTCCACGGCGTCTTCACCACCGGCCTCGCCGGCCTGCGCGAGCGCTTCGCGAGCTGAGCGGGCCGAGCGGGTCGGCGAGCCGAGCGCGTCCGGCGGGTGCTCGCCCCGCCGGACCCGCTCGGCGTTCCCATCGTCGTCGACGAACACCTGTTGATCTTGAAGGTCCGACGCCCTGCCAGGGTCCGGACCCGTGGCGGACAGGGCCCGGAAGCAGTACGAGGCGATGCGTGGACACTTCCACCGGACCGCCGAACAGCACGGATTCACGCTCGACCCCGCCCAGGAACTCCCGGTCGAGCGAATCAGCCGACTGGCCGGCGAACTGGCCCACCCGGCCTGGCGGCTGCGCCGCACGCCGCGTCGCCTCTACCTCTGGGCCCGGTCGGCCGCGGCAAGAGCTGGCTGGTGAACACCTTCCTCGACGGGCCGACGATCAGGCTGATCGAGGAGCGGATGGACGTGCTCGACGTCTCCGGGCCGGTCGACTTCCGGCGGCAGTCCCGGCCGGACGACGCCCACGGGTTCGCCCTCGGCGCCCGCCTCCATCCCGGCGACGAAACCCCGGCCGGTCTCACCCCACCCCGGCCGTCGGAAGCGGGTGCGGTCGTCGCCCACCACCGTGAGCTGCCGGCCCGGGCCGTCCACGACGACCACGTGTGGTTCGGCTTCCAGGAGTTGTGCGAGGGCGGCACCTCCGTCACGGACTACCTGGCGGTCGCCGACCGCTTCCCCACCATCGCCCTGGACGCCGTCCCACCGCTCACCGACGCGTCCCCCGACGGCCGGCGCCGCTTCGCCAATCTGGTCGACGTCTGCTGCGACCGCGACATCGGCCTGATCCTCATCGGCGCCGACCCCCTCGCCGCCTCCCCACCGACTCGACCCTCATGCGCGACCTCGACCGCACCGCCAGCCGCCTCGCCCTCCTCCGCCAGCCGGCCCAGGAGGCCACCCGCTGAGCAATCGGCGAATCGTGGCGGAGCAGATACCCACGACGGCGAGAAGGGTCTCCCCCGCCGTTCGCGTGCCGCGAGTTCGATCCGATCGGCCACGCAAACGGAGTGGATCCCCTCGGCCGCATTCGGCCGAGGGGATCCACTCCATTTCGACGGACCCGGCGCCCGCCACCGGTTCGATCAGATGCTCTGGTCGGGGTTGGCCGGCAGGTAGAAGTTCCAGCTGCCCTGACCGTGGTGCTGCCCGTCCGGGGAGTTGGGAGAGGGGCAGGCCCCGTTGTCCGAACGGCCGTTCCACCACAGGGAACAGCAGTTGTTGCAGAACCGCCAGTTGTCCTGGAAGGCGGTGATGTTGTCGTCATTGGGAATGGACATAGGGGTCCTCATTTCAGAGATTCTGAACATCTCGAACCCATGAACGATCGGCGCGATCCGAAAAACCTGCACATGGAGCCCGAGATCCGGTCGGACGCAGATTACTCCCGCGAGCCAATGATTCGCGCACGTCACGCCTACGTGTTGAAAATGGCTTATCTGCAATGATTTTCACTGTCGCGATAATTTCAGGATCGGCCGACAATCCACAAAAGAGTTTGTCCATCACGGTCGGACCATTTTTGCTCCACCGTTAACCGGCTGAAAACTGCCCGCCGCGCCGTTTTCCCGACCCTTAATGGGCCGCCTCGACCAGCGGGAACCAGCCCGCCACCGAGGCCACCGCGGCCAGCCACCCGGGAGCGACCGCCGTCCGGCCGCACTCAGGCCCCCGGGCCCGCTGGAACGCGGCGATCAGGGTGGTGACCGCCGCGACCGGCATGAAGAGGTAGGCGAGGCACCAGACCCAGCCACACAAGGGCAGCACCGCAAGGAATCCGATGATCAGTAGCGGCACCCATACGGCGGCGACGGTGAAACCCGCTGCCGCACAGGCGACCCGGAAGCGGTCCTCGCGGCGGCAGAAGACCGGCGCCGTACAGACGACGGCGGTCAGCAGCCCGACCGCGGACAGGAAGAGCGCGAAACTGACCCCGTACGCCCCGGCGATGAGCACCAGCGGCACCACGAACACCGCACACGCCATCCCGGCCAACCACCGCGCACTTGCGGGAACCGCGGCCACCCGCCACCTCCTTTGAACGCGTTCACAGGTAGCACGCTGAGGCGGTGCGATCAGGTGGATCCGGACTCGCGGACGGCGGCGAGCACACGTTGGCGGACCGCAGCGGAGGCGCCGGGCGGCCGACGCGCCAACTCCGCTTCCAGGCGCCGCCGTTCGGCACGCAGGAGGCGGCCGACCGGCGCGCGGGAACAGTGCCGGAACCACCAGTCGCGGAAGCGGTAGATCACGCCGGCTCCCCTTCGGCAGTGTTCGCCCAGCTGATGCGCAACTCGCAGTCGCCGAAGGGGAGGGCGAGGTACGGGTTCGCGGCGAGGTGGCGAATGACGTTGCGTTCGGCGCAGGGGCCGGCGAGGGCGCGCTCCAGGATCTCGCGCTGGAGCGGGGACATCGGGCGGAAGCAGATCGAGTTCCAGAGGGATTCGAGGCCGTCGGGGCTGAGGGTGCGGACCGACGGGGGCCTCACGCCGGGGACTTCGACGCGGATCTCGTGGTCGGCCCTCACGCGGCCACCTCGCCCCAGACGATCTTGCCCACGGGTCGGCGCGGGCAGCAGCCCCAGCGCTTGGTGAGGGAGTCGACGAGGTGGAGCCCTCGCCCGGTCTCGCCGTCGAGACCGGGCGAGGACAGGGCGGGGAGGCGGTCGCCCCGGGCGTCGTGGACCTCGATGCGGAGGCGGGTGGGGTCGACGTCGAGGGCGAAGTAGATGAGGTGGCCGATCGGGGTGCCGTGGAGGACGGCGTTGGTGACGAACTCGGTGGTGACGACGAGCCCGGAGTCGAGGAAGCGGTCCCCGTTCGGAGTGGAGGAGAGGAGGACGGAAAGCCGCTGACGCGCGATGGCGGGCGAGCGGCGGCTGCGCGGGAGCCAGATGGTGGAGGAGTTTCGAGACATGGCGAAGTCACCTTCCAGGGAGAGGGGTTGAAGCCATGCGACGACCGGGCGAAGGCAAGGGAATGCCCGGCAGTAGGTCCGTTCCGGTCACTCAGGAAACCCGAAGGGCTACTCGCTGTAGCATGCGCTGCGATGGCTTCGTTACGCAAGCGCATCGTCGCGCAATTGCGCAGAGCCGCAAGACTCTTGTGATCAATTGGGGAGGTGGCAGACTGTGACTCGACGTCAACCAAGAGGGAGCGACGAGCATGGACAGTCCAACCGTGCTGCGCCGTAGGCTTGGCTCCGAGCTGCGACGATTGCGCGATCGGGCTGGGCTTCAGGCCAAGGCCGTTGCGGACGAGCTCGGGTTCAGCGCGACAAAGGTGTCGCGGATCGAGTCCGGTCAGACGACGCTGAAGGAATCCGACGTTCGCGCGATGCTCGAACTGTACGGCGTCAGCGACGAGGCCGAACTGCGCCAGTTCATCTCTCTGACCCGCCGCAGTACGCAACGCGGCTGGTGGCACGACTACGGCGACACACTGCCGGATTGGTTCCAGACCTACGTCGGTCTGGAGGCTGACGCTGCACGAATCCGGTCCCACGAGACAGAGTTGATTCCCGGACTGTTTCAGACGCCCGACTACTCTCGTGCAATCTTCCGTGCCTCCCTCGCCGGACAGGACGGCGACATAGAGGGCACGATCGGTCGACGGTCGCGGCTCAGGATGCAGCGCCAGGAGATTCTCCGCCGACCGAACCCACCCGAGATCCATGCGGTTCTCAACGAGGCCGCTTTGAGCCGCCCGGTCGGAAGCCACGGCGTCATGCACGAGCAGATCCTGCATCTGTTGAAGCTCGCAGCAGAGCCCAGCATCTCCATCCAGGTACTGCCACTCAGCGCTGGCGCTCACGCAGCGATGAGCATGCCGTTCCACCTTCTCTCCTTCGCGGACGTGCCGGGTCAGATCGTCTATGTCGAAGCACTGACCAGCAGCCTCTACTTGGAGCGGGAATCCGACATCGCGCGCCACGAGTTCGTCTTCGAGCAACTGGCCAAGACCGCGATGACTCCCCAGGATTCCGCTGCGTGGATGAATCAGCTACTGAAGGAGAGATATCGAAATGACAGCTGACCTGACATGGCGCAAGAGCAGCTACAGCGGCGGCGAAGGCGGCAACTGCGTCGAAGTAGCCGACGGCATCACCGGTCTCATCCCGGTCCGCGACAGCAAGGATCCCCACGGCCCGGCCCTCGGCTTCTCCCCTGCGGCCTGGCGAGCATTCGTGGCCGGCATCCGGGCCGGTGACTTCCCCAGCTCCCTCTGACCTCCGCTCTCACGGGCGGCTCCGCGTCACACGCGGAGCCGCCCGTTCAACGAACTTGTCCAAGCGGCTCGAGAGGACAACCGATGCGCGGCTACGAGCGGGCAAGTTCGAGCAAGTTCGTGGCACGGGAAGCCCTCCGTACGAAACGATCGCCCAAGGCAATCGGCTCCGGCCGCTAGGAGGCCCACCATGGCACTGCACAAGCTCGGGCAAGACCCCGACAGTCCCGAAGGCAAGTCCCCGACCGTCTACTTCGACGACGTGACGGGCAACTACATCCTCCAGGGCTGGAGGGTGCTCGACCCGGCACGTCTCGCGCACATGGACGTCCCCGAGCACGAGACCGTGATCGAATTCCCCAGGCGCATGATGCAGTTCTTCCCGGAGGTGAACGGTGGCGGCGGCACCCACGCTTGAGGAGCTGCTGCGAGGCTGCACCCGCTCGGCGCTCCACCTGGAGATGCGCGACGGATACATGCGCGACGACCCGTTGTTCCTCCGTTGGCTCAGCGGGCGGCGGGACGATCCGACGGACCGTTCGTCGTGGTGGAGCCCTTGGTTGCAGCTGATCAAGGAAACCACCGCCCGCGGAGTCGACGTGCGACGGGCTCGCATCATCTCCGAACCGCCCAGCGAGTACATCCGGTTCGAGCACGAGATCACGTTCCGCAACATCGCCTCCGGTGAGCAGGTCAGATGGCTCCCCCGCCGACAGGCGACCGATCTGGCTCTCCCCGGCAACGACTTCTGGCTCATCGACGGGCAGCATCTTCTGATCCACCACTTCAGCGGCGAGGGCGACTTCGTGGAACACGAATTCAACGCCGCCCCTCAGACGGTGAGTCTCTGCGCCTCGGCGTTCGAGGCTGTCTGGGCGCGCGCGGTACCTCACCAGGACTTCCGGCTGACCTGAGCCGTGTCCGCGTCATCCAGCGTCCAGCAAGCCAGGCAAGCCCTGGGCCAGCGTCTGCGCGATATCCGACGGGATTCCGGACTCAGCGCGCGAGCGCTGGCCGAAGCTGCTGGGTGGCACGAATCCAAGTGCTCCAAGATCCAGAGCGGTCGCGTGATGCCCTCGGAAGCCGACATAAGGACCTGGACCGCCATCTGCGGCGCCCCCGGTCAAGCAGCGGACCTCATCGCGACTGCCCGCAACATCGAGGGCATGTACATCGAATGGCTCCGCCTCGAACGGTCAGGTCTCAAACGGGCCCAGGAGTCCGTACGCCCCCTCTTTCAACGAACCCGTCGATTCCGCATGTACCAATCCTGGGTCGTCCCGGGGCTGCTCCAAACACCCGCATACACGCGCGCCGTGCTCAATACGATCGTGTCACTGCGCAGCGCTCCCGACGACGTCGACGACGCCGTCGCAGTCCGGATCGAGCGGCAGAAGGTCCTGCACAGCGGAGATCACCGCTTCGCCATCCTGGTCGAGGAGTGGGTGCTTCGGACAGTCATCGGCACCCCGGACGTCCTCATCGGCCAGCTCGGCCATCTGAGCACCGTCAGCGCCCTGCCGTCAGTCAGCCTCGGGGTGATTCCGCTCGGATCACCCCGAGGCTCCGGCTGGCCGGTTGAGTCCTTCACGATGTACGACGACGCGCAGGTGAACGTCGAGCTCGTCTCCGCCCACCTCACCATCACCCAGCCGGCCGAGATCGCCGAGTACAGTCGAACGTTCTCCGAACTGGCCGGCATCGCTGTCCACGGAGCCGAAGCGAGGTCGCTCATCACCAGCGCCATCAACGCGCTTGGGTGATTACAAGCAAGCTGAAGCAAGTTGGTCGACCGCAGGCGCGCTCTCTCCCTACCGTCTCCCAGTGAGAGGCCGCAAACGCCACCTGCGGCTACTCCGAGCGGGCAGCACCACCGGATTCGACCCACGAGAGGAGAGCACCATGACCACCGCCTCCGCGGAACGGCAGCCCTTCGCCATGCGCTACGCCGCACGCCAGACCAGCGAGCCGGCCGACACCACCAGCGTCACCTACGACCAGGGGCTGCAGATCGCCGTCACATCCGACGGCAATCCCTGGGCACACACCGCCCTCGGCGAGACCAGCAGCAACACCAACTCCGACAGCAGGAACGACGAAGGCACCGACTTCTACTAGGAGAGCCAGGTGACGGAACCTGACGGCGAGGCGGTACTGGTTCTCACGAACCAGCTCGACTCCACTGCGGATCTCGTGGTTGAGCATCTGAACAGCCGGGGTGTCCCCGTGTTCCGATGCGACACCGCCGAGTTCCCCACCGAACTCATCCTGACCGCAACGTTGGAGGACAGGTGGGCCGGTCTGCTCGACAACGGGCACCGCACGCTCGACCTGGCCCGTGTCCGGTCGGTGTACTTCCGCAGGCCAGAAGAGTTCCGGCTGCCAGACGGCTTGTCCGAGGCCGGGCGGCGGTTCGCCGCCGCCCAGTCCCGGGCCGGCTTCGTCGGTGTCGCCGTCGCCCTTCCCTGCCTATGGATCAACCACCCTGCGCGGGAATTGGATGCCAACCACAAGCCGTGGCAACTCACCGTCGCCCGTCGCCTGGGGCTGGATCCACCACGCAGCATCATTACCAACGACCCCGAGGCGGCCCTGAAGTTCGCCGCCGACCTCGACGCCCCGGTCATCACCAAGAGCCTCGGCTCGCCCGTGGACACGGTCGTCATCGACCCCGCCGACCTGGACGACTCCGTACGCCTGTGCGCCCACCTCTTCCAGGAGTGGATCGACAAGGCCCACGAGGTCCGGCTGACCGTGGTCGGCGACCGCTTCTTCCCCGTCGAGATCCACGCCGGATCGGAGGCCGCCCACATCGACTGGCGTACCGACTACCAGAGCCTCACCTACCGGCCGACGGCCGTACCCGGCCCGGTGCGCGAGCGCGTTTCCACGTTCATGCGCGAATTCGGACTCGTCTTCGGGGCATTCGACTTCATCGTGACGCCGGCCGGGGAATGGCGCTTCCTCGAAGTGAACCCCAACGGCCAATGGTCGTGGATCGAACACAGGACCGGCGTGCCCATCTCGCGCGCCATCGCAGATCTTCTGGAGAAGGGCAACACAGGTGAGTGACAGCGTGGCCGGGACCGAAGAAGCGGCGCGCGTTCTGCGCCTCGCCCTGGCAGACGAGCTGGAGCGCGCCGGCTCACTCCGCAGCCCGCAGTGGCGGGACGCTGTACTGGCAGTGCCCCGCCATGTCTTCCTGCCAACCTTCTACACCACCGTGGACGCCCCGGACGGCATGACCCGATACACCCTGGTCAGCCGGGAAGCCGACGCGCAGAAGTGGCTACGACTCACCTACCAGAACACGACGTGGGTCACCCAACTCGACCGGGGTGCGACCCTGCCGAACAGCGGATCCTGCATCGGGACACCCACCAGTTCCTCGACGCTGCCCGGCGTCGTGGTACGGATGCTCGAAGACCTCGACGTTCCGGACGGCACGAACGTGCTCGAAGTCGGGACCGGCACCGGCTACTCCACCGCGCTCCTGTGCGCCCGGCTCGGCGACCAGCACGTGACCAGTGTTGAGCACGACGCCGTCCTGTCCGCCGCAGACGCCGAACGGCTCGCCTCCATCGGCTACCGGCCCCGCCTGGTCGTCGGCGACGGCGGCAAGGGCAGCCCGGACGGCGGACCGTACGGCCGCATCATCGCAACGTACTCGCCCAGCCGCGTCCCGTCCGCATGGCTGGCCCAGTCGCTCCCCGGCGCGGTAATCCTGGTGTCCCTGGTCGGCAGCTTCGACGCCTACGGCTACGTGAAACTGCACGTCGGCGACGGCGCAGCGCAGGGCCGATTCCTCGGCTCGGACGTCTCGTTCATGCTCTCCCGAGAGACCCTCCGGCCCGCGATCGGGCCCCTCATGAGCGCCGCCCTTCAGGCTCGCGACGCCACCGTCGGCCTCGACACTGCCATCCGCCCCGACGTCCTGGTCGACCCGACGTTCCTGTGGAGCGCCCAACTCGCCATGCCGGGCACGACCCGGCTGCGCCTGGCAACCGACCGCGTCGCGGGCCAGTGGTTCCTCCACACCGACGGATCGTGGGCCGTACTGGAGAGGTGGAACGACGGCACCACACGCGCCTTCCAGGACGGCCCACGCGACCTCTGGACCGAGCTGGAGTCCGCCGCCTCTACGTGGTTGTCCAACGGACGTCCTGGGCTTGAGCGTTACGGACTCACGGTGACCTCGGAGGCGAACACGGTCTGGCTGGACGACCCCGGCAACCCGGTCGGCGTTCTCGGGGAGTGATCACGGTCTATCCGTGAGGAGATCACCTTACGGGGATGCGCCGATCTGGACCGTAGTTGCGGGCGGCCCCGCGCATCGCGCGGGGCCGCCCGTTTCCGTACGCCCGACCGTCTGCCTCAACTACCGTTCGCCCATGCCCCACACGCCGAACGAGATCACCGCGGACCTCATCCGCCGCCTCCTCCTCGACCAGCATCCCGACCTCGCCCACCTCCCCCTCCGCCTCGGGGCGCGTGGCTGGGACAACCAGATGTGGCGGCTCGGGGACGACCTCGCCGTCCGGGTTCCCTGGGCGACGGAGTCGGCAGCGGACATTCTGCGCAAGGAGCACACCTGGCTGCCGACCCTCCCGGCCGGTCTGTCCCTCGCAATCCCGGTTCCGCAGCGCCTCGGCGAGCCCTCCGAGCGCTTCCCCCACCCCTGGCTGGTCACCACCTGGGTCCCCGGCACCCCCGCCGACCTGGCCCCCGTCACCCGCGCCGCCTCCTCCGCCCGCAGCCTGGCCGCCTTCCTGACCGCCCTCCACCGGCCCGCCCCCGCCTCGGCCCCCACCGGGCGCGACGACCGCGGGGGTCCACTGGCCCTGCACGCCGAGCAGTTCACAGGGGGCCTCGCCACCGCCACCGATCTGGGCCTGATCCCCGACCCGGACGCCGTCCGCACCCTCTGGGAGGACGCCGTCACCGCCCCGCCCTGGACCGGGCCGGCCCTCTGGATCCACGGCGACCTCCACCCCGCCAACGTCCTCACCGCCGACGGCGCCCTCTGCGGCGTGATCGACTTCGGCGAACTCTGCGCGGGCGATCCGGCCTGCGACCTCGCCGCCGCCTGGAACCTGCTCCCGGACGGCGCCGCCGAGCTCTTCCACCAGGCCTACGAACCGGCCGCCGACCCCGCCACCGTGCGCCGCGCCCGCGGCTGGGCCCTCATCCGGGCCCTCGGCGGCATCTTCGTCGGCGAGGCCGGCCGCCACAACCGCCCCGGCGGCAAGGCCACCTGGGGCCCGCCCGCTCAGGCCGCCCTGCGCCGCCTCGTCAGCACCGCCCGTGAGACGTCCGCAGCGCCACCGCTCAACTGGCCTGCCCCGTCGGCATGATGGTGACCTGTTGCAGGTTCACCCGGGCCGGCAGCGTCGCGATCACACCGACCATCTCCGCGACGTCCTCCGGCGTGAGCCACTCCACGGTCTCCTTCGACCCCTCCAGCCACTCCAGCGCACCCTGATCCGTCACGTGGCTCTGCAACTCGGTGCCGACGATCCCCGGCTCGACCGCCGACACCCGCACCTTCTTCGCGCCCAGCTCCGCCCGCAGGTGGCGCGACAGGTGGCTGACGTACGCCTTGGTCCCCGAGTACACCGCGAAGTTCGGGAAGATGTTCTGCGCCGCAATGGACGACGTGTTGATCAGGTCCGCCACCCCGCGCTCCGCCGCAGCCTTCACCAGCTGCGGGGTGAAGGCGCCGATCGCGTTCATCAGCCCGGTGATGTTCAGGTCGATCTGCTGCTTCCACTGCCCGGTCGCCAACTCCTCGATCGGAGCGGGCAGCATCACACCGGCGTTGTTCAGCAGCAGGTCGGCCCCGCCGAACTCGGCCTCCACCCGCTCGGCGGCCGCCTGCACAGCCGCCGCCTCGGTGACATCGACGGCGATCGCCGACGCGGCGCCGCCGTTCTCCTCGATCCGCCCGACCAGCTCCGCCAGCCGCTCGGCCCGCCGCGCCAGGACGACGACGCGGGCACCCAGCGACGCCAGCTTCTCGGCGGACGCCTCGCCGATGCCGCTGGAGGCCCCGGTGACGACGGCGACACGGCCGGTCAGCGGCCGGGACAGAGTGTTCGTAAGCATGGCACTTTCCTTCCAGGGGCTTTCGGCCGATCCCCGTCGGCCGCAGGTCCAGTACAACCCCCGGACCATCCCCCTGGACCGCCATAACTGGCCCTGCCCAGGCAGGTACCACCAGGGCCACCCAAGAGCGCCCACACCCCCACCCACCACACCGACAATGGACCCATGGACCGCACCAAGGAGATCGCCGGCTTCCTGCGCTCCCGCCGCGCACGCGTCACCCCCGAGGAGGCCGGGCTGCCCGCCGACGGGCGCGTCCGCCGCGTTCCCGGCCTGCGCAGGGACGAGGTGGCCCGCCTGGCCGGTGTCAGCACCGAGTACTACACGCGCCTGGAGCAGGGCCGCGCCCTCAACCCCTCCGCCGAGGTCGTCGACGCGATCACCCGCGCGCTACGCCTGGACGACACCGAGCGCGAACACCTCACCGACCTCCTGCACTCCGGCACCCAGCGCCCTCGCCGCGCCGCCCCCGCCACCAAGGCCCAGCGGGTCCGGCCCGGCCTGTACCTGATGCTCGAAACCCTCGACCACGTACCGGCGTTCATCCTGGGCCGCCGCACCGACGTACTGGCCTCCAACCGGCTCGCCCGGGAGGTCCTCACGGACTTCGACGCCCTGCCCGCCACCCACCGCAACCTGGCCCGCTACTACCTCCTCGACCCCCGGGCCCGCGAGCGGGTGGGCGACTGGGCACGGATCGCCGCCGAAACCGTGGCCATGCTCCGACTCGAAGCGGGCCGCTACCCGGACGACCGCCGGCTCGCCGACCTCGTCGGCGAACTCACCCTGAGGTCACCGGAGTTCACCGGATGGTGGAACGACCACCGGGTGCTGCGCCGCACCCACGGCGCCAAGCACTACCACCACCCGCTCGTCGGGGACCTGCACTTCTCCTACGAGTCCTTCCAGGTCCCCGGCGACGCGGAGCAGACCCTGTGCGTCTACAACGTCGAACCGGGCTCCGAAACCGCCCAGTCCCTCCTGGTGCTGGCCAGCTGGACCGCGCCCGGGATCCCCACCCGCTGACCCGACCGGCTCAGCCGCGCAGCGGGCACCCGGTGCCCACGCGCGCGTCCAGGTCCGCCCGCAGCGAGGCCAGCTCGGCCATCCGCTCGTCGATGATCCGGATCTTGTCCCGCAGCAGCGCGGACAGCGCCTCCGCGCCATCGGGAGCGTCGCGCAGCTGCGCGCCGTGCTGGGCGATCTCGGCCAGCGTGAAGCCGAGCGTCTGCGCGGTGCGGACGTAGTGCAGCCAGGTCACCGTCTCCGGCGGGAAGTCGCGGTAGCCGTTGGCCTGCCGACGCCCTTCGAGCAGGCCGATCCTCTCGTAGAACCGAACGGTGTCCCTGCTGACGCCCGCCTGCGCGGCCAGCTCCCCGATCCTCATGATCCTCCGCCGAACGATCCGCCGCCCCGCTCCCCACCGAGCCGTGGCTTGACCTTGGACAGTACTCCACTGTCTACCGTGAGGCCGTCGTCCACCGGAAACCGGCAGGAGCCTCCCTCATGACCCGCCAACCCGACCCGCTCACCCCGCCCCGCACGGCCGCCTACATCCGTCTCGTACGTTCCAGCGCCTGGTACGACCTCGTCGTCACGGCGGGATTCGCGACCCCGTGGACGTACGCGCTGCTGCACGGCGCGCTGTCCTCCCTCAGTGCCCGGTTCGGGCTGGGCACCCTCCCCGCCCTGAACCCGTTCCAGACCCTTTACGCGAACCTGATGGGCTCGGTCGTGATCGTCTGGGCGCTCCTTCGGATCATCCAACCTCTGCCGCTGCACGGCCTGTTGGACGGAATCGCGCGTACGCTGTTCGCCTCGTGGCAGGCGTACGCGCTGGCCCACGGCGCCACCCGGGTGCTGTGGTTCTTCTTCGTCCTGGAGGCGACGTTCGGCGTCGTGCAGCTCCTGCCCTGGTGGCGGGACCGCGCCGCCCTGCTCGCCTCCGTCCGCCGCAACGATCCCGAGCCCACCACCCCGTGAGAGGTGTGCGATGACGCAGAACGTGCCGGACTTCTCCGCCCTGCTGAGGGGCGCCCGGCGAACGGCCGTCCACCTGGAGATGCGTGACGTCTACGGCGTCGCCGACGAGGAAGCCGCCTTCGAGGAGTTCAGGCGCTCCGGCGCGGTCGACCTCGATCCCGACTCCGCCCTCTGGGCCGGCTGGCTGCCCCTCGTGCGGGAGACCGTCGCCCGGGGCGTCGTCCTGCGCCGGGCCCGGATCGTCTCCGAGCCCGTGACGGACTACATCCGCTGGGAGCACGCCCTCACCCCCGCCAACATCGCGGCCGGGGAGCAGGTCCGCTGGCTTCCCCGGCGTCTGGCCTCCGACCTCGCCCTGCCCGGCAACGACCTCTGGCTGATCGACGACCGCCTGGTCCTCTTCCACTGGTTCACCGGCGACGGCGCCTGGGCCGGCCACGAGTTCACCGAGGATCCCGCCGTGGTGAGGGCGGCCTCCACCGCCTTCGAGGCCGTCTGGGAGCGCGGGACCCCGCACGACCGCTACTCCGTCTGAACCGCGCCCCCGGACCCCCTCCCAGCCGACTCCCAGCAGCCGGTCAGCGGACGGTCAGCCTTCTCACCCCCTTCTCATCCGCCGCGCCTAGCCTCCGCGCATGAACGTCTCCCTGCTCGACGGCTGGTTCCCCTGGACGGTCCAGGCCGCCGCCCTCGCCCTGTTCGTGACGACGGCGGCTCGGCGGGACCGGAACTGGCAGCGCAAGTGGGGACCGATCGCGCTCGGGACGGCGCTGGCGGTCACCGCGGTCGTCGCCCTCGGCGTGCTCACCCTGGGCGGGATCACCGACCCGATCCCGTTCGGGGTGTGGCTGTGGAGCGGCGTGGCGATCGCGGCGCTCTCCGTGCTGGGCTTCGGCTGGCGCGGCGCGAAGTGGTGGCGGCGGGCGCTGGTGGCACCGACCGTACTGCTGGCGCTGTTCTGCGCCGCGAACAGCGTGAACATCGCCACCGGCTACTACCCGACGATCGACGACGCGATCGGCGAGCTCAGCGGGCAGCCGCTGCCGGACCAGATCACCCTGGCCGAACTCGGCTCGATCCACGGCAAGACCAGGACCGGCCGCATCGTGCAGGTCGACATCCCGGACACCGCCAGCGGCTTCGCCCACCGCCAGGAACTGGTCTACCTGCCGCCCGCCTGGTTCCGCAGCCAGAGCCGGCCCAAGCTGCCGGTGCTGGAGATGATCGGCGGCGAGTTCGCGGCGCCCGACAACTGGATCCGCTCCGGCAACGCGGTCAGGACCGCCGACGAGTTCGCCGCCAAGCACAACGGCTTCGCCCCGATCCTGGTCTTCGTCGACGCGACCGGCGGCTTCCGGGTGGACACCGAGTGCGTGGACGGGCCGCACGGCAACTCCGAGAGCCACCTGCTCAAGGACGTCCCTCCGTACATCCAGAAGACCTTCAACGCCGCCACCGACCCGCACAAGTGGGGCGTGGCCGGCTGGTCGATGGGCGGCACCTGTGCCGTCGACCTCGTCGTCGAACACCCCAACCGCTTCACCCACTTCGGCGACTTCTCCGGCGACAAGGGCCCGTACATCGGCGACAAGGACCACACCATCCAGGAGCTGTACGGCGGCGACGCCGCGGCCTGGGCCGCCCACGACCCGCTGACCGTGCTCGCCCACCACCCGAAGTACCAGGGCGTTTCCGGCTACTTCGGCCAGGGCGACGAGGAACACGGCCAGATCGAGGCCGCCAAGGCCCTGGAGGCGGCCGCCAAGCGGGACGGCATCCGCACCACCTCCACCGTCGGCTCCGGCAAGCACACCTGGCAGACCGGCGCCGCCACCTTCACCCAGGCCCTCCCCTGGCTCGCCGCCCAACTCGGCGTCCCGGGCACCCACCCCCAGCCGTAACGGCCGGCACACCGCTCCGGTCGTAACGGCCCGGTACGGATTCCGTCCGGATTCGGTACCAGCCGCACCGGAACCGCCACCCCGAGCGGACACGCCGACCCGGACCGTGGGTGGGATCACACGGGCATTGCGGCCGGGGGGAAGCCTTGGTGTCGGCCGCCGGGTCGGCCGGGCGGGCCTCGTGACGGACGGGCACGATCCAGCGCCGGAGCGCGTGCCCGGCAAGGGATGCGCCGGGCCCGGCGGTGTCCGGGAGCGGGCGGATCCGCCTGCTGCGGCCGCGCCCTGCCCATCGCTTCCGCCGCGTCCGCACACATGTTCCCCACCGGTCCGCTGCAACTGCCGCACTCGCCCGGCGCCCGGCAGGAATCCCGCTTTGCTCCCGGCGCCCCCGTGGCGTAAGTTTCCTCCGCCGTCGACGCAGTAACCGGTCTGACCAACGCTCAGACCTGCGGTGAGCTGCGGAGCCAGGGGGCCTGACGGCAGCACGAAACGGGGGAGGAACAGCCATGTCGAGTGCCCGCAGCCACGGGTCGGCCGGGCGGCGAGGACGGGCGGCCGAAGCGCCGCCGGCCCCGGTCCCAGCCCCGAACCACGACACCGGACACGCGAGGAATCGTCAGTTGCGCAGCAGCACCCGACTGGTCACCGCCACCGCCGCCGCCCTGCTCTGCGTGGGCGCCCTGAGTGCCTGCGGCCCGGACAACAGCGGCCAGGACGGCGGCAAGACCGCCGCCCCCGCACCGACCGGCACCACGGCGACCGGCACCACGGCACCGAGCGCGGGAAGCACGGGGAGCACGTCCAAGCCCGACGGCAAGGGCATCCCGGCCAAGGCCTGGATGGACACCAAGAACATCCCGATGGACGAGACCTACCACTACGCCCCGCTGGCCGCCAACGCCAAGCCGGTCACCGGAGCGGTCGGCTTCAAGGGCATGGAGCTGTGCCACTCCCCGCTCCCCAAGGGCGAGGAGTACCTGTTCACCGAGGGCACCGCCAAGGCCAAGGCCTCGGTGGGCTTCGGCGGCGACCGCTGGACGGCCCAGCAGACCCTCTTCTTCTGGGGCGACCCGACCCACAGCAGCGGAAACGGCCAGAGCGTGGGCGTCATCAAGGACCGCCTCGCCACGGCCGTCAAGGACTGCGCCAAGACCGCGCCGGGCGCCACCGTGAAGGTCAACAGCGCGGACGACGCGCCGTATTTCGCCGCCACCCTGACGGTCCCGCAGGCCGACGGCTCCACCGCCACCCTGCACGAGTACGTGGTCAACGCGGGCGGAACGGTCAGCGAGCTGTCCGTCTGGGCTACCACCAAGGGCGGCGCCCAGCCCAAGGACGCCTGGAAGGCGCCCGACGACAAGTACGTCGGCACCGGCATGACCTCCGCGCTCTGCGAGGCCCTTCCCGGCTGCTACTAGATCCGCACGACGGGCTGCTGATCCCAGCAGGCCCGCACCACCCACACAGACGGCCGCCCGGTCCGTCCGGCACAGGGGACCGGACGGGCCGGGCGGCATCACTCTGCCGCCGGGTCAGAGCCCCAGGCGGCTGAGCGCCGTGGTCCAGTCGCCGGCGATCGCGCTGCGGGCGGCCGCCAGGGTCACCTTGCGGGCGCACACCGCGTTCTTGAGTCTGGTCTCGACCGAGTCCTTGCTCTGCGCGGGCTCGTTGCCGTAGCGCGGCTCGGGCCACAGGTTGCGCGGGTCGCGCGGCGCGCCGCCGAGTTCGAGCGGGACGAAGTGGTCCTCCTCGTAGTCCGACGGGTTGGTGTCCGCGTACCCGTACCGGGCTATCTGCTGGACCTTCAGCGCGTTGGTGTAGCTCGTCGGCGGGCGCACGGTGGCGGTCCAGCCGGAGACGCAGATGGTCTGGCCGATGGTGGCCTGGGTGACGTCCGGGTTGTACGCGCCGGGGGTGCAGGACGGGTCGGGCAGCGGCAGGTACGCCTGCGAGCAACTCGCCGTGAGAGTGCCGGACTTGGCCTTCCCCTGCGGGGCGGGGGCGGCGGCCTGTGCGGTGCCGGTGGCGAGCCCGGCGGCGGCGAGGGCGGCCGCCGCGGCGACGACGGTGAGACGCTGACGGAACATCATGGGGCGCTCTCCAGGACCGGCCCGGCCGATCGCCGGGCGACTGTGCCCATGACAGCACCGGTATGCCGACCGCCGTCAGCCCCGGGACGTGAACGAGTGGTGACCGCCCCTCCACATCCGCCCGCGCCTCAGTCGACCAACAGCCGTGCCAGCAGCGCCGCCGGCCCCTCCGGCAGGCTGCCGTGAACGAGTTCGGTGCGGTGCACCAGCCGGGGCGCGGCGACCGGCGCGTGGTCGACTCCGGGCGCCCCGGCCACCACCGGCTCGGGCAGCAGGGTGAGCCCGTGCCCGGTGGCGACCAGCGCGAGCAGCCCGTGCAGATCGGTGCCGCGGTACCGGGTGGCGGGCCGGAAGCCGTCGGTGCCGGCGGCGGCGCGCAGCCGGTCTGCGGTCGGGGTGAGGTCGGGGGCGTCCAGCCAGCGCGCGGCCGACAGGTCGGAGAGGGCGAGCCCGGCGCGGCCGGCCAGCGGGTGCCCGGCGGGCAGGGCGACGGCGACGGGCCGCTCGTCCACCGCGACGGTGGTCAGCGGGCCGACCTCGGGCAGCGGCAGCGGATCGCTGGGCGCGGCCAGCCCGTCGATCAGCGCGAGGTCGACCTCGCCGGTGGCGACCCGGGCCGCCAGCACGTCCTGGGCGAGCACCCGGACGACCGGCTCCACCTGCGGGTACGCCCGGCGCACCTCGCCGAGCGCGCGCCCCAGTGCCACTCCGACCGCCAGCGGGGTGGCACCGAGCACCAGTCGGGCACTCGGGGAACCGGCCAGGCGCGCGACGTCGGCGCGCGCCGCCTCCAGCCGGACGAGCAGCGGGACGGCGTGCTCCAGCAACCGCCGCCCGGCCACGGTGGGGCCGACCGGTCGGCGCACCAGCAGGGCGGTGCCGAGGTCCGCCTCCAGCGCGGCGATCTGCTGGGACACCGCGGACTGGGTGTAGCCGAGTTCCCGGGCCGCCTCGGAGAAGGAGGCCAGCCGGGTGACGGTGGCGAAGGTGCGCAGCTGCTGCGGATCCACGGTGGTCATCAACCGATCTGATCGACGGGTAAGAAATCATCGTTGGCGCTGATATCGGGTGCCGCGTCAGGATAGCCGCATGACCTACCTGACCCCACGGATCGCCCTGGTCGGCGACCGCTCCCCCGCCGTCCGCTCGCACGCCCGCGTCCCCGGCCTGCTCGACGCCCTCGCCGAGCGCGACCAGCTCGTCCTGGACGCCTACTGGATCCCCACCGAGGACGCCGGGGCGCCGGGCGCGCTCGACGGCTTCGACGCGATCTGGCTGCTCCCCGGCAGCCCGTACCGCAGCGAGGCGGGCGCCCTGGCCGCGATCCGGACCGCCCGCGAGGGCGGCATCCCCTTCCTCGGCACCTGCGCCGGGTTCCAGCACGCGGTGCTGGAGTACGCCCGCAACGTCTGCGACCTCGGCGGGGCCGTCCACGGCGAGCAGGACCCCGACCGCGAGGAGCAGGTGATCGTGCCGCTCGCCTGCTCCCTGGTCGGCCACGAGGGCGCCGTCGTGATCACCCCCGGCACTCTCGCCGAACGCGCCCTCGGCGCCACCGGCAGCCTGGAGCGCTACCACTGCAACTACGGCCTCAACGCCGACTACCTGGACCGGCTGCGCGCCCACGGGCTGCGCTTCAGCGGGGCGGACGAGTCCGGGCAGGTCCGGGTCCTGGAACTGCCCGGCCACCCGTTCTTCCTCGCCTCGCTGTTCCAGCCCGAGCTGTCCGGCGACGGCACCCGGGCCCACCCGATGATCCGCGCCCTGGCCGAGGCCGCCGTCGCCCACGCGGCGCTCGGCGAGGCGACGCCCGTCTGATCGGGTGCCGACCCCGTCACATCGGCAGTGACCGCAGCCGCACCGGCCCCTCCGGCCACCCGGCGTCCGCCGCCAGCGGACGCCACATGGTGCTCAGCGGCATCACCGCGAGCCGCCCCTCCGGCTGTTCGACCGTCACCTCCTCGGCCACCTCGCGGAAGCCGAGCCCCCGGTAGAACACCGCCAGCGGCGGACGGCAGAACAGCAGCGCGTACCGGAAGCCGAGCGCGCGCCCGTGGTCCACGGCGGCCCCGACCACGGCGTGCGCCAGGCCCTCGCCCCGCCGCTCGGCCGCGACGCACACCCCGCCGACGCCCACCGCCTCCAGGTCGGTGCCGCCGACGGTGAGCGGGACGGGGAGCAGCCCGGTGTGGGCGATCAGCCGGCCGCCGGCGGCCCGGATGCCGAAGTGGATCTCCTTGGGCCGGAAGGTCAACCCGGTGTAGGCGACGCCGTACGGGTCCTCGCCCGGGCCGAGGATCTCCTCCTGCCCGGCGCGGGTGTACTCCTCCAGCCGCTCGACGGCCAGCGGTTCTGCAGAGAAACGATCACTCATCACTCCATGCTCCATTCCCCTCGGAGCAGCCCCCAAGTCCCGTCCCGACCACCGGATGCCGGTGATGCCGGCCACTTGAACACGAGCCCCATCCCGGCACGCCCCGGGTGTGACAGCATGCCCCTCATGCGCCAGCCCATGGTGTGCAACCGCGTCTCGCTGATCACCCTGCACGCGGGCGCCGGACAGGTCGCCCGGGCCGACGACCCGGCCGCCGTCCGGGAGACCCTCGGCCTGATCCGCGGCCTGGGCCTTCAGGCGCTCACCGAACTGCGCGGCCTGCTCGGGGTGCTGACCCCGGCCTCCGACCAGGCGCCCTCGCTGCGCGGCCTGCCCACCCTGGTCGAGGAGTCCCGGCGGGCGGGGCTGGCCGTGGGCCTGACCGTCACCGGCCCGGACGACGGGCTGCCCGCACCCGGGCCCAAGGTGCAGTACGCGGCCTACCGGATCGTCCAGGAGGCACTGACCAACGCCCACAAGCACGCCCCGGCCGCCGAGGTCGCCGTCACGGTCGCGGTCGAACCGGACGGGCTGCGCCTGGCGGTGGTCAACTCCCCCGCCGAGCCTGCCCAGCCCGCCCAGCCCACCGATCTCGCTGGGCCGGTGGCTTCGGAAGGTGCCGGCCCCGGCCTGCCCTCGGGCGGCCACGGCCTGCACGGAATGCGCACCCGCGCCGACGACCTCGGCGGCACCCTGCACGCCGGCCCGACCCCCGAGGGCGGTTTCGCCGTCCGGGCCCGACTGCCGCTCAGGGTGGTCTGAGACCGGTACGGCGGCGGCCGCCACGCGGCGGCCCGGTGCGGCGGTGGCCGCTACGCGGCGGCCCGCTTCACCAGCTCCGCCCACACCTCGTCGACCCGCGCCGTCAGCGCCTCCAGCGGCCCGCCGTTGTCGATCACCAGGTCGGCGATCGCCAGCCGGTCCGCCCGCGAGGCCTGCGCGGCCATCCGGGCCCGGGCCTCCTCCTCGGCCATCCCGCGCAGCCGCACCAGCCGCTCCACCCGCACCTCGTCGTCGGCGTCGACGACCACGACCAGGTCGAACAGCGGGGCCAGCCCGTTCTCGGTGAGCAGCGGCACGTCGTGCACCACGACCGCGTCCGGTGCGGCCGCCGCCTCCAGTTCGGCGGAGCGGGCCCGCACCAGCGGGTGGACGATCGCGTTCAGCGCCCGCAGCTTCTCCGGGTCGGCGAACACGATCGCCCCGAGGGCCGGGCGGTCCAGCGTGCCGTCCTCCCGCAGCACCTGCGGGCCGAACTCGGCGAGCACGGCCGCCAGGCCGTCCGTCCCCGGCGCGACCACCTCGCGGGCGATCAGGTCGGAGTCCACGATCACCGCGCCGTGCGCGGCGAACAGCCGGGACACCTCGCTCTTGCCCGCGCCGATGCCACCCGTCAGTCCGATCTTCAGCATGGCGTCAGGCTACCGGCGCGGCGCCGGGACCGTCAGTCCAGGTCGAGGCTCTCACCCTCGCCGAGCACGACCAGCTCCGCGCCGCCGGTGCCCGGCCCGTCCGGCCCGAGCAGCCGGGTGGCGACCATGTGCCCGATCGGGCTGAGCGTGGCCTCGTGCACCGGGACGGCCTGGCGCGGGCCCGACTCGCGGACATAGTCGACCACTTCGGAGGCCTTGCTCCACGGCCCCGCGAGCGGCAGCAGCAGGGTGTCCACCGCGTGCGGCGGCACGGTGAAGGCGTCGCCGGGGTGGAACAACCGGCCGTCGAAGAGGAAGCCGATGTTCTTCACCCGCGGGACGTCCGGGTGGATCACCGCGTGCCACTCGCCGTGCACCGAGACGCCGACCCCGCCGATCTCGAAGGCGTCGCCCTCGCCGACCTCGGTGACCCGCTGCCCGAGGCCCTCCAGCTGGGCGGCGACGGCGCCGTTGGTCCACACCCGCAGGGCCGGGTCGGCCTCCATCGCGGCGCGCAGCCGGGACTCCTCGAAGTGGTCCATGTGCTCGTGGGTGATGAGGACGGCGTCCGCCCCGGCGAGTGCGGCGGGGTCGGTGAAGGCGCCGGGGTCGACGATCAGGGTGGTGTCGTCGTGCTGGATGCGTACGCAGGCGTGTCCGAACTTGGTGATTCGCATGCCCAAAACCATACAGCATGGCTGTACAGTCTTGCTGCACATCTTCCGGATAGACTTCTCCCATGACCAGCGACACCCCGCACCCGGACACCCTGGACCTCGCCGCCGACCTGCGCGCCGCCCTCGGCAACCTGGTCCGGACCCTGCGCGACAGCGACGACCTGCCGCCGAACCAGGCCGCCGTGCTCGGCCTGCTGATCCGCGACGAACGCTCCTGCACCGTCGCCGAACTCGCCGACCGCCGACGCGTGCGCCACCAGTCGATGGCCCGCACCGTCGCACTCATGGCCGAGGCCGGTCTGGTCGCCCAGCAGCCCCACCCCACCGACGGCCGCAAGCAGCTGATCGCCCCCACCAACGCCGGCCGCGCCGCCCTGCTCGACCAGCGCGCCCGCCGCGAGCACCACATCGCCACCGCCATCGAGACCCGCCTCAGCACCGAGGAACGGGCCCAGCTGCGCGCGAGCGTCGAACTGCTGCAGCGCCTCAGCTGAAGACCCGCCGGAGCCGGCCGCTACCGCGCCTGCCCCGACGCAACCAGCTCCGGAGCAGGCGCCTGCGCCTGCACCGGGATCGCCGGCTGCTCGATCTCCGGCAGGTCGACGTGCTCGCTCAGCCCGAACCTGCGGTGCAGCCGCCGCAGCGGGGCGGGCGCCCACCAGTTGAACTCGCCGAACAGGCTCATCGCCGCGGGCACCAGCAGGCAGCGCACCAGGGTGGCGTCCACCGCGACGGCCACGGCCAGTGCGATGCCCATCTGCTTGACCATGAGCATGTCCCCGAGCGCGAAGCCCGCGAAGACGATCACCATCAGCATCGCCGCCGAGGTGATGATCCGACCGCTGCGCTGGACGCCCAGCTCCACCGCCCGGACACAGCCGTGCCCGCGCTGGGTCAGCTCCTTGATCCGGGAGAGCAGGAACACCTCGTAGTCCATCGACAGCCCGAAGGCGAAGGCGAAGACCAGCACCGGGATGAAGGTCTCCAACCCGCCGGTCGGGCTGAACCCGAGCAGTCCGCTGAGCCAGCCGTCCTGGAACACCAGGGTCAGCGCTCCGAGCGAGGCGCCCAGCGACAACAGGTTCATCAGCAGCGCCTTGACCGGCATCACCACCGAGCCGGTCATCAGGAACAGCAGCACCAGCGTCCCGGCCGCGACCAGGCCGAGCGCCCACGGCCCGCGCGACAGCAACTCGTCCTTGAAGTCCACCACCGAGGCCGCGCCGCCGGTGACGTACGTCCGCAGCCCGCCCCGGTCGGCCCGCAGCTCGTCCACCACCCGCTTGGCCGTGTCGCCCTGCGGGTCCCCGTGCACGAGCACGTCCACCGTCGACACCTCGTCGCCGACCGGCGTCACCGCCCGCACCCCGCTCACCCCGGGCAGCTTGGCGACCACGTCGTCCGCGTACGCCTGCGCCACCGGCCCCCCGCCCTCGACCACCACGGTGATCGGCGCGGCCGCGACCTGCGGGAAGCGGTGGTCGACGGTCTCGGCGACCTGCCGCCCGGCCGAGGAGGTGGGCAGCACGGCGGCGCCGGAGCTGCGCATCTCGGCGTGCAGGAAGGGGGCCCCGGCCGCCATCAGCAGCGCCACCGAGGCGAGGGTCACCGCCACCGCCCGCTTGCGGACCCGCCGTACGGTCCGGCTGAAGAAGCCCTCGTCCGGGACGGGTGCGGTCGGCGTCCTGATCCGCGAGCCCGCGAAGCCGAGCAGCGCGGGGATCAGGGTCAGTGCCGCGGCGACCGCGATCACCACCACGCTCACCCCGGCCGCGGCGACGGCGCCCAGCACCGGACTGGTGAAGACGAACAGGCCGGACAGCGCGACGGCCACGGTCAGTCCGGAGAAGGCGACGGTGCGCCCGGCAGTCGCGGCGGTCCGCTCGACGGCGGCGGCGATGCCCGCGCCGTGGCCGCGTTCCTCGCGGAAACGGTTCACCATCAGCAGCGCGTAGTCGATCGACAGCCCGAGCCCCAGCACGGTGGCGATCGGCAGCACACTGGTGTCGATGTCCATGATCCGGCTGAACCCGAACATGGCCAGAAGTGCCCCGCCCACCGAAGCCACGGCGCCGATCACCGGCAGTGAGGCGGCGGCCAGCCCGCCGAAGACCAGCACCATCACGACCAGGGTGAGCGGCAGGGTCACCATCTCGCCGAAGCGGGTGTCCTGCTCGGTCTGCTTCTTGACCTCCTGCTGGAGCACCAGGTCCCCGCCGACGGTCACGTGCGCACCGCCCGCGCCGTCCAGCGCGGCGAGCCGGTGGGTGACCGTGTCGGTCTGGGCCGAGGTCGCGGCGGCGGCCATCCGTACGGTGACCAGGCTCGCCGTCCCGTCGGCGGCCCGCAGCGCGGCCGGACCGGGGCCCGGGCCGTACGCGTCCTGGACGCCGGAGACCCCGGGCAGGGCGGCGATCCCGGCGGTGGCCTTCTGGACGGCCGCGCGCACGGCAGGATCGTCCACCGGCTTGCCGTCCACCACCGCGGTCACCGTGCCCTTGACCGGATCGGCCGCGGCGACCACCGCGCTGCCCCGGTCGGCCTCGGCGGTGGCGGAGGAGGCTCCGGCCACCGAACCCTCGAAGACCCGACCGCCGATCAGCACCCCGGCGACCAGGACGACGGACCAGAAGCCGAGCACCCAGCGGCGGTGGCGGAAGCAGAACCGGCCTATCGCGGCGAGCCGGCCGCCGACCACAGCGGTGGTGGCGGCGGTGGTGGGGTTGCGCATGGAGGAGCCTTTCGGGCAGTTCCACTCAATGTAGGTGCAACCCGAACTCCGGCCTATAGCAGGGCGATGAGCCTCATCTCACATTTCCCTACACATAAACCACACATAAGTCAAACCAGAAAACGAAGGGCGCGAGCCGACCCCGGGAAAAACGCGGAACGGGCCCCACCCGGACGAATCCGGATGGGGCCCGTTCCCTAGCTGTCAGCTAGCGGGGGGCGAGAGCCTCAGCTCTGGCCGCCGGCCAGCTTCTCGCGCAGGGCGGCCAGGGCCTCGTCGGAGGCCAGGGCGCCCGAGCCCTCGTCGCTGCTGGACGAGTAGGAGCCACCGGCGGCAGCGGCGACGGCGTCGCCACCCTCGGCAGCGGCCTCGGCGTCGGCCTCGCGGCTCTTGATGACCTGGGCCTGGTGCTGCTCGAAGCGGGACTGCGCCTCGGCGTACTGGCGCTCCCACTCCTCACGCTGCTTCTCGAAGCCGGGCAGCCAGTCGTTCGCCTCGGGGTCGAAGCCCTCCGGGTAGATGTAGTTGCCCTGGTCGTCGTACGAGGCGGCCATGCCGTACAGGGTCGGGTCGAACTCGACCTCGGCCGGGTTGGCACCCAGGGCCTCGTTGGCCTGCTTCAGCGACAGGCTGATGCGACGACGCTCGAGGTCGATGTCGATGACCTTGACGAAGATCTCGTCGCCGACCTGGACGACCTGCTCCGGGATCTCGACGTGGCGCTCGGCCAGCTCGGAGATGTGGACCAGACCCTCGATGCCCTCGTCCACGCGGACGAACGCACCGAACGGAACCAGCTTGGTGACCTTACCCGGAACGACCTGGCCGATCTGGTGGGTACGGGCGAACTGCTGCCACGGGTCCTCCTGGGTCGCCTTCAGCGACAGGGAGACGCGCTCGCGGTCCATGTCAACGTCGAGAACCTCGACGGTGACCTCCTGGCCGACCTCGACGACCTCGGACGGGTGGTCGATGTGCTTCCAGGACAGCTCGGAGACGTGCACCAGGCCGTCGACGCCACCCAGGTCCACGAAGGCACCGAAGTTGACGATCGAGGAGACGACGCCGGAGCGCACCTGGCCCTTCTGCAGGGTGGTGAGGAAGGTCTGGCGGACCTCGCTCTGGGTCTGCTCCAGCCAGGCACGGCGGGACAGGACCACGTTGTTGCGGTTCTTGTCCAGCTCGATGATCTTGGCCTCGAGCTCCTTGCCCACGTAGGGCTGGAGGTCGCGGACGCGACGCATCTCGACGAGCGAGGCCGGGAGGAAGCCGCGGAGGCCGATGTCGAGGATGAGACCACCCTTGACGACCTCGATGACGGTACCGGTGACGATGCCGTCCTCTTCCTTGATCTTCTCGATCGTGCCCCAGGCACGCTCGTACTGAGCGCGCTTCTTGGACAGGATGAGACGACCCTCCTTGTCCTCCTTCTGGAGAACCAGGGCCTCGATGTTGTCACCGACGGCGACGACCTCGTGCGGGTCAACGTCGTGCTTGATCGAGAGCTCGCGGGACGGGATGACGCCCTCGGTCTTGTAACCGATGTCGAGGAGGACCTCGTCACGGTCGACCTTCACGATGACGCCCTCGACGATGTCGCCATCGTTGAAGTACTTGATGGTCTCGTCGATCGCGGCGAGGAACGCGTCCGCGTCGCCGATGTCGTTGACCGCGACCTGCGGGGTGGTGCTGAGGGAGGAGTCGGTGGGGCTCGTCATTAGGAAAAGGGCTCCGGTACGGACATGAAAGTCGTAGGTAATGCCACGCGGAGGGCCCGTATCGCTCCCACCGAAAGCCGGACAGCCAAGAACACGGCGCACCGGTGATCCCGTGAACAACGAGAACCGGCGTCCGTCTTGCGACCGTGGGGTCTTCGACAGATGCGAGCGCGACCTGCTCCGTCCGAGGCGCGCAGGCCCGCAGCGCAACTTGTAGCATACGGGGACGGCCAGGCACGGTCAACGCCAAGAGAGGCAAGACGGTGGAGCCCGGTACGGATCAGGCCATATCCTCCGATTGCGCACCTCGCGGTGGCGCTCGCAGGGGCCCTTCCCCGGATGCCACCACCAGGAGCCGGACCCTGACGGGCCGGTTCGCGGCAGCGGCGCTTCCGCACTTCATACCCTACGCGATGGGCATTGTCACCGTGGCCACCACCCCCCAGTCCCCTCTTCACGATCTTGACTCATCCGTCGACGAGGACGACACCGGCGACGACGCGGTGCGGCGCTCGGCGGGCGTCGGGGAGAGCAGCCGGGCCAGTCGGCACTGGTGGGACCGCAACGCCGACGAGTACCAGGACGAGCACGGCGAGTTCCTCGGCGACGACCGCTTCACCTGGTGCCCCGAGGGACTGGACGAGGCCGACGCCCGCCTGCTCGGCGACGTCTCCGGCCGCGACGTCCTGGAGATCGGCGCCGGCGCCGCCCAGTGCTCCCGCTGGCTCGCAGCCCGCGGCGCCCGCCCCGTCGCCCTCGACATCTCCTACCGCCAGCTCCAGCACTCCCGCCGGATCGACCTCGGCCGCGGCACCGCGCCCGTCCCCGTCGTCCAGGCCGACGCCGCCGTCCTGCCCTTCGCCGACGCCTCCTTCGACCTCGCCTGCTCCGCCTACGGAGCCGTCCCGTTCAGCGCCGACACCGAGCGCCTGATGCGCGAGGTGCACCGGGTGCTGCGGCCCGGGGGGCGCTGGGTGTTCTCGGTCACCCACCCGATCCGCTGGGCCTTCCCCGACGAGCCCGGCGTCGAGGGGCTCACCGCGACGTCCTCCTACTTCGACCGCACCCCGTACGTCGAGCAGGACGAGAACGGCAACGCCACCTACGTCGAACACCACCGCACCCTCGGCGACCGGGTCCGCGAACTCGTCGCCGCCGGCTTCCGGCTGATCGACCTGGTCGAGCCCGAGTGGCCGGCCGACCTGGAACAGGAGTGGGGCGGCTGGTCCCCGCTGCGCGGGCGGCTGATCCCCGGCACGGCGATCTTCGTCACCGAGCGGGGCTGAGCCCCTCCATGAACCCCGCCTGGCGCGAACTTCCCGTCCGCACCGCCCTGCCCGCCCTGCACGAGGCACTGGAGCAGGACGGCACCGCCGTCCTCGCGGCCCCGCCCGGGACCGGCAAGACGACGCTGGTGCCGCTCGCCCTCGCGGGGCTGCTCTCCGACGGCCGGCCCGTGCGGCGGGTGCTGGTCGCCGAACCGCGCCGCCTCGCCGTACGGGCCGCCGCCCGGCGGATGGCCTGGCTGCTCGGCGAGGCCGTCGGAAGCCGGGTCGGCTACACGGTGCGCGGGGAGCGTCGCGCCGGGCCCGAGACCGTCGTCGAGGTGGTCACCACCGGCGTGCTGCTGCAGCGGCTGCAGCGCGACCAGGAGTTGCCGGGCGTCGATGTCGTCGTCCTCGACGAGTGCCACGAACGGCACCTGGACGCGGACACCGCGCTCGCCTTCCTGCTGGACGTACGGGCGGCGCTGCGGCCCGAACTGCGGCTGGTCTGCGCCTCGGCCACCTCCGACACCGAGGCCTGGGCCGAACTCCTCGGCGGCGCACCGGTGGTGGAGGCGCACGGGGTGTCCCACCCGGTGGACGTGGTCTGGGCACCGCCGCCGCGCGCCGTCCGGCCCGCGCACGGGACCCGGGTCGACCCGGCGCTGCTCGACCACGTCGCGGCCGTCGTGCGGCGGGCGTTGGGTGAGCGCGACGGGGACGTGCTCTGCTTCCTCCCCGGCGTCGGCGAGATCGCCCGCGTCGCGGGGCAGCTGGGCGGCGTTTCGGCCGAAGTGCTGCAACTCCACGGCCGCGCCCCGCAAGCCGTCCAGGACGCCGCGCTCTCTGCCGGGCAGGGACGCCGCGTCGTCCTGACCACCGCCGTCGCCGAGTCCTCGCTCACCGTGCCCGGGGTTCGGATCGTGGTCGACGCCGGGCTCGCCCGCGAACCCCGCACCGACCACGCCCGGGGGCTGGCCGGGCTGGTCACCGTACGGGCTTCGCTCGCCGCCGCCCGCCAGCGCGCGGGGCGTGCCGGGCGCGAGGCCCCGGGGACCGTCTACCGCTGCTGGCACGAGGCCGAGGACGCCCGCGCCGCACGGTTCCCCACCCCCGAGATCGCCCTCGCCGACCTCACCTCGTTCGCCCTCCAGGCCGCCTGCTGGGGCGACCCGGACGCCACCGGCCTCGCCCTGCCCGACGCCCCGCCCGCCGGGGCGATGGCCGCCGCCCGGCAGACCCTCATCGCCCTGGGCGCCGTCTCCTCCGACGGCCGTGCCACCCCACGGGGTACCCGCCTCGCCCGCACCGGGCTGCACCCCCGACTCGCCCGCGCCCTGATCGACGGCGCCCCCGCCGTCGGCGCCAGGCGCGCGGCCGAGGTGGTCGCCCTGCTCTCCGAGGAGCCGCCGCGTGCGCTGGGCGACGACCTCGGCGCGGTGTGGCGGACGGTCCGTTCCGCCGGCGATCCGTACGCCGCCCGCTGGCGCGACGAAGTCCGCCGCCTCCAGCGCTCCGCCTCCGACGAACCGACCACCCCACTCCCCGACGCGACCGCCGTCGGACTCGTCGTCGCCCTCGCCTTCCCCGAACGCATCGCCCGCGCCCGGGTGGAGCGCCCCGCCCCCGGCGAGCGCAGCCCGTACCTGATGGCCTCCGGGACGGCTGCCGAACCCGCCCGCGACACCCGGCTCGGCGCCCTCCCCTGGCTCGCCGTCGCGGTCGCCGACCGCCCGGCCGGCTCGCACTCCGCCCGCATCCTGCACGCTGCGGCACTGGACGAGGACACCGCCCACCAGGCCGGAGCCGCTCTGCTCACCGCCCGCGAGGAAGTCCACTGGGACACCCGACGAGGTGAGGTCGTCTCCCGCCGGGTCGAGTCCCTCGGCGCCATCGAACTCACCGAGAAGCCCCTCAGCCGCCCCGACCCCGCACTCGTCCGCGCCGCCCTCCTCGAAGGCCTGGCCCGCGAGGGCATCAGCACCGTGCTGACCTGGCCCTCCCCGGGCCTGCGCGAACGCCTCGCCTTCCTCCGCAACGCTCTCGGCGACCCCTGGCCCGACGTCTCCGACGGGGCGCTGCTCGAACGCGCCGACGAGTGGCTCGAGCCCGAACTCTCCCGCGCCCGCCGCCGCGCCGACCTCGCGAGGATCGATACCACGGCCGCGTTGCAGCGTCTGCTCCCCTGGGCCACCGGCGAAGCGGGCCGCCTGGACGAACTCGCGCCGGAGCGGATCACCGTGCCGTCCGGCTCGAGGATACGAGTCGACTACAGCACCGAACGCCCGTTCCTGGCAGTCAAGCTGCAAGAGCTCTTCGGCTGGACCGTCACCCCCGCCCTGGCCGGCGGCCGCGTCCCGCTGACCATCCACCTGCTCTCCCCTGCCGGCCGGCCCGCCGCCGTCACGGGAGACCTGGCGTCCTTCTGGCAAAACGGCTACCCGGCCGTCCGTGCCGACCTCAGGGGCCGCTACCCCCGCCACCCCTGGCCCGAAGACCCGACGACGGCGGAGCCGACCCGCCGTACCAACGCCCGGAAGTGACGCCGTCAGGAGATCGAGAAGCCCATCTGGTTCACCACCGGCGTCATCGGCACGTACATGACCTGCGCGTAGCAGGTCGTCGAGTGCGCCGTCGACCCGGCCGGGCAGCTGACCTCCGACCTTCCGGCCACGATCACGCCGCGAGCCTCCATGTCGCCGCTGGCGCCGGACGGGTTCGCCAGCGCCGGGCCACCGCTGTCGCCCTTCGCGCCGACCGCCCGTCGGTCACCGCCCTTCGACTCCGCGATGTCCACCGGCCGGATCCTCGTCCCCTCGTCGTTCGTCGTCTCCACGTCGACCTTCTTGACCTCCACATCGCACTTCCACCCCGACTGGGCACCGCTGAGGCAGACCAGGTCCCCCACGTTGTTGCGTCCGGCCCCGTACGTGTGTCGTGACGAGCCGCTCCGGTCCGACCAGGCGCCGTCGTAGAACCGGTCGGCGCCATTGCCGTTGATCGCGATCATGCCGACGTCCAAGCCGTCGCCGATCGCGTACAGGTCGCCGATGTAGCCGCCGGTGCCGTTGTAGTACCGGCCGCCGCCGCAGTGCGCGGCGGTCAGCAGCACCTTCGTCCTGTCCTTCCACCCGCTGAACGCGGTCGAGCAGAACGCGGCCTTGCCGGTGTTGACCTCGGCGCCCGCGTAGTACGGCGCGCTGTCGGAGTGCCGACTGCCGGACAGCGCTGCCGGGATGCCCTCGACGGTGGCCGTCACCGGCATCCCGGCGATCTCGGCGGCCCTCCGGGAGTACGCCTGCTCGGTCGTGGCGCCGCCGGTCAGCCGCGTTGCCTTCGAAGGCACGTACGTGATCGAGATGGCGGCGCCGTCCTCCTGCGGGCCGATCGACGTCCAGGCCCCGGGCGCCACCGCGGCGGTGAACCGCTCGATCGCGGCACGCATCTCCGCACGGGAGTACGGGCTGCGGTGAACGTCGACGGTGAAGCCGGGGCTGGCGTTCGCGCCGAGCAGCGCCTGCACCTTGGTCGGGGCCTCGCCCTTCCAGTAGAGGTCGGCGTGCTGGTTCCAGGCGTCGATCACGGTCCCGGCGTAGCCGTCCGCCGCCTGATCGCCGGACTCCACCCAGTCCTGCACCGGGTCCGTCATGCGGTGGAGCGTCTGCTGCGCCTGCGGGTCACGGAGCACCGGCAGGCGGACGGAGCGGATCGGTTCGTCCGGCGCGGCATCGGCGGCAACGAGAGCGGAGGCGGTCACGGCGGACAGGGCCAGGGACAGCAGGAGACGGGAGCGGCGCATGAGCGGTCCTTCGACGGAGCTGGCGGGCCGGCATCCAGCGTAGGGACTGGGCGGCATCTCGCCTGGCCAGAAGGCGCATGTCGGGCTGTGGCAGGCGCACTTGGGAAGCAGCGCGCCCCCGGCAGGTGGGTCAGTCGCGTCGGTTCGGCCGGATCGCCGAGAAGAGGACGAACGACAGGATCACGGTGGTGAGGATGACCAGGAACTCGCGGAACCCCTCGGAGCTGGTGGGCAGCCACCCCTGGACCAACCCGACCAGCAAGACGATGTCGAGCACCACCGCAATTGCGTACCCCGGCCGCTTCACTGTCGATCTCCCTCCCCGTTCCCGTCCGCCCGCACCGTACCCCGCTCACGGCGCATCCCGGGGCGCTGCCAATGTATTTGACACTACGTGGGCCGCCGGCAGCCAGTGCTGCGCTGCAGGAGTTCGTGGAGGGGTCAGGCCGGCAGGTCGTCGGGGTGGAGGCCGAATTCCGGGCGTCCCTCATGGTTGCCACCGGGTGGCCCGCGTTGGCCCCGGGCGATTCGCCAACGGTGAGCCGTCAGGAGCCCGCACTGCCGGAGTGGTTCAGGTCCGCACGGGCCCGCAGGAACTTGAGATACCTGGGGTCGTCCTCTTCGAAGATTTCGGGTCCGCCACCCATGTGGGCCCTGATCAGCTCATCCGCAGCTCGGTCGTGGTCGCCCAGCTCGAAGGCGGTCTGGCCCAATCGAAGGTGGATGTACGGATTGCCGAGTCCGTCAGGACACTGAACGGCGTTGTGGAAGCACTTGTAGGCCTTGTCGTGAACACCGCGTCGGAAGTGCACGTCTCCGATCGCTACGTAGATCCAGGTCGAGGCCGCCCACCCACGGGGATCGCCCGGCAGCAGCCGGAGGGCTTCGATGTAGCGCAGCCTGGCCTCGTCGAACTCTCCCATTCCGGCCAGGGCATCACCCTCCTGACACAGGTCGGTGATCTCGGCATGGACCTCATCGGGCAGTTGCATGGCCGTCCCTGTCATGGCAACGACGGCGCAGCGGTCGGCGAGGGCTCCGCAGTGGGGCTCACCGCCGCGCTCGCCGTACCCGCCCCCACCGGCGCGGCCGCACCACCCCCGCCACCGGACAGCGCCCACACCGAGCCGCCCACCAACAGCAGCGCCGCCAGCCCGGCCGGGACCGCCAGCCGCGGCCGCAGCAACCCCCGCCGCTCCTCCGCGCCCTGTTCCGTCATCGCCGCTCCCCCGGATCCGCGCCGCGCCCACTGCGCGGCGGCCGGGCAGATCGTAGCGGCGGGCGCGGACACTGCTCCGTCCGGGCCCGGACGAGGCCTGCCGCGCAGGAAGTCGGACGGGCCGACTCCCTGCGCCGGGCGAACACGGGGAGGATGTGGCGCCGCCTTGCCGTCGGCCAAGCTGGGCACATGAGATTCGACGACCACAGGGTGGTCATCACCGCTGCCGGCCGCGACTTCGGGCGCACACTGGCCATCCGCCTAGCGGACCTCGGCGCCGAGGTCTTCCTCTCCGCCCGCACCCTCGCCGCTGCCGAGCGGGTCCGGGACGAGATACGCGACCGGGGAAAGCAGCGCGTCCACGCCTTCGCCTGCGACCTGACGGACCCCGCCTCGATCCGCGACTTCGCTGCCCGAGTGGGCGGGCAGACCGACCACATCGACGTGCTGATCAACAACGGCTCCCGCTACCTCGCAGGCCCGGACCTCCTGTCGGCCTCCGACGCCGACGTCGTCGACACGATCGCCTCCGGCGCCACCGGCACCGTCCTGACCGTGAAGAACTTCCTCCCCCTCCTGCTCAACTCGGTCAAACCGGACGTGGTGACCATGGTCTCCGCCTGCGGAACCCCGGGCCATCACCGCTCGGACGCCCATGACTCCTTCTACGCGGCCAAGAACGCCCAGGCCGGTTTCGTCGACATCCTCTCCAAGCGCCTGCGGCCCCGGGGAGTCCGGGTGATCTCCCTCTACCCGCCCGACTTCGACAACCCCGACCCCCTCGCCGAGGAGTGGGAGACCACCCCGCGCCACGCCCGGGCCCCCCTCGCCGCCCAATCCCTCGTCGAGTGCGTCCTCTTCGCGGTGTCCCAGCCCCGCGACTGCTTCATCAAGGCCTTCCACTTCGAACAGGTCTGAACGGTCGTCCAGCACCAGGGGCAGCAGGCCCAACTAAACGAACGGGCCGAACCGAGCGAACACGTCGGCGGGCCCGGGCACTTCGTGCGCCCGGGCCCGCCGCCGGCGGCCGACTACCGCTCCGGGTCAGTGCGCGGCGGCCTCCCAGTTGGCGCCGACGCCGACGGAGACGTCCAGCGGGGCGCGCAGCGGGTAGGCGCCGGCCATCTGCTCGCGGACGACGGCCTCGACCCGGTCGCGCTCGCCCGGGGCGAGCTCCAGCACGATTTCGTCGTGCACCTGGAGCAGCATCCGGGAGGCGAGCCCGGCCTCGCGCAGCGCCTCGTCGACCCGCAGCATGGCGATCTTGACGATGTCGGCGGCCGAGCCCTGGATGGGGGCGTTGAGGGCCATCCGCTCGGCCATCTCGCGGCGCTGGCGGTTGTCGCTGTTGAGGTCGGGCAGGTAGCGGCGGCGGCCGAGCAGGGTCTCGGTGTAGCCGGTGGCGCGGGCCTCGTCGACGACCCGGTGCAGGTAGTCGCGCACGCCGCCGAAGCGCTCGAAGTAGGTGTCCATCAGGCCTTGGGCCTCGGCCGGCTTGATGCCGAGCTGCTGGGAGAGCCCGTACGCGGACAGCCCGTACGCGAGGCCGTAGGACATCGCCTTGATCTTGCGGCGCATCTCGGCGTCCACCGCCGCGCCGGGGACCTCGAAGACCTGGGAGGCGACGGTGGTGTGGAGGTCCTCGCCGGTGGCGAAGGCCTCGATCAGCGCCTCGTCCTCGGAGAGGTGGGCCATGATCCGCAGCTCGATCTGCGAGTAGTCGGCGGTGAGCAGCGACTCGTACCCGGCCCCGACGACGAAGGCGCGGCGGATGGCGCGCCCCTCCTCCGTCCGGACCGGGATGTTCTGCAGGTTCGGGTCCTGCGAGGAGAGCCGGCCGGTGGCGGCGACCATCTGGTTGAAGGTGGTGTGGATCCGGCCCTTGGGCGAGACCGTCTTGAGCAGGCCCTCGACGGTGGTGCGCAGCTTGGCCTGGTCGCGGTGGCGCAGCAGGATGACGGGCAGCTCGTTGTCGGTCTGGGTGGCCAGCCAGGTGAGCGCGTCGGCATCGGTGGTGTAGCCGGTCTTGATCTTCTTGGTCTTGGGGAGGGCGAGTTCGCCGAAGAGGATCTCCTGGAGCTGCTTGGGCGAGCCGAGGTTGAACTCGCGCCCGGCGGCGGCGTGGGCCTCCTCGACGCAGCGCTGGATCTCGGCGGCGAACTGGGTCTCCAGCCGGGTGAGCCAGTCGCGGTCGGCGGCGATGCCGTGGCGCTCCATGCGGGCGAGCAGCGCGGCGATGGGCAGTTCCATGTCGTGCAGCAGCCCGGCGGCGCCGACCTCGGCGAGGCGGGTGTCGAAGAGAGCGGCGAGGTCGAGCACGGCGCGGGCCTGGAGCATGAGGGCCTGGGCGTGCGCGGTCGGGTCCTCCTCCGGTGCGTCGAAGGCGAGTTGGCCGCTCTCCGCCGCCGGGGCGGGGGTGAGGGAGCGGGCCAGGTACTCCTCGGCGAGGACCTCCAGGGTGAAGGTGCGGCGGCCGGGCTTCTCCAGGTAGGCGGCGAGCGCGGTGTCGGCGACGACCCCGGCGATGGTCCAACCGCGCTCGGCGAAGGCGCGCATGACCTGCTTGGCGATGTGCAGGGCCTTGGGGGCGGCCGCGTCGGCGAGCCAGCCGGCGAAGGCCTGCTCGTCCTCCTCGGCGAGCAGCGCCGGGTCGAACCAGGCGGCCGACTCCCCTGCGGCGAGGGCGACTTCGCTGACCTCGCCGGTGCCGAGCGCCCACTGGTAGACGGCGGCGAGGGCGACGGTGGTCTTGCCGTCGGAGGCGTGCTCGCGCAGCCAGGCGGCGAGCGTTCCGGGGTCGGTGAGCAGTTCGCCGTCGACCTCGACGCCGGGGGCGAGCTCGGCCTCCACCGCGGCCTCGCCGACGGCCGGGTCGATGCCGAAGACCCGGTCGCGGAAGTTGGCGTTGCGGAACTCCAGCGACTCCATCAGGGTGCCGACGGCGGCCTTGTCGAACGGCCGGCGGGCCAGGTCGGCGACGCCCAGCGGGAGTTCGACGTCGCGGACCAGCTCGGTGAGCACCCGGTTGCGCTTGACCGAGTCGAGGTTGTCGCGCAGCTTCTCGCCGATCTTGCCCTTCACCTCGTCGGCGCGGGCGACGAGTTCGTCGAAGGAGCCGAACTGGTTGACCCACTTGGCGGCGGTCTTCTCGCCGACGCCGGGGATGCCGGGCAGGTTGTCGGACGGGTCGCCGCGCAGGGCCGCGAGGTCGGGGTACTGGCGCGGGGCGACGCCGTACTTCTCGGCGACCTTCTCCGGGGTGAAGCGGGTGAGCTCGGAGACGCCCTTGGTGGGGTAGAGCACGGTGACGTGGTCGGTGACCAGTTGGAGGGAGTCGCGGTCGCCGGTGACGATGTCGACGTCGTAGCCGGCCGCCTCGGCGGCGGTGGCCAGGGTGGCGATGATGTCGTCGGCCTCGAAGCCCTCGACCGTCATCCGGGGGATGTTCATGGCGTCGAGGAGTTCGCCGATCAGGCCGACCTGGCTGCGGAACTCGTCCGGCGTCTTGGCGCGGTTGGCCTTGTAGTCGGGGAACTCGGCGGAGCGGAAGGTCTGCCGGGAGAGGTCGAAGGCGACGGCGAGGTGGGTGGGCTGTTCGTCGCGGACGGTGTTGGCGAGCATCGAGGCGAAGCCGTAGACCGCGTTGGTGGGCTGGCCGGTGGAGGTGTTGAAGTTCTCCACGGGCAGGGCGTAGAAGGCCCGGTAGGCCATCGAGTGCCCGTCGAGCAGCATCAGCCGGGGCCGCGCGCCGGCCCCGCCGTCACCCGTCGCGCCCTTGTCCGTACTCTGCGTAGCCACGTCAACGTCCGTTCCTGCCGATTCCACTACCGGTCACCGATCCTATGGCCCGGCACCGACAAAAGGGGCGCCGCGCCAGGGCGGCACCGCCACTACCGGCGAGTAGGACGGTCGTACGATCACAGGCAGCACGACGACGCGACACCCCCGAAGGAGTACCCCCATGACCGACGCGGCTCCCGACACCGCCCCCGTCCTGAAGGTCCCGCAGGACGTGCTCGACCACTTCGCCAAGCTCGGCGTGAGCCCGGAGACCTTCTCCGGCGGCCACCTCGGCGAGAAGCTCGGCATCCGGATCGTCGAGGCCTCCGGCGACCGGGTGGTCGGCACCATGCCGGTGGAGGGCAACCAGCAGCCGTACGGGCTGCTGCACGGCGGCGCCTCCGCGGCGCTGGCCGAGACGCTCGGCTCGATCGGCGCGATGCTGCACGCCGGTCCGGGCCGGTACGCGGTGGGCGTGGACCTCAACGCGACCCACCATCGCTCGGCCACCTCCGGTCTGGTCACCGGGGTGGCGACGGCGGTGTTCAAGGGTCGTACGGCCGCCACGTACGAGATCGCGATCACCGACGACACCGGCAAGCGGGTCACCAGCTGCCGGCTGACCTGCATGCTGCGCGACCTGTAACGGGCCTTCGGGTACGGCCGGTTCGGCCCGGAGAGCAGCAAGTCCCCTTCCCGCCCCCTCGTTTGACCGTCCGCCCCCGTGGGCAGGCGTTGGTCTGAGCGAGGGGGCGTCGGCATGTCCGGATGCGATCGACGCGTCTCCCACCCTTCCTCCCACTCCTGTAACGCAGCGTAATAAGTAGGAAATCCGCGCAAGCGGCGGTTCCGAGACCCCGAAGCCCCTTCACCGCGCCCCCCTTGTCCGCAATGCGGACGTGCACGGTCGAATGCAGCACATCGGACACCTGCGTCCGATTATCGACAGCGCCAGCGGCAACCCCCATTTCTGGCTCTTACATCCCGCCACCAGCGGGTAAACGCCCGGCAGTTCAGGGTCGGTCGAGCCGGAACGACCACATGCTGAGACAAATGCTCCGTGTGCTCATAACAAGAGAATCACAGCCTGCTCACACCACTGCCCGAGCCGCCCCCCGACATCTAGAGTCACGGCCAGTCACCGCGCCATCCGGAATGGGCCCGGCCCTCCGCGCATCCCGGCTCCCGCCACTCGGCGCGGCGCCTCCTGAACCGAAGGGGACCCTCGTGCGTCATCGTTCAGCAATTGTCGTGAGCATTGCCGTGATCGGCGCCCTCAGCCTCAGCGCCTGCGGCTCCCGCGGCGGCAAGTCCGGCGACAACGCCGGCAGCAAGGACAACAACGCCGCCACCACCACCGTCGTGATCGGCGTCGACGCCCCGCTCACCGGCGACCTCTCCGCCCTCGGCCTCGGCATCCGCAACTCCGTCGACCTCGCCGTCAAGACCGCCAACGCCACCAACGAGGTCCCCGGCGTCAAGTTCGAGGTCAAGGCCCTGGACGACACCGCCAAGCCCGCCCCCGGCCAGCAGAACGCCACCCAGCTGGTCAGCGACTCCAAGGTCCTCGGCGTCGTCGGCCCGCTCAACTCCAGCGTGGCGCAGTCGATGCAGCAGATCTTCGACGACGCCGGCCTCACCGAGATCTCCCCCGCCAACACCGGCGTCGCCCTCAGCCAGGGCGAGAAGTGGGCCACCGGCGACAAGAAGCGCCCCTTCAAGTCCTACTTCCGCACCGCCACCACCGACGCCGTCCAGGGCCCCTTCGCCGCCCAGTTCCTCTACAACGACGCCAAGAAGACCAAGGTCTTCCTGATCGACGACCAGAAGACCTACGGCGCCGGCCTCGCCGCCACCTTCAAGGGCCAGTTCACCAAGCTCGGCGGCACCCTCGCCGGCGAGGAGCACGTCAACCCCGACGACCGCGACTTCTCCGCCATCGTCACCAAGGTCAAGGCCTCCGGCGCCGACGCCGTCTACTACGGCGGCGAGTACCCCGCCGCCGGCCCGCTCTCCCTCCAGCTCAAGGACGCCGGCGTCAACATCCCCCTGATGGGCGGCGACGGCATCCAGAGCGACGAGTTCATCAAGCTCAACCCCAAGAGCCAGGGCGACTTCGCCACCGCCGTCGGCCTGCCCGTCGAAACCCTCGACACCGCCAAGAAGTTCATCGCCGACTACAAGGCCGCCAACTACAAGGACGCCTACGAGACCTACGGCGGCTACTCCTACGACAGCGCCTGGGCCATCATCGAAGGCGTCAAGAACGTCGTCGCCGCCAACAACGGCAAGCTGCCCAGCGGCGACGCCCGCAAGGCCGTCCGCGACGCCGTCCAGAAGGTCTCCTTCAACGGCGTCACCGGCAAGGTCTCCTTCGACGAGTTCGGTGACACCACCAACAAGCAGCTCACCGTCTACACCGTCAAGGACGGCAAGTGGGCCGTCGAGAAGTCCGGCACCTTCAACGGCTGACCGCCCCTCCGCAACCCGTCACCACCAGCACCACCAGCGCGCGGGGGCGCCACGAGTGCCCCCGCGCGCCCCCACATCCACCACCCACGCGGACACCCCAGAACGCACTACGGAGGCCCAGCGGTGCACGACCTACCGCAGCAGCTGGCCAACGGCCTGATCCTCGGCGCCCTCTACGGACTCGTCGCGATCGGCTACACGATGGTCTACGGCATCGTCCAGCTCATCAACTTCGCCCACGGCGAGATCGTCATGGTCGGCGGCTTCGGCGCCCTGACCGCCTACCTCGCCCTCCCCGGCGGCACCACCCTGTGGCTGGCCCTGCCACTCATGCTGATCGCCGGCATCCTGGTCTCCACCCTCACCGCCGTCGCCGCCGAACGCTTCGCCTACCGGCCACTGCGCAACGCCCCCCGGCTCGCCCCGCTGATCACCGCGATCGGGCTGTCCATCTTCCTCCAGCAACTCGTCTTCTCCTTCTACCCCGACGCCAAGAAGGCCCGGGTCTTCCCCAAGATCCCCGGCGACCCCTTCAGCCTCGGCTCCGTCACCGTCCAGCGCAGCGACCTCTTCCTGATCATCGCCGCCCCCCTGTGCATGCTCGCCCTCGGCTGGTTCGTCACCCGCACCCGCTCCGGCCGCGCCATGCAGGCCACCAGCCAGGACCCCGACACCGCCAAGCTCATGGGCATCGACACCGACCGCATCATCGTCATGGCCTTCGCCATCGGCGCCGCGTTCGCCGCCGTCGCCGCCGTCGCCTACGGACTGCGCAGCGGCCAGGTCGACTTCCGAATGGGCTTCATCCTCGGCCTCAAGGCCTTCACCGCCGCCGTCCTCGGCGGCATCGGCAACATCTACGGAGCCATGCTCGGCGGCCTCGCCCTCGGCCTCGCCGAAGCCCTCGCCACCGGCTACATCCAGCACCTGCCCGGCATGCACCTCTTCGGAGGCGGCGCCTGGAAGGACGTCTGGGCCTTCGTACTCCTCATCCTCGTGCTCCTCGTCCGGCCCCAGGGCCTGCTCGGCGAGCGCGTCGCGGACAGGGCGTGACCACCATGACCACCAGAACCGAGACCACCCCGGTCATCCCGCTGCCCGCCACCGCCGCCACCACCCTCACCGGACTCGGCGCCCTCGCCGTCGCCGCCTCCGCCGCCATGTCCTGGACCTGGACCAGCGACTTCCCCGGCGACCTCACCTACTACGGCTCCCCCGTCGGCCTCCAGTGGCTCGCCGTCGCCGCCGGCGTCCTCACCCTCGCCCTGCTGCTCGCCACCCTCGGCACCCCCGGCCTGCGCTGGGCCGCCCCCACCCGCAGCAACAACGCCGTCCTGTACGCCGCCACCGGCGCCCTCGCCGTCGCCGCCTACTCCGTCACCTCCATCTCCACCGAACTCGGCGGCCTCGCCAACCTCGAACCCGGCGGCTGGGTCCTCGCCGGCGGCGGCCTCCTCGGCGTCCTCGGCGCCCTCGGCCTCCCCCTCGACCGGCGCACCCACGTACCGCTCCGCATCCTCGACAAGCGGCTCTTCCTCCTCCTGCCCGCCGCCCCCGTCGGCTGGATCGCCGCCCACGCCATCCCCGGCGACAAGCCCGTCGCCCCCGTGATGACCGCCCTCTCCGGCGCCCTCGCCATCGCCGCCGGCGCCGTCCTCCTCCTCCAACTCGGCCACCTCGCCAACAGCCAGCTGCGCCTCGGCAAGGTCGACCGCCCCCTCCCCGCGCCCCGCGAACTCCCCTCCTGGGTCGAGGTCCTGCTCATCGTCGCCGCCTTCGGCGTCGGCTCCTACGCGATCACCTTCGGCATCGACACCGACTACGGCGAGCTCTTCATCGGCTACCTGCTGCTCATCGCCTTCATGATCGCCGCGCTCGCCGGCTCCGGCCTGCTGGGCAGGCTGCGCGCACTGACCCTCAAGTACCGCCCGGTCACCACCGGCGCCGCCTTCGCCGCCGCCGCCAGCTTCCCGTTCCAGACCGGCGAGCAGTACGCCTCCGTCGCCACCAACATCCTGATCTTCGCCACCGTCGCCCTCGGCCTCAACATCGTCGTCGGCCTCGCCGGCCTGCTCGACCTCGGATACGTCGCCTTCCTCGGCGTCGGCGCCTACGCCGCCGCCCTGGTCTCCGGCTCCCCCGCCTCACCCATCCACGTCCAGCTGCCGTTCTGGGCCGCCGTGATCGTCGGCGCCGCCGTCTCCATGGTCTTCGGCGTCGTGATCGGCGCCCCCACCCTGCGCCTGCGCGGCGACTACCTCGCCATCGTCACCCTCGGCTTCGGTGAGATCTTCCGCATCACCATGCAGAACCTCAACGGCACCACCGGACCCAACGTCACCAACGGCTCCAACGGCATCCCCCGCATCCCCGAACTGAACATCCTCGGCTTCGACTTCAGCCAGACCCACGCCCTCGGCGGCATCCAGATCGGCCGCTTCGGCAACTACTACCTGCTGATGCTGCTCGTCACCGCCCTCGTCGTCCTGGTCTTCGCACGAGTCGGCAACTCCCGCATCGGCCGCGCCTGGATCGCCATCCGCGAGGACGAGACCGCCGCCGAAGCCATGGGCATCAACGGCTTCCGCCTCAAACTCCTCGCCTTCGCCCTCGGCGCCTGCCTCGCCGGCGTCGCCGGCACCGTCCAGGCCCACGTCACCTACACCGTCACCCCCGACCAGTACACCTTCGCCGACGCCCTGCCCCCCAACTCCGCCTTCCTCCTCGCCGCCGTCATCCTCGGCGGCATGGGCACCATCAGCGGCCCACTCGCCGGCGCCACCCTCCTCTTCCTCATCCCCAAGAAACTCGAATTCCTCTCCGACTACCAGCTCCTCGTCTTCGGCGCCGCCCTCATCGTCCTGATGCGCGTCCGCCCCGAAGGCCTCATCCCCAACCGGCGCCGGCAACTGGAATTCCACGAAGCCGACGAACCGGCCCCACCCGCCGCCGACGACGACACCACCGCACTCACCAAGGCAGGGGCGTGACCCGCCACATGACCACCACAACTGCGCCCCTGCTCGACGTCACCGGCGTCACCATGCGGTTCGGCGGCCTCACCGCCGTCAACGACGTCTCCCTCACCGTCGGCGAAGGCGAGATCATCGGCCTCATCGGCCCCAACGGCGCCGGCAAGACCACCTTCTTCAACTGCCTCACCGGCCTGTACGTCCCCACCGAAGGCGCCGTCCGCTACCGCGGCACCGTCCTACCCCCCAAACCCCACCTCGTCACCCAGGCCGGCATCGCCCGCACCTTCCAGAACATCCGGCTCTTCGCCAACATGACCGTCCTGGAGAACGTCCTCGTCGGCCGCCACACCCGCACCAGGGAAGGCATCTTCTCCGCCATCCTCCGCCTCCCCCGCTACCACCACGCCGAGGCCGAGAGCCGCGAGAAGGCCATGGAACTCCTCGCCTTCACCGGCCTCGCCCACAAGGCCGACCACCTCGCCCGCAACCTCCCCTACGGCGAACAGCGCAAGCTCGAAATCGCCCGCGCCCTCGCCTCCGACCCCGGCCTGCTGCTCCTCGACGAACCCACCGCCGGCATGAACCCCCAGGAGACCCGGGCCGCCGAGGAACTCGTCTTCGCCATCCGCGACCAGGGCGTCTCCGTCCTCGTCATCGAGCACGACATGCGGTTCATCTTCAACCTCTGCGACCGCACCGCCGTGCTCGTCCAGGGCCAGAAGATCGTCGAAGGCGACCGCGCGACCGTCCAGAACGACGAACGCGTCATCAGCGCCTACCTCGGCGCCCCGCTCGAAAGCACCACCCCCGCCGCACCGGAGGACACCCAGTGACCGCACTCCTCGAGGTCGAGGACCTCCGCGTCGCCTACGGCAAGATCGAAGCCGTCAAGGGCATCAGCTTCACCGTCCACCAGGGCGAGGTCACCACCCTCATCGGCACCAACGGCGCCGGCAAGACCACCACCCTGCGCACCCTCTCCGGCCTCCTCAGACCCACCGCCGGCCGGATCACCTTCGACGGCCAGGACCTCGCCACCGTCCCCGCCCACAAGATCGTCGCCCTCGGACTCGCCCACTCCCCCGAAGGCCGGCACATCTTCCCCCGCATGACCATCGAGGAGAACCTCCTCCTCGGCGCCTTCCTGCGCACCGACGCGGCCGGCATCGCGGCCGACGTGGAACGCGCCTACTCGTTGTTCCCCATCCTCGGGGAGCGCCGCCGCCAGGCCGCCGGGACGCTCTCCGGCGGCGAACAGCAGATGCTCGCCATGGGCCGGGCGCTGATGTCCCAGCCCAAGCTGCTCATGCTGGACGAGCCCTCGATGGGCCTCTCCCCGCTGATGATGCAGAAGATCATGTCCACCATCGTCGAGCTCAAGGCGAGCGGCACGACCATCCTGCTCGTCGAGCAGAACGCCCAGGCCGCCCTGTCGCTGTCCGACCGCGGCTACGTCATGGAGACCGGCCGCGTCGTCCTCTCCGGGACGGGCGCCGACCTCCTCCACGACGAGTCCGTCCGCAAGGCGTACCTCGGCGAGGACTGACCCCGCCAAACGCAAGGAGGGCCCGGCAGAAACGTTCTGCCGGGCCCTCCTGCGTACCGCCCTACTCGGGCTTACCCTCTTCCGCCTTCTTGCGGTCCTGGGCCTCGCCCTCCTCGATGACCGCCTCGGCCACCGCCGCCATCGTCATCCGGCGGTCCATCGACGTCTTCTGGATCCACCGGAACGCCGCCGGCTCGTTCAGCCCGAACTTCGTCTGCAGCACACCCTTCGCCCGGTCCACCAGCTTCCGGGTCTCCAGCCGCTGGGTGAGATCCCCGATCTCCTTCTCCAGCGCCCGCATCTCGGTGTACCGCGACACCGCCATCTCGATCGCCGGCACCAGGTCCGACTTCGAGAACGGCTTCACGATGTACGCCATCGCCCCGGCGTCCCGCGCCCGGTCCACCAGCTCCCGCTGCGAGAACGCGGTCAGCATCAGGACGGGCGCCAGGTGCTCCTCATGGATCTGCTCAGCGGCCGAGAGCCCGTCCAGCACCGGCATCTTCACGTCGAAGATGGCCAGATCCGGCTTCAGCTCCTTCACCAGCCGTACCGCCGTCTCCCCGTCCCCCGCTTCGCCGACGACGGTGTACCCCTCCTCCTCCAGCATCTCCTTGAGGTCGAGGCGGATCAGCGCCTCGTCCTCGGCGATCACGATCCGGGTGATCTGGGGCGAATCGGTCTCAAGCGGCTGTGCCTGCTCGTCGGCGGTGCTCACTGCGCTCCTAGTTCCGGCGGGGTACTGCATGCACGAGGGTACCTAGCTGCGCTCGACGGTGCCCACAGGGTATCCTTCGTGGGCGCGAACCAGCCGGGTTGGTGGAAGGGCAGACACGATCGCCTCAAAAGCGATTGCCTGAAAGGGCGTGTGGGTTCGAATCCCACACTCGGCACCAGAATTTCCCTGGTATTCCCAGGTTGCAGGAAATTCACCTCATCTAGTGGAACGCCGTCAAAGTATCCAGCATTCGGCTGCGCACGTCGCAATGTGACGCACATGACCGCTCTCTCCGTGCGCGAACAGGCTGTCCACCTCCTCCGTCGCGGCATCAGCAATGCCGAAGTGGCCCGTCGGCTCCGTGTCCCGCAAGGCACGGTTTCCTGGTGGAAGCACCAGGACCTCGCCAAGCGCAACAAGCTCCCCGGCCGTAAGCGCTCTGCCTGTATGCACTGCTACGGCGACGAGCTGAACCGCCCCGCCTACTCCTACCTACTCGGCCTCTACCTCGGCGACGGCCACATCCTGCTGCCCAACGAGTACCGGAGGACCCAGAGCCTCCAGATCACCTGCGACGACAAGTGGCCGGGCATCATGGATTCCGTCGAACAGGCCATGCGCGAGGTCCTCCCCAACAACAAGCCTTGCCGGGTGCGGCGCACCGGATGCCATGACGTCAAAGCCTATTCGAACCACTTGACCTGCCACTTCCCCCAGCACGGCCCCGGAAAGAAGCACGAGCGCAGCATAGCCTTGGAGCCCTGGCAGCAGGAGATCGTCGATACGCACCCGTGGCAGTTCCTACGCGGTCTCATCCACTCCGACGGTTGCCGCATCACCAACTGGGCCACCAAGACCGTCGACGGCGTGGTCCGTCGCTACGAGTACCCGAGGTACTTCTTTACCAACACCTCGACCGACATCATCGGCCTCTTCACCGCCACCCTCGACGCCGTCGGCGTCCAGTGGAAGGCCTCGATCCCCCGCCTCACCGGGCAGGTCAACATCTCCATCGCCCGAAAGGACTCCGTCGCCCTCATGGACGCCCACATCGGCCCCAAGTACTGACCCCCGCACAGCGGTTCGCTCGTACTCGGCCCGGGCGGCCTCGTAGGCCGCGCCCGCGCCGGGGCGGTTCACGACCTCCTCGCGGAGGTCGCGCCGGAGGGTGCGCTCGTGAGCGCGCATCTCTCCGGTCCTTACCCGACCCAGCGCACGGGCGGCATCCCTCGCACGAGGGATGCCGCCCGAGGAAACGCCCCTCAGGCGTCCAGGGTCCCCACGTGGTGGACGCGGACGAGGTTGGTGGAGCCCGCCAACCCCGGAGGGGAGCCGGCGGTGATGATGACGATGTCGCCCTTCTGGCAGCGGCCGAGGGAGAGCAGGGCAGCGTCGACCTGTTCGACCATCTGGTCGGTGGTCGGGGCGAACGGGCCGAGGAAGGTCTCCACGCCCCAGGTGAGGGCGAGTTGGCTGCGTACGGCCGGTTCGTAGGTGAAGGCGAGCACGGGGATGGGTGAGCGGTAGCGGGTGAGGCGGCGGGCGGTGTCGCCGGACTGGGTGAAGGCGACCAGGTACTTGGCGCGGAGGAAGTCGCCGATCTCGGCCGCCGCGCGGGCGACGGCGCCGCCCTGGGTCCGCGGCTTGGTGCCGGTGGTCAGCGGAGGCAGCCCCGCGGCCAGGATGTCGTTCTCGGCAGCCTCGATGATCCGGCCCATGGTCCTGACCGTCTCGACGGGGTACTTGCCGACGGAGGTCTCCCCGGAGAGCATGACCGCGTCCGTGCCGTCGAGCACCGCGTTGGCGACGTCGGAGGCCTCGGCGCGGGTCGGCCGGGAGGCGTTGATCATCGAGTCGAGCATCTGGGTCGCGACGATGACCGGCTTGGCATTGCGCTTGGCGAGCTTGATGGCGCGCTTCTGGACGAGCGGGACCTGTTCGAGGGGCATCTCCACGCCCAGGTCACCGCGGGCCACCATGATGCCGTCGAAGGCGTCCACGATGGAGTCCAGGTTCTCGACCGCCTGCGGCTTCTCGATCTTGGCGATGACCGGGACGCGCCGCCCCTCCTCGTCCATCACCCGGTGCACGTCCTCGATGTCGCGCCCGCTGCGGACGAAGGAGAGCGCGACCAGGTCGGCCCCGGTGCGCAGCGCCCACCGCAGGTCGGCGACGTCCTTGTCGCTGAGTGCGGGGACGGAGACGGCGACGCCGGGGAGGTTGAGGCCCTTGTGGTCGGAGACGAGTCCGCCTTCGATGACGAGACATCGCACTCGGGGGCCGTCGACCTCGACGACTTCCAGGGTCACCCGTCCGTCGTCGACGAGGATGCGTTCGCCGCGGCCGACGTCGCCGGCGAGGCCGGCGTAGGTGGTGCCGCAGATGGTGTTGTCCCCCACGACGCCCTTGTCGGTGGAGATGGTGAACTCGTCGCCGCGTTCGAGGAGTACGGGTCCGTGGGCGAAGGTGTCGAGCCGGATCTTCGGGCCTTGGAGGTCGGCGAGGATGCCGACGCTGCGGCCGGTTTCGTCGACGGCCTTGCGGACGCGGCGGTAGCGTTCCTCGTGTTCGGCGTGCGAGCCGTGGCTGAGGTTGAGTCGGGCGATGTCCATACCGGCGTCGACCAGGGTTTTGATCTGGTCGTACGAGTCGGTGGCCGGCCCGAGGGTGCAGACGATTTTTGCTCGGCGCATACTGCTGAGGGTAGGCATTACCGGCGCGTAACCTCGACGTGGGTACGGACCGCGGGATGACCTTTGGGGTAAGGGGAGTTGAACAATCTGACACTTCCTCGGACCGTTGTGCGAGGGCCCTCCCCGCGGTCGTGCTGAAGCGGCCTGCGGAGGCCCCCGGGGCCCCCGGCCGATGCGATTCCGTGAAACGGTGTTCACCCCCGGTTCACCGTCCCTTCCGTCCGTGCTCCCCGCCCGGCGGGACGCTCGTCACCCCCGGGTGACCGCGCCCGGGTGTGGAGCGACGAGGGGGAGGCGCTCGGAATGAGACGCGCTCTGGGGGTGGTCGCCGCCCTGGCCCTGTTGGGCGGGGTGACGTACGCGCTGGTCCCGGACGACGGCCCGGACCCGCGGAAGACGGTCACGGTCACCGGGCTGATCGGTTCGGAGAAGCGGGCGTTCTTCGAAAGTCCTGAGGTGAAGGCGGAGTTGGCGAAGCAGGGCCTGGAGGTCCACTCCGACTCGACCGGTTCCTGGACGATGAGCGAGCAGGCGAAGAGCAACTCCGGGCTGGACTTCGCGTTCCCCGCGAGCACCGCACCGGCCCGCGAGATCCAGCGCAACTGGGGGCAGCAGGACTCGCCGTTGGTGCCGTTCTACTCACCGCTGGTGGTGGTGGCGCACGCGCCGGTCGCGCAGGTCCTCAAGGACAACAAGCTGGCGGCGCAGGACGCCGATTCGGGCGTCTGGACGTTCAGGATGGACGAGTACGTCAACGTCCTCAGGGCGAACCGCAGGTGGCAGGATCTGACGAACGCGGAGGGCCACGGTGATCTGGCCGGGCCGATCTACGTCACCACCACCGATCCGGAGAGTTCGTCCTCCGGCGCGCTGTACGTCGCGCTGCTGTCGTACGTCCTCAACAACCACCAGGTGGTGTCCGACGACGCGGGGGTGGAGGCCGCCCGGCCGGTGCTGCACCAGGCGACGGCGATGCAGGGCGGCCAGAAGAGCAGCAGCGACGAGCCGTTCCGGGACTTCCAGGCGGGGGTCGGCAATCCGTTGTTGTTCGGGTACGAGTCCCAGGTCGCCTCGCTGACGGCCCAGGGCCAGTCGGCCGGCGACACGGTGGTGATGTACCCGGACACCACGGTCTACTCCGACCACACCATCATCGCCCGCACGGAGAACGGCAGGAAGCTGGCCGCCCTGCTCCAGGACGACGACGCGCTGCGCACCCTGGAGGCCCGGTTCGGCTTCCGCCCGCAGGCGCGTCCGGGCGCCTTCGCCGAACTGGTGAAGGGCAGCAGGCAGCCGGCCTTCGCCCAGGACCTGAACGCGGCGAGGGTGAAGCAGTCGCCCGTGCCGTCCCTGGACAACCTGCTCAAACTGACCGCGGCGGCCAAGGGGAGCCCGAAGTGAACCACCCGATCAAGAGCCGCAGTTGGCTGATCGCCGCGCTGGCGGCGGTGCTCGCCGCGGCGACCGCCTGCACCTCCTCCCCCGCCCCGGCACCGCAGCCGAACCCGACCGGCTCGCTCGCGGAGACCGCGCGCCCCGGGGTGCTGCGCGTCCTGGCCGGCAGTGAGCTCCAGGACCTCCAGCCGGTCCTGGACGATGCCCGCAAGGCGACCGGGGTGACGGTGCAGCTGGCCTTCACCGGCACGCTGGACGGCGCGGACACGGTGTCCTCGGGCCGGGCGGACGGCAAGTACGACGCGGTCTGGTTCCCGTCCAACCAGTATCTGCGCCTGGATCCGACCGGCAGGTCCAAGGTGCTGTCGGAGACCCCGGTGATGGTCTCCCCGGTGGCGGTCGGGGTGCGCTCCTCGGTGCTCGCCGACCTCGGCTGGGGCGACGGCTCGAAGGTCACCTGGGCGCAGATCGGCGACGCGGCCGCCGCGGGGAAGCTGTCGTACGGGATGTCCGACCCGTCGCGTTCCAACTCCGGTTTCTCCACCCTGGTGGCGGTGGCCTCGGCGTTCTCGGGCGCGGGGGCGGCGCTGAGCGAGGCGGACGTGCAGAAGGCGACGCCGCAGCTGAAGCAGTTCTTCACCGGCCAGAAGCTCACCTCCGGTTCCTCGGGCTGGCTGGCGCAGGCGTACACCCGGGCCGAGCCGGGCAGGGTGGGGGCGCTGGTGAACTACGAGTCGGTGCTGCTGTCGATGAACAGGACCCTGCCGCCGGAGCAGCGGCTGACGGTGGTGCGCCCGGTGGACGGCGTGGTCTCGGCGGACTACCCGCTGTCGCTGCTGTCCTCCTCGGGGCCGGGCGAGCGGGAGTCCTTCCAGCGGCTGGCCGCCTACCTGTTGAAGCAGGACGTGCAACAGCGCATCTCGGAGCTGACGCTGCGCCGCCCGGTGACGGCGGGCGCGGCCCCGGCGGCGGGGCTGCCGACCGACCGCCGCCGCGAGCTGCCGTTCCCGGGGACGCGGGCGGTGGCGGACGGCCTGCTGGGCTCGTACCAGAACGAGCTGCGCCGCCCGTCGAGGACGGTGTACGTGCTGGACACCTCGGGTTCGATGGAGGGTGCGCGGCTGAGCTCTCTGAAGACGGCGCTGGGCCGGCTGACGGGCACGGACGACACCCGCGGGGTGCGGCGGTTCCGGGACCGCGAGGAGGTGACGCTGATCTCCTTCGCCTCGCAGGTGAAGTGGACGAAGACCCACGTGGTGCCGCCCTCCGGCGGGACGCCCGGTCCGGAGGCGGAGCTGGCGTCGATCAACGCCGACGTCCAGTCGCTGCGGGCCGAGGGCGGTACGGCGCTGTACGACTCGCTGGAGCAGGCGTACCGGGTGATCGAGGGCCAGCAGAAGGCGGCGAACGACGACCGTTTCACCTCGATCGTGCTGATGACGGACGGGGAGAGCAACGAGGGTGCCACGGACGGCGACTTCAGGAGCTTCCACGATGCGCTGTCGCCCGCCGAGAAGGCGATCCCGGTGTTCCCGATCAAGTTCGGTGAGGCGGCGGTGGGCCAGTTGCAGGGGATCGCGGACGTGAGCGGCGGCAAGCTGTTCGACGGCGGCGGTTCGCTGGACGGGGTGTTCGAGGAGATCCGTGGCTACCAGTGACGGGTACGGCCGGAGGGCGCTGCGGTACCTGGAGTCGACCAGGAACCTGGTCGGCTGCGGGGGTGGCGCCCTCGGGCTGGGGCTGCACTTCGCCGGGCTTGGCGGGGCATGGTGGCCGGGGGTGGTGGCGGGGTTGTACGGGGCCGGGGCGCTGCTGACGCCCGGCCCGAAGCCCACGCCCCCGCAGCCCGCACCGCCGCCGGCCCCGACGCCTGCGCCTGTGTCTGTGTCTGTGTCTGTGTCTGTGTCAGCGCCACGCGAGACGGCCGAGCCCCCGCCCGACCCCGAACTGGAGGCGCTCACCGTCTACCTGGACACCGTCCCGCTGCCCGCCTCGGCCGGGGTGGACGCGCTGCTGGCGGCGCTGCGCGAGACCGGGCCCGGTCCGGCGGCCGACCGGATCGTCCGGCACCGGCTGCCGGTGGCGGTGGACGGCTATCTGCGGGCCCGGACCTGGCTGCCGTGGGCGGGCCCGGACACGCCGGACCCTGCGGCGGAGCTGGGCCGGGAGGTGAAGCAGCTGGCGGCCGAGCTCGGCTGAGCAGCTTTCCGGAAAGGCGCCCGACCGGCCGGAAGCCGACCGTCCCGGTCCGTACCACCTCCTCCCCCGCCCATGCCGGTCACGAACGAGTCGCCAAGATCTCACCTGTTGGAAACGTCCGGGGGCTATCCAGCGGCCCGGCCCGCACGGCACACTTCTACGCGCGTCCCTCTACGCGCGTCACCGCAGTAGCGGACGCGCCACGCACTTCGTACGTCCACAAGTTGACGGCCCATCGGCCGTCGTTCCCACTCGGGAGAGTCGTCCATGCCCCTGAACCGCCGTGACTTCGTCACCCGGTCCGCCGCCACCGCCGCCGGCGCCGCCCTGACCGGCGGAGCCGTCGTCGCCGCCGCCCCCGCCGCCGCGGCCGCCGAGCCGGACACGGCGGCCGCCAAGGGCAACAAGCGCAAGCCGCGCCGCCAGGCCTTCACCGTCATGGGCACCACCGACCTCCACGGCCGGGTGCTCAACTGGGACTACTTCACCGACGCCGAGTACGTCGACAAGGCCCACAACGCGGTCGGCCTCGCCAAGATCTCCACCCTGGCCAACCAGGTCCGCGAGGACAAGGGCTGGGACCGCTGCCTGCTGATCGACTCGGGCGACATCATCCAGGGCACCCAGCTGACCTACTACTACGCCCGGATCGAGCCGATCGCCACCGACGGCGACAACGTGCCGGACCACCCGATGGCCGTCGCCATGAACCTCATGGGCTACGACGCCGCCGCGCTCGGCAACCACGAGTTCAACTACGGCATCCCCACCGTGAAGGCCTTCGAGGACCAGCTGGAGTTCCCGCTGCTGGGCGCCAACGCGCTGCACGCGAAGAACGAGAAGCCCGCCTTCAAGCCGTACGTGATCAAGGAGGTGTGGCTGGACGAGGACACCCCGATCAAGGTCGGCATCCTCGGCCTCACCAACCCGGGCATCGCGATCTGGGACAAGGCCAACGTCGCCGGCAAGATGGTCTTCCCGGGCATCGTGGAAACCGCCGCCAAGTACGTGCCCCGGATGAAGGCCGCCGGCGCGGACGTCATCGTGGTCTCCGCCCACTCCGGCATCGACGAGGCCACCACCTACGGCGACCAGCTCCCCTGGCCCGAGGACGCCTCCGGCGAGATGGCCGCGACCGTCCCGGACATCGACGCGGTACTGGTGGGCCACACCCACAAGGAGGTCGCCCAGCGCCTCATCGTCAACAAGAAGACCGGCAAGACGGTCGTGCTCTCCGAGCCGCTGTGCTGGGGCCAGCGCCTGAGCTGCTTCGACTTCGAGGTCGAGTTCGCCGACGGCCACTGGAAGGTCGCCTCGGTCTCCTCCCGGGTGCTGAACTCCAACACCGTGCCGGAGAACCCGGAGATCAGCAACGCCATCCTCGGCCAGCACAAGAAGGTCGTGGCGTACGTCAACCAGAACATCGGCACCAGCAAGATCGAGCTGTCCATCGCCGACGCCCGGTTCAAGGCCACCCCGATCATCGACCTGATCGGCAAGGTCCAGGCCGACGCCGTCAAGGCCGCGCTGGCGGGCGGGCAGTACGCCAACCTCCCGGTCCTGGCCCAGGCCGCCCCGTTCAACCGCACCGCGCTGATCCCGTCCGGCCAGGTCAAGCTGCGCGACGCGGCCGGCCTGTACATCTACGAGAACACCCTGGAGGCCCGCATCCTGACGGGCGCCCAGCTCAAGGACTACCTGGAGTTCTCGGCTAAGTACTACAACCAGCTCGCCGCGGGCGCCCCGGTCAACAAGGACACCCTGACCAACGCCGAGGACACCCCGGACTACAACTACGACTCGCTCTACGGCCTGAGCTACGACATCGACATCGCCCAGCCCAAGGGCAGCCGGATCGTCAACCTCAGCTTCCAGGGCAAGCCGATCGACCCGAACGCCCAGTTCGTCCTCGCAGTCAACAACTACCGCGCCAACGGCGGCGGCAACTTCCCGCACGTCGCCACCGCCAAGGCGGTCTGGTCGAACTCCGACGAGATCCGCAACACCATGATCGCCTGGGTCAAGGCCAAGGGCGTCATCGACCCCGCCGACTTCTTCACCGACTCCTGGCGCCTCGTCCGCGCCGGCCAGCCGGTGTTCTAGTCGCAGCTTTCCACGAAGGCCGTCCGCCCCCGCGCGGACGGCCTTCGTGCCTCTCCCGGTGGAAGAATGGAGCCATGAGCGAGTTCCAGATTCCCGACCGCCACGCCCAACTGCTCGAGTACGCGCAGAGCCTGACGCCCCCGGCCGGATGGAAGCTCGAGATCTCCGGCGACGAGATCATCATGATGGCCGGACCGTCCGCGATCCCTCAGCGCAACCTCCTGCAGATCCGCGAGCAGTTCGACGCACACCGCCCGTCCGACATGATGCCGAGCGAGAACTCCGACCTCGCCTCCCCCAACGTGGGAAAGCTGCGCAACCCCGACCTCACTTACATCCCCCTGGAATCGAGCGGCAACCAGATCCCGGCCGAACAAGCGCTCATCGCGGTCGAGATCGTCTCGCCGTCGAACCCGGAGAACGACCTGGTCGGCAAGGTGCGCGACTACCCACTGATGGGCATCCCGCTCTATCTCCTGATCGACCCGCGCGAGGGCGACATCACGCTCTACTCCGAGCCCTCCGCTGGCGGCTACCACCAGCAGTGGCACGGCAAGTTCGGCGACCGCGTGCCGGTCCCGGCCCCCTTCGACTTCGAGCTCGTTACCGACCGCCTCGTCCGCTACTCGGCCTGAACCACTCTCCCCACGAGACGATCGAACATCCAGCCGAGACTGAAGGATATTCATCCGCTCTTCCGGCCTCCCTACTGTTGAGCACGTCGAGAACGGCCCCACGGGGGCCGGTGTTGAACCGGATGAGGGAGAGTTCGATGCGCGCGATCGTGCAGCAGGAGTTCGGCGGCCCCGAGGTCATGAAGGTGGCCGAGGTGGAGCGCCCGAAGCCGTTGAGCGGCGAGGTGCTGGTGCGGGTGAAGGCCGCCGGGGTGAACCCGGTGGACGTGGCGGTGCGGGCGGGGGCGTTCCCGCTGCTGGGCGAGCCTCCGTTCACGGTGGGCTGGGACGTCTCCGGGGTGGTCGAGGAGGCCGGCCCGGGCGCCCGCTACCGGGTGGGCGAGGAGGTGTACGGGATGCCGTTCTTCCCCCGCGCGGCCGGCGCCTACGCCGAGTACGTGGCCGCGCCGTCCCGCCAACTGGCCCGCAAGCCCGCTTCGCTGGACCACACCGAGGCCGCCGCGCTGCCGCTGGCCGCGCTGACCGCCTGGCAGGGCCTGGTGGACCTGGCGAAGGTCGGCGAGGGCGACCGGGTGCTGGTCCACCGTGCGGCCGGCGGCGTCGGCCACCTCGCGGTGCAGATCGCCAAGGCCCGCGGCGCGTACGTGATCGCCCTCGCCAGCGAGCCCAAGCACACCTTCCTCAAGGAGATCGGCGCCGACGAGGTGCTCGACTACCGGACCACCGACTACACCGAGGCGGTCCAGGACGTCGACGTCGTCTTCGACTCCTCCTCCGAGGGCACCCGCGCCCTCGAGGTGCTCAAGCCGGGCGGCACCCTGGTCAGCATCATGGAGCACTGGAACCAGGAGCTGGCCGCCGAGATCGAGACCGCCGGGCGGCGCTTCGCGGGCGTCTCGGTGGAACCCGACTACGCCGGCCTGGAGGCGATCGCCGCCCTGGTCGACGAGGGCCGGATCCGCCCGCACGTCGCCGCGGTGTTCCCGCTCGCCGAGGCCGGCCGGGCCCACGAGCTGGTCGCCTCCGGTACCGTCCAGGGCAAGGTCGTCCTCACCACGGACTGACCGTCGAGCGACGAGAACCCCGGGGGCCGACGATGGACATCCTGACCGAGGCGCTGGCCTCGATGCGCACGGCGCACCCCGCGTCGGTGCGCACCGAGGGCCGCGCGCCGTGGGCCCTCCGGCTGCCCCCGGTGGCCGGGGCGGGCTTCCACGTGGTGCTGTACGGCACCTGCTGGCTGGTCCCCGCCGACCCGGCCGCCGGCGGCGGGCCCGTTCCCCTCAGTCCCGGGGACGTCATCTTCCTGCGGGACGGCCGGGGCCACGTCCTGGCCGACACCCCGGACACCCCGCCGGTGGACGCCGAGGCCTGCCGGATCGACCACGGCTCGCCGATCGGCACCCTGACGATCGGCGGCGACGGCGCCCGCACCAGCCTGCTGTGCGGCAACTACCACCTGGACCAGGGCCGTCCGCACCCGATGGTCCGCCAGCTGCCGGCCGTGATCCACCTGCCGACCAGGCACGGCCGCCACCCCGAACTGGCCGCCGCCGTACAGCTGTTGGGCACCGAGCTGGAGAACCCCCGGATCGGCTCGAGCGGGATCGTCCCGGCACTGATCGACTCGCTGCTGCTGTACGTCCTACGGGCCTGGTTCGAGGACCAGCCCCCCGCGGCCGCCGCGGGCTGGGCGGCGGCCCTGCGGGACAGCGCCGTGGCGCCCGCCCTGAACGCCATCCACGATGCCCCGGCGACCGCCTGGACGGTGGAGTCCCTGGCGGACCGGGCGGGCCTGTCCCGGGCCGCGTTCGCCCGCCGCTTCACCTCGATGGTGGGCGAGCCGCCGATGGCGTACCTGACCCGCTGGCGGATGACCACCGCCGCCCGGCTGCTGCGCGAGTCGGAGGCGCCGCTGACGGCGGTGGCCGCGCAGACCGGGTACGGCTCGGAGTACGCCTTCGCGAAGGCGTTCAAGCGGGAGTTCGGCCAGGCCCCCGGCGGCTTCCGCCGGGAGGCCCGCGCCGCCTGAGGCCGTCAGGGCCCCAGAGCGTCGAACCCCTAGAACGGGAACGGCGCCCGCCCGTGCTGCACCGAGATCCACTTCACCGTGGTGAAGGCGTCCACGGTGGACTCTCCGTTGAGGCGGCCGACCCCGGAGTGCTTCTCCCCGCCGAACGGCACACCGGGCTCGTCCGCGATCGTCCCGCCGTTGACGTGGATCATGCCGGTCTCGATCCGCTGGGCGATCCGGACCCCGCGCTCGGCGTCCGCGGTGTGCACCGCGCCGCTGAGTCCGAAGGGCGTGTCGTTGGCGATCCGGACGGCCTCGTCCTCGCCGTCGAAGGGCACCAGGAGGGCCACCGGGCCGAAGAGTTCGCGCTGCAGGATGGGCGCGTCCTCGGCCAGGTCGGTGAGCACGGTGGGCGCCATGAGGCTGCCGGTCGTGTCGCCGCGCAGCAGCGCGGTGGCGCCGGCCGCGATCGCCTGGTCGACCTGGGCGTTGATCGCGTCGGCCTGGACGGAGTTGATCAGCGGGCCGATGTGGGTGGCCGGGTCCTTCGGGTCGCCGACGGTCAGCGAGGCGGTCTTGGCGACGAACTTCTCGGTGAACTCGGCGAGCACGCTGCGGTCGACCAGCACCCGGTTGGCGGCCATGCAGACCTGGCCCTGGTGGACGAAGCGGCTGAACACGGCCGCGTCCACGGCGTAGTCGAGGTCGGCGTCGTCCAGCACGATCAGCGCACTGTTTCCGCCGAGTTCCAGCACCGTCCGCTTGAAGTGGGCGGCGGCGACGGTGGCGACGTGTCGGCCGACCTGGTCGGAGCCGGTGAAGGAGATCACCTTGGGCACCGGGTGCTCCAGGAAGCTGTCCCCGATCTCCGCGATGTCGGTGATGACCACGTTCAGCAGGCCGGGCGGCAGTCCGGCGTCCTCGAAGAGCTTGGCGATCAGGCTGCCGCCGACGACCGGGGTCTCCTGGTGCGGCTTGAGCACGACGCCGTTGCCGAGCGCGAGCGCCGGGGCGACGGCCTTGAGGGCCAGGAACAGCGGGAAGTTGAACGGGCTGATCACGCCGACCACGCCGACCGGCAGCCGGTGCAGGCGGTTCTCCTTGCCGGGCGCGGTGGAGGGCAGCAGCCGCCCCTCGGAGGCCACCGACAGGTGCAGGCACTCCCGCAGCATGTCCTTGACCAGGGACAGCTCGAAGCCGGCCTTGAGCGCGGTGCCGCCGAGCTCGGCCGTGATCGCCCGGGCGATCTCGTCCTGGCGCTCCTCGACCAGCCGCAGCGCGCGCTCGAAGACCAGCCGGCGCTGGTACGGGTTGGTGGCGGCCCAGCCGCGCTGGGCGCGCTCGGCGGCACGGTAGGCCCGGTCGACCTCGGCGACGGTGGCCACGGTGATGGTGGCCAGCTTGTCACCGGTGTACGGGTCGACGTCGACGATGTCCCAGGAGCCGCTGCCGCCGCACCATTCGCCGTCGATGTACTGCAGCGCCAACTCGGAGAAGTACGACATCTGATCCCTCTCGTGCCCGACCTGATGGGAGCTCATCGTACTGACGTGTCAAAGCTCTTGGCGTACGGAGCGCAGAAGATCGCGGGTCGGTCCGGGTTCGAGGCTCTCGGCGAGCAGCCCGTCCATCGCCTGCCGGTAGGAGGCGACCTCGGCGGGCTTGTCCACGTACAGCGCGGTGGTGAACTGCTCCAGGTAGACCACGTCGGCGAGTTCGGCCTCACTGAAGCCCAGCACGCTGAACGCGCCGCTCTCGGCGCCCAGCGCCGCGCCGCCGAGCGGGCGCACCTGCAGCCGCACGTTGGGCAGTTCGGCGAGTTCGAGCAGCCGGTCGAGCTGGCCGCGCATCAGCTCCGGTCCGCCCCAGGGGCGGCGCAGCGCGGCCTCGTCGAGGACGGCGAGCAGCTCGGGCGGGTGTTCGGCGGTGAGCAGGTCCTGGCGCTTGCGGCGGACCTCGACGCGGCGTTCGATCTCCTCGTCCTGGAGGCCGTGGCAGCCGGCCGCGATGACGGCGCGGGCGTAGTCGGCGGTCTGCAGCAGCCCGTGGACGAACTGGACCTCGTAGCTGAGGATCTCGGCGGCGGCCTCCTCCAGTCCGAGGTAGTTCTGGAACCAGGCGGGCAGCACGTCGCCGTAGTCGTGCCACCAGGAGGTGGCGTTGGCCTCGCGGACGAGTCCGAGCACGTTGGCCCGTTCCTGTTCGGCGTCGACGCCGTAGAGGGTGAGAAGGTCGGCGACGTCGCGTTCCTTGAAGCCGACCCGGCCGAGTTCCATCCGGCTGATCTTGGACTCGGAGGCACGGATCGAGTACCCGGCCTCCTCGCGGCTGACGCCTCTGGACTCGCGGAGCTTGCGCAGCTGGCTGCCGAGCAGCAGGCGCCTTACGGTGGCGCCTCCGCCTGCCTGAGTCGTGCCCATGAGAAGTCAACCTCCGCACTCGCGCAGCCCCCCGGCCGTCGGCGGCAGTCTGCCACCTGGCACCGACGAACAACAGTCCGTCCCGGTGCGCGTTCCGGCGGCTGTGCGAAGCCTGGGAGGAAGCTGTGAGGCGGTTGGCGGCCCGGTGGTGAAGACGCAGGTGGGAGCGCCGGTAAGAGGCGGGTGAGAGCGCAGGTGAGAAGCGCCTGGGAACGCCGCCCGAAGGGCCCGCGAAGCCCGCGCGAACACTCGGCGGAAACGCGACGGCGCCCGCCCTCCAACTGGTCGGGGAAGAGGGCAGGCGCCAGGAGACCGCGTTGGCCCGGCGACGCTGGCGGGGGCAGCGGGTTGAGCTCCCGGCGATGCGGCGCCGGGGGTTCGGGGTGGGGCCGGTCGGACCGTCAGGGCCCGTCAGACCACCAGCGGGCGGTCCGTGGGCCGGATCGGGGCGGGAAGCGGGGTCTTGCCGCCCAGGTACCTGTCCACCGCGGCGGCGGCCGAACGGCCTTCCGCGATGGCCCAGACGATCAGCGACTGGCCTCGGCCGGCGTCTCCGCAGACGTACACGCCATCGACATTGGTGGCGAACCGGCCGTCGCGGGCAATGTTACCGCGCGCGTCGAGGTCCACTCCCAGCTGCTCGACCAGGCCGTTCCTGACGTCCGTCCCGGTGAAGCCCATGGCCAGGGTGACCAGCTGGGCGGGGATGGTCCGCTCGGTGCCCGGGACGGGCTCGAACCGGCCGTCCTTGAACTCGACCTCGACGAGGTGCAGTTCCTGGACGTTGCCGTCCTCGTCGCCGGTGAGGTGGGTGGTGTTGACGGAGTAGACCCGCTCGCCGCCCTCCTCGTGCGCGGAGGTGACCTTGTAGGTCATCGGCATGGTGGGCCACGGCTGGTGCCCGGGGCGCTCCTCGCCGGGGCGGGGCATGATCTCCAGCTGGGTGACCGACAGGGCGCCCTGGCGGTGGGCGGTACCGACGCAGTCCGCGCCGGTGTCGCCGCCGCCGATCACGACGACGTGCTTGCCCTTGGCGCTGATGGGCGAGTCGACGAGGTCGCCCTCCTGCACCTTGTTGGCCAGCGGCAGGTACTCCATGGCCTGGTGGACGCCCTTGAGCTCGCGCCCGGGCACCGGCAGGTCACGGGCGGTGGTGGCGCCGGCGGCGACCACGACGGCGTCGAAACGCTCGCGCAGCTGCTGCCCGGTGATGTCCTCGCCGACGTGCACTCCGGTGCGGAACCGGGTGCCCTCCGCGCGCATCTGCTCGATGCGGCGGTTGATGTGGCGCTTCTCCATCTTGAACTCGGGGATGCCGTAGCGCAGCAGTCCGCCGATGCGGTCGGCGCGCTCGTACACCACCACGGTGTGGCCGGCCCGGGTGAGCTGCTGGGCGGCGGCCAGGCCGGCCGGGCCGGACCCGACGACGGCGACGGTCTTGCCGGAGAGCCGCTCGGGGATCTGCGGGGTGACCCCGCCGCGGTCCCAGGCCTTGTCGATGATGGTGACCTCGACGTTCTTGATGGTCACCGCGTCCTGGTTGATGCCGAGCACGCAGGCCGACTCGCAGGGCGCCGGGCACAGCCGCCCGGTGAACTCCGGGAAGTTGTTGGTGGCGTGCAGCCGCTCGATGGCGCCGGTGAAGTCGTCGCGGTAGGCGAGGTCGTTCCACTCGGGGATGAGGTTCCCGAGCGGGCAGCCGTTGTGGCAGAACGGGATGCCGCAGTCCATGCAGCGGCCGGCCTGCTTGCTGATGATCGGCAGGAGGCTGCGCTCGACGTAGACCTCGTTCCAGTCCCGGATGCGAACGTCCACGGGCCGGCGCTCGGCCAGCTGCTTGGGCGTGGTCAGGAAGCCCTTGGGGTCAGCCATGTGCCGCCTCCATCATCTTGCGAGTGGTCTCGGCCTCGGAGAGGCCATCGCGCTCAGCGGCGTCCTTGGCGGCGAGCACTGCCTTGTAGTCGGTCGGCATGATCTTGGAGAAGCGGGAGACCCCGCTGCCCCAGTCGGCCAGGAGTTCGGCGGCGACGGTGGAGCCGGTCTCCTCGTAGTGCTGCTGCACGGTCTCGCGCAGCCAGTCGCGGTCGGCGGCGGTGGGGGCCTCGATGCCCACCATGCCGTCGTTGACGTTGGCGGGGCGCAGGTCCAGGACGTACGCGATGCCGCCGGACATGCCGGCCGCGAGGTTGCGTCCGGTCTCGCCGAGGATGACGACCCGGCCGCCGGTCATGTACTCCAGGGCGTGGTCGCCGACGCCCTCGACGACCAGCGTCGCGCCGGAGTTGCGGACGGCGAAGCGCTCACCGGCCTTGCCGCGCAGGTGGATCCGGCCGGAGGTGGCGCCGTAGCCGATGGTGTTTCCGGCGATCACGTGGTTCTGGGCGTCGTTGCCGATGGCCGCGGCCTCGCGCGCCGGGCGCACCACGACCACGCCGCCGGAGAGTCCCTTGCCGACGTAGTCGTTGGCGTCGCCCTCGAGGCGCAGGGTGATCCCCTTGGGCAGGAAGGCGCCGAAGGACTGCCCGGCCGAGCCGGTGAAGGTGACGTCGATCGTCCCCTCCGGCAGGCCCTCGCCGCGGTACCGCTTGGTGACCTCGTGGCCGAGCATGGTGCCGACGGTGCGGTTGACGTTGCGGATCGGCAGCTCCAGCCGGACCGACTCGCCGCGCTCCAGGGCGTCCTGGGCCAGCTCGATCAGCTGGTTGTCGAGGGCCTTGTCCAGGGCGTGGTCCTGGTCGGTGGTGCGGTGGCGGGCTGCGCCCTCGGGCAGTTCGGGCACGTGGAACAGCGGGGCCAGGTCGAGCCCGGCGGCCTTCCAGTGGTCGATGGCGGCCCGGGCGTCGATGTGCTCGGCGTGGCCGACGGCCTCCTCGATCGAGCGGAAGCCCAGCGAGGCCAGGATCTCCCGGACCTCCTCGGCGATGAACTCGAAGAAGTTGACGACGAATTCGGGCTTGCCGGAGAAGCGCTCGCGCAGCACCGGGTTCTGGGTGGCGACGCCGACCGGGCAGGTGTCCAGGTGGCAGACGCGCATCATGATGCAGCCGGAGACGACCAGCGGGGCGGTGGCGAAGCCGAACTCCTCGGCGCCGAGCAGCGCGGCGATGACGACGTCACGGCCGGTCTTCAGCTGGCCGTCGGTCTGGACCACGATGCGGTCGCGCAACCCGTTGAGCAGCAGGGTCTGCTGGGTCTCGGCGAGGCCGAGCTCCCAGGGGCCGCCCGCGTGCTTGAGCGAGGTGAGCGGCGAGGCGCCGGTGCCGCCGTCGTGCCCGGAGACGAGGACGACGTCGGCGTGTGCCTTGGACACGCCGGCCGCGACCGTCCCGACGCCGACCTCGGACACCAGCTTCACGTGGATGCGGGCGGCCGGGTTGGCGTTCTTGAGGTCGTGGATCAGCTGGGCCAGGTCCTCGATCGAGTAGATGTCGTGGTGCGGCGGCGGGGAGATCAGGCCGACACCCGGGGTGGAGTGCCTGGTCCGGGCGACCCACGGGTACACCTTGTGGCCGGGCAGCTGGCCGCCCTCGCCGGGCTTGGCGCCCTGGGCCATCTTGATCTGGATGTCGTCGGCGTTGACCAGGTACTCGGAGGTGACGCCGAACCGGCCGGAGGCGACCTGCTTGATCGCCGAGCGGCGCTCGGGGTCGTACAGGCGGTCCGGGTCCTCGCCGCCCTCACCGGTGTTGGACTTGCCGCCGAGGCGGTTCATCGCGATGGCGAGGGTCTCGTGGGCCTCGCGGGAGATCGAGCCGTAGGACATGGCGCCGGTGGAGAAGCGCTTGACGATCTCGGAGACCGGCTCGACCTCCTCGACCGGGATCGGCTCGCGGCCGAGGCCGTCCAGCTGGAACAGGCCGCGCAGCGTCATCAGGCGCTCGGACTGCTCGTTCACCCGGTCCGTGTACTGCTTGAAGATGTCGTACCGGCGGTTGCGGGTGGAGTGCTGGAGCCGGAAGACGGTGTCCGGGTCGAACAGGTGCGGCTCGCCCTCGCGGCGCCACTGGTACTCCCCGCCGATCTCCAGGGCGCGGTGGGCGGCCGGGATGCCGGAGGCCGGGTACGCCTTGGCGTGCCGGGCGGCGGTCTCGCGGGCGATCTCCTCCAGGCCGATGCCGCCGAGCTTGGTGGTGGTGCCGGCGAAGTAGCCGTCGACCAGCTCCTGGGAGAGGCCGATGGCCTCGAAGACCTGGGCGCCGCGGTAGGAGGCGACGGTGGAGATGCCCATCTTGGACATCACCTTGAGCACGCCCTTGCCGAGCGCCTTGATCAGGTTCTTGATCGCCTTCTCGGCCTCGACGCCCTCGATGCCCCCCTCATTCATGAACGTGCCCTGCGCGACGAGGTCCTCGACGGACTCCATCGCCAGGTACGGGTTGACCGCGCCGGCGCCGAAGCCGATCAGCAGCGCGACGTGGTGCACCTCGCGGACGTCGCCGGCCTCGACCAGCAGCGACACCTGGGTGCGCTGCTTGGTGCGGATCAGGTGGTGGTGGATGGCGGAGGTGAGCAGCAGCGAGGGGATCGGGGCGTGCTCGGCGTCGGAGTGCCGGTCGGAGAGCACGATGATCCGGGCGCCGTCGGCGATCGCGGCGTCGGCCTCGGCGGCGATCGCGGCCAGGCGCGCGGCCAGGCCCTCGCCGCCGCTGGCGACCTTGTAGAGGCCGGACAGCGTGACGGCCTTCAGCCCGGGCTGGTCGCCGTCGGCGTTGATGTGGACGAGCTTGGCCAGCTCGTCGTTGTCGATCACCGGGAAGGTGATGCCGACCGAGCGGCAGGAGGCGGCCTCGGCGGTCAGCAGGTTGCCCTCGGGGCCGAGGTTGGACAGCAGCGAGGTGACGAGCTCCTCGCGGATGGCGTCCAGCGGCGGGTTGGTGACCTGCGCGAAGAGCTGCACGAAGTAGTCGAACAGCAGACGGGGCTTTTCGCTCAGGGCGGCGATCGGCGAGTCGGTGCCCATCGAGCCGAGGGCCTCGGCGCCGGTGCGGGCCATCGGCGCGAGGATGACGCGCAGCTCCTCCTCGGTGTAGCCGAAGGTCTGCTGGCGGCGGGTGACGGAGGCGTGGGTGTGGGCGATGTGCTCGCGCTCGGGGAGCTTGGCGAGCTGGATCTGCCCGCCGGTGACCCACTCCTCGTAGGGGTGCTCGGCGGCCAGGTCGGCCTTGATCTCCTCGTCCGGGACGATCCGCTTCTCGTTGAGGCAGACCAGGAACATCTTGCCGGGCTGCAGGCGGCCCTTCTGGACGACCTTCTGCTGGTCGATGTCCAGGACGCCGACCTCGGAGGAGAGCACGACCAGGCCGTCCTCGGTGACCCAGTAGCGGGCCGGGCGCAGGCCGTTGCGGTCGAGCACGGCGCCGATCCGGGTGCCGTCGGTGAAGGTGACGCAGGCCGGGCCGTCCCAGGGCTCCATCAGGTTGGAGTGGTACTGGTAGAACGCGCGGCGGGCCGGGTCCATGGTGGCGTGGTTCTCCCACGCCTCCGGGATCATCATCAGCACCGAGTGGGGCAGCGAGCGGCCGCCGAGGTGGAGCAGCTCCAGGACCTCGTCGAAGGAGGCCGAGTCGGAGTGGTCCGGGGTGCAGATCGGGAAGATCCGCTCCAGTCCCCGCCCGTTCTTGTTGGCCGGGATCAGGTCGGTCGCGAGCTGGGACTCCCGGGCGCGCATCCAGTTGCGGTTGCCCTTGACCGTGTTGATCTCGCCGTTGTGGGCGACGAAGCGGTACGGGTGGGCGAGCGGCCAGCTCGGGAAGGTGTTGGTGGAGAACCGCGAGTGCACCAGACCGAGGGCGGACGCGTAGGTGCGGTCCGACAGGTCGGGGAAGAAGGGCTCCAGCTGGCCGGTGGTCAGCATGCCCTTGTAGACGATGGTGCGGGCGGACAGCGACGGGAAGTACACCCCGGCCTCGCGCTCGGCCCGCTTGCGGACGACGAAGGCGATGCGGTCGAGCTCGATGCCGGCCCGCCCGTCCGCGCCGGGGCTCTGCCCGACAGGCGCTGACGCGAGGAAGAGCTGCCGGAACCGGGGCATCACGCTGCGCGCGGTGGCGCCGAGGAGGTCCGGGGTGACCGGCACGTCGCGCCAGCCGAGGACGGTCAGGTCCTCCTCCGCGGCGATCGCCTCGATCTGCGCGACGGCGGCGGCGTCGGCGCCGTCCTCGTCCGGCAGGAAGGCGATGCCGACGGCGTAGGAGCCGGCGGCCGGGAGCTCGAAGGAGACCTGCCCGCGCAGGAAGGCGTCCGGGATCTGGGTCAGGATGCCCGCGCCGTCACCGGAGTCCGGCTCGGCGCCGGTGGCGCCGCGGTGCTCCAGGTTGCGCAGGACGTTCAGCGCCTGCTCGACGATCGTGTGGTCGGCGATGCCGGTCAGCGTGGCGACGAAACCGACGCCACAGGCGTCGTGCTCGTTTCGCGGGTCGTACAGGCCCTGAGCAGCAGGTCGCGCATCCGGCACGAGCGCGTACGGCTGGCGGGCGGCGCCGGCCTGAGGCTCGTTGGCGGAGTGCATGGATGCAGACAGCATCGGCTCTCCCGTCGTCGTCTTTCGGCAAGTTGGTGCAAGTAGGGACGACGTTGGCCCTGATGCGATGGTGCGGTGTGTCGTGCAAGTTACATGGTTGCCCAGGATCCCGAGAAGCGGAATATCCCGTCCACATGGCGGACGGACACGCAGGTCAGGGGGCTGGAGGAAGAGGACGCGCAGCGGTGCACGTCCCGACGATTGTGCCCAACGACCCCCGGCCCGAAACAGGGGCGAAACCGGATCGCCACACGAGCCGATCATGGGCGCCTGGGAATCCATTCCGGGACCGGGTCCGCCGGATGCGAATCTGCGGCCGGGAACGCCGGATGATGAGACGATGCCGGGCAGCGCGCGACGTCCATGTGTGAAACGTCACGCACTGCCCGGCATAACCATGCAGTGCTCGTCGACCGCCTGTCGGCCCCGCCGCCTACCCGACGTGTCCGCCGATCAGCACCCCGAGCAGGTACGTCACCCCGGCCGCGGCCCCGCCCAGCACCAGCTGCCGCAGCCCGCTGAACCACCAGCTGCGCGCCGTCACCCGGGCCACCACCGCGCCGCAGCCGAACAGGCCGAGCGCCGCGAGCACCACCGCGGGCAGCAGCGAGGTGGCCCCCAGCAGGTACGGCAGCAGCGGCAGCAGCGCGCCGAGCGCGAAGCACAGGAAGGACGAACCGGCCGCGACCAGCGGCGAGGGCAGGTCGGTGGGGTCGATCCCCAGCTCCTCCCGCGCGTGGATCTCCAGCGCGAGCTCCGGGTCCCGGGACAGCTGCCGGGCCACCTCGTGGGCGAGCTCCGGGTCGACCCCGCGCGAGACGTACAGCTGCGCCAGCTCGGCCAGCTCGCCGTGCGGGTTGCGGCTCAGCTCCAGCCGCTCGGCCTCGATCTCGGCCTGCACCAGCTCCCGCTGCGAGGCCACCGAGGTGTACTCCCCCGCCGCCATCGAGCAGGCGCCGGCCGCCAGGCCCGCCAGCCCGGTCAGGATCACCGTGCCGTTGGACGCCGCCCCGCCGACCACGCCGGTCATCAGCGCGAAGTTGGACACCAGGCCGTCCACCGCGCCGAACACCGCGGGCCGCAGCCAGCCGCCGTTGACGTCCCGGTGGTGGTCGGCCGCGGGTATCCGCGGGTGCTGGGCCGGCTCGGCTTCCAGGGTGCTCGCAGTCACGGTTCTTCCCCTCGTCTTCGTTCGTCCCCCCGACCGTAGCCCGCTTGACCTGGGCATTTCCAGCAAGATAAGGCTTCCCGAACGATGCTGAGGCTGCCCTTCGCAGCGCTTGCGAAGGGCAGCCTCAGTCAGTGGAAGTGCCTGCTCAGATGGGGTTCTCGGCGTCCTTGCCGGTCTTCTCGGCGGCCGCGGAGGCCGCGGCGGCCGGCTGCGGGTCCGCTTCCGCGCGCCCGTCGCCGTCCACGATGCGGGAGGGCTTGTCCCCGGCCACCGTCTCGCTCGGCCCCTCGCCCTTCGCCTTCGCCGCGGCAGCCTTCCCCGCGAGCGCCTTCCCCGCGACGGCCTTCTCGTCGGCCGCCCTGTCCCCGGCCGCCTTCTCCCCGGCAGCCTCCGCCTCGGCGTGCGCCGCCGGGTCGATGCTCGCCGGGTCCTCGCGCCCGGGCCGCTTCTTCCCGACGATCACGAGGTACGCCACGGCGCCGATGAACACCACGATCGACGTCCAGTCGTTGAGCCGCAGGCCGAAGTAGACGTGCGCCTCGTCGATCCGCAGCCACTCGGTCCAGAACCGGCCCACCGTGTACGCGGCCACGTACAGGGCGAACGCCCGGCCGTGCCCCAGCTTCCAGCGCCGGTCGGCCCAGATCACCAGCAGCACGACCGCCACGTCCCAGATCGACTCGTACAGGAAGGTCGGGTGGAAGACCCCGTTCACGACCTCGCCGTCGGGCAGCGTCTTGTGGATCTCCAGGCCCCACGGCAGCGTGGTCGCCCGTCCGTACAGCTCCTGGTTGAAGTAGTTGCCCCAGCGGCCCATCGCCTGCGCGAGCACGATGCCCGGCGCGATGGCGTCGGCGTACGCGGGCAGCGGCACGCCCCGGCGGCGGCAGCCGATCCAGGCGCCGACCGCGCCCAGCGCGACCGCGCCCCAGATGCCGAGGCCGCCCTCCCAGATCTTGAAGGCGTTCCAGGGGTTCTTCCCCTCGCCGAAGTACAGCTGGTGGTCGGTGATCACGTGGTACAGCCGGCCGCCGACCAGGCCGAACGGCACGGCCCAGACGGCGATGTCACCGACGGTGTGCTTGGCACCGCCCCGGGCGACCCAGCGCTTGCTGCCGAGCCAGACGGCTGCGACGACCCCGAGGATGATGCAGAAGGCGTAGGCGCGCAGCGGGATCGGTCCGAGGTGGAGGACGCCCCGCGACGGGCTGGGAATGTAGGCGATATCCATGGCAGTTCCGACGCTACAGGGTCCGACGTCCCCGTCGGGCACCCCCGGGGTCACAGAAACCGAACAACGGACGCCGTCGCCCCCTCCCGGCGGGGAGGGGGCGACGGCGGAGCGGCGGCTCAGCCCGCCGCCGGTGACGGGTTGTTGGCCTCCGAAGCGGCCGCGGTGGGCGCCGGGGTCTGCCCGTTCGAGCCCGCCGTGCCCAACGGCTTGCCCTGGTTGGCGGCGTCCACCCACTTCACCAGGTTCGCCGGGGTGATGTCCTCGTCGCCGTTCTTCGGGTAGATCGGCTTGCCGTTGAGCAGCACGGTCGGGGTCGACTTGTAGCTGGACCTGTCGAAGTCCTGCTGCACCGCCGACACCCATCCGCCGTACTTGTTGTCGTTGACGCAGGCCCGGAATTCGGGCGTGTCCAGCCCGTTCACCTGCTTCGCCAGGTTGAGCAGGACCGCCTTGTTGCCGAAGGCGTCGTTGGTCTCGTCCGGCTGGTTGCGGTACAGCACGTCGTGGAAGTCCCGGAAGTGCCCGGCGTCCTGGGCGCACCCCAGCGCGTTGGCCCCGTTCTTGGAGCCCTTGCCCTGCAGCGACCGGTCGATGAAGGACACGACGTGGGCGTTGGTGTAGATCTTCCCGGCGTCCTCCAGCTGGTCGATGGTCGCCGAGAACTCGCGCTCGAAAATGCCGCAGGCCGGACAGCGCGGGTCCTCGTACACCGTGAGGACCGACGGCGCGTTGCTCGCGCCGACCGGGACCACCAGGTTCTTGTCACCGATCGTCCCGGCCGGGGCGGCGGTCGGGGTCTCCGGCTTGGAGCGCTGGTTCTGCACCACGACGCCGGTGGCCACCGCGGCGACGATCACCGCGAGCACGGCCCCGCCGACGATCAGCTTCTTCCTGCGCCGGGAGGTGGCCTCCTCGACCGCCCGCTGCTCCAGCATCCGCTCGCGGGCGGTGCGCTTGCCTTCTCGGTTCTTCTCGCTCATTGCGTTGACATCCACGGTCGGGGGCCTCCGTCGGGTGCGGGAATGGGAGTGGCCGAACGGTTCAGCTCGCCAGCCAGCCGTCGGCCGAGAGCCGGGTGCGGGGCCGCCACAACAGCCACCCGGCCAGCAGCAGGAACCCGGTGTCGCGCAGGACCTCCTGGAGGTACTCGGTCTGCGAGGCGTCGACGTGCCCGCCGCCGCCGAAGCAGCCGCAGTCGATCGAGATGCCGCGCGCCCAGGCCGAGGCGATCCCGGCGACGAAGGTGAGCAGCAGCAGCGCGGAGGCCCCGGCCACCAGCCGGACCCCGAGCCCGATCACCAGCAGCAGGGCGAACGCCAGCTCCAGGAAGGGCAGCCCGTAGCCGATCGGCTTGACCAGGCCCTCGGGCAGGATCTCGTACGCCCGGACGGCCTGGGCGGCCTCGGCCGGATCGGCGATCTTGGCCAGCCCGGCCCACCCCCAGACCACCGCCAGGCCGAGCCGCACGGCCGTGCCCGCCCACTCGCTCCAGGCCGGCAGCGGCCGCCGCGCCGGTGCGGAGTCACGGGGCTGCACTGCGGCGCCGGCCATCAGGGAACCCCCCTCGGGAAACTCGTTCACTTCCTGACGAACCGTAAGGGGCGAAGGCCGGTTCCTCCGGATTCAGGAATTAAGCCGGACGAGTGACGTTGTGTCCGATTCTCCTCGAACACACCTGCGTCACCGGCAGCCCGGCACCCGCCCCGGATCGAACAGCTCCGGACGTCCCTCGTGCTGTGCCCGGGCCGCCCGCTCGACCGCGTCCCAGCGCGCCGCCTCCGCGCAGGCCACCGCGTCCCGCTCCGCCCGCTCGGCCCCCCGCTTGGCCAGCGCCTGCCCCACCTCGGTGTGCGCGCCGACCGCGGCGCCCAGGGCCAGGGCGGCAGCCGCCGCCCGCAGCAGCACGGCCCGATGAAGACCCGCCACCGGCGCTCACCCCTTCCGCTCGCTCGGCTACCCCCGTGCACGTTGTCCGGTGCACTCGTCCCTCCAGTCAACGCCGGTCAATCCCGCCTGATGCGTGTCGCCGTCAGTGTTCACCCGTTCGGGGCCGCCCCGAAGCTGACGGCGGCGAACCGGGCCCGCGCAGCGGAACGGCCCGCCACCCCTCGCAGGGGTGGCGGGCCGTCGACCGGACCGTGCGTCAGCGCCTGCGCACTCCCGCGGCGAGCTCACCGGCGAGCGCCCGGACACCGTCCAGCGCCGCGGCCTCGTCCTCGCCGGCCTCCAGGATCCGCTTCACGAACGCCGACCCCACGATCACCCCGTCCGCGAACCGGGCGACCTCCGCCGCCTGCTCCGCGTTCGAGACCCCGAGACCGACGCACACCGGCAGGTCCGTGGTGGCCCGGGTGCGGGCGACGAGGTCCTCGGCCAGCGATCCGACCGCCGACCGGGTGCCGGTCACGCCCATCACCGCGGCCGCGTACACGAAGCCGCTGCCCGCGGCCGTGACCTCGGCCAGCCGTGCGTCCTTGCTGCTGGGGGCGACCACGAACACGGTGTCCAGCCCGTGCGCGTCCGCCGCCTTGCGCCACTCCTCGGACTCCTCCACCGGCAGGTCCGGCAGGATGCAGCCCGCCCCGCCCGCCGCGGCGAGGTCGGCCGCGAAGCGCGCCACCCCGTAGCGGTCGACCGGGTTCCAGTACGTCATCACCAGCACCGCCGTCCCGGGGTGCGCGGCGGCGACCTCCTGGACGGTGCGCAGCACGTCCTTGATCCGCACCCCGCCCCGCAGCGCGATGTCGTCGGCGGTCTGGATGACGGCGCCGTCCAGGACCGGGTCGGAGTGCGGCAGTCCGATCTCGACGACGTCGCAGCCGCCCTCGATCAGTGCGTCGACCGCCCGGATCCCGCCCTCGACGGTGGGGAACCCGGCCGGGAGGTAGCCGATCAGCGCGGCCCGGCCGTCGGCCTTGGCGCCGGCCAGGACTCCGCTCAGCTTGCTGGCACTCGGCTTCGAAGCCATGATCACTTGCCCCCCTCGGCCCGGTCGCCGGCCGGCTCGTCGTACAGCCCGAAGTACTGGGCCGCGGTGTGCATGTCCTTGTCGCCGCGCCCGGAGAGCGAGACCAGGATGGTCGCCTCCGGCCCGAGCTCGCGGCCCAGGTCCAGGGCCCCGGCGAGGGCGTGGGCGCTCTCGATGGCCGGGATGATGCCCTCGGTGCGGGACAGCAGCCGCAGCGCCTGCATGGCCGCGTCGTCCGTCACCGGCCGGTACTCGGCCCGTCCGGTGTCCTTCAGCCAGGCGTGCTCCGGGCCGACGCCCGGGTAGTCGAGCCCGGCCGAGATGGAGTGCGACTCGACGGTCTGCCCGTCCTCGTCCTGCAGGACGTACGTGCGGGAGCCGTGCAGCACCCCCGGGTCGCCCTTGGTCAGGGTGGCGGCGTGCTTGGGGGTGTCGGCGCCCTCGCCGGCCGCCTCGCAGCCGATCAGTCGCACCCCGGCGTCCGGGATGAACTCGTGGAAGATGCCCATCGCGTTGGAGCCGCCGCCGACGCACGCGACGACCGCGTCGGGCAGCCGCCCGGTGCGGTCGAGCACCTGCTGCCGGGCCTCGACGCCGATGATCCGGTGGAAGTCGCGGACCATCATCGGGAAGGGGTGCGGACCGGCGACGGTCCCGAACAGGTAGTGGGTGGAGTCGACGTTGGCGACCCAGTCGCGGAAGGCCTCGTTGATGGCGTCCTTGAGCGTCCGGCTGCCGGACTTGACGGCGATCACCTCGGCGCCGAGCATCCGCATCCGGGCGACGTTGAGCGCCTGGCGCTCGGTGTCGACCTCGCCCATGTAGATGGTGCAGTCGAAGCCGAACAGGGCGCAGGCGGTGGCGGTGGCCACGCCGTGCTGACCGGCACCGGTCTCGGCGATGATCCGGGTCTTGCCCATCCGCCTGGTGAGCAGGGCCTGGCCCAGCACGTTGTTGATCTTGTGCGAGCCGGTGTGGTTGAGGTCCTCGCGCTTGAGCAGGATCCGCGCGCCGCCCGCCTCGGCGGAGAAGCGGTGCACGTCGGTCAGCGGGCTCGGGCGGCCGGTGTAGTCCTTCAGCAGCCCGTCGAGCTCGGCGGCGAAGGCCGGGTCGGCCTTGGCCTTCTCGTACTCCTCGGCGACCTGTTCGACCGCGGCGACCAGCGCCTCGGGGATGAAGCGGCCGCCGTACGCGCCGAAGTAGCCGCGGGCGTCCGGCACCTGGGCGCCGGGCAGGTAGTCCTTCTCGGACATGGTGGTTTCCCTTGCGGAGATGGATGACGGTGACGTCTGATCGGCTGGGTTCAGCCGTGCGTCACGCGCCATCGCCGCCCCGGCACCTGGCCCGGTTCGCAGCCGATCACGTACCGCACCCGGCGCCCCAGCACCCGGCGTGCGGGCGCGCGGCAGCCGCGCGGGCGGCAGCCGGGGGCGAGTCGGGTGGCGATCTTCATCCGGGCCGCGTCAGTCCTTGTGCCGGACGGCGGGGTGGGCGCCGGCCGCGACCAGGTCGGCGACCGCGGCCCGCGGGTCCTTGCCGGTCACCAGCGACTCGCCGACCAGCACCGCGTCGGCGCCGAGGTTGGCGTAGTTGATCACGTCCAGCGGGCCGCGCACACCGGACTCGGCGACCTTGACGACGCCGTCCGGGATGGCGTGCACCACGTTCTCGAACGTGCTGCGGTCGACCTCCAGGGTCTTCAGGTTGCGGGCGTTGACGCCGATGATCCGCGCCCCGGCGTCCACCGCACGCTTGATCTCGTCCTCGTCGTGCACCTCGACCAGCGGGGTGAGGCCGATCGACTCGGCGCGCTCGATCAGCGACACCAGGGCCGGCTGCTCCAGGGCGGCGACGATCAGCAGCGCGAGGTCGGCGCCGTGGGCGCGGGCCTCCCACAGCTGGTAGGCGGTGACGATGAAGTCCTTGCGCAGCACCGGGGTGTCCACCGCGGCGCGGACCGCGTCCAGGTCGGCGAGCGACCCGCCGAAACGGCGCTGCTCGGTCAGCACGCTGATCGCGGCGGCACCGCCGGCCGCGTAGTCGCGGGCCAGGGCGGCCGGGTCGGCGATCGAGGCCAACGCACCCTTGGACGGGCTGGAGCGCTTCACCTCGCAGATCACCCGGACCCCGTCGCCCTTGAGGGCGGCGACGCCGTCCTTGGCCTCCGGGGCCTTGGCCGCGAGCGCCTTGAGCTCGTCAAGGGAGACGCGCGCCTGCCGCTCGGCGAGGTCCTCGCGGACCCCTTCGATGATCGAGTCGAGCACACTCACTCAGGAGCCCCCATCATTTCTGCTGGTTCGCCAGCGCGAGCCGGACGGGCGGGGGCCCGTCGGCACTTCGATGGTATCGGCACCCGGCACGCGCAGCGCATCCGCCCGGTACGCGTCTCGCGGAACGGGACGTTCCGTTCGAGGGCTCCCAGCTGCGGCTTCACCGGCCCTCCACCGGCTTCCCGCCGGTCCCGGGGGCCACCGACCGGGGCGTTCAGACCACCGGCGGTGCCAGCCCGGCCCCGATCGACAGGTTGCGCACCACCTCGAACACCAGCACCAGCAGGCCGATCAGTGCCCAGCGCCGGGCCCCGACCGAGACCCGGACCGGCGGCCCGAGGGTCAGCGCCGCCCAGCTCCAGCGCAGCCACAGCACCCCCAGCACACCGAACAGCAGGACGGCCACCGCGTTGTCGTGCAGTGCGCCGGTGAGGTCCCCGTGGGCCAGCGCGTGGACGCAGCGCAGGCCCCCGCAGCCGGGGCACCACCAGCCGGTGGCGGTCAGGAAGGGGCAGTCGGGGTAGTGCCCTGGGGCGTTCGGGTCCACCACCGCGACGTACCCGGCGGGGACGGCCACCGCCGCCAGCGCGGCCAGCGGCGGGCCCATCCGGCGCAGCACGGGCGGCGGGGCGGAGGCGGTGGGAGCGGCGTTCACGCCCCGATTGTGCCCGTGCCGGGCCCGGACAGAACGAAACGGCGGGCGTGGCGCGCCCGCCGTTCGGATGTACGAATCCTCAGGTGCACGGAGTCCGCGCGGAGCCCGTACGGGAGGACCGGGAGTACCGGCCGTCGTCAGGCGGCGACGGTCGCGCGGGACTCCACGGCCGCCTTGCGCGCCGCGGTCTGCTCCTCGACCGACTTGTAGACGTTGGCGCTGGGCTGCTTGCCCATGCCCGCCATCGACATGGCCTTGCCGACGATGCCGCCCACGAGGACGACCGCCAGACCGGCCCAGACCAGCAGCGGCGACGGCAGGATCATCGCGACACCCGCGATGCCGAAGCCGGCGAAGGAGATGACGACGCCGGTCCAGGCGGCGGGGTTGTGACCGTGTGCAGCTGCTGACATCGATGGTGCTCCTAGGCTCTCGGGGCCCGGCCGGGCCTGCGGGGCCGCCGGCGGGTTGACGGGTTCCATTGTGCCGGGCCACACACGGGCGGCCCAAAGCGGGTGGCCCGTCTATCGCGTCACACCCCGTCGGTCGGGGCGGCGGGGTGCGGGGGTCTCAGACCGCGGTCGGGTCCTCGCCGCGGTCCAGGGCCTTCCACAGGTCACCGGGGGTGTCGGCCTTCGCCGGCGCCTTGCGGGTCGGCGCCTCGTAGCGGCTGCCCATGGCCGGCCAGCCGCGGCCGAAGCGCAGGGTGATCAGGCCCGCCGCGGCCAGCAGCAGCCCGCCGGCCAGGGCGACCCAGGGCCAGGCGGTGTGCGACACCTCGGTGGCGGTCGTGCCGGCCAGCGCCAGCTTGCCGGAGGCGGCGGAGTCCAGCGCGGCGGTGTCCGAGGCCCCGGCCACCGAGGCGGCGGCCGCGCCCAGCCCGGCCAGCAGGGTCAGCGCGCCGACCGCGAGCCGCCCGACGCCGCGCACCGCGAACACCGCGACGGCCGCGGCCAGGCCCACCAGGGCCAGTCCGCCGGGCAGTTCGGAGATCCTGCCGCCGGTGACGGACACGTCCAGGGTGCCGGCCCGGCCCTCGGCCCAGACCCGCCCGACCGCGGTCAGCACCAGCACGGCGCTCAGCACGGTCAGCAGCAGCATCACGCCGAGGGTGCGGCGGCCGGCCGCGGGCGTGGCGGGAGCGGTGGCGGCGGGCGCGGGGGTGGGGTCTGCAGCGGTCACCCGTCCACTATCCCCCGGGCCGCGCGCTACGCCGTACCCGGGGTGGGGAACTCGTCCGTCCGCAGCACCACCGTGCGGCCGCCCAGCGGCAGGAACAGGTCGTTGCCGAAGGGCACCCGCTCGGCCTCCCGGTACACCCCGCCGGGGGAGGGCGCGGTGTGCACGGTGCAGACGGCGGCCGCCGGGTCGACCACCACGTACAGCGGCACGCCGCTCTCCGCGCAGGCCCGGGCCCAGGCGTGGTCACGGCCCGGGTGCGACACCTCCAGCACCGCCTCCACGTCGGAGGCGGCGTACCGGCCCCGGGCGTGGTGGACGGCGTCCGGGGCGATCACCGTGAGGTCCGGGGCGAGCGGGCCGTGCGCGGCCGGGAAGTCGACCAGGACCTGGGACAACACCCGCCCCCGGCCCGCGAGTTCGTCCCTGATCCGCACGGCGGCGGCGAGCACGACCTCCCAGCGCAGCTCGTCGTACGGCACCTCGGCCATCCCGGCCGCCTCCTCACGCCTCAGGACAGTTCCGGCCTCCGCAGCGTATTGGCGGTGGCGACGGCCCGCAGCACGGCGGCCGCCTTGTTGCGGCACTCGGTGTCCTCGCCGTGCGGGTCGGAGTCGGCGACCACACCCGCGCCCGCCTGTACGTACGCGGTGCCGTCGCGCAGCACCGCGGTGCGGATCGCGATCGCGGTGTCCGAGTCCCCTGCGAAGTCCAGGTAGCCCACGCAGCCGCCGTAGAGTCCGCGCCGGGTCGGCTCCAGCTCCTCGATGATCCGCATCGCCCGGGGCTTGGGCGCGCCGGAGAGGGTGCCGGCCGGGAAGCAGGCGGTCAGCACGTCGAAGGCGCTCCGCCCGGGGGCGACCCTGCCGGTCACCGTCGAGACGATGTGCATCACGTGGCTGTAGCGCTCGATCTGCATGAAGTCGACCACCTCGACGCTGCCCGGCTCGCAGACCCGCCCCAGGTCGTTGCGGCCGAGGTCGACCAGCATCAGGTGCTCCGCCCGCTCCTTGGGGTCGGCGAGCAGCTCGGCGGCCAGCGCCGCGTCCTCGTGCGGGGTCGCGCCGCGGTGCCGGGTCCCGGCGATCGGATGCAGCATCGCCTCGCCGTCGGCGACCTTGACCAGCGCCTCCGGGCTGGAGCCGACCACGTCGAAGCCGCCCTCGGCGCCGCCGTCCGGGCCGGGGAAGCGGAACAGGTACATGTACGGGCTGGGGTTGGTGGTGCGCAGCACGCGGTAGACGTCCAGCGCGGAGGCCGGGCAGGGCGCCTCGAAGCGCTGCGAGGGCACCACCTGGAAGGCCTCGCCGGCCCGGATCCGCTCCTTGACCTCCTCGACGGCGGCCCGGTACGGCGCCCCGCCGAACGGCGAACGCACCTCGCCGGGGCCGGCCGGGGTGAAGGTCGCCAGGCCCGGGTCGACCGGCTTCAGCAGATCGGCCTCCATCGCGTCCAGCCGGGCCACCGCGTCCGCGTAGGCCTCGTCCACGCCGCTGGCCAGGTCGTTGTGGTTGACGGCGTTGGCGATCAGCAGCACCGTGCCGTCCAGGTGGTCGAGCACCGCGAGGTCGGTGGCGAGCAGCATGGTCAGCTCGGGCAGCCGGAGGTCGTCCGGATTGAGGTCGGGCAGCTTCTCCAGGCGGCGGACGATGTCGTAGCCGAGGTAGCCGACCAGGCCGCCGGTCAGCGGTGGCAGGCCGTCGTCGGCGCGGCGCGGGGTGTGCAGTGCCGCCAGCGCGGCGCGCAGCACCTCCAGCGGGTCGCCGTCGGTGGGGATGCCCACCGGCGGGGTGCCGAGCCAGCGGGCGCCGCCGTCCGGGCCGGCCGTCAGCACGGCGGCGCTGCGCACGCCCACGAAGGAGTAGCGCGACCAGACGCCCTGCTCGGCGGACTCCAGCAGGAAGGTGCCGGGCCGCTCCTCGGCGAGACTGCGGTAGAGGCCGATCGGGGTGAGGCCGTCCGCGAGGAGCCTGCGGGTGACGGGGATGACCCGGGTGTCGACGGCGAGCTTGCGGAAGGCTTCGAGGTCCATGCGGGGCGGCACCTTCTGGAGTTCGGGCGGGTTCGGGGATCAGCCGAGCGGGAGCACGTCGGCGTCGAAGCAGGTGCGGTCGCCGGTGTGGCAGGCCGCGCCGGTCTGGTCGACCTTGACCAGCAGGGTGTCGCCGTCGCAGTCGAGGGCCACCGACTTGACCGCCTGGGCGTGACCGGAGGTGTCCCCCTTCACCCAGTACTCGCGGCGGCTGCGGCTCCAGTAGGTGCAGCGGCCGGTGGTGAGCGTGCGGTGCAGCGCCTCGTCGTCCATCCAGCCCAGCATCAGCACCTCACCGGTGTCGTACTGCTGCGCGATGGCCGGGAGCAGGCCGTCCTCGGTGCGCTTGAGGCGGGCGGCGATCGCCGGGTCGAGGGCGGTGGTGCCGGGAGCGGCGGGTGTGGTGGACATGGGGCCATTGTGTCAGTCCGGCCACGGCCGCCGGACGGCGCGACCGGTTCGCGGACGGCCCGTACGGAGGGACTTTCCGCCAACCGCCTGCCGGGTGGGGCCCGGCTGGGCCATCCTCGGCCCATGACCTCCGAGCAGCAGCCGCCCGAAGCCGCCGCCTCCCGTCCGTCCCGGGGCCTGGCGATCGCCGTCGCCGCCGTCCTGGCCGTGCTGCTCGCGGTGGTGGCCACCGCGCTGCTCTGGCCCGAGGACGCCCCCGGGCCGGCAGCCGCCCCGCCCCCGCCCTCCCCCACGGCCACCCCGACGCCGACCCCGACCCCCACGCCCACCCCCACGAGGCCGCAACCCCCTTACGCCTTCTTCCCCGTGGGCACCTGCTTCGACCACCCCCAGCTCAGCCCGGTGATCACCAAGGCCGAGGAACGCCCCTGCACCACCCCCCACGACGGCGAGGTCATCGCCGACCTCAAACTCCCCGACGGGCTCAGCGGCGAGATCCCCATCGCCCTCGCCATGCGCGACGGCTGCAAGGACGCCGAGGCCACCGCCAAGGCCCACCAGGGCGACGGAAAGTCCTACTACCCCCGCCAGTTCGGCCCCGCCACGGCCAACTACCAGCAGGGCTGGCGCGACTACACCTGCACCCTCACCGCGGGCAGCAAGCAGGGCGCGCCCAAGCTCACCGGCCCGTTGCACCCGTAGAACCTGCTCCTGTTCCCCCTCATCCCTCATCCGACCCTAGGCTGACGACATGTCGAACCACGCCCTCGCCGAACGCCACCGTCTCGCCGAACTCCTCACCGCCGCCGGGCCGGACGCCCCCACCCTGTGTGCCGGATGGACCACCCGGGACCTCGCCGCCCACCTGGTGATCCGCGAGCGCCGCGCCGACGCGGCGCCCGGCATCCGGATCGGCGCCCTGGCCGGCTGGACCCGGCGCGTGCAGGACGGCTACGCCGAGCGGCCGTACGAGGACCTGGTCCGGCTGTTCCGCGCCGGGCCCCCGGTCTACTCCCTGTTCGCCCTCCCCGGCGCCGACGAGGCCGCCAACACCGTCGAGTACTTCGTCCACGCCGAGGACGTCGCCCGGGCCGGCGACGACTGGACCGCCCGGCCCGTCCCGCCCGGCCGCTCCGAGGCCCTCTGGCGCCGGCTGCCCCTCCTCGCCCGCTTCGAGGCTGGCCGCCACTCCCCCGTCCGCCTCACCCTCGCCCGCCCCGACGGCCGGTCCCTCACCGTCGGCCCCGCCGGCGCCCCCACCGTCCACCTCACCGGCGAACCGGCCGAACTCGTCCTCTTCGCCTACGGCCGCGGCGCCCGCACCACCCTCACCGTCGACGGCCCCCCGGACGCCGTCGAGGCCCTCCGCCACGTCCTGCCGCTGCCGTAGCCCCCTGCGCAGGAAGCCGGCCTGGCCGACTTCCTGCGCGGAACGTCCCAACCCGCCTGGGGGCGAGCCGGTTCGGGCCGCGGAAGAGGAAGGTGGCCTCGCGGGTGGAGCCGAGGCCGGGCAGGGCCGTCAGGACCCGGCCGAGGCCCGTGCCGAGGCCGCCGTACGGCCTGGTGCCCGGCGGCCTCCCTGATGTGGGCCGAGACCGCGCGCTCGCCCTCCGGGTCCAGGTCGTCCCTGGTCCCGACGGGTCCCAGCCACCCCGCGCAGGACGTGCGGATGTCAGTGCCCGGGTGCAGACTCGCAGATGGCCGGGGAGGGGCGTGTGCGCGCCCGACGGGACTGCCCCGGTCACTCTCCGTCGAAGGAGCACCAGCTCATGCTCACCACCGACTTCCCCGTCGGCTCGCCCTGCTGGATCGACCTGGGCAGCCCGAACGTCTCCGCCACCGCCGACTTCTACGGCCAGGTCTTCGGCTGGACGTTCCAGCCCGTCCCCGAGGCCGGCGGCTACGGCTTCCTGCAGCTGGCCGGGAAGCGGGTCGCGGCGCTCGGCAACCTCGACACCGACGCGCGGCCCGCCTGGACGACGTACTTCCGCACCGCCGACGTGGACACCACCGTCAAGGCCGCCGAGCAGTCCGGCGCCACGGTCCGCGTGCCGCCGATGGACGTCATGCAGGAGGGCCGGTTCGCGGCGCTCACCGACCCGCAGGGCGCCGAGTTCGCCCTGTGGCAGGCGGGGAACACCCGGGGGCTGGACTCCGTCTCCGAGCCGAACACCCTGGTCTGGGCCGAGCTGCACACCTCCGACCTGGAGGGCGCCTTCGCCTTCTACCAGGGGCTGTTCAACTGGCGGGTCGAGGTCTTCGAGCCGACCCCGGGCATGAGCTACCGGGTGGTCTCCACGTCCGAGGGCGATCAGCAGCAGACCAGCTTCGGCGGCATCGCCCCGACGATGGGCGAGGGCCAGCCCCCCTCCTGGACGCCGTACTTCGCCGCCGCGGACGTGGACGCGCTGGTCGGCAGGGCGACGGCGGCCGGCGGCTCGGTGCTGATGCCGGCCGAGGACGTGGAGAACGTCGGCCGGATCGCCTGGCTGGCCGACCCGAACGGCGCCCCGTTCGCCCTGATCAAGGGCGAACCGCAGGAGTCCTGAGCAGGAACAGGGCCCGCTGCGGCAGCGGCGGGCCCTCGGTGCAGGACGTGATCACCGGCACGAATCACCGGCACCGGATCACCGGCGCCGGATCAGGAACCGGGTCACCGGACCGGGTGCCCGGCCTCCCGCAGCGCGTCCTTGACCTCGCCGATCCGCAGGTCCCCGAAGTGGAAGACGCTGGCCGCCAGCACCGCGTCCGCACCCGCCTCGACGGCCGGCGCGAAGTCACCGAGCTTGCCCGCCCCTCCGGAGGCGATCACCGGCACCGAGACGGCCTTGCGGACGGCCCGGATCATCTCCAGGTCGTAGCCGTCCTTGGTGCCGTCCGCGTCCATCGAGTTGAGCAGGATCTCGCCCGCCCCCAACTCGGCGGCGCGGCCCGCCCATTCGACGGCGTCCAGGCCGGTGCCCTGCCGCCCGCCGTGGGTGGTGACCTCGTAGCCCGAGGCGGTCTCGGTGCCCTCGGGGCAGCGCCGGGCGTCCACCGACAGCACCAGCACCTGCCGCCCGAACCGCTGGGCAATCTCGCGGATCAGCTCGGGCCGGGCGATGGCCGCGGTGTTGACGCCGACCTTGTCCGCGCCGGCCCGCAGCAGCTTGTTCACGTCCTCGACGGCCCGGATGCCGCCGCCGACGGTGAGCGGGATGAACACCTGCTCGGCGGTGCGCCGCACCACGTCGTAGGTGGTCTCGCGGTCGCCGGAGGAGGCGGTGATGTCGAGGAAGGTCAGCTCGTCGGCGCCCTCGGCGTCGTAGAGCTTGGCCATCTCGACCGGGTCGCCGGCGTCGCGCAGGTTCTGGAAGTTGACGCCCTTGACCACCCGCCCCGCGTCGACGTCCAGGCAGGGGATGACACGTACTGCAAGGGTCACGGCTGATTGCCTTCCGGGGCTTCCAGGGTCTTTGCCAGCCCGGTGCGGTACGCGTCGATCTCGACCTCGACCATCATCCGGGAGTCGATCAGCCCGTCGACCACCACCATGGTGGTCACCGGGCGTGCGGCGACGAAGAGTTCGCGGTGGGCGCGGCCCACCTCCTCGGCGTCGCGGGCGTGGGTGATGTACATCCGGGTGCGGACCACGTCGTCCGCGGTCAGACCGTACGCGGCCAGGGCCCGGAGCCCCACGCCGAACGCGGCGAGGGTCTGCCGGTACGGGTCGCCCTCGTGCTCGATCCGGCCGTCCACCCAGGCGGTGGAGCCGGCCACGTGCACGTGGTCGCCCGCGGCGACCGCCCGGGAGTAGCCGAACTCCTCCTCCCAGGGGGAGAACCCGGTGATCCGGCCGCGTACGATCCGACCATCGGTCATCCGGAAACCGCCTCCAGGGCCTCTTCGAGGGTGAACTTCTGCTCGTAGAGTGCCTTGCCCACGATGGCGCCCTCGACACCCTCGCCGACGAGAGTGGCGATGGCGCGCAGGTCGTCCAGCGAGGAGACGCCCCCGGAGGCGACCACCGGGCGGTCGGTGGCGCCGCAGACGTCGCGCAGCAGCTGCAGGTTGGGGCCGGTCAGGGTGCCGTCGCGGTTGACGTCGGTGACGACGTAGCGGGCGCAGCCCTCCTGGTTCAGCCGCTCCAGCACGTCGAAGAGCTGGCCGCCGTCGCGGGTCCAGCCGCGGCCGCGCAGGGTGGTGCCGACCACGTCCAGGCCGACGGCGATCTTGTCGCCGTGCTCGGCGATGGCCTTGGCGACCCACTCGGGGGCCTCCAGGGCGGCGGTGCCGAGGTTGACCCGGGTGCAGCCGGTGGCGAGCGCGCGGGCGAGCGACTCGTCGTCGCGGATGCCGCCGGACAGCTCGACCTTGATGTCCAGCTGACCGGTGACCTCGCGCAGCAGCTCGTAGTTGCTGCCGGTGCCGAAGGCGGCGTCCAGGTCGACCAGGTGCAGCCACTCGGCGCCGGCGTTCTGCCAGGCGAGGGCGGCGGCGAGCGGCTCGCCGAAGGAGGTCTCGGTGCCGGAGGCGCCCTTGACCAGGCGGACGGCCTGGCCGTCCCGGACGTCGACGGCAGGCAGCAGTTCCAGGCGGCTGTTCAGGCTCATCAGTTGCAACTCTCAGACGGTCAGAGGGTGTTGACCCAGTTGGTCAGCAGGGCGGCACCGGCGTCGCCGGACTTCTCGGGGTGGAACTGGGTGGCCCACAGCGGGCCGTTCTCGACGGCGGCGACGAACGGCTGCCCGTGGGTGGCCCAGGTGACCAGCGGCGGGTTGATCCGCGCGCTGTGGGTCTCCAGCTCCCAGTGCCGCACCCCGTAGGAGTGCACGAAGTAGAAGCGGGTCTCCGGGTCCAGGCCGGCGAACATCCGGCTGCCCTCGGGCACGTCCACCGTGTTCCAGCCCATGTGTGGGACGACCGGGGCGTCCAGCGGCTCGACGGTGCCGGGCCACTCGTCGCAGCCGGGCGTCTCGACGCCGTGCTCGACGCCCTTCTCGAAGAGGATCTGCATGCCGACGCAGATGCCCATGACCGGGCGGCCCCCGGCCAGTCGGCGGCCGATGATCCAGTCCCCGCGGACCGACTTCAGCCCGCGCATGCAGGCCTCGAAGGCGCCCACTCCGGGGACGAGCAGGCCGTCCGCAGCCATCGCGGTGTCGTAGTCGGAACTGACCGTGACGTTCGCCCCGGTCCGTTCCAGGGCGCGCTGCGCGGAGCGGAGGTTGCCGGAGCCGTAGTCGAGGACGACGACGTTCTTGCCCATGTTCAGGTGTCCAGTCTCTCTACAGGGCCGGGCGGTTCTACAGGCGCATGAGGCCGGAGCCCAGGCACATCACTGCGCCGATGGCCAGCACCAGGATGACGCCCTTCGGCAGCTTCTGCTTCCAGAAGGAGATCACTCCGCCGGCCAGGAAGAGGCCGACGAAGAGGAGGATCGTGGCGGACTTGCTCACAGCGCACCCTTGGTCGAGGGGAGGATTCCGGCCGCGCGCGGGTCGCGCTCGGCGGCGTAGCGCAGCGCCCGGGCCAGCGCCTTGAACTGGCACTCCACGATGTGGTGGGCGTTGCGCCCGTACGGGACGTGCACGTGCAGGGCGACCTGGGCCTGGGCCACGAACGACTCCAGGATGTGCCGGGTCATCGTGGTGTCGTAGCTGCCGATCATCGGCGCCATGCCCTCGGGCTCGGTGTGCACCAGGTAGGGCCGGCCGGAGAGGTCGACGGTGACCTGGGCGAGCGACTCGTCCAGCGGCACCGTGCAGTTGCCGAAGCGGTAGATGCCGACCTTGTCGCCGAGCGCCTGCTTGAAGGCGGCGCCGAGCGCGAGGGCGGTGTCCTCGATGGTGTGGTGGGTGTCGATGTGCAGGTCGCCGTCGGTCTTGACGGTGAGGTCGAACAGACCGTGGCGGCCGAGCTGGTCGAGCATGTGGTCGTAGAAGCCGACGCCGGTGGAGATGTCGGTCTTGCCGGTGCCGTCGAGGTCCATCTCGACCAGGACGGAGGTCTCCTTGGTGGTGCGCTCGACGCGTCCGATGCGGGACATGGGGTGGTTACAGCTCCTGACTGGCAGCGCGCGCGGAGCGAGCTCGATCAAGGGTGGGGGTGGGCCTGGGCCCCTCCTGTCCGATGGCGGGCAAGGAGGGAGGGAGGGCGGTTCGGACGGCGTCCAGGAAGGCGTCGTTCTCGGCGGGCGTGCCGGCGGTGACGCGCAGCCACCCGGGGACGCCGTTGTCACGGACCAGGACACCCTGGTCGAGGATGGCCTGCCAGACGGCGTGGGTGTCGGCGAAGCGGCCGAACTGGACGAAGTTGGCGTCCGAGTCGGTCACCTCCAGGCCCATCGCGCGCAGCGCGTCCACCAGCCGGTCGCGCTCCTGCTTGAGTCGGCCGACGTACCCGAGCAGGGTGTCGGTGTGCTCCAGGCAGGCCAGCGCGGTGGCCTGGGTGACGGCCGACAGGTGGTACGGCAGGCGCACCAGCTGGACGGCGTCGACGACGGCCGGGTCGGCGGCCAGGTAGCCCAGGCGCAGGCCGGCGGCGCCGAAGGCCTTGGACATGGTGCGGCTGACGACCAGGTTGGGGCGGCCCTCGACCAGCGGCAGCAGGGAGGCGCGGTGCGAGAACTCGACGTACGCCTCGTCCACCACCACCAGGCTGGGCCGGGCGGCCTGCGCGGCCTCGTACAGCCGCAGCACGGTGTCGGCGGACACCGCCGTCCCGGTCGGGTTGTTCGGCGAGCAGATGAAGACCACGTTCGGCCGGTGCTCGGCGATGGCGGCGAGCGCCGCGTCGACGTCGATGGTGAAGTCGTCGTGGCGCGGGCCGGAGATCCAGGCGGTGCCGGTGCCCCGGGAGATCAGCGCGTGCATCGAGTACGAGGGCTCGAAGCCGAGGGCGCTGCGGCCGGGGCCGCCGAAGGTCTGCAGCAGCTGCTGGAGGACTTCGTTGGAGCCGTTGGCGGCCCACACCTGCTCGCGCGCGACCGGGAAGCCGGTGGTGCGGGTCAGGTAGGCGGCGAGGCCTTCGCGCAGCTCGACCGCGTCCCGGTCGGGGTAGCGGTTGAGGCCGCGGGCGGCCTCGGCGACGCGCTCGGCGATCCGGGCGACCAGCTCCTCGGGCAGCGGGTACGGGTTCTCGTTGGTGTTCAGCTGGACGGGGACGTCCAACTGCGGCGCGCCGTACGGGGACTGGCCGCGCAGCTCGTCCCGGATGGGCAGGTCGTCGATGCGAGTCGTACGAATGGTCACGAGCCGGGAACCGTCCAGTCGAAGCGCGCCTTGATGGCGTCCCCGTGTCCGGGGAGGTCCTCGGCGTCGGCCAGGGTGACCACGTGCGCGGCGACCTCCGCCAGGGCGTCCCGGTCGTACTCGACGACCTGGACGCCGCGCAGGAAGGTCTGCACCGACAGCCCGGAGGAGTGGCAGGCGCAGCCGCCGGTCGGCAGCACGTGGTTGGAGCCGGCCGCGTAGTCGCCCAGCGAGACCGGGGTCCAGCGGCCGATGAAGATCGCGCCGGCGTTGACGACCCGGGCCGCCACCGCGTGCGGGTCGCGGGTCTGGATCTCCAGGTGCTCGGCCGCGTACGCGTTGACCACGGCGAGGCCCTGGGTCAGGTCGTCGACCAGGATGATGCCGGACTGCCGGCCGCCCAGCGCCTCGGCGACCCGCTCGGTGTGCTTGGTCCGCGCGACCTGCACGGCCAGCTCGGCCTCGACCGCGTCGGCCAGCTCCGGGGAGTCGGTGACCAGCACCGAGCCGGAGGTCGGGCCATGCTCGGCCTGGCTGATCAGGTCGGCGGCGACGTCGCTGGGCAGCGCGCTGTCGTCGGCGAGGACGGCGATCTCGGTCGGGCCGGCCTCGGAGTCGATGCCGATCCGGCCGGCGAACAGCCGCTTGGCGGCGGCCACGTAGATGTTGCCGGGGCCGGTGACCATGTTGACCGGCGCGCACTCCTCGGTGCCGAGGGCGAACATCGCCACCGCCTGGGCGCCGCCGACGGAGTAGACCTCGTCCACGCCGAGCAGGGCGCAGGCCGCCAGGATCGTCGGGTGGACCCGGCCGCCGAACTCCTTCTGCGGCGGGGAGGTGACCGCGATGCCCTTGACGCCCGCCTCCTGGGCCGGCACCACGTTCATCACCACGGAGGACGGGTAGACCGCCAGGCCGCCCGGCACGTACAGGCCGACCCGCTCGACCGGCACCCAGCGCTGGGTGACCGTGCCGCCCGGCACCACCTGGGTGGTGTGCCCGGTGCGGCGCTGGTCGGCGTGCACGGCCCGGGCCCGGCGGATCGACTCCTCCAGCGCGGCCCGCACCCGCGGGTCCAGCGTCTCCAGGGCGGCGGTCAGCTGCTCGGCCGGGACGCGGGTGGACTCCAGCCGGACGCCGTCGAAGCGCTCGGTGATCTCGATCAGCGCCGCGACCCCGCGATGGCGTACGTCCTCGGCGATCGGCCGCACCTTCTCCAGGGCGGCCGCCACGTCGAACTCGGCACGGGGCAGCAGGTCACGCGGGTCGTCGAGCGAGCCGCGGAGGTCGATTCGAGAGATCACGCCACCCAGTGTAAGGAGTGGCCGGAACGGGTGGTCGCACATTTCAGTCCGTGATACGAAAGGCGAGACGACCGGGGGGACGGGAAAACATGGCGGAAAGCGCTCCAGAAAGCTGGACCGACACGGAACGGGCGCTCTGGGCGGCCTTCCGCGAGGGCGAGGTCTTCGACCGTCGCTGTGGCCAGGACGACATCGACGACCCCTTCGGGGACGCCCCCTGGGGGCCCGGCCGGACGGTCGGCGCCGAGGTGCTCGCCCACCTGCTGCTGGCCGGCCCGCAGCCCACCGCCGGGCGTGTCGCCTCGCTGCGGATGAGCGGGGTGAACATCACCGGCTCGCTCAACCTGGCCGGCGGCCACATCGAGCGGTACGTCGAACTGCGCGGCTGCCGCTTCGAGCACAAGATCCTCCTCTCGGAGGCCTCCGCCACCACCGTGCGCATGGTCGACTGCCTGTTCCCCCGGCTCGAGGCCTCCCGGCTCTCCACCACCGGCGACCTCCACCTGGCCCGTTGCCGGATCCCCGAGGGCATCCGGCTCACCGACGCCAAGATCGGCACCGATCTGCTGCTCAACCTCGCCCACATCGGCGCCGACCGCTACGGCCGCGCGGTGTCCGCCGACGGGATGACCGTCCACCAGGACTTCGAGGCCGAACGCGTCGAGGTGCACGGCGAGTTGAGCGTCCGCACCGCCCGAATAGGCGGCCGCTTCTCGCTCCGCGGCGCCCAGCTGCACGCCGACCCGCAGAACCGGGTCTGCCTCAACGCCGTCCGGATCGTCGTCGGCCACACGCTCTACCTGACCAGCTCCTCCGACGACGGCTGGGCCGGCTCCCGCAGCTACTACGGCTCCGGCTACGGCGAGAACCCCCAGCCCGGCTCCACCAGCACCCCCTTCCGCGCCTTCGGCCAGGTACGGCTCTCCGACGCCCGCTTCGACGCCGCCTGCCTGATCTCCGGAGAATTCCACCTGGAGGGTGACGACGAGCTCTCGCTGCGCCGCATCCACACCCCCGAGCTCCGCTTCACCTGCGGCTTCCGGCCCACCGGCACCGTCTCGCTCTCCCGCGCCCGGGTCGGCAACCTGGTCGACCACCCGGAGTCCTGGCCGCTCGGGAAACACCTGGGCCTGACCGGCTTCGTCTACGAGAACCTCCGCCCGGTCGAACAGTTCACCGTCCAGCAGCGGATCGCCTGGCTGGAGGGCTCCGCGGTGGAGTTCCAGCCGGAGTCCTACGAGCAGCTCGCCGCCGCCCTTCGCCGTGACGGCGCCGACGACGACGCCCGCGAGGTGCTCTACGCCAAGCAGCGCCGCCGCCGGGAGACCCTTCCACTGCCCGCCCGGATCTGGGGCCTGGTCCAGGACGTCACCGTCGGTTACGGCTACCGCCCCGGGCGCGCCGGCCTGTGGCTCCTGCTGGCCTGGGCGCTCGGCAGCATCTGGTTCGACACCCACCGCCCGGACCCGCTCAAGCCCGACGAGAAGCCGCACTGGAACGCGGTGCTCTACACCCTCAACCAGCTGCTGCCGATCATCGACCTCAACCAGGGCGCCTGGAACCCCGGCGGGGCCGGCCAGTGGATCGCCGCCGGCCTGGTCGTGGTCGGCTGGCTGCTCGCCTCCACCGTCGTCGCCGGCGCCACCCGCCTCCTCCAGCGCGGCTGATGAGAACTTCGGTCGAAACGAATCTGCTGAGTGGTCTCTCAGGGACACCGGTTGCGGGCCAAGTGAATTCCCACATTCACGGTGAACAGATCTTCTTCGGGTGGGCCCGTGCCCAAGCACACGGGCCCACCCACACATCGGATTCCCTAAAACGCTGATCAGCGGGAGAGCGGCCGATCTGAGGAGTCCTCAGACCGGCCGCTCTCCCGCTGAACCCGGGCCCGTGTCCAGGGAGCCCCTTGGACACGGTCCGTGCAACCGTCGAGCGGCGAGACCGGACCGCTCTCCAGCGCGGCTGAGGCCGTCCACCACGTCAACCGGGCGACAAGGTGCGGCCCCGAAGAACTACGCTGTCGGCCGTGACAGAACGGCTGCCGCTCTTCCCGCTGAACACCGTGCTCTACCCGGGCCTCGTGCTGCCCCTGAACGTCTTCGAGGAGCGCTACCGCCGTCTCGTCGCCGACCTGCTCGAACAGCCCGAGGACGAGCCGCGCCGGTTCGGCGTGCTCGCCATCAAGGACGGCCGCGAGGTCGCACCGGTCCGGCCCGAGGACGGCCCGGCCGGACCGCTCGACGGCCTCGGCACCGCCACCGGGGACCCGCTGGAGGCGATCTACCACGTCGGCTGCGTCGCCGACGTCTCCTCGGCCCAGCCCCAGCCCGACGGCCGGTACGAGCTGCTGGTCACCGGCACCACCCGGTTCCGGCTGCGCTCGGTGGACGTCAGCGGGCCGTACCTGACCGGTGAGATCGAGCCGATCGAGGAACGCCCCGGCGAGGGCTCCGGCGCCCTCGCCTCCGAGGTCGAGCGGGCCTTCCGGGTCTACCAGAAGCGCCTGGCCGGCGCCCGCGAGGCCACCACCCACGGCCGCCAGCAGCTCCCCGACGACCCCCAGGTGCTCTCCTACCTGGTCGCCGCCGCCTCGGTGTTCGAGACCCCGGTCAAGCAGCAGCTGCTCGCCTGCCCGGACACCGCCCGGCGGCTGCGTGCCGAACTCGACCTGCTGCGCCGCGAGAGCGCCGTCCTCAGCTGGCTGCCCTCGTTGCCCGCGGTCGACCTCACCCGCCAGTCGTTCAGCCCCAACTGAAGCCCGGGACCGAAGCCCGGAACCGAAGCCCGAAGCCCGAAGCCCGACCGATCCAGGAACCGCCGCATGGCCAAGAAGCCGAAGAAGGGCGGCCAGGGCACCCCCGCCACCGTCGCCCTGGAGACCGCCGCCGTCCCCTTCACCGTCCACGCCTACGAGCACGACCCGGCCGCCGCCTCCTACGGCGGCGAGGCAGCGGAGGCCCTCGGGGTGGCCGCCGAGCGCGTCTTCAAGACCCTGGTGGCCGACGTGGACGGCACCCTGACCGTCGGCGTGGTCCCGGTCGCCGGGCAGCTCGACCTCAAGGCCCTGGCGGCCGCGGTCGGCGGCAAGCGGGCCGCCATGGCCGACCCGGCCGCCGCCGAACGCAGCAGCGGCTACGTCCTCGGCGGGATCTCCCCGCTGGGCCAGCGCCGTCCGCTACGGACCGTGATCGACGCCAGCGCCCTCACCCACCCCACCGTCTACGTCTCGGCGGGCCGCCGCGGCCTGGAGGTGGAGCTGACCCCCGCCGACCTGATCGCCCTCACCCGGGCCCGCACCGCCACCATCGCCCGCTGACGCGCCGGGGGCACGGGAGAGCACCGGGAAGCACAAGGGGCGGAGGGTCGGCGGCCTGTACCCGACCGCCGACCCTCCGCCCCACCGCGCTACCGCCCGACTCAGCTCTTGCCCTGCTCCTCCGCCCCCGGCCGCACGTCCACCGGAGCCGGACCTGTAGCGGGATCCAGACCCGGAGCCGGAGCCCCCTCCGCAGGAGGCCCGTACGTCCCCGCCGGCACCCCCCAGTACGGCGGCGGGTCCTCCTCCCGCTTCCCGAACGCCGCCGACAGCGCGAGCAGCACCACCATCGCCGCCATCGGCCACACCAGCAGCGCTCCCAGCGCCCCCAGGTCGATGCCGGCGTCGAAGTGCCCGCCGTTGCCGACCCGCCGGGCCTCCGCGATCAGGTTGTCGCTGGGCCCGAGCCACCGCCCGAGCTTCCAGGCGCCGATCGAGCCGAGCAGTCCGCCGATCGCCAGCCCCAGCGCGACCGAGATCCCGCCGCCGCGCTTGCGGGTCAGCAGGAAGGCGCCGAGCGCCGTGAGGATGCCCGCGCCCAGCCCGATCAGCACGAACACGGCGTCGGCGCCGGCCCGCTGTTCGCCCTCGGGGTCGACGTAGAGGATCCGGTCCCCGTCCACGACCAGCGGCACCTTGGGCGCGAGCCAGGCCCACAGCCCGGCCATCACCAGTCCGAGCAGCAGGCAGGCGAGCACGACCCCGGAGCCGATCCGCAGCTCGGCCGGCAGCGGGTGCTGCGCGGCGGGCGGGGCGGCCGGCAGGCCGGCGGGCGGTTCCCCGTCGGAGACCGGCGGCGGTGCGAACGGGTCGGGTGCGGCGCCCGGCTCGGCCGCCGCGTCGGCGCGGGCGGGTTCCGGAGGTGTGTTCGGTACGGTCACGCGCCCCATCGTTTCACGACGGCCGTCCGAACGGCCCACCCACCCGAGCGGCCGCCGGGCGGGCCCCCGGGCACGCCCTACCGGGCGACGGCCCGCCGGTAGGCCCAGGTGGCCAGGGCCAGCGACGCCACGCCGACCGCCGCGCAGACCCCGAGGTCGGCGAGCACCATCCCCCAGTCCGGGCGCGGCGCGAAGGTCCGGGCGAAGGCCTCGACGCCGTACGTCGAGGGCAGCAGGTCGCGCAGCCACACCACCGGCTGCGGCAGGTGGTCGACGGGCAGGACGCCGAGCAGCAGGGCCGCCGACATGCCGAGCTGCCCGAGCATGGTCGCGATCTCCTGCCGCGGCGCCAGCAGCCCGCAGGCGGCGCCGAGCCCGGACAGCGCGGCCCCGGCCAGCGGTACGACGGCGAGCAGCACCCACAGCTGGCCGAGCGGCAGCCCGAACATCACCGCGCCGATGCCGGCCGTGACGAGCGTCCCGGGCAGGGTGAAGGAGGCGTACGCGGCGGCCGCGCCGAGCACGACCGAGGCGGCGGGCACCGGCAGGGTCGCGTAGTGGTCGAGGCCCCCGGTGGCCCGCAGCTTCCCGAAGTACTGCGCCAGCAGGTTCAGTGCGACGAAGGCCACCACCAGCACGCTGGACCCGGCGACCACGGACCGCGCGGCCGAGGTCTGCCCGGCGTCCACGACGCCCCGCATCATGACCAGGATGCCGACGGACTGGAAGGTCGCCACGAACAGCAGCGGGATGCGCGCCACCTTGGCACGGGCGAGCTGCGCCCGGTACACGGCGGCGAGCGCGGGCAGCAGCCGCGCCGCGGGGGCGAGCGGCGCCGGGGAGACGGCGGACCGGCGGGCCTGCGGGGGCACAGAGAGCAGCGTCACTTGGCCAGTCCTCCGTGGCGGCCGCCCAGCTTGAGGTAGGCGTCCTCAAGGCTCGGGGTGGCGAGGGTGAAGTCGTCGAGGGCGGCGAAGGCCGGGCCGGTGGTGACGGCGGCGACCAGTTCGCGGGCCTGCTCCGGGGTGGTGCGGACGGTCCAGCGGCGCCCGGTGCGCTCGGCCCGGTCGGCCAGCTCGGCGACGGCGGGCACGCCGATCGGCGCCTCGTCCCGCCACACCAGGTCCAGCCGGACGTCGCCGTCGACCAGCGCCTTGAGGCCGCCGGGCGTGTCGCAGGCGATGACCCGGCCCTCGTCCACCACGGCGACCCGGTCGAGCACGGTCTCGGCCTCGATCACGTTGTGGGTGACCAGCAGTACCGTCGTGCCGTGCTCGGCCCGCCGCCGGTCGACGGCCGACCAGACGGCCCGCCGGGCCACCGGGTCCATGCCGGTGGTCGGTTCGTCCAGGACGAGCAGCGGCCGGTCCCCGACCAGGGCGGCGGCGAAGCAGGCGAGCCGCCGCTGTCCGCCGGAGAGCTTGGCGAGCGGCCGCGCGGCGATCGCCTCCAGCCCGAGTTCGGTGAGGACGTCCGCCGCGGCGGCCCGGGCCGCGGACCGGCTGAGCCCGCGCAGTCGCCCGGTGGTCTCGGCGGCCAGGGCGACGGTCAGCTCGTCCAGGGCGGTGGATTCCTGCCCGAGGTAGCCGAGCAGCCGGGCGGCCCGCTCCGGGTGGCGGACGATGTCGTGCCCGAGCAGTTCGACCGTGCCGGAGTCCGGCCGCAGCAGGCCGGTGAGCTGGCGGACCAGGGTGGACTTCCCGGCGCCGTTCGGCCCGAGCAGCCCGAAGATCTCGCCCTGCCGGACGGTCAGACTGATCCCGTCGTTGGCCCGGATCACGGTGGCGGCGGCGCCGCGCCCGCTGCGGTAGGTCCTGACCAGCTCGCGTACGGCGACGCACGGCGGGGTGTCGTGGGGTGCTCTCCCGGCCGTCTCGTTCACGACCGGAGACTTTACGCGCTCACACGGGCGAACCGGACAACGGGGGCTGATCACCGGCCCCCTGACCGAGCGGTGCGGCGCCGACGGTGGTCAGTCGTCCACCACCATCGACCCGCCCGGCACCCGGAGTGCGAGTTCCTTCCAGAAGCCCGCCCGGATGGCGTAGCGGTCGTGTTCGTCGATCTGGTCGTCCTTGTGCGCGAGCAGACCGAAGCGGGCCGCGTAGCGCAGCAGCTCCCCGTCGACCCGGTGCGGGATGCGGGGGTAGTCGGGCCAGAGCACGGTGAGCCGTTCGGGGTCGCCGAGCCGGTCGCTCCAGCGCCGGGCGAAGACCTGGCCGACCTCGTGGGCGTCACCGCCGATGGTGGTGATGTCCTCCTCCCGGTCGGCCCAGCGCTGTTCGGCGGTGGTCAGCTGGGCCAGCGTCGGCAGGCCGTCGCCGGCGGTGACGGAGGGCTCGGGCGCGGGCCGGTCGACCCAGCCCCGGTCGGAGGACCAGCGCAGCACCGGCCCGCCCGCGGCGTGCCCGTTGGCCGGCTGTCCGACCGCCGCGTGCCCGGCCGCGTGCCCGTTGGCCTGGCCGTTGACCGGCAGGCCCGCCGCCAGGTTGATCGGGGTGACGGCCGAGACCCGCCCGGCGAGGTCCTTCGGGGTGGGCACCACCCGCAGCGCCGCGGCCGGCTGCGGCCGCCCGTTGGCGGCGGGCTCCTCGGGCGCCGCCGCGGCGGCCGGCCGGACGACCGGGGGCACCACGCTGGGGAGGGAGGCGGGCGGGGCGGCGAGGATCTTGGCGATCTCCTGCCGGGCGCCGCCCGTTCCGGGGGCGGGGAACACGGTGGAGTGGTCGCGCAGCGAGAAGGACGCCTCGATCCACTCGCGGTCCAGCACCCGCCGTTCGTCGGCCTCGCCGACCAGGTCCTCGGACTGGTTGAAGTCGCCATCGGCGGCCTGCAGCGCCCACAGGTGCACGGCCACGCCGTGTTCCTTGGCGGTCATCATCCCGGGCAGCAGGTCGCCGTCGCCGGTGATCAGCACGACGTCGGCGCAGGCCCGGTTGCGGGCGAGTTCGGAGAGTTCGGCGTGCATCGCGGCGTCCACGCCCTTCTGCACCCAGCGCCCCTCGGCCCGGGTGAGGGCGCCCAGCCGTACGGTGACCCGGGGCAGCACGCGCAGCCGTCGGTGTTCGGGCATCGGGCGGCGGTCGGGGGCCGCGTCGAACCAGTAGATCCGCAGCAGGGGCAATCCGGTCTCGGCCTCGGCGCGTTCCCGCAGGGCGCTGATCAGCGCGGTGTGGTTGACGGTGACCTTGGAGCGGGAGGGGTCACCGGCGAGCAGACTGGCAGCGGCGCCCAACAGGTATCCGGCATCCACCAGGACGACACAGCGGTCCATCTGCGCACCTCTTTTCGCTCGCCCTCGAAGGTCGGTCTGGGTGGGCGGTCCGCCCGTCGTCCGAACGTGTGGGGTGAGGGGCCCCCGTGACCGCCCGATCGTTGGGTCACCTTTTCCCCACGGTTCGAGCGCCGAACCTCGGGGGATGTCCCGGTCCCGCAACAGCCGCCCCAACGAGTCGCAAAGAAACACGAAGGCGGGCCCCGTTCAACGACGGGGCCCGCCAAACGTCACGCGTGGCGGACCAGGGTCCCGGGTCGGCCCTCGTCAGCCCTTGAGCTCCTTCGCCACCAGCTCGGCCAGCTGGACGGCGTTGAGGGCGGCGCCCTTGCGCAGGTTGTCGTTGGAGACGAACAGCGACAGGCCGTTCTCCACGGTCTCGTCGGCCCGGATGCGGCCGACGTAGCTCGGGTCCCGGCCGGCCGCCTGCAGCGGGGTGGGGATGTCGGACAGCTCGACGCCGGGGGCGCCGGTGAGCAGCTCGACGGCCCGCTCGGGACTGATCGGGCGCTCGAAGCGGGCGTTGATCTGCAGCGAGTGGCCGGAGAAGACCGGGACGCGCACGCAGGTGCCGGCGACCTTGAGCGCGGGGATCCCGAGGATCTTGCGGCTCTCGTGGCGCAGCTTCTGCTCCTCGTCGGTCTCGTTGGAGCCGTCCTCGACGATGGCGCCGGCCAGCGGCACCACGTTGAAGGCGATCGGGCGCCGGTAGACCCTGGGCTCGGGGAACTCGACGGCGGAGCCGTCGTGAGCGAGCGCGGAGGCGCCGTCCACGACCTTGGCGGCCTGGTCCTGCAGCTCGGCCACCCCGGCCACGCCGCTGCCGGAGACGGCCTGGTAGGTGGAGACGACCAGGGCGGCGAGCCCCGCCTCCTCGTGCAGCGGGCGCAGCACGGGCATGGCGGCCATGGTGGTGCAGTTGGGGTTGGCGATGATGCCCTTGGGGCGGTCCGCGACGGCCTCCGGGTTGACCTCGGAGACGACCAGCGGGACCTCGGGGTCGCGGCGCCAGGCGGAGGAGTTGTCGATGACGACGGCACCGGCCGCGGCGACCTTGGGGGCCAGGGCCTTGGAGGTGGAACCGCCGGCCGAGAAGATCACGATGTCCAGGCCGGTGTAGTCGGCCGTGGCCGCGTCCTCGACGGTGATCTCGGTGCCCTGCCAGGGCAGCGTGCGCCCGGCCGAACGGGCCGAGGCGAACAGCCGCAGCTGCGCCACCGGAAAGTTGCGCTCGGCCAGGATCTCGCGGACCACGCCGCCGACCTGGCCGGTGGCCCCGACAATGCCGATCTTCATTCCGACTACTCCTCTGAATGGTGCTGTCTACAGCCGCACACTGCCCATCATGCCTTGTCACGGGCGCCGTACGAGCTGGTGTTCCAGGGTGTGAGAGGGACTCCGGACGCCGCTACTGGTCCAGACCACTTGCGAGGGCGAGCGCGGCTGCCACCTCCGTCTCCCCCGCCGGAAGCAGCGGCAGCCGTACGTTCGGGGTGGGGATCCGCCCCTGGGCGTGCAGCACGCCCTTGGTCACCGTCGGGTTGGGCGCCGTGAACGCGGACAGCGCGAGCGCGGTCAGCCGGTGCCCGAGCGCCCGGGCCCGCTCGACATCCCCGGCCTGCCAGGCCTCGTACAGCTCGACGAACCGGCGGGTCGCCAGGTGCGCGGAGGCCAGGATGCCGCCCGCCGCGCCGAGCGCCAGCATCGGCGCCAGGAACGCGTCCTCGCCGGTCATCAGCGCGAACCCGGCCGGGGTGTCGGCGAGCAGTTCGACGGCCGACCGGTCCAGTCCGCCGGTCGCGTACTTGACGCCCACCACGCCGTCGATCGCGGCCAGTTCGCGCATCGCGGCGGTGGAGAGCTGCTGCCCGGTGCGGTACGGGATGTGGTAGACGACCAGCGGCAGCGGGCTGCTCGCGGCCAGCGCCCTGAAGTGGGCGACCGTCCCGGCCTCCCCCGCCCGGACGAAGGCCGGCGTGGTGACCAGCGCCGCCGCCCGCGGCACCCGCGCGCCGAGCGCGGCCAGCGCCTCGCCGACGGCCCGGGTGTCTCCGCCGGAGGCGCCCACCGTCAGCTGCGCCCCGCGGTCGGCGCAGACGGCCGCGGCGACGTCCACCACCGCGTCCCGCTCCTCGGCGGTCAGCGCGGCGGGCTCGCCGGTGGTGCCGAGCGCGACCAGGCCGGCCGCCCCGGCGTCCAGGACCTCGTGCGCGAGCTTCTCCAGCGCGTCGAGGGCGACGCTGCCGTCGGCGGCGAAGGGGGTGATCAGCGGGATGTGGATGCCCTTGAGTTCCATGCCCATGATCCTGCGGCCCGCCGATCACCCAGGTCCAGTTCACATTTCCGACGCTTCTCGTAAGCTGAACCGATGCTCGACGTCCGACGCCTGCGCCTGCTGCGCGAACTCGCCCACCTCGGCACCATCGCGGCCGTCGCCGAGGCGCTGTCCTTCAGTCCTTCGGCGGTGTCCCAGCAGCTGTCCGTCCTGGAGAAGGAGGCCGGCGTCCCGCTGCTCGAGCGGACCGGGCGGCGGGTCGCCCTCACCCCGGCCGGACGGGGCCTGGTCCGCCACGCCGAGTCCGTGCTCGCCCTGCTGGAGCAGGCGGGCGCGGAACTCGCCCACGCCAAGCGGGGGTTGGCCGGACCGCTGCGGATCGGCACCTACCCCTCGGCGGCCCGCGCGATCATCCCGGTGGTGCTCGGCGGCCTGGCCGCCTGGCACCCTGGGCTGGAGCCGATGGTCACCGAGGTGGACCCGGCGGCCGTCGGGGCGGCGCTGCGCGCGGGGGAACTGGACGTGGCACTGGTCCACGAGTACGACCTCGTCCCGGCCGACCCGGAACCGGGCCTCGCGGTGACCCGCCCGGTCTTCACCGAGCCGATGTACCTGGCCGCCCGTGCGCCGGGGACGGTCGCCGAGCAGCGCGGGGCGCCGTGGATCCTGTCCCCGCCCGGCACCCTCTGCCACACCATGGCCGTCCGGGCCTGCGAGGCTGCGGGCTTCGCTCCCCGGATCCGGCACCAGATCGACGACTTCACCACCGTGCTCGCCCTGGTCGCCGCCGGTCAGGGCGTCGCCCTGGTCCCCCACCTCGGCACCGCCGAGCCCCCGCCCGGCGTCGTCCTCACCCGCCTGCCGATGTACCGCCGCACCCGCGCCGCCTTCCGGGCCGGGGCGGGCTCCCACCCGGCCATCTCCGCCTTCGTCTCCGCCCTGCACACGGCCGTCCCGCCGGGGCTCGGCAGCGGCGCCTGAGAACGCACGAGGCCCGGGGCGCCGGCACGGCCACCCCGGGCCTCCCGCGCTCCGGCTAGCCGGCCAGGCAGCTCGGCCCGAGCAGCTGCTTCAGGTCGCCGAACAGGGCCGGGTCCGACTTCACCCGGTGCCGGTCCAGCCGGAGCACCGTCGTCTTGGCGCGGCCCTCCAGCCGTACCCGCACCTCGGTGGTGCCCTTGTGGTGGGTCAGCACCTCGCTGAGCCGGGCGATCAGCGGCGGGGTGACCTTCCCGCTCGGGATGTTGATGGTGATCGGCGCCTCGGCGTGGGCGTTCGACAGGTCCGGGACGGACAGCTCCATGCCCATCAGCCGCGGCACGTCCTCCCGCTTGTCGAGCTTGCCGCGCACGAACACCACGGCGTCCTCGACCAGTTGGGAGGAGACCAGCTGGTAGCTGGCCGGGAAGAACATGCAGTCGATGGAGCCCGCCAGGTCCTCGACGGTGGCGATCGCCCAGGCGTTGCCCTGCTTGGTCATCTTCCGCTGGAGGCCCGAGATGATGCCGCCGATGGTGACGATCGAGCCGTCCGGCCGCTCGGCGAGGTCGGCGACCGCGCAGTCCGACTTGTCGGCGAGCACGTGCTCGATGCCGTGCAGCGGGTGCGAGGAGACGTACAGGCCGAGCATCTCCCGCTCCTGGGTGAGCAGGAAGGACTTGTCCCACTCCTCCTCGGAGAAGACGACGTCCAGCCCGAAGCCGGGCTCGTCCGAGGTGGCGTCGCCGCCGAAGAGGTCGAACTGCCCCTCGGCCTCCTTGCGCTTGACCCCGACGACGTTGTCGATCATCGGCTCGAACTGCGCGCTCAGGCCCTTGCGGGTGTGCCCGAGCGAGTCGAACGCCCCGGCCTTGATCAGCGATTCGACGGTCCGCTTGTTGCAGACCACCGACTCCACCTTCTCCAGGAAGTCCGGGAAGGAGCTGAACTTCCCCTTGGCCTTCCGGGTGCGGATCATCGACTCGACCACCGGCCCGCCGACGTTGCGGATGGCGGTCAGGCCGAACCGGACGGTGTCGCTGCCGTGCGGCGTGAAGTCGGAGTCCGACTCGTTGACGTCCGGCGGCAGCACCTGGATGCCCATCTTGCGGCACTCGTTGAGGTAGACCGCCGACTTGTCCTTGTCGTCCTTGACGGAGGTGAGCAGGCCGGACATGTACTCGGCCGGGTAGTTGGCCTTGAGGTACGCCGTCCAGTACGAGACCAGCCCGTACCCGGCGGTGTGCGCCTTGTTGAACGCGTAGCCGGAGAAGGGGACCAGGACGTCCCACACCGCCTGGATGGCCGCGTCGGAGTAGCCGCGCTCGCGGCAGCCCTTCTGGAAGGGGACGAACTCCGCCTCCAGGATCTCCTTCTTCTTCTTGCCCATCGCGCGGCGCAGCAGGTCGGCCTGGCCGAGCGAGTAGCCGGCCAGGATCTGCGCGGCCTTCTGCACCTGCTCCTGGTAGACGATCAGGCCGTAGGTGGGCCGGAGCACCTCCTCCAGGGGCTTCTCCAGCTCCGGGTGGATCGGGGTGATCTCCTGCTGGCCGTTCTTGCGCAGCGCGTAGTTCGTGTGGGAGTTGACGCCCATCGGGCCCGGGCGGTACAGCGCGAGGACGGCCGAGATGTCCTCGAAGTTGTCGGGCTTCATCAGCCGCAGCAGCGAGCGCATCGGCCCGCCGTCGAGCTGGAAGACGCCCAGCGTGTCGCCGCGGGCGAGGAGTTCGTAGGTGGGCTTGTCGTCGAGGGGCAGCTCAAGAAGGTTGATCTTGATGCCCTTGTTCTTCTCGATCGCCTTGACGGCGTCGTCCATGATCGTCAGGTTGCGCAGGCCGAGGAAGTCCATCTTCAGAAGGCCGAGGCCCTCACAGGTGGGGTAGTCGAACTGCGTGATGGTGACGCCGTCGGTGTGCCGGGTCCAGACCGGGATGTGGTCGGTCAGCGGCTCCGCGGACATGATCACGCCGGCCGCGTGCACGCCGGGCTGACGGATCAGGCCCTCGATGCCGCGTGCGGTGTCGATGACCTTCCGCACGTCCGGGTCGTTCTCGTACAGCCCCCGGATCTCGCCCGCCTCGCTGTAGCGGGGGTGCGTCGGGTCGGTGATGCCGGACAGCGGGATGCCCTTGCCCATGACGTCCGGCGGCATCGCCTTGGTGATCCGGTCGCCCATCGCGTAGGGGTAGCCGAGGACCCGGGAGGAGTCCTTGATGGCGGCCTTCGCCTTGATGGTGCCGTACGTGACGATCATGGCGACCTTGTCGGACCCCCACTTCTCCGTCACGTAGCGGATCACGTCACCGCGCCGGCGCTCGTCGAAGTCGATGTCGACGTCGGGCATGGAGATGCGCTCGGGGTTGAGGAAGCGCTCGAAGATCAGGCCGTGCGGGATGGGGTCGAGGTCGGTGATGCCCATCGCGTACGCGACCAGCGAACCGGCCGCCGAACCACGGCCCGGGCCCACCGCGATGCCCTGGCTCTTGGCCCACATGATGAAGTCCGCGACCACGAGGAAGTACGCCGGGAACCCCATCTGGATGATGGTGTCCATCTCGTACTCGGCGAGCTTCCTGTGCTCCTCGTCGTACCCGTTCGGGAAGCGCCAGTCCATGCCCTCCCAGACCTTGGACCGGAAGAACTCCGCCTCGGACTCGAAGCCCTCCGGGATCGGGAAGCGGGGCATCAGGTTCTTGAACTTGAACATGCCCTCGGTGTCGACCCGGGAGGCGACCAGCAGCTGGCTGTTGCGGCAGCCCTCCTGCCAGGCGTCCGAGGAGTCCAGCGCGTACATCTCGGCGGCGGACTTGATGTAGTAGCCGGTCCCGTCGAAGCGGAAGCGGTCCGGGTCCGAGAGGTTCTTGCCGGTCTGCACGCAGAGCAGCAGGTCGTGGGCAGCGGCGTCGGCCTCGGTGGTGTAGTGCGAGTCGTTGGTGACCACCGGGGGGATGTTCAGCTTCCTGCTGATCTCCAGCAGCCCGTCGCGGACCCGCTTCTCGATCTCCAGGCCGTGGTCCATGAGCTCCAGGAAGTAGTTCTCCTTGCCGAAGATGTCCTGGTAGTCGGCGGCGGCCTTCACGGCCTCGTCGAACTGCCCGAGCCGCAGCCGGGTCTGCACCTCACCGGAGGGGCAGCCGGTGGTGGCCATCAGCCCGCCGGACAGTTCGGAGATCAGCTCCTTGTCCATCCGGGGCCACTTCACCAGCCAGCCCTCGGCGTACGAGCGCGAGGTCAGCTTGAAGAGGTTGTGCAGGCCCTCCTTGTTCCGGGCCCAGATGGTCTTGTGGGTGTACGCGCCGGACGCCGAGACGTCGTCCTTCTTCTGGTGCGGCTGGCCCCACAGGACACGCTTGGTGTTCGACCGGGACTCGGGCGCGACGTACGCCTCGATGCCGATCACCGGAGTGATCCCCGCGTCGGTCGCCTGCTTGTGGAACTCGGCGGCGCCGTACATGTTCCCGTGGTCGGTCATCGCGACATGGGTCTGCCCCAGCCGCTCGACCTCCTTGAACATCTGCTTCAGCCGGGCGGCACCGTCCAGCATCGAGTACTCGGTGTGGACGTGCAGGTGCGCGAACGGCTGGTCGCTCAAGGCGGGGCCTCCGGAGGCTCTGGTGCTGATCTGGTGGGCCGGCGAACGTGCAGGTCACAGGAGTTTCCCCTGGAAATGGCGGTGGCCCGGAACACCTCTCGGGGTCCGGACCATCACTCACACGTTCACGCGTCCACTCTAGCCCGCCCCTCCCCGGGAGACGCACCCCCGCAACCCTCCGGCCGGAGCGAGCCCGGCCAGCCGCGCTCCGGCCGTGTTACTGACCTCCGGTTCCTCGATCGGGTCGTCCCGGAGGAACGCCAGCCGGGCCCGCACCTGTGGCGTGTCCGGGGCGTGTTCCGCCCCCAGCAGGCGCGCGTCCGCCTCGCAGTCCCAGAGCGACTCGGTGTACGCCTCCGCCATCCCGGCCGAGCCCAGGGCCGCCAGCGCTTCCAGGTACGCGGCCCGTTCGGACGAGTGCGGCGTCTGCAGCCAGAACCGGCGCAGCAGCGACACGGCGTCCGCCGCCTCGGGACCGAACCGTGCCAGCCCGCGTGCCAGGCGCGTCGGACCGCACCAGGCACGATCCACCCAGGCCCGCTCCAACTCGGCGACGAGGGCCGGAACGTCCCGCTCCTCACCGTGCCCCACCGCCGAACCCGCCCCAGCCCCTGCGCGCTCCCGCCACGCGGACGCGGACGCCCCCAGCGCCCCCAGCGCCCCGCGGGCTCCCAGCGCCTCCCGGGCCTCCGCCGAGCCGCCGAGCGCCAGCAGCCCCAGAACCCGGACAGCCCGCGCACGGGCCTCTTCGGCCCCGGACAACACCTCGACCACCGGCCCGAGCGGCAACTCCAGATCCCGGATCAACCGCGCGAGGTAGCGCCCCCGCTCGTCGACGCGCGGATCCCAGCGCCACTCCCACCGGATGCACCCGTACACCAGCTCCGCAGCCGCCCCCGGATCCTCCGCCGCCATCAGCGCACCCAGGCCCCGCCCCCGCTGCAACAACCCCGGCAGCGTCCCCGCCGGCGCGTACTCGTATCTCCGCTCTGCCACGCCCCCATCGTGCCCCAGCCCCCTTCGCCGGCGACAAAAGGCCGCCGCACAGGAAGTCGGCCCGCCCGACTTCCTGTGCGGCCCCGGTCAGCCGACCTCGCCGTCCCGTGGAGCGAACACGCAGAACTCGTTCCCCTCGGGATCCGCCAGCACATGCCAGTGCACCTCACCGCTGGGCCCCCGCACCACCGTCGCCCCGAGCGTCACCAATCGGGCCGCATCACCCCACACGTCCAGGTGCATCCGGTTCTTGACCGTTTTCGCCTCCGCCACCGGATTGATCCAGATCAGCGGTCCGTTCCCGCCCGGATCCACGATCGGAACACCCCATCCGTCCGGCAGTTCCACCCCGTCGATCGACTGCCTGCGCACGTACCCGATCGCCGCGCACCACCAGTCCGCCAACCCCTCGTGGTCCCGTGCGTCCAGTGCCAGATCCTTGAACCGCGCGGGCGCCCCGCTCTCGTCGCTCATGCGCTGCACCCAACCAGCAATCCCACGTCCCCGCATTCCAATTGCCCCCAGGCCAGGGCTTTCCGGGCACCCCGCCGGCCCGATGGACACGCCGCCGCGCGGATGGGTGCAACGTTTCGCCCCACTCACCGCATCAAAGTGATGACGGACCACGGAAGGGGGAGGGGCGACGCACTCCAGGGGGGCCTCAGCGAGTGCGCATTCAGCAGATCTCCAAATTCTTCCGCATTCATTGAGTTCGTACACGGACAATTTCCTCGAAGCCGAATTCCACCCCTGTTGCAAACCCGTGACACTTGCCCCCGGAAAATCGTTCGCCCCACAAGGACCGGGAGTTAGCATTCCGGAATGGAATCGAATCCCTCTCCGATACGGAATTCCTCCGACGACCACGCCGCCGACCCCCGCCCGCCCCGCAGGACGCCGCTCCGGCTGGCCCGCTCCGGTGCGACCTTCGTAGGGGTGAGCGTCGTGTCAGGCGTGCTGCTGGCGGGCCTCGCCCTACCGGTCGCCGGTGGCATCGGACTGACCGCCAAGAGCACGGCGGAGGGCTTCGACGACATTCCCGACGACTTCAAGACCCCGCCGCTCACCCAGGCCACCCAGATCTTCGACGCCAAGGGCGGCCTGATCGCGAAGGTCTACGAGCGCGACCGCACCGTCCTGCCCCCCGACCAGATGTCGCCGTACATGCGCCAGGCCCAGGTCGACATCGAGGACGCCCGCTTCTACGAGCACGGCGCCGTCGACCTCAAGGGCGTCCTCCGCGCACTGAGCAAGAACGCGGAGAGCGGCACCGCCTCCCAGGGCGCCTCCACCCTCACCCAGCAGTACGTGAAGAACGTCAACGTGGAGAAGGCCGGCGACAACAAGGGCGCCGTCCTGGAGGCCCAGCGCAAGACCCTGGGCCGCAAGATCCAGGAGCTCAAGATCGCGATCAAGCTGGAGGAGGACCTGCCCAAGGACCAGATCCTCACCAACTACCTCAACATCACGTACTACGGGAACGGCGCCTACGGCGTGGAGGCCGCCTCCCAGCGCTACTTCAGCAAGGACAACAAGGACCTGACCATCGCCGAGGCCGCCACCCTCGCCGGCCTCGTCCAGAACCCGTCGCAGTACGACCCGAAGCTGCACCCTCAGGCCGCGCAGAAGCGCCGGGACACCGTCATCGACAAGATGCTGGAGAACAGGCACATCACCGCCGGCCAGGCGAAGGAGGCCAAGGCCGCCCCACTGGGCCTCAAGTACAAGGAGCCGCACAACGGTTGCATCACCGCCAAGGCAGGCATGGGCTTCTTCTGCGACTACGTCCGCAACGTCGTCAAGCAGGACCCGGCCTTCGGCAAGAGCGCCGAGGACCGCAAGAAGCTCTGGGACACCGGCGGCCTGAACATCCACACCACCCTCGACCCGGACAAGCAGGCCGCCGCCCAGAACGCGGTGAGCAGCAAGGTGGCCGTCACCGACACCGTCTCCGCCGCCGCCAGCATGGTCGAGCCGGGCACCGGCAAGATCCTCGCCATGGCCCAGACCCGCCCGTACGGCCTGGACACGACCAAGAACCAGACCGTCGTCAACCTCAACGTCGACGCCGCGATGGGCGGCGGCAACGGCTTCCAGCCCGGCTCCACGTTCAAGCCGGTCGTCGCGGCCGCGGCGCTGGAGGCGGGACTGCCGCCGGTCCAGGAGTACACGACCCCGAACAAGATCGAGTACCCGACCATGAAGACCTGCGAGGGGACTTGGCGCAACGAGACCAGGCCCAGGACAGTGGTGCCCAACGAGTCCGCGAGCGAGAAGGGCACGTACCAGCTGAAGGAGGCGATGGCCCGGTCGGTCAACACCTACTTCGTGCTGATGGAGCAGGAGATCGGCCTCTGCGCGGTCAAGCAGATGGCCAACAAGCTCGGCATCACCGCCAAGGCCAGCGGCAAGCCACTGGAGGAGGTCCCCGCGATGGCCCTGGGCGTGGAGGAGATGAGCCCGCTGACCATGGCGGGCGTGTACGCCACCTTCGCCGCCGAAGGCACCCACTGCGACCCGATCGCCATCACCAAGATCACCACCGTGGACGGCAAGGACGTCCCCGTCCCGGCCGGCCACTGCGAGCGGGCCTTCTCCGAGACGACGGCACAGGAGATGAACACCGTCCTGAACGGCGTGACCAAGGACGGCGGCACCGGCTCGGAGCTCCACCTGGAGGACAACCGGCAGATCGCGGGCAAGACCGGCACCTCCGACCACAAGAGGGCCGCCTGGTTCGACGGCTACACCCCGCAGCTGGCCACCGCCGTCTGGCTCGGCGGCCCGGCGGGCGGCGTCGAGATGCGCGACATCACCATCAACGGGGACTACCACACCGAGGTGTTCGGCGCCGACGGCCCCGGCCCGATCTGGCGGGTCGCCATGAACGACGCCCTGCGCGGCACGCCCAAGCAGTCCCTGCCGATGGCTGACATCCCCGACCCGGTCACCAAGCCCGACCCGAGCACCACCGGAAGCCCCACCGGAAGCACCGACGCCCCGAGCACCACCCCCTCCGGCTCCCAGCACTGACCGGCCCCACCCCCACGGCACTTCACCCCGCCGAGCACCGGCTCGGCGGGGTGGAGCACCGGTGAAGCATCCGGGACCAGGGCGGCGCAGCCGCCGGGGCGTCCCCTCGCGCGCCCCGCCGACCGACCCGTCTCCCCCCTCACGCCCCGGTCCGCACCCCCGCGTTGGCCAGAACCTCGCCCACCGGCAGCGCCACGCTCTGCGCGGCGGTCAGCCCCGAGGCCGCCAGGTGCGCGTCGGCGATCCGCAGCCCGGCACCGTACCCGGCGAAGTCCGGCAGCCCGACCGGCTCGTGCCCCAGCCGCAGCGCGGTCGCGTCCCCGAAGACGTACGGCGGCAGGTTCCCCATCCCCGTCACGTCGATCGCGGCCGTGATCCGCTCGTACGCGCCGTCCAACTCGGGGCCGGTGAGCGCCGTCGACCACGGGCCCAGGGCGTCCTCCCCCGCCAACTCCCGTACGAAGGCCTCGGCCAGGCCCTCCGCCACGACCTGCTCGCCGACGGTGACCGTCGCCGGGTCCCACACCACGTTGGCGTACCGGACGTTGTGGTGGACCTCGTGCGCCGCGGCGTGACCGATCTTCGCCAGGCTCGTCTCGGTCGGCCACATCACCAGCTGGATCGCCCCGGGGATCCCGCCCATCCCGAAGTAGCCGCCGCTGCGGACGGTCAGGTGCTCGTCGTCCGGGTTGCCGAGCACCAGCACCACGTGCACCGTCTCGGCGTGCCGCACACCCGGCACCGCGGCGTCGATCCGCTGCCACGCGGCCCGGACCGACTCCTCGACCCTGCTCCACACCCCCTCCTCCCGCATCCGCCGCACCGCGGGCAGGTACCGCTCGTCGTCCCGGTCGAGCCGGAACCCGCTCCCCATCGCCTGGTGCAGCCCCACCAGATCCACCGGCCCCATCACCCGGGACATCGCGCCCTCCAGCGGCCGGTACATCTCCCGCAATGCGCCGGCCCGCTCGCCGACCGGTCGCCGCAGCAGTTCGAGCATCGCGCTCGCCGTGTCATGAACCACGATCTCCATGCCCCGAGACCGTAGGACCTCACGTCACGTGAGGGTCAACTCCCGCCCCCGCGTTCAGCCCTCCCGGTAGTACGCCTCGATCGGCCCCCGCGCCTCGTCGAACAGCGCCGGCCCGTCGTGCGCCACCACCGGCCAGGCCCCCGAGGCCGGGTTGAGCTCGACCAGTTGCGCGGTCGCCAGCGCGTACACGACCCGCCCGATGCCCGAGCGGACCAGTGCCCCCGCGCACATGCCGCACGGCTGGCAGCTGGTGTACAGGGTGGCACGCGCGGCCGCCTCCTCGTCGAGCACCCGGGCGGCCCAGCGGGCGAGCTTGAGTTCCGGGTGCGCCGTGATGTCGTCGTCCCGCCGGACGGTGTTGTGCGCCTCGGCCAGCACCGTCCCGTCCGGTCCGGCCAGCAGCGAGCCGTACGGCGCGTCCCCGAGTTCCACGGCCCTCGCGGCGATCCCGATCGCGCGCCGCAGCAGCGCCTCGTCAGCCGTCGTGATCACGAACTCCTCCTCCACGCCTCGGACACCGCCGTCAGCGCCCGCCAGGCGGTCTCGGGCCGCCGGGTCTCCTCCGGGTCGCCGTGGTACGGGTCCAGCACCACGGCCTCGGCCCCGAGTCCGTGCAGTTCCCGCAAGTCGGCCACCACCTGTTCCAGGTCGCCGACCCCGGCGGGCCGGTCCGGGCCGGGCACCGGTTCGTCCGTCAGCCGCAGGGCGACCCGCGGCGCGAAGCCGGGCAGCTCGTGCCGCTCCAGCACCGACCGCATCCGCTCCACGGGCAGCCGCAGCGGGTGCCAGGCGTCGCCGAGCTCCGCCGCCCGTCGGATCGCCGCCTCGCTGTGGCCCCCGACCCACACGGGAGCGGCGGCGCCGTCGCCCTGCTTCACCCAGGACTCCCGCACGGCCCACAGGTACTCGTCCGTCAGCCGGCCCCGCGCGCCGAACGGCACCCCGAGCGCCTCGAACTCCTGCCGCGCCCAGCCGAGGCCGACGCCGAGCACGAACTGGCCGCCGCTGAGCCGGTGCAGGCTGCTGGACATCCGCGCCACCAGCAGCGGGTTGCGGTACGGCAGCACCAGGACGGTCGTGCCCAGCCGCAGCCGTCCGTCGGTCACTCCGGCCAGCCAGGACAGCGTCGCGAAGGGGTCGTAGAAGGGTTCCGGGTAGCGCTCGGCCACGTCCGCCGTCACGGCGACGTGGTCGGACACCATCACCAGGTCGAACCCGAGCCCCTCGACGACCCGCGCCCAGTCGCGCAACAGTCCGGGGTCGGTTCCGGGCCCGAAGTTCGGTACGTTGACGCCAAGTTGCATGCCACGAGGCTATTCCCGGGCACATCGCGCGGGGAACCCGATCCTCCCGGTAGAGACGGCCTCCCGCCGCGAATGTCCCGGTAATATCGCCGGATGGCCGCGAATCTCGACGAGACCGACTGGGCGATCATCGAACAGCTCCAGCAGGAGGGCCGGATCTCCCTCAGCGAGCTGGGCCGACGCGTCAACCTGAGCGCGTCCGCCACCACCGAGCGGGTGCGGAACCTGGAGTCGCTGGGCGTCATCACCGGCTACCACGCCACCGTCGACCTGGCCAAGGTCGGCTACCCGGTGCTCGCCGTCGTCCGGCTGAAGTACCCGGGCAACCGCCACCAGCCGCTGCACGAGCTGCTCGCCCGGCGCCGCGAGATCCTGGAGTGCCTGCGCACCACCGGCGACGACTGCTACACCCTCAAGATCGCCGCGACCTCCATGGAGCACCTGGAGACCCTGGTGGACTCCCTCGCCGGCTTCGGCTCCACCACCACCAGCGTCGTCTACAGCCAGACCCTCCCCCGCCGCGGCCCGGTCCGGCCGTAGACCGCCCATTCCCTCCGGGGCCGCGGCGGGGGCCGGCGGGCCCGCTACTCCTCCAGGTCCGCGAGGAAGTCCAGCGCCGCCGCCCAGGCCCGCTCCGCCGCCTCCGCGTCGTAGTCGTCCAGGTCCGGGTCGGTGAACAGGTGCCCGGCGCCCTGGTAGCGGTGCACCTCGACCTCCGCGCCCGCCCGCCGCATCCGCAGGTACCAGGCGTTCAGCCAGTCCTCCGGCTCGTGCGGGTCCGGCTCCGCCATGTGCAGCTGCACCGGGACGCCGGTCACCGCGTCCTCACGCAGGTCCGAGGTGCCGTGCAGGAGCAGCAGTCCGCGCGCCTTCTCGTCCGCCAGCGCCAGGTTCTGCGCGATCGCGCCGCCGAGCCCGATCCCGGCGTACACCAGCCCGCCCTCGGACAGCGGGGCGGAGGCGGTCACCGCGCGCCGGAGCAGCTCGTCCCCGCCGCCGACCTCCTCCTGGTAGGTCCGGGAGGCCTCGGAGTCGTCGAAGGTGCGCCCCTCGAACAGGTCCGGCGTGTGCACGGTGTGCCCGGCGGCGCGCAGCCGGTCGGCGGCGCCGCGCACGGCCGGGTTCAGGCCGTGCGAGGAGTGGAAGAGGACGATCTGGGCCACGGTCGGGTCCTTCGGCAAACGAGGTCAGGGATACCCACCCATGATCCCGCACCGCACCCCGGTACCACGCCCGAGGCGGCGCGTCAGCCCTGCGGGGTCCAGGCGGCCACCAGGTCGAGCAGCCCGGGGAAGCGGGCGTCGAGGTCCTCGACCCGTACGTGGCTGCGCCGCTCCAGCCCGTACTGGCGCTGCCGGGTGATCCCGGCCTCGCGCAACGCCCTGAAGTGGTGGGTGAGCGAGGACTTGGGCCGGTCGAGCCCGAACCACCCGCAGGAGTGGTCGAAGTCCTCGGACTCCAGCAGCAGCTTCCGGACGATGGTCAGCCGCAGCGGGTCGCTGAGCGCTCCGAGGACGGTCTCCAGCCGCAGTTCGTCGATGCCCGGCTCGGGCAGCGGCGCCGGCAGGTCGGCCGGCTCGGGGAGCACCTTGACGGCGGGTGCACCGGCCGTGGTCACGGGCCTGGTCAACTCCTCGACTCCTCACGTTCCCAAGGCTTCGTCGGCGCGTGCGGCGCCGTGACTCGGCATCAGCAATCAGTACGACTCAAATCGTACTGCATGCTAGGTTCGACTCAACTCGTACTGCTGCGGACCAGCAGCGCACCTCGGGAGGGAACAGTCATGCCCGCGACCCGGACCACCCCCGACCGGCCGACGGAACCGCACCGGTCGGCCCCCACCGCACCCGCACCCGCACCCCCCACCGCATCCGCACCCCTGTGGTGGATCTGGCTGGCCGCCTACCCGGTCACCGCCGTGTTCGTGCTCTCCAACGCCGCCACCCCCCTGTACGTGCTGTGGCAGCACGACATCGGCTTCTCCAAGGGCACCCTGACCGTGGTGTTCGCCTTCTACATCGTCGGCCTGATCGGCTCACTGCTGGTCTCCGGAGTGGCCTCCGACCGGGTCGGCCGCAAGCCCGTCCTGCTGCCCGCCCTGGCGCTCGGCCTCACCGCCTGCCTGATCTTCGGGACCGCCACCAGCGTCGCCGCACTGATCGTGGCGCGGCTGTTCACCGGCATCGCGGTCGGCGCCGTGGTCTCGGCCGGGATGGCCGCGGTCACCGACGTCGCCGGGCCCGAGCGCAAGCGGACCGCCGCCCTGCTGGCCTCCTGTGCGATGGTCTTCGGCGCCGGCCTGGGCCCGCTGCTGGCCGGAGTGCTCTCCGAGCTGGCGCCCGCGCCGACCACCACCGTCTTCGTCGTCGAGGCCGCGGTCCTGGCCGGGGCGGTGCTGGTCGTGCTGCGGATGCCGGTGCGCCGGCCCGAGGGCGGCGGCCGGGGCGCCTGGATACGGGTGCCCGGCGTCCCGCGCGGCAACGGCCGTCAACTCGCCCTCGGCATCGCGGTGTTCGCGCCCGGCATCACCGCCACCTCGTTCGTGCTCTCGCTCGGCCCCTCGCTGCTGTCCGGTCTGCTCGGCACCACCAACCGGATCGTCGCCGGCGCCATGGCCTTCGCGATGTTCCTCGCCGCCACCGGAGTGCAGTTCGCCGTCCAGAGGCTGCGCCGCCGCACCGTCCTGACCGCCGGCGCAGCGGCCACCGCGCTGAGCATGGTCACCCTGGCCGTGGCCGTGCACACCGAGGCGGTGGCAGTGCTCGTCCTCGCCGCGCTGCTGGCCGGGGCGGGCCAGGGCATGGACCAGCTCGGCGGCCTGTCGCTGCTCAACGCCGGCATCCCGCCGCAGCGCCTCGCCGAGGCCAACGCCGCGTTCAACGTGGGCGGTTACGTCCCGGCCGGACTGCTGCCGGTCTCGGCCGGCTACCTCAGCGACGCGGTGGGCCTGACCAGCGGCGCCACCGTCTTCGCCGCCGTCCTGCTGGGCCTCGCCGCCCTCGGCGGCCTGGTGGTCCTCGCCACCGGGCGCACGGTGACGGACCCCGCCTGACGGGCCGCCCGCAGACCCGGACCGCCGCGTCGCTCACCTGTTCGCAAGATTCCTATAGGTATGTTTTTTGCCCCCTATGTCAGAACCATCAGCAGGGACATTCAAACTGCAAAGGAAGGCCTTGCAGCAACATTCCATCCCGATGGTATGTATGGGTTCCAGGCAACGACGGAGGGCAGGGCCATGGCCAAGCAGGAGCGGGCACGACGCACACGGGAGAAGGTCCTGACGGCCGCGGCCGAGGTGTTCGCCGTTCAGGGCTACGCCAGCACCACGCTGAACACCGTGGCCGAACGCATCGGCATGACCAAGGGCGCGCTCTACGGCCACTTCCCCTCGAAGCGCTCGCTGGCCCGGGCCCTGATCGACGAGTCCCGCCACACCTGGACGAGCCTGCACGCCGCGTACGACATCCCGGGCGCCGACGCCGCCGAGGTGCTCCAAGGCGTCGTGGTGGGCTTCACGGACCGGCTGCGCTCGGACGTGCGGCTACGGGCCGCGCTCCGGCTCGCGGTCGACCACCCCGACCTCGCCCCCGCCCGCTGCGACGTCCTCGCCGAGATGCACGACGCCCTGACCGACCTGGTCCGCCGCGCCCAGCGCGACAGCGGCTTCCCCGACCACTGCCCGCCCCTGGTCGCCGAACTGCTGCTGACCGTGATCCGGGGGCTGCTGACCACGGCCGAAGGCACCGCGGACAACACCACCCCGGACAACAGCACCGCCGACTGCGGCGGCGCCGCGAACACCGTCGCCGCCAACAGCCCCGCCGACAACAGCCTCGCCCCCCGCAGCGGTGAGCCCCTGTGGCGGCTGCTCTTCACCGCCCTGTCCGCCGACCCGGCCCCGACCCCCGCCCTCCCCTGACGGGCCCACCGGAGCGCCCCGCTAAGACACCACGTCCTTGCGAGCGAACCCGCGGAACGCCAGCACCAGCAGCACCACCGCGTACGACAGCGACAACGAGACCCCCTGCAGCATGCCGCCCCACTCCAGCTGCGGCTGCAGGGCGTCCGCCCAGGCGTACTGCCAGTGCGCCGGAAGCCACTCCCGCAGGTCGCCCAGTGCGGTGACCGCGTCCAGCACCCCGGTGATGATCGACAGGAACACCGCCCCGCCGACCGCCCCGAGCGGCGCGTCCGTCGCCGTCGAGAGCCAGAACGCCAGCGCGGCGATCACCAGCTCGCTCAGGAACACGAACGCCACCGCGATCGCGATCCGGGGCAGCGCCTCCCCGGCCGGCAGGCTGGCCCCGGCGGGCAGCTTCAGGTCACCCCAGCCGTACGCCACCGTCCCCACCACCAGCCCGATCGCGGGCAGCATGACGATCGCCACCGCCGAGAACGCCAGCCCGACCGCGAACTTGCGGGCCAGCAGCCGCGCCCGCGGCACCGGCGCGGCCAGCAGGTAGCGCAGCGAGGACCAGCTGGCCTCCGAGGCCACCGTGTCCCCGCAGAACAGCGCGACCGGGATCACCAGCATGAAACCGGTGCCCACGAACAGCATGGTGACCGCGAAGTTGGCCCCGGAGGCGGTGGCCAGGTCGATGAAGGTGGTCCGGTCCGGACGCCCCGGGGTGCCGCCGATCTGGAACGCCGCCAGGATGACGAACGGCATCGCGGCCAGTACCCCGCCGATCACCAGCGTGCGGCGACGGCGCAGCTGACGCATCGCCTCCACCCGCAGCGGCAGCGTCCGGCCCGGACGGTACCCCTCGGCATGGTCCGCCCCGGCGTGGTCCGACCCAGCGTGGTCCGAGGAGACCCCATCCGTAGTAACACCAGCGCTCACGCCGCACCTCCGATCAATGACAGGAACGCGTCCTCCAACCGCCGCTGCGGCCCGGCGCTCTCCACCGGCACCCCCAGCCGCACCAGCTCCGCCAGCAGCTCGCTCGCCGCGAGCCCGTCCAGCCGGACCAGCAGCCCGCCCCCGACGGCCTCCGCCGAGCCGACCCCGGCCAGCGCGCCGACCTTCTCGACCACCGACTCCGGGGCGTAGGACGCGGCCACCCCGATCATCAGCAGCTCACCGGCGCCGACGATCTCACCGACCGGCCCGGCCGTCACCAGCTGCCCGCGGTCCATCACCACCAGGTCGGTGCAGCTCTGCTCGACCTCGGCCAGCAGGTGGCTGGAGACGATGACGGTCCGCCCGCCCGCCGCGTACCGGATCATCACCTCGCGCATCTCGCGGATCTGCGGCGGGTCCAGTCCGTTGGTCGGCTCGTCCAGGATCAGCAGGTCCGGCATCCCGAGCATCGCCTGCGCGATGGCGAGCCGCTGCCGCATGCCCTGGGAGTACGTGCGCACCGCGCGGTCCAGCGCCTCGCCGAGCCCGGCGATGGCCAGCGCCTCGTCGAAGCGCGCGTCGGCCTCCGGGCGCCCGGTGGCCTGCCAGTACAGCCGCAGGTTGGCCCGCCCGGTGAGGTGCGGCAGGAAGCCCGCGCCCTCCACGAAGGCGCCGACCCGCGAGAGCACCGGCGCCCCGGGGCGGATCAGGTGCCCGAAGACCCGGATCTCCCCGGCGTCCGGCCGGATCAGGCCCATCAGCATCCGCAGCGTGGTGGTCTTGCCCGCGCCGTTCGGCCCGAGCAGGCCGAGCACCTGGCCCTGCTCCACCCGGAAGCCCAAGTCCCTTACGGCGTAACGGTCCTGGGAACCCTTGTAGCGCTTGCTCAGCCCGCTGATCCGCAGCGGCACCCCGGCCAGTTCCGGATCGAACTCGGGGCCCGAGGACGTACCGGCCACCGAACGCCGCCGCCGCGCCCACGGCACCAGCACCAGCCCCGCGGCCACCACCACGGCCGCCACCGGCAGCATCCAGGTCCGCGCGGGCAGCGGAGCCGCCTCCGTGACCAGCTCCCGCACCGTCGGCGCGGCGAGCGCCCCGGCCACGGCCACCCGGTAGGTGGCCGGCTCGTTCGGCGAGGCGTACGCGAGGTCGGTGGAGGCCAGCACCAGCCGCAGCCGGTGCCCGGCCGGGAAGTCGTGGTCCACGGCGGGCAGCCGGACCGTCACCGTCTTCCCCTCGTCCGCGCCCGTCACCCGCAGCGGAGCCGCGAGCTGCTCCGGCAGCACCGCCTTGCCGTCCGGGCCGACGTCGTACACCTTCGCGAACAGCACCGCGTCCGGCCGGTCCGCCTTCACCCGCACCGGCACGGTCGGCTGTCCGGTCAGGTGCAGCGAGGTGTCCAGCGGCGCCGAGTCGAAGGCGGCGTTCTGCCCGGGGAAGTCCAGCGACAGCCCGGCCCCGAGCGCGGCCGCCTGGCTCAGCGCGCCGATCCCCGGCAGCGTCGAGATCCCGGGCGGCGCCCCGCCGGGCGGGTTGGCGACGGTCCTCTCCCCACCCGCCAGCTCGACGGACCGCGTTCCGGTGCCGCCGAGCCCCGGGTAGCGGTCGGCGTCGGCGCCACGCAGCACGGCCTGGAAGCCGGTCGAGTCGACGCCGCCGGTCCGGGTGACCCGGAAGCCCGGGCCGGTGTCGTTGCCGAGCCCCTTCAGGTAGTGGTCGAACCAGGCGGTCACCCGGTCGTCCACCCGGGCGCTGGTGTCCGTGCCGCCGTCGTGCCCGCCCGCGAACCAGTCCACCGAGACGGGCGCGCCGTTGGCCGCCACCGCCCGGGCGATCCGGTCGCCCTGGTCCAGCGGGAACAGCGAGTCCTGCTGCCCCTGCACCACCAGGGTGGGCGCCTTGAGCTGCGCCGCCACCGAGGACGGGCTGGACCTGTCCAGCAGTGCCACGGCCTCCGGGTCGGCGTGGCCGGCGGTCGCGACCCGGTCGTACATCTGGCACAGCGACTCCAGGAACCGCCCGCACCCGACCTGCCCGTCCGCCACCGCCGGATCCGGCTTTCCGGCGTCCGGGTTCGCCCCGCTGCGCGGCGCACCGCCCGAGGGCCCGAGACCGCCCGCCGAACCGGGGGCCGCCGAGCCGGTGGTGAAGAAGATCCCGGCCCACAGCTTCTTGAACACGCCGTCCGCCGCGCCCGAGCCGTCCACCCCCTGCGGGAACAGCGCGTCGGCCAGGTTCCACCAGGTGATCTGGGTGGCCACCGCGTCGATCCGGCGGTCGTACGCCGAGGCCAGCAGCGAGATCGCCCCGCCGTACGACGCCCCGGTGATGCCGACCCGCGGGTCGCCGGGCCCGTCGAGCTCCACCTCGGGGCGCTGGGCCAGCCAGTCCACCAGGTGCCTGACGTCCTCGACCTCGCGGTCGGGCGCGTTCAGGCCGATCTTCCCGCCGGAGTGTCCGAAGCCGCGCGCCGACCAGGTCAGCACCGCGTAGCCCTGCCGGGCCAGCTGCTCGGCGCGGTCCCGCTCGCCCTCCTTGGAGCCGCCGAAGCCGTGCGCGAGCAGGACGGCCGGTCGCGGGCTGGTGCCGGTGGTGAAGAAGGAGGTGTCCAGCTGGACCTGCTGGGTGCTGCCGGGCGTCTCCGGCATGCCGAGGAACCGGTCCTCCTGATGGACCGCCTGTTCACTGCCGGACGCCACCGTCGCCGTGCCGACCCCGGCGACCGCCACCAGGGCCACCGCCCCGGCCAGCACCCTGCGCCGCACCGACGTACCCCGGCCGCGCCACCGGCGCCATGCCCCACCGAACTCCATGGGGGCTGATCGTATCCGTCGTCCGGGTAGGCGTCCGATAAAGCCATCGGCCCTTTCCGCCCGGTTCGCCCCGTTCAATCCCGGTATCGCACGGCTCACCCGGCTCTCCCCCGGCCCGGACGACACCCCGAGAAGGCCCCTGTGCTCCGGCCGCCGCTCATCCTGCTCGTCACCGTCGCCGCCACCCGGGCGGTCGGCCGGATCGTCGACCAGGCCCTCCGGCGGATCTTCCACCTGTCCGACGACGCGAGCGCCCCGCGCCCCGGAAGGGGCGCGGGGCGCTGTGTGAAGCGGGGGGAGGCCGCAGGCGCCGGAGCGCCGGAGCCCACCCGCTACAAAACCCTCGTCATCGTCCGGTGCGGAATCCCGGCGTCGTCGTACACCGGCCCCTCCGCCACGTACCCCAGCCGCTCGTAGAACCCGAGCGCCCGCACCTGCGCGTGCAGCTCGACCTCGACTCCGCCGCGCTCCCGCCCGGCCGCCTCGATCGCCCGGACCAGTTCGACCCCGAGCCCCGTCCCCCGGGCCGCCGCCAGGACCGCGAGCCGCCCGAGCAGCACCCGCCCCTCGACGCCTCCGGTCAGCTTCAGGGCCTCCTCGCCGAAGATCAGCCGCCCGGTCCCCAGCGCGGCGCCGTCCGCGCCCACCGCCAGCACGTGCACCGAGGTGGCGTCGTACTCGTCGTACTCCAGTTCCTCCGGCACGTTCTGCTCGACGACGAACACCTCACGCCGCACCGCCCGCACCTGCTCCAGGTCGGCCTCCCCCTCGGCGACCCGCACGGAGACCGTCATCTCAGCTCTCCGACGCGATGACGTCCAGCGCCTTCTGCAGGTCGGCCGGGTACTCGCTGCTGAACTCGACCCACTGCCCGTCCGCCGGGTGCTCGAAGCCGAGCGACACGGCGTGCAGCCACTGCCGGGTCAGCCCGAGCCGCTTCGCCAGCGTCGGGTCGGCGCCGTACGTCAGGTCGCCCACGCAGGGGTGCCGCAGCGCGGACATGTGGACGCGGATCTGGTGGGTGCGGCCGGTCTCCAGCTTGATGGCCATGAGCGAGGCCGCCCGGTACGCCTCGATCAGGTCGTAGTGGGTGACGGACGGCTTGCCCTCGCGGGTCACCGCCCACTTCCAGTCCGAGCTGGGGTGCCGGCCGATCGGCGCGTCGACCGTGCCGCTCAGCGGGTCCGGGTGCCCCTGGACCAGCGTGTGGTAGCGCTTGTCCGTGACCCGGTCGTGGAACTGCCGCTTGAGGTCGGTGTAGGCCCGCTCGGACTTGGCGACGACCATCAGCCCCGAGGTGCCGACGTCCAGCCGGTGCACGATGCCCTGCCGCTCGGCGGCACCGGAGGTCGAGATCCGGTAGCCGGCCGCGGCGAGCCCGCCGATGACGGTCGGGCCGGTCCAGCCGGGGCTCGGGTGCGCCGCGACGCCGACCGGCTTGTCGATCAGCACGATGTCCTCGTCGTCGTGGACGATCCGCATGCCGTCGACCGGCTCGGCCACGATCCGCACCGGGGCGGCGGGGGCGGGGATCTCGACCTCCAGCCAGGACCCGGCGGTCACCCGGTCCGACTTGCCGGCCACGGCGCCGTCGAGCGTCACCTTGCCCTCGGCGGCCAGCTCGGCGGCCTTGGTCCGGGAGAAGCCGAACATCCGGGCGAGGGCGGCGTCGAGACGCTCGCCCTCCAGACCGTCGGGAACGGGGAGGCTGCGGATCTGCGCTGCGGTACTCACCCGTACGAGTATGCCGGAAACCCGACCGCGCCCCGCCCGCCGGCCGCCCGGCCCGGGGTCGGGCCCTACTTCTCGCCCTTCTCCGCCGGCTGGTGCACGCTCCCGTCCGGGTTGCTGCCCCGGAAGGAGAGCAGCACGACGAGGATGCCGCCGCAGACGATCGCCGAGTCCGCGAGGTTGAACACCGCGAAGTGCTGGACCGAGATGAAGTCCACGACGTGCCCGCGGAAGACGCCCGGCGCACGGAACAGCCGGTCGGTGAGGTTGCCGAGGGCGCCGCCGAGCAGCAGCCCGAGCGCGATCGCCCACGGGAGGCTGTACAGCCGGCGGGCGATCCGCCAGATCACCACGATGACGGCCGAGGCGATCATCGTGAAGACGACGGTCAGGGCCTGCCCCATTCCGAAGGCGGCGCCGGAGTTGCGGATCACCTGGAGGGTGACGACGTCGCCGATCACCTTGATCGCCGCATGGTTCTCCAGCCTGGCGACGACCAGCAGCTTGCTGCCGAGGTCGATCAGGAAGGCGAGCACCGCGACGACCAGCAGCACCCCGACCCGGCGCCGGCCCGCGGGCTTGTCCGCCGCGGCGGCGCCGGACGCGGAGTCCGCCTCCGCGGGCCCGGTCGGCTCCACGGAATCGGCCACGGCCACCTCCACGCCATCGGCGGGGTTCGGGACGGCGTCGTCCCTGGTCTGGGGGGAACCTTGCGTACTGATGATCCGCTCCGCTGCCGATATGAGCCGGTGAGGGCCTGAACGCGTCCGTACCGACGAGTCAGGCGACGTTACGGGGTCGAGCGTACGGCAAGCCCGACCCCCCGCGTCGCCCCGATGGCGCGGCCGGTCGGCCGCTCGGTGCCCCGGTTCAGCGGCGTTCCTGCTTGGCCTTGCACTGCACGCAGAGCGTGGCCCGCGGGAAGGCCTGCATCCGGGCCTTGCCGATGGCCTGTCCGCAGGACTCGCAGGTGCCGAAGCCGACACCCTCCAGCCGCGCCAGGGCGCGTTCCGTCTGGGCGAGGCTGTCCCGCGCGTTGTTGGCGAGCGCCAGCTCACTCTCCCGCGAGATGTTCTTCGTACCGGCGTCCACCTGGTCGTCACCGGCTCCGTCGTTGGAGTCGCGCATCAGGCCGGCGATCGCGGCGTCGGCGGCGTCGATCTCGCCGCGCAGCCGCTCCAGGTCGTTGATCAGCTCGTCGTGCAACTCGTGGACCTCGTCCGAGGTCCAGGCCTCCTCACCCGGCCGGACGGGCAGTGTCGCCGGGTCGACCGACTCGGCTCCGCGCGTCACGGTGACGGTGTCGGCGCTGCTCTTCTGAGGTGCGGTAGTGGTCACGGTCCCCTCCCCTGGATCGGCCGCCACGGCCTTGCGTGCCCGCTTGGTGGCGGTACCCGCGCCGGTTGCCTTCTCAGCCATGGCTTCGACCCCATCTACGAACGAATCGAGCCGCCGGTTCCCGGCGGCCTCCAGTGCCGGAACGATAATCCCGATCAAAACCGGTCACAACATGACATACCGATGCCTCACGATGATCCCACCCAGGCAGCCGCCCCAACCGCCACGCCCCGCGCGCTGACAGACTTGTGCCCACCTCGCCCCCGCCTAATCGCCCCCGCTAATCGCCCCCGCCGACCGGCCCGGACCGCACCCCGGACCCGCTCCCCCGAATCCCCTTGGACAAACCGTCTGGCCCGGCCGATACACTGGCCCTGCAAGGCGCAGATGGGACGAGTACCGACGTACGCAGCCACCAGCGACCCGGGGACGGTGCGAGCCCGGGGGTGTGCACGGCGGGAAGATCACCCCGGAGCCGCCGGAAGAACAGCCACCGCGGTGGCCCACTAGACCCGGCAGCAAGCCCAAACAAGAGGGCCGCGAACGCAGCACCGCGGCCAAGGAGGGTGGTACCGCGGGGCGGCTGGTCCGTCTCGTCCCTCCGGAGGATCCAGTCCCAGCATCCGCCGGAGGTAGACGCCCGCGATGACCACCTACAACCCCGTCCCCGCACAGGTGGACCTCCCCGCACTCGAACACCAGATCCTCTCCTTCTGGCAGGACAACAAGGTCTTCCAGCGCAGCCTGGAGCAGTCCGAGGGCCGCCCCGAGTGGGTCTTCTACGAGGGCCCGCCGACCGCCAACGGCATGCCCGGCGCCCACCACATCGAGGCCCGCGTCTTCAAGGACGTCTTCCCGCGCTACCGGACGATGAAGGGCTACCACGTCGCCCGCAAGGCCGGCTGGGACTGCCACGGCCTCCCGGTCGAGCTCGCCGTCGAGAAGGAGCTGGGCTTCTCCGGCAAGCAGGACATCGAGGCGTACGGCATCGCCGAGTTCAACGCCAAGTGCCGCGAGTCGGTGACCCGCCACACCGACGCCTTCACCGAGCTGACCACCCGCATGGGGTACTGGGTCGACCTCGACGAGGCCTACCGGACGATGGACCCGTCGTACGTCCAGTCCGTCTGGTGGTCGCTCAAGCAGATCTTCGACAAGGGCCTGCTGGTCCAGGACCACCGGGTCGCCCCCTGGTGCCCGCGCTGCGGCACCGGCCTGTCCGACCACGAGCTGGCCCAGGGCTACGAGACCGTCGTCGACCCCTCGGTCTACGTCCGCTTCCCGCTCACCAGCGGCCCGCTGGCCGACCGGGCCGCCCTGCTGGTCTGGACCACCACCCCGTGGACCCTGGTCTCCAACACCGCCGCCGCCGTCCACCCGGAGGTCACCTACGTGGTGGCCACCGACGGCAACGAGCAGCTGGTCGTCGCCGAGCCGCTGGTCGCCAAGGCGCTCGGCGAGGGCTGGGAGACCACCGGCGAGTCCTTCACCGGCGCCGAGATGGAGCGCTGGGCCTACCGCCGCCCCTTCGACCTGGTCGAGATCGAGAACGCCCACTACGTCCTCAACGCCGACTACGTCACCACCGAGGACGGCACCGGCATCGTCCACCAGTCCCCCGCCTTCGGCGCGGACGACCTCGCGACCTGCCGCAAGTACGGCCTGCCGGTGGTCAACCCGGTGCTCGGCGACGGCACCTTCGCCCCCGAGGTCCCGCTGGTCGGCGGCCAGTTCTTCAAGAAGGCCGACGAGGCCCTGGTCGCGGACCTCAAGGAGCGCGGCCTGCTCTTCCGCCACCTGCCGTACGAGCACAGCTACCCGCACTGCTGGCGCTGCCACACCGCGCTGCTCTACTACGCGCAGCCGTCCTGGTACATCCGGACCACCGCCGTCAAGGACGCGATGATCCGCGAGAACGAGGCCACCAACTGGTTCCCGGACACGGTCAAGCACGGCCGCTTCGGCGACTGGCTCAACAACAACATCGACTGGGCGCTCAGCCGCAACCGCTACTGGGGCACCCCGCTGCCGATCTGGCGCTGCGAGGAGGGCCACCTCACCTGCGTCGGCTCGCTGGCCGAGCTGTCCGAGCTCACCGGCACCGACCAGAGCGCCCTCGACCCGCACCGCCCGTACATCGACGACGTGACCTTCGCCTGCCGCGACTGCGGCGGCACCGCCACCCGCGTGCCCGAGGTCATCGACGCCTGGTACGACTCGGGCTCGATGCCCTTCGCCCAGTACGGCTACCCGTACCAGAACAAGGAGCTGTTCGAGAAGCGCTACCCGGCGCAGTTCATCTCCGAGGCGATCGACCAGACCCGCGGCTGGTTCTACACCCTGATGGCCGTCGGCACCCTGGTGTTCGACAGGAACAGCTACGAGAACGTCGTCTGCCTGGGCCACATCCTGGCCGAGGACGGCCGCAAGATGTCCAAGCACCTGGGCAACATCCTCCAGCCGATCCCGCTGATGGACCAGCACGGCGCCGACGCCGTCCGCTGGTTCATGGCGGCCGGCGGCTCGCCCTGGTCGGCCCGCCGGGTCGGCCACGGCACCATCCAGGAGGTGGTCCGCAAGACCCTCCTCACCTACTGGAACACCGTCGCCTTCCAGGCCCTGTACGCCCGCACCTCCGAGTGGGCCCCCTCCGCGAGCGACCCGGCCCCGGCCGACCGCCCGCAGCTGGACCGCTGGGTGCTCTCCGAACTGAACACCCTGGTCCGTGAGGTCGACGCGGCCTTCGAGGCGTACGACACCCAGCGCGCCGGCAAGCTGCTCTCCGGCTTCGTCGACGACCTCTCCAACTGGTACGTCCGCCGCGGTCGCCGCCGCTTCTGGCAGGGCGACGCCGCCGCGCTCGCCACCCTGCACGAGGCGCTGGAGACCGTCACCCGTCTGATGGCCCCGCTCACCCCCTTCATCACCGAGCGGGTCTGGCAGGACCTGGTCGTCCCCGTCACCCCGGACGCCCCGACCTCGGTACACCTGGCCACCTGGCCCGAGGCCGACGAGACCCTGATCGACACCGAGCTCTCCCGGCACATGGCCCTGGTCCGCCGCCTGGTCGAACTGGGCCGTGCCACCCGCGCCGAGTCCGGCGTGAAGACCCGCCAGCCGCTCTCCCGCGCCCTGGTCGCCGCCCAGGGCTGGGAGGAGCTGCCCGCCGACCTGCGCGCCCAGATCGCCGAGGAGCTCAACGTCTCCACCCTGGAGTCCCTCGCCGAGGTCGGGGGCTCGCTCGTCGACACCACCGCCAAGGCCAACTTCCGCGCCCTGGGCAAGCGCTTCGGCAAGGGCGTCCAGGACGTCGCCAAGGCCGTCGCCGCCACCGACGCCGCCCGCCTGGCCACCGAACTGCGCGCCGACGGCCGGACCAGCATCGACCTGAACGGCGAGACGATCACCCTCTCCCCCGACGAGGTGATCATCACCGAAACCCCGCGCGAGGGCTGGGCCGTCGCCAACGAGTCCGGTGCCACCGTCGCCCTCGACCTGACCATCACCCCGGAACTCAAGCGCCTCGGCATCGCCCGCGACGCGATCCGCCAGATCCAGGAAGCCCGCAAGAACTCCGGCCTCGACGTAGCCGACCGCATCATCCTCCGCTGGCGCGCCACCACGGAGGAAACCGCCGAAGCGATCGCCGAACACGGCCCCCTCGTCGCCGAAGAGGTCCTCGCCACCGACTTCGCCGCCGGCGAAGCCGACTGGACCTCCGACACCTTCACCGACGAATCCCTCGGCCTCGCCTTCCAACTCCGCAAGGCCTGACCCCCCGAAAGCCGCCGCCCAGCTCCCCCGAGCCGGGCGGCGGTTTCCTTTTTCCCCAACCCCCTCACCGGCGCCCACACCCCTCGTGGGCGCGCAGGCAACGCCCCGCGCGCCCACGGGAAGCCGTACTCCTCGCCCGACCAGGCGAGAGGGAGCCGCCCCGGCGCCACCCACCCTCCCGAGAGCCCCACCACCAGCCCCCCACGGAACACAAAAAAGGGCGCCCCCTCCCCGACCCGGAGGTCGGACAGGGGACGCCCTCAACAAACCCGGCTACAACCTCAGTTGTCGCCGTCCTCGTCAATCAGGAAGCCCCGCATCGGCGCCGGAGCCTGCTGCATCGGCTGCGGCGGCTGCGGCCGGACGGCCGCCATCGGCTGGGTCATCCCGGCCGGCTGCATCTGCGGCGCACCACTGTTGCCACCGCCCTGCCCGCCGAAGCTCGGCGCCGGCGCGTTCCCTCCGAAGGAGCTCTGCCCACCGAACGACGGCGAGTTGCCACCGAACGAAGGCTGGTTCCCACCGAAGGAAGGCGCGGAGCCCATCGAGCCCCCACCGGCCGGCGCCATCGACGACGCCGCCGGCGGCAGCGACGCGGTGGCGGGGATCCGCGGCGGCGCGAGCGAGTCGTCGGCCTGCGACTCCAGCTGACGCAGCTGGGTCTCCAGGTACGACTTCAGACGCGTCCGGTACTCACGCTCGAACGCCCGCAGGTCCTCGACCTTGCGCTCCAGCGTGGCCCGCGCGGACTCCAGCGACCCCATCGCGACGCGGTGCTTCTCCTGCGCGTCCCGCTCCAGGGCGTCGGCCTTGGCCCGGGCGTCGCGCTCCAGACCCTCGGCCCGGCTGCGCGCCTCGCCGACGATCTTATTGGCCTCGGAGCGGGCCTCGGAGATCGCCTGGTCGGCGGTCTGCTGGGCGAGCGCCAGGACGCGGGCGGCGCTGTCGCCACCGGGACCCTGCTGCTGCATCGGGCCGCCGAGCGGGCCGCCCATCTGCTGCGGCGGGCCACCCATGGGGCCGCCCATCGGCTGCATCTGCTGCTGCTGGCCCATGCCCTGGCCCATCGGGTTGCCCATCTGCTGCGGGCCACCGGGACCGCCCATGGGCTGGAGCATCTGACCACCCATCGGCTGGACCAGCTGCTGCTGGCCGCCCATGGTCTGGTTCATCTGCTGCGGGCCACCGGGGCCCATCGGACCGCCCTGGCCGGCCGGGAGCTGCGGCGCACCGGAGGGCAGGCCGAGCGGCTGGTTGCCCATCTGCTGCTGCTGGGGACCACCGGGGCCCATCTGCTGCGGGCCGCCGGGGCCCATCTGCTGCTGGCCACCCGGACCCTGCTGGCCGGGGACCGGCGGGCCGGATATGGCGGCCGGGACGGGAGCGGCCGGACGCTGGGCGTCCTGCGGCGGCTCCTTCCGCATGTTGGCCTGGTTCTGCGCGGCGGCGCGAGTCGCGGCGGCCAGCTTGGCGCGCAGGTCCTCGTTCTCCCGGAGGAGGCGGGTCAGCTCCGCCTCGACCTCGTCGAGGAAGGCATCGACCTCGTCCTCGTCATAGCCTTCACGCAGGCGGACGGTCGTGAACTGCTTGTTCCGAACGTCCTCGGGGGTCAATGGCATCTCTTCACCTCAACGTGATCGTCGGCACACCGGCATCCTGTCGCATCGCTCACCTACGACTAGGGGTGCACAAGCGAGATCAGGACATACACAATGATCATCAGTACGAAGAAGGACAGGTCGAGCGCCACGCCCCCGAAACGCAACGGCGGAATGAACCGCCGAAGAAGCTTGAGCGGCGGATCCGTGACAGTGTACGTGGCCTCCAGGACCAGGACCATGGCCTTGCCGGGCCGCCACGAACGCGCGAACTGGAAGACCCAGTCCATGACCAGTCGAACGAGCAGGAACACCAGGAAGACGGTCAGGGCGTAGTAGAGCACCGCCCACACGATGTCCATCGCGTTTCCCTCTCCCCGGTCCCGGGCCCTAGGGCCTGCCGCTCGTCACCTGTCGCCAACCACTGTTGATCAGATCCACACGTAAAGTCGTGGCCGGGTCAGCTCTGGTTGAAGAACCCACCCTCGGCGATCCGAGCCTTGTCCTCCGCCGTGACATCGACGTTAGCAGGCGACAGCAGGAACACCTTCTGTGTCACGCGCTCGATACTGCCGTGCAGACCGAAGACGAGTCCAGCGGCGAAGTCTACGAGTCGCTTCGCGTCCGTGTCGTCCATCTCGGTCAGATTCATGATCACGGGGGTACCGCCGCGGAACTGTTCCCCGATGGTACGGGCCTCGTTGTAGGTCCGGGGGTGCAACGTGGTGATGCGGTAGGGCTCTCGTTCGTTCACTACCTTGGGCATGATCACCGGTGCGCTCTTCTCCAGGTTGTGGCGGCGTTCGGGTGTGATGGACGACACGGGGGCCATCCTCGGGGTCTCCTGCCGGATCGGCACCGCGGCCGGGACCGGCTGCGGGGTGATCGAGGAGACCGGAGCGGGGGCGGGAGCGGCTGCCGGCCGGGGGATGTCCTCGGTCCGCTGCCCGGTACGGATCGGCTCGGGGTCCGCGTCGTAGTCGTCGTCGGGGTCGTACCCCTGGCCGTCGTACGTCTCGTCCTCCACGAGGCCGAGGTAGACCGCCATCTTGCGCATTGCGCCGGCCATGCTCCTGTCTCCTCCGCTCATGGCCACCTCGCTGGCGCTCGGTGGCTGCTTCGCGAAGCCGCGCACCTTCCATCGGTCGCGCGCTCCGCTCGCTCCGTGCGAACCGTCCCCGCGGCCGGGGCCACGGCCCTGCCTGCGGATTCCCCGGCCGGCCCGCGACGGCCCGTCAAGGCGACGCGCCGTCAGAGTCCGTGGGCTGGAGGCCGCGGAGCTGCGATCCACGGTTGGCTAGCGCTTCTGAAAGCTGCTAGTTTCTGTCCTATTTTGTCCTGCAGTCTGATCTACTACCCGGTGACGTTACCCGAGGGGTGACCTCACTCCGAGCACCGCCGTTCCGACGCGCACATGTGTCGCTCCGGCGGCAATCGCCTGCTCAAGGTCACCGCTCATGCCTGCGGAGACCATGGTGGCAGCCGGATGGGCCGCCCGTACGGCGGTTGCGATTTCCGCCAGCCGCTCGAAGGCGCGGGCCGGGTTCCCGGCCAGCGGACCGGCCAGTGGAGCGACGGTCATCACACCGTCCAGGCGAAGGCCGGGCGTGTCGGCGATCGCGTTGGCGAGTTCCGCGACGTCCTGGGGGGCGACCCCGGCCCGGTGCGCGCTCTCGCCGCCCGCGGCGGCGCCGCTGATCGACGCTTCCTTGTCGAGGGCCACCTGCACCAGGCAACCGAGCTCCGGCCGCCCGGACTTGAGCACGGCCGCCGAGAGCGACTCGACCAGCCGCAGCCGGTCGACCGAGTGCACGTGGTTCGCGTACCGGACGACCGAGCGGACCTTGTTGGTCTGCAGCTGTCCGACGAAGTGCCAGTCAAGAGGAAGGTTTCTGCACTGCTCGGCCTTGGGCGCGGCGTCCTGGTCCCGGTTCTCCGCGACGTCCGTCACACCCAGTCCGGCCAGCAGTGCGGTGTCCTCGGCCGGGTAGGTCTTGGTGACGACGATCAGGGTGACGTCCTCGCGCGGACGTCCGGCGGCCGCACAGGCGTCCGCGATCCGCCGCTCGACCACTTCGAGGTTGGTGCCGAGTTCCTCGTACCGGGCCAGCTGGCTCTCCGTCAGAGCCTGCGAGAACGCGGCGCTCCCCGGGAACGGTCCGTAGATGTCGTTCGTCATCAGTGATCAGAGCCCAACCAGACGTAGCTCGCGAGCCGGCCCGTGCGCTGCTCGCGGCGATAGGAGAAGTGATCGGCGGATTCGAGGGTGCAGACCGGGGAACGCACCAGCTCGGTGACCCCTGCCGCGGCCAGCTGGGCCGCGACTCCCTCCGGCACGTCCAGCGCCGGGGTCCCCCAGGAGGTCTCGGCGAAGGCCGCCGGGACGACCCCGGCGACCTCGGCGCGCAGCTGGGCCGGCACCTCGTAGCACCGACCGCAGACCGCGGGGCCGGTGGCGGCGGTGATCCGCGCCGGCTCGGCCCCCAGTTCGACCATCGCACTGACGGCCGCGGCCACCACTCCGGCCGCCAGTCCGGGCCGGCCCGCGTGGGCCGCGCCCACCACGCCCGCCACCGGGTCGGCCAGCAGCACCGGGGTGCAGTCCGCGGTCAGCACCGCGAGCGCGAGCGGCCGGTCGGTGACCACCGCGTCCACCGTCGGGGCCTCGCCCAGCGGCTGGCGCTCGGTCACCACGGCCACCTCGGCGCCGTGCACCTGGTTCATCCAGACCACGTCGGCCGGGTTCAGCCCCAGCTCCCGGGCCGCGATCTCCCGGTTCTCCCGGACGGCCTCCGGGTCGTCCCCGACCGCGCCGCCGAGGTTGAGCTCCCCGTACGGCGAAGTGCTCACCCCGCCCCACCGATCGGTGAAGGCGAAGTGAGCACCCGCGCGGACAGCGTGATCGATCACTTAAGGAAATCCGGGACGTCGAGCTCCTCGGCCGGGCTCTCCACGAACGGCTGCCGGGTCGACTGCTGCACCTGCGGCGGCACCGAAGCGGCGGTGGTCGTGGCGGCCTGGGTCTCGGCCGAACGGGTCGGGGCGGCCTGGGCCTCCCCCTCGGACCGGGACGTCACCGAGCCGATGCTCCCGTACGACGGACGGCCGGCCGGGCGCTCCGGGGCGGCCGGCGGGGTGGCCGGGGCGGCGGGGGTGGTGGACTTCACCACCGGGTCGCGGACGATCGCCGGCGGCTGACCGCCGTCGAAGCCGGCCGCGATGACGGTGACCCGCACCTCGTCGCCGAGCGCGTCGTCGATGACCGCACCGAAGATGATGTTCGCCTCGGGGTGGGCGGCCTCGCTGACCAGCTGGGCCGACTCGTTGATCTCGAACAGGCCGAGGTCGGAGCCGCCCGAGATGGACAGCAGCACGCCGCGGGCGCCGTCGATCGAGGCCTCCAGCAGCGGCGAGGAGATCGCCATCACGGCGGCCGCCTTGGCACGGTCCTCGCCGCGGGCCGAGCCGATGCCCATGAGCGCCGAACCGGCGTCCGACATGACGGACTTGACGTCGGCGAAGTCGAGGTTGATCAGACCCGGGGTGGTGATCAGGTCGGTGATGCCCTGGACACCGGAGAGCAGGACCTGGTCCGCCGAGCGGAACGCGTCGAGCACACTGACCTGGCGGTCCGAGATGGACAGCAGCCGGTCGTTGGGGATCACGATGAGGGTGTCGACCTCTTCGCGCAGGGCGGCGATGCCGTCCTCGGCCTGGTTGGCCCGGCGACGGCCCTCGAAGGTGAAGGGGCGGGTGACCACGCCGATGGTCAGGGCGCCCAGCGAGCGGGCGATGTTGGCGACGACAGGCGCGCCGCCCGTGCCCGTGCCACCGCCCTCGCCGGCGGTCACGAAGACCATGTCGGCCCCCTTGAGGACCTCCTCGATCTCCTCGCGGTGGTCCTCGGCGGCCTTGCGGCCGACCTCGGGGTTGGCGCCGGCGCCGAGGCCCCGGGTGAGTTCACGGCCCACATCGAGCTTGACGTCGGCGTCGCTCATGAGGAGGGCCTGCGCATCGGTGTTGATCGCGATGAACTCGACGCCCTTGAGACCGACCTCGATCATCCGGTTGATGGCGTTGACACCACCGCCGCCGATTCCGACGACCTTGATGACTGCGAGGTAGTTCTGCGGTGCTGCCACGTCGAAGGCCTCTCGCCTCGAATTTCCGGGTCGGTGCGGCCCGACGGTGGGCCGTACCGACGGATGTCGATGGGTAGGGAGCCTGGTTTCTGACTGAATGTCCGAAATGCCGACCGCCGACCCCAACCCTAAACTTGACCTTTAGGGTTAGTCCTGTGCCTCCGTCACATCACCAACGGACACAGTCTGGTGACACAGGACACTAGGTGGCTCCGGGCACGCGTTTCAACGAACACGCCGAGCTTCCCTTTTTCTTTTGAGCCTATGTGATCATCGGCCGGCAATGGAAACCGGGGTGACCACCAAGGGTCGGGCCGACACTTCGAGGCGTCAACCCCTCCCTCGGGCACAGAATCTAGCGGATCAACCCGACACCGCCGGCGCCTCCGGCGCGGTCACGTCGAACACGGTGCCCTTCTGCTTCATCAGCGCCAGCAGCACCCGGGCCTTCCGGTCGGTCTGTTCGGGACTCCCCCAACGCACCGTCGCACCCCCGCTGAGCTGCAGTTCGATGTCGTCGTAGGAATGCACGAGGAGCGATCCGGCCCGCTTGGCGATCTCCGGCGGGAGCCCGGCGGCCACCGCCACCGCGCCCTGCACCAGCTGCGCCCGGGAGATCACTCCGTCCACGTCCTTCGCGGGCTGGCTGAGGCGCAGTTCCACCACCGGCACGCCCTGCGGCGGGGTCGCCTCGGTGGCGAAGCTCACGCCGACGGCATCCACCTGGGTGAACTGGCCGTCGTCCCCCTTGACGGCGGCCACCGCGGTCCGCTGCACCACCTTGACCTGCAGGGTGTGCGGCCAGCCCCGCCAGACCTCGGCCTTCGCCACCCGGGGGATCGCCTCCACCCGGTGCCGGACGGCGTCCAGGTCGACCCGGGCCAGCGGGCCGTCGGCCAGCCCGCCGACCGCGCCGCGGACCTGGTCCGCCGTCAGCTTGTCGTCCGTCGGGCCCTGGACGGCGACGTCGCGCACGTCCAGCACCGACGAGAAGAACACCACCCAGGCCAGCACGCCCAGCACCGCTGCGCCGAGCACGCTCAGCACCACGATGCCCCGCCGGGAGAGCCGGAGGCGGGGAGCGGACTCCTCCCCCTCCAGCTCCTCCTCCAACGGGTCGGCGAGCCGGCCGTCAGCCACGGCGGCGACCGCCGCGGTGTGCCTGGATCGCCTCGTACACCATCCCGACCAGCAGGTCGTCGGCGTCCCGGCGGCCGAACTCGGCGGCGGCGCGGCTCATGTCCCACAGCCGCTGGGGGTCGGTGAGCACCGGCAGCACGTTCTGCAGCACCCAGTCCGGGGTCAGCTCGGCGTCGTCCACCAGCAGGCCGCCGCCGGCCTTGACCATCGGCTGGGCGTTCAGCCGCTGTTCGCCGTTGCCGATCGGCAGCGGTACGAAGGCGGCGGGCAGACCGACGGCCGCCAGCTCGGCCACGGTCATGGCACCGGCCCGGCAGAGCATCAGGTCGGCCGCCGCGTAGGCGAGGTCCATCCGGTCGACGTACGGCACCGCGCGGTACGGCGGCATCCCGGGGACGTCGGCGACCTGCGGCAACTCGTTCTTCGGGCCGACCGCGTGCAGGATCTGCACGCCGTACTGCTGCAGTCGCGGGGCGATCGCGGTGATGGTCTCGTTGAGCCGGCGCGCGCCCTGGGAGCCGCCGGAGACCAGCAGGGTGGGCAGCCGCTGGTCGAGGCCGAAGTACTGGCGGGCCTCCGGCCGGGTGGCGTTGCGGTCCAGGGTGGCGATGGTCCGGCGCAGCGGGATGCCGATGTACCGGGAGTCGCGCAGCTTGCTGTCCGGGGTGGAGACCGCGACGAAGTCGGTGTAGCGGGCGCCGATCTTGTTGGCCAGACCCGGACGGGCGTTGGCCTCGTGCACCACGATCGGCACCCCGGCCCGCTTGGCGGCCAGGTACGCGGGCATCGCGACGTAGCCGCCGAAACCGACCACGGCGTCGGCGTTGACCCGCTCGATGATCTCCTGGGCAGCCCGCACGGTGCCGCGCAGCCGGCCGGGGACGGTGATCAGCTCGGGGGTGGGCTTGCGGGGCAGCGGGACGGCCGGAATGAGCTCCAGCTGGTAGCCGCGCTCGGGTACCAGGCGGGTCTCCAGCCCCTTCTCGGTGCCCAGGGCGGTGATCCCGATGGACGGGTCGTGCCTGCGGAGGGCGTCCGCGAGGGCCATGGCCGGCTCGATGTGACCGGCGGTCCCCCCGCCGGCGAGTACGACATGCACCGAAATTCACCGCTCCCTGCGTGCCGGCCCGGGGGCCGGGCGCGCTGTGGTTCGTCGTCGTGGCAGCACCCGGGCCAGTCGCTTCCTGATCCGGGAGTTCTTGCTCCGGGCGGCCAGGGCCGCCTTCGCGCCCGAGGAGCTGCGTGCCAGGCACAGCAGCACCCCGATCGCGGACATGGCCGACAGCATGGCGGAACCGCCGTAGGAGAACAGCGGGAGCGGGACCCCCGCGATGGGCAGCAGTCCCAGCGCCGACCCCAGGTTGATCATGGCCTGCGCCATGATCCAGGTGGTGGCGGCTCCCGCGGCGTACCTGACGAAGGGATCCTTCGTACCGATGGCCACACGGATACCCGCGTAGCCTAGTGCCGCAAAGAGACCGATCACCGACAGCGTCCCCACCAGGCCCAGTTCCTCGCCGGTCGCGGCGAAGATGAAGTCGGTGTGCGCCTCGGGCAGCTGGCCCCACTTCTCCACGCCGGCGCCCAGGCCGGTGCCGAATCCGCCGCCGAGCGCGAACGAGTACACGCCGTGCAGGGCCTGGAAGCAGGCGCCCTCCGGATCGAGCTTGGTGACGCCGATGCAGCCCAGCCGCTCGGCCCGGTGCGGGACGGTGATCACCAGGGCGGTGCAGACCACGACCGCCACCCCGAGGGTGGCCACGAACAGCCGCAGCGGTGCGCCGACCATCCACAGCAGCGCGAACACCATGGCCACCAGGATCATCGAGGTGCCCATGTCGCCGCCGATCATGATCAGCGCGAGCAGCAGCAGGGCGCCCGGCACCAGCGGCACCAGCAGGTGCTTCCAGGAGGTGAGGGTGCCGGCCTTCTGCTTGCGGGCGAGCAGGTCGGCGCCCCAGAGCACCAGTGCGAGCTTGGCGAACTCGGACGGCTGGAACTGGAAGAAGCCGAAATCCAGCCAGTTCTGGTTGCCGTTGATCCGCACCCCGATACCGGGCACGGCGACCAGCGCCAGCGCGCCGATCACCCCGAACATCACCGGGTAGACGATCACCCGCAGCACCGCCACCGGGACGGAGGCGAAACCGATCAGCAGGACCAGGCCGAGGATGGCCGCGATCAGCTGCTTGAGGAAGTAGTACTGCGCGGTGTGGTGCTGGTTCAGCGCCAGGATCTGCGAGGCCGAGAAGACCATCATCAGGCCGAGCACGACCAGCAGCAGGGTGGTCCCGACCACCAGCAGGTAGGGCGTGAGCGGCCGGTCCAGCCAGTACCGGACGCGGGCCCGGAAGGCCCGCAACCGTCCCAGCGGACCGGCCGACTTGTACTTGGTCGTGGTGGCGGAGATCACTCGCCACGGCTCGGCGGCGTCCTGCTTCGTCACGCCGGAATCCGCCCTGCCCTGCCCCGCCACCGCGCTCCGCTCCTTCTCTCCGAGGCCCGTTCGCCTCCGGACCGCTCCGCGCCGAGGCCCAGGGCTCGGCCCAGGCTCACTCGCCGGAGTCGGCCAGCTCCCGGACGGCCGCCGCGAAGAGGTCGCCGCGCTCGCCGTAGTTGGTGAACATGTCCATCGACGCGCAGGCCGGAGCCAGCAGCACCGTGTCACCCGATCGGGCGAGCGATGCGGCCGTTCGAACGACCGCGGTCATCGCCACCGCGCCAGTCTGGCCCTCGGCCGCATCGATCACCGGCACATCCGGAGCGTGTCGCTCCAGCGCCTCGCGGATCAGCGCCCGGTCCTGCCCGATCAGCACGACCGCCCGCAGCCGCTCGGCCGCGCCCTGGACCAGGTCGTCGAAGGTCGCGCCCTTGGCCAGTCCCCCGGCGATCCAGACGATCGGCCGGTAGGCCGCCAGCGAGGCCGCGGCGGCGTGGGTGTTGGTGGCCTTGGAGTCGTCGATGTACGTGACCTCGCGGACCGTACCGACCTCGGCGATCCGGTGGGCGTCCGGGCGGAAGGCCCGCAGGCCCTCCCGGACGGCCTTCGGCTCGACCCCGTACGCCCGGGCCAGCGCCGCCGCGGCGAGCGCGTTGGCGATGTTGTGCGGGGCCGGCGGGTTGACGTCCTCGACGGCGCCCAGCTCGGCCGCGTTCCTGGCCCGGTCCTCGACGAAGGCGCGGTCGACCAGGAGGCCGTCCACCACGCCGAAGTTCGACGGGCCGGGCGCGCCGAGGCCGAAACCGATCGCCCGGCAGCCCTCCTCGACGTCGGCCTCCCGGACCAGCGCCTCGGTGGCCGGGTCGGCCAGGTTGTACACGCAGGCCACCACGTTGCCCTCGTAGATCCGGCCCTTGTCGGCGGCGTACGCCTCCATCGAGCCGTGCCAGTCGAGGTGGTCCGGGGCCAGGTTGAGCACCGCCGCCGAGTACGGGCGCAGCGAGGGCGCCCAGTGCAGCTGGTAGCTGGAGAGCTCGACGGCGAGCACGTCGTACGGCTCCTCGGCGAGCACCGCGTCCAGCACCGAGACCCCGACGTTGCCGACGGCGGCGGTGCGCTTGCCGGCCGCGGTGAGGATCGAGGCGAGCATCTGGACGGTGGTGGTCTTGCCGTTGGTGCCGGTGACGGCCAGCCAGGGGGCGGGCTCGCCGGTGCCCGGCAGCGGCTTGCGCAGCCGCCAGGCCAGCTCGACGTCGCCCCAGACCGGCACCCCGGCCGCCTCGGCGGCGGCGAACAGCGGGCTGTCGGGCGCCCAGCCGGGCGAGGTGACGACCAGTTCGGTGCCCTCGGGCAGGCTCGCGCCGTCGCCCAGGCGCACCGCGACGCCGAGCGCCTCCAGCTCGGCGGCGCGGGCCCTGAGGCCCTCGCCGCCGCCGCCGTCCACCACGGTGACGCGGGCGCCGAGGCCGTTCAGGACGCGCGCGGCGCTGATGCCCGAGACGCCGAGGCCCGCGACCACCACGGGCAGGTCATTGAGCTGTGACTCGATCATCTGGGGGTTCGTCATCCGGTCCGGTATCCCGCGTAGAAGAGGCCGAGGCCGACGGCCACGCACAGGCCCTGGATGATCCAGAAGCGGACCACGACCAGGACCTCGCTCCAGCCCTTGAGTTCGAAGTGGTGCTGCAGTGGTGCCATCTTGAAGACGCGCTTGCCGGTCATCCGGAAGGAGCCGACCTGGATGATCACCGACAGGGTGATGATCATGAACAGGCCGCCGAGCATGATCAGCAGCAGCTCGGTGCGCGAGCAGATCGCGAGGCCGGCCAGGGCGCCGCCGAGGGCGAGCGAGCCGGTGTCACCCATGAAGATCTTGGCGGGCGAGGTGTTCCACCACAGGAAGCCGAAGCAGGAGCCCATCAGGGCCGAGGCGACCACCGCGAGGTCCAGTGGGTCGCGCACGTCGTAGCAGGCGCCGGTGGCGGAGATGAAGTAGGCGCAGCTCTGGGTGTACTCCCAGACGCCGATGAAGGTGTAGGCGCCGAAGGCCATCACCGAGGCGCCGGTGGCGAGGCCGTCGAGACCGTCCGTCAGGTTCACGCCGTTGGAGGTCGCCGCGATCATGAAGTACGCGAAGATGACGAACAGCACCGGGCCGATCGACCAGCTGAAGTCGCGGACGAAGGACAGCTTCTCGGAGGCCGGGCTCAGTCCCCGGTCGTCGTGGAACTGCAGCGCCAGGACGGCGAACACCAGACCGACAATCGACTGGCCGGCCAGCTTCGCCTTGGCCCGCAGGCCGAGCGAGCGGCGCTTGACGACCTTGATGTAGTCGTCCAGGAAGCCCACCAGGCCGAGGCCCGCGGTCAGGAAGAGCACCAGCAGCCCCGAGGCGGTCGGGGTGTCGCCCGTTATCGCCTTCGTGGCGAAGTACGCGATCAGGGTCGCCAGGATGAAGGCGATGCCGCCCATGGTGGGCGTGCCCTTCTTGCTGTGGTGCGCCTTGGGGCCGTCGTCACGGATGTACTGGCCGTAGCCCTGCCGGGCGAGCAGCTTGATCAGGGCGGGCGTGCCGACCAGCGAGAGGATCAGGCCGATCATCCCGGAGAAGAGGATCTGCTTCATCATCGGGCAGCACCGTCCGCCAGGAGGGCCTCGGCCACCTTCTCCAGCCCCACCGAACGGGACGCCTTCACCAGGACCACATCCCCCGGCCGAAGCTGACTGCGCAGCAGTTCGACCGCCGCGTCCGCGTCGGACACCAGCACCGACTCCTCACCCCACGAACCTTCGTTCCTCGCGCCGAGTTCCATGCAGGCCGCCTCGCGTCCGCCGACCGCCACCAGCTTGGTGACGTCCAGCCGGACGGCGAGCCGCCCGATGGCGTCGTGCTCGGCCAGGCTGTCCTCGCCGAGCTCCCGCATCTCGCCGAGCACCGCCCAGGTGCGGCGGCGCTCCGGACCGCGGCCGCCCATCGAGACCAGCGCCCGCAGCGCGGCCCGCATCGAGTCGGGGTTCGCGTTGTAGGCGTCGTTGACGACGGTGACACCATCGGCCCGGTCGACGACCTCCATGCGCCAGCGGGACAGCGCACCCGCCTCGCCCAGGGCTGCCGCGGTGTCGTCGACGGTCATCCCGAGCTCCGTCGCCACCGCGGCGGCGGCGAGGGCGTTCGAGACGTGGTGCTCACCGTACAGGCGCAGCTGCACGGGCGCGGAACCGGCCGGGGTGGTGAGCGTGAACGACGGCCGACCGGTGGCGTCCAGGCGAACGTCGGTCGCCCGGACGTGGGCGTCCGGGGACTCCCCGAACAGGACCACCTTCGCCTTGGTGCGCGAGGCCATCGCGCGCACCAGCCGGTCGTCCGCGTTCAGGATCGCGGCGCCGTCGGCGGGCAGCGCCTCGACCAGCTCGCCCTTGGCCTCGGCGATCGCCTCCTGGGAGCCGAACTCGCCGACGTGGGCGGTGCCGACGTTGAGCACCAGGCCGATCCGCGGCGGGGTGATCGAGGTGAGGTACTCGATGTCGCCCTTGTGCCGGGCGCCCATCTCCATCACCAGGTGCCGGGTGCTCTCCTCGACCCGCAGCGCGGTCATCGGGTGGCCGATCTCGTTGTTCAACGAGCCGGGCGGGAAGACGGTCTCGCCGTGGCGCCGGAGCAGCTGGGCGATCAGGTCCTTGGTGCTGGTCTTGCCGGCCGAGCCGGTCAGCGCGACCACGGCGGTGCCCTCGGCGCGGGCGACCACGGTCCGGGCCAGCCTGCCGAGCGCCTCCACCACACTGTCGACCAGGACGGCGGGCACGCCGACCGGGCGGGAGGCCAGCACCGCGACGGCGCCGGCCTCGACCGCCGTGGCGGCGTAGTCGTGGCCGTCCACGTTCTCGCCGACGAAGGCCGCGAACAGGCCGCCGGGGCTCACCTTCCGCGAGTCGACCTCGACCGGGCCGGTGACCACGGTGTCCGGGTCGGCGCCGTCCAGGGTGCCTCCGACGGCGGCGGCCACCTCGGCGAGGGTCAGTGCGATCACTGCTGCTCTACTCCTCGGTCGCCCCGCGCGGCCGTGGTCCGCGCGATGGATTCGCGCAGCACCTCCCGGTCGTCGAAGGGGCGGATCTCGTCTCGTACGTACTGGCCGAGCTCGTGGCCCTTTCCGGCCACCAGCACGGTGTCCCCCGCCTGGGCGCGGGCCACCGCGAGCTCGATCGCCTCGGCCCGGTCGGGCACGACCAGGACGTCCCCGCGCTCGGCCTCGGGCACCGCGGCGGCGCCGGTCAGCATGCTGGCGAGGATCGTCAGCGGGTCCTCGCTGCGCGGGTTGTCGCTGGTCAGCAGGGCGGTGTCGGCGAGCCGGGCGGCGATGGCGCCCATCGGGCCGCGCTTGTGCGGGTCACGGTCGCCGCCACAGCCGACGACGACGTGCAGCCGGCCCTTGGTGACCTCGCGCAGCGATCCGAGGACGGCCTCCAGAGCGTCCGGCTTGTGGGCGTAGTCCACCACGGCGACGAACGGCTGTCCGGCGTCCACCCGCTCCAGCCTGCCCGGCACGCCGGCCACGGCGGCGACACCGGCCACGGCCCGCTCCAGCGGCAGCCCGGCGGTGACCAGCACGGTGATCGCGGCCAGCGCGTTGGCGACGTTGAACGGGCCGGGCAGCGGGACGGAGGCATCCGCCCCGGCGCCGTCCGGGCCGACCACCCGGAAGGTGGAGCCGGTCGGGCCGAGCTGGACGTCCAGGGCCCGCCAGTGCGCACCGGCGTCGCCGGTCGCGGAGAAGGTGGTCACCGGGATCTTCGCCTCGGCGGCGAGCCGGCGCCCGTACCCGTCGTCCAGGTTGACCACGCCGTGGCGGGACTTGCCGGGCTGGAAGAGCCGGGCCTTCGCCTGGAAGTAGTCCTCCATGTCCGGGTGGAAGTCGAGGTGCTCGGGGGTGAGGTTGTTGAACAGCGCGACGTCGTACGCCACCCCGTCGGTGCGGCCGAAGACCAGGGCGTGGCTGGAGACCTCCATGGTCACCGCGTCCGCGCCGCGCTCGGCCATCACGCCGAGGATCGCGTGCAGGTCGGTGGCCTCGGGGGTGGTGCGCTCGCTCTTGATCCGCTCCTGGCCGACCCGCATCTCGACGGTGCCGATCACGCCCGGGCTGCGCCCGGCGCCACGCAGACCGCCCTCGACCAGGTACGAGGTGGTGGTCTTGCCGTTGGTGCCGGTCAGCCCGATCATCAGCAGCCGCTCGGACGGGTGGCCGTAGACGATCGCGGCCAGCTCGCCCATCCGGGCCCGCGGCCGGTCGACGACCAGCAGCGGCAGGCCGGTCGGGGCGGCCAGCTCGGCGCCCGCCGGATCGGTCAGCACGGCCACCGCGCCGGCCTCCGCGGCCTTGCCGGCGAAGGCCGCGCCGTGGTGGTTGGCGCCCGGGAAGGCCACGTACACGTCACCGGGGCGTACCGCGCGGGAGTCGTGGGTGACACCGGTGACGGCGCCGCCCTCGACGGGCGGCAGACCCAGCCGGCCGGCCAGCTCGGCGAGCGGCAGGGCGGCGGTCCCGGTCGGGCGGGGCGGACTCACGGGGGTTTGATCGGGTTTCGGCACGGCGGGAAGGCTATCCGCCGAAGGGTGCCCAGGGCCAAACCGGGCCTCCTCCGCGCCGCTGTCCAGACCGGCCCGCTGGTTGCTCATCCTCGCTCACGGCTTCCACTCGACGGGCAGGTTCGGCGCCTGGCTGCCGCTCGGCGGGACCTGCATGGTCTTCAGGGTGAACTCCATCACCTGCTTGAACACCGGGCCGCACAGCTGTCCCCCGAAGTGGCCGTTGACCGGCCCCTGGAGGGTGCAGGAGACGGTGTAGCGGGGGGCGTCGGCCGGGGCGAAGCCGATGAAGGAGGCGGTGTAGCCGTCGTAGCCCTTGCCGTCGGCGGCGCCCCGGTTGGCGGTGCCGGTCTTCCCGGCGACCCGGTAGCCGGGGATGGCGGCCTTGCCGCCGGTGCCCTGCTCGTCGTCGACGACCGACTCCAGCATCGAGGTGAGGGTCTTCGCGGTTTCCTCGCTGACCACCCGGGTCTGCTCGCCGGGCGGGGTCGCGGTGTACTTGCCGTCCGGCCCGGTAATGCCCTGGACGATGCTGGGCGCGACCCGGACCCCGCCGTTGGCGATGGTCGAGTACACCGAGGTCGCCTGCAACGCGTTCATCTGCAGCGGGCCCTGGCCGAAGGAGATGTTGTACTTCTCCGAGGCGACCAGGTCCTCCGGTTTCTTGAGCATCCCGGGAGTCTCGCCGGGGAAGTTCAGGCCGGTCGGCCGGGCCACCCCGAACTTGCGCATGTAGCCGTCGAGGATCTGGTTGGCCTTCAGCTGGTCACCGTCGCCGAGGGTCTCGACCGCCTCGATGGTGCCGATGTTGGAGGACTTGGCGAGCACCCCGGCCAGGGTCAGGTACCAGTCGCCGTGCTCGACATCGTCCTTGAACTGCTGCCCGGCCCGGACCAGCCGGTTGGGCACGGTGACCCTGGTGTCCCAGTTGGCCTTCCCCGAGTCCAGGACGGCGGCCAGGCTCATCAGCTTGGCGGTGCTGCCCGGCTCGTAGGCGTCCACCAGGGCCGGGTTGCCCATCTGGGACTGCTTGGAGAGGCTCAGGTCGTTGGGGTTGAAGCCGGGCGCGCTGGCCATCGCGATGACCTGGCCGGTCTTCACGTCCTGGACCACCACGTAGCCCTTCTCCGCGCCGGAGTTGGCCACCTGGTCGGTGATCGCCCGCTGGGCCGCCCACTGGACGTCCCGGTTGATGGTCAGCTTGACGTCGCTGCCGGGCACGGCCGGGTCCATCGAGCCGCCGGCGGTGGGCACCAGCCGGCCGCCCGCCTGGGCGTAGCTGCTGTGGCCGTCCTTGCCGGCCAGCTGCTTCTGGTACTGCAGCTCCAGCCCGCCGGCGCCCTCGCCCTCGCCGTTGACGAAGCCGACGAGGTTGGCGGCCAGCCCGTCGGCCGGGTAGATCCGCTTCTGGGTCTCCCGGTTGAACACCCCGGCCAGCGGGTTGGCGCACTCGTTGTCCACCCGGGTGCGCCCGCCCTGGTCGGCGGGCTTGCCGAGCAGCTTCTTCTGGGCCTGGCAGGCGCGCGAGCCGGCCTGCTTCTCCAGGCTCGACTTGAGGTCGCTGATCTGGTTCTTGGCGGCCGGGGTCTGCTGGGAGGCGAGCCGCTTGTAGCGGGTCTTGGGGGTGTGGAGGTCGGCGGCGATCCGGTCCTTGGCGACGCCGATGATCGGCGACAGCAGGGCGGCCGCCTGCTCCGGCGCGTCCGGGATGCCGGTCGCCGCGGGGGTGAACATCGCCGGGTCGGCGGTGATGTCGTACGCGTCCACGGTGGCGGCCAGCGCGACGCCGTCGGAGGACATTATCGAGCCGCGCTCGGCGGTGATCGGGATGTTCTGGTAGCGGTTGGTGTTGGCGTCGGCGGCCAGCGCGTCGGCGTCCACCAGCTGCAGCTGCACCAGCCGCCCGGCGAAGACCGAGAACACCAGCGACAGCGCCACCGTGATCACCCGCAGCCGGCGCTTCGGCTCGGCCAGCTTCAGCGGTCTCGGGCGCTGCGGCAGCCGGGACTTCGGGCGCGGCCGCACCGCCGCCTGGCTGCGGGCCGGCGGACGGCCCTCCGGGCGGCGCTGCTGCGGCGCGCGCGGGGTACGGCCCACGGCGGCGGACTTGGCGGGCTGCGCCTTGGCGGACTGGCTCCGCACGGGCTGGGCCTTCGCGGGCTGGGGTTTCGCCGGCTGACCCTTCGGGGCCTGAGGCTTGGCGGCCTGGCCGCGGGCGGCGCTCTGGCCCTTCGCGGGCTGGC
>NZ_JPRF03000031.1 GCF_001188955.3 Kitasatospora aureofaciens | reverse complement strand
GTGCTGGGGCTGGGGCTGGGGTGCGACCGGCTGCTGCTGCCACCCGGGCTGGGCGGGCGGCTGCTGCGGCCAGGCGGGCTGCGGCTGGGCCTGGAGCTGAGGCTGCACCGGCTGTTGTTGCGGCTGGCCGTACGGCCCGGGCGTCGGCGAGGCCGGCACGGTCTGCAGGATCGACCAGTGCGGCTCCCCGCCCAGGGCGCCCTCCGACTGCTCCCGCCACTTGGAGCGGGCCAGCAGCAGGATCAGTGTCGCGGTGACGACCACGCCGAGCGCGAAGGTCGCGAGCTTCAGTCCGCCCTCGGTGGTCCCGGTGAACCACTCCCGCTGCGGCTCGTCCAGCAGCGCGCCGGTCAGGCTGCGCACGCGGTTGTAGCCCTCGACCAGGGCCACACCCGCCGCCACCCCGAGCGCCCAGCTGCGCCCGCGCAGCAGCAGGATGCCCGCGATCAGGTACAGCAGGCCGTAGTTGAGGCTTCCGGTCTCGGCGCCGACCGAGGTCCCGCCGTAGTAGAAGATGCCCTTGAGGTACGTGGCGAAGCCGACCTGGCCGAAGCAGTTGTAGGCCGCCCAGCCGAGCAGCACCACGCCCCAACCGATCGCCAGGCCGCCGGCCCCGCGCATCGGACGCGTCCGTTCCATCCCCTACCCCCGCCCCTTCGGCCCTCTCCCGACCGCGCCACCCAGCCCTCGGTTTCGCCGCCACAGGATGCCACACGGCACAACCGACCCGGAATTCAGCCCGTACAACCGATCCCGGACCGATCGTTCAACCGATCCCGGACCGGTCCCCGTGGTTCCCGCCGGGCCCCGGCGGGCCTCAGCGGACGTGCAGCCCGCCCCAGTCGATGCTCCCGCCGGACGAGCCGGAGCCACCGGTGATCGCCAGCGGGCTGTGGTAGGTGGCGTTGACGTCCGCGGTGGAGTTGCGCGGCTGGTCCGGGGCCAGGTTGCCGGCGGTGAGCGACTGCCCCCAGACCGTCCAGATCGTCCAGGGCGTGCGCCGGAGGGTGTCCGGCTGGCGGGAGTTGACGGGTACGGCGAAGGACTCGGCGAGCATCCGCGGCTTGTCGTAGGCGGCGAGACCGTCGTAGTAGCGCTTGGTCCACACCTCGCCGGTGCCGATCGGGTGCGCCGGGCTGCCGCTGTAGTCGTCCACCCCGACCACGTCGACGTACTGGGAGCCCGGGTAGTAGTCCCACGGGTCCACGCCCGGGGCGCCGTCCCAGGAAACCGGGGTCCAGACGAACAGCAGGTTGTGCAGGCCCCTGGTCTCCACCAGGTACTTGTAGGTGATCTTCCACAGCGCCTGGTAGTCGGCCGGCTTCTGGCCCGCCCACCAGAACCGGCTGGAGCAGTCCTGGACGTTCATCTCGTGGTACGGGCGCAGCAGCACCGGCACGTCGTGCGCGGCCAGGTACTCCAGGTGGTCGGCCAGGTAGGACAGGTCGGTGATCAGCGCGCGGTACTCGGGGGTGCCGTCCGCGGCGTCCACGACCCGGCCGAACCAGCCCGGGTCTTTGGCCGCCGGGGAGTTCGAACAGAGCACCCGGTCGAAGGACTTGACGTCCGATCCGGGGTACGGCTCGTGGAAGGACATGCCGACGATCCCGGCCGGGGCACCGCCATTGTCGGGCAGGTCGGTGCTGCTGCCGTCGCAGTTCTGCTGGACGCCGGAGCTGTCGTAGGTGCCGTCGTCGGCACGCGGGTGGCCGGACCAGACGGCGGTCATCAGGTCGACGGCGTCGTCGGTGTACTGCCAGCCGGTCCGGCAGGTGGGCCAGCGGCCGGCCGAGTAGGAGCGCGGGTTGCCGACGCCCCAGGCGTTCTGGCCGTAGCCGGGGCCGAGGTCGGTCTCCAGGAAGCCCGGTAGTCGGCCGGTGATGTCGGCGGCCTTCTTGTAGTAGTAGCCGACCTGCTTGGTGCCCCGGTAGTCGCCGTACCCGGGGTTGTTGCGCTCGTTGTGCGCCTCGACGTGCTGGCCGATCACCGTGCCGCCGCTCTGTCCGGTGCGTGCCTGGGTCTCCAGGTCGGTGAGGAACTGGTCGACGGCGCGGGCGTTCGGCGAGGCCTTCGGGTCGCGGGCGAGCAGGTCCCGGCCCACGTCCGGCGGCAGGGTGCGCCCGGGGGCGCCGACCGACACCGGCACCCGCAAGGGTCCGCTGACGCCGGTCCGGTCGCCCCGGTCCAGCAGCGCGAAGGTGCCCGCGACGACCACGATCCCGGCCGCGGCCAGGACGGCCGACTTGCCGCGCAGGGCACTGGGCAGGGCCACGACCGCTCCTCCGGTTGCTCGCCGGTACCGACCCCCGCGGACGCAACCGGAACACGCGTACGAATGACTCCGATGAGAGCCTGCCACACTCCCCCGGCCCCGGCGAACGGATCCGCCGGCGCCGGGGCGTCACGGCGGTCAGCCGGCCGGCGTGCCCTGCGAGCCCGGCGTGGCGGAGCCCGCCGCCTTGGCCCGCCGGAGCAGCTGGCCCTTCACGTGCTCGGCGAACCCGGAGGCCGCCGCCGTCGCGGTGGCGTCGGGCGCGTTGCCGCCCTTCGCCGAGCCCTCGACGGTGAAGTAGGCGTACCGGCCCAGGCTGCTGTGCGTGCTGGTGCAGCCGGGGTTGGCGCAGAACGCCGGGGCACCGGGCGCGGGAAGGCCCTTGAGCTGGCCGGAGTAGTTCTTTGTCGCGGTCTCGGCCTGGATCTTGTGGTCGAAGACCGCGACGCCGACGGTCACCGCGCTGTCGCCGGAGACGTACGTCGCCCGGAGCACCTTCTGGCAGCCCTGGTCGCCGAGCACCTTGCCGAGTCCGCCGGTGGTGGAGTTGCCGTCCCAGCAGGGCTGGTCGAGCGAGACCACGGTCCGGTTCCAGGTCGCGCCGTTCACCGTCACCTGCATCGCGGAGAACAGCGCCCCCGCGTCCTGCGGCGCCGGGTCGGTGGCGGCCTCCCAGATCGGCTTCGACGGGTCGTCCGTCTGCCCGCCCGGGGACGAACTCGCGCTCGTCGGACCGGGGGTCGGCTTGTCGGAAGCGGTAGAGGCGGTGACCGGACCGCTCTTCTTGGGATCGTCCTTCTTGCCGAGCAGCAGCATGCCACCCGCGACCCCGCCGCCCACCAGGACGACGGCGGCCACGATGCCGATGACCTGCATCCGGCGCTTGCGCTTGCCGGCGGCCTCGTTGCGGTCCGCCAGCGCCTGCCAGTCCGGCTCGACGCGCCGCGGCGGCACGGCCTGCTGGGGCGGCTGCTGCTGCCACTGCGGCTGAGGGGGCATCGGCTGCACCGGCTGCTGCGGCTGCGGCTGCGCGACAGGCTGGGGCTGGGGCACCGGCGGGACGGGCTGCGGGAGCGGCTGCGAGGAAGGCGCCACCGGCCCGTACGAGGCCGGGGGCGGGCCGAAACCGCCGCTCGGCGGCGGCACCGGACCTGGCACCGCCGGCTGCTGATTCTGTGCGCCCCCCGACCCGGCGGGAGGCGTTCCCTGCGGCCCGTGCCCAGGTACGCCGGTTCCGTCGCTCATGCGCCCAGATCGTAGGGCATCCCCCTGACCGTCGATCCGCCCGGTGACCATTCCGTATCGAAACCAGGACGACCGGCGCGCGGACCCGGCCGCCCGGTGCGCCGGCCCGACCCGTCCGGGCCCCGGTTCCCACCCGTCCGAAGAACCGGCCCCGACACCCGGACGGACACGAACCACCCCTCGCCCCGGTACCGCCGGTCATTGCGCCGACACAACCCGCCGCACTACATGTGGTGTCGCATCACCGAGACACCACTACATGTATGCTCACTCCTGCTGTCGATGCAGGGGAACCCGGTGAGAGTCCGGGACTGCCCCGCAGCGGTGTGCGGGCGGCTCCAGCAGCTGTGCCCGCGAGTCCGAGTACCTGCCGACAGCGTGCGCCACGGCCCTCCCGCAGAGGCCGCGCCGGCACCCAGCACCACCCCTCCGGGCCTCGCGGGCGGGCCGGGGAGACACCTCGCGCGGCGCTTCCTCGCGTTCGCGCCGTGCTCCCCTGCCCAGATCGGCCCGGGTGATCCCGATCACGCCGCCGATCGCCGCCAGGAGAGAGCGCCTTGACCACCGCTGCCTCAGCCACCCTGCCCGCCCAGGGCACCGGCTCCGCCTTCACCGACCCGACGGTCTCCGACCCCGGGGGCGCGCTGCTGCGGCTGCTCACCGACCGCAGCGCCGACCTCACCGAGGTCGACCCCGGCCATGTCGCCGCCGCCGCGCTGCGCGGCCGCCACGCCGGCTCGGACTTCGCCGAGCTGCGCGGGCTGGCCGTGGACGCCGCCGCGTCGATGATCGCCGAGGACCCCCAGTACTCGAAGCTCGCGGCCCGCCTGCTCGCCCTGGAGATCGTCGACGAGGCGAACAGCCAGGGCTCGGTCTCCTTCTCCGCCTCGATCGCCGTCGGCCACGCCGAGGGCCTGATCGGCGACACCACCGCGGCCTTCGTCGCCAAGCACGCCGCCGCCCTCGACGCGCTGATCGACGCCCAGGGCGACGACCGCTTCGAGTACTTCGGTCTGCGCACCGTGCAGTCCCGCTACCTGCTGCGCCACCCGATCACCCGCAAGGTCATCGAGACCCCGCAGCACTTCCTGCTCCGCGTCGCCTGCGGCCTGGCGGTCGGCGACTCCGAGCAGTCGGTGCGCGAGGTCGCCGAGCTGTACGGCCTGATGAGCCGTCTGGAGTACCTGACCTCCTCGCCGACGCTCTTCAACTCCGGCACCCGGCACCCGCAGATGTCCAGCTGCTACCTGCTCGACTCGCCGCTGGACAACCTGGACTCGATCTACAACCGCTACGCGCAGATCGCCCGCCTGTCCAAGCACGCCGGCGGCATCGGCCTGTCCTACTCGCGCATCCGCTCGCGCGGCAGCCTGATCCGCGGCACCAACGGCAAGTCCAACGGCATCGTCCCGTTCCTGCGCACCCTCGACTCCTCGGTCGCCGCCGTCAACCAGGGCGGCCGCCGCAAGGGCGCGGCCTGCGTCTACCTGGAGACCTGGCACGCGGACATCGAGGAGTTCCTGGAGCTGCGCGACAACACCGGTGAGGAGGCGCGCCGCACCCACAACCTCAACCTGGCCCACTGGATCCCGGACGAGTTCATGCGCCGGGTCAACGCCAACGCCGACTGGTCGCTGTTCTCCCCGGCCGACGTGCCCGAGCTGGTCGACCTGTGGGGCGAGGAGTTCGACGAGGCCTACCGCAAGGCCGAGCTGGCCGGCAAGGCCGTCCGCACCATCCCGGCGCAGACCCTCTACGCCCGCATGATGCGCACCCTCGCGCAGACCGGCAACGGCTGGATGACCTTCAAGGACGCCTCCAACCGCGCCGCCAACCAGACCGCGCTGCCGGGCCGCACGGTGCACTCCTCCAACCTGTGCACCGAGATCCTGGAGGTCACGGACGACTCCGAGACCGCCGTCTGCAACCTCGGCTCGGTCAACCTCGGCGCCCACGTGGCCGCCGGCGCCTCGGCCGACGACCTGCTGGCCGCGATGGACTGGGAGCGCCTGGACGCCACCGTCCGTACGGCCGTGACCTTCCTCGACCGCGTGGTGGACATCAACTTCTACCCGACGGTCGAGGCCGGTACGTCCAACTCCCGCTGGCGCCCGGTCGGCCTCGGCGTGATGGGCCTGCAGGACGTCTTCTTCAAGCTGCGGATCGACTTCGACTCGGCCCAGGCCAAGCAGCTGTCGACGATGATCGCCGAGCGCATCATGCTCACCGCCTACGAGCGCTCCGCCGACCTGGCCGAGCAGCTGGGCCGCCACGAGGCCTACGGCGAGACCCGCGCCGCCCGCGGCGAGCTGCACATCGACCACTTCCCGTCGGCCGCCCCGCAGTGGGCGGACCGCTGGACGGCCCTGCGCGCCCGCATCGCCGAGACCGGCCTGCGCAACTCGCTGCTGCTCGCGATCGCGCCGACCGCGACCATCGCGTCCATCGCCGGCGTGTACGAGTGCATCGAGCCGCAGGTGTCCAACCTGTTCAAGCGCGAGACGCTGAGCGGCGAGTTCCTCCAGGTCAACCCGTACCTGGTGCGCGAGCTCAAGGAGCTCGGCGTCTGGGACCAGCAGACCCGCGACTCGCTGCGCGACGCCAACGGCTCGGTGCAGGAGCTGAACTGGCTCCCGGCCGAGGTCCGGTCGCTGTACCGCACCGCCTGGGAGCTGCCCCAGCGCGCGCTGATCGACCTGGCCGCGGCCCGCATGCCGTACCTGGACCAGAGCCAGTCGCTGAACCTGTTCATGGCGGCGCCGACCATCGGCAAGCTCAGCTCGATGTACGCCTACGCGTGGAAGGTCGGTCTCAAGACCACCTACTACCTGCGTTCGCGCCCGGCGACCCGCATCGCCCAGGCCGCCTCCGGTGCCGCCCGCGCCGCCGCGCCCGTGCCGGCCGGCACGATCCCCGTGGGCACCCCCGCCCTCACCCCGGAGCAGGAAGCCGCCATCGCCTGCTCCCTGGAGAACCCCGAGTCCTGCGAGGCCTGCCAGTAATGACTGCCGACGACCGCAAGATGCTGCTCGACCCCGGCTTCGAGCTGACCCTGCGCCCGATGCGCTACCCGTCGTTCTACGACCGGTACCGCGACGCGATCAAGAACACCTGGACCGTCGAGGAGGTGGACCTGCACTCCGACGTCGCGGACCTGGCGAAGCTCAGCGAGGGCGAGCGCCACCTGATCGGCCGCCTGGTCGCCTTCTTCGCCACGGGTGACTCGATCGTCGCCAACAACGTGGTGCTGAGCCTCTACAAGCACATCAACTCCCCGGAGGCGCGGCTGTACCTGAGCCGTCAGCTGTTCGAGGAGGCCGTGCACGTCCAGTTCTACCTGACGCTGCTCGACACCTACCTTCCGGACCCGGAGGACCGCAACGCGGCCTTCGCCGCGGTGGAGAACATCCCCTCCATCCACCAGAAGGCCCAGTTCTGCTTCAAGTACATGAACGCGGTCGACCACATCGAGTCGCTGCAGACCAAGGAGGACCGCCGCGCGTTCCTCCTGAACCTGATCTGCTTCGCGGCGTGCGTCGAGGGTCTGTTCTTCTACGGCGCCTTCGCCTACGTGTACTGGTTCCGGAGCCGGGGTCTGCTGCACGGCCTGGCCACCGGCACCAACTGGGTGTTCCGCGACGAATCCATGCACATGGACTTCGCGATGTCGGTCGTCGACACCGTCCGCGAGGAGGAGCCCGACCTCTTCGACGACGAGATGGCCAAGCAGGTCACCGAGATGCTGGAGGAAGCCGTCGCGGCCGAGCTCCAGTTCGCCCAGGACCTGTGCGGCGACGGTCTCGCCGGCATGAACACCGACTCCATGCGCCAGTACCTGGAGGCCGTGGCCGACCAGCGCCTGGCCCGCCTCGGGATGCCGATCCGCTACGGGTCGACCAACCCGTTCGGCTTCATGGAGCTCCAGAACGTCCAGGAGCTGACCAACTTCTTCGAGCGCCGGGTGTCGGCGTACCAGGTCGCGGTCGAGGGCTCGGTCTCCTTCGACGACGACTTCTAAGTCGAATATCGTTCAGCAAAACAGTGGAGCTGCCGTTTACGGCAGCTCCACTGTCGGTTCTCGGTGTTCGGGGGAAGAGCAGGCATGTCCAAGCTCCATCAGCGTGTGATCGACGGCCCGTTCGGGCCGATACAGGTCAGTCACGACCGCTGGCCGTCCGTCGTGGCGCGAGTGCAGGGGTCGGGGATGCCCACCGTCACGGTGGTGCCCGACCGCGACCACGGCGCGATGAACATCAACGGCCACAACGTGCCGACCACCCGGAAGTCCCGCACCCGCACTGCCGTTGTCGGCGACCGCAGCTACGAACTGAGGTCGACCAGCCTGCGCGGGGCGGAGCTGCGGCGCAACGGGACGCTCATCGCCCACGCGCGCGGCACGTTCCGCTCGTACGCCCCCGGCCGCACCATCCCCGGTCTGGACGCGAAGGTGACGTGGTCCCAGGGCATCGACCCCACCGATGTGGCGGTCGGCCAGGCCATGGTGATCGCCTTCGGCGCCGGCGGCCCGGGTGCGGTCCTGCGAACCATCTTCTTCTGGTACGACAACCTCACCTGAGAACACCAGGGGTGCCCCGCACGGCCACAGCCCGAGCGGGGCACCACTGTCAGGTCAATCGGTCGGAAACTCGCCCGACTTGACCCCCGCGACGAACGAAGCCCAGGCCTCAGCCGCGAACAGCAGAACCGGTGCGGGCCTCCTGCAGACGGAGGACCTCCTCCTCCACCCCTCCGCCGAACCCCTCCTCCCGACCGGCGAGGTGCTCCTCTCCGAGCTGGTCACCAACGCCGTCACCCACGCCCGCACCCCGCGCGGGCGCCTGCTCTTCGTCCGGCTCCAGCTCCTCCCCCACGGCACCCTCCGGATCGAGGTGCACGACGCCGACAGCGCGAAGCCTGCGCCCCACCCGACCTCCCTCACCTCCGAAAGCGGCCGAGGCCTGTTGCTCGTCCGGGAGTTGGCCTCCGAGTGGGGCTGCTGCCCGCGCCGGGGCGGCATCGGCAAGTTCATCTGGTGCCACGTCTCCGCCTCGCCCGAGGCGGCCGCCGCGTGAGCGCCGTTCGGGCCGGGATCTCCGGGATCATGCTGCCGACCGTCTTCCCGAGCCTTGACCACGCCCTGCCCGTCCTGTGGGACCACGTCCGCCGGCGCCCGGTCCGCGCTGCCCACCGGGACTTCATCCGCCTGTGCATCGGCCCGGGCGGCGGCGACGGCGTCGCCGAGTGCCTCTCCCGCGGCGGCCGCTGGAGCGTCACCCTCTACATCGGCGACATGACCGACTGGACCGCTCACCCGATCACCATCACCACCCGCCACGCCCCCTGAACTCTCCTGTCCCCGCCCGGCGTTCACGCCGGGCGGGGACGCCTCCCAGGGGCAGATTCTGATGAACCATCGGGGGTGTCTCAGGGGCGGGTCGGGGTTGATCCCGATACCGGACGGGCTCGCTCCCGACCAGGATCGGACACATCGCTGAGGCCCGCTCAGACGAGCTGATCCCACGGGGTGCCCCACATGAAGCCGTTCGCCCGTCGTGCCGCCGCCCTCGCTCTGGCCTGTTCCGCCGTCGTCGGCGTCACCGCCGCTTCGGGCGCCCAAGCCTTCGCCGCGAGCGGCACGGGCACGGGCTCCACCGCCGCGACGGCCTTCCCGGCCCTGGACCCCGCCGCGTTGCAGGCCGCCATCGAGACCCGGCCCTCGGACAACTCCTCCGGCGCGCTCGCCCTGGTCGCCGAGCCGGGCCAGGTGTGGAAGGGCTCCACCGTGGACAGCCAGACCGGCCGGAAGATCCCGGAGAACGCGCACTTCCACGCCGGCAGCATCTCCAAGGTGTTCGAGACCACCGTCGTCCTGCAGCTCGCGGCCGAGGGGCGGATCGACCTCGACCAGACCGTCCAGCACTACATGCCGGGCCTGCTGCCCGACACCTTCGCCCCGATCACCGTCCGCCAGCTCGTCAACTACACCAGCGGCCTGCCGAACGTGGACGAGGGCAGGCCCCCGGCGAGCGCCGACGAGACGATCGCCGACCGCTACGACTACCGCACCTTCGACCAGATCATCCAGCAGACCCTGCGCCCCGACGACGGCCGCCCGGCGCCCGGCCCGCACTTCACGCCCGGCACCGAGCAGGAGTACAACTCCCTCGGCTTCCGCATCGCGGGCAAGCTCATCGAGCAGACCACCGGCAACTCCTTCAGGGACGAGGTCACCGCCCGCATCCTGAAGCCCCTGCACCTGAACCAGACCTCGGTGCCGGAGGACGACCCGGAGATGCCCCGCCCCTACCTGCACGGCTACATGACCGACGACAACGGCCGGGCGGTCGACACCAGCGAGCAGGGCGGCGACCCGTCCAACATCATCTCCACCACGGCCGACCTCGACCGATTCCTGACCACGCTGCTCCAGGGCCGCCTGCTGCCCGCCGCGCAGCAGAACGAGCTGTTCACCCTGCCCAAGGACAACGAGGGCAAGCTCGTCCCGTTCGTCGGCGGCAGCTCCTGCAACAAGGTGGCCTGCTTCGGCGCCGGCCTGATGTCCACCCCGCTGCCGAACGGCACCCTGCTCTGGGGCAAGACCGGTCACGACGACGGCTACGCCAACGGCATGTTCGCCACCCGCGACCTGTCCGTCCACGCCGTGTACTCGACCTCCAACCTCGGCCTCGACTTCGGCGCCCCGACTCCCCTCGCCAACCGCCTGCTGACGGCGGTCCTGACCCCCTCGACCTCCCACAGCTGAACTCCCCGCACGTGCTGCCGTCGGCCCGCAGCCGCCCGGGCAGCAGCCGCCGGGACAGCACGAAGGCCGGTGCGGATCGCTCCGCACCGGCCTTCAACTCGCAAGCAAGCCCTACTCGTTCGGCACGGTCGCGTACTTCGCGGTGCCCTCGGCCATCTGCTTCAGGGCGTCCTTGCGGTCCCGCTTCGACAGCTTGTCGATGTAGAGGGTGCCGTACAGGTGGTCGGTCTCGTGCTGGAGGCAGCGGGCGAAGAAGCCGGTGCCCTCGACGCGGATCGGCTTGCCGTCCTTGTCGACGCCGGTCACGGCCGCGTAGTCCGGGCGCGGCAGCTCGGCGTACGCGGTCGGGACGGACAGGCAGCCCTCGTTGCCGTCGTCGAGGACCCGGCGGCGGTCGGCCGGGTACTCCTCCAGCTTCGGGTTGATCACGTGGCCGATGTGGCGCACGCCCTCGTCGTCCGGGCAGTCGTAGACGAAGACCTTGAGGTCGACGCCGATCTGGTTGGCGGCCAGGCCCACGCCCTCGGCGGCGTACATCGACTGGAACATGTCGTCGATCAGCGCGGACAGTTCGCCGTCGAACGCGGTGACGTCCTTGACCTCGCGGTGCAGGACGGGGTTGCCGACCACGGTGATCGGGCGCGCGGTGCCCTTGCTGAGGTCGGGCTCCTCACCGATCACCTTCACGGGGGCCTCGGACGCCGCCCCCTCCACCTCGTGCTCGTGCTCGTGGTCGTGCTGCTCCGCCATGTCTTCCGCTTCCATAGGTCTACGCGTACGTCACCAGGGTACTCAGCACACTTCTTCGAGATCCCGGTAAGCCCGGGTAGCGGGGGCGGCCGCGACCCAGCGGTCCAGCAGCACCCGGACCAGGTACGCCGGGGCCGCGATCCCGCACTCGCGTTCGACCAGCCAGGACATTCCGGCCGCGCCGCCCTGGCTGAGGTGGCTGAGGTGCCCGGGGTGGGCGGCGTCGCCGTCGTCGTGCGGGTCGTGGTGGGCGACCACGCCGTCGTCCGAGGCCATCCGGCTCTCCGAGCAGGCGCGGCACAGCAGCCGTACCGAGGAGGTCCAGTCCTCGGCCGCGTACCCGGCCTCGGCGACCAGCCGCTCCAGGGCGTCCCGGTCGCCGGCGGTGGCGGCCTGCAGCAGCACAACGTAGGTCGGCACCGGGGAGGGCGCCCACAGCTCGATCTCGTCGAAGACGGGGTAGGCGACGCCGTCGGTGACGCGCTCGCCGTGCGGGGCGCCGTCGTGCAGCACCACCTCGCCCCAGCGGCGGCCGGAGGAGGGCAGCGGGATGGACAGCACCTCGATCCGGGCCGGGTCGAGCCGGCGGCCCCACACCACCTCGGACTCGCCGTCCGGGGAGAGCCGCACCGGGGTGGTGCCGAGGTCCAGGCTGACCGGGCCGTCCCCGCCGGGGCCGCCGGGCAGCTTCAGCCCGTACGCCTGCCAGGCGCGGCGGGCCAGCGGCCAGTCCTGGAGGGCGGTGGCGGTGATGCCGAGGTTCCACCAGTCGGGGGCGCCGTGCTCGCGGTCCAGCAGGGCGACGGCGCGCAGGCCGGCCGAGCGGGCCTGCTCCCAGTCGCGGCGGAACTTGTGCAGCAGGGCGAGGTTGAACCAGGAGTCGGACAGCCAGGGCTCCAGGTCGGCGGCCATCACCAGCAGGGCGCCGGCGTCCTCGTAGCGCCCGTCGCCGATCAGCGTGAAGGCCCGGTCGGTCGTCTGCCGCCAGGTGGCGGACGGCCGGTGCCGTGCCCGGTGGAAGATCCTCACGTTCGTCCCTGCCGTCGTCGTCCGCTCAAGTCCCGTACCGCCGGGCCCGTCCCGTCCTCGACGGAGTCCGGGTCCCGGGGGTCCCGGGTCGGTGTTCCACGCTACGACCGCATCCAACCACGCCCGCCCCCGCCCGCGCTCCCCACCGCCGAGGTTGGGGCCCGCCCCTCCCCAGCCTGCCCGCCGCGGCACGCCTCCTCAACCCCGGGCGGCCGCCGCTCGGCCGCACCCGGTGCCCCGGCGCGCTGGAGTACCGCACCCCGGCCCCGCCCCACACCGGCCTCACCCCGGCCCGGCCCCGGTCGCGGGACGCCCCGACTCAGCCCCGGCCCTGCCCGCCGACCCGGGCGAGCGCGTCCACCACCCGGGCGTCGTAGACCCGCCCGCGCCCCAGCCGCAGCACCTCCAGCGCCTCCAGGCGGCCCACCGCCTCGCCGAGGCCCCGGCCGCGGGCGGCGGTCAGCAGGTCGTCGTGGGCATTGGCGACCCGGATGATCCGGGCCGCGAGCGGCACCGGCCCCTCGCCGCCGGCCGGCCCCGAGCAGGGGTCGGCCAGTCGGGCGACCTGCTCGGCGACCTGCCGGGGCACCCCGGTGCGGCTGATCACCTCGCTGCCGAGCCTGGCGATGCGCTGCTGCTCGGCGCAGGACAGCAGCGCGGTGGCGCCGTCCGGCACCGGCTCGACCAGGGACAGCTGCCCGACGTCGTGCATCAGCGCCGCGTACTCCAGCAGGGCGAGCTCGCGGGTGCCCAGCCCCAGCTCGCGGCCGAGCGCGCACGCCGTGTCCGCGACCCGGCGCGCGTGCCCGTGCGGGGTGTAGCCGGCGACCTCGGTGGCCCGGGCCAGGCTGGCGATGGTCTGCCCGGTGGTGGCCCGCACCGCCGCGGCCCGCCGGAAGGAGATCTGGGCGAGCAGCAGCGGGGTGCAGAACAGCGGCAGTGCCCACAGCCCGACCTCGCCGGCCGCGAGGCTGACCAGCATCCCGGTGGCGACGATCGCCGAGCCGATGCCGAACAGCGAGCGCAGCTCGTCCTCCAGCGCGGCCGGGAACCGCAGTCCCGTGGCGGAGGCGCGCAGCAGCGCGGCCAGGGTCGCGTCGCAGAGCGCGGCCAGCGCGGCGACGGTGGTCAGGAACGCCCCGTAGGCGGGGCCCTCGGGTGAGAAGCGGTCGACCAGGCCGCCGTTGTAGAGCGGCTGGAAGACGGCGGCGGCGAAGCCGACCGAGAGCAGTCGGCGGGCGGCGCTCTCGCGCCGGGCCGGGTCGGCCCAGGGCGGCCGCCGGTACGGGCGCCCCGGCCGGTGCGGGGCGAGGCCGGGCAGCCAGCCCAGGAGCAGGCCGATCCCGGTGACGGCGACCACCTGGAGGATGCCGTGGGCGGTCGGCAACCCGCGCAGCGGCCCGAGCAGGGCGTACGCCAGCGCGCCGGCCGCGCCGATGGGCGCCTGCTCGCGGTCCCCCGGAAGGGTGATCCGGACGCACTCGCCGAGCGCGATCAGCGCGGTGAACGCCAGCGCGACCCGCACCTCTGCGACCCCGCGCACCGCGACCGCGCCGAGCGCGAGCAGCACCAGCGCGGCGGCGGCCGCGTGCATCGCCCGGGCGGTGCTCCCGCGCGCCGCACGGGCGCGGACGGTCCGGCCGAGGACCAGGGCCGCGCGCCCGGGGCCGGTCACGACTGCCCGGCCGCGGGGACGGTCCCGCCCTGGGCGGGGACCCGGCCGGGTGCGGCCCGCACCGGCTCGGGCACCCCGAGCGGGATGTCCGGCACGGCCCGTACGCAGTCCTCGGAGTACTCCACGGGCTGCCAGTCGTGCACGGCCAGCGCGTCGATCAGCGCCCGCACCATCACCGGGTCGAACTGGCTTCCGGAGCAGCGCTCCAGCTCGGTCACCGCCTCGGTGACGGGGCGGCCGCGCCGGTAGGAGCGGGTGGAGGTCATCGAGTCGAAGGCGTCGGCGACGGAGATGATCCGGGCGAACTCGGGGATCTGCTCGCCGGCCAGCCCGCTCGGGTAACCGCGCCCGTCCATCCGCTCGTGGTGGTGCAGGATCCCGGCGTGGGCCTCGCCGAGGAAGTCGATCCCGCGCACCAGCTCGTACCCGTACACCGGGTGGATCTCCACCGCGCGGCGTTCGTCCTCGCTGAGGGGACCGTTTCTGCGCAGCAGTTCGGTGGCCACGCCGAGCTTGCCGACGTCGTGCAGGATCCCGGCGAAGCGCAGGGTGCGCAACCGCTCGGGCTCCATGCCGAGCTGAGTGGCGATCAGCACCGAGGCCCGGCCGACCCGTTCGCTGTGCCCGCGGGTGTACGCGTCCTTGATCTCCACCGCCTGCACCAGCGACTGCACGGTGGCCTGGTGGGCGTCCCGCTCGCGCTGGCCCTGGGCGAACACCCAGGCCGAGATGGACAGCGGCAGCAGCGCCAGCAGCGCGGCGAACGCCCCGTACGGGCCCTGCCAGAGCACCGCGACCATCAGCCCGCCGGCCGCGTGCACCAGCACCGGCAGCCCGCACACCGCGCAGGCTCCGCGCAGCACCTCGCCGGCCCGCCGGTCCTCGCTGAGCACCACCATGACGCCCACCACCAGCCCGTTGACCAGGCAGAACGTGGCGACGGCGGCGAAGCCGGGCAGCAGTGCGGCCGGGAAGCGGGAGCCGAGCAGCAGTTGCGGGCCGTGCAGCAGGTGGAAGGCGACGGAGGCGGCGAAGGCGCACAGGGCGAGCTGGGAGCCGTTGAACAGCTGGCGTCCGCGGCAGCCGGGGCCGGTCGGGCCGCCGAGCAGCGCGGCCGGGGCGGCGACCAGGGCGGCGGCGGCCGGCGGCAGCATCAGCACCCCGGCGAACAGCACCGGGAAGAAGGCGTTCACGCCGGGGCGGGCCGGGGCCCGTCCGGCGGGGACGGGGCGGCGCAGCAACCGGCGCAGCAGGACCGAGCAGGGGGTCGGCAGGCCCTGGGCGAGCGACTCCCAGCAGCCGTGCAGGAAGCCCAGCAGCCCTACCTTGGGCCAGTCCACCGGGTGGCCGAGCCACTGCGGCACCCCGGGCGCGACGGCCTGGGGCAGCAGCGGCAGCAGGCAGCACAGCGCCGCCACCGGAACGGTCGTCAGGTAGCGGGCCGCCCCCCGCGGCAGGGCCGCGCCTCCACTGTCGGTAGCGATCTCGACCTCCCCGCGTCCGGGCCCCGTGTTGCCTCAGCGCGCCGGGGCAACCGGCGGTGAGCGTCCGTCAGGAGGATAGGCCGCCGCCCGGGCACGGGGACGCATGATCGCGCGATGGCGCAGTTGGCGCACCGCCAACTCACTCGAACGAGTGAGGGCGCACGCGAGCAGAACGGGAGCGGCCCCGGGAGCGCACGCCCCCGGGGCCGTCGAACTCCCGGCCGAACCGTTTCGCCCGCGCCGTTTCGCCCGCGCCGTTTCGCCCGCGTTCACCGGCGGACGGTGCGGGCCTCCCGCCGGACTACTCCGCGGGTGCTCCGGCCTCGACCGGCGCGCCAGGGCGCGCGGCCCGCTCCTCGGAGGCGCCGTCCTGAGCCTCGGATGCGCCGCCCTGCGGCGCGGAGGGCGCCCCGTTCTTCTCCGGCTTGGGCGCCGGGCGGGCCGAGTCGGCGTGCAGCTCGACCGAGGACTCCACGGCGACGACCACCTGCTCACCCGAGCGCTGCCCGGCCCGGATCGAGTCGATCCTGGCCAGGACCTTGCCGCGCAGGTCCGCCGGGGTGTCGTCGCAGCCGCAGGAACGCTTGATCAGCGCCTTGATCGCCTGCTCCAGCCCGTACTGCTTCAGGCACGGCGAGCACTCCTCGAAGTGCACGCGCAGCTTGGCGCAGTCGCCCTCGGCCATCTCGTTGTCGAGGAATTCATAGAGGTGGTCGAGGACCTCGCCACACTCGGTTTCGTGCGGATCGCCGCAGCTCATGAGCCCGAGCCCTTCGCTTCCTGCCCTGCCCCGCTGCCGGCCGGGACCAGCCCGCGCTCACGGGCGTAGTCCTCCAGCATGCCGCGCAGCTGCCGGCGGCCGCGGTGCAGCCGGGACATCACCGTACCGATGGGTGTACCCATGATGTCCGCGATCTCCTTGTACGCAAAGCCTTCTACGTCCGCGAGATAGACGGCGATCCGGAACTCCTCCGGGATGGCCTGGAGCGCGTCCTTCACGTCACTGTCGGGGAGGTGGTCGAGCGCCTGGGTCTCGGCCGAGCGCAGACCGGTCGACATGTGCGACTCGGCCCTGGCCAGCTGCCAGTCCTCGATCTCCTCCGCCGCCGTGCGCTGGGGCTCGCGCTGCTTCTTGCGGTACGAGTTGATGAACGTGTTGGTGAGGATGCGGTACAGCCAGGCCTTGAGGTTCGTGCCCTCACGGAACTGGTGGAAGGACGCGTACGCCTTGGCGAACGCCTCCTGGAGCAGGTCCTCCGCGTCCGCGGGGTTGCGCGTCATGCGCAGCGCCGCAGAGTACATCGGGTCGAGGTACCCCAGGGCGTCGCGCTCGAAGCGCCCCCGCCGGGCCTCCTCGGACTCCTCCGCCGACACCCGGAAGGTGTCCTCACCGATCGCCTCGGCCAGCTCCTCACCGGTGAGCGCCTCGCCCGCAGGCAGGGCCTCGTCCGGGCCACGGCCCGGATCGGCCTCGTGCTCGGTCCCGACGACCGGACCCACCTCCTCGGCATGACGGGCACGGCCCACGGCGGGCCGCCCAGAAATGGAGGATATCGGGCTGACGGGCTTCTCGCCCGCGTCAATCCACTCCGGCCAGGAGGGGGCGAACGCCGCGGTGGCCTCGCGCTCCTCAGGCCGTTCGGGGCACGCGATCGAACCCATCTGCCCTGCCTCTCACCGCTCACTCGTGCTGACGGACACGACAACCACCCCGCCCCCGCCCGCATTCCCGCCCCGGCCCACCATTCACTCGCACGAGTGAGCGAGCGGAAACGCCCTGCTCACAGCCCCACCAGCCCCAGCACCCAGTCCCCCACCGCCGAGCAGATCATCCCCAGCAGCTCGTCCTGCCCCACCGCCGCCCGTTTGGGCACCTCGAAACCGTGGTTCCCGTACGGCAGCCCCACCAGCACGTGCCCCTCCGGCAGCTCCGGGAACTCCTCCGGCCCGCCGAACGGATCCGCCGCGCCCTGCACCACCAGCGTCGGCAACCCCGACTCCAGCAGCTCCTCCGCCCGGCTCCTCTCCGGCTTGCCCGGCGGGTGCAGCGGGAACGCCAGCGCCACCACCCCCACCGCGCCGCTCGCCGCGCCCGTCCGGCACGCCACCCGCGCCCCGGCGCTGCGCCCGCCGACCACCAGCGGCAGCCCCTGCCCGGCCAGCCGCTCCGCGACCGGCCGCCAGCCGAGGTCCAGCGTCCTCGGCGCCGGGCCCAGCTTCTTCCCCGCCACCCGCCAGGGCTGCTCGACCAGCGCCACCGTGATCCCGCGCTCCGGCAGCCGCCCGGCCAGCGCCACCAGGTCCCGCGCCCCGATCCCGCCTCCCGCGCCGTGCCCCAGCGCCAGCACCGCCTTCGCGGCGTCCGCCCGGTGGTAGGTGATCCGGGCGTCCCCGGCCTCCGTGGCGACGAGTTCGGACGTGGTCATCTCAGCGGCTCCCGAAGACGTTCAGAACAGTGTGGTCTCGTACTCGGCCTCGACCCACGGCTCCTTGAGCTCCGGGCCGTTGTTACGGATGCTGCCCACCGCCGGCGACACCGGCGTGGCCAGCAGCGCCCCCGGCGGCGGCGGTACCAGCAGGCGGCGCAGCCCGTCCGGGTCGTCCAGCCCCGGATCCAGCCACTCGCCCCAGGACTCCCGGTCCAGGAACAGCGGCATCCGCTCGTGGATCGGCGCCAGCGCCTCCTCGGCGTCCGTGGTGACGATCGTGAAGGTCACCAGCCAGGCCTGCGGGTCCCCCGGCGGCACCGCCCGGTTGCGCCAGAACTCGTACAGCCCGGCCAGCGCCAGCGGGCCGCCGTCCGCCCGGGAGACGAAGAACGGCTTCTTGCGCGCCTTCCCCCGCTCGCCCGGCACCGTCTGCCACTCGTAGTACCCGTCCACCGGCAGGATGCACCGACGCGAGGAGAAGGCCTGCCGGTAGGCGGGCTTCTCGTGCACCGTGTCCGACCGCGCGTTGATCATCTTCACCGCCGTCTCGGCGGAGTTCGACCACTGCGGCACCAGCCCCCAGCGCAGCGCCCGCAACTGCCGCACCGGCCGCGCCGCGCCCTTCGCCAGCCGCTCCAGCACCACGAAGGCGCTGTTGGTCGGCGCCACGTTCCAGTTCGGCTCCAGGGACTCCTCCGGATCCCAGAACTCCACGTCGAACAGCTCGACGAGGTCCTCGGGCTTGCTGCTGGCTGCGAACCGACCGCACATGCGGGCCAGCTTGCCATGCCGCCCGCCCTCACCACTTCCTCATCCACGGACCAGAACCGCCCGCTCCCGCCCGCCCGTCCCCGCATGGGAGGCTGCCCCGAACGGCCCAACGCAGCGAACGGAGGCGCAGACCCCCCGATGAACCCGAACAACCAGAACCTCGGCGAACTGTGGGACCGGGTCACCGGCACCCAGGCCGCCCCGCCCGGCTGGCTCGTCCTCGCCACCGGCTGCGCCGCCCTGCTCACCGTCCTCGCCCGGCCCCTGTGGCACGTCGCCCGCAACGCCGTCACCATCGCCCACGAGGGCGGCCACGGCCTCGCCGCGCTCGTCACCGGCCGCAAGCTCGCCGGCATCCGGCTGCACTCCGACACCTCCGGCCTCACCCTCTCCTACGGCCGCCCCACCGGCCCCGGCATGGTCCTCACCGCCGCCGCCGGCTACACCGCCCCCGCCCTGCTCGGCCTCGGCTGCGCCGCCCTGCTCGCCGCCGACCGGATCACCCTGCTGCTGTGGCTGGCCATCGCCCTGCTGCTGGCCCTGCTCATCCGCATCCGCAACGCCTTCGGCCTGTTCACCGTCCTGATCGCCGGTGGCGCCTTCTTCCTGGTCTCCTGGTTCGGCAGCGCCCAGGTCCAGGCCGGCTTCGCCTACCTCGGCTGCTGGTTCCTGCTCTTCGGGGCGGTGCGCCCGGTCCTGGAACTCCAGCACCAGCGCCGCATCGGCTGGGCCCGCGACTCCGACGCCGACCAGCTCGCCCGGCTCACCCACGTCCCCGCCCTGGCCTGGGTCACCGTCTTCCTGCTGATCGCCCTCGCCTGCCTCGCCCTCGGCGCCAGCTGGCTGCTCCAGCCCCTCTGATCCGCCCCGGGCACCGACCGTCGGCACCGGGCCAGGAGCGGCCCGGAGGCGAGCGGGCGAGTCCCCGCCCCGAGCCGAAGGGCCGCGCCGGTGCCGAAAGGGAGGAGCGACAAGCGAGGAACGAGCGCCGGAGCGACGAGCGCCGGCACCGGGCCAGGAGCGGCCCGGAGGCGAGCGGGCGAGTCAACAGTCCAGAATCCGGACCGTTCCGGTACGGCCCCTAGACTGGCCCCCATGACCGAGACCCCGTGGCCCGCCCCCGTCGCCACCGCCCCCGTCGACGCCACCGTCACCATCCCCGGCTCCAAGTCGGTCACCAACCGGGCCCTGGTGCTGGCGGCCCTCGCCGACGGGCCCGGCTGGGTGCGCCGCCCGCTGCGCAGCCGCGACTCCCAGCTGATGGCCGACGGCCTGCGCGCCCTCGGGGTCACCATCGAGGAGAAGGTCAACAACGACTCCGGCGGCACCGGCGGCGGCGAGGCCTGGCGGGTCATCCCCGCCCCCGTGCTGCGTGGTCCCGCCAACGTCGACGTGGGCAACGCCGGCACGGTGATGCGCTTCCTGCCCCCGCTCGCCGCCCTCGCCGACGGCCCGGTCCACTTCGACGGCGACCCGCGCAGCCACGAGCGCCCCCAGCACGGTGTGATCAACGCCCTGCGCGCGCTCGGCGCCCGGATCGAGGACGGCGGTCGCGGCAGCTTCCCGCTCACCGTCCACGGCACCGGCGGCCTCGACGGCGGCCCGGTCGAGCTGGACGCCTCGTCCTCGTCCCAGTTCGTCTCCGCCCTGCTGCTCTCCGGCGCCCGCTACAACCACGGAGTGGAGGTCCGGCACGTCGGTGGGCCCGTCCCGTCGCTGCCGCACATCCGGATGACCGTCGAGATGCTGCGCCTGGCAGGCGCCCAGGTCGACGCCCCCGAGGACGGCGGCGAGAAGGACGTCTGGCGGGTCACCCCCGGCGCCCTGCTCGGCCGCGACCTGGTGGTCGAGCCCGACCTGTCCAACGCCGCCCCGTTCTTCGCCGCCGCTCTGGTCACCGGCGGCCGGGTGACCGTGCGCGACTGGCCCAAGCACACCAGCCAGCCCGGCGACCAGCTGCGCGACCTCTACACCCGGATGGGCGGCGCCTGCGAGTTCACCGACGAGGGCCTGCAGTTCACCGGCACCGGCCGGATCCACGGCATCGAGGCCGACCTGCACGACGTCGGCGAGCTCACCCCGGTGATCGCCGCCGTCGCCGCCCTCGCCGACTCCGAGTCCCACCTGTACGGCATCGCCCACCTGCGCATGCACGAGACCGACCGGCTCGCCGCCCTCGCCAAGGAGATCAACGACCTGGGCGGCGACGTCAGCGAGACCGAGGACGGTCTGCGGATCCGCCCGCGCCCGCTGCGCGGCGGCGTCTTCCACACCTACGAGGACCACCGCCTGGCCACCGCCGCCGCGGTGCTCGGCCTCGCCGTGCCCGGCGTCGGGGTGGAGAACGTGGCCACCACCGCCAAGACCCTGCCCGACTTCCCCAAGATGTGGGCGGAGCTGCTCGGCGAAGGCGTCGACGGCGGCGGCGACGGCGGAGCGGCGACGGACGCCTGAGCGGAGACTGGAGCCATGCGCCGCTACGGCAAGGACGCCGACGAGGACGACATCCGCAACCGCCCCGCCCGCCGGGGCTCCCGGCCGCGGACCCGGATCCGGCCCAAGCACGAGGACGCCGAGGGGGCGATGGTGCTGACCGTCGACCGCGGCCGGATCACCTGCCTGGTCGACCCGGGGACCAAGCAGGAGCGCCAGGTCGTCGCCATGAAGGCCCGCGAGCTGGGCCGCAAGGGCGTCGTCGTCGGCGACGTGGTCAACCTGGTCGGCGACCTCTCCGGGGACACCGACACCCTCGCCCGGATCGTCCGGGTCGAGGAGCGCAGCTCCGTGCTGCGGCGCACCGCGGACGACGACGACCCGTACGAGCGGATCGTCGTCGCCAACGCCGACCAGCTGGCCATCGTCACCGCCCTGGCCGACCCGGAGCCCCGCCCCCGGCTGATCGACCGCTGCCTGGTCGCCGCCTACGACGCGGGCATGGAACCGCTGCTGGTGCTCACCAAGTCCGACCTCGCCCCGGCCGAACCGCTGCTGGAGTCGTACGCCCCGCTCGGCATCAACTACGTCGTCACCCGCCGGGACGAACTGGAGACCGTCGGCGCCGAGGCCGTCCGCGAGCACCTGCGCGGACTGTCCACGGTGTTCATCGGCCACTCCGGCGTCGGCAAGACCACCCTGGTCAACGCCCTCGTCCCGGACCGCCGGCGGCAGACCGGCCACGTCAACGCCGTCACCGGCCGCGGCCGGCACACCACCGTCTCCGCCCTCGCCCTGCGACTGCCCCCGCCGCCCGGCGCCAAGCCCGGTTCCCGCAAGGCGCTCGACACCGGCTGGGTGATCGACACTCCCGGCTTCCGTTCCTTCGGCCTCTCCCACATCGACCCGTCCCGGGTCATCCACGCCTTCCCCGACCTGGAGCCCGGCACCGTGGACTGCCCGCGCGCGTGCAGCCACGACGAGCCGGACTGCGCCCTGGACGCCTGGGTCGCCGACGGCCACGCCGAGGCCGCCCGGCTCTACTCGCTGCGCCGCCTGCTGTCCAGCAAGGAGGCCCGCGAGGGCGACTGACGGCTCTGCCGTCCCTCGGGTCGGTGGCCCGTTCGAGGTGTCGGACGGGCTCTCCCTGGCGATCATAGGAAAGTCGGGCCGGCACGGCCCGTCCGTCGATCGACAGGGAGGGCACGCGATGGCATGGGCCCTGGTGGTCCTGGCCGGCCTGCTGGAGACCGGCTTCGCGATCAACCTCAAGCTCAGCGAGGGGTTCACCAGGCTCTGGCCCACCATCAGCTTCTGCGTGTTCGCGCTCGGCAGCTTCGGGCTGCTCACCCTCTCGCTGAAGAGCCTGCCGGTCGGCCCCGCCTACGCGGTGTGGACGGGCATCGGCGCGGCCGGCACCGCGGTCTACGGCATGGTCTTCCTGGACGAGACCACCTCGGTGCTCAAGCTGGTCTCCATCTCCCTGGTGATCGCCGGCGTGATCGGCCTCCAGCTCAGCGGCACGGCCCACTGAGCCTGCTCGCCCACTGAGTCGGGCCCCTGCACTGAGCTAGGGTTTCCGACATGGCCGACTACCACGACGATCTCCGACTCGCCCACGTCCTCGCCGACTCGGCCGACTCGGTCACCCTGGAGCGCTTCCGCGCCCTCGACCTGAAGATCGAGACCAAGCCGGACCTGACGCCGGTCAGCGACGCCGACAAGGCCGCCGAGGAGCTGGTGCGCAGCGTGCTCCAGCGCGCCCGGCCGCGCGACGCCGTCCTCGGCGAGGAGTTCGGCCTGCAGGGCTCCGGCCCTCGCCGCTGGGTGATCGACCCGATCGACGGCACCAAGAACTACATCCGCGGCGTCCCGGTCTGGGCCACCCTGATCGCCCTTCTGGAGGACGGCCCGGACGGCGTCGAGCGCCCGGTGGTCGGCATCGTCTCGGCTCCGGCGCTGCAGCGCCGCTGGTGGGCGGCCGAGGGCCTGGGCGCGTACGCGGGCCGCAGCCTCGCCAAGGCCTCCCGGATCCACGTCTCCGGCGTCTCCCGGATCGAGGACGCCTCCTTCTCGTACTCCTCCCTCACCGGCTGGGAGGACCGCGGCCGCCTCGACCCGTTCCTGGACCTCACCCGCGCCTGCTGGCGCACCCGCGCGTACGGGGACTTCTGGTCCTACATGATGGTCGCCGAGGGCGCCGTGGACATCGCCGCCGAGCCCGAGCTGTCGCTGTGGGACATGGCCGCGCCCTGCATCGTGGTGGAGGAGGCCGGCGGCCGCTTCACCGGCCTGGACGGCATCCCCGGCCCCGGCGGTGCGGACGCGGTCGCCAGCAACGGTCTGCTGCACGAGGAGACCCTGCGGCGCCTCTCCGTCTGAGCCCCCGACGCACATGGTTGCGGGCCCCTCGACCAGTGGGAGCTGGTCGAGGGGCCCGCCGCCCTCCCGGTCCGCCCTACTGCTTGCGCAGCTCCCGGACCGCCGCGTCCAGCCGCTGCCCGTAGTCGGCGTCGGCCTTGCGGAAGTTGTCGATCGCGCGCTCCACGATGTCCTCGCGGTCGGCCGAGACCTTGGCGATGAAGCCCGCCAGGTTGGCGATCAGGCGCTGCTTCTCCTCCTCGGTGTACAGCCGGTACAGGTTGCCGGCCTGCACGAAGTCGTCGTCCTCGGCGTGCGAGGGCGTCGCGTGGTTACCGGTGTACCCGTCGACCGCGGTCGCGGCCCACAGCGGACGGCCGGTCTGCACCGGGCCGCCGAAGCTGTTCGGCTCGTAGTTCTTCTGCCGCCCGTGCCGGCCGTCGTACAGGTAGCCGTCGCGGCTGTTGGTGCGGGCCTCGGTGGCGTGCGGGCGGTTGACCGGCAGGTGGTCGGCGTTGATGCCGACCCGGTAGCGGTGGGCGTCGGCGTAGGCGAACAGGCGGCCCTGGAGCATCTTGTCCGGGGACGGGCCGATGCCGGGCACGAAGTTCGCCGGGGTGAACACCGACTGCTCGACCTCGGCGAAGACGTTGTCGGGGTTGCGGTTGAGCTCCAGCCGGCCGATCTCGATCGGCGGGTAGTCGGCGTGCGGCCAGACCTTGGTCAGGTCGAAGGGGTTGAAGCGGTAGGTGGCCGCGTCGGCCGCCGGCATGATCTGGACCTGCACCGTCCAGCTGGGGAACTCGCCTCGCTCGATCGCCTGGCGCAGGTCGCGCTGGTGGCTGTCCGGGTCCTCGCCGGCGAGCCGGTTGGCCTCGGCCTGGGTGAGGTTGCGGATGCCCTGGTCGGTCTTGAAGTGGTACTTGACCCAGAAGTGCTCGCCGGCCTCGTTCTGCCACTGGTAGGTGTGCGAGCCGAAGCCGTCCATGTGCCGGTAGGTGGCCGGGATGCCGCGGTCGCCGAACAGCCAGGTCACCTGGTGGGTGGCCTCGGGCGACAGGCCCCAGAAGTCCCAGACGTTGTCGGCCTCCTGCGAGCCGGTGTACGGGTCGCGCTTCTGGGTGTGGATGAAGTCCGGGAACTTGACGGCGTCCCTGATGAAGAACACCGGGGTGTTGTTGCCGACGAGGTCGTAGTTGCCCTCCTCGGTGTAGAACTTCAGCGCGAAGCCGCGCGGGTCGCGCACCGCGTCGGCCGCGCCGAGGTTGCCGGCCACGGTGGAGAAGCGCAGGAAGACCTCGGTCTGCTTGCCGACCCGGGACAGGAAGGCCGCGCGGGTCCAGGGGGTCACGTCGGCGGTCACCGTGAAGGTCCCGTACGCGCCGGCGCCGCGGGCGTGCACCACGCGCTCCGGGATCCGCTCGCGGTTGAAGTGCGCGAGCTTCTCGAACAGCAGCTGGTCCTGGATCAGGACCGGGCCGCCGACACCCGCGGTCTCGGTGTTCTGGTTGTCGGCGACGGGGGCGCCGGCCGCCGTGGTGAGGGTCGGGCGCAGCTCGTCCTGCGTGGTCATAACGGGGTGCCTCCGAGGGGTCCGGTCGTGATGACACGATCCTAACTTGGACTCTGTCTAAGTCAACACTGGCACCAATCTCGGAGCGTGACTTATTCTGGTCCCATGAGTGATCTGCTGGAGAGACTGCGCGGACGCGGCTGGCGGCTGACCTCACAGCGCCGGGTGGTGGCCGAGGTCCTCGACGGCGAGCACGTTCACCTCACCGCGGACGAGGTGCACGCCCGCGCCGCCGGCCGCCTGCCCGAGATCAGCCGCGCGACCGTCTACAACACGCTCGGCGAACTGGTCGCCCTCGGCGAGGTGCTGGAGGTCGCCACGGACGGCCGCGCCAAGCGCTACGACCCCAACGCCCACCGCGCCCACCAGCACCTGGTCTGCTCCGGGTGCGGCGCGATCCGCGACGTCCATCCCCACGGCGACCCGCTCGCGGCGCTGCCCGCCGCCGAACGCTTCGGCTTCGCCGTCGCCACCGCCGAGGTCACCTACCGCGGCCTGTGCCCCGACTGCCGGCCCTGACCCCTCGGCCGCCCGGCCGCCGACCACCCGACCGCCGGGCCGTGACCCGCCGGCCGCAAGGCTGCCGCCCCCTCGAAGCCGTACCGGGGTACGGGTCCGGCTACGCGCTCAGCTCCGCGTGCAGCGCGCCCAGCAGCCGCCCGGCCCGCTCCGCGACCTCGGCCGGCCCGTAGTCGGTCGCCCGCCGGCACCAGTTCTCTGCCTGCACCGGCTCGCCCCGACGCAGCGCCAGCAGCGCCAGGCGCAGCGCCGCCCGCCCGTGCCCGGCGTCGGCGGCCCGGGTGTACCAGAGCATCGCCTCCGCCTCGCTGTCCTGCCGGGCCAGCAGCAGCCCCAGGTTGAACGCGGCGCTGCGGCTGCCCGCCTCGGCGGCCCGCCGGTACCAGCTCTCGGCGATCTCCAGCGCCCCGCGCTCGGCCGCCCTGACACCCATCCGCACCTGCGCCCGCCGGTGCCCGGCGTCGGCCGCCAGCGCGTACCAGTGCTCGGCCTCCGCGTCCGCGTCCCCACGCCGGTCCAGCACCGAGGCCAGCCGGAACGCACCCTCCGCCGAACCGCCCGCCGCCGCCTGCCGGTAGCGCTCCAGGGCGCCCGCCAGGTTGCCGCGCTGCTCCTGGGCGACCGCCAGCTGCAGCGCCGCCTCGCCGTGGCCCTCGGCGGCCGCCCTCGCGTACCACTCCTGGGCCTGCCGCGCCTCGCCGCGTCCGGCGTGCAGCACGCCCAGGTTGAAGGCGCCGTCCACGCTGCCGGCCTCGGCGGCCTTGGAGAACCACGGCTCGGCGCCGGACTCGTCGCCGCGCTGCAGCAGCACCACGGCCAGCGCGTTGCAGGCCTCCGGGTGCCCGGCGTACGCGGCCCGGCGGTACCACTGCTCGGCCTGCTGGTCGCGTCCGGTGCCGGCGCAGAGCAGGCCGAGGTTGAAGGCACCGTTCTGGTCGCCCGCGTCGAGGGCGGTGCGGTACCAGTGCTCGGCCTCCTTGGCCTCGCCGCGGCTCGCGTGCAGCGCGCCGAGCGCGTTGGCGGCGTTGCCGTCGCCGGCCTCGGCGGCCTCCTGCCACCACTCGGCGGCCGCGGCGATGTCGCCGGAGTCGCGCAGCAGGAAGCCGAGCGCGCAGGCCGCGCGCGGCTCGCCGTTCTGCGCGGACTGCCGGTACCAGCGGGCCGCCTCCTCCAGCAGCGACCGGTCCGTGCGGGCGCGCTCCTCCAGCAGCACGCCCAGGCGCAGCGCGGCGCGGGCGTGGCTGCGGGCCGCTGCGGTGCGGTACCAGGCCTCGGCGGTCTCCTTGTCCCCGGCGGCCTCGCGCATCCGGGCCAGCCGGTAGGCGGCCTCCCGGTGCCCGGCATCGGCGGACACCTTGAACCAGCGCTCGGCCCGCACGTCGCGCCGGTGCTCCATCAGGTCGCCGAGCGCGTAGGCGCCCAGCGGGTGGCCGTGGTCGGCGGCGAAGTGCAGCCAGTACTCGGCGGCCTCCTCCTCCCCCTGGTCGCGCAGCTGGAGCCCGAGCGCGTGCGCGGCGGGGGCGCTGCCCGCCACCGCCGCCTGGCGCCACCACTGGCCGGCCTCCGCGCGGTGGCCCTGCTGGTGCAGCAGGACGCCCAGGTTGTTGGCGGCGGCCCGCAGCCCGGCGGCCGCGGCGGCGCGCAGGTAGGGCTCGGCGTCCTCCAGGTCGCCGCGGCGCAGCAGCAGGGTGCCGAGCCGGCCGGCGGCCTCCGGGTCGCCGCCGTCGGCGGCCTGCCGGTGCCGGGCCTCCAGGGCGGCGGACTCCCGGGCGGCCAGCGCGGTCTCGAAGCTGGTCGGGTCCAGCCCGGCCGGGTCCAGCGCGGCGCCGGAGGGCACTTCCTCACCACCCGCGCCGTACGGGCCGACGGCGGCGGAGAACTGACGGGTGGACACGTGAACGAGGCTGTCGGGCCCGAAACCGCCGGCCGCGGGGCGCTCGGACAGTCCGCTGGTGCGCTGGGCGGGCAGGGCCCCGGGGCGGTTGTCGGGGCTCTCGGCGCTCTCCGCCCAGGCGTCGGTGTCCGCCTCGACGGCCGCACCCGACTTGGTGCCCGACTTGCCGATCAGCCTCATGCCGACTCCCGCTCCCCCAGAGTGTCGCGGCATCGTGCCCCGGCCGACGGCCGGGGGGACTTCTCCCAGGAGAGGCGCCGGACCCGACGGCCCATCAGCGGCCGTGCACCGTCCCCCGTGTGTCCCATCGTCGCATCACCCGCTACCCGCGTACACCTGCCTCGGCCGAATTCGGGCGGGGCAGCCCTGAAGCCGACGGAATTGCTTCGGCGCTTTGTCGATTTCCCGACACTTCCACCCCACAAACCCCGGTGCCGCCCCCGTTGGCGACGGTCGATAGTACCGGAGCGGTTCCCACCGCTTCCGGACGGAAACATCGCGGGAAACGTCAGAGGCCCGGAGGAATGATCCTCCGGGCCTCTGACACTGTGTAGCGGGGACAGGATTTGAACCTGCGACCTCTGGGTTATGAGCCCAGCGAGCTACCGAGCTGCTCCACCCCGCGTCGGTGATAGAACAATAGCACGAAAACGACAGTGGCCCGGAGGAATGATCCTCCGGGCCACTGTCACTGTGTAGCGGGGACAGGATTTGAACCTGCGACCTCTGGGTTATGAGCCCAGCGAGCTACCGAGCTGCTCCACCCCGCGTCGGTGAAAGAACCGTAGCACGGACACGGGGTGGAACCAAAAACGGTCACCGCAGCTCAGCGGGGACTACGGGTGCGGGCTGGGCGCCCCCGACCCGGTCGGCGCCGACGGCGGCGCCGCCGTCGGCGCGGCCGTCGGCACCGGCGCCGGGCTGCCGCCGCGGGCCGCGTCGGCCGCCTTCAGGGCGTCCCCGAGCGCCTTCTGGGCGTTGCCGTAGGCCACCCAGTCGCCGTTCTTGAACGCGGTCTGGCTGTCGTTGTACGCCTTCTCCGCGTCCGACAGCGCCTTCTGCAGCTCCGGCGAGATCGTCCCGCCCGGCGCCGGGGTGCCCGGACCGGTCGGCGTCGGAGTCGGCGTCCCCGGGGCCGGCGTGGTGCCGCCGCCCGGCGTCGTGCCGCCACCCGGGGCCGTCCCGCCGCCCGGGCTGGACGGCGCCACCGGCGTGGCCGGCGGGGCCTGCCCGGCGAACAGCTTCTTGAGCGCGTCCTCGAGGGTGTTCTCGAACGCCACGTTGTCGTCCCCGTACACCGCGAGGACCTTCTGCAGCGTCGGGTACTTGGCGCCGCGCCCGCGCACGTACACCGGCTCGACGTTCAGCAGCCCGCCGCCGACCGGCAGGGTCAGCAGGTTGCCGTACTCCAGCTCGGTGTCCCCGCCGGTCTTCAGCGCGTAGATCTGCGAGGCCACCTCCTGGCGGGAGTTGAACTTCGACTGCACCAGGCCGGGGCCGGGGGCCCCGCTCTCGCCCGTCATCTTCAGGATGCGGATCTTCCCGTAGTCGTCGCCCGGATCCGCGTTGACGGACATGAAGGCCGCCAGGTTGGGCCGCTGGTTGGGCACGAAGGTGCTGGTCAGCGAGAAGCTCGCGGCGGCGGCGTCCGGTGTGCGCACCGTCACGTAGTACGGCGGCTGGACCTGCTTGGTGTCGCTGGTCGGGTCCACCGGGACCTGCCAGATGTCGCTGCCGTTGAAGAAGGAGTTGGCGTCGGTCACGTGGTACTGGCCGAGCAGGTCGCGCTGCACCTTGAACATGTCCTGCGGGTAGCGCAGGTGCGGCAGCAGCGACGCCGGGATGTCCGCCTTCGGCTCGACCGTGCCCGGGAAGGCCTTCATCCAGGTCTTCAGCACCGGGTCCTTCTCGTCCCACTGGTAGAGCTTCACCTCGCCGGTGTAGGCGTCCACCGTGGCCTTGACCGAGTTGCGGATGTAGTTGACCTGGTTGGCGACGGTCAGCAGCTCACCGCGCTGGTTGGTCAGCGAGTCCTTGGTCGCGGTGCCCAGCGTCGTCTTCGACGAGAACGGGAAGCCGTCGGAGGTGGTGTAGCCGTCCACCACCCACACCACGTGGCCGTCCTGCACCACCGGGTACGGGTCGGCGTCGATCGACAGCCACGGCGCGACCTTCTCCACCCGCTCCTTCGGCGTCCGGTTGTAGATCACCTTGGCGCCGTCGGTGATCGCCCCCGCGTACAGGATCTGCGGCTCGGCGAAGCGCACCGCGTACGCGGCCCGGGTGACCGGGTTGTCCAGCGAGACACCGCTGTCACCGGCGTACGTGTACTCCACGTTCTGGCCGGTCTTGACGTCGGTGTAGTCGATCTCCTTGTTCGCGCCCCCGACGATCGAGTACGTCGTCGTCTTCTCGCCGTAGTAGATCCGCTGCTGGTAGTCGCCCAGCGCACCGGTGGTCGGCAGGCCGGACTCGGTGAACACCGGGCCGCCCTTGTCGTCGACCTGGTTGCCCTTGGCGACCGCCGCGCCGTAGCCGTGGGTGTACTTGAAGTGGTCGTTGATCCAGTTGCGCTGCACCCCGTTGAGGTCCAGCTCGCGCAGGCCGATCACGGTGTCCTGCTTGTCCGCGCCGGTGCCGTAGCGGTCCACCGACAACGTGCTCGGGAACGCGTAGTAGTTGCGCTGCTGCTCCAGCGACTGGAACGTCTGCGAGACGATGTTCGGGTCCAGCAGCCGCACGTCCGCGACGGTCTGCGCGTCCGGCTTCAGCGCGTCACCCGTGGTCGAGCCCTGCGGGCTGTACGGGGTGGTCTTCGCGTCCGCGATCCCGTACGCCTGCCGCGTCGCGTCGATGTTCTTCTGGATGTACGGCGTCTCCTTGGCCTGCTCGTTCGGCTTGACCTGGAACTGCTGCACGATCGCCGGGTACAGGCCGCCGATCAGCACCGCCGACAGCACCATCAGCCCCAGCCCGATCAGGGCCGGCGCCCAGGTGCGGCGGATCGGCGTCAGGAAGAACAGCACCGCGCAGATGATCGCGACGAAGAACAGGATCGTCTTGGCCGGCAGGAACGCGTTGGCGTCCACGTAGCGCAGGCCCGTCCAGCCCGACACCCCCTTGTAGGAGCCGGTCTTCACCGCCAGCGCGTACCGGTCCAACCAGTACGCCACCGCCTTCAGCAGCACGAACACGCCCAGCAGCACCGCCAGGTGCCCCTGCGCGCCCGCGCTCGCCCGACGGCCCGGACCCTGCAGCCGCAGCCCCCCGTACAGGTAGTGCACCAGCGCCGAGGTCAGCAGCGAGACGATCACCGCGCTGAACGCGAAGCCCAGCACGAACTCGTAGAACGGCAGGTCGAAGGCGTAGAACGAGACGTCCATGCCGAACTGGGCGTCCTTCTCGCCGAAGGGCGTCGCGTTCGTCCACATCAGCCAGGTCCGCCACTGGCCCGACGCCGCCGCGCCCGCCACCAGGCCGATCACCAGCGAGACGCCGATCAGCGCCCAGCGCTTGAACGGTGCCAGCCCCGCCCGGTAGCGGTCCAGGCTCTGCTGCTCCACCGACATCGCCGACAGCGGCGGCCGCAGCCGGTGCGCCAGCCAGATGTTGAAGCCGACGATCACCGCCATCAGCAGGCCGAACACCGCGAACAGCCCGATCTTCGTCCACAGCTGGGTGGTGAAGACCGAGGAGTAGTGGACCGACCTGAACCACAGCCAGTCCGTCCAGAACCCGGCGAACATGACGAACAGCAGGAACAGCACCGCGAGTACGCCCAGGGTCAGCAGGGCCACCCGCGCCCGCCGGGAAGGCGGGCCCACCCTCCGCCGGAAACCCGGCCCTGAGCGTTCCGGCATCTGGAATACCACGGTGGCACCTCAGCTGTGTCGTCTGGAATCGGTCGGTCGTCAGAGAAACTTAACCAGGCTTTGGTCGAGTTCCCACCGTTAGCAGACGGTTACTACGCCGCCCCCACCGCCCCCGTCCCCGCGCCCTCCCGCGTTCCCTCCCGCCCTCTCCCCCGGCCGCTCCGGCGAGCGCCCACCGCCCGGCGTGTGAGGATTGAGTCATGTCCGACGCGTCTGATCTGAACAACTCCCCCGACGACGTCTCCAAGCTCCCCGCCGCCACCCCGCTCACCCGGGCCGCGCTGGAGATCGACGAGTACGCCGCCACCCTCGGCTGGGACCTCCCGGCCCGACTGTTCGCCCTGGTGGACAGCGCCGCCCTGCGCAAGGCCGACCCCCGGATCGCCAAGCAGCTCGGCCTCTCCGACGGCGACGAGCCCGGCCTCACCCCGGTCGAGCAGGAAGAGATCCCGGCCGGCACCGAACTCGACAAGTTCCTCGGCACCATCGCCTGGCCCGACGCGGTGGCCGGCTGCGCCCTGGTCGTCGAGCGGCTGATGCTGCCGCCGGGCGCCGAGCAGTCCCGCCCCCGCGGCGCCTCCGACGCCCAGCTCGCCGAGTGGGTCGCCAACCACCCCAAGCGCGAGGAGGTGCGGATCACCGCCGCCGTGCTGCGCGACGGCCGGAAGGAGATCGCCCTGCGGCTGCGCTCCAAGGACGTCGCCCGCGAGGTGCTGACCGGCCCGGACCTGGTGCCCGGCCTGACCGACGCGCTGCTGGCGACCTTCTCCTGAGCCCTCGCCCGGCGGTCTCACCCGACGCCCTTGCCTGACGGGTCTTGCCCGACGGTCTTACTCGGGGCAGGACGGCAGCGCGGAGGTCTGCCCGGAGCGGATCTGCTCCAGCGACTTCAGCGCGCCGTCCAGGGTGTCCGTCTTGATCAGGGTCAGCCCGGACGGCACGTTCTTGGTGGCCTCGGCGCAGTTCGAGGACGGGGTGAAGAAGTACTGGGCCCCGGCGTCCCGGGCGGCGATCAGCTTCATCGATATCCCGCCGATCGGGCCGACCTTGCCGTCGTCGTCGATGGTGCCGGTGCCGGCCACGAACTTGCCGCCGGTGAGGTCGCCGCCGGGGGTGAGCTTGTCGACGATGCCGAGCGAGAACATCAGCCCGGCGCTGGGGCCGCCGACGTCCTGCAGGCCGATGTCGATCTGGAACGGGTAGGTGTGCCGGATCCCGGTGCCGATGCCGACCACGGCGAGCTCGGCCCGCTCGGCCGGGGCCTTCGGGTCGAGGTCCTTGGCCCGCACGGTCGGGACGGTGACGTCCGTCTTCGCGCCCGGGGTGGCCGAGCCGTTGCCGGAGGTGTCCTTGACGCGCGGCACCACGGTGAAGACCACCGACTCGCCGGGCTTGTGCTTGGTGACGGCGGCGACCACCTGGTCGACCGAGTCGACGGCGGCGCCGTCCACCGCGACGATCTGGTCCCCCGCGTGCAGCCGGCCCTCGGCCGGGGCGCCCGCGGTGACCGACTTGACGATCAGTTCGTTGCCGACCGGGACGCCCAGCTGCTTGAGCGCGGCGGTGCGGGCGCTGTCCTCGGAGGAGGCGAACTCCTCGGCGTTCTGCTTCTTGGCGTCCGCGTCGGACTGGCCCTTGGGGTAGACGTTGTCGTGCGGCACCACCAGCACGTCGTCGCGCATCCAGCCGATCACCGCGTTGACCAGGCTGGGCTCGTACTTCGCCCCGGTCACCTGCACCGTGGTCATGTTGAGGTGCCCGGAGGCCCGGTACGAGTCGTGACCGGTGATGGTGATCACCGGCTTGCCCCCCTGCTCGCCGAGCGTGTTGTACGTCGGGCCCGGGCTCATCTCCGTGTACGGCACCTTCATCAGCACCGAGACGCAGAGCAGCGCTATGAGCAGCAGGGTGGCAGCGAGCATCGTCGCGGAGCGGCGTGGCATGCCACGACAGTACGGGACGCGGGTGACGCGGCGCCCGCCGGGCTACCGACCGGAGTGCTCCCCCGGCGCGGAGGTGCCGGCCGTGGTGCGTTCCATCGCGGCCATGAAGCGCCGGTGCTCGGCGAGGGAGGCCGGGTCCCCCGTCGCCTTCGGGGCCCGCTGGGCCCAGCTCGCCCAGGCGGCGGCGACCAGGACGGCGACAACCGGAATGATCAACCAGGCGAGCGCACCCATATCAGTACTCCCAGCTCGTCGTGTCTATGAGCAGATTAACCACTCCGGCGGACAACTCGACCGGCGCCGTCCGGGTTACGGGACGGCCGATCGGCTCACTTCCATGGAGTATTCGGCCCACCGCGCCGGACCCGTTCGGGTGAAACCGCGGCGCGCCTGACCCGGGGGACGCGCTCCGTGTGCGGCCGGTTCCGCCGCACGCGGTCGGGACCGGCGCCCGGAGGCAGCGCGGCGGAGGCCGCCGGGCGAGGGCCGTCGGGTGCGGGGTACCTGGCGCGGGATGCCGGGGTGCGGGATGCCCGGCGCGCAATGCCGGGATGCCGGGGTGCGGGGTGCGGGGTGCGGGGTGCGGGTGGCGGTCAGCAGCCGCCGGCGCCGACCCACTCCTCCTCGCCGTCGGCGAAGACCTGGTGCTTCCAGATCGGCACCTCGTGCTTGAGGTCGTCGATCAGCCGGCGGGCGGCTGCGAAGGCCTCCCCGCGGTGCGCGCAGGAGACGGCGACGATCACGGCCTTGTCGGTGATCTCCAGCCGGCCCACCCGGTGCACCGCCGCGAGCGCCTTGACCGGGAAGTCGGCGACGACCTTCTCGGCGATCCGGCGCATCTCATCCTCGGCCGTGGGGTGGCAGCTGTACTCCAGCGCGGAGACCGACTTGCCGCCGTCGTGGTCCCGGACCGTTCCGACGAAGACGGTGGTGCCGCCGGCCGCGTCGTCGCCGACCGCCTCGTACACCTCGTCCAGGGAGAGCGGGGCCTCACGGATGGCGAGCAGGCGGATGGGGTCGTGGTTCTCGGACATGACTCCATGATTCCCCATCCGGGTCCGCCCCCGGCAAGGGGCTTCCGCATCACGATTGCGAAATTTCGCATCGTGAGAATCCAGGCGGCCCGTTCGATGCCCGGCCGTTCGTCACCGCTCGTCCGGTGCCCGCCCGGGAGTCCCTCGGATCAGAAGCGTCGCCGCTTGCGGGCCCGGCGCACCAGCGCCGCCGTACCGACCAGCGCCACCGTCGCCCCGGCCGCCCCCAGACTGGTCGCCGCCTCCTTGCCGCCCAGCCGTCGCCCCGCCACCGCGTGCTTGCCGGACACCTGCGCCAGCAGTTCCGCCAGCACCTGCTCGTTGGTGAACTCCGGCCGCCAGCCCGCCTCGTGCAGCCGGCTGCCGGACACCACCCACGGGTACATGGTGTACGCCAGATCCCCCGCCGGGGCCGGGGTCAGGCCCAGCCGGTGCAGGCGGGCCGCCGTCCCGAGCGCCAGCGCGGCCGGCAGCTCCATCCGCCGGATCCCCGACAGCCGCTCCACGTCCTCCTGCTCCAGCCAGCCGTCGCAGCCGACCGTCACCTCGCCCTCGACCAGGCCCAGCGCCGCGTACTCCAACGCCGCCGCCAGGTCCTCCACGTGGCAGAACTGCCAGCACGGGCGGGAACCGGCCACCACCAGCAGCCTGGGCGCCTCGAAGTGCCGGGTCAGCACGGTGTCCACCCCGGGACCCACCACCACCGCCGGGCGCAGCACCGTCACCTGCAGGCCGGGGTGGGCCCGCGGCGCCCGCCGGGCCAGGCGCTCGATCTCCAGCAGGTCCCCGACCAGCGAGGCCTCCTCCGTCGCCCGCAGCTCGGAGTCCTCGGCCAGCGGCACCTCGTTGTCGGCCAGCGCGCCGTAGACCATCGCGGAGGTGCAGAGCACCACCCGGTGCACCCCGGCGGCCGCGGCCGCGGTCAGCACCGTCTGGGCGCCGCGCACGTTGTAGGCGCTGCGGGCCCGCGGATCGGACTCCATGCCGAAGTCCATCGCCAGGTGCACCACCACGTCGACCCCGGCCAGCCGCTCGGCGACCGCCGGATCCCGTACGTCCAGCACCCGCCACTGCACGCCCGCGACCTCACCGCGCCGGTCGTCCACCGCCAGCACCCTGCGCACGTGGGGCGAGGCCACCAGCCGGGCCGCGACCCGCTCGCCCAGCACCCCCGCCGCGCCGGTGACGGCCACGGTCAACGGCCGCCCGCCGTAGGCTGGAGGCGGCGACACCGTGGTGTCCGGGTCGTCCTCTCCTGCGGTCAGCCCAGAGCGAACGTCCGAGGGCGGGGAACTCACCGGCCATCCTCCACGGTTAGCTTATGTGCGTACGGACGTGTGTCACGTACGTCCATCCTGCCCGAGGCGAAGGCCCGGCGGTGCACCCGGCGCGGGCCTTGCGTGCGGGAGCCGCCCACGAGTCCCCCGCTCCACCGGACCCCCGGGCGGCAGCACTTCCCGCCACACCCGCATGACGGCCGACCGGATCGAGGACCCCGTGAGCGACCTTCCCTTCGGATTCGGCGTTCCGCCCGAGGAGCCCGAGGACGGCAAGGCCAAGCCCGACGACGCGCAGAAGAAGGAGCAGGGCCAGGAAGGCAGCGGCGGCCCCCAGCCGTTCGGCTTCGGAGCCGGCAACCCCTTCGGCGCGATGTTCGGCATGCCCGGCGCCCCGGGCGGCCCCGGCGGCGCCGGAGCCGACAACCCCTTCGGCGCGATGTTCGGCGGCCTGAACCCCGGTGACCTCGGCGCCGCGTTCCAGCAGCTCGGACAGATGCTCTCCTTCGAGGGCGGCCCGGTGAACTGGGAACTCGCCCAGAACATCGCCCGGCAGACCGTCGTCGCCGAACCCGCCGAGGGCAAGAGCAAGGACCGCTCGGTCGGCGCCGCCGAGCGCGCCGCCGTCGAGGAGGCCGTGCGCCTGGCCGACCTGTGGCTCGACGGCGTCACCGAGTTCCCCTCCGGCGCCGGCACCGCCGTCGCCTGGAGCCGCGCCGAGTGGATCGAGGCCACCCTCCCGGTCTGGAAGGACCTCGTCGACCCCGTCGCCGAGCGCGTCGGCACCGCCATGGGCGGCGTCCTTCCCGAGGAGATGCAGGCCATGGCCGGCCCGCTGATGGGCATGATGCGCTCCATGGGGGGCGCCATGTTCGGCACCCAGATCGGCCAGGCGCTCGGCGCCCTGGCCGGCGAGGTCGTCGGCTCCACCGACGTCGGCCTGCCGCTCGCCCCGGCCGGCAAGGCCGCCCTGCTGCCGCAGAACGTCGCCGAGTTCGGCGAGGGCCTGAACGTGCCCGCCGAGGAGGTCCGGCTCTACCTCGCCCTGCGCGAGGCCGCCCACCAGCGGCTCTTCGCCCACGTGCCGTGGCTGCGGGCCCACCTGCTCGGCGCCGTCGAGGCCTACGCCCGCGGCATCAAGGTCGACACCTCCCGCATGGAGGAACTCGCCGGCCAGCTCGACCCGAGCAACCCGGAGGCCCTCCAGGAGGCCCTCGCCGGAGGCCTGCTCCAGCCCGAGGACACTCCCGAGCAGAAGGCCGCGCTCGCCCGCCTGGAGACCGCCCTCGCGCTGGTCGAGGGCTGGGTCGACGCCGTCGTCCACGCCGCTGCCGAACCCCACCTGCCGCAGGCCGGCGCGCTGCGCGAGACCGTCCGCCGCCGCCGCGCCGCCGGCGGGCCCGCCGAGCAGACCTTCGCCACCCTGGTCGGCCTGGAACTGCGCCCGCGCCGGCTGCGCGACGCCGCCCGGCTGTGGGCACTGCTCGCCGACGCCCGCGGCATCGAGGGCCGCGACGCCCTCTGGCAGCACCCCGACATGCTGCCCACCGCCGCCGACCTGGACGACCCGGACGCCTTCGTGCACCGCGGCAGCGGCGACCTGGAGGGCGGCTTCGACTTCGACGCCCTCGACAAGCTGCTCGGCGAGGCCGCGGCCGGCAAGCCCGACCTCACCAAGGACGAGCGGCCGAAGGGCGATGCGCCGGGGACCGACCAGGACGGCACCGACGGGAAGGGCGAGCCCACCGCATGACGGCCACCGGGACGGGCACGACGTCCACCCTGCACGCGGACGCCGTCCGCACCCTGACCGACTGGCGGCCCGCCGACCAGGACCAGGAACAGCTGCGGCTCGACTACCTCGCGCACCTCGCCGAACAACCCGAGGGCGTGTACCGGTCCTGCCTGCCCGCCCACCTCACGGCGAGCGCGGCCGTCATCGACCCGGCGGCGGGGCGGGTGCTGCTCACCCTGCACCCCAAGGTCGGCATGTGGCTGCAGATGGGCGGGCACTGCGAGCCCGGCGACGCCGACCTCGCCTCCGCCGCGCTGCGCGAGGCCGTCGAGGAGTCCGGCATCCCCGACCTCACCCTGCTGCGGGAGAACGGTGCCCCCGTCCCCGCCAAGCTGGACCGCCACCAGGTCCGCTGCACCGGCAAGGACCGGCCGGAGAACACCCACCTGGACGTCCAGTACATCGCGCTGGCCCCGGCCGGGGCGCAGGCGCTGATCAGCGAGGAGTCGCTGGACCTGCGCTGGTTCGACTTCGACCGGCTGCCGGAACTCACCGACCACTCGGTGCGCGACCTGGTCGCCCGGGCACGGCGGCTGACCGCCTGACCGACTGAGGTGAAGCGCGCCAAGGGGGCGCGGGCCGATGAGCCCGCGCCCCCTTTTCGGTCAGTCTTCCTCAAGCCGCCTCAGCCCCTCGGGCCTCCTCGGCGCCCCAGGCCCCGTCAGCCGCAGGAGGCCGCCGGATCCGGACTCGGCGCGCCGTGCCGGGCACCCGGAATGTGGGGCAGCCGCGCGGCGGACACCACTCCCTCCAGATAGCCGCGGGCCCGCTCAGTTCGGGGATAGGCCTCCAGCAGCGCCCAGAACGCCGGGCCGTGGTCCGGCACCAGCAGGTGCGCCAGCTCGTGCAACAGCACGTAGTCCAGCACGTACTCCGGCATGCCCTGCAACCGGTGGGACAGCCGGATCGTCCCCTCGCTGGGCGTGCACGAGCCCCAGCGCGAATTCTGGTTCGTCACCCAGCGGACCTGGACCGGCTGGGCGCGACCGCCCAGGTAGGCCGCCGACAACTCCCGGGCCCGGCCCATCAGGGCGTCGTCCCCGAGGATCCGCCGGCGCTCCTGCGCGGCGAGTTTCTCCAGCATCTGCGTCACCCAGCGCTGCTCCTCGGCGTGCGACATCCGGGCCGGAATCAGGACGACGGTGCGATCGCCCTCGCGGTAGGCGGAGACGGTACGGCTGCGGCGCGCGCTGCGCCGCACCTCGACCCGGCTGCGGTCGTGCCCCTCCGGGGGCAGCGCACCGGAGGGCGGGAGCTGCGACGCCGCCTGCTGGCTCTCGTGTTGCTTCTCGCGCTGCTTCCCGTCCGGGCGCCCGCGCGTGCTCGGCGCCGCCACCTGCGACCCGGTCGCTGCACGGGCACGCCGACGCGACGCCGATCGATGGGAGTCCCGCTCGGCTGCCATGGCACACGACGTTACCCGGTGCGGCTGACAGAAGTCCGGTGCCGTGGCCGAAAACTTTCATGGAGCGATCGGGAACGAAAGGCCGACAGGGGGTGTCCGGAAACCGACGCCAGAGGGGATGGGCAGTTATCCACAAGGTGCGCGAACAGATGTTGTGATCATAACTCCAGGCCTGTGGATAACTTTCTGCGCGCGGTCTGCGCGATGGGGCATGCTGCGGTCAGCCGTCCGGAAACGATCGGAAGGGAGATCGTCGTGCGCCTCGTGTTGAAGCCCGCTCTGTCCCGCAGCTGGCGGGACTCCGAGACCCTGCAGTTCGGCACCGTCACCCGGTACGCCGGGGTGCTCGGCAACGCCGACAAGACGCTGTGCGAGTTCCTCGAACTCGTCGACGGAACGCGCGACCGACCCGAGCTGCTGTCCGCCGGCGAGCGGATCGGCCTCGGGCGCGAACCCGCCGACACGCTGCTGAGCGAACTGGAGGAGACCGGGCTGCTGGACGACGCGGAAGCGACCGACCGGGCGCTCTCCCACTTCCCCCGGCCCCACCGGGACCTGCTCGGGCCCGACCTCGCCTCGCTGTCCCTGGTCCACTCCGGCCCGGGCGCCGCACCGGCGGTCCTGGCCCGGCGGGCCGAGACCCGGATCGAGGTGCGCGGCGCGGGCCGGGTCGGCGCGGCCGTGGCGGCGGTGCTCGCCGCCGGCGGCACCGGCAGCGTCACGGTGGCTGACAGCGGGCGGGTCCAGCCCGCCGACTGCTCGCCCGCGGGGCTGCCACCCGCAGACGTCGGACGGCTGCGCTCGACGGTCGCCCGGGAGACGGTGCAGCGGGCCACAGGCCGACCACTGGTCCCGGTGCCACGGCGGAAGTCCGACGACCCGCCACCCGACTTCGTGGTCCTCGCGCCCCGGGACGGCAGCGCCGCCTTCGCAGGCGGGACGTACGAGGCCCGGCTGCTGCTCCGCGCCGGGGTGCCCCACCTGTACGTGGGCGTGGTCGAGGAGTTCGGCATCATCGGGCCGCTGGTGATCCCAGGACGGTCGGCCTGCGGGCACTGCCTGGTGCTGCGGCGGGAGGACGAGGACGCGGCCTGGCCGCGGGTCCTGGCCCAGCTGGCCGACAACGGCCCCGGCCGGGCCCGCACACCGGCCTGCGACACCGCCCTGGCGACGGCCGTCGCCGGCCTGGCGGCACTGCACGTCCAGGTGTACCTGGACGGCGGCCGACCGCCGAGCGTGGACGGCTGGTGCGAGATCTCGGCGGGCGACGGGATGCCCCGCCGCCTACGGCTACGAGGACACCCGGACTGCGGCTGTCTGTGGCAGCCGCTGCCACCGGGGTGAGAGGGAGCGAGGAACGAGCAAGGTACCGGGCCCGGGCCCGGCGGCTGCAGGGCTCAGCAGCCGCCCGACCTGAGGCCCCGACCGAAACGGGCGGAACGCCCGGCCAGGTGAGCCCATGGCCCGCGCCCTGCCCGGGGCAGGGCGCGGGCCGGGAGAGGCGGAGCCGCTGTTCCGAAGGAGCGGAGCGAGGGCTGGAGGCGGGTGGGCAGCTGGCGGGTGAGGCGGGAGGAGGAGGGCGAGCGGGGGGGTGGGGGGAGGGGGGCGGGCCCCCGAAGCGTCAACAATGTGACCAGGGTCACTACTTACGGGCAATGAGTCTCGCCCGGCCCCCCGGTCTCCATTGCACAACCCCGAGCAAGCCACCGGAGGAGCACCCCATGCGCATCGTGATCAGCGAGTTCATCAGCCTCGATGGCGTCGTCCAGGCCCCCGGCGCCCCGCAGGAGGACACCGACGGAGGCTTCGCCCACGGCGGCTGGTCCCACCCGTTCTTCGACCCGGAGACCATCGGCCCGTTCATCAACGAGGCGATGAGCAGCACCGACGCCCTGCTGTTCGGCCGCCGCACCTGGCGCACCATGGCCGCCGCCTGGCCCGAGCGGGCCGGCGACCCGCTCGCCGACCGGATGAACTCGATCAAGAAGTACGTCGTCTCCGACACCCTCGACGAAGCTGACCTCACCTGGACGAACAGCACCCTCGTCCCTGGCACCGCGGCCGTCGATTGGATCCGGGGGCAACGCGCGGCCGACGGCGGGGATCTGCTGATCATGGGCAGCCCGACCCTCGTCCGCTCCCTCCTCGGCGAGGACCTGGTGGACGAACTCCGGCTCATGGTGATGCCCGTACTGCTCGGCGGCGGCAAGTCGCTCTTCCCGGCCGACGGCGTGCGGCGCACCCTGGAGCTGGTCTCCACCACGACCGCCAGGACCGGCGTCCACCTGGCCACTTACCGCCGCGCCACCCAAGCCGACGCCTGACACCCCACGTCACAGGAAGTCGGCCCCGCCGACTTCCTGTGACGACCACCGAAACAGCATCACCCCGCACCGCCGCCCGGCCCACACCAGGCCACCGCCCGCACGACCGAGTCCGCCACCGGCGACTCCCCACCAGACCGAGCCGCCCAGCTCCCCGCAAAGGAAGGCCACCGCCCGTCGTCCCCCGTGAAATACCGGCGGGAGCAGACCAGGAAGCGGGCACAATGGCCTAGTGATGGTGGGCCGTCCGGTGTCGGGGGGCCAGGCGATTGGAGGCCCGGGTGAGCGATCTTCCGCGCAAGGCAGTGACCCGCACGGCACGGCTCGCCGCCCTGCCGCTGGGGATAGCCGGCCGCGCCACGCTCGGACTGGGCAAGCGCATAGGCGGCCGATCCGCCGAGGTGGTGACGGCCGAGCTCCAGCAGGCCACCGCCGACCAGCTGTTCAAGGTCCTGGGCGAGCTCAAGGGCGGGGCGATGAAGTTCGGGCAGGTGTTGTCCGTCTTCGAGGCCGCCCTGCCCGAGGAGGTCGCCGGGCCGTACCGGGCCGCGCTCACCAAGCTGCAGGACGCCGCTCCCCCGATGCCCGCCGCCAAGGTGCACACCGCGCTCGCCCAGCGGCTCGGGAGCAACTGGCGCGAGCTGTTCCTGGAGTTCGACGACCGCCCGGCGGCGGCCGCCTCGATCGGCCAGGTGCACCGGGCGGTCTGGCACGACGGCAGGCAGGTTGCGGTCAAGGTGCAGTACCCGGGCGCGGGCGACGCGCTGCTCGCCGACCTCTCCCAGCTGAGCCGGGTGGCCTGGCTGGTCGGCCCGCTGATCCCCGGGCTGGACATCAAGCCGCTGATCAACGAGCTGCGCGAGCGCGTCTCGGAGGAGCTGGACTACGAGCTGGAGGCCCAGGCCCAGCGTCGGCACGCCGAGGAGTTCGCCGGCGACCCGGACATCGTGGTGCCGGTCGTGGTGGCACAGGCCGACCAGGTGCTGGTAACCGAGTGGATGGACGGCACCCCGCTGGCCGAGGTGATCGCGAACGGCACCCAGGAGGAGCGTGACCGCGCCGGGCAGCTGCTGGCCCGGTTCCTGTTCGCCGGGCCGTCCCGGACCGGTCTGCTGCACGCCGACCCCCACCCGGGCAACTTCCGGCTGCTGAAGGACGACGGCCCGGCCGAGGGATGGCGGCTCGGGGTGCTGGACTTCGGCACGGTGGACCGGCTGCCGGGCGGGCTGCCCGCGCCGATCGGGGCCTCGCTGCGGATGGCACTGGCCGGGGACGCCGCGGGCGTGCTGAAGATGCTCCGCGAGGAGGGCTTCGTGAAGCCCTCGATCCAGCTGGACCCGGACGCGGTGCTGGACTATCTGCTGCCGATCATCGAGCCGGCTGCCGTGGACAGTTTCCACTTCACCCGGGCCTGGATGCGCGCCCAGGCGGCCCGGATCGCCGATCCGCGCTCTCCCGCCTACAACCTGGGCAAGCAGCTGAACCTGCCCCCCGCGTACCTGCTGATCCACCGGGTGACGCTGAGCACCATCGGGGTGCTGTGCCAGCTGGGCGCCAAGGCACCGTTCCGCGCCGAGATGCTGGAGTGGCTGCCCGAGTTCTCCGACGAGCCGCCTGCGAAGGCCGCGAACCCGGCCAAGGCGGCCGGGCCCGCGAAGCACACCACGGCGCCGGCCAGGACGACCACCAAGCCCGCCCGTCCCTGAGGGAGCACCCAAGGACGACCGACAACGGCAGCCGACCGCAACGGCCGCAGGCCGCTCCCCTCGAACGGGGGGCGGCCTGCGGCACGACGGGGGTCAGTCGGATCAGCGGCGGTGCGCCTACATCAGCGCGACGGCGAGCGCCTTGCGCGCCCGCATGGAGGCCCGCTCGGCCCGCTGCCGGAGCTTGCGCGCCCGGACGACCCGGCTGACGAGGCGTTGTTCCTCGGCCTCGTGGAGCCTGTCTTGCATATGGGCACGGGCCAGGGATTCATGCAGGAGTTGCATTTCGAGGGTCCTGTTCTGGATCTGAAGTTCAGTGGTCTGCTCGGCGCGGACGGTGGGATCGATGGCGGCGGGGGTCATGTGGTGGTCCTGCTCGTGGTGCGTGCTCGGGAATGGGCGGGTGCTGGCCGCTGTGTCGGCCTTGGCGGCGGCGATCCGTACGGACCGGCGGAGGGCGGTGTCCAGCGGGGGCTGCTCGCCCCGGCGGACGGCCCTGACGTGCTCGGCGGGGTTCACGCCATGACCTCGGTCTTGCGCGGACGCCCACGCGGCCGCTTGCGGGCCACGACGACACCCTGGACGAACAGCTCGCCGCCCCAGACGCCCCACGGCTCGCGACGCTCCAGGGCGCCGGCGAGGCAGGCCTCCTTCACCGGGCAGGTGCCGCAGAGGGACTTCGCGTACTCGACGTCGGCGGGCGTCTCGGCGAAGAAGACCTCGGGGTCGAAGGCGCGGCAAGGGATGGGGAGACCGAGCGCCTCGGCCTGCTCGATCGAGTTGAGCTGCATGAACGGAACCTCCGGAGGGTCGGCCTGGTCGGCCTTGGTGATCTGGCTTGTCGGCGGTACGGACGGGATGGGCGGCGTGATGACCGTGGACACTGTGGGCGTCTTCCTCGTCTTCTCAGTGGTTCCGGCCCAGTGGACTGGTGGTGCTGGGCCGGAGGCCCCGGAGGGCCTGGGGTGGTCTTGCGTACCGGACAAAACAGAAGGGCCGCGGATCCCGGTGTGACGGGTTCCGCGGCCCTGGAGGTGCCGACCTGAGGCTGGCTCAGGTTCGTTCTCTCCAGGGTTCAGGCCCGCGGAAGGCCCGCATCCGGATGGCCTTGGCGCCGATAAAGGCGGCCGTGGCCTGGTTGATCTGCTGCTCGTTCTGCTTCTGGGCGTTTCCGGCACCGATGACCTGCGCATAGCCGCCATGCATGGCGGCGGCTACGGCCGCCTTCGGTGCCTGGGTCGGTCGCTCATCGCGCTCGGGACGCGACGCGTCGACCGACGCCCAGTCACGGGACAGACCGGTCTCGACAGCGGTGCCTTCGACACTCCTGCCGCCCGTGAGGCACAGATCAGTGTGTCCAAGACCACTGACAGCGGAGGCGACGGAGACACCGGTGGCGTCGAGACCCAGACCGGTTCCACCGAGCTCGGCGAGCGCCCGCAGACGGGCGGCACGCAGGGAGGCAGCGACAACGGTCTGGCCAGTCATTTTGGTGATCATGATGTTTCCCACTGTCTTCGCCTCCTCTCGGCGTCTCGCGGAGCCTGGTTCCCCGGGCTCCGAATGTTCGGATGTCTGTCTCGGTGAAGCTGGTGAAGCTGCGGGGCGAGGGAGATCGGCACAGGTGTGACCCCGTGCGACCGCGTCCCCTTGACCGCCCCGGCAGGCTATTGCGCTCCCGGTATGCCGCGCAAACTATTTTTCACGCGAGTTCACGCGGCGCCGTCGACGGCAGGATCCGCGCGACGTTCCGCAGCGGTTGCGAAGTCCCCCGAGCAGTCCCCTGGACCGCGCCCGTGCCGGCTCACGCCGGATCGACCGGACCGTCGTCCTCGACGCCGTCCGGATCCTCCTCGGGCTCCTCCCCCGCGCACAACGAGAGCACGGCGGCCCCGTACTTGTCCAGCTTCATGGCGCCGACCCCCGAGATCAGGGCCAGTTCCTGGCGGCCGGCGGGCACGTCCTCGGCGATCGCCATCAGGGTCGCGTCGGTGAACACCACGTACGCCGGGGCGCCCTGCTTCTTCGCCTGCCGGGCCCGCCACTCGCGCAGCCGCTCGTACAGCGCCTCGTCCATCGTGGACGGGCAGTCCTCGCAGCGGCGCAGCTTGCGTTCGACGGCATCGGTGAGCGGCTTGTCGCAGACCCGGCACTTGACCGGGCCGCGGACCCGCCGGGCGGCCGAGCGCTCGCCGGGCTCGACGCCACCCCGCCCGCCCCGCGCGCCGGTGCGTGCGCCCGGGGCGGAGGAGCCGGGGCGCAGCCCGTCCATGAAGCGGCTGGGCTTGCGGGAGGCGCGGCCGCCCGGGGAGCGGGAGAGGGCCCAGGAGAGGCTGAGGTGCTTGCGGGCGCGGGTGACGCCGACGTAGAGGAGGCGGCGTTCCTCCTCGATCTGTTCGTCGGTCTTGGCGTAGATGATCGGCAGGGTGCCCTCGGTGAGGCCGACGAGGAAGACGGCGTCCCATTCGAGGCCCTTGGCGGCGTGCAGGGAGGCGAGGGTGACGCCTTCGACGGCGGGGGCGTGCTGGGCGGCGGCGCGGGCGTCGAGTTCGGCGACGTAGGCGGCGAGGTCGGTGCCGAGGCCTTCGGCGGTGCGGGTGCGCTCGAACTCCTCGGCGAGGCGGACGAGGGCGGCGAGGGATTCCCAGCGGTCGCGGACGGCACCGGAGCCCGCGGGCGGTTCGGGGGTGAAGCCGCGGCTGGCGAGGACGGCGCGGACCTGGCCGGCGAGGTCGGGGGCGCCGGCGGTGAGCGGGTCGGCGGCGGCGCGGGCGGCGCCGCGCAGCAGGACGCCGGCGTCGCGGACCTCGGGGCGTTCGAAGAACCGTTCTGCGCCCTTGAGCTGGTAGGGGACGCCGAGGTCGGCGAGGGCCTGTTCGTAGACCTCGGACTGGCCGTTGGTGCGGAACAGGACGGCGATCTCGCTGGCGCGCACGCCGGTGGCGAGGAGGTCCCTGATCCGGCGGGCGGTGGTCTCGGCCTCGGTGGGTTCGTCCTCGTACTCGGTGTAGACGGGTTCGGGGCCGGCCTCGCGCTGGGAGACGAGTTCGAGGCGGTGGCGGGCGGCCTCGCCGCGGGCCTGGGCGAGCAGTCCGTTGGCGAGGTGGACGACCTGGGGGGTGGAGCGGTAGTCGCGGACGAGCTTGACGACGGTGGCGTCGGGGTGGCGGCTGCGGAAGTTCAGCAGGTAGTCGGGGGTGGCGCCGGTGAAGGAGTAGATGGTCTGGCTGGCGTCGCCGACGACGCAGAGGCTGGCGCCGCCGCCGGGGCCGGTCCACTGGTCGAGCAGGCGCTGCTGGAGCGGGGAGACGTCCTGGTACTCGTCGACGGTGAAGTGCCGGTACTGGTTGCGGACCTGCTCGGCGATGTCGGGGCGGTCCTCCAGGATGGCGGCGGTGAGGAGCAGGACGTCCTCGAAGTCGATGTTGCCGCGACGGCTCTTGGTCTCCTCGTAGACGCGGTAGACCTGGGCGGTCTCGGCGGGGTCGCGGGGGGCTTCGCGGCCGGACTTGGCGACGGCGGCGGGGTAGTCCTCGGGGGAGGTCTGGGTGACCTTGGCCCATTCGATCTCGGCGGTGAGGTCGCGCAGTTCGGTGCGCTGGACGCGCAGTCCGCAACGGCCGGCGGCCTCCGCGACGAGCTGGACCTTGCGTTCGAGGAGCTGGGGCACCGGGCCGCCGACGGCGCGGGGCCAGAAGTACTGGAGCTGGCGCAGGGCGGCGGCGTGGAAGGTGCGGGCCTGGACGCCGTCGGCGCCGAGCTGGCGCAGTCGGCCGCGCATCTCGCCGGCGGCGCGGGCGGTGAAGGTGACCGCGAGGACCTGTGCGGGCTGGTAGACGCCGCTGCGCACGCCGTAGGCGATGCGGTGGGTGATGGCGCGGGTCTTGCCGGTGCCGGCGCCGGCGAGGACGCAGACGGGGCCGTGCAGGGCGGTGGCGACGGCGCGCTGTTCGGGGTCGAGCCCGGCGAGCACGGCGTCGGGGCCGGTGGCGGCGCCGGGGTCGGCCCAGGGGGAGCCGTGGGGGGCGTCGTACGGGCTGCCGCTCAAGAGGTCTTCCTGCATGCGTTCCATCTTCTCAGCCCGGTGGGACAACGGGGGCGGGGTTGTCCACAGGCCCGGTGTGATCGCAGGATGATCCCTCCGCATCCCTCCGCATCGCTCCGCATCGCCGCGTCCCGTTCGGGGTCGCCGCTGTCGGTACGGGCGCCGGAATGCCGGCCGCCCGGTGGACGTTGCGGCTGTGAGACCGTACGAACCCCTCTTCCGAAGGAGCCCCCTCGATGTCCGGCACCGTGACGATGTACAGCACGACCTGGTGTGGGTACTGCAACCGACTCAAGAGCCAGCTGGACCGTGAAGGCATCGGTTACACCGAGATCAACATCGAGGAGGACCCGGCGTCGGCGGCCTTCGTGGAGTCGGTGAACAACGGCAACCAGACGGTGCCGACGGTGCTGGTCCAGCCGGTGGGCGGCGGCGAGCAGGTGGTGATGACGAACCCGAGCCTGATCCAGGTCAAGAAGGCCCTGGCCGCCTGACCGGGCGTCGGGACGGCCGGCCGGGGTCGGCGAGCCTCACGGCGCGTCGGCCCGGGCCGGGTCGACGGGGGTGGCGGGGGCGGGCAGGGTGGTGCGCGCGCTGAGGTCGCCGATGCCGTAGACGAGCCGGCTGCGGTCGGCCGAGTAGCGGGTCTCGATGACCCGGACGGGGCCGCGCCGGTCGTAGGTGACCCGGGTCTGGACCACGAGCGGGACGCCGGGGCCGCCCTGGAACCACTGGGCCTCCTCGGGGCCGGGCATCCGGGCGACGAGGTGGTCGACGGCGCCGATCTCGGTGCGTCCGAGGGCGGCGAGGACGGCTTCGTCCCCGCCCTCGACGGGGTCGGGTTCCATCAGCGGGGTGCCGGCGGCGAGGCCGGCCCGGTAGTGGCTCTCCTCGATGGAGTACGGCTCGCGGTCGAGCAGGCGCAGCTGGCGGCGGACCACGATGGTCTCGCCGGGGCGCAGTCCGAGGCGTTCGGCGATGTCGACGCGGGCCCGGACGATCATCATCTCGAAGTCGGTGCTGAGTTCGCGCCCGGCTTCGGCGGCTTCGCCGAGGTAGACGTCGGAGGGTGCGGCGAGGCAGTCGCGGGGTGCCGGGGGCAGGGTGGGGCCGTAGGCGTGGTGGTCGAGGACGGGGTGTTCGCGCAGGTAGGTGCCCTTGCCCTGGAGGCGGACGAGGCGGCCTTCGTTGACCAGGACGTCGACGGCGAGCCGGACGGTGTTGCGGGCGACGCCGTACTGGCGTTCCAGTTCGCTCTCGACGGGGAGGGCGGCGTCGGTGGTGAACTCGCCTTCGGCGATCCGGCGGCGCAGGTCGGCGGCGAGGCGCTGGTATTTGGGGGATTGGGCGGTGCCCCGGGGGATTGTCACCCGAGTGAATGTAGCGAGCGCGGTGACGCGGTTTCAGCCGTTTCCGGCAATGTCGTCCGCGCGGGTCGGCGGTGGGGGCGTCGGAGGGCCCGGCGGTAGCAGAACTGGCCCGTCCGGCCACGAACAGCTGGTCGTGGCGGGTGCGGGAAGGGATGGAAAAGGAAATCGGGGGCGCGCACCTTGAGTCGCGCGCCCCCGCGGGCCCGGAACTCCCCGCAGTCGCCGGGGAATTCGTACAGGATTACCAGCGCGCCGCCGACGGCAGCGGCTCGCCGTACCAGAGTTCGACCAGGTGGCGGGCGATCGAGATGCCGGAGGGCGGCAGGATCTCGCCGGCCTCCATCCCGGCGCGCAGCTCCTCGCGGGAGAACCAGCGCGCCTCGGCCAGTTCCTCGCCGTCCACGGTGATGTCGGTGCCGCCGGGCAGGGCCTTGCCCATGAAGCCGAGCATCAGGGAGGACGGGAACGGCCAGGGCTGGCTGGCGACGTACCGGACCTCGCCGACCCGCACCCCCGCCTCCTCCTGGACCTCACGGGCCACCGCCTGCTCGATCGACTCCCCCGGCTCGACGAAGCCGGCCAGCGTGGACCAGCGGCCCTCCGGCCACAGGGCCTGGCGGCCGAGCAGGCAGCGGTCCTGCTCGTCGGTGATCACCATGATCACCGCAGGGTCGGTGCGCGGGTAGTGCTCGGCCGCGCAGGAGGTGCAGCGCCGCACGTGCCCGGCGCCGGCCTTCTCGGTCGGGTGGCCGCAGCGCGAGCAGAAGCTGTGCAGCCGGTGCCAGTGCTCCAGGGCGACGGCGTGCACCAGCAGGCCCGCGTCGCGGTCGGACAGCAGCGCGCCGACCTCGCGCAGGCCGGCCGGGCGGGCGTCGCCGTCCAGCCGCCCGGGCAGGCTCTCGCCGGCCAGCGCGAAGTAGGAGACGCCGTCCTCGTCGGTGCCGAGGAAGTAGCGGTCCCCGGTCTGCGGCGCCTCGAAGGAGGGCAGCAGGACGAGTTCGGTGCCCTGCGCGGTGTCGACGACGAAGGCCTCGCCGCCGGCGATCGGCAGGACCCGGGTGGTGGGGTGGCTCCAGGCGGCGGCCAGCCAGGGCTCGTCGAACCGGTGCTCGGCGGCCCGGTCCACCCCCGCCCTGGCCAGGGCCAGGGCCTGCGGGCGCTCGGTCTCAGGCACGGTGCTCACTTCGTTCCATCCCCACGTGGTGAATCATCCGGATGAGTGATCTGACTGCGATGTGCGCGAAGGGGCCCACAACGCGCGGGCCCCACGGCACGCGGGCCGACAGCGCGCGGGCCCACACGAGGCGCGCCCGCAGCGCGCGGGCTCACGCGCCGGGCCGGAAGTTCTCGGCCAGGTCGCCCCACAGGTAGGCGGCGGTCTCGACGCCCTTGGCCAGCAGGTCCAGCTCGACCTTCTCGTTGACCGAGTGCCAGCCGTCCGAGGGCACCGAGATGCCGAGGAACAGCACCGGCGCGCCCAGCACGTCCTGCAGGTCGGCCGCGGGGCCGGAACCGCCCTCGCGGGTGAAGAGGATCTTCTGCCCGAAGGCGCGGCCCATCGCGCGGACGGTGGACTGCAGCGCCGGGTGGTCCAGCGGGGTCAGGCAGGGCCGGGTCGCGCCCGGGAAGACCAGCTCGTACCGGATGCCCTCGGGCACCTGCTCGGCGACCCAGGTCCGGACGGCCTCGCGGACCTTCTCCACCTCCTGCCCGGCGACCAGCCGGAAGGACAGCTTGAGGTGGGCCGAGGACGGCACGATGGTCTTGCCGCCGGGGCCGGTGTAGCCGCCCCAGATGCCGTTGACCTCGGCGGTCGGACGGGCCCAGACCCGCTCCAGGGTGGAGTACCCGGCCTCGCCGCGGGTGCCGTACGACTTGGCGACGCGCAGCCACTGCGCCTCGTCGAAGGGCAGTTCGGCGAACAGCTCGCGCTCGCGCTCGGTCAGTTCCACGATCCCGTCGTAGAAGCCCGGGATCGCGACCCTGCGGTCGTCGTCGTGCAGGGCGGCGGCCAGTTCGGCCGCGACCTGGGCCGGGTTGGGGACGGCGCCGCCGAAGGAGCCGGAGTGGATGTCGGTGTCCGGCCCGTACAGGTCGAGCTGGGCGTCCGCGAGGCCGCGCATGCCGGTGCACACGGTCGGGGTGGTCTCGGACCACATGCCGGTGTCGGAGATGACCACCACGTCGGCGGCCAGCCGCTCGGCCTCGCGCCGGACCAGGTCGGCGAAGTGCGGCGAGCCGGACTCCTCCTCGCCCTCGATCAGCAGCTTGAGGGTGACGGCCGGCGCGGTGCGGCCGGTGGCGGCCAGGTGGGCGCGAACGCCGAGGGTGTGGAAGAAGACCTGGCCCTTGTCGTCGGCCGCGCCGCGCGCGTACAGCCGCTCGCCGACGACGGTCGGGGTGAAGGGGTCGGTGTCCCAGCCGTCCTCCTTGGCGGCGGGCTGCACGTCGTGGTGCCCGTAGACCAGCACGGTCGGCGCGGACGGGTCCCCGGACGGCCACTCGGCGAACACCGCGGGCAGCCCGTCGGTCTCCCACACCTCGGCGACCGGGAAGCCGGTCCCGCGCAGCTTGGCCGCCAGCCACTCGGCGGAGCGGCGCACGTCGCCGGCCCGCTCGGGGTCGGCGGAGACCGAGGGGATGGCCAGCCACTCGGAGAGGTCGGCGAGGAACGCGGCCTGGTGCTGGTCGATGAAGGAGCGGACGGCGCTGTCCGGGGTTCTCGTCATACCGACGACTGTAGTTCGCCCGTGCGGGTGCCCGCCCCGGCCCTCCGGGTGCCGGACGCCGTCGGGGCTGTAACCTCCGTCACCCCCGTCGCCTCCACCGCCCCCGCAACCGCTGCCACCCCCGCCTCCACCGCCCCCGCAACCGCCGTCACCCCCGCCGCGGCCGCGCGGACAGGGGTGACGGGGAGCAGCCGCCGGTCTCAGCCGGTGCGGCGCAGCAGCGAGATCCGCGAGCGGGTGAGCAGCGCGGCCAGCGCCGCCGCGAGCAGCGGCAGCACCACGACGGTGGCGGCGATGGTGGGCCAGGGCAGGACCACGGACGACTTGTCGGCGAGTTCCTCGGGGCTGATGCCGGGGTAGTCGGCGGCGAGGCCCTGGACCTTGCGCAGGGCGACGGCGGGCAGGAGTCCGCAGACGGCGCCGAGCAGGGTGCCCATGGCGGCGATGACCCCGCACTGGAAGCCGGAGAGCGAGCGGCGGATGCGTGGTTCGGCGCCGACCGCGGCGAGCGTGGTGAGGTCGCGTTGGGAGTCGGCGGCGGCCAGTCCGGTGGCGATGCCGGCCGCGCCGAGGGCGACGAGTCCGGCGAAGCCGGCCAGGCCGAGGCCGACGAGTCCGGCCTTGGACTGGTAGCCGCGTTCGACGCTGAGGACGGTGTGGTCGGTGAGCTTGGCGAGGGCGCCGTCGGCCTTCTGCTGGTCGCCGTCGGAGGGGGCCGTGCCGGGCAGCCAGACGGAGCCGGCCGGCCTGGTGGTGAAGCCGAGGCGGGTGGCGGTGTCCGGGCTGATCACGAGCTGGCCGGGGGCCGGCATCGCGGAGGGGGCGAGGACGGCGTCGACGGTGGTCTCGATGTTCTTCGGCTTGGTGCGCGCGCCGTCGGCGCCGGTGGTGATCGGCTCGCTGTACCGCAGGACGACCTTGCCGTTTTCGAAGTAGCGCGGGTCGAAGACCACGGCCTTGCCGGCGGTGAGGGCCTGGCCGGCGGCCGGGTCGGTGACGCCGTAGAGGTTGCGCAGCAGGTTGGCGTCGCCGGCGGTGAGGTCGCCGTACTGGCTGCCGCGGCGTTCGTTGACCTGGCAGCGCGGGTCGGTGCTCATCACGCGCTTGATCTCGCCGGGTTCGACCGGGTCGTCGGTGTCGCGGTCGAAGACCGGGCAGCGTCGTTCCTTGGGCGGCATGACCTGGATGTAGCCGCAGGGGTTGCCGTCCTGGCAGTCGCCCTTGTAGTCGACGTGGGAGACGTCGGCGCGCGGGCCGAGGGCGGTGATGCTGCGTTCCACGGTGTCGCGCATCTGCGGCAGCAGTTTGGTCTCGGTGCCGGTGCCGTAGCCGGTGCCGAGGATGACGGCGCCGGGCGGGCCGGCGGCGACGTACTCGCGGCGGTACTGCTCGTCGTAGCTGGCGAGGTAGACGTTGACGGCGACGGAGCCGGCGACGGCGGCCATCACGGCGGCGACGGCGGGCGCGGTGCGGCCGCGGTGGCGGACGGAGTCGCGCAGGGCGAGCCGGGGGCCGAGCGGGAGCCAGCGGCCGAGCTTGCCGAACAGGCCGACGAGGTACGGGGCGAGGACGACCATGCCGAGTTCGGCGAGGAGTGAGCCGCCGAGGACGGCGAGGGTGCGGCTGGAGAAGCCGCTGGTCGCGCCGACCAGGGCGAGGGCGCTGCCGGCGCCGAGCATCAGCAGGCCGAGCAGGGCGAGTTTGCGGCTCGGTGGCTTGAGCGAGTCGCGGCCGGTGAGGGCGGAGACGACGTCCTGGCGGGAGGCCTGGACGGCGGGCACGATGGCGGCGAGCAGTCCGGTGACGAGGCCGACCAGGAGGACGCCGAGCAGGTCGAGCGGCTGGAGGTTGAAGTGGCCGAAGCGGGCGCCGGAGTACTCCTCCGCGCGGGGGCGCAGCAGGGCGACCAGGGCGACGCCGAGGCCGAGGCCGAGGGCGGCGCCGGTGAGGCCGAGGACGATGCCGCCGCCGAGGACGACCGCGCGGACGTTTGCGCGGTCACCGCCCGCGGCGGCGAGCAGGCCGAGCTGCCGCCGTGAGCGCCGGGCCCCGACGGCGAAGGCGGGGCCCGCGAGGAGGACGATCTCCAGGAGGGCCATGCCGACGACGGTGGCGAGGATGACGACGTAGGTGCGGTCGAGCAGGGCGGTGCCGCTCTCGCCGTGGATCCGGTCCATCTCGACGTAGTAGGGCACGTCGGCGCGGGCCGGCGGGTGGAGGATGACGCTGCGGGAGGCGAGGACGAAGCCGTAGCCGTTGAGTTCGGTGACCTTGGCCCAGTCGAGGGTGGCGCCGGCGGGGAGCTTGACGAGCCAGCGGGTGGCGCCGGCGGTGTCGCGGCCGGAGCTGCCGGAGCCGCCGGGGAGCTTTCCGATCAGGGTGCCGGGGCGGGTGACGAGTTCGGTGCCCTTGAGGTCGCCGGGGTACTCGACGACGGCGGTGATGGTGAAGGGGGTGGACTCCAGGCCGCGGACGGTGGTGCGGTCGCCGATCCGCAGGCCGGAGCGGTTGAGGAACTCGCGGGTGACGGCGGCCTGTTGGTCGTTGGTGGGGGCGCTGCCCTCGATCACGTCGAGCCGGCCGTGCCAGACCGGGTCGGTCAGGTCGGCTTCGCTGGTGCGGGTGGTGAGCAGGCCCTCGGTGCTGCTGGCGGCGGTGTCCGGGCCCGGGGAGTCGGTCAGCAGGGTGCTGCCGGGCGGCAGCAGTTCCCTGGCGAGCCGGGCGGGTTCGGTGTCGCGGGAGCGCTGCTGCTCGGGGGTGTAGTGGGGGGCGGCGCCGTCCTTGGTCTCGTACTTGGGGTTGACGGCCAGGTAGGAGTGGTCGCCGGGGTCGGGGGCCTGCTTGACGGAGGCGCCGCGGTCGACCAGCTCCAGTTGGCCGTCGGCCTGTCCCATGGTGCGGACGACACGTTCGGCGGGTTCGAGGGTGGCGCTGCGGAAGAACACGTCGGCGCCGGTGACGCCGAGGACGGGCAGCGCGACCATGGCGACGACGAGGGCGCTGCGGCCCTTGGCGCGCAGGGCGTCGCGGCGGGCGATGCGCAGGGCGAGCCGCCAGGCTCCGGGCTTCACTCGTCCACCTTCCTGCTGTTGGCGGCGGCGCTGACGAGGAGGCTGGCGGCGTCCTGGCTGACGGACTCGTCGACCATGCGGCCGTCGCGCAGGAAGACGACGCGGTCGGCCCAGGCGGCGTGGCGGGCTTCGTGGGTGACCATCATGGCGGCGGCGCCGGCGTCGCAGCGGGCGCGCAGGACGGCGAGGACGGCTTCGCCGGTGGTGGAGTCGAGGGCGCCGGTGGGTTCGTCGGCGAGGACGAGTCGGCGCTCGCCGATCAGGGCGCGGGCGATGGCGACGCGCTGCTGCTGGCCGCCGGACATGTCGTCGGGGAAGCGGTCGGCGAGTTCGGGGATGCCGAGTTCCTCCAGGGCGGCGAGGGCCTCACGGCGGGCGGCTCGGGCGGACAGGCCGTCGAGTTCGCGCGGCAGTGAGATGTTCTCGGCGGCGGTGAGGGCCGGTATCAGGTTGTAGTCCTGGAAGACGTAGCCGATGGAGCGGCGCCGGACCTGGGCGAGCTTCTTGCGGCTGAGGGTGCCGAGGGCGACGCCTTCGACCAGGACCTGGCCGGTGGTCGGGGTGTCGAGGCCGCCGGCGAGGGTGAGCAGGGTGGACTTGCCGGAGCCGGACGGGCCCATGACGGCGACGAACTCGCCGGGGTGGACCTTGAGGTCGACGCCGCGCAGGGCCTGGACCTCGGCGGCGCCCTGGCCGTGGACGCGGGTGACGTCCTCCAGGTGCAGTACCGGCGCCTGCCGGGACTGGTCGGTGTGGGACACGGTTCCCCCCTCTGTACTGGGTACGGGCCCGGCGTTCGGGGCGCCGGGCCTGCGGATCGGGTGGCGGGGCCGCCCGGGGCCCGTCTCAGGCGCGGGTGCGGCGGCCGAGTCGGCCGGGCTTCCTGGCGGCGCCGTCGCGGGCGGCCTCTGCGGCGCGGGCCTGCTGGAGTTCGGCCTGTTGGGCGAGCCGGGTCTCGCAGTGGTCGAGCCAGCGGATCTCGGCCTCGGTCTGGAAGATCAGCTGGTCGAGGACGAGCAGCCAGGCGAGGTCGTTGCCCTCGGAGGGCACGGTGCCGGGTCCGGTCTCGCCGGCGAGGGCGCGGCCCTTGAGCCGGGTGTAGTCCTGCAGCGCCTTGATGCTGTGCCGGCGCTGGCCCTGGACGACGGCGGAGACGTCCACTCCGGGGACGGTCACGGCCATGGCGAGCTTGATCGCCAGTTCGTCGCGCGGGGGGCTGGTCCGGGGCACCGGGGTGTCGAACCAGGTCCGCAGTTCGGCGCGGCCGGCGTCGGTGACGGCGTAGAACTGGTGGCCCTCGTCGTCCTCCCCGGCGGCTTCGACCAGGCCGTCGCGTTCCAGCCGGGACAGCGTGGTGTAGACCTGTCCGACGTTGAGCGGCCAGGTGGCGCCGGTGCGCGCCTCGAACTCGGTGCGCAGCTGGTAGCCGTAGCGGGGGCCCTGGTCGAGCAGGGCGAGCAGACCGTGGCGGATGGACATACTCAGTATGTATACCCGGTATGCCCTCCGGCCTCAAGCCGCGCCCCCTCGGGTACCGTCGTGCGGTGTGAGCCAGTTGCGCATCGCCACCTTCAACCTGTTGCACGGTCAGCCGCTCGCCCCGGACGGCGCACCGCGGCCCTACCCGGCCGACGCGGCGGCCCCGCTGGCCGAGGCGATCGCCGCGCTGGACGCCGACGTGCTGGCCCTGCAGGAGGTGGACCGACACCAGCCGCGCTCCGGCGGCACCGACCAGGCGTCGGTGGCGGCCGGGGCGATGGGCGCGGGCGACTGGCGCTTCGCCGCCGCGCTGCACGGGCGCCCGGCGCCGGTGGCGGGCTGGGTGCCGGACCCGTCCGGGCCGAACGGCCTGCGGGTGTACGGGCCGGGCGAGGTCGGCGACGGCGCCCCGTCCTCGTACGGGACGGCGCTGCTGACCCGGCTGCCGGTGCGGCACTGGCGGGCGCGGCGCTTCGCCCCGGCGCCGTTCGGGCTGCCGCTGCGGGTGGCCGGGCGGCGCGGGCTGACCCCCGTGCCGGACGAGCCGCGAGCGGCGCTGGCGGCGGTGCTGGAGGGCGAGCGCGGGCCGTTCACCGTGGTGGCCGCGCACCTGTCCTTCGTACCGGGCTGGAACATGGCGCAGCTGACCGGGATCCGGCGCTGGATCGCCGACCTGCCGCAGCCGCACCTGGTGCTGGGGGACTTCAACCTGGTCGGCGCGGTGCCGCGCACGGTGCTCGGCGGGGCGACGGCGCTGGAGCGCACGGCGCCGCGGGTGCGGGTGCGGGAGCTGCGGGCGGCCCGGCGGGCCCGGCCCGCGGTGGTGGTGGAGCCGCGCCGGCGGCGGGTGCGGGAACCGCGGGCCCGGCTCCAGGGCTGGTACGACCTGGCGCGTACGCCGACCTATCCCTCGCACCGGCCGGCGGTGCAGTTCGACCACGTGCTGGCGGTGGGGGTGCCGCGCGCGGCGGTGGGCCCGGCGGCGGCGCCGCGCGCGGCGGTGTCGGACCACCGGCCGCTGCTGGTGCGGGTCTCGCTGTAGCGGGCTACCTGGTCGTCAGGACGCCAGTCTGCTGCGGCAGGTGGGCGATGGCGGGCGGGGTGGGCTCGTACTGCAGGAGCAGCATGGCCGCGTCGTCGCCGAGTTGGCGGCCGACGTGGCGCACCACGTCCTCGTGCAGGCGCTGGAGGACGTCGGCGGGGCGGCCGTCGGCGCAGCGCGGGAAGCGTTCGGCGAGCGGGTAGAAGGCGCCGGAGCGGTCGCGGGCCTCGATCACCCCGTCGGTGAACAGCAGTACCCGGTCGCCGCCGTGCAGCGGGACCCGGTGCACCGGGGGGTGGACGTCGGCCGGGTCGAGGACGCCCAGGGGCGGTACGGTCTCGGTGAGTTCGAGCGGGCGGACCAGTCCGCCGCGCAGCAGCAGCGGCGAGGGGTGGCCGCAGTTGACGAGTTCGGCGGTGCCGTCGGACCGCACCCCGATCAGGACAAGGGTGACGAACTCCTCCTCCACGCCGGGGTGGTCGTTCTCGTGCAGGGCCCGGTCGAGGCTGTCGGCCAGCCAGCCGGCCACCCGGTCGAGGGCGGGCTCCTGGTGGGCGGCCTCGCGGAAGGCGCCGAGGACGGCGGCGGCGGTCTCGACCGCGCCGAGGCCCTTGCCGCGCACGTCGCCGACCACGGCCCGGACGCCGTGCCGGGTGTTGACGACCTCGTACAGATCACCGCCGATGCGGGCGTGGGCGGCGGCGGCCTCGTAGTGGACGGCGGCGCGCACGCTGCCGACCCGTTCGGGGACGGGCCGCAGCAGCACCCGGCGGGCGATCGCGGCGACCAGCTGGGCGTCGGCCAGGGCTTGTTCCTGGCGCAGTCTCAGGGTGGCGCTGACCCAGCCGATCGTGGCGACCAGCAGGATCGCGATGACGCTGGCGGCGTGCACGGACTCGCCGAGCGCGTCGCTGCGGAAGGCCATCAGGAACGCCGCCGCCTCGGTGCACAGGCCGATGGCGAGCGGGTACCAGGTGCGGCGGCTGACCACGGCGGCCAGCGCGGGTACGGCGGTGAGGGCGGGTTCGACCGTCACCTCGGTGCCGCTGAGGTGGTCGAGGACGACGATCAGCGCCATGCCGATGAGGGGCAGCGCGAGCGCCGTCCTCGGCCAGGTGCCGGTCGCGCCCGGTGCGGGTCCCGGGGTCGGCCCGGTGAACCGCTCTCTGATCCATCCGGTCGCGCTCAACTTCGGTCTCTCCAGCAGAAGACGCCGATGCCCGGGGGCACCTGCGGTGATGACTGAGGGTCAGGGAATGCGGGCCTCGCTGGCGGCCGGAGCACGGGGGTTGACCGGTTACCGACCCCACAATAGGCACGAAACGTGTACGACGCACAGGTTTCGGGCGTCGGCGCGATGACTTGGATGCTCTGTGTGACTCATTAGTCACTGTTCCCGATCAGGAGCCGTTCCAACTCTTTTCGGTCGGGAAGTCCTTCCGGTCGTACGATCCGTCCGCTGCGGACGTACAGGAACGAGGCCGTGACCTGCTCGGGATCGACGCCCGCCTGCTCGGCCCAGGCGAGCCGGTAGACCGCGAGCTGCAGCGGGTCGGCCGTCTCCTCGCGGTGGGTCTTCCAGTCCACCACTTCGTAGCGTGACGCACCACCGGATTCCGTCAGCCCGTCACCGTCCCGGTAGACCGCGTCGATCCGGCCGCGCACCACCCGCCCCGCCAGCACCAGTTGGAAGGGCGCCTCGACCCGGTGGGGCCTGCGCTCGGCGTACGGGGTGCGCAGGAACGCCTCCTTGAGCCGTTCCAGGTCCTGCTCGTCCTCGATGCCGTCGTCGTCGGCGCCGGGCAGCGCGCCGGGCTCGATCAGCAGCAGCGGCTCGATCCGGGACTGCACCCAGGCGTGGAAGCGGGTGCCGCGCCGGGCCGCAGGCTGCGGCGGGCGCGGCATCGGGCGGGCCAGGTCGCGGGCGAAGCCGTCCGGGTCGGCGGCCAGTCGCAGCAGCTGGGTGGCGGACAGCGCGGGCGGCAGCGGCACCTCCCGGGCGGTGCGCCGGGAGCGCTCCAACTCGCCCAGCAGCGCGGTGAGATCGCGGTCCCAGGAGGCGACCTGGCGCTGGTCCTCGGCGGCCATCGGCTCCGGTTCGGGAGCGGGCGCTCCCCCGATCCTGCCGCGCACCACCTCGGCGACCCGGCGGCGGGCGTGCTGGGCGGCCGGGTCCAGCGGCAGCGGCCAGGGGCGTTCGACGGCGGCGGCCAGCGCCGGGTTCACGGCGCCCTTCTCCGGCGGCTCGGCCCAGTGCTCGACCTCGCCGGCGCCGGGCTGCTCGCAGTGCGCGCGCAGCTGCTCCAGGAAGGCGGAGGGGCCGCGGACGGTCTTCTGGCTCGGCCCCCACCAGTGCCCGGAGGCCAGCAGCAGCGAGCGGGGGCGGGTGAACGCGACGTAGCCCAGGCGCAGTTCCTCGGTGCCGGAGTGCTCGGCCAGCTCCTTCTTGAACGCGGCCATCGACTTGCTCGTCCAGCCGCCGCGCACGTCGGGCAGGGTGGCGGCGTCGCCGCGCAGGGCGTGCGGGAGCACCCGCTTGGTGCTGGTCCAGCGTTCGCGTGCGGTGCCGGACGGGAACGCGCCCTTCACCAGGCCGGGGACGGCCACCACGTCCCACTCCAGGCCCTTGGACTTGTGCGCGGTGAGCACCTTCACGGTGTCCTCGCCGCCGGGCAGGCTGCTGTCCAGGCCGCGCTCGTACTCCTGGGCGGCGCGCAGGAAGCCGAGGAAGGCGGCCAGGCCCGGGTCACCGTCCAGGTCGGCGAAGGAGGCGGCGACGTCCAGGAAGGCGTGCAGGGTCTCCCGGCGCCGGGCGGCCAGCGCCTGCGGGGAGGCCGCGAGTTCGACCTCCAGGCCGGTGACGGTCAGCACCCGGTGCAGCACGTCCATCAGCGGGTCGGCGAGCGAGCGGCGCAGTTCGCGCAGTTCGGCGGCGAGCCGGGCGAAGCGCACCCTGGCCTCGGCGGAGAACGGCAGGTCGTCGCTCGGATCCCCCTGCTCACCGGTTGGGGCGGTGAGGAAGGTCTCCACCGCGTCGGCGAGCGACACCACCTCGGTCGGGTCGGCCTCGGCGACGGCCGCGGCCAGCGCCTCCACGCCCTCGGGCCGCTCGGTGCGCACCAGTTCGGCGGCCCGGCGGCCGAGCAGGGCGAGGTCGCGCGGGCCGATCCGCCAGCGCGGGCCGATCAGCAGGCGCACCAGGGCGGCGTTGGCGGTCGGGTCCTGCAGCACCTCGCAGACCGCCACCAGGTCGGCCACCTCGGGCAGTTGCAGCAGGCCGCCGAGGCCCACCACCTCGACCGGCACCTCGCGGGCGACGAGCGCGGCGTGGATGTCCGGGAAGGCGGCGCCGCCCCGGCACAGCACGGCGATCCGACCGGGCGCGGTGCCGGTGCGCACCAGGTGGGCGATCGAGTCGGCGAGCCAGTCGATCTCCTCGGCGTGGGTGGGCAGCAGCGCGGCCCGCACGTAGCCGTCCTGTTCGGCGCCGGGGGCCGGGCGCAGCGCCTCGACGCCCTCGTGCATGGCGCGCAGCGGGGCGGCGAGTTCGTTGGCGAAGGCGAGCAGGAGTCCGCCGCTGCGCCGGTTCTCGCTGAGCGCGTAGCGCTCGGCGGGGCGGCCGTCGGCCTGCGGGAAGTGCCGGGGGAAGTCGTCGAGGTTGGCGACGGAGGCGCCGCGCCAGCCGTAGATGGCCTGGCAGGGGTCGCCGACGGCGGTCACCGGGTGGCCCGTGGCGCCGGCGCCGTCCCGGGAGGCCCCGAAGAGTCCGGCGAGCATGAGCCGCTGGGCGACGGAGGTGTCCTGGTACTCGTCGAGCAGGACGACCTTGAACTGGCCGCGCAGCAGGGCGCCGACCTCGGGGCGCTGCTGGGCGAGGCGGGCGGCGGCGGCTATCTGGTCGCCGAAGTCCATCAGTCCGGCGGCCTGCTTGCGGCGGCGGTAGTCCTCGACCAGGCGCAGCAGTTCCAGTCGGGCGCGGGCGGTGGCGGGGACGGCCCGCAGGTCGTCGTTGCCCAGCTTGACGGTGGCGAGGGTGTCGAGCAGTTCCTCGTCGTACGCGCGCAGGGCGGCGGGCTCGACCAGGTGTTCGGCGAGTTCGCCGTCCAGGGCGGTCAGGTCGGCGACGAGGTTGGCGAAGGTGCCGGTGAGGGCGGGGAAGGGGCCGCGGGCGGTGCGCAGCACCTTGGCGGCGAGCTGGAAGCGGGTGGCGTCGGCGAGCAGCCGCACGTCCGGCTCTATGCCGATGCGCAGGCCGTGTTCCTTGAGCAGGCGGCCGGCGAAGGCGTGGTAGGTGGAGATCTCGGGTTCGCCGAGCGGTTCGGTGTCGTCCCGGTCGGCGACGCCGGCCTGCAGCAGGGCGGTGCGGACGCGTTCGGCGAGTTCGCCGGCGGCCTTGTTGGTGAAGGTGAGGCCGAGCACCTCCTCGGGGCGTACGGCGCCGGAGCCGACCAGCCAGACGACGCGGGCGGCCATCACGGTGGTCTTGCCGGAGCCGGCGCCGGCCACGATCACGGCGGGGGCCAGGGGGGCGCCGATGGCCGCCGTCTGTTCCCGGTTGAACGGGATGCCCAGCAGCTCCTTGAGCTGGTCGGGATGGCTGAGCACGGCGGTCACCCCGCAACCGTAACCGGAGCGGCGGACAAGCCCTCATTCCACCAGCTGTGCCCCGTCGCGCTGGGCGGAGCAGCTGCGGCGGAAGCTGCAGCGGTCGCAGCCGCCGCCGGTCTGCGGGACGAAGCGTTCGGCGAGGACCTTGCCGGCGGCCTCGGCGAGCAGGTTCTCGATCCACGGTTCGCCCTCGGGCGGCTCCTGCCGCTGCACCTTGGGGGCGTCCGGGGCGGCCTTGGCGGCGGCCTCGCGCAGGTGGACGAGTTCGGCGCCGCCGGTGGCCGGAGGGCGTTCGGTGAAGCCGGGCAGTTCGTTGAGGGCGCCGGCCCGGACGGCGAGCTGGTAGACGGCGAGCTGCTTGTGCTCGGGCAGCGACTTGTCGGTGGGGATCTGCTTGCCGGTCTTGAAGTCGACGACGTAGGCGCGTCCGGCGTGGTCCCTCTCGACCCGGTCCATGGAGCCGCGGATGCGCACCGAGACGCCGCCGACGTCGAGGGTGACGTCGAAGCCGTGCTCGGTGGCGACGACGTCCCGGCCGCGTTCCAGGACGTGCCAGTTGAGGAAGCGCTCCAGGGCGGCGCGGGCCTCGGTCTTCTCCTGGTGGGACTTCCAGGGGGCGTCGAAGGCGAGGGCGTCCCAGACGGTGTCGAGGCGGGCCATGAGGACGGCGAGGTCGGCGGGGGTGCGGCCGGAGCCGACCTCGTCGGCGAGGGCGTGCACCACGTTGCCGAAGCCCTGGGCGGCGGTGCCGGCGCCACGGGCCCTGACCTCCTTGTCCAGGAACCACTGCAGCGAGCAGTTCTCCAGCTGTTCCAGGCCGCTGCCGGACAGCCGTACGGGCGCGTCGGCGCTGCGCAGCGGTTCGGGGGCGGCGGTGGGGTCGTCCAGGCCCCACCAGCGGTCGGGGTGGGCGGCGGGGACCAGCGGCAGGCCGTCCTCGTCGGTGGCGGCGGCGAGGACGGCGAGGCGTTCGGCGGCGGCGCGGCGCAGTTCGGGCGAGCGGGAGGGGTCGACGGTGACGGCGCGCAGCTCGGCGACCAGGGCGGCGACCGAGAGGGGGCGGCGCGGGCGGTGGGTGACGTCCTCGACGGTGACCGGCGGGGTGCGGCGCACGGTCTTGCCGGTGCGCGGGTCGACGTCCTCGCGGTAGAGCTCGCGCAGGAAGCGGGAGGGTTCGTCGCCGTCGTCGGCGGGGGCCTTGACGGCGGTGACGACCAGCCGTTCCCTGGCGCGGGTGGCGGCGACGTAGAAGAGGCGGCGTTCCTCGCCGAGCAGGGCGGCCGGGGAGAGCGGTTCGGCGAGGCCGTCGCGGCCGATCCGGTCGGCTTCCAGCAGGGAGCCTCGGCGGCGCAGGTCGGGCCAGAGGCCGTCCTGGACGCCGGCGACGACGACCAGGCGCCATTCCAGGCCCTTGGAGCGGTGGGCGGTCATCAGCCGTACCGCCTCGGGGCGGACGGTGCGGACGGTGAGGGTGTCGGCGGCGATGTCCTGGGCTTCGAGTTCGGCGAGCAGGTCGAGGGCGCTGCGGTGACCGGTGACCTGTTCCTCGGCGCGGGCGGCGGTCTCGAACAGGGCGCACAGGGCGTCCAGGTCGCGGTCGGCGTTGCGGCCGGCGGCGCCGCCGCGCAGGGCGGCCCGTTCCAGGCGTTCGCGCCAGCGGCGGCTGCCGTCCCACAGTTCCCAGAGGGCCTCCTCGGCGGTGCAGCCGCCGGCCAGCAGTTCGCGGACCTTGCGGAGCAGGGTGCCGAGGTCGCGGGCGCGGCGGGCGGTCGCCGGGTCGAGGGCGACCAGGCGCTCGGGTTCGGCGAGGGCCTCGCGGATCAGCTCGCCGGCCGGGCGCGGGACGGCGGCGGGGCGGCCGTCGGCGCGCAGGGCGGCGCGTTCCTCCTCGCGCAGGGCGCGGCCGAGGCGGCGCAGGTCGGAGCCGTCGAGGCCGCCGAGCGGGCCGGTCAGCAGGGCGTGTGCCAGGTCGGTGGTGAGCGGGTCGGGGGCGTCCGGGTCGCCCTGCTTGTCGCGGGCGGCCTGCTCGGCGCAGACCCGCAGGGCGAGCAGCAGTTGGGCGGCGGCGGGTTCCTCGCGCAGCGGCAGGTCGTCGCCGTCGATCTCCAGGGGGACGCCGGCCGCGCCGAGGGCCCGGCGCACGCCGGGGATGGAGCGGGCGCCGGCCCGGACGAGGACGGCCATCTCGCCCCAGGGCACGCCGTCCTCCAGGTGGGCGCGGCGCAGCAGGTCGGCGATCGAGTCGAGTTCGGCGCCGGGGGTGGGGTAGGTGTAGACCTCGACCCGGCCGCCCTCGCGGGAGGGCAGCAGGGCGCGGTGCTGGGCGAGTTTGTCGGCGGGCAGCCGGCCCATCGGCATCCGGCGGGCGAGTTCGCGGGAGGCGGCGAGCAGGACGGCGCCGGAGCGGCGGGAGACCCGCAGCACCTTGACGTCGGCGGGGCTGCCGTCGGCCTGCCGGAAGGTCTGGGGGAAGTCGAGGATGCCGTTGATGTCGGCGCCGCGGAAGGCGTAGATCGACTGGTCGGGGTCGCCGACGGCGACCAGGTCGCGTCCGCCGCCGGCGAGCTGGCGCAGCAGCCGGACCTGGGAGGGGTCGGTGTCCTGGTACTCGTCGACGAAGACGACCTGGTAGCGCTCGCGGAGCCGTTCGCCGACCTCGGGGCGTTCGGCGAGCAGGACGGCGCGGTGGACGAGTTCGGCGTAGTCGAGGACGCCGCGCAGGTCGAGCACGTCGAGGTAGTCGGCGAGGAAGTGCGCGGCGGCGGCCCAGTCGGGGCGCTGGACACCCTGGGCGAAGCGTTCGAGTTCGGCCTCGCCGAGGCCGAGTTCGCGGCTGCGGGCGAGGACGGCGCGGACCTCGTCGGCGAAGCCGCGGGTGGTGAGGCAGGCGCGCAGGTCGAGCGGCCACTGGATGCGCGTGCTGCCCGACTTGGCGTCCTCGGCGCCGCCGGCCAGCAGTTCGCGGACCATGACGTCCTGTTCGGGGCCGGAGAGCAGGCGCAGCGGTTCGGCGTAGTCCTCCGGCTCCTGGTGGGCGCGCAGCAGGGCGTAGCAGAAGGAGTGGAAGGTGGTGGCCTGCGGGGCGGCGGCGGAGCTGCCGAGCCGGCCGGACATCCGGTCGCGCAGTTCCGTGGCGGCCTTGCGGCTGAAGGTGAGGACGAGGATCCGTTCGGGGTCGGTGCCGTCCTGGATGCGCCGGGCGACGGCCTCGACCAGGGTGGTGGTCTTGCCCGTGCCCGGTCCGGCGAGGACGAGCAGCGGGCCGCCGGTGTGCTCGACCACGGCGCGCTGGTAGGCGTCCAGCTCGGGTGGGTCGGGCTGGACGAGCGGGCTGCGCACGAGCCGGTAGGGGGAACTCACGAACAAGGTCCTGGGTGGAGCGGAGGGGCATGGCCGGGGCGGGCCCGTCGGGGCCCGCCCGCATCGAGCCTACGATCCTGCCCCGTCAATCCCGTCCGTGGGCGGCGTTCGGTGAATTCTCCCGGCCGTCCCAGCGGGCCCGCCCGAGGTCGACGCGGGGCGGGTCGGCGAGTTCGCGCAGCGGGGTGCCCTCCTCGCTGTAGTGGGCGAGGGCGCGGTGTTCGTGCCCGGGCAGGAAGCGGCCGTCGGCGCGGATCACCCGCCACCAGGGCACGGAGCCGCCGTACAGGGCCATCACCCGTCCGACCTGGCGGGGCCCGCCCTGGCCGAGGTACTCGGCGACGTCGCCGTAGGTCATCACCCTGCCGGGTGGAATCCGCTCGGTCAGATCGAGCACCAGTTCGGCGAACGGCGGTAGGGCGTCCGGGACGCCGTCGTCTGTTACGTCCGTCACCTGCGGCATTCTTCCTTACAGGGACGCGTGCGCGGCCCCGTACGAACGACCCGCCGCGCCCGATCCGGCCCCTGTCCAGCACGGGGGGCCGGGGCATGCCACCATCTTCGGGGCGGTGAGTGGTGATACGAGGACAAGACCAGATGACCGGGACGGCTGACGTGGGCGTGGACAGGGACTCCGACGAGTCCGGCTCCGCCGTGCCCCCGGCCGCCGGCGACGAGCCCGAGGGACGGTCCGGGAACGGACCGACGCCGGAAGTCTCCCTGATCAAGGACCCTGTGATCAAGACCCCCACGCCGGAGAAGGCCCCCGGGTCGCCACCGCGGCCACCCGCCGCGGCGCCGCCCGCCCCCCGGACCGAGCACCACGACCCGCAGGACGACGCACCGCACCTGGACGTCGACGAGCCGCTGCTCGCCGCCCGCGCGCACCGCCCGTCCGACCTGATCCGCTTCCTGGCCGGGGTCCTCGGGATAGTCGCCGTCTTCGTCCTGGCCGGCATCGCCACCTCGACCACCAGCGGCATCGAGCAGGACATCGCCACCAACGCGCCGCACTTCTCGGCGGTGCTGTCCACCATTACCGGCCTGGTCTCCAGCGTCGCGGTGCTCGCCGTGCCGCTGGCCTTCGCGGTCGAGCGGCTGATCAAGCGCGACGGCCTGCGGGTCGCCGACGGCGTGCTCGCCTCGGTGCTCGCGTACGGCGTCTCGCTGGGCATCGACTGGTGGGTGGCCGAGGGCGCCTCCGAGCACCTGCGCGAGGCGCTGACCCGGCTGCCGCTGGACAGCAACAGCACCCTCACCGACCCGGTGCACGGCTACCTCGCCCCGGTGATCGCCTACATGACCGCCGTCGGCATGTCGAGCAGACCGCGCTGGCGGGTCGCCCTGTGGGTGGTGGTGGTCTTCAGCGGGGTCACCGAGCTGCTCGGTGGCTACACCACCCCGCTGTCGCTGCTGCTCACCGTGCTGATCGGCTGGTCCGTCGCGTACGGCACGCTGTACGCGATCGGCTCCCCCAACATCCGGCCCACCGGCCAGCACCTGATGATCGGCCTGCGCAAGGTCGGCTTCACCCCGGACGGCGCCCACCGCGCCCCGGACGCCCCCGGCGGCACCCGGCGCTACCACGTCACCCAGCAGGACGGCCCGCCGCTGGACGTCCACATCATCGACCGCGAGCAGCAGGCCTCCGGCTTCTTCTACCGGGCCTGGCGGCGGCTGCGGCTGCGCTCGGTCGCGGTGCGCCGCAGTCCGCAGTCGCTGCGCCAGGCGCTGGAGCAGGAGGCCCTGATCGCGTACGCGGCGGCTGCCTCGGGCGCCCGCGCGCCGCAGCTGGTGGCCACCTCCGAGCTGGGCCCGGACGCCGCGATCCTGGTGTACGAGAACGTCGAGGGCCGGACCCTCGACGAGCTCGCCGACGAGGAGGTCACCGACCTGGTGATGGCCTCGCTGTGGCGCTCGGTGGCCGCTCTGCACGAGCGCCGGATCGCCCACCGCCGGCTGACCGGCGAGTCGCTGCTGGTGGTGGACGAGAAGGCGGGCTGCCTGGTCAACCTCTCCGGCGGCGACATCGCCGCCACCGACCTGACCCTGCGCATCGACGTCGCCCAGCTGCTGACCACCTTCGCGCTGCGGATCGGCCCCGAGCGGGCCGTCGCCACCGCCAACGCGGTGCTCGGCGCGGACCGGGTCGCCCAGGCGCTGCCGCTGCTCCAGCCGGTCGGGATGAGCCGCTCCACCCGGATCGACCTCGCCAAGCTCACCAAGGAGCGCAAGGCCGCCGCCCGGGCCAGGGCGCTGGAGCAGGTCGCGGCCGGCGAGCGCACCCAGCAGCAGGCCGAGGAGGACATCGCGGCGGCCGGCGAGGACCTGCTCAGCCGCATCCGCGGCCAGATCCTGCAGATCGCCCCCGAGGCGCCGATGGAGCCGGCCAAGCTGGAGCGGCTGAAGCCGAAGAGCCTGATCATGGTGATCGCGCTCACCTTCGCCGCCTACCTGGCGCTGACCACCATCAAGCCGGCCCAGCTCAAGCTGTCCCAGATGAACTGGGCGTGGGCGGCGGCGGCCCTGCTGGCGGCCGCGTTCAGCTACGTCGCCGCCGCGATGAGCCTGACCGGCTTCGTCCCCGAGCGGCTGCCGTTCCGGCGCACCGTCGCGGCCCAGCTGGCCGGCTCCTTCGTGAAGCTGGTCGCCCCCGCCGCGATCGGCGGCATCGCGCTCAACACCCGCTACCTGCAGAAGGCCGGCATCCGCCCCGGCCAGGCGGTCGCCTCGGTCGGCGCCTCCCAGCTGGCGGGCCTGGCCGGGCACCTGCTGCTGCTGTTCAGCTTCGGCCTGATCACCGGCAGCCAGACCAACGGCGACCTCTCCGCCTCCCGGGCGGTGATCATCGGGGTGCTGACCGCCGCGGTGCTCGCCCTGGTGGTGGCCGCGGTCGCACCGCTGCGCCGCTTCGTCCTGGGCCGGCTGCGCTCGCTGTTCTTCGGCGTGGTGCCGCGCATGCTCGACCTGATGCAGACGCCCCGCAAGCTGGTCACCGGCTTCGGCGGCATCCTGCTGCTGACCCTGTCCTTCACCGCCTGCCTGGACTTCTCGGTGCAGGCCTTCGGCGGCACCGTCAGTTTCTCGGCCGTCGCGGTGGTCTTCCTGACCGCCAACGCGGCCGGCTCGGCGATCCCCACCCCGGGCGGCATCGGCCCGGTCGAGGTCGCCCTGATCGGCGCGCTGACCGTCGCGGACGTCTCGCCCGCGGTCGCCACCCCGGCGGTCTTCCTCTACCGGGCACTGACCTTCTGGCTGCCGGTGCTGCCGGGCTGGATCGCCTACAACGTGCTGCAGCGCAAGCACGCGCTCTGACCCGCGCGGCTTGCGACGAAGGAGGGCCCCACCGCCGAGCGGTGGGGCCCTCCTCCACGTACCGGCGGCGGTCTAGTAGACCGGCTTGTGCGGCTCGATCTGGTTCACCCAGCCGAGCACGCCGCCGCCCAGGTGGACGGCGTTGGCGAAGCCCGCCGCCTTGACCACGGCCAGCACCTCGGCCGAGCGCACGCCCGACTTGCAGTGCAGCACGATCTTCTTGTCCTGCGGCAGCTTCTCCAGGGCGTCACCCATGAGGAACTCGTTCTTAGGGATCAGCACCGCACCCGGGATGTTGACGATCTCGTACTCACCGGGCTCGCGGACGTCGATGAGGTAGATGTCCTCCTCGTCGTCCTGCCACTGCTTGAGCTGCTGGGAGGTGACGGTCGAACCGGCGGCGGCGGCCTGCGCCTCCTCCGACACGACGCCGCAGAAGGCCTCGTAGTCGATCAGCTCGGTGACCGTCGGGTTCTCGCCGCAGACGGCGCAGTTCGGGTCCTTGCGGACCTTCACCTGGCGGTAGTTCATCTCCAGGGCGTCATAGATCATCAGCCGGCCGACCAGCGGGTCACCGATGCCGGCCAGCAGCTTGATCGCCTCGTTCACCTGGATCGAGCCGATGGACGCGCACAGCACGCCCAGCACGCCGCCCTCGGCGCAGGACGGGACCATGCCCGGCGGCGGGGCCTCCGGGTAGAGGCAGCGGTAGCAGGGGCCGTGCTCGGCCCAGAACACGCTGGCCTGGCCGTCGAAGCGGTAGATCGAGCCCCACACGTACGGCTTGCCGAGCAGCACCGCGGCGTCGTTCACCAGGTAGCGGGTGGCGAAGTTGTCGGTGCCGTCCACGATCAGGTCGTAGCCGGAGAAGATCTCCATCACGTTGGAGTTGTCGAGGCGCTCCTCGTGCAGCACCACGTCGACGTAGGGGTTGATCTCCTTGACCGAGTCGCGGGCCGACTCCGCCTTGGAACGGCCGACGTCCGACTGGCCGTGGATCACCTGGCGCTGGAGGTTCGACTCGTCGACCACGTCGAACTCGACGATGCCCAGCGTGCCGACCCCGGCCGCGGCCAGGTACAGCAGCGCGGGCGAGCCGAGGCCGCCGGCGCCGACGCACAGCACCTTGGCGTTCTTCAGCCGCTTCTGCCCGGCCATCCCGACGTCCGGGATGATCAGGTGGCGGGAGTACCTGCGGACCTCGTCAACGGTGAGCTCGTCGGCCGGCTCGACCAGGGGTGGCAACGACACGGGGACTCCGATGGGTGTCTTGTTCAAATGGCCAAAGGGCCAGCCTCGGACGGGGTTGCTGCTCCGCCACGCGGGTGGCTCTCCAGACCAACAGTGTCACGCCCCTCCGGTATTCCGAGACAGCCCGTCCGGTAGGCGAGACGGGCCGCGCCGGATCGTGGAACCGGCCGCCGGGCCGGTCAGGGCGCCCCGGGCCCGCTCTTTCCGGGGCCCGAGCGCCGCCGGCACGGCCTCACACCCGGCAGGCCGTCTCCAGCCAGACGTCCCCGAGCGACTCCTCCAGCGGCACCTGTGTCCGCCAGCCGAGACGGTCCCGGGCGGTGCGCACGTCCGCCTGCCGCCACGGCACCGGCTCGCCCGGGGCGGGCCGGCCCTCCGGCCGCCGCTCCTCCGGCCGGTGCCCCGGCAGGTACTGCCCCGACTGGTGACCGTGGCCCGCCAGGTGGTCGCCGCCCTGACCGCCGACCTGCGCGGGCAGCAGGACCTGCCGGTTCTCCTCCACGATCGCCCCCTCGAAGCCCGACGCCCGGACCAGCAGCTGGGCGGCGTCCCGGGCCCGGACGGCATGCCCGCTGCCCACGTTGATCACCCCGGTCGCGGCCGAGACCGCCGCCGCCTGGATCGCCCGCGCGACGTCCCGCACGTCCACGAAATCCCGGTATCCGGACAGGTCCGGCATCCGCACCTGGTTCTCGTCCCGCTCCAGCGCCCGCCGCAGGCCCTCCGCGAGCCGCCCGAACAGCGAGGCCGTCGGCGCCCCCGGGCCCACCACGTCGAACACCCGCAGCACCGCCGCGTCCAGCCCGGAGGCCAGCACCAGCTCCGTCCCGGCCAGCTTGGACACCCCGTACGGGCCGACCGGCCGCGGCTCGGCCTGCTCGGACACCGGCACCCCGCCGGGCACCGGCCCGTACTCGGCGGCCGAGCCGACGTGCACCAGCCGGGCCGGCTCCCGGCTGCGCCGGATCGCCTCGCAGACCGTCGCGACGGCCAGCGTGTTCGACCGGATCAGGGTGCGCGAGCTGCCGTACGTGGCGCCCGCACAGTTGATCACCACCTGCGGCGCGACCGCGTCCAGGAAGCGGGCCAGCGCGCCCGGACTCCCGGTGGTCAGGTCGAAGCGGATGTCGGCCGAGTCGCGCCGGCCGAGCACCGTCACCTGCAACTCCTGGTCCATCAGCAGACGATCGGTCACCCGGCGGCCGATGAAGCCGTCGGCGCCCAGCAGCAGCACCCTCATCGGGGGCGTCCTTCCACGAAGCGAGGTCGGGGACGACCTGGCGGACTGAAAAACAGCGAACGAGATCTGACAGGGGTTCGTCGGGCCGGGGTCAACGGTGCGAGCCGGCCCGGCCGAGCACCGCCCAGCCGTGGGCCAGCAGCACCGCCGCGACCGCTCCGCCGCCCACCAGGACGGCCGACGGCCAGGGGCGGCCCAGGGCCAGCAGCACCGCCGTCGCGGCGGGCCCGGCCGCGGCGCCCAGCGCTGCGGCCGTCGGGCGCCCCCGCGCCCCCGCCGCCGGGCTCCGGATCGGCCGGGTCGGCCCGGTCCGCCGGGCCCGCCGAGGCTTCCCGGTCGTCACGGCCGTCACGGCTGTCCCGGTCGTCCCGGCCGCGCGCGCCGTCGGCGAGCCAGTACTCGGCGGGCCGGGCGAACGGGCGCGGCGCCCGGTTGCCTTCGCCCACGCCGCCGCCCCCGGGGAAGGCGGGGTACTGCGAGACCAGCTCCAGGTAGATCTCCCGGAAGACGCCGATCACCGGCTCGACGGCGAAGCGTTCCTGCGCCCGCAGCCGTCCCGCCAGGCCGAGCCGGGAGCGCCGCTCCTCGTCGCGCAGCAGGGCCAGGCAGGCGCCGGCCAGGGCGCGCGGGTCGCGGGCGGGCACCAGCAGTCCGGTCGGGCCGACCACCTCGCGGGCCACCCCGACGTCGGTGGAGACCACCGCGCGGCCGCTGAGCATGGCGTCGGCGAGCAGCCGGGGACTGCGCTGGGAGAGTGCGGAGAAGACGACGACGGTGCCGCTCTGCCAGGCCTCGGCGAGTGAGCCGGGCCGCCCGGCGAAGTCCACCGCCACCGCCACCCCGAGCCGCTCGGCGACCGCCGCGCAGTGCGCCAGGTAGCCGGGGGCCGTCTCCTGCCCGTGCACCACCAGGCGCGCCGCGGGCAGTTCGGCGCGGACCCTGGCGAAGGCGTGCAGCACCAGTTCGGTGTCGCGCCCGGGCTCCAGCGCGCCCGCCCAGACCAGGGTCGGCCGCTCGGGCTCCGGTCCGGCCGCCGGGCGGTCCACGGCCGGGGTGCCCTCGTAAACCACCCGGGTGCGCGCCGGGTCGGCCCCGCAGCGGCGCTGCCACTGCTGGTCGTGGGCGCTGCCCGGGGTGAGTATCGCGGCCTGCCGGTAGGTCTCCTCGGTGAGCGCCCGGAAGAAGGACAGCAGCAGCGCCCGGACCGGCCAGCGGTACGGCGCCTCGTGACTCGCCCGCTCGCCTCCGGGCGCTCGAACCCGATGCCGACGGTCGTCGCTCCGGCACTCGTCCCTCGCTTGTCGCTCCTCGCTCTCGGCACCGGCGCCCCCATCGGCTCGGGGCGGGAAGCCGAGGTACTGCTCGCGCAGGTGCAGCCCGTGCTCGGTGACGACGAACGGCACCCCGTGCAGGTGCCGGGCGACCAGGGCGGGCAGCGCGGCCGGGCCGCCGCCGACGACGTGGCACAGGTCGGCGCCGCCGAGGCCGCCGGGCCCGGTGCCGTACCAGGGCGCGGAGAGCGGGCGCAGGCACTGTTCCAGCAGGTCGGCGGCGACCAGGACGTCGCGGACCAGCGGCTGTCCGGCCGAGGTGTCCGCGCCGGGCAGCCGCCAGGTCCGTTCCAGCACGCGCCGGGCGTGGGCGGAGCCCAGGAAGGCGGGCAGGGTGCCCTCGTCCTCCCGGGCCAGCGCGGCCAGCCGGTACAGCCCGGCCCCGAAGCCGGCCCGCTCCCCCGGCAGCACCAGGGCCCGCACCAGTTCCTCGTACGCCCGGGCGTACTGGCGTCTGCGCAGTGTCCCGGGGGCCCGGCCGCGCGGGCGGCGGCCCCACAGCGCCAGGTCGTGGGCGCCCTGCCAGGCGGGCGAGAGCCGGGCGGCGGAGCCGAGTCCGGCCGGGCCGGTCAGCAGGTACAGCTCGAAGTCGTGCTCCGGCAGACCCTCGGCCAGCCGGTCGCACCAGGCTCCGGCGCCACGGTCGGGATGCGGGCGGGCACCCTCGGTGAGCAGGGCGACGCGCACGGGAGACCTCCTCTGGTTGCTACCCCCTCCGAGGGGCTACCGGAGCCGCGGGGCCGTACGCCGGGACCCGTGCTGTTGCCCGGAACCCACCGAGTGGTCCGGTGTCTGCGGCTCTCCCCCACACCTGTTCGGTCCGGCAGCAGAACGGTAGGACCGGCCTGCGGTCACCCATCGCTCACATGCCTGCGTGCCACCTGAACGAGTGAACCGCCGTGACCTCGCCCACGACCGGGGCGTTAGCGGGCGCTGTGCGCCGGGTCTCCCCGTCCGTCTCAGCGGGCGGTGGCCGCGATCAGCTCGCGCACGGCCCGGGCGACCGCGTCGGGGTGCTCCATCATCGCCACGTGCCCCGACTCCGGCAGCACCAGCAGCCGGGCGTCGGCGAAGGCCGCGCAGGCCCGGCGGGCGGAGCGGTAGGCGACCAGCTTGTCGCGCAGCCCGTACACCAGCAGCACCGGCGCCTGCACCTGCTCGGCCTGGCGCCACAGCGCCTGGTCGCCGCGCTCGGTGTACGCGGAGACGATGCCGCGGGCCGAGCCGACCAGGGCCGTCATGGCGTGCGGCAGGTCCATCCGGCGCCGGTACTCGGCCACCGCCTCGGCCCGGGCGACCGGGCTGAGGCCGGCCGGGTCGCCGTAGACCAGGCGCAGCAGGTCCTCGGTGGCCGCCTCGGCGTCGCGCCGGCCGCCGGGCAGCCGGCGCAGCAGCGCGGGCAGGCCGGGCAGGGCGAGCAGGCCGGTGGACCAGGCGGAGCGCTGCGGGGGCAGTTCGGGCAGGGCGGGCGAGACCAGGGTGAGGGTGCGGACGAGGTCGGGGCGCAGTGCGGCGAGGCGGACGGCGACGGCGCCGCCGAGCGAGTTGCCGAACAGGTGGACGGGTCCGCGGCCGGAGGCCTCCAGGTAGCCGATGACGGCGCGGACGTGGCCGGAGAGGCTGAGGTTGCCGTCGGCGGGCGGGTCGGAGTGGCCGAAGCCGGGCAGGTCGACGGCCTCGCCGTCGACGAGGCCGGAGAGCCGCTCCATCAGGGCGGTCCAGTTGGCGGCGGAGCCACCGAGTCCGTGCACGAAGAGCCCGGGCTGGCGCCCGTCGGTGCGGCCGGCGGCAATCCGGGGCGCCTCGGCGGGCCGGTGCACCGCGAGCACCGCGCCGGGGACCTCGACCGTACGTACCTGCTGCTCAGCGCTGCTCATGGTGGACGATGGTAGTGAGCCCCGGGTGGGCGGCGGCGGGGGGTGGTGCGGCTGTCCCATCCCTCGTCACACCACTGCCGGGGCCGAGGTCAGCGCCGTATTGTGGGCTCCTGACAAGGGGACCGGGCAGCTTTTCTCGCCTTCGCCGAACGCGGGCGCGGTTACCGAAAAGTAGAATCGGCCCTCTTGCCAGCCCCGAACAAGCCCGAAGTGAGGAGCGCCGTGACGGCCATCCAGGAGGCGCAGGAGCGCCCGCGCGGTGCCCGCCTGCCGCGAAGCGCCCGCCGTGAACAACTGCTCGGTGCCGCCCAGGAGGTGTTCGTCGCGCAGGGCTACCACGCGGCCGCCATGGACGACATCGCCGACCGCGCCGGGGTGAGCAAGCCGGTGCTGTACCAGCACTTCCCCGGGAAGCTGGAGCTGTACCTGGCGCTGCTGGACAAGCACTGCGACGCCCTGGTCGAGTCGACCCGCGAGGCGCTGGGCACGACCACCGACAACAAGTTGCGGGTGGCCGCGACGATGGAGGCGTACTTCAACTACGTCTCCAGCGAGTCGGGCGCCTTCCGGCTGGTCTTCGAGTCGGACCTGACGAACGAGCCGGCGGTGCGCGAGCGGGTGGAGCGGGCCTCCGAGGCGAGCGCGACGCTGGTCAGCAAGGTGATCCAGGAGGACACCGACCTGCCGGAGTCGGAGTCGAAGCTGCTGGCCGCCGGGGTCTGCGGCCTGGCCCAGATCACCGCCCGGTACTGGCTGTCGCAGGGGCTGGAGATCCCGCGCGACGAGGCGGTGCGGCTGGTCGCCAGTCTGGCCTGGCGGGGGCTGAAGGGCTTCCCGATGCACCCGGGCGACCTCACGGCGGAGGGTTCCGCTCAGCGCTGACGATCCGCTGACCTTCGCCGGGGCGGTGATCGGGTGCTCTATGGTGAAGCCGTACGGCGCGGTCGCCGCGAACGCTTGTTCCAGGCGCTCCGGTGCCCGCGCGTGGAGGCTGCAACCCCGGAGGGACGGAAGCCGTGGAGGTCAAGATCGGCGTGCAGAACACGCCGCGCGAGATCGTGATCGAGAGCTCGCAGACTGCCGATGAGATCGAGAGCGCGGTCGCGAAGGCACTGGAGGGCTCCTCGAAGCTCTTCTCGCTCACCGACGAGCACGGCCGCCGCGTCATCGTCCCGGCCGAGCGCCTGGCGTACGTGGAGATCGGCGAGCAGGCCGCCCGCAAGGTCGGTTTCGGCACCCTCTGAGGCGCCACCGCTCATCCTTCGGTGCCCCGTTCCCCACCGGGAGCGGGGCACCGTCGTGTGTACGGACGGATCGGCCGGGGTACGGCGACAGGTACGGCGCCGGTGCCGTACGCCCGTCCCCCGGGAGGCCGCCTTGTTGGTCGAATCGATCGCCTTCGCGCTGGTGGGCCTGGTCGTGGCCGCGGCCGCGCTGCTGGGCCTGCCCGGGTACTTCCGGGCCTCCCGCCCGACGGTGGCGGGGACGGCGCTGGCGGCGGCGCTGCTCGGCGGGGCGGTCGCGCACTTCTGCCTGGGCGGGCGCCACCCGGTGGTCGCGGTGGCGTTCGCGGCACTGTCCGCGGGTGTGCTCACCTCGCTGCTGGCCCGGCCGGACCTGGCCGCCGGGCGGGCCCCGGCGCACCGGCACCGCCCGCACCGGGCCGGCGCCCACCGCGCGCCGCGGCGGCACCGGCCGGCCTAGCCAGGGGCCTGCCCGTCAGGACGCGAGGCCGAGGGCGGCCATCCGCCTGGTGTGCGCCTCGGTGATCCGGTTGAACATCTTGCCGACCTCGACCAGGTCGAAGCCCTTCACGTGGACGCCGCCGACCAGCAGGTTGGACAGCGCGTCCCGCTCGGCGACGACCCGCTGGGCCTGGCTGAGCGCCTCGCCCATCAGCCGCCGGCCCCACAGGGCGAGCCGCCCGCCGGCCCGCGGGTCGGCCTCGATGGCCTGGCGGACCTTGTCGACGGCGAACTGGCCGTGGCCGGTGTCGGACATGACGCCGAGGACCAGCTCCCGGGTGTCGTCGTCCAGCCGGACGGCCACCTCGCGGTAGAAGTCGGTCGCGATGGCGTCGCCGACGTAGGCCTTGACCAGGCCCTCCAGCCAGTCCGAGGGCGCCGTCATCCGGTGGAAGAGCTCCAGCGGCTCGACGAAGGGGCGCATCGCCTCCTGCGGGTCGGCGCCGATCTCGGCGAGCCGGTCGTGCAGCCGCTGGTAGTGCTGGAACTCGGCGGACGCCATCCGGGCCAGCGCCGCCTTGTCGGCGAGGTCGGGCGCCAGCTTGGCGTCCTCGGCGAGCCGCTCGAAGGCGCTCAGCTCGCCGTACGCGAGCGCGCCGAGCAGATCCAGCACCGCCGCGCGGTAGCCCGGCTCGGCCGAGCACGTGGCCCAGTCGCCGATCGAGTCGGCACCGTCCTGCGTCTCACCATGGGTCTCCATGACCCGTCACCCTAAGGCCTGTCCTCGAACCCCCGCCGCACCGCCCGGGACAACCGGGTGACCTGCGGGATCGGCCGCTCGCGGCCCGCTCGCCGGGAACGATGTCAGACGCGTCACGTGTTCGAGTCGTCGCCTGACTGTATGGTGGTACGGAGCCCCGTCGTGTTCGCACGGTGTCGCCGCCGTCTCGGTGACCCGCACGAGCCCGCTCCCTAGCGGCGCCGTCCCCCTCGGACGTGTCCGCACCGGAGGCACGGGTACTCACGTACGCGGATGCCCGGTCGGAGAGCCGATCGGCTCCGACCATGGCTTGGACTTCAAGCCTTGGCACCGCATCAGTGGCCGAGCGAGGGCCGCCGAGACCACGCCCCCTGGCGGAGGTCCCGCGCAGGTCCCTCACGGGAACCCTCCCCGACGCCGCCGGCGACGCGCCCCGCCATCGGGCCGCGCGCACCGGCCGGCCGCAGGGACCGGCGCGGTTGTGCGTCCGCGCAGCTGTATTCGGGGCCGCCCAGGCCCGTACGCAGCCGCGCGGCTGCCCGCCCGCCGCTCGCTCTCGGCCCCTCCGAAAACGGAAGAGGCAGCACCCTGTCCACCACCGCTGAACCCATCAAGACGACGTTCCGGGATCTGGGGATCCTCCCGGAGACCGCCGAGGCGCTCGAGTCCGTCGGCATCGTCCATCCCTTCCCGATCCAGGAGATGACCCTCCCGGTCGCCCTGACCGGCCACGACGTCATCGGCCAGGCCAAGACCGGCACCGGCAAGACCCTCGGCTTCGGCCTCCCGCTGATCGAGCGGTGCACCGTGCGCGCCGACGTGGACGCCGGCCGGGCCACCGAGGAGCAGCTCTCCGACTTCCCGCAGGCGCTGATCGTCGTCCCGACCCGCGAGCTCTGCACCCAGGTCACCAACGACCTGCAGACCGCCGGCAAGGTCCGCAACGTCCGCGTGCTCGCGGTCTACGGCGGCCGGGCGTACGAGCCGCAGGTCGAGGCGCTCACCAAGGGCGTCGACATCGTGGTCGGCACCCCGGGCCGCCTGCTGGACCTGGCCGGGCAGAAGAAGCTGAACCTGTCCAAGGTCCGCGCGCTGGTCCTGGACGAGGCCGACGAGATGCTCGACCTGGGCTTCCTGCCCGACGTCGAGAAGATCATCACCATGCTGCCGGCCAAGCGGCAGACCCTGCTGTTCTCGGCCACCATGCCGGGCCAGGTCATCAACCTCGCCCGCCGGTACATGAGCCAGCCGACCCACATCCGGGCCGCCGCCCCGGACGACACCGGCACGACCGTCGCCAACATCGAGCAGCACATCTTCCGTGCGCACTCGCTGGACAAGGTCGAGATGGTCTCGCGCATCCTGCAGGCCGACGGCCGCGGGCTGGCGATGATCTTCTGCCGCACCAAGCGCACCGCCGCCGACGTCTCCGACCAGCTGACCCAGCGCGGGTTCGCGGCCGGCGCCGTCCACGGCGACCTCGGCCAGGGCGCGCGCGAGCAGGCGCTGCGCGCCTTCCGCAACGGCAAGGTCGACGTGCTGGTCTGCACCGACGTGGCCGCCCGCGGCATCGACGTCGAGGGCGTCACCCACGTCATCAACTACCAGTGCCCCGAGGACGAGAAGACCTACCTGCACCGGATCGGCCGCACCGGCCGGGCCGGCGCCTCCGGCACCGCCGTCACCCTGGTCGACTGGGACGACATCCCGCGCTGGCAGCTGATCAACAAGGCGCTGGACCTGCCGTTCAACGAGCCGGAGGAGACCTACTCCACCTCGCCGCACCTGTACGAGCTGCTGAAGATCACGCCTGGCACCAAGGGCGTGCTGCCGCGCTCGGAGCGCACCCGGGCCGGTCTCGGCGCCGAGGAGATCGAGGACCTCGGCGAGACCGGCGGACGGGGCGCCCGCCCCGCCCGCGGCGGTGGCCGTGGCGGGCGTGGCGGCTCCGGCCGCCCCGCCGTCGAGGCCCCGGCGGCGGAGGAGAAGCCGCGCCGTACCCGTGAGCGCCGCCGCACCCGCCGTGGCGCGGAGCTCGCCGAGGGCGCCGAGGGGACGGCCGCTGTCGCCGCCGCGGTGACCGAGGCGGCTCCGGCCGTCGAGGGTGCCGAGGGCGACACCGCTCCGCGCCGCCGTCGCCGCCGCTCGCGCGGTGGCGCCGCGGTGAACGAGACCGCCGCGGTGGCGGCCGAGGCCGTGACCGAGGCCGTCGCGGTCGTCGAGGCCGCCGTGGCCGTGGCGGAGCCGGTGGCCGAGGAGAAGCCGCGCCGGACCCGCACCCGCAAGCCGAAGGCCGAGGCCGAGGCCGTCGAGGCGGCCGCGGTCGTCGAGGCTCCCGCCGAGGCCCCGGCCGAGAAGAAGGCCACCCGGACCCGCACCCGCAAGCCGAAGGCGGAGGCCGAGGCCGTCGAGGCGGCCGTCGTGACCGAGGCCCCCGTTGAGGCTCCGGCCGAGGCACCGGCCGAGAAGAAGCCCGCGACGCGCACCCGGACCCGCAAGCCCAAGGCGGAGGCCGTCGAGGCCGCCGCGGCGACCGAGGCCCCGGCCGAGGAGAAGCCGGCCACCCGGACCCGCGCGCGCAAGCCCAAGGCCGTCGCCGAGACCGCCCCGGAGGCCCCGGCCGCCGAGGCCCCGGCCGCCGAGGTGCCGGCTCCGCGCAAGCGCACCCGGACCCGCAAGGCCGTGGCCACCCCGGAGACCACTCCGGAGGGCTGACACACCCCGCCCCGAGGGGGCGGACCGGGTCCCCAGCCCGGTCCGCCCCCTCGGGCTTTTCCGCGCCGCACGACGAGGACGACGCCCCGGGGCTCCCGCCCCCGGCCCGCGCAGCCTGTGCGCACGGCCGGGAAGCCGACACGCCACGCGGGCGTCCCGGCTGGTGGGGCGGGGTGCCGGGACGGCATACGCTCGGGGAGTCGCTGTCGCGGAAGGGAAGCCGTTGATGAGTACTCCGCCGTTCCTGACCCTGCCCGACTGCGCCCGGGCGGAGCGCGTGGTGACCGCGCGGGGGGAGTTCGCCGCGCTGCGGGCGGAGCCGGACGGGCCGGTGCGCGGGTCGGCGCTGCTGGTGCCCGGGTTCACGGGCAGCAAGGAGGACTTCATCGCGCTGCTGGAACCGCTGGTGGCCGCCGGGTACCGGGTGACGGCCGTGGACCAGCGGGGCCAGTACGAGACCGGCGGACCGGACGACGACGCGGCGTACACCGTCGACGCGCTGGGCGCCGACGTCCGGGCGCTGACCGAGGTGCTGGCGCAGGACGGCCCGCTGCACCTGCTGGGGCACTCCTTCGGCGGCCAGGTGGTCCGGGAGGCGGTGCTCGCGGCGGCCGCGGAGGGCCCGCTGCCCTGGCGATCGCTGACCCTGATGGCCACCGGCCCGGGGCCGATCGACCCGGCCGAGGCGGCCCGCACCAAGCTGCTGCTGGACGTCCTGCCGGTGATGACCCTGGAGGAGATCTGGCAGGTGATGCGGCAGATGGACGAGAGCAGCGGGGAGCCGAAGCCCGTCCTGGAGCCGGCCGTCGCGAAGTTCCTGCACCGCCGCTGGGTGGCCAACGTGCCGCGGGCGCTGGCCGTCACCGGCGGGCACCTGGTGGCCGCGCCGGACCGGGTGGACGAGCTGGCCGCGGTGACCGCCGGGGCGCTGCCGGTGCTGGTGCTGTCCGGGGAGCGGGACTACGCCTGGCCGGTGCCGGAGCAGAGCGGCATGGCGGAGCGGCTGGGCGCCCGCCGGGTGGTGGTCGCGGACGCGGGGCACTCCCCCAACGCCGAGCAGCCGGCCGCAACGGCCCGGGCGCTGGCCGCGTTCTGGGCCTGAGCGGCGCCGCCGAGCGGCAGCCCCACCGAAGTGGTCTCTACCACTTCCGGCGGTTCGACCGGTCTCAACGCAGGACAAAATTCGTTAGTTACGGTAATCTTTGATTCTGTCCGGGAATCATCGCCGGCCCGCACCGGGTACCGATCAGCCGAAACCCGGGCGTTACGGACGGGCAACGGCCCGGTAGCACCGCCACGACACCGTGGTTCACCAGGCATTGGACGCACCAGGCAAGCAGGGGGAGCCCTTGCCGCAGCAGACCGCCGCACGTACGACCCGCCCGATCCGGCTCCAGCGCCGGATCCGCAGGACCCCGAAAGGGCTGATACCCACTCAGCCGCAACCGCCCCGCATGCCGGGGCCCGGAAAGGAGACGCCCATGACCAAGCCCATGCGCTTCGAGATCCTCCGACTGGACGACGTCGACGGCTCCGCGACCGACCGCGTGATCGCCGACGCCGAGACCGTTCGGGAGCTCGTCCAGGACGCCGCCCGCACCGGCGAACGCCTGCTCATCCGCCCGTGCCCGACCGTCTGACCCAGCGCGGCGCCTCCGAACGGGAGGCCCCACCCGCCGCCGACGAGCCGGGAGCGTCCGATCCGGACGTACCGATACCCGACTGACGCCCCGTCACCGCGATCGCCGATGACGGGGCGTCAGTGCGTCCGGCCCCGACCCGACTTCCGGCGCCGCCCCGACTTCCGGCACCCCCCCGCCCCGGCCCCGGGACGTTTGCCGCCACCCGCCACGGGACATCCCCCAACGGGGACCGCCGCCCGTGCCGCACCCCACCCGCGCCGGCCGGGCGTCCAGCACCGACAGTGCCGCCGAGCCGTCCGTACGGGTGATCGTCCTTGACGCGGCGGACCGGAGGGAGGAGCGTTGTCGGCTATGAGGGGCGAGCCAAGCTGCCCGAGGTGCGCCGGTCGGGTCCGCGCCCCCGGTCTTTTTTCGGACACCTGGCAGTGCGACCGGCACGGAGCCGTTCACCCGATGCAGCCCGTGCTGCCCCCGAGCGTGGAAGCCCTGGGCGTCGCCGTCGCCCGCTCGCAGGTCCCCGTCTGGCTGCCCTGGCCGCTCCCGGTCGGCTGGCTCTACACCGGCATCGCCCACGTCGGCGACGACGTCTCCGGCGCCCGGGCCACCGCCGTCGCCTGCTCCGGGCCCGCCCCGCTCGGCGGCTTCGGCGAGCTGGTGCTGGTCGCCGAGGAGCTCGGCGTCGGGCTCGGTGCCCGCTACGCCGGACTCCCGGGGCCGGACCCGGGCGACTCGGTCGGCCTGTACAAACCCGCCGACGCCAAGCTGATGGCCGCCGGGCGGCCCACTCCGATGTTCCACGTCCCGGACGCCCCGGCGGACCGCGCGGTGTTCGTGGGCGAGGCCCGCGGGCTCTGGATCTGGGCGATCGCCTGGCCCGAGCAGTCCGCCCTGGTGATGTACGACGAACTGGTGCTCACCGACCTGCGCGAGGCCGGCGCCGAACTGGACCTGCTGCCCTGCGGGGCGCTCTCCCCCCGGCTGCTGGGCTGACCGCACGACAGCCGGACGGCCTATCCTGGGCGGCACCCCGAGCTTCCAGGAGTCCGCCCCGTGCGCATCGACCTGCACGCCCACAGCAACGCCTCCGACGGCACCGACAGCCCGGCCGAGCTGGTCGGGGCGGCGGTCGTCGCCGGCCTCGACGTGGTCGCGCTGACCGACCACGACACCGTCGCCGGCCACGCCGAGGCCGCCGACGCGGTGCACGCGCTGCCGGACGGCACCCGGCTGACCGTCGTCCCGGGGGCCGAACTGTCGTGCGTGGTGGACGGCATCAGCATGCACCTGCTGGCGTACCTGTTCGACCCCGAGGAGCCGGAGTTCGCGCGCGAGCGGGAGCTGGTGCGCACCGACCGGTTCCGGCGCGGCCGGGCGGTCGTCGAGCGCTGCCGGGAACTCGGGGCGGACATCAGCTGGGAGCAGGTGCAGCGGATCGCCGGGGCCGGCTCGGTCGGGCGCCCGCACATCGCCAGCGCGCTGGTCGAGGCGGGTGTGGTCGGCACCGTCTCGGACGCCTTCACCCCGGACTGGCTGGCCAACGGCGGCCGGGCGGACGTCCGCAAGCACGAGACCGACCCGGTGGCGGCGGTCCGGCTGGTCCGGGCGGCCGGCGGGGTGCCGGTGTTCGCCCACCCCGGCGCGGTCAAGCGCGGCCGGACGGTCCCGGACCAGGTGATCGCCGACCTCGCGGCGGCCGGGCTGGCCGCGCTGGAGGTCGACCACACCGACCACGACGAGGAGACCAGGCGGCGGCTGCGCGGCCTGGCGGGCGACCTCGGCCTGCTGGTCACCGGCTCCAGCGACTACCACGGCGGCCGCAAGACCGTCCGGCTCGGCGAGCACACCACCGACCCGGAGGTGTACGAGGCGCTGCTCGCCCAGGCGACCGGGGCGAAGCCGATCACGCGCTGACGGCGCGTGGTGTCGCGCCCCGGCGTACCGGAGCGCGGTCAGGGCGTGTGGGCAGCGCCGTACGCCCTGACGTTGGTGCGGCCGGCCGGGGTCGGGATGTCAGTCGAGCTTGACGCCCCGCCGCTGCGGGTCGCGCAGGTCGGTGCCCTGGTCCAGCCAGCGCTCCTGGAGCGCGGCCGCGCCGTGCACCCGCTTCCAGCCCGCCTCGTTGGGCGTCATCGGCAGCAGCGGCAGGAAGCGCACCGGCTCGGCGGGCTCGGCCAGTTCCAGGTCCTCGACCAGGCCGCCCGGCTCGGCGGCCAGCACCGAGGTGAAGGGGGCGCCGTCCCACAGCGGGGCGCCGAGGTCCAGCGAGCCGCCCGGGGCCACCACCAGGCCCTCGACCTGCGGGGTCGCGGCGAAGGTGGCCAGGCTGCGCAGCACGCCGTCGCGTCCTCCGCGCACCGTCAGCACCAGTTCGGCGCGCGGTCCGCGCAGCTGGTCGGCGACCAGCGCGGTCGGGTCGGCCATGGGAGCGGCGGACATCCCGAGGGTCGCGTAGCGGACCAGTCCCTCGGCGTCCGGGCCGAAGCGCAGCACCTCGATCCGGTCGGTGCCGAGGAAGGTGACGGCGGCGCGTCCGCTCGGCTCGCCGAAGGTGGTGATCAGCCGGGCCTCGACGGCGGCCAGCACCGCCTCCCGGGAGAGTTCCGGGGAGCTGCCGCCGTGGGGGTCGCCGAAGGACGGGAAGTCGTGCGCCATGCCGGTGAGCGTAACCCGCGCGGTCCGCGCGTCCGCGCGGGGGCGTACGGGCGGGGCCGGGAAACCCGCGGGCGCCGATGCTCGGTCAGATGTTAGGGTGAGCGACTGGCCACCGGGATCGTTCGTCCCGGGGCGGCGGCGCGAAGGAGGTGGTTGCGGTGGATACCGGCCGACCATGCAGTACCGGCAGCTCTGCCCGGACCCGACTTCCCCGCATCCCCCGCCCCTCCGGCCTCAGCGGCTGATCCAGCCGTAGTTGCCCAGGGCGCGGGCCGGCGGCGGACGGACCGGCCGGGAGAGCACCCCTCATCCCTTTTCACCGGTGTTCCGCGCCGTCGCACCACGGCCCTGCCCCGCGGCCCTACCGCGCCGCCGTGCGACGGCTCCTCTCCCAGGGAGCCTGTCATGTCGATGATCAACAGCCTGCGTGCCGCCGTCCGCACCAACCGCCGCCGGGGCGCCGCCGGGGCGTACGACGCCGTGCCGGAGGGCAGCGGCTCGGCGGTCGTGGACTGCGCGGTGTACCAGCACGGCCGGCGCAACGGGGAGACCTGCAGCCCGCGCGAGGCCGCCCGCCGGGTCAAGGCGGCGCACCAACTCCCGGACAGCAGTGGGTCGTTCAGCTGGATCGGGCTGCACGAACCGACCGGGGCCGAGTTCGAGGGCATCGCCCAGCGCTTCGGCCTGCACCCGCTCGCGGTGGAGGACGCGGTGCACGCGCACCAGCGGCCCAAGGTGGAGCGCTACGACGACGTGCTGTTCGCCGTCTTCAAGACCATCCGCTACGTCGAGCACGACCAACTCACGCCCACCAGTGAGGTGGTGGAGACCGGTGAGCTGATGGTCTTCGCCGGGCGGGACTTCGTGATCACCGTGCGGCACGGCGGCCACGGCTCGCTGCAGGAGCTGCGGCACCGGCTGGAGGCGGACGCGGACGAGGCGGGGCTGCTCGCCAAGGGCCCGGCCGCGGTGCTGCACGCGATCGCCGACCACGTGGTGGACAACTACCTGCTGGTCGCCGAACGGCTGCAGAACGACGTGGACGAGATCGAGTACGGCGTCTTCTCGGCCAAGGGCGCGCGCAGCGCGGACGTCGGTCGGGTGTACCAACTCAAGCGCGAGGTACTGGAGTTCAAGCGCGCGGTGGCGCCGCTGCTGCGTCCGATGCAGCAGCTGTCCGAGCCGCTGCAGCGGCTGGTGGACCCGGACATGCAGAAGTACTTCCGGGACGTCGCCGACCACCTGGCCCGGGTCACCGAGCAGGTGCACGGCTTCGACGAGCTGCTGAACTCGCTGCTGCAGGCGAACCTGGCGCAGGTGTCGGTCGCGCAGAACGAGGACATGCGCAAGATCACCGCCTGGGCGGCGATCTTCGCGGTGCCCACCATGATCACCGGTGTGTACGGCATGAACTTCGACTACATGCCCGAGCTGCACCACGCGTACGGCTACCCGATGGTGCTCGGCGCGATCACGCTGATCTGCATCGGGATGTACCGGGGCTTCCGCCGCAACGGCTGGCTGTAGCGCCCGCGACGCCCGCCCGCCTGCTGCCTACCTGCGCCCGCCGCGGGCGACCAGGACCAGGCCGAGCAGGATCAGCACCACCGCCGGGTAGGCGGCCGCCGGGGGCCACTGGCCGAGCCACAGGGCGGCGATCAGGGCCGCGCCCGGGGTCTCCAGCAGGATCGCGGTGGAGGTGATCGACGGACCGAGGTTGCGCACAACCCGGTTGCTCAGCGAGTGCCCGAGCAGCTGCGCGGTGACCATCAGCAGCACGATCTGCCACCAGGCACCGGCCGACCAGCCGGACAGCCGCGTCCCGGTGACCAGACAGATCGCCAGCAGGCCGACCGCCGTGGTGGCGTAGCAGACCAGGGTGTACGCGGTGGTGCTGACGGCCCTGCGGACCTCGGCGCCCAGCAGCATGTACCCGGCCGCGGCCAAGCCCGCGGCGAGGGCGAGCGCGTCGCCGAGCAGCGCGCGGGGGGACATCGAGAGGTCCACGCCGGTCAGCACCAGCACGCCGGCGAAGGCGACGACGGTGCCGAGCCAGACCATCCGCGGCGCGCGGACGCCGAACAGCCGCATCAGCAGGATCGTCCACAGCGGCGTGGTGGTGACCAGGGCGGTGGCGGAGGCCACCGAGGTCATCCGCAGGCTGGGCATCCAGAGCGCGAAGTGCACCGCGAGCAGTGCCCCGGCGGCGACCGCGAGCAGCAGTGCCCGGCGGCCGATCCCCCGCAGTTCGGCGCGGTGGCGCAGCAGGGCGTACGGGCCGAGGGCGCCGACCGACATGACGTTGCGCCAGAAGGCGATGGCCAGTGCGGGCGCGGCGGTGGCGGAGATCAGCGGGCCGGAGAAGGAGATGCCACCGATCGAGACGGCGAGCAGCAGCAGGTCGAGGGTGGGGAGCGGCTGCGTGGGCCGCGGGTCGGCGGCGGTGGCAGGGGCGGGGGCGGTCGCGGGCCGGGCGGCGGGCACGGCGCTCCTTCGCTGGTCGCGGTGGTGGGGCGGTCATACGGTAAGGCCCGTGGCCCGCCAATGGAACTGTCGCCCGGAGGATAAGACGTCCGGGGACATCCGGCGGACGTCCGACGGGCCGCACGTGGACATCCGGCGGACGGGCGGAGGCCGGAAACCCGTACGCTGTCCGCCATGGACCGCAACTCCGCCGCCACGACCGCCGACGACTTCCTCGACCAGGCCCTGCTGGAGGAGGCCGCGAAGAAGTCCGGACTGCTGTGGGTACGCGCGGACGGCGAGTCCCAGGCCCGCCCGCTGTGGCACGCCTGGCACGACGGCGCGGTAGTGGTGGTCGGCGACGGCACCGAGCAGCCGCTGCACGGCCTGACCGCGGGCGCCCGGGCCGTGGTCACGGTGCGCAGCAAGGACAAGGGCGGCCGGCTGACCGGCTGGGACGCCGAGGTCGTCGAGCTGGCGCCCGAGGGCGAGGCCTGGCTGGGCGCCGTCGAGGAGCTCAAGGGCAAGCGACTGAACGCGCCCGACACCGACACGATCGCCGAGCGTTGGGCACGCGAGTGCCGGGTGCTGCGGCTGCAGCCGGCCGGAGCGCTGACCGAGCGTCCGGGCGCGATGCCGGACGGCTCGCACGCCGCCCGTCCGATGCCCACCCCGGCCACCACCCGCCGGCCGATCCCGGCCGGGCTGCCCAAACTGCTCCTCAAGCGCCGCTAAAGGTTCACGCCGAGTACGCCCGTGACCGCTAACGTGCCCCACCGGGCCGGGCGTACGCCGCACGGGTAGCCTTGGCCGAACGTGCGCCCCGGCGCATGCCGGACGGAGTCGAGCGAGTCGAGGGAGTTCATGGCAGGGCCAGGCACCCGGGTCTTCATCTCCCACCTCTCCGCCATCGCGGTCTTCGACCCCAACGGCGACCAGGTCGGGCGGGTCCGGGACGTGGTCGTCTCGCTGCGTCTGGGCGGCCGCCCGCCGCTGGTGCTCGGTCTGGTGGTCGAGGTCGTCGCCCGGCGCCGGATCTTCCTGCCGATGACCAGGGTGACCAGTCTGGAGTCCGGTCAGGTGCTCACCACCGGCCTGATCAACCTGCGCCGCTTCGAGCAGCGCCCGGCCGAAACCCTGGTGCTCGCCGAGCTGCTGGACCGCACCGTCACCTGGACCAAGACCGGGGAGGACGTCACCGTGCTGGACGTCGGCATGGTGCAGACCCGGCTGCGCGAGTGGGAGGTCAGCAAGGTCTTCGTCCAGGTCGGCCGGGCCTCCCGGCTGCGCAAGGGCAAGGGCGAGCGGCTCACCCTGGACTGGCAGGACGTCACCGGCTTCTCGCTGCCCGAGCAGGACCAGGGCGCGGCCAACCTGCTCGCCACCTTCGAACAGCTGCGCCCGGCCGACCTCGCCAGCGTGATGCACCACCTGTCCGCCAAGCGCCGCGCCGAGGTGGCCGCCGCGCTGCCCGACGAACGGCTCGCGGACGTCCTGGAGGAGCTGCCCGAGGACGACCAGGTCGAGATCATCGGCAAGCTCCAGGAGGAGCGGGCGGCCGACGTCCTGGAGGCGATGGACCCGGACGACGCCGCAGACCTGCTCTCCGAGCTGCCCGGCGACGAGGCCGAACGGCTGCTCGGGCTGATGGAGCCCGAGGAGGCCGCACCGGTCCGCCGCCTGCTGTCCTACGAGGAGGACACCGCCGGCGGTCTGATGACCACCGAGCCGATCGTCCTGGAGCCGGACGCGACGGTCGCCGAGGCGCTGGCCCGGATCCGGATCCGCGACCACAAGCCCGCGCTGGCCGCCCAGGTGTACGTCTGCCGACCGCCGAACGAGACCCCGACCGGCAAGTACCTGGGCACGGTGCACTTCCAGCGGCTGCTGCGCGAGCCCCCGTACGTCCTGGTCGGCGAGCTGGTGGACGACGACCTGGACGCGCTGCCGCCGGACACCCCGCTGTCGCTGGTCACCAGCTACCTGGCGACGTACAACCTGGTGGCCGCGCCGGTCGTGGACGAGGCGGACCACCTGCTCGGCGCGGTGACCGTCGACGACGTGCTCGACCACCTGCTGCCCGAGGACTGGCGCGACGCCGACTTGCACGCCGGGGACGACGACAGAGAGGAGATGCACGGTGGACGGTGACCGCAACGCACGGCCGAGCGACTCCGCGCGCCGGCGCCTGCAGGGGGAACTGCGGGAACTGCGCCAGCTGCGCGAACTGCGCACCCGTGAGGGCGGCGGCCGGGACCGCCTGGAGACCTCCCCCATCACCGGATCCAACCGCGTCCGGCTCGACCAGCCGCGCACCGCCCGCCCCGGCCTGCTCACCCTGCCCTCCTACGACCCCGAGGCCTTCGGCGTGCTGTCGGAGCGGATCGCCCGCTTCCTCGGCACCGGGCGGTTCATCGTCTGGATGACGGTGGTGATCGTCGTCTGGGTGCTCTGGAACACCATGCTGCCGCCGGCCGCGCGCTTCGACGAGTACCCGTTCATCTTCCTGACCCTGGTGCTGTCGCTGCAGGCCTCGTACGCGGCGCCGCTGATCCTGCTGGCGCAGAACCGGCAGGACAACCGGGACCGGGTCAACATGGAGCAGGACCGGGCCCGCAGCGACCGCAACATCGCCGACACCGAGTACCTCGCCCGCGAGGTCGCCGCCCTGCGGCACGGGCTCGGCGAGGTGGCGACCCGCGACTTCATCCGCTCGGAGCTGCAGTCGCTGCTCAAGGAGATCGACGAACGACGGGACGCCGCCGAGTCCTTGTGACCGGCGGCACGCTACCGGCCGGTTAAGCAGTACGCCCGGCGCCGTACCATCAAGGCATGGCCAACGAGACAGAGGTCGCGGCCGGCGTCACGGAGGACTCCGTACGTCAGGCGCTGGCGACCGTCAACGACCCGGAGATCAACCGTCCGATCACCGAGATCGGCATGGTGAAATCGGTCGAGATCGCCGAGGACGGTGCGGTGCGCGTCGCGGTCTACCTGACCGTCTCCGGCTGTCCGATGCGCGACACCATCGTCACCCGGGTCCGCGAGGCGGTCGGCAAGGTCGCCGGCGTGACCGGCGTCGAGGTCGAACTCGACGTGATGAGCGACGAGCAGCGCAAGGAACTCTCCCAGCTGCTGCGCGGCGGCGCCCCCGAGCGGGAGATCCCGTTCGCCAAGCCGGGCACGCTGACCCGGGTCTACGCCGTCGCCTCCGGCAAGGGCGGTGTCGGCAAGTCCTCGGTGACGGTCAACCTGGCCGCGGCGATGGCCGCGGACGGGCTGAAGGTCGCCGTCGTGGACGCCGACATCTACGGCCACAGCGTGCCCCGCATGCTGGGCGTCGAGGGCCGGCCCACCCAGGTCCAGGACATGATCATGCCGCCGCAGGCGAACGGCGTGAAGGTCATCTCGATCGGGATGTTCACCCCGGGCAACGCCCCGGTGGTCTGGCGCGGCCCGATGCTGCACCGCGCGCTGCAGCAGTTCCTCGCCGACGTGTGGTGGGGCGACCTGGACGTCCTGCTGCTGGACCTGCCGCCCGGTACCGGCGACATCGCGATCTCGGTGGCGCAGCTGGTCCCCAACGCGGAGATCCTGATCGTCACCACCCCGCAGATGGCCGCCGCCGAGGTGGCCGAGCGGGCCGGCACCATCGCGGTGCAGACCCACCAGAAGATCGTCGGCGTGATCGAGAACATGTCCGGCATGCCGTGCCCGCACTGCGACGAGATGATCGACGTGTTCGGCACCGGCGGCGGCCAGACCGTCGCGGAGGCGCTCACCCGCACCGTCGGCGCGACCGTGCCGGTGCTCGGCTCGATCCCGATCGACGTCCGGCTGCGCGAGGGCGGCGACGACGGCCGTCCGGTCGTGCTGGCCGCCCCGGACTCCCCGGCCGGCGCCGCCCTGCGCGCCGTGGCCGGCAAGCTCGGCGGCCGCCAGCGCGGGCTGGCGGGGATGTCGCTCGGACTGACGCCCAAGAACAAGTTCTGACCGGACGCGAACACCGGACGCGCCGGGAGACACGGACTCAGGGGCCGGGTGGTGACCACCCGGCCCCTCGGCGTATCCACGGGCGCTACGGCCGGGTGTATCCGCTCAGGTCCGGGACGGTGGAGAAGCCGATGCCGTAGGCGCTGACGCCCCGGCCGAAGGCGCCGAGCAGCACGCCGGGGGCCTCGCCCGCGAGCACCCAGCCGTACTCGGACTCGCGGTAGCGGAAGGGCTGCGGCAGGCCGTTGACCGGCAGGCTCAGGGTGGACCAGCCGGGGCCGGCCAGGTCGTCCGCGAGGTCCCAGGCGAGGGTGCTCTGCTGGTCCAGCCAGTCCTGGCGCAGCGTGCGGTCCAGCTGGCCGGGCCAGGTCGCGGCGAGCAGGCCGGAGCCGGCCAGCCAGGCGGCGGAGGAGGCGGAGGTCGCCTCCAGGGTGCCGGTGTTGTCGGCGCTGCGGCGGCTGCCCCGGCGGGCGACGGTGACCACGACGGCGAACTTCCGCAGGTCGCGCGGCTCGAACTGCCGGGCCGGCTCGTCGCCGTGGCCGAGGGTGCCGTAGTCGACGCCGGCCGCCCCGGCGCGGGCGCCGCCGGCGCCGGCCTGCATCAGGAAGCGGCGGCCGGTCCAGCCTTCGTCCAGGCCGTACCAGGGGAAGTCGGCGGACAGGTAGGGCAGCAGCGGGTCCGCCGGACCGGCCTGCCCGCCGACCACCGGGCCGCCGGCCGTGGCCGTCGCCCCTCCCGCCTGACTCGTCGCGTCCATCCCCGGGCCTCCTCAAACGCACGTGTGCCTGCCGTGGCGCGCTCCCATGGTGGCGTACCTCGGCGTTCCCGGGGGCCGTTCCTGGTCCGCGCGGACGCGGATGTGACGGACGGCTCAGCGGGAACAATCAGCACAATAGCGGCGCACACGCCACCGCCCCGCTCAGCCGGGCGGCCGGGCGGGGCGGTGGCGCCGGGTGGGGACCCGGTGCGCTCAGGTGGCGTCGGGGTCGAACGGGGGCCGCTCGCCGGGCTGCAGGGGGGCGCCGGCGGAGGCGGGCGCCGGGGCGGCCTTGTCGAAACCCACGCTGCCCGCGCGGCCGTTCACCGGCGCGGCGGGCTTGTCGTCCAGGACGGAGCGGATGTCGAGCGAGTCCTTCATGCCCTTCAGGCCCAGCGGGTCCTGCTCGTCGCCCATCAGCTGCTTGCGGACGAAGGTCTTGGGGTTGAGGTCCTCGAACTCGAAGTCCTTGAACTCCGGGCCCAGCTCGCTGCGGATGTCCTCCTTCGCGGTGTCGGCGAAGGAACGGATCTTCCGGATGAAGCCCATGGTGTCCTGGATCAGCTTCGGTAGCTTGTCGGGACCGAAGATGATGATCGCCATCACGATCAGGGTCAGGATCTCCAGCCCACCTACGTCGCTGAACAACCTTTGCTCCCTAGCTCGTCGGACGACGGTTCCTACAGCGTAATGGCCACCGGCGGGTCCCTGGTCCACAGCGGGATGAAGCCGTGGTAAAGACCGGCCGGTGGCCCGGGCAAACGCTGTTCTAGCGGATCTGCTGGCGCAGGGCGGCGATGTTGCCCAGGAAGCGCTCCGGGGACGAGGACGGGTTCGGGTCGCGGTCGGCGGCCACCGGGCGGCCCGGGAAGTCCACCGGGACCTGCGCGGTCATCGGGACCAGACCGGTGCGGCCGCTGGTGCCGCTGCCGCCGACCGGGCTGACCGTGGTGCCGTGCTGCTCCTCGCCCTGGGTGAGCCCGCCGCCGACGCCGCCGAGGGTCACCGCGGCGACCGAGAAGGCGCCCGCGGCGGCGAACACCAGCCGGCGTCCGCGGGCCGCCGAGGGGCGGACGGCGGCCGCGGCGGGCT